>CAVQIG010000009.1:0-528505 GCA_963712515.1 uncultured delta proteobacterium
CACCAGAGCCGCGAGCCGCTCGATCAACTCGTGCGGCTCGAGGATCGCGCGGGTGCCGTCGTGCCAGGCCCGGCACGGGCTCGGGCGCGGGTGGGGGTGACCAGCGCCATGCCGCGTTGCAAATGCGTGATGAAGCGCTGTGCCCCTTCCTGGTGGTAGCGATCCCTTCCCCGAAACGGGTGTGCGCAGACACAGGTGCGGAGATGACGAGCTAACGCACCGAGCACCCGCATTGATCCGGTCGGTCCGAACACACGCGGCCCAGTGCCAGAGGTGCGCCGCACCTCGCAGCAGGAGCTGGCCCGGCCTTCGTTTGTACCCTGCCGCGCGCAGCCAATGAGCAAACCCGTCGAGGTGCTTGCCGACCGGACACTGCCGGAACTGACGCAACCTGACCGCATCTCGAAATAAAACTCCAGCATCGCACTCTCCTTCCGACGGCATGGAAGCGCCGTCGCGCAGGAGGGGCTGCCGCTGATGGGTCCTGCGAAGTCGAGCCCGGCTCGCAGCGATGCCACGCCTGCGAAACGCTTCGATGTGTCCCGCCGTGATGCTCCCGTACTCGGCATATTCCCCCACTCCGCATATGCGCGGCCTTTACACGAAAAAGCAACCAGGATCTCGTGCCCGCACTCGTCGCAGCGAAATCGCGCGAAGCCGCGCGCGAGCACGCCGCAAGAGAGGAACTCGCGGAGCTCCCGCTCGATGAAGGCGGGCAGTCCCTCGCCGCCGCCGCGCAGTATCGCGTCCTCGAGGAAGGTCTCGGGTGTTCGCGTAGCGCTCGATGGAGCGCTCCGGTTCTTCGGGCTGCCGGCGTACGTACGGGTGCGCTCGGCGCTCGCACTTGCTGTCGACCCACTCCGCGGTTGAGAGTCCACTCTCCACGCGGCGGAGTAATGAGCGGGTGCCATGCCAGGTCGAAGAACGCGCGTCCTCACAGCGCAATCGTTCCGTCTGGTCGTCCGGATCCGGTCAGTGTGCGCCGAAAGCGGTCACCTCGGTCCCGGCCCCACGGCCCAAACCTGATAGTTGGTTTGGACGGGCCGCGAGTACGTGGCAGTCCGAAGCCAACGGCCACCTCGCCACCACATCAGCTCAGCGCCTACGTCAGGGTAGGTCCCTACTCTTGTCCGCTCGTGCTGTTGCAAGGTACCCCTTCGACCCCGTCGCATGAGATTCGAGATTAGCAAGGCCGGTCCGATTGCGGTCGGAAATTCAACGCGGCTTCGTGTCTACCTCGAAGGGAGAGAGAAGCCTCGGAAGTTGACAGCCACGCTGACAGCCAAGCCGATGGACACCCGTGGACACGGTGGACAGAACGGGACGAGAAACCCTCGACTTTCCGAGGCCACAACACGTCACGGTACGCAGTGGACGGCTTACCTGCGGATTCGTAATCAGCAGGTCGCCGGTTCGTTCTTCGATAGGCGGCTGTGCCCGAAATTGTGCCTATCGCGCCCGACCCCCGACCAAATTGCAGCCAATTTCCGCCAACCCAGGCGAGGTCTAGAAACATCTGAAAATCCGCGAGATAACGATGCTGGTCCGGACGGTTAGTCGATGGAACGTGCAGAAGTGAAAATGTACTCCGACTACAAGAGTCCGTTTGCGTACCTGGCCTTCGATCCCGCTTTCGCGCTCGCCGACCGCTATCGGATTCGTCTGCGCTGGATTCCCTTCCAACTGCGCATCAAGGGAAAGGGGGAGCGGAGCGTCTATTCCGAATACAAAGCGCGTTACTCCTACCTCGATGCGCGGCGGTTCGCGAAGCCGCGTGGCTTGGTGATCCGAGGACCGTTGAAAGTTTACGATACGACGCCCGCGCTCGTTGGCGGCCTCTTCGCCGAGTCCCGTGGGCGCCTGCTCGACTACAGCAGGGCTGTCTACGAGCGGTTCTTTCGCCGCGAGCTCGAGCTCGATCAGGCCCCTGCCGTCGGCGAGGTGCTCGCGTCTCTCGGCTTGTCCGCCGCGGCTTTCGAGCAGTATGTGTCCGCGGAGGGCGCGCGCGAATATCAGCGCGCGCAAGAGGAGGCCGCCGCCGATCACGTCTTCGGCGTGCCGCTGTTCTTCTTCCAGGGCGAGCCGTTCTGGGGCCACGACCGCCTACCCGTCCTCGAGCAGCGCCTGCAGGAAGCCGGCCTCGCCTTCTGACCCGGCTACATGCTCGGGCTGCGCTAGAGAGACTTCAGGAGCCCTTAAATTTGATGCCCTAGGCCTGAAGCGTCCCTCTACGGCATCCACCAGCCGCCGTTCGGGCTAAGCACTTGCCCAGTGACGAAGCGCCCGTCCTCGCTCGCCAGGTAGAGGGCGGCGGCGGCGATGTCCTCCGGCTTTCCGGACTTCTTGAGCGGCGTGTTCATCGTCCACATCCGCTTGACGACGGGCGACAGCGGGTCGGTCATTGGCGTTTCGATGAGGCCGGGGGCGATCGCGTTGACCGTCACGCCCGCCAATCCGACCTCGCGCGCCACCGAGCGCGTGAAGCCGAGGATGCCGGCCTTCGCGGCGGAATAGTGCGGCGCGCCCTCCAGCCCCGACGTTCCCGCGACCGAAGAGATGTTCACGATCCGGCCCGAGCCCTTCTTCTCCATCTCCTTGAGCGCCTCGCGTGTGCAATAGAACGTGCCGAAGAGGTGGACGCGCAGCATGCGCTCGAACACGCCATCCTCGAGCGTCTGCGTCACTTCCCAGCGCGTCTTGATCGGCCCGCCGGCCGCCATCTCCTGGAACTGCGCCTCGGCGATCCGGTTCATCCTTTCGATCTCGCCCTGACCGCTGATCTCGCCGATGCCGGCGTTGTTGACCACGATGTCGATCGTACCGTAGCGGGCGAGGATCGACGCGAACATCTTTCGCACGGCCGCGCTGTCGGCGACGTCCGCGGCGACCGGATGCGCCCGGGCTCCGCCCTCTCCCATAGCCCGGATCGTCTCCTCGATCGCCTCGGCGCGGATGTCGTTCACCGCGACGCTGGCGCCTTCGCGAGCGAACGCGAGGCAGATTGCGCGTCCGATTCCCGATCCTCCGCCCGTGACCAACGCGACTTTGCCTTCGAGCCTCATGTGGACCTCCTTCGTCCAAATTCCGGACGTTTACAACGTTGTCCGCGCAGACCGCCAGGCGCCCCGCGGGCTCAGCGCCGCAGCGCGCTACGTTCGTCCATCTGCGAGATGTGATGCTCGACGGCACGGCGCTCGCGCGAGAGATAGTCGGCGACGGCGCGTGCGAGCCGCGGGTCGGCGAGGTAGTGCATGCTGTCGGTCGGCCGCGCATCGAAGCCGCGCAGATGCTTGAATTCACCGCCAGCGCCCGGCTCGAAGCGGCGGATTCCGGCCTCGATGCAGTATTCGATTGCCGTGTAGTAGCAGACGTCGAAGTGCAGGAAGCGGACTTCTTCGAAGCTTCCCCAGTAGCGTCCGTAGAGAACGTCGTGCTTGCGAACATTGAGCGTGCCGGCGATGACGCGCCCACCTCGCCGCGCGATCACGAAGCAGAGCCGCAGCTTCCAGCGGGCGCGCAGCAGATCGAAGAGGGCTCGGTTCAGGTATTGGCGGCCCCAGTAGAGCTTGTCGATCGTCGAGTGGTAGAGCCGGAACATGAGCGGGAAGAGCGCGTCGGGAATCTCGTCGCCGGCGAGCACCTCGATCTCGATCCCCTGCTCTACGATCTCCCGGCGCTCGCGCCGTACTTGCGTGCGGCGCTTGCTCTTGAGAGCCGCGAGATAGTCGTCGAAATTTCGCCAACCTGGATTCTCCCAGTGGTACTGGTAACCCGCGCGGTGCTCGAAGCCGACCGAGGAGAGCGCCTCGACCTCGTCGGGCAAACAAAAGTTCACGTGTACCGACGAGAAGGCGTTCTGACGGCAGATTTGCTTCAGCCCTTCTCCGAGCGCCCGAATCACACCGCTGCGGTCCGTTGCTCCGCGGCTGAGAAACCGGGCGCCGCTCGCCGGCGTGAATGGCACCGCAACGAGCAGCTTTGGATAGTAAGCGATGCCGCCACGCTCGGCCGCCTCCGCCCAGCCGTGGTCGAAGACGAACTCGCCCATGCTGTGAGTCTTGACATAGAGGGGACAGGCACCGACGAGCTCCTTGCCTTCCCAGAGCGTGAGATGCTGGGGCAGCCAACCCGTCCGCGCGGCGACACACCCCGCCTCCTCGAGCGAGGCGAGCCATTCCCATTCGAGGAAGGGCGAGCCGTCGCCGACCAGCGCATTCCAATCGCTCGGAGAGACGTCGGCGATCCGTTCCTTCACCTCCAGACGCACGAGCCGACTGTAGGAGCCTACGGCGGAGATGGAAAGGGGGTTATAACGGACCGATGAAAGTGCTTCGTTGGGGATGGTCGGAATACGAGTCGCCCGAGCTTCCCGGCATGCCCACGGGGGTCGACGTGGTCGCGCTGGCAGGAGCCGCGGCTCCGCTCGAGGAGGCCGACGTGCTGGTCGTGCCAAGCACCGTGCGGGTGGATGCGGCCGCCACGGAGCGGCTGCGGCGCTGCAAGCTCGTCGTGACCACGACCTCGGGCTTCGATCAGATCGACCTCGCGGCGCTGCGCCGCGCCAACATCCGCTGCGCTCGGCTGCCGCTCGTCCGGCGCGACGCCGTCGTCGAGACGACCCTCGGTATGATCTTTTCTCTCACCCGCCGCCTCGGCCGCTTTCAAGAAGCTGCGCGGGGGGGTCGATGGGAACGACCCCGGCTCGCCGAATACGGCGCGACGCTGATCGGAACGGTCGGTGTCGTGGGCGTCGGCGTGATCGGCTCGCGTATCGCCGAGGTGCTGGAAGCAATCGGCGCACGGGTGCTCCGCTGCGATCCGATTCTCGCCGTCGGCGTTTCGCTGCAAAGTCTGCTCAACGACAGTACGGTGGTCACGCTCCACTGCGAGCTCACGCCGTCCAACCGGGGAATGATCGGTCGAGCGGAGATCCGCGCGATGCCGCGCGGCGCCGTGCTCGTCAATACGGCGCGCGGAGCGCTGCTCGACGTCGACGCCGCCATCGAGGCGGTCGACGACGGTCACCTCGCCGGCCTCGGGCTCGACGTGTTCCCCGAGGAGCCGACCGATCTGTCACGCTACGCCGCGCCGCGCGTCCTCGTCACCCCGCACGCGGCGGGGTGGCACCCAGCGCTCGGCGCGAAAATCGCCGAAGGGGTCGTTGGGGCAGTGCGGGCGCTGATGGAGGGGCGGGAGGTGCCGTTCCGAGTCTTTTGAAGATGCCTTCAGGCTTCGGGAAGAGCCAGAACGTCCTTAGCCGAAGCCGGATGCCGAAGCCTACTCGATCGGCAGCCACCAGCTGGGTTCGTGCCCCAAGCGCTTGACGGCCTCGTCGTGGAGGTCGGCGTACTGTTTGCGGATCTCTTCGATCCGCTGGTCCGCCTTCTGCTTCTCCTTGAGCAGCGCCTCCTCCTGGTTGAACTCGTTCTGCTTCGGCCCGTAGGCTCTCTGCAGCATCTCGATCCCGACCTGCGACGCGAGCTGATCCTGCTTCTTGAGCGCCGCGAGCTTGTCGGCGATCTCCTGAGCTTGCTGCTTCGCGGCCGCGAGCTCGCCCTTGAGCCGCCTGCGGGTCATGCTGGCGTTCGCGGAGAACGCCTCCTCGGAGATGGCGGCCGAGCTGGAGTTATCCGCGGGAGCGCCAGCCTGGGGGGCGGCTTGCGCCGTCTCCGGCGGCGCCGCGGCGGGAGGCTGTGCCGCGCCCGCAGGCGCAGCCTCTTGGCTCTTGGCCTCGATTCCCTGGACGGCAGGGGCGTTCTCGCCCGAGGCATCGCCGCCCGGCGACACGTTGGAGAAGTGGACCCGCCCGTCCTTGTCGGTCCACTTGTAGACCTTCTGCGCGATCACCTGCCCCGCCGACAACGATACCCAGGCGAGACCGAGAACGAGCATCGCGAATCCACGTCGGCTCATGCTCATGCGTTCCTCCCCCTCGGCATTGCACCCGCCTACGAGGTTACACCGATTTGCCTCGATTAGGCGAACGATCCAAGGTCACCAAGGGACCGTCGGCGCGCCACATGTGGCAGCTATCCATCTGAAGATCGGGCGCGCCTTTGCGAAGCTTCTGGTCGGGCCTGAGGTTCAGGAAGCCAGCCATCGCCCCGGAGGCTTGTGGAATGGCCGGGGTCAGCGCGATGACGAGCGCCGCTAGATGCGCGCAACCGGTCGGGCCGGCGATCCGCGCGAGTGCCGCGCTCGTGAAACCCTTGGCAACGGAGAGGCCTGCAAGCCGCCCTGCACCCGCGGGCAGCGCGCCGCACCCGACGAATGGCGCACCGGAGAGCTCAGCCCGTGCTTCGAGTATCGTGAAGGTGGGGATCTCGAGGGAGAACGTCAGCTCCGCGCCCATGGCCGGCGATTCCGGCCCCCCGTCAGAAAGCCTCGCCGTCATCCGCAGCCGCAGCTGCTCATCGGCACGAGCCGTGATGCGGATCTCCCGTCTGAATGGGCGGAAACCCGTACCCGCCGTATCGCGCACCTCTTGCCAGTTCGGACTTTCGGCCCGCCACTCGGCGCAACTGTCGCGGACGACGTCGCGGCTCGCCTCCGGCATGCGCAGTGCCGCCCCGCAGAGTCGCCCCGACGCGGCGCGCACCGCAAGCGGTAGGCACTGGGCAAGCGACAGGATGTGGAAGCAACCGAGACGGCCGCCGACGGTCTCCATCACGCGCAGAGCGTAGCCGGCGTCGAGGGTCGTGCCGATCAAGCGTTGGTAGTTCGGCAGAATGTTCCGGCAGCCCTCGCCCCGGGTTCGCTCGCTCGGCTCGTAGGGGATGGCGTGCATCGCCGCATCGATGCCGGAGATCGTGAGCGCGCAATCGAGCTCGACGTCGAGCGCCATGTGGTGGACGACTCCCGAGGGACGAACCACGCCGAGGTAGGCGGGCATCTGGACGTGCCGAACGTCACGCAACTCGGCATGCACAGCAAGCCGATCGTCGTCGAGGGGTTGCGTTTCGATCGACAGCGTCCGCTCGTGGAGGTCGGCGCTCATTACCGGCGGCCCTTCCGCGCCGGAGGATCCACGCCCCAGCTCGCCGGCCGCCACGTCGTGCCCGAGGCGCTGTCCTCGAGCACGATGCCCGCCTGCAAGAGATCGCGGCGAAGCGCGTCTGCCCGCTGCCAATCTCTGGCCGCCCGCGCCGCGGCACGCTCGGCGATCGACCGCTCGACGTCGGCCGCCGTCCGTCCCGCTGCCGCCAGCGCGCGCGCCCGCTCCGCGCCGAGGAAGTCCTCGGCGCGACGCTCGCCGATGCCGAGCACCGCCGCGGCGGCGGCGATATCGCGCCGCACCGCCGCGGCGCCCGCGACATCACCGCCGTCGAGCAGGCGATTGATCTCGCGCACGAGATCGAAGAGCACCGCGATCGCCCGGGCCGTGTTGAGGTCGTCGTCCAGAGCCGCGACCAACGGCTCGAGGCGCGGGGTCGGCGGAAACAACGACACGGGCGCGGCGGGTGCCTGGGCTCGCGCGGCGTCGGCACGAGCCAGCGTCTCGTAGAGGCGCACGAGCGCGCGAAAGCTCTCCTCGACGCTCTCCAGCGAGAAATCCATCGGGCTCCGGTAGTGCGTGGAGACCAGGAACAGGCGCAGCGCCTCGGCAGGCAATCGCTCGACGAGCTCGCGGATCGCGAACACGTTGCCGAGGGACTTCGACATCTTCTCTTCGTTGATGCGCACGAAGCTGTTGTGCAGGAACGCCCGCACGAACGGCATGCCCGCGGCGCCCTCGGATTGGGCGATCTCGTTCTCGTGATGCGGGAAGATCAGGTCCTCGCCCCCACAGTGGAGGTCGAAGGGCTGTCCGAGAAGCGAGGTGCTCATCGCCGAGCACTCGATGTGCCATCCCGGCCGTCCCCTTCCCCAAGGGCTCTTCCACGCTGGCTCGCCTGCCGCCTCCCGCTCTGGCGAGACCGACTTCCAGAGCGCGAAGTCCATCGGGTCGCGCTTTCGTTCGTCGATCTCGACACGCGCCCCGGCGATCATGTCTTCGAGGCGGCGCTTGGAGAGCTTGCCGTAGCTCGGGAAGTCGCGCACCGAGAAGTAGACGTCGCCGTCGACCTCGTAGGCGAGCCCTCTGTCACGGAGCCGCGCGACGAGCTCGACCATGGCGTCGATCCACTCCGTGGCGCGCGGCTCGTGATGCGGCGTCAAGCAGCCGAGAGCGGCGACGTCACGGTGGAACTCCCCGATGTTTTGCTCGGCGAGCTCGCCGGCCGCGATCCCGAGCGAACGCGCGCGATCGATGATCCGGTCGTCGACGTCCGTGATGTTGCGCACGAACGTGACGTCGTAACCGCGCGCGCGGAGATAGCGGTGCAGCACGTCGAAAGCCACGAACACGCGTGCGTGCCCGACGTGGCAGCGATCGTAGACCGTGACGCCGCAGACGTAGACACCGACTTTTCCGGGCACGAGCGGCTCGAACGGCTCGATCCGGCCCGTCAGGGTATTGTGGAACGAAAGGGTCAAGGGAGGGCTTCAGGCTTCACGGGCTTCAGGAAAGGCACCGTGGGGTCTTTTGCTGAAGCCTGAGGCTTGATGCCTGACGCCCATTTTCACTTCGTCTCCCCCGTGTAGATCCGCATCACCGTGTCGAGGAACTTGATCGCGTCCGGCTTCTTCCGCTGGAACGAGTTCCGGCCCATGATCGAGCCGAAACCACCGCCGTCGCGGATGCCCCGCACCTCCTCGAAGATGTCTTGATCGCCCTTCGTGGCCCCGCCCGAGAAGATCACGATCCTGCGCCCGTCGAATGTGCTTTGGACCACGTGACGGATGCGTTCGGCGATCGTGCCCACGGGAATCCGCTCCTTCTCGTAGACCTTCTTCGCCTCCGCCAACTCGATCGTCGCGGTCGGCACTTTGACCTTGACGACGTGCGCGCCGAGCTCGGCCGCGATGTGAGCGGCGTAGGCGACGACGTCGATTGCGGTCTCGCCTTCTTTGCTGAGGCCCGAGCCACGCGGGTACGACCAAACGACGACGGCGAGCCCGACGCTCTTCGCTTCCTCGGTGATCTCGCGCAGTTGCTGGTACATGTCGCGGCTGCGCGACGAGCCCGGGTAGATCGTGAAGCCGACGGCCGCGCATCCGAGGCGCAGCGCTTCCTTGACGCTGCCGGTGACCGAGGAGCACGGGTCCTTCTCGTCATAGAGCACGTCGTGGTTGTTGAGCTTCAGGATCAGCGGAAGCTCGCCGGGAAACTGCGCCACGCCCGCCTCGATGAAGCCGAGCGGAGCGGCGTACGCGTTACAACCGGCCTCGAGCGCGAGCTGGAAGTGATAATTCGGATCGTAGCCAGCGGGATTCGGAGCGAAGCTCCGACCCGGGCCGTGCTCGAAGCCTTGGTCGACGGGCAGGATCACGAGCTTGCCCGTCCCGCCGAGGCGCCCGTGGTTCAGGAGGCGCGCCAAGTTGGCCTTCGTTCCCGGGTTGTCGCTCGCGTACCAGCTGAGAATTTCTCGCACTCGTTCAGTCATACGATTCTCCTCGGGCTCGACTCGATGATCTGCCAAAACAGGGGACGTTGGCAACTTAGGACATTCCTCTCCCTCACTCTTCTGGAGCCTCGCCGGTCAGCGTCTCGAGCGACCAGTTCCGATCCTCGACGACGGCATGTGTCCGTACCGGGCAGGGCTCCACCCGGCAGCTCCGGCAGTAGACGGATCGGCAGGGGTCGAGGTGGAAGATGCACTCGGCGTCCTGACCGATACCATTTACGATCTCGAGCTCGAAGCCGTCGGAGAAATCGTGGGCCTCGGACACCGACCAGAAGCGCGGGACGACGACGTGCGCATCGACGTGTGCCACGCCACCGGAGCGGATCGCGCGAAGTCGGTGAATGGCGATGACCCCGGGATGGCGCACGGTCTGGATCACCGACGTGAGATTGGCGAGAAGCCCGCGGTCCGACTCGTCGAGTAGCCCTCCCACGGCTCGCCGCAGTAATCGCGCACCGACGATCGCCAGGTTGGCGCCGAGCGCGATGGCGACGAGCGGATCGAGCGCCTGCACGCCGGTGATGCGGACGAGGGCCAGGCCGACGACGACGCCCGCGCTCGTCCAAAAGTCGGTGAGCACATGCTGGCCGTCCGCCTCGATCGCCGGCGAGTGCATCCGGCGTCCCGCACGGACGAGGAAGTAGCCGAGCAACGCGTTGGCGACGCCCGCACCGATCACCAATACGAGGCCCTCCTCGATCGACGTCACCTGGCGGCTGAACCACAGCGCCTGTGCGGCTTGGTAGACGATCACCAGCGCGGCAAACGCGATCAGACCGCCCTCGAACCCGCTGGAGAGGAACTCGACTTTGCCGTGACCATAGGGGTGGGATTCGTCGGCGGGTCGGCTGGCGATCGCCAGGCTCCCCAGCGTGAAGAGGGCGGCGACGATGTTGACGACCGACTCGAGCGCGTCGGAAAGGATCGCGGTCGAGCCGGTGAGCTGGTAGCCGACGAACTTGACCGCGAAGATCAACGCGGCGGCGACGAGCGAGATCGTCCCCGCCCGCAGGCGGACGGCACGGTCCCCGACCACTGCTTGAGGCATCTCGGGCACTCGGTGGGAGTAGGCGAGCTCGGATGCGCGCATACGAAAGGACGACTCGGCCTTCAGGCTACAGGCTTCGGGAAAGGAAAAGAAGCATGGATCCTCTTGAAACCCGATACCCGAAGCCCGATAGCTGAAGCCCGCCATGACTCCCGCCGAGCGCTTCGCGGCCTGGACGGCCGAGCTTCGTTTGTCGGCGATCCCCTCCGAGGTCGTCGCCGCCGCCAAGCTGCATCTCCTCGACGCCCTCGGCTGCGGCCTCGCGGCGCACGCGCTCGGGATCGCCACGGCCGGGCGCGCGCGGTCCTAACCCAGCTTGTAAGTCACGAGCGCGCTCGCGATGCGATTGCCGTTCACACCCTCCACGGCGACCTCGCAGACCGTGATCGTGCGTCCGCGCTGGATCACCCGCGCGTCGGCCACGATGTCCTGACCTCGCGCGGCGGCGAGGAAGTTGACGGTGAGGGCGATCGTCGTGCCGCGCGGGTTGGCCGAGAGGTCCGCCGCGGACCACGCTGCGCCCGTGGCGGCCGTATCGACCAGCGCCGAAATCGCTCCGCCGTGGACGATGTCACCGGCGGTGGTGACCTTGGCTCGAAAAGGCAGCCGGATGCGCACGCGATCGGCTTCGATGGCATCGATCTCGAGGCCGAGCAGCTCGCTGAGCGGCGAGTGCACGATCGTGGCGCGGACGACTTCGTGGTTGACGGACCGGCTCATGCGGATCTGTCCATCGAATGGCGAGAGCCTCTACCGCAACGACTCACGGGTGACCAGCCGGTGTCGGTGCGGGGGTGCTTTCGAGTGCCTTGCCGAGCGCTTCCATCTCGCGCGCGAACGTCGCCCAATCGCCGCCGCGAAGCCCCTCGAGCGCCGCCCGGTAGTGGTCTCGCGCCGGCTCCGCGGCGGTTTCGGCCGGCGGCTGACGCGCTTCCACGCTCGGCGGCGGTGGCGGCGCGCCGCCCCGAACACCTTACCGAGCGCCGCCTCCAGCGAGGTCTCCATCGCCAAGCGGTCCCCGTAGGCTACGATGACGCGCTTCATCTCCGGAATCTGCCCCTGCTCCGATCGCAGATAGAGCGGCTCGACGTAGACGATCGCATCTTCGACCGGGATGACCAGCAAGTTTCCGCGGATCACCTTCGAACCCATCTGATTCCAGAGCGAGAGCTGCTGCGAGATCAGCGTGTCCTGATCGATGCGCGCCTCTATCTGCTGCGGCCCGTAGATCAACCGCTCCTTCGGAAAGGCGTACTCGATCAGCTCCCCGTAGTTCGGCGAGTCGCAGCGCGCGGCGAGCCAGGCAACCATGTTGTTGCGGTTCGAGGGCGTCATCGGCTGCATCAGCAGGAACTCTTCGTTCTCGCCGCCCGGCATCTTCATGATGATGTAGTACGGCTCCACCGCCGATCGCGTTCCAGCCGCCGACTCGATCGGAAAGTTCCACAGGTCCTCCTTGTTGTAGAACACGTCGGGGCTGGTCATGTGGTAGGTACGGTACATCTCCGCCTGGATGAGAAAGAGGTCCTCGGGGTAACGAACGTGGCGCCGCAGGTCCTGCGGCATGTCCGCGAACGGGCGAAAGAGACCTGGGAAAACGCGCGCATAGGCGGCTAGAATCGGGTCGGATTCGTCGACCGCGTAAAGGTCGACCGTGCCCTCGTAGGCGTCGATCACCACCTTCACCGAGTTGCGAATGTAGTTGAATCCGAGATTCGGCACGGGCTCGGAGTACGGGAACGTCGCGGTCGTCGTGTACGCGTCTTGGATCCAGTAGAGGCGGCCGTGTGAGAGAACGACATAGGGATCGCGATCGAGCCTCAAGAACGGCACGAGCCGCGACAACATCTGCACGATCGAGCGGCGGAAGAGAATCCGGCTCTCGGGACGAAGATTGCCCGAGATCAGTAGGTTCAGATCGCGAAAGCTCCACGCAAAGACGAGCCGGCGAAGCAAGGAGCCGAGCGGGACGCCGCCGCTTCCCGCATAGCGGTTGGTCACGTTCTCGTCGCCCTTCGGATAGTCGAATTCCTCGGCAGCGCCGCCGACGAGCACGTAGTCGTTGGTGCGCTCGCCGAAGTAGATCCGCGGCTCGGCGATCCGCAGACCCACCGGCGAGTTCGGCGGAATGTCCTTCAGGAAGAAGAGAGGCAACCCCTCGCCCTCGAACTCCGTGACGGGGCTCATCACGGCGCCGAAACCATGCGTGAACTGCAGGCGCTGGTTCACCCAGGTGCGCGCGTTCGCGGGCAGCAGCGACGGCACGATTTCGCGCGCGGCAAGCATGACCTGTCGTCGGCCGTCGGGCAGATCGTAGCGGTCGACGTCGGTGTCGTGGAAGTCGTAGTAGAGGCGGATGACCTGAAGCTGGCGGTAGGTCTCGAGCAACGGCCCGGGATCCCAAAGGCGGATGTTCTTGAACGTGGCTTGGTTGCGCTCGATCGCCGCCGCGTCGAGCCGTGTCGTGCCGGGAAACGCTCGCGGCTGAATCCTGTCCAGCGCGTAGGCACGACGCGTGAGATCGATGTTATGCTGCAGATAGGGATGTTCGAGCCGGAGCTCGTCCGGGCGCACGCGGAGGCGCTGGTAGAAGTCGGGAAGCACGCTCGACAGCAGCGAAGCGCCGAACACGAGAACCACCGCGCCGACCGGCAGCCGCCACTCCCGCACTCGACAGTTCGCATACGCGAGCGCCGCGCCGGCGAATGCCGCCGCGCAGAGCAACCACTGCAGGGGCAAGCGCAGGTGGCTCACCGTGTAGCCGGGTCCGAACACCGCGCCGTAGGGCTCGAGCAAAAACTCGAAGCGCCCGAGCCAGTAGTCGACGCCCTTCACCGCGAGAAAAGAGCCGAGCATGACCGAGACGAAGCGCATCGCCGCGGGCGGCAGGGGATCGCCGGGGCGGCGAAGATCGATCGCCCCCTGGAACCAGAAGAGCGCCGCGCCGACGAAAGCCGCCGAGACGATCGCTCCGAGGAGCGCGTTGACGATGGCGCGGTATGCGGGCAGCGCGAACACGTAAAACCCGGCATCGCGACCCAAGAACGGCTCGGTGACTCCGAAGCGTCCGCCGTAGAGCCAAAGGAGATACGTCTCCCAGTTCGCCGACTGGCCGAGCCCAAAGAGGAAGGCGACGAGCGCCGCGACGGCGAGCGCAAGCGCGCGCCACGGAATCCGATCGGCGAACGGAGCGATCAGCTCGGGCAGCGTTTCGGCACCGTTGCCCCGCCGCAGCACGACGCGAACCGCGCCGCGCTCGCGTGCGCGGGCGACGACGTACAGCCCAGCCGCAGCCACGGCCGCGAAGACGACGGCGGCGGCGATCGCGAAGCACGCGATCTTGGCTCCGAGAATCGTCCGGAACACGACCAGATAGCCGAGGTGTGCGAACCACAGCGCATCGACGAAGATCTCGCTGCCGGCGCCGAGGAGCAGCAGCCCGAGCACCGCGGGCAACGCGACCCCGGCAACGATTCGTCTAGACACCCGTCTTCCTCGCCGAGATCTCGCGAACGCGTTCGCGCACGACCTCCGGCGGACAAAGGCGGATGAAGAGCCACAGACCGGTCAGCACGACGCCGAGGTCGTCCACCTCGCCCACCAGGGGTATGAAGTCCGGGATGATGTCGGCGGGCCAAATGACGTAGGCCAACGTGAGCACGAGAGCGGCCTTGGCGACGATGGAGACGCGCCCATCGCGGAACAAGCGCCAATACAGTCGGACGAAGTCCGGCAGGTGCGCGATGACTTGCAGCGCTCTGCCGGTGAAGAGAAATCGCGGCAGCGACCCCGACGTGAGCCCCACGGACAATGCATGGACCGGGGCCGCTCGGCAGTCAATCGGCCCCGAAGCGAAACTATCCAGAGAGGCGAAACGCGGCGGGCTCGCGCCTGGCGCAGGCCGCGTCGCGAGCGCCCGGTCGACCGCGCTGCTGCCGAAGCCCGAAAGCCCGACGCTCTTCATTCCTTCGATCACGCGCTCTCGTCGTGCACGAGCTGTACGAGGTCTGCCACCGTCGCCACGGGCGTCTGCGGAAGGATGCCGTGGCCGAGGTTGAACACGTGCCCGACACGGCCGGCGACGCTCCCGAGAACGCCTCGCGCCGCCTCCGCCGTGACGGACCAAGGGGCGAGAAGCGCCACCGGGTCGAGATTCCCCTGCACGGCGACGTCGGGACCGAGCCGGTCCCAAGCGTCGGCGAGCGAGATCCGCCAATCGACGCCGATGACGGCGCCACCGGCGCTCCGCAGGTCGGCGAGAAGGCCCGCGGTCTGCGTCCCGAAGTGAATGACCGGCACGCCCGATTCCGCGAGCGGCTCGAGAACCGCCCGGGAATGCGGCAGCACGAAGCGGCGATAGTCTTCAGGTGCGAGCGCGCCGACCCAACTGTCGAAGAGCTGGACCGCGTCGGCCCCCGCCGCGATCTGCATGCGCAGGTACGCCGCGGTCAGCGTCGCCAAACGAGACATCAAGCGGTGCCACCCCTCGGGCTCGCCGTACATCAATCGCTTGGTGGCCACGAAGCTTCGCGAGTGTCCTCCTTCGATCAGGTAGCTCGCGACCGTGAAGGGCCCGCCCGCGAAGCCGATGAGCGGCACGCGACCGTCGAGTCGCTTGACGATCGTGCGCACCGATTCCGCGACGAAGCCGAGCTCGGTTTCGACGTCGAACGCGGGAAGCCGGTCGATGTCGGCTGTGCTCACCACCGGCCGGCGGAGGCTCGGCCCGTCCCCGCCCGCGAATTCCAGTCCAACGTCGAGCGGCTCGAGGATCAGCAAGATGTCGGCGAAGAGAATCGCCGCATCGACGCCGAGCCGTTCGACGGGCTGCAGCGTGACTTCGGCAGCCAGCTCGGGCCGCTTGCAGATTTCGAGCAAGGAGTGATGCGCCCGTACAGCTCGGTATTCCGCCATGTAGCGGCCGGCCTGGCGCATGAACCACACCGGAGTGACATCGACCGACTCGCGTCGGCAGGCCCGCAGAAACCGATCGTTCTGAAGCGGACGCTTCACCGACCGGAGTGATGGCACGTTGATCTTTGGCCGGCAAACGCGCGAGAAAAGAGGAATGGAGGGTCTGGTCGCCGCCGAGTATTCGATCGCGGCGCTCATGCTTGCTCACGATCGCACGCTCGCCGACGCTCGGGTCGAAGCGGTGGGAGCTCCCGAGGGCCCGGCCGCCCTCGCTGCGGCCGGTTTCCTCTCGGGCGGCGAGTCTGCATCTCGCGGCGACTCCAAGTGAGCGCGAGCGGGGGGCGTCGCGGGCCGGGGCTCCGCAAAGGCGCTGTCGGCCGTGCGCTTTCCGTAGTCGCCGCGGCTGCGCTGCTCGGATTTCTGCTGCTGCCGATCGTCGCGCTGGTGATCACCACGGGCCTTGCGGACCTCGTCGCGGGGCTTCGTCATCCCCTCGTCCTGCCCGCGCTCCGCCTGAGCCTACTCACGACCAGCGTGAGCCTCGTGCTCGTGGTACTCCCCGGCACGGCGCTCGCCTGGCTGCTCGTGCGCCGGGGAGGGACCGTCAGTCGCTGGATCGAGACCGCCGTCCAGCTTCCCGTCGTCATCCCGCCGGCGGTCGGGGGGCTGGCGTTGCTCCTGGCGTTCGGCCGCAGAGGTCTCCTTGGTGCGTCCTTTGCGCGCTTCGGCATCGCAGTTCCCTTCACGACGTTGGCGGTCGTGCTCGCCGAGGTCTTCGTGTCGGCGCCGTTCTTCGTGCTCGCCGCTACCGCGGCGTTCCGCCGTCTCGATCCGAATCTGTGGATCGTTGCGCGCAGCCTCGGCGCCTCGCCGCTGCGGGCTTTCGTTCGCGTCGCTCTGCCGGTGGCGTCGCCGGGTCTGATTTCCGGCGCCGCGATGAGCTGGGCCCGATCGCTCGGCGAGTTCGGCGCGACGCTCATGTTCGCGGGCAATCTGACCGGACGCACCCAGACGCTGCCGCTGGCGGTCTACACGGCGCTCGAGTCTGACGTACGCGCGGCGCAGGCGATCTCGATCGTTCTGGTCGTCATCGCCTTCGGCTTGTTGCTCGTGCTCCGTCGCGCCGGCGCCGCTTCGGCCGGGGCCGCTTTCGGATTCCGACCGCTCGCGCCGAACCGGACGGGGGATCGCTCGCCGTGAATCGCCTCGGGATCGAGCTCGAAGGGCGGGTCGGTGCCCTCGACGTCGCGGTCCGCCTCGAGACCGGCGACCGCCCTCTCGTGCTGGTCGGTCCGAACGGCGCGGGCAAGACGAGCGTCCTGCTCATGGTGCTCGGCGCGCTGCGCCCGCTGCGCGGGCGGGTCGAGCTCGATGGCGAGACGTTGTTCGACGCCGCGCGCCGGATCGATCTCGCGCCCGAAGAGCGCGGCCTCGGCTATGTGCCGCAGGACTACGGCCTATTCCCCCACATGACCGCGATCGCCAACGTCACCTTCGGCCTCGAGTGTCGCCATCGACTGCGGCGTGCCGAGCGACGTGAGCGTGCTCGGGCGCTGCTCGAGGCGCTGGATGTGGGACACCTTGCCGATCGGCTTCCCCGCTCTCTTTCGGGCGGCGAGGGTCAGCGGGTGGCTCTCGCGCGCGCGCTTGCCTCCGAGCCGCGCGCGCTCCTCCTCGACGAGCCGCTGGCCGGGCTCGATGCCACCGTTCGCCGCCAGCTCCGTCAATTCCTTCCCTCGCGGCTCGCAATGCTCAAGCTTCCGGCCATCGTCGTCACCCACGATCCGGCGGACGCCGCAGCCTTCGGCGAGGACATCGCAGTCATGGAGGCCGGCCGCCTGATCCAGCGAGGCACGCTGAGAGACCTGCGCGAGCAACCGGCGACGCCCTTCGTCGCCGAGCTGGTGGGTGCCGGATGACTTCGTAGGCCTACTGACGCATCGCCTCCGACGTCGATGTTTTCGTTCGGAAGCGAGCTCGTGCCTCAGGCGATCGGTGAGTCGACGCGCTCGGCGCTCCTGCACGTTCCCTAGGGGGAGCTCTGCGCAAGGTCTCGCCCGAGCCGAAGTAAAGCGCAGCGGGCGAATCCTTCGGAAAGTGGCGCGACGTTTCGAAGTCTTGCGAGCCGCGAGCGGAAGCGAAGGCATTTCATATCTGAGTGCGCAGCTGCCTTCGATCGCGACCGACGGGAGCGATCTGTCAAAGGCGCAGAGCTTCGAAACGTCGCGCCGCTTTCCGCGCCCGCGAGCCATTCGGCTCGGGCGAGACCTTGCGCAGAGCTCCCCCTAGTGCTTCGGCGACGAGAACCGGATCGTCGTGGCCGTCGGCGGGTTCCCATCTGGCTTGGTGTGCACGACCACGCGGTCGCCGACTTTCAGATCTTCGGCCGCGGCGGGGCTCTCGCCGCGTACGTATTTCGTGTCCGCGTCGCGTAGGACCGACTCGGTCTTTCCACCGTTCGTCTCGATGACGAGATGGGTCGCGTCGAGCTCGGTGACCGTACCGAGCACGTGCTTCTGGTTCCCGTGTGCCCTCACGGACGAGACCCCGACGAGGCAGACGAGAACCATGGCCGCCAGCGTGGCTGTTCCGCGGTCGATCCTCACGCTTCTCATGTGACGGCCCTCCTCGCTTTGATGAGCTCTACTACAGTGCCTTGATCGCTCGGCCGCCGTCCACCCACTTTCGTTGTTTTCGCGTCTGTGATTCTCTGCGCCGCCGTGGCCGAACGGCTCGTTAGGAATTCCACCTTTCCGACGACCAGAATGAGAAACGAGGCATGGTCGCGATCGCGCAAACCGGTCGAAGCGAGGTCGCGCTAGGAAGGGAGAAGCGGTGAAGAATCCAATCAGGCTTTGGGCGGCGATTGCAGTCGCCTTGCTTTCGGCAGCGCAGTCGCTCGCAGCGACTTACAACGTCGACCCCGCCCACACGTCGGTGCAGTTTCGGGTGCGGCATCTGTTCACGACGGTGACGGGCCGCTTCGAGACCTTCGACGGCAAGATCGTCTTCGACGAAAAGGAGCCGGCGAAAACTCGCGTCGAGGGATCGATCGACGCCGCGACCATCAACACCAACGTCAAGAAGCGCGACGACCACCTGCGCTCGCCCGACTTCTTCGACGTGGCCAAATTCCCCAAGATCACGTTTCAGAGCTCGAGCGTGACCGACCTAGACCCGAGCGGCAAGACGGGCAAGATGCACGGCACTCTCACGCTCCACGGTGTGTCGCGCCCCGTCGTGCTCGACGCGAGCTTCCTCGGCAAGGGCAAGGACCCAGGTGGGCACGAGCGCGCCGGATTCCACGGTACCACCACGATCAACCGCAAGGACTTCGGCCTCACCTGGAACAAGGCACTCGAGAGCGGCGGCCTGCTCGTCGGCGACGACGTGACGATCGAGATCGACGTCGAGGGCGTTCAGGAGGGCTGAGCCACCTGGAGGGCACGTTCACGCTTTCTTTGCATGGGAGCGATGCGAAGCTTCTGAGCAAAGACGGCGTGAGACGTCCCCTCCAACGCATCGCCTTCCTCGTCGCCGGTCTCGCCCTCTTCATCGTCCTCTGCAGGCGTCTCGGTCTCGGCGAGATCGGCGAGGCGCTCGCGCGGGTCGATCCATGGCGGCTCGCGGGGTTCCTCGCGCTCAGCGCGGCGGTCTTCCTGGTCTATGCGAAGCGGTGGAGGATCGTCCTCGTCGCGATGGGCGATCGGCCGCCGCCCGCGCTTCGCACGCTCCTTGGTTTCCGCGCGGCCGAGCATGCGGTGAGCACGCTTCTCCCGTCGGCACACCTGAGCGGGGAGCCGATGCGCGCGTTCCTGCTGAGCCGACGCCGCCGCGAGTGGGTGCAGACGATCGCGAGCGTCGCCGCGGACCGCATGCTCGACCTGACGGCGAGCTCCGTTCTCGGTCCGATCTACGTCGGAGTGTTCCTTCTCGCCAATGACGTGGCCGCCTGGCCGGCACGCTGGGTCATCGGCGGGATGATCGCCGGCTTCGCAGCGCTGGCAGGCTTCTACCTGCATTCGTATCGCGGGAGCACGTTGATCTCGATCCTTGCCCGTCGCGGCTTCTTCCCGTCTGCCCGCGGCTCGCTCGAGTCGATCGACAGGCAGCTTACGGAATTCTTGCGCACGCGGAGCTTTCTCCTCGCGCTCGGCCTTTCGTTTCTCGCCGAAGGGCTCATCGTCGCCGAGCTTTGGACTCTCGCCGCCGCCTTCGCGCTGCCGATCTCCCTCCCCACGCTGGTCGGCGTGATGGTCGGCATGGGCGTCGCCCAGCTCGTCCCGATTCCGGCAGCAATCGGTTCGCTCGAGGCAACCGAGGTCGGTGTGCTCACGCTCGCGGGAGGTAGCGCGTCGCTCGGCCTCGCCGTGGGAATCGTAATGCGCGTGCGCGAAACGCTGTGGACCCTCGTTGGTCTCGCCGTCCTCTACGCCGAAGGCGTGTCGTGGCGCTCGGTCGCAGACGCAGTAGGGCCGACTTCCGGAAACACGTCCGCGATCGGTCCGAAGGAGTGAGCGCGGAGCAATCGCTCGAGCTTCGTCACGAGACCGTTCCGGCCATACCGTTTGAGGCGCCGCGCCACGAACGAGATCGATCGTGGCTCGGGTCCCCTCGCGTCGATCTCCCATGGATGAAGATGGACGACCGCCGGTCCCACCTCGCTGTTGAACTCGGCGAGCCGCTTCTCGACGAAGCCGAGCGGCAGCATGCGCAGGGCGAAGCCGCCGACGAGTGGCAGATTCCAGAAAAGATATCGGCTGATCGCGACCGGCACTTCCCAGATCCCGCTGCCGAGACGATACGGAGCGCGCGGCGATACCAGCTCGAGGCCGGGCGCACGATCGATCGGCAGCACGCTCGAGTCGTAGGTGAACCCGGCCTCCGCCAGCACGTCCCCCGGCCAGTGGACGTCGGCCCGGATCGAGAAATACGGCGCGCGATAGCCGCGCACGCGAGCCCCGGTTACACCTTGGAGCAGCGCGAGCGATCGCTCGACGTCGTCACGGAACTCGCGCCGCAGCCACGTCCCGACCGGACGATGGCAGTAGCCGTGGCTGGCGATTTCGTGACCACGAGCGAACGCCTCGCGGACGAGCCCCGGAAACCGCTCGACGACTTCGCCCAGGAAGAAGAGCGTCGCACGCACGCTCCGTCGATCGAGCAGGTCCAAGAGTCGATGGAGATTGCGCTCGACACGCGGCTCGGGCTCCGGCGTCGCCGGGCCGCCGAGCCCTTCGGCATCGTGATACCAGTCCTCGACGTCGATCGTCAGAGCATTCGAGATCGGAGTCATCGGCGCTCGTCCGATGCTATCGGAGTCGCCAGTTCCCGGCCAACGAGGGCGGGCGCCAGCGCCGGAACGAGCAGCAGGCTCGCAGCCATACAGAGCGACAGGCCGAGCGCCGCCAGCCACCCCAGCCGACAGAGCGCAGGAAATCGCGAAAGGCCGAGCGAACCGAACCCTGCCACCGTGGTGGCGACGGCGAGGAGGAGCGGCGTCGCGCCCCGGCGGATGCCGGGTTGCAAGCCGCCGCCGTAGCGTATGTGCGCGACGAGGTACACGCTGTCGTCGACGCCGAGCCCGATGAGCAGCGGCAGGACGATGAGATTGACGGGGTCGATCGCCACCCCAAACGCGCCGATCAGACCGAGGTACAGAACGAGGGCGGCAAGCGTCGGCGAGAGTAGCGCGAGCGTGGTGCTGATCCGCCGCTCGGCGACGAACACGAGCAGGAGGTTCAGGAGTAGCGAGCCGCCCAGAAACCACGCGAGCTCGCGCTCGAGTAGGCGGGCGAACTCGGATTCGGCGAGGCCACGTCCGGTCACGGTCAGCGGCACGCCCGGCAGGTCGATGCGCAGCCGGTCGCGGATCGTCGCGATCGAGACACCCGGGGCGGGAACGAAGTACGTCACGACCGCGAGTCCTCGTGCCGAGCGCCGCACATGCTGCTCGAGGAGCGCGGCGAGTGGGCCCTCGCTCTGTTCCTCCACCGTGATGCGCGGCCGCTCGTCGCGGACCAGGTCACCCAAGAAGCCCGAAAACGCGGCGGGATCGAATCCCGCAGCGGCAAGCGAGCGCCGCAAGGCCTCGGCGGCCTGCGCTCGGGGAAGCGAACGGAAGCGCGCCAATCGTCGCGCGGCGGTTTCCGCGGACGGGAAGAACGCGGCAAGCGACGAGTACGAGCGCACCAGGCCCTGCTCGCGATAGCGATCGAGCACCGCGGCCAATTGCTCGGTGGCGAGCAAGCAGCCATCGACATCGAGGGCGCGCGCCAGCGCGATTCCCTGCGCGTCGACGTGCCCGAACTTGTCGCGGATCACCCGTTCGAGCCGCTGCGCCTCGCCGCCGCTCGGCTGCAGGTGCGTGAAATCGGTGTCCAAGCGCACGCGCGGTAGCGCGAGACCCGCCGCGCCGGCGACGACCGTCGCGAGCACCAGCACCGCGGTTCGCCGCTCGGCGATTCGGGCACTGACCCGCGCGCAGCCCGCCGCAAAGCGGCTCGGCCGCGCGGGCCGGGCGGGAATCGCCCGTGGGCCCCACGCGAAAACCATCGCCGGCAGTAGGACGAACGTCGCGACGATGTTCAGGAGCATCGCCAGCGCCGTGAGGATACCGAGCTGGCTCACGCCGCTGAAGTCGGAGAACCCCACCACGAGAAAGGCAGCCGCGGTGGTCGCCGATGCTACGACGTTGGCGAGGCCGATCTCGCCGAGCGTCTCGGTGACCACGAGCCGAACCGCACCGCGATCGAGATCTCCCCGCGCCGCGGCCTTGTCCCGCAATAGCCCGTAGAAATAGATGGCCGAGTCGATGCCGAGGCCGTAGAAGATGCCCGCGAATGCGATCGAGATCATGTTCAGGCCGCGGAAGAAGGCGAGCGACAACGCGAACGTCAGGGCGGTCGTCAGAGCCAACGGGAAGGTCACGAACGGCAAGATGCGAAGCGTCCGGAGGCCGAGGTGAAAGATCATCAACACCGCGAGCGGCGCGAACAAAAAATAAATGCGGAAGTCGCTCTCCAGCACCTCCCTGTCGGCGAGGGCGTAGACGTAGCTTCCCGTATGGCCCACGCGCACACCGCTCGCCCGAAAGCGATCGGCGAGGAGCTCCGCTTCGGCGCGATTCACCTCGGCGAGCAGCCGCTCGGTGAAGATCGTATCGAAGGCCGATCTCACGGGCCGCACCACGAGGAGAAGCGCGTCGCCCCCCGGCGCGAGGAAGTACTCGCTCGACGGACGGAACAGCGGATCGGCGTAGCGGCGCTCGATCGAGCGACCGACCAGCTCTTCGACGCCGAGCGGGTCCTCGAGGATCCAACGCCGCGCGCCGAGGCTCATCGGCATCCCGAGCGCGCGCCGCAGGCCCCGCACGCGCGCCTCGATTGCGTCGGGCTCGAGCCGGTGCGCGAGCTCCTCGAGCTCGCCGTCGCTCAGGAGCTCGTAACGGAACGGCGCGAGGAACCGCTGCCGCATGTCGTCGAGATCGATGCGGTAGCGAATCGACGCGATGTCGGGGCTCCCCGTGAGCTTCTGCGCCAACGCCTCGGCAAAGGACACGATCGAGTCGCGCTCGCCCGTCACCACCACGACGAGGCTGTCGAAGACGCCGGATGTCTGTAGAAATTCGCGGTACTCGCGGAAGACGGGCGAGCTCGAAGGGAGCTGCGAAAGCACGTCCATGTCGAGGCGGAGCCGGAGGAGCGAGAGACCGGACGCGACCAGCAGGCCGGCAGCGAGCAGCAGGATCGCGCGATGACGACGGTCGACGGCCGCAACCAGCCGGTCGTAAGGAAACCGTCCCTCCATCAGAACTCGAACAGACGCGGATCGACGGGCTGATTTCGCGTGAAGTTGGCGACGCGAATCGTCAGGCGCACGCTCTTTTCCGGATAGGCCACTTCGATCACGAAAGGAAGAGCCGCGCCGTCGACGGTTCGGTAGTCGCCGTATCCGATGACGACCCGGAGGTCGGCGCCACGATAAAGGGCTTCGCGGGTGATCGAGCCGTCACGCTTCGACACGTCGATCTCCCGTCGCCCCCGCTCCTCGGCGACCACCACCACGAAGTGATCGCCCGCGTCACGCGCGCTTGCCGACCCGGCCGCGGCCGCAGGTAGAAACAGCGGGCGGAGGTCCACGCCGAACGCGCCCGACTCGCCGTCTCCCCCATCACCGAAGCGGCCGATCGTTACGACGCGGTCGAGCGGCCGCCGCACGCGGTAGCGATCGCCGTTCACGGTGTAGTCATAGGCCGTCATCACGCCGAAGGAGAAGATCTGCAGGCGGAGTCGATCGGGTCGAGCAACCACGACAGCGCCCCGGCTACCCTCGTCGCTCCCATCTGGCCGATGCACGGTGAGCTGGAAGGTCACGGTCATCGTTGGGGTTTCGGCCTCGCGGCGCGCGACGATCGCGATCGCTTGCGAGTCGCTGGCGACCGCTTCGCCCGGCGCGGGCGGCCGCGCCGTTCGGTGGCAGCCGAGGGCGGCGAGGAGGCCGACCGCGAGCGCGAGGCTCCCCGGGCGGATCATGGCGCGAACGCCGCATCGTCGAGCCGTGGATTCACGGTCACGTCGCTGAACGTGATCTCCGTCACGTCGCCGCCCGGCTCTTCGAGCCGGACGTGGCGCGGCGTTTGCGCCTCGCCGCCGAGCGTGATCTCGATCGCGGAGAGCCAAACCGAGAGCGCGCGCGAGCGCGGCACGAGGCGCAGGCGATCGTGGTCGCGGAACGTCACCTCGAAGTCCCGGGCCGTTTCCTCCGAAACGCCGGCGAAGATGCCGTTCAGGCCCTCGAGCATCGGCAACGGCGACAGGGTCGAATTCGTAGCGCTCTCGGCGCCTTGCCCAGCCGGTTCTGCTCCGACGCGCTTGCCGGCGACGAACATTCCATCCCTGCGAATGACGATGCGCACGGCGTCGGGCTCCGTGACTTGCCACGCGATGCGGCCTCGCTTGTCGAGCCAGAACGTTCCCGACGAGCGCAGCACGTCGCGGACGATCGTCACGTGCTTCTCCTGCGCGAAATGGGCTTGCAACGTGCTCACCGTCGCGCTCGCGCGTCCGAGCTCGCGGAGCCTTGCGAGGACGTCGGGAGCCGTGGCCGCAGCGGAGCAGACGAGCGGAACGAGAAGCAGCTGCGCGGCGAGCGCCGGCGGTCGACAGAGCCTGCGACCGGGCCCTGCGCTCACGGCCTCCGCTCCGCGCGCCCGATCCCGACCGCAATCCCTGCGCCACCCCGCGCCACGCCGAGAACCAACCCGCTGGCCCTCGAGCCCACGAGCGCCTCCCTCGGGAACGAGAACGGAAAGTCCGGGCGCGCGCGCTGCAAACCGACGACCGGCGGGATCCTGCCTCGAGACAGCGCGAGAGCCGCGGTGCAGACGGTCGTGAGGCCTTGCGACGCATGACTGCCGACCGCGCCGGCCACCGAACACACGGGCGTGGCGGGCGGAATCATGCGGGCGAGCAGCGTGAGCTCGAGCTGGTCACGCTCGGGAGAGGAATCCGCGCCGGAAAACGCGACGTCGACGGGGAAGACGGGGACGTGCGCGGCCTCGCGCGCCGCCGCCGCGGCGGGCCAGACGTGGGGGTTCTTGACGGCAAGCGGAATGCGGACAATCCGTTCGATCCGTCGCGTGCACGCTGGCGCCGCGACGGTCCGCCGATTCCACCGTCTCGACCACGACGGCGGCCGCGCCCTCGCCGAGCACCGGTCCGTTGGCATCGACGTCGAAGGGGCTCGAGCGCTCGCGCCCGCGGCGACGCGGCGAGAGATGGCGAAAGTCCGCGAGCGCCTGGAAGACCACCGCGGAAAGCTCCTCACCCGCCGCCACAACGACTGCGCGCGCTCTGCCGCCGGCGCAGGAGATCGATGCCCACGTCGAGCGCGCTTTCCCCCGAGATCTCGCCTGCAGACACCGTGAGGTTGGGTCCGCGCCAACCGAGCGCCATCGCCACTTGGCTCGCAGCCGCGTTCATCACCAGATTCGGAAACAACATCGGGCTGGCGAAAGCCGGCCCCTTGGTGAAAACGCGATCGAGAAATTGCGCCGCCTCGCTGAGGTTGCCGAGCGCCGACCCGACGACGACGCCCAGATCGTCCCCCGCCGCATCCTGCGCGAGGCCAGCGTCGCGCACCGCCAGCACGGCGGCGGCGCCGATCATTTGCGAGACGCGGTCCATGCGGCGGACGAGAGCCGCGGGGAGGACTTCGCGGGCGGGAATCACGCGCACCTCGGCGCCGAGCCGGGGCGGGGTCGGACCAGGGTCGAGCCCGCGGATTTCCGCGATCGCGGTTCGACCCGAGCAGAGCGCGTCCCAAAAGGCCGCGGCACCGACGCCGAGCGGGCTCACGACGCCGATGCCCGAGATCACCGCCTCGGTCATGAATACGCCTTCAGAACGACGCTCGTGTTGTTGCCGCCGAACCCGTACGAATTGGACACGGCGGCGCGCAGCTCACGAGCGCGCGCTTGGCGCGGAACGTAGTCGAGATCGCACTCCGGATCGGGCTCTTCGAGGTTGACGGTCGGTGGGAGAAAGCCGTGCCGCAGTGCGAGCACGGTGGCGAGGATCTCGATCGCGCCGGCGGCCCCGAGACAGTGACCGGCCTGCGACTTCGTGGAGCTGACGGCCAACCGACGGGCGTGGGCTCCGAACACGGCCTTGATCGCACGCGTCTCGATCGGATCGTTTTGAGAGGTCCCCGTGCCGTGTGCGTTGACGTAATCGATGTCGTTCGGCGCCAAGCGGGCCTCCGCGAGAGCCCGTTGCATCGCCACCACCGCGCCTCGGCCCTCCGGATCCGGCGCCGTCATGTGATAGGCGTCGGCGCTGGTTCCATAGCCGGCGAGCTCGGCCACGACGTTCGCACCGCGCCGGCGCGCGTGCCGCTCTTCCTCGAGAACGAACATCGCCGCACCTTCGCCGAGCGAGAGCCCGGCGCGACGCCGGTCGAACGGACGGCACACGTCCGGAGCAAGCGCCTGTAGCGCGTTGAAGCCCGCGTACGTCATCTTGCAATGCGCGTCGGTGCCGCCAGCGAGCAGCGCGTCGGCACGACCGTCCTGGATGAAATCGGCCGCGATACCGAGCGCGTTGGCGCTCGACGAGCAGGCGGTCACGACGGTGAGCCGGGGGCCCCGGCAACCGAACACGGCGGCCAGCACGTCCGCCGTGGAATGGACGGGCATCGCCACCAGGCCGCGCGCCGGCATGCGCTCGAAGCTCCCCCGACTGGCGACGGCGAAGAATGTCCTCGGCCTCGAGCATCCCGCCGGTGGTTCCGCCGATGACGACTCCGATCCGCTCGCTGCCGAGCCCGGCCTCCGCGATGCCCGACGCGAGCCAGGCCTCACGCGCCGACGCCACCGCCATCCGGTCGGAGCGCGACAACCGGAATTCTAGCGGCGCGGACACGAAACCGCCGACCTCCGCTGGCCGGCGCGACCGCCGCGCGGTGCGTGCGAAAGCCGTCGGTCGAGAAGAGCGGTCATCGGACCGATCGCGCACGCGCCTGAGCGCAGCGCATCGAGGAACGCCGGCACTCCGCCGCCGAAGCCGTTCCAGCTGCCGATGCCGGTGATCACCACGCGACGCATGCACCGAGACTAGCGGTTTTCGGAGACTCGTTGCAGGCGGAGGCTTCTTCGCCCTGACAGCAGCGATCGAAGCCGTCGAGGCCGCAACGGATGAGCCGCCGTTGGCGGATCCATCGCGTGCGCGGATGAGCTCCGAGCGGAGCACGCCGCGGTCGAGGAACCGCGCGCGTGCCCGTCAGCTCGATCCGCGTTCACGTTCCGTCGACCCGAGCGAGCTCCGCAGACACGTAATCGGTCAGCGCCTCGATCGAGGCGAAGGCCCGCTTGCCGACGTCCTCGTCGGGGATCTGGATGTTGAACTTCTCTTCGACCAGCACGACGAACTCGAGCGCATCGACGGAATCGAGGCCGAGCCCGTCGACGAAGATCGGCGCGGCTTCTTCGATGTCGTCAGCGCGAAGGCCCTGCAGGCGAAGCCCGTCGATCAGCAGCCGCTTGAGGCTGCGCTTGATCTCGTCGCGATCCATGGAGCGCTCGTTATCTCTCAAGCCGGAGGGGCACGCAACCGGCCCGGATCAGCGGCTCACCTCGTCGTAGAGTCGCTCGTAGCGGCTCGCCATCACCTACATCGAGAACTCGGCGAGCACTCGATCGCGGCCCGCGAGAGCCCATGCGGCAGGCATGCTCGCGGTCCCGGCCGAGCGTCGACTATCGCCGCCGCGAGCGCGTCGGGATCCTCGGGCGGGACCAGAAGACCCGTGCGGTCGGCCGCGACGGCTTCCGGGATGCCGCCCACGGCGGAGGCGACGACGGGCAGCCCCATTGCCATGGCCTCGAGGATCGGCCACGCCGAGTCCCTCGTGGCGGGAGGGCATCACGAAGACGTCGAGCGCGGCGAGCACGTCGGCGACCTGTCGCTGCTCGCCGAGAAATTCGACGACGCCGGCGATGTCGAGCTCTCGGGCGAGCCGCTCCAGGGCCGCCCGTTCGGAGCCGTCGCCGCAGACCACGCAGCAAACGCGCAGCCCGCCGGCTGTCGCGAAGCGCGCGAGCGCGCGGAAGAGCACGTCGTGGCCCTTGCGTCGTTCGAGCGCCGCGACGACGCCGATCGCCAGCGCTTCGTCGATACCGAAGCGCTGGCGGGCCGCCGCACGACCCGCGGGCCGGGCAACCCCGCCGGCGGCTCGACGGCGCTGTGGATGACGCGAACTCGCTCGGCCCGCACTCCGGCAGCGAGCAGGCGCCGTCGCACCTCTTCGGAGATCGCTACGACGGCCGCGACGGACCGGTTGTAGAGAAGGTTCGTCCAGGGGCCCGCTCGGAGCGGATAGTCCATGCGTCGAGTCGCGATCGCGCGGCCGGTGATTCCGCCGGAGCCAGGGGCTCATCGCGTGTGCCCGAGACGTGTGGAGGTGGACGATGTGGGGCCTCTCGACCGCGACCAGTCGCCGCAGCCGCAGCGCTGCAACGAGATCGACGTCGCTGCGAATCGCGAGCGGCCGCAGCGACGCGTCAGACGCGGGCACGATCGCGGCGAGCGGGGACGCGGCGGGTGCGGCGAGAATCGCCTCGTGGCCGCGGACCGCCAGGTGGCGGATCAATCCCGCCACTTGCCTCTCCCCGCCGCCAAAGGAGGTTTCTGGATCGACGTGGAGGATCTTCAAACGACGCTTTCTGTAGCATCGACCGCGGGCTTTCCGCTAAGGGTCGTCGGGTGAGGCCGATCGTCATCACCGGCGCGCGCGGCCAGCTTGGGCGGGCGCTCGCTTCCGTGCTCGCCGACGACGCCCCGATCGTTCTCGATCACGGCAATCTCGACATCGCGGACGCTACGGCGGTGGAGCAGCGTATCGCGGCGCTTCGCCCCGAAGCCGTCTTCAACACGGCCGCCTTCAACCGCGTCGACGACGCCGAGGAGCAGGTGGAAGAGGCGTTTCGCACGAACGCGGCGGGGCCTCGGGCGCTCGCCCGGGCTTGTCGAGGACACGGCGTCATGCTCGTGCACTTCTCTACCGACTACGTGTTCGCGGGCGACCGCAGCACGCCCTATGTCGAGGAAGACGCGGCCGCGCCATGCACCGTCTACGGGGCCTCCAAGCTCGCCGGCGAGCAGTCGGTACGATCGGAAAGCCCGCTCCACATCGTGATTCGCACCTCCGCGCTGTTCGGCTCGGGCGGCCGCGGCGGCAAGGGCACGAACTTCGTCGATACCATGTTGCGGCTCGCCGCCGAACGAACCATGCTGCGGATCGTCGACGACCAGCGCGTCTCGCCGACGTCGGCACTGGACCTCGCCATCAAGTCCGTCGCGCTTCTCGACCGCTGGCGCACCACCCGCTCGGCGGACCTGCTCGGGCTCTACCACGTCACCAACGCGGGGAGCGCGAGCTGGTGCGAGTTCGCCCGTGAGATCTTTCGGCAGTGCGGCCTCGCGGTCGCCGTCGAGCCGATTTCGACGGCGGAATACGGCGCGCGGGCAGCGCGTCCAGCTTACTCCGTGCTCGCCCGCCGCCACCTCGAGCGCCTCGGTCTGGACGACATGCGCCCGTGGCAAGACGCGCTCCGAGACTATCTCAATCCACGAAGCGGAACTTGATGATCGACCAAAGCGCGGAAAGCCCGTCTCTCCACCCGATCTTCTTGCCCTCGTCGTAGGTCCGCCCGCTGTAAGAGATCGGCACCTCGTAGACGCGGCAACGGGTCTTGGCGACCTTCGCCGTGATCTCCGGCTCGAAATTGAAGCGATCGGAGCGGATGCGGATGCGCTCGAGCACCGGACGGCGAAAGACCTTGTAGCCCGTCTCCATGTCGGAGAGGTTCAAGTTCGTGAAGATGTTCGACAGCCAGGTGAGCAGCTTGTTCGCCAGGTAGTGCCAGAAGAAAAGCACGCGGTGAGGGCCACCGAGAAAGCGCGAGCCGAAGACGACGTCGGCGCGACCGTCTTCGATTGGCTCGAGGAGCCTCGGATAGTCCCGCGGATCGTACTCGAGATCGGCATCCTGAACGATCACTACGTCACCGCTGGCGGCGGCGAAGCCGGTGCGCAGCGCCGCTCCCTTCCCCTGGTTCTGCTCATGCTCGATCAGCCGGATTCCGGCTATCGAGCGGAGCGCTTCGCGCGTCCCGTCGGTCGAGCCGTCGTCGACGACGACGAGCTCCGAGTCCTTCCCCTCGAGGGCGCGGCGGACTCGAGACAGGATCTCGGAGATCGTCTCTCGCTCGTTGAAGACTGGGATGACCACGGAGATTTTCATGGGCGCCGGAAATATCGGGGCAGGGCCGGTGAAGTAAAGGGAGGGCCGTCAACGCGTTGGGATAGACCGGGTGGCCGCGGTCATCGGTGCGGGCGCCGCTCGAGCTTTCCCCGGTCGCTCCTCGCGAGCGAGTCGACGAGATCGACGCGCTCGGGGACCGCGAACGGCGGCAGTCGCTCTCGCGCATGGCGAAGCACCCGGCGAACGAGATCGGCGCCGGGCACCTCTTCGGCGGCTACGATCCGGGCCACGACCAGGGGGAGCCCGCTCGCGTCGCGTTCTGCAGCGACCAGGCATTCGGCGACGCCCTCGACTGCAGCGAGGCATCGCTCGATCTCCACGGGTCGCACGAACTGGCCTTGCACTTTGAAGCGGTCGTCGCTCCGTCCGAGAAACACGAAGGCGCCGCACTCATCGACTTCGACCTCGTCACCCGTTTCGCACCACTCTCCCTCGGGAGCCGTGAGATCCCCGTTCTTGCCGACGGCAACCGCCCGGCTTTCCCCTCGAACCGCGAGCGCTCCTCGTGCTCCCGGTTCCGCACATGTCCCACCGATCCGCACCTCGAAGCCCGGCACCGCGAAGCCCAGAGAGTCCGCGCGAGCACGACCCGGCACACTGCTGATGAACGAGTTGAACATTTCCGTACAGCCGAGGTTGTCGAGCACCCGTTTGCCGAAGCGCCGCTCCCACTCGCAAAACACGCGCCCTGGCAGCGGCTCGCCCGCCGAGAGCACGATCCGCAGTCGGCGGATCGCTTCGACGTGGTGGGTGCGTCGCACCAGCCGTGCGATCGCGGCGAGCGACCAAGGACCGGCGACGAGCACGCTGGCCCCGTGCCGAGCGAGCTCGCCGAGCACCGTCGGCAGCAACAGGTCGGCGGGCAGCACCGCGGTGCCACCCGCCATCAGCGGAAAGAAAAAACCGTTGCCGAGCGCGTACACGAACGGGAGGCCCGCGGTGGAGATCGTCACATCTCCGGATCCGAGGTGAAGGACTCCACGAGCGAATGCAGCAAACGCGGCCGCCGGCCCACGATGCGCGTGCACCACGGCCTTCGGCTCCCCCGTCGTGCCGGATGTGAACGTCCAGAATGCGGGCTCGTCGCGATCGACGGCGGTCGGAAGGTCCTCCGAAAGGGCGCCGGGCACCGCAGCGAGCCAGGATTCGATTCCCGCCGTATCGACGATCGGTAGCCCCGTCGACGCCAACACGTCGCGCTCGCCGATCGCTCCCGAAGCTCGCCACTCGCGAGCGATTCCACGCAAGCGCTCAGCCGACGTCGGGTCCGCAAGCAGAGGAACGGCGCGCGACCGGAGTGCCGCGAGCAGCGCGATGCCGACGTGAAGCTGATTGCGGGCGGCGACCAAAACCCGGGCCCCCGCGGCGAACCGCTCGTCGATCTCCTCGCCGCCGCGCTCGACCGCCGCGGCGAGCCGACCATACGAGACCACGCGCTCGCCCGCCGCCAAGGCCGTCCGTTCGCGCCGACCGTGCGCGAGGTTCTCCGCGAGCATCGGCCAGAGGAGGTGGTTTCTCGGATCGCGGCGCGACACAGCCGCGGCAAGTAGTCGGCGCACTAGTGTCAGTCAACAGCGCAATCATCGGCTCCCGGCTGGAGCCACCCGTACGTACCAGAGAAAGAAGGAGCTCTCCTGTCCGGCCTCGAGCCCGAGAAAGCGGCTCTCCCCGGCGGGCATCACGGTGGAGCCGTCGGCCAGCAGGTCGACCCTGTTCCAACCGTCGCGCAGCAGCCCCTCCGGCACAGCGACGTCGTAGCTTTCCGCTCGCCGCGGATTCCAGACCACGTGCAGCGCCGAGACCTCCGTACCGTTGATCGATACCCGGACCTCGCGCGCCGGCTCGGGCTCGGTCGAGCAGGCCTGCATTCGAAACGTCAACCGCGTGTCTCTGCGATCGAAGACGGGGACGAACATCGTCGCACGCATGCCATGCGAGTAGCGCCCACTGATGTTGCCGGCCCGCACCGGCGGATACCAGCCATCACCGAAGAAGCGCGCATCGGCCGGCCCGGCGACGACGGAGAACGCGCCGTCGGCGAAGGCCGCTTCGCGCACGAGCAGATACTGCCACCAGCGCGGCAGAACGAGCGAAACCGCGAGCGCCCCGACGGCGACCATGGCGCCGGCCATCCATCGCCGCCGCTCGTGCCGAAGGCTCTCGCGCAAGCGCCGCCGGACGTCTCGAGAAGCGAGTCGACACATTGCGTGCAGCGCCTGGCAGGAGGCAATCAAGTAGAAAGGATAGGTGAACACGGTCAAGCGCCATTGCGACGCGGCGGGGGCTTGCCAGATGACAGCGAAAGGAATCAGCGCGGTGAACAGCACGACGAGCAAGAGACGGCCGTCCGCGGAGATCAGAAGGAGCACGAGGCCCACGATCGCGGCCGGGCGTAACACCAACGCGAGCAGCGGGGAGACGTAGCGAAGCCCCTCCCACTTGTTGGCGAAAGGATAAGTGGTGAAACCGTGGACCAGCGAATCCACGGTCGCGAGCGGGTGAGCTGCGCCGCGCTCCGCAAACCATCCCGCCCACGCCATCGGCCGGTCCACGGGTAAGCTGCCGCGTCCACGGTACAGCTCCGTGGCGAAATCGAAGGAAATGAAGGGATCGCCGAACGCGTTCCAATTGTTCACCAGGAAAGGGGCAATGAGCGCGCTGGTAACGCCGAAGGCCAACGCAGCGCCAGCCGCCCGCCGAACCCGTGCTTCTCTCGGGCCGTCGATCACCAGATACGCGAGCGCCGGAGCAATGAAGGACGGCGAGGTGAGCCGCGTAAGGCATGCGGCCGCCGCGAAGACGCCGACGATCGCGGCGTTGGCGACTGAAGGTGTCCTTCGCAAGCGGAGCAGCCAGTATGCGGTCATCAAGACGAAGAATGCGAAGCCGTCGTCCCGCCATCCGTCGACTCCGTACGAGATGAGCCACGCGTCGACCGCTACGAGGCTCGCCGCCGCGAGACCGACGACACGCGAAAACCCGAACGACCCGACGAGATACGCCGCCAGCACGAGCAGCGCCGAATAGAATGCCGAGGCGCAGCTCACGGCGATGTCCTGCCCGCCGGTGAGCCAGAGAAAGAACTGGATCGTGCACAGGGGAACCGGCTCGCGTATGCTCGCGCCGTAGAAGCTCGTCTTGGCGCGCGCGATCTTCAGGTAGCTCACGGGGTCGCCGTGCCGCTCGGGGACGAACGTCCACTGGAGGCCAGAGGGTCGGAGGCGATCGGCCAACATCTGCGCCCGATGTTCGGCAAGCTCGACCCGCGGGGAGGCGGCGATGAGCCCGTACTTGGTGACCAAGGCGTCGAAACGAAGGAGCGCGGCGTAGAGGACGATCGCCAGCGGCGCCGCACGAGCCAGCGCCTTCAGAGCTATCTCGGCAGGACGCTGCATTCCCCTTGATCGCGCGCCCAACGGGCGCGATCCGTGAAGCACGCTCCTAGCGCCGGCAAAGCGGCGGCCCTCCGGATCGTGCTTCGAGGGCGCGAATCACCTCGAGGTAGCGATCCGCGCAGCGCGGCCAGTCGAACCGCTGACGGCAGCGCGCCGCGGCCGCGGCCCGGATGCGCGCCCTCGCCCCGTCGCCCGCCGTCCACCAGCGCGTGATGGCGTCGGCGAGCGAGCGGGCGTCGCCGGGCTCGGCGAGCCAACCCGTCAAGGCGTCCTCGATCTTGTCGGGGATGCCGCCGGCGCGGGTGGCGACGACGGCGCAGCCGTGGCTCATCGCCTCGAGGGTGACCAGCGAGCTCCCCTCGTAGAGCGTCGGATTGAGGAAGAGGTCGGCGCGCGCAAGCAAGCTGTGCATGTCCGTGTCGGAGACCCCGCCGATGAAGTGCACGCGGTCGTCGAGCCCGAGCCGGCGCGCCGCGCTCTGGAGGTCGCGGCCGAGCGGCCCCTCGCCGACGACGACCCACCGCCAGGATGCCGGCAAGTCGGAGCACGCGAGCGCCTCGAGCCCCACCGCGAACCCTTTGTTCGGCGCCAGCCGGCCGACGCTCACGATCAACGGCCGAGCGCCCGACGGTCCCAGCCGCTCGCAGAGCCGCCGTCCCCGCTCCGCGTCTGCCAGGCGCAGGCACTCGTCGACGTCGATTGCGTTTGGGATCACCGTGACGCGCTCGGGCGGCACGCCGAGCACGCGCTCGACCACGGCGGCGAAGCTCGCGTCGGTGGCGATGGTGACGGCCGCTCGACGCGCGGCGTACCGGGTCATCGCGCGAAACGGCAGGTAAGCGAAGCGCTTGGGGGCGCTCGGCGTCAGCGACTCCTCCATGCCCTGGGGATTCAGGACGAGTGGCGGAGACCCCGCGCGCCGGGCAGCGTGAAGCGCGTAGCCGAAGCCCGCGAGCCCCTGCGCGACGACGGCCGCGTAGCCGCGCGACCGTGCCTCGGCGAGCACCTGCCGCCCCAGCCGGAGCGAAAACAGCGGATAGAGGGTATTTCGGGAGAGAACGACCGCAAAACGCCGGCGCAGGAACGGCGTACCCGGCACGACCGACAGACGAAATCCAGCATCTCCCGCGAAAGGATCGGCGGTGTACTCGGGGGGCGAGGTGAAGAGGTCCACGTCGACGTCGCGCTTGCGGAGCCAGCGACAGAGTTGAAAGACGTGACGCTCGAGGCCGCCGCGCCGGTGCCAGGGGAGCGAGGTCGCCGCCACGAGCGCGACGCGCGTGCTCATTCCTGCACCCGGGGGCGCAGCGGATCCACCTTGTAGAGCGTTTCGCGGCGCAGCAGGTATCGCTCGACGACCGTCGGCAGTCGGCGCGGTACCTCGACGATCTGGTTCCGAACCAATGTCCCGAAGGTGACGCCTTCGTTGCGTGGAATGAGGCCGATCCCGTGCTGGACCATCAGCGAGAGATTCCACCACACCACGGCGACCGCCCCAGCGACCGCAAGACCGCGGGGCAGCTGGGGCCCGACGCGATCGATGAAGACCGCGAGGCCGATCGAGGCGGCCGGGAGAGAGCTCACGAACAAACGCTGTCCGAAGCCGTGCCCGAACGCCACGATGTATCCCGAAAGCAGATAGATTTGCGCGATCACGCCGACGACGATCGCTCGGCCCCGCGCATCCGTTGCCGCCAGCAGAATGAGCCCGACGAATGCCGGAGCGAGCACTGGCATCCAGACAAAGAGCCCGTGGAACGGCGAGAAGAACACGCCGAGCAGATACGGCGCCGCCGCGGAGAACCGCCCTTTCACCGAGATCACCCCGAAGGGCGTGAGCGCTCCGTTCAATCGCCACCAGACCCAGAGCTGAGGCAGAAACGCGATCACGAAGCCCGTGAGCAATGCGGCGGCCGATGCGAGCCGGCGACGCAGCCAGTCGCGCCCGTGAATCCCGCCCGCGACGACCGGCGCGCAAAGCGGCGTGAGCAAAAACAGCGCGTCCTGCCACCGCACGCTGGCGAGAAGGCCGCCGGCGAGCCCGACGCCGAACGCTCCGCGGAGGCCCTCCGCGCCGAGCCACAGCCACAAGAACAGTGCCGCGGCGAAGAACGAATCGGCGTGCGACATGGGTGGGGTCACGTACATGTAGAACGGTAGGTTGCTGCCGAACCAGACGATCACCGTCGCCCAGAACGCCGCACGCTCCGTCACGAAGCGGCGAGAGGCCTCCTGCACGAGAAAGAGGCCGACCACGCCATAGAGCATCGACCCGAGGCAAACCGCCGCGACGTCCGCGCGCGAGTAGCCCGGCGGGGACGATGCGCTTGCCGAGCAGCGTCTCGGCGGCAACCGTCGGCGCGTAGAACGGTGCCCAAAGCGCCGCCGACCCGATGGGCGCGTTGTTCGGAGCTCGCCCGGCGGGCGTCTTGGGGATCAAGAAGGTGCGCGCGAAGCTCTCGTACTCCTCGGGATCACGCTCGACGAACCATCGATACTCGTTCGTGAAGTCCAGGTCGTGATCGAACACGACCGAGCGGAGGTAGGCGAAGTACTCGATCTCGTCGGCTGCATAAAGGCGAAGCGTCGTCAGCGGCGCGAGCGCGACCGCTAGCACGAGCAGCGCCAACCGATAGCGATCACCGAGCCAAGCCAAGCCCGCTTCCCCGCGCGTCGCGCTTCGCGTTGAAAAATCCGATCAACCGTGTACCAAGGCGCTGCCCATGGACAGCCCGCAGCGAACGCGCGGAGCCGCTCGACGCCTCCTCGATCTCGCCGCGCTCTCGGGCGTGGTGGCGGCGTCGGCGCTTGCCGTGCTCGCGCTCGGCGAGATCGCGACCCGGATTCTCGACCGAGGCGGCCAGATCTACGACGTCGAGATGTTCCGCTACTCGCGCCTCCTGAAGCGAGACGCTCCTCCGGAAGCGGGGCTCATGCACCACTGGCATATACCGGGAGCCTCGGCGTTGCTCCAGGGAGTGCCGGTGGCGATCAACTCCAAGGGCCTGCGGGACCACGAGTACGACTACGAGCCGCGTCCCGGGGTCACCCGCATCCTCGCGCTCGGCGACTCGGTCACGTTCGGCTGGGGCGTGAAGCTCGAAGAGACCTACCCGAAGGTGCTCGAGCGCCTGCTGAACGACGGCGCGAGCCAAGGCTCCTACGAGGTCCTGAACGGCGGCGTCGGCAACTACACGACGACGCGAATCATCGCGCTCTACGAGTTCGAGCTGCGCAAGTACAAGCCGTCGGTCGTCCTGTTCGCGTTCTATCTGAACAACGCCAACGATGCGCCGGACTCGTCATTCAAGTTTCTGTTCGACACGCCTCTCGAGTTTCCGGTGTTCCTCTGGTCGCGTCTCCAGGCGGTGAGCACGCGCTACGGAATGGGCAAGAGCTTCGACGACTTCTACCGAGACCTCTATTCGAACGGGAATCCGCAGTTCGTCCGCTTCCGCGCCAACCTCGCGAGCTTCCTCCGCGAGCTTCGCCAAGACGGAAAGATCGTCATCGTCGCCTCGGTCCCGGACACCCGAGATCTCGAACGACCGGCTTACCGATTCCAGTTCGTCACCGACGAGCTGGCCGCGATCGCTCGAGAGCAAGGCGTGCACTTCGTCGACCTGTTTCCGGCGCTGCGGGGAATTCCCGCCGCGAAGATTCTCAACACGCCGGAGGATCGGCATCCGAACGCCGAGGGGCACCGGCTCATGGCGCAGGCGCTCTATGTCTACCTGCTGTCGATCGGCATCGGGCAAAGAGGAGCGTGAGGTGAGCGAGTCGTCGCGACGCTTGCGCAAAGTCTTCTTCTGGGCGCTCGGCATCTTCGTCGCTCTGATCGCTGGGCTCATCGTGCTGTCGATGTGGAGCCCGGACCGGCCCTTCACGTACGTGCTTCAGTAACCGGCGGGCGGGGCCATGCGGAGCGAAGGGCAGCGCACGGCGGCGAGCGCGGCGGGCGCGATCGCCGGCGCGATCGTCATCACGCTCGTTCTCCTCGAGGCGGCGCTGCGTGTGATCACCCGTTCGGGGACACTGCGCGGCTTCCCGCTCTGCCCGATCGATCCCGCCGCACCCGTACACGCGGCCCGCGGCGTCGACTTCGCGACGGCATACCTGGTTTTCGACGCCGAGTTGGGCTGGGTGGTGGGCCCGGCGCGGCGTTCACGAAACGGCCTCTACGAGTCCACGTCGTTCGGCGCGAGGCGCGTCGGACCAGGCCCGGACCCGGTGCCCGGCGAGCCCGTGTTCGCGCTGTCCTTCGGCGACTCCTTCACCCACGGAGACGACGTCGCGCCAGAGGGCACGTGGCAGCACGCTCTCGCGGTCGCCCTCGGCCGCGGCGTCGTCGACTTCGGCGTACCCGGATATGGCGCCGACCAGGCAATGCTCCGCTACCGGCGGCTCGCGGCGCAGTGGCCGTCTCGGGTCGTGCTGATCGGCCTGATGGCAGACAACATCGGCCGCCATGTGAACCGCTACCGGCCGTTTCTCTCACCGGAAGAGACGATCTTCTTCGCCAAGCCGCGCTTCGAGCTCGCCGATCGCGGGGACGGGCTGCGTCTCACACGCGAACCGTTCGAGCATCTCGGCGACTATTTCGGGCCCGACTTCGATACCGAGCTGCCCCGTCTCGCTCGCGATGACCCCTCGTACGAGCCCGGTTGGTACCGAAGCAGCTTCATCGACGCGTGGCGCACGGCGCGCGTCCTGCGCACGGTTCGGGTGCTGCGGGAGGCGCGTGCGCCGCGTTGGCGGCGGCTCTACGAGGACGGGAGCGTGGTCGAGCTGACGCGACGGATCGTCTCGCACTTCGTCGCCGCGGTGGCCGCCGACGGCCGACAAGCAATCGTCGTGTTCTTTCCCGACCGGACATTCCTCGAGGACGCCCTCGCCGGACGCGAGCACCTCGCCATTCCCCTGCTTCGGCGTTTGACTATGGACGGAATCGACGTCGTGGACACGACTCCGGCGCTCGCCGACTTCGTGCGCGAGGGACACCCGCTCGGCGAGGAGTTGATCCCTCACTACTCGGCGGGCATGAACGCGCGCGTCGCCGCGCGCCTCGCGGCACGGCTTCGCGAGCTCGGGTCACCAGGCTGACGGGTCAGCCCATGCCGGGTCGGGGGAGCAGGCCCTTCTCTTCGAGGCCCGCCGCCACAACCTCGGCGACGCGCTGCTGCGCGCTCGCGTTTGGATGGTGATCGTCTCGGCTCGCCCACAGCGTGGGCGCGTCGATGCCCTGAAACGCCGGCAACAGGTCGAGCACGGGAACGCCGAGCTGGTTGCAGGCCTCGATCACCAGACGATGCTTGGCGGCGTAGGGGTAGGCGTCGAGCTCGACGAACACCGGCCACATCACCACGAGAAGCGCGACGCCTTTCTCGCCGGTCACGCGCTTCATCTCGCGGAGGTCCGCCTTCGAGGCCTCCCAACGCGGCGAGCCTTCGGCGAGATCGGGATAGTTCTGCCCGCGCCGGAAAAAGTTGCCCTCTCGTAGGAATGCGTACTGCTTCCAGTTCGCGTAAAGGAACTGCACGAGGTCGAAGCGTTTGACGAAGCGGTTGAGCTCCGGCCACATCGGCCGCTTGCCCGAGATCAACTGGACGGGCGGAGCGGCGGCGTTCAGTGTGTAGTCGACGATGACCAGGTCCGGATCGAGTGCGAGCCCCTTCTCGCGCAGCAGGCCGAGCTCCTGCGAGCTCTTGTAGCCCGGCACGCCGAGGTTCAGCACCTCGTAGCGGCGCGAGGGATCGCGGGCGGCGAGGATCTTCTCGAGGCGCTCGGCGAACGTATCGGCGAGCAAGACCTTCCCGGAGAACGTGAACGAATCGCCGAGCACGATCGCCCGCCACGTGCCGGCGGGCTTCGGCACCACCGGCTCGACGTCGCCGCGGAAGCCCGCTCGGTTGATGGCGATGCGAACGTGCCCGTAGCCAACCTCCTCGTCCGTTCCCGGCCGCAGCTCGTAGAGGACCGTCGGGCTCGGCTGGTAGAGGAGGTCGTTGTCGACGTAGGGTTTCGGAGGCACGATCGGCCACAGTGGATGTCCCGCGTAGAGTCGCACGGCCACCTCGCCGATCAGGCAGGCGACGAGCGCGGCGACGACGAACCCGAGCGCGGCCAGGACCCACGAGCGGAGGCGGGCGATCAAACCGACATCCTCTTCGCGTCCGCGACTCCGTGGGTGCGCCGCGCCGCGACGGCCTCGGCATAGAGGCCTTCGATGCGCGGCAGCACCGTTGCGTCGTCGAATCGCGCCGTGATCGCCTCGCGCGCGCGTCCGGCCCAGGACCGACCGATTGCCGGATCGGAGAAGAGGCGCTCGAGCTCGCCGGCAAACGCCACGGGGTCTGCCGCGAGCAGCGCGCCGGACTCGTGATGGCGAATCTGATCGTGGACCCCGCCGCAGTCGGTGGCGAGGATAGGAACGCCGACGGCCATCGCTTCGGTCACCGTGCGGGAGAGCGACTCCGGCCATAACGAGGGGACCAGGATCGCCGCTGCACGACGCATGATCCGCCATACCTCCCGGTTGTCGACCCAGGGCACGAACCGGGCCGCGAGGCCGCGCCCGCGCGCCGCCGCCTCGACGGCGGCGCGATCGGGGCCGTCGCCGACCATCAACAGGACGGTTCGTCGATCCCCGAGCGCGGCGAGCGCGTCGAGCGCAAGCCAGGCGCCCTTCGAGCGGCTGAGCTTGCCGACGAACAGCACGAAGTGCTCGGGAAGCGCGACGGCCGGCGCCGTCGCCGCCACCCGCTCGACCTCCGCGGCGTCGATCGGATTCGGAATGACGCGCGTCCGCGCCGCGCCGACGATCGGCCGCACCGCTCGTGCCGCGATGTATTCGCTGACGGCGATGACAGCGTCGGCCTTCGCGAGCGAGCGCTGCTTGCGCCGAACGGCACGGCGCATGTAGGGCATGAACGGAATCCCCGCCCAGTAGGCGCGGGGACTCTTCCCTCTCATGCAGGCCAGCATCTTCGTGAAGCCGCAGTCCGGGCAGAAGGCGCCCTCGACGTGCGCGGTGGTGAAGTAGCAGACCGTCCAGTGGTCGCGGACGGTGGCGATCGCCGGTACGCCGAGGCGCGACGCGGCGGCGATCGCCGGCGGCGTGGAGAGCGCGTGCTGAGCATGCACGACGTCCGCCGGCCGAGCGCCGAGCTCGGCGACGAGAAATTCCTCGAGACGCTGGCGCAGTCGGAGATCGCGCTCGAAGCTGCGCACGTACGGCACGTCGTGGAGCGCATAGCCGAAGTCCGCGGTGTCGATGCCCTCGTACTCTCGGCGAGTGACGCCGGCGAGGTTCGCCTGCGGCATCACCACGCGCACCGCGTGCCCGCGGGCGGCGAGCGCGCGCGCCAGGTGAAACGTGCTCCAGCCGCTGCCCCCGCAGCGCGGCGGAAAGGCGTCGGTGACGATCAGCACGCGCATTGGCTTGCCGCCGAGAATGCTATACCGACGCGCCCGTGACGCCGCCCGCGCAAGACGAATCCCCCGCCGCGCCGACCGAGCCTGCGCTCTTCGACCGTGTCTCGCGCTCGATCGCCTGGAACGCGCTCCTCTTGCCGCTCGTCGCGATCCTGAACGCGTTGACCTCGATTCTCGTACGGCGGGGATTCGGGCTGCACTCGGCGGTCTACGACATCCTGCTCGGATTGTCGAACACGATGCTCTTCTACACGAGCCTCGGCATCCCGACCAGCCTGTCGAAGTTCCTCCCCGAGCACGAGGCGGCGGGCGGTCGCGTGGCGGCCCTGGCGTTTCTCCGACGCGCGGCGGGTCTGCGTCTCGCGCTGCTCTGCGCCGCGCTCGTCCCCGTGAACCTGTTCGCCGAGCCGCTCGCCGCCCGGTTGCTTCTCGGTCCGCACGGCTCGCTCTACGTCCACGTGCTCTCCGCGCTCGCAATCGGCCGGGCACTCTTCGAGCTCGTGATCGAGGGCCTGCACTCGAACCTCGGCCAGCTGTCGGTGAATTTGCTGACGCTCCTTCAATCCATTTGCGAGCCGGCGCTGATCGGGCTCGCGCTCGTCCTAGGCTACGGGATCGGCGGCGTGATCGCCGCCCTTGCTCTCGCCGCCGCCTTGCTCACCGCCTCGGGATGGCGTCCGCTGGCGCGCGCGCTCGGCGCCATCCCGATTCGAGCGGCGGCCTCCCCCACCCCGCTCTGGCGCGACCTGCCCTTCTGGCGCTTTGCCGCCTTCACCTATGTCTACGAGCTGTCGCTCTACTTCGGCGGCCCCGATTTTTCGCGCACCGTCCTCGGCGCCGCGCTCGGCAACACCAGCGAAGTGGCGCTCTTCTCGGTCGGATATTACGTCGCGCTGATGGTCGTCGTGATGACGGTGTCGGGCTTTCGAGGCGTCTATCGCCCGATGTTCGCGCGGCTGCGCGTCGCGGGCGATGCCGAGCAGCTGCGACGCGCGTTCGCGGCGGTCTCGAAGGTTCAGGTGGCGCTGCTACTGCCGGCCGCGGTTGGTCTGGAAGTGATGATGTCGACGTATATCCCGCTCCTCTACGGACGCGCATTCGAGCCGGCCGTGCCGGTCGCACGCGTGCTCGTCGCGCTGCTCTTCACCGAGACGGCTTTCAACCTAGGCAACATCGTCTTGTCGATCGACGAGCGCTACCGCCCGGTGCTGTGCGCGCAAGGTCTACTCGTGCTGGCGGCCCCTCTCTTCCTGTGGACCGCGCGGCACCACGGCCTGATCGCCGGCGTCGCCGTGCTCGGCTCGGCCCGTTTGGCCGCGGTGCTGGTCGGATACTTCGTCTGCCGGCGCGTCTACGGGCTGCGTTTCCCATGCCAGTTCACGCTTCGCGTGGCCGCGGCCTCGGCGGTGATGGGTGCCGCGCTCCTCGCCGGTCGCTCGCTCCTAGGCCGTTCGCCACTCGAGGCGGCGGCGCTCACGCTGGCTGGCGCGGCCGTGTTCGTCGCTGTCGCTCGCGTGGCGCGCCTCTTCGGGCCCGAAGAGATCGATCTCGTCCGCCGCTCGCGAATCCCCGGGCGCACGATCCTGCTCGCGTGGCTCACGTGATGGAGCGCGCAACCTGATGCGCATCGCGATGTTCATGCCGGAGCTCGTCCCCGGGGCGCTCGGCGCGATCATCTATCGAGACCTCGCCGACGCGATCGGCGCGCTCGGCCATTCCTTCGAATGCCTCGGGAGCCGCGGCGGATCGGAGTCGGCCGATCCCTGGGTGCAGCCGCTGCCGCTTTCGGCCGCTTGGGAACGCCTCGGCGCGCTCGGCGCGCCGTGGTTCCGCACTCGACGGCTCTTCGCATACGCCGCCGCCCTCGCCGCGTGGCTTCGCCGCGAGTGCCGAGCGCTCGACGTGCTCCACATCGAGATCGCCTATCCCACCGGAGCCGCGGCCGCTCTCGCCCTCGCCTGGAGCGGTTGGCGGGGCGTGCTGTCGGTCTCGCCGATGGGCGAAGACGTACTCGTGGTTCCACGGGCGTCGTACGGCTTTCGCCGCTATCCGGTACCGCGACGCCTCGTCGACTGGACGATGCGCCGAACACGCGTGATCCGTGCGATCTCGCCGCTGATGCTCGAGCTCGCCCGACGCGAATGGCCGCGCACCCCGAGCCAGGCGGTGCCGCTCAACGTCGTGCGGCGCGCGATCGACCTGGCGAACGAGTCGGCAGCCGCGCGGGCCGAGCGGCGCCAGGCCGCCCGCCGTGCGCTCGAGGCGCGCTATCCGGTCAAAGATCGCCACGTGGTGCTCGCGCTCGGGCGTCTGCATCCGTTCAAGGGAATCGACGTACTGATCGAATCGCTGCCTTCGGTCCCGCAGGCGCATCTGCTGATCGCCGGGCCGTCGCTCCAGGTGCGGCCGTTCGGCGACGTCGCATCGTCGTTGGCGGCGCTCGCTCGTCGGCTGGGGCTCGAGCAACGGGTGAGCTTCCTCGGCAAAGTCCCGCCGGCCGAGGCTCTCGATCTGCTCGCTGGAGCCGACGTGTTGGCCGTACCCTCGCACCTCGAATCGATGAACCGCGTGTGTGTGGAAGCCGCGGCGGTCGGCACGCCGTTCGTGGTCACGCAGACGACGGGCGTCGCCGGTTGGCTGCCGGGGCCGGGGGTGGGGAAGGTCGTTCCCCCGGCCGATCCCGGTGCGCTGGCAACGGCGCTAGTAGACGTCGTCGGCGGTCGCTTCGATCGGGACGACCGGCAGGCCGCGTCCTTCGTCGACCGATTCGCGCCCGAGCGGGTCGCCAGGGAACTCGTGGAGCTCTATCGTCCCCTTCTCGAACGATGAGGAGACCGTCAACCGAAGAGCATACGTCACGGATCGCGCCCGTTGGGCGCGATCGAAGGGAATGCACATCGTGCCGAGCGAGCGATCCACCTTTCGTTCGGCGCTTCTCGCAATCGTGCGCGCCGGAGGTTCAATTCGCGGGGCTACCTGACGGGCGCTCGAACGAGCCGACGGGAGCGGGCGTCCGCGGGTTGTCGTCGATCTCGGTATCGAACCGCCGCGCCCACGGGAATCCCTTCAGCGCGGCGTACGAGGCATACCCCCGCCCGGTCACCGACTCGGCGAGCGCCGCGCCGATCGCCTCGGCTTCGGGGAGGTCGCGCCGATAGGCGAACAGATGACGGTGGCCTCCCTGATAGAAGACCGATTCGACGACGTACTCGTTTCCCCGCTCGACCAGGTATCGGAGCATCACCGCCGCCGCTATCGTCGCCGTATTCGACGTCGGTCGGTAGTCTTCGAGTCCTTGCGCGAACACCGATCGGTACTCGGGGGATATTTGGCGCTCGAGGCGATCGGCGCCTACCTGCCACGACGCGGGCGAGCCCTCGTCGGGTTCGAAGCTTTCCGCCGTGACCGCGGCGCCGGGGTGGATGAGCAGCACGTCGGGATCGATCTCCGTGAGTTGCTCGATCGACACGGGCCGCCGCGCCGTGGGCGGGTAGTTGAGGCCCGGAACGTCGATGATCCGCGAGCTCGTCCAGTAGGCGAGCCTCCCGGCGTCGGTGAGCGCGATCGTCCTCCCGGGACGCAGCACCGCCGCCAGGCGGGCGGGCAGCACGTCGATGTAAGACCGGCTGCGCAGACCGTCGAGCGCTGCGCGCGCGCCGCCGACGAGGCCGGGCGCGAGCGCGGCGACGAGCACCGCAAACACGGCGGCGCGCCGCGCCGGCGCCCGGCTCTCGGCGACACGCCGCGCCGCCACCCCGGCCAGCAAGAAGACGAGCAGCAGCGTGACCGGAGCCTGGTATCGGAAATACACGTTCTGCACCTGAAACGCGCACGACAGCGCGCCGAGGAACAGGAGGGAGGCCAGAGCCGCGACCGGCGCGCGCCGCCAGAGCTCGCGCGTCGCGCCGTCGAACGCCGGCGGGGCGAGCGCGAGCACAAGAAGCGCCAGGGCTGGCGGCACGGGGCCGATCGGGCTCTTCAGCCACATGAGCTGGACGCCAACGCCCTTCAGCCAAGGCGCGTATTGGCGAATCCAATCGGCGACCGGACCACGCAAGACGCCGTGGCTCTTCACGTAGAGCGGCAGCGGCAGGAGCTGTCCGAAATACACGGCGCGCCCCACGAAGTAGGCGGCGCCGAGCGCGGCAGCCGCGCCGGCCGAGATCACGAAAGCACCCCATCGGCTCGTGCGCCATGTCGTACCCGCGGCCGCCACCACGAAGCCCGCGGCGAGGAACGCACCGTCTGGACGAAACAGCGTGAGCGCCAGGCCCATCCACGGCACGAACAGCGCGAAGCGGCAGTGCTCGTCGGTCGTCGCCACGAACGTCACCAAGACCATCCCCTGGTAGAGGAGCGAGCTGAAGCCCAGGTAGGCCGCCGGTGCCCCGGCGACGAACAGCAGAGACAGCGGAACGACGAGAAAAAGGACACGCCAGCGCCGCTCGAGTCCGCTGCGCGCGATCTCGCGGTCGACGAGCGCCGCCGCGAGCGCCGCGCCGAACGCGTTCCACGCGAGCGCGGCGACGGCGACGTTCACGCCCGCTGTGACGCTCGATGCGAGCAGCATCAGCCACAGGAAGTCCGTGGCGCCTTCGGTGCGCGGGCCGCCGGCGTAGTAGACGATGCCCCACCCGCGGGCGACGTTCTCCGCGTATTTGAAGAGAATGAATGCGTCCTCCGCCGGGTGCGCGCCGTAGAGCTCTGCGAGGCCGATCGTGAAGACGCCGGCGAACGCGATCGCCGCCGCGATCCCGGTGAGGCCGTCGCATCGGGTCGGCTGCATCGGCCGAGCGTTTTAGATGGTCGCGACCGGTGAGGAAAGCGCGCGCCAGGAGCTCGATGACCGTCTTGACTCCGCCCTGGATTCGCCTCACATGGGCGCGCATGGACGACGCCGCAGCCGAGCGCGACGTGCGCCGCTATCTGCTCCGGGACCTGGTCCGCGACGAAGAGCTCGATCTCGAACGCGACGAGCCGATCTTCAGCTCGGGCCTCCTCGATTCGTTCTCGGTCACGCAACTGATCTGCTTTCTCGAGGACCGGTTCGGCATCCGGATCGCGATCTCCGACGTGACTCTCGAGGACTTCGACACCATCGGCAGGATCCTCGATCTCGTCGGGCGGCTCGAAAAGGCGCGGGCCAGCGGATGAAAGCCCTCACGCTCGTGCAGACGCCGCTCGAGCCACGGCTACCGCGTCGCGTGAAACAGGCTCTGCTCGTGGTGATGGCGGCGTCGATCTTCGTCTTGCTGCTCGCGCTCGAGCAGAGCGGCGGCACGCCGTTCCTCTACATCGGGTTCTGAGGCGCGTGCGAAGCTCGTGCCGAGAGGAATGACGCCGCCGTGAGCGCCGAGCCGAGCCTGCCGGGCGCCATCCTCGACAAGCTCGAGCGGGCGCAGGCGTCGGTGCGCTACTCGTTCCTCGCCCGCGAAGAAGGCGTGGAGACGCTCGACGGCTCGGCGGTGCGCCGTAGGATCGCCGGATACGCCGCGAGCTTCCGCCGCTCGGCGATTCCCTCGCGGTCCGTCACGCCGATCGTCGCCGCCAGCTCGGCTCGGGTGTGGGCGGCGTTCGTCGGCGCGATGGCGGCGGACTTGATCCCCTGCATCCTGCCGGCGCCGACGTTCAAGACGCACATGCCGACCTACGTGCGTAACCTGACGGCGCTGATGTCACGCTACGGGAGCACGTTCGTGGTCGCCGGCGACGCCTACCGTGCGATGATCGCGCCGATCCTCGCGGGCGGCGAGGGACGGCTGGATCTCGTCTCGCTCGAAGAGCTCGACGAGCCGGCGGGCGACGTCGAGCCGCCCCGCGGGCACGGCGCCGAGGTCGCGTTCCTGCAGCACTCCTCGGGCAGCACCGGCGTGCCGCGCGGCGTGGCGCTCAGCCACCGTGCCGTGCTCGGTCATCTCGATGCCTACGGCCGAGCGATTCGCTTCGACCCCGCACGCGACCGCATCGCGTCTTGGCTGCCTCTCTACCACGACATGGGCCTCCTCACCTCGTTCCTGTTGCCGCTGGTCGGCGGCGCCTCGTGCGATACCGTGCCGCCGGGCGAGTGGATTCTCGATCCCGCGAGCATCCTCACGCTGATCACCAAGGAGCGCTCGACGCTCTCGTGGTGGCCGAACTTCGCGTTCGCGCTGCTCGCGCAGCGCGTGCGCCCCGCGGAGCTCACGCAGCTCGACCTCAGCTCCGTCCGGCTGCTCGTGAACTGCAGCGAGCCCGTCCTCCGCTCCTCGCGCGAGAGGTTTCTCCGCGCCTTCGCTGCCTGCGGCCTCGACCCTGCGGCGCTCCACACCTCGTATGCAATGGCCGAGAACGTCTTCGCCGCCACCCAGTCGCAGGGCGATGCTCCGCTCGAGATCGCGGTGCGCCGCGACACCCTGGATTTCGGCAAGACCGTCGAGCGCTGCGATCCGCAAGCCGCCGACGCGCGCTGGGTGATGTCGTCCGGATGCCCGATCGATACCGTGGGCCTCAAGGTCGTCGACGAGTCCCTCGTCGAGGTCGGCGAGGGCCGGGTCGGCGAGATGATGGTCGCGGGGCCGTCGCTGTTCAACGGCTACTACCTCCTGCCCGAGGACACCGCTCCGGTGCTGCAAAACGGCTGGTACCGCACCGGCGATGTCGGCTTTCTCTGGCAAGGTGAGCTCTTCGCGCTCGGCCGGAAGTCCGACCTCATCATCGTCGGCGGGCGGAAGTTTTACCCGAACGACGTCGAGCATCTGGTGAACGAGATCCAGGGCGTGAAGGACGGACGCGTGGTCGCCTTCGGTGTGCTGCGAGAAGAGAAGGGAACGGAAGACGTCGTGGTGCTCGCCGAGAGCGCGGAGCACGCCGACCGCGCGGGCGCGCGGCGCCTGCGCAAGGAGATCAAGGCGCGCGTGCTTCAGCGCCTCGACTGCCCGGTAGACGACGCCGTGATTCTTCCTCCGCAATCCCTGATCAAGACCACCAGTGGCAAGATCGCGCGTCGCGACAACCGACGCTTCTACCTCGAGCGGCTACGGAAAGGGAGCTCCTGAGGCCGCGTGTTCCTGCTCGGCGTCGCCACGCTGCTGTTCCTGGCAGTCTACTGGACGATCGTGCCAACGCCTTGGCGCCGCGCCGCATTCGGCGGGGCGTCGATCGCGGTCCTGGCCGCGTACTTTCCGGTCGCGGCCGGCGCGATCGGCCTGCTGACCGTGCTCGTTCACCTGGCGCTCGCTCCGAGCGGCACGCGCCCCGATTGGGGGCGCGCGATCGCGGTCGTGGCGGGCTGCGTCGCGTTGCTCGCAGCGCGTGGGTCCGAAACGCTGACCACGCTCCACCTGCTCGGGCTCTCCTACGCGGTCTTCCGGTTGATTCACGTCGCGGTCGAGCGGGCGCGGGGGCGGCTCGAGGTCGAAGGGCTTCTGCCGTTCCTCGAGTACGTGCTGTTTCCTCCCGCTTTCCTGAGCGGTCCGATCGAGCGTTACGACGAATTCCGGCGCGCGATCGACGTCTCGCGGCTAGACCTCGACGCTGCGTTCTGGGGCACGCGCCGGATTCTCTTCGGCCTCGCCAAGAAGGTGTTCCTCGTCGGCACCCTGGCAACGGCGGCCGAGCGCGGCTTTGCCGACGCGTCAGCCGGCGCGGGCACGGCGTGGCTCGCGCTCTTCTGCTACTCGCTCTACGTCTATCTCGACTTCTCCGCCTACTGTGATCTCGCCCTCGGCATTGCCCGCCTGTTCGGTTATCGCCTCTCCGAGAACTTCCGCTGGCCTTATCTCTCCACTGACATCGGCGAGTTTTGGCGGCGCTGGCACATCACGCTCTCCCTCTTCCTCCGCGACTACGTGTACCTGCCGCTGTCGGTGACGCTCGCCGAGTCGCCGAGGCTCCGCCGCCGCCCGCTGCTCATCGGCTCGGCGAGCGCGATCGCGACGATGGTCACCTGTGGGCTTTGGCACGGGAACACGCCGTCGCTCGCGTTCTGGGGCTTCGGCCACGGCGTCTTGCTCGCGGGCCACCAGCTCTACCGACAGCTCGTGCTCGGGCGCTTGCCCGCGAAGCGGCGGAAGCTGCTTGCCGCAAACCCCCTCTATCGAAGCGCCGCCACGGCCGTCACGTTTCTCTGCATCACCCTTCTCTGGGTGTTCTTCCGCTTTCCGCTCGGCGAGTCGTGGCGGTTGCTCGCCAAGCTCTTCCTTCTGTCGAGTCCGACCATACGCGCGGCGGGATCTTGACCACGTCGGAGTCGCCCGGAGCCGCGCGCCGACGCCGAATTGACTGCGCGCGGGGCCTCGACTACCGCGGGGTTGCGTGAAGACGCGAACGCTGGCGGGGGTGGGGCTGCTAGTGCTGCTCGGGGCGACCGGCGGCTTTTGCGCGCTCGAAGGCACGAGCAGCCTCGTCCTGTTCGCCGGCAACCTGCTCACGTTTCGCGAGCCCTCATTCAACGAGCGCCTGTACACTCGCTACGACGCGGAGCTCGGGTGGGTCAGCCGGCCGAACGTCTTCATCCCCGACATGTACGGTCCGGGCATCTTCCTGAAGACGAACCAGCAAGGCTTCCGTGCCGACCACGACACCCCTCCGCGAGCGCCCGAAGGGCGCGCTAGGGTCATCTGCTCGGGAGACTCCTTCACGCTCGGGTACGGCGTCGACAACGACCACGCCTGGTGTCAGCGGCTCGCCGCGCTCGACCCTCGCCTCGAGAGCGTCAACATGGGTCAGGGTGGATACGGCGTCGACCAGGCGTACCTCTGGTTCGCGCGGGAAGGCGAGTCGCTCGAGCACGCCATCCACGTGTTCGCGCTGATCACGGGAGACTTCCACCGCATGCAGCGCCGGAGCTTCCTCGGTCACGGCAAGCCAGTGCTCGAGCTCCGGGACGGGAATCTCGTGACCCTGAATGTGCCCGTGCCGAAGCCTCGCCTGTCGTTCCTGCCGATGCTCGAGCGCCGCTTCGCGGCAGCGGCCGCGCCGCTTCGCACGACGCAGCTGCTCCAGAGGCTTCGCAAGCGGCTTCCTCTCTCGGAAGACGGGAAGGACCACGCGCACTTCGACGCCCAGACTTGGCAGGTCGCCGCCAGAGTGTTCGAGCGACTCGACGCCATGAACCGGGCGCGTGGGAGCACTCTCCTGGTCGTCTATTTGCCTACCTGGGAAGACTACCTCTGGCACGAGTCGGATCCGTGGCGAGCAGAGCTCAGCGCGGCTTCGCAGAAAGTCGGATTCGTCTACGTCGACCTCGTTCCGGACTTTCGCGGCCTGCCGCTGGATCGAGTGAAGGCGCTGCTGATTCCCGAGGGCTCGCCCGGCGCGCGGCACTACTCGGTCGAGGGCAATCAATGGGTCGCGGACCGGCTCCACGAACGGCTGACCGAGTGGGTCGACGCGCGAGAGCACGCCAGCCGCCAGGCTCGGCCGGGCGGTTGAGCGGCTTGCTGATGACCCGGCGACGACGGCAGACGCGAGCGGCTTGACGCATTGGGCAGCGTTCGGCATTCGGTTGCCGTCGTGAATCGGCAGGAGAACCGCGCCCCGGGTGAGCGCAGGGCGTGGCAGCTCCGGCGGCCCCGAGGATCCTCTGCTTGAATCGAACCGCTCGCCTGGCCGCCGTAGCTGCGCTCGGTGGAGCGGGGGTGGTCACGTCCCTGGCGCCGGGCGCGATCGCGCTCGGTGGGGCGCTCGTCGTGCTGCTGGCTCTCCCCGGCTGGGCGGCAGCGCACGCGCTAACCGGCGACGACGCCAACGCCGATCGTGCCGACGCGCTCGCCGCCGCGTTCGGAGGCGTCGCCGTCTCCTCGGCCGCGCTGTGGATCGCGGGGGCGGCCGTCGGTTTGTCGCGCTCGACGATCCTCGCCGCGCCACTTTGCGCCACGGTTCTTCTCGTCGTCGTGGGCCCCGATCGCTCCCGTTCGCGACGCTCGAGCCCGCCACGCTTCGGCGCGTTGCTGCTGCTCGCGGTCGTCTTCGCGCTGCTCGTCGCCGTCCCGTTCGTCCCCTATGGACGCGAGCGTGCCGACGGCGTGCACCACATGGGCCTCAGCGACTGGTACCTGCACCTGATGATGACCACGATGCTCGACACCGCAGCCGCGCTACCGCCGACGAACCCGTATCTGCTCGCCCACCGCAGTGCCCATTACCACTATGGATTCCACCTCCTCGCCGCGGCGATCCATCGCGCGGCCGGCCGGCCGATCGACGTTTTTCCGGTGCTGCTCGGTCTCACCCTGCTCACCGCGGCCGCCTTCCCGCTGGTGCTGTTCTCGCTCGCTCGGCGCCGGCTCGACGGTGACGCGAACAAGGCGATCGTCGCCGCAGCGGGCGGCGTGCTGCTCGCCGGATTCGATCTCGTGGTGTGGGGGAGCGACATCGTACGGACGCTCGTCGAGAAGTGGCCGCTGCCGCCGGGAGTGAAGGGCCTACGGCTACTCGTGCCGTCGGCCCACCTCCACTCGTGGATCCCCGTCTACGAACGGCAGTTCAACGCGCCTTACGTGGCGCTATTGTGGGCGCCGCACTACGTCGCCGCCGTCTTGATCTCGCTGCTCTGCGATTCATGCGCTGCGCGGCGGAGGTCGAACGGCCACCGCGATTCGCGGTCGCTCTGATGCTCGCTGCATTGCCCGCTCTTTCGGTCTACGTGCTGCTGGCGATGGCGGTCGCGGTCGGGGCTCTCGTACTCTCCGACGTCTGGCGCACGGGCTGGCGATCGCCGATTGCAGCGCGCTGGATCGCAGCCGGGTCCCTCGCGCTGGTCATCGCCGCGCCGATCATGGCGACGCTCACGGGGGGTGTCGGCCAGCACGTGGCGCCAGTCGTGCTGCGTCTCTCTTCCGCCGGCACGCTCGGGAACGGCGCGGTCTTCACGTCGCTGTTCGGCGATACACAGTGGGCCCGGCTACTCGATACGCCGGCCGTGCTCGTCTTCCAGTTCGGGATGATCGGCGTGCTCGGCACGCTCGGCGTGGTGCGCCGGTACCGAGAGGGCCGCTGGGACGATCTCGCGCGTGGCCATGCGGCTTCGGCCTTCGCGGTGCTCGCCGTCCTCGTCCTCTTCCGGCCCCCAGTCGGCATGGATAACAATCTCGGCTTTCGCCCGATGCTGCTCGTCTGGTCGCTGCTCGTTCCCTTTGCGGCCGAGACGTGGTTCGTTCCTGCACGGTTTCCGCTGCTGCGCTGGGCGGGGGTCGCAGTCTGCGCGGCGGCGCTCCCGTACGGCATGTTGGGCGCCACGCTCGAAGGATGGCTCTTCCGTCCCACTCCCGCGGCGATGGTGGCCGCCGCGAAGTGGATCAACGAAAACACGCCGCCCGGCGCGCCGGTAGCCGTCGACCCCGAGGATCATCCGCGCATCTTCGACTTCTGGTTGCGCCGCCCTCTCATCGAAGCCGAGCATCGCCGCAACGCCTTCATGTTGGGAGCGCCGCCCGAGGAGTTCGAGAGCGTCCGGCAAAGCCTTCACGAAGCGTACGCTTCGCTCGACGGCGCGGAGGCGGCGGAGCGCTTCTCGAGCCTCGGCGCCGAGGCCGTGGTCGTTCGCGTCGGCAGTCGAGACGCTCTCCCCTGGCGAGAGCTTCCGTGCTTTGCGGTCGAATACCGCAACTCCGAATTCGCGGTGCTGGTGAAGTCGAGCGAAATTTGTGATCCTCGCACCCGATGATCTCCGCCACACGATGACTCCTGCACTCGTCGTGTCTTCTCCTCGCCGGAGCGAGAGCATCGGAGCGCATTCACTACCGACTCTGCTCGTGGCGGCGGGCTTCACGGTCCTCGTCTTCGCACTCCGGAGCTCGACGTTCTTCCATTCCGCCGAGAACTGGGACGAGAGCCTCTACCTTCTGATGAGCCGGAGCCTCCTCGATGGCCACGTACCGTACACGGAAGTCTGGAACCACAAGCCGCCGGGAATCGTTCTTCTCTTCGCGCTCGGCCAGCTCGTGTTCGGCCGGACCGTACTGTCGATCCGCATCCTCGCCAGTCTCGCCGTGTCGGCTTCCTGCCTCTTGCTCTACTTCATCGGACGGTCTCTGCGAGATCCGACGACGGGGATCGTGGCCGGCCTCCTCTACGCTGCCTTCTCGCTCGACTACGGGCGCTCGTCGAGCCTGGAGCTCTTCTACACGCCGCTCCTCCTGTTCGCGTTCTTCCTCGTCCTCTCCCGCGACGTCGACGAACTGTTCGACACCCCGGCCGTCCCGCTCCTGCTGGGATTCGCCGGCGGCCTCGCTTTGCAGCTGAAGTTCGTGGTCGTCTTCGATCTCGCCGCGGTGTGCCTGTTCGTGCTCTTCCTCTGGCGACGGAGCGGACGCGTCCAACCGATCAGGTGCCTGCGCTTTTTCGCGCTCGCCGCGGTCGGGCCGGTCGTCCTCTTCGCGGTCACGATTCTGTCGTTCGCCGTCACGGGCCACCTGGTTGACTATCTCGACGCGAACTTTGCGGCCAACGCGCGTTACGTGGCCCAGGGCAGCTACGACTACGCGAAGCTCGGCTGGATGATCCAGAGGCGCGTTCGCGAGAGCTTTCTGCTCTGGCTGAGCCTTCTCCTTTGTCCGTTCTATCTCCTGTTCTTCCGGACACCCGACTCGGGTACGCGCCGCGGGCTGGCTGCCGGGCTGCTCTGGGCCACCTTCGCGCTCGCCGGCATCTATGCGCCGCGGCGGCTCTTCGCCCACTACTTCCTCGCGCTCCTTCCCTCCCAATGCCTGGTCACGGCGCTCGTCGTATGTTCGGCCATCGCCGCCGCGGGCGCCGCGTCCACGGCACGCACCGCCTTGATCCTCGTCCTGGCACTCCTCGGCCCTGCGCTCCGAGCCGTCGAGAAGCCGCTCCGGGACACGGCCCAGACGATCCGAGAGCGCTACTTCGAGGGGATCCCTCACTCGGGAGACGAACCGGCGGCCGTGGCGGCCTACCTGCGGCCGAACCTCGACGAGGACGACTACCTCTACGTCGCGGACTACCAACCGATCCTCTACTACCTGCTCGCCGTGCGAGCGCCGACGAAGTTTCTCTTCCCACCGTTTCTGGTCGACGAGCAGTGGAGCACGGTCACAGGCGTGGATCGCGAAGGAGAAATGAGGGCGATCTTCCGCAAGGAGCCCCGCTACATCGTCAAGTCGGAGGAGCAACCGACGCCCTTCTACCGCATCCTTCGCGAAGAGCTCGATCGCTGGTATCGCCTGGAGCACACGATCGGACGCGTGGAGATCTACCGGCGCCGCGAGTAGAACCGCGTCGCTCACCTCGATCCGGGCTCCGGCTGAGCGAGGGCAAGATCTCGTCTAGCTAGTCTCGATCCGAAATTTCGTCCGTGCCCGTGCTCTCCCCCATACGATGACTCCGAAACGCGCCGCGTCCTCTCGTCGCCAGAGCGAGAGCGCTGGAGCGCGTCGGCTCCCGACGCCGCTCGTGGTGGCGGGCTTCGCCGTCCTCGTCTTCGCGCTCCGGAGCTCGACGTTTTTTTATACCGTCGAAAACTGGGACGAGAGCCTCTACTTGCTGATGGCGCGCAGCGTCCTGGACGGCCACACGCTCTACACGGAGGTCTGGGACCACAAGCCGCCGGGAATATTCTACCTCTTCGCGCTCGCGCAGCTCATCTTCGGCCGAACCGTACTATCGATCCGCATCGCTGCCTGGCTCGCGGTCACGGCGTCCTCGGTTCTTCTCTTCCTGATCGGCCGCCGTTTGCGCTCCCCGACCACCGGCGTCGTCGCAGGCTTGCTCTACGCGGTGTTTTCTCTGAACGATGGAGGAGTCGCGTCCAACGTAGAGCTGTTCTTCACCCCGCTTCTATTGCTCGCGCTGCTCCTCGTCGTCTCGTACGAGGCGACGGAACTGCTCGACCGGCCGAGCCCGCCGCTGCTGCTCGGGCTGGTGGCCGGGCTCGCGCTGCAGATGAAGTACGTGGTGATCTTCGACCTCGCAGCGTTCTTCTTGTTGCTCGCACCCTCGCTGTGGCGGGAGGCAGCGCCCGATCGGCCCGGCCGCTTGCTGCGCTGCGCGGCACTCGCTTCTGCGGGCGCACTGTTTCCGCTCGTCGTGGCCGCCGGCTGGTTCGCGGCATGCGGTCACTTTTCAGACTACGTCGACGCCAACTTCGCCGCCAACGCCCGCTACGTGGAAGAGGTGGGAATCGACTTTTCGAAGCTCACGTTTATGATTCAGCGCCGCATTCGTGAGGCGTTTCCGCTGTGGCTGAGCCTCGCCCTCGCGCCGCTCTACCTCGGCTTCTTCCGCCCGCTCGATGAAGGCACGCGACGCGGCCTCGTCGCCGGGCTCCTCTGGGCGGCCTTCGCGTTCCTCGGGATCGTGGCGATGCGGCGGTTGTTCGCCCACTATTTTCTCTCGCTGACCGCGTCGCTCTCATTGCTCTGCGCGCTGGTGCTCTGCGCGGCCGCCGAATCACCGGGACGGACCCCCGCGACGACTTGGCTGGTGATCGGCCTCGTGTTGCTCGGCCCGCTGCTCCGCGGCGGCGAGTGGTCGCTCTCGCTAGCGGCGCAGACTCTCTATCACCGCGTCGTCCGCCACGAGCCGTTGTGGGGAGACGAGCCCGCGCAGGTCGCGGAGTACCTCCGCTCTCGAATCAAGCCCGGCGACTATCTCTACGTCGCCGACTATCACCCGATCCTCTACTACCTGCTTCCGGTTCGCATACCCACTCGCTTTCCCTTGCCGCCGCACCTGGCGGATGAACATTGGAAGGACCTCACCGGGTTCGACCCCGAGGCGGAGGTTCGCGCGATATTCGCCAAGAAGCCGCTCTACGTAGTCAAGGTGGAGGACAAGGCGACGCTCTTCTATCGGCTGCTCCGCGAGGAGCTCGAACGATCGTATCAGCGGGAAGAAGCGATTGGCGCAGTCACGTTGTACCGACGGAAGGACGAAGGCACCACGGAGCGTCACGGCGACGACCCCTCGATTGCGCCCTAGTAGGAAAGCTCTGCACGAGGTCACGAACCAGGTCCAACAGACGAGGAAAGGTCGACCATACCCGGGCGTGAACCCGGGAGCACGAGGTCCTTGAGGATCTGCTCGAGCTGAGCGCAGTGCCCGCGCCAGGAAAACTCCTCGACGGCGCGACGACGCGCCGAAGCACCCAAAGCTCGGGCCCGTTCCGGCGAATCGAGAAGCTCGCCGAGCGCGGCGGCTAGCGCCGCGACCTCGCCCTCGGGATAGAGCAAGCCCTCCACCCCGGGACGCACCATGCGGGAGAGCGCCGGCACGTCGATCGTCACGACCGGCAGCGCCATGGCCATGTACTCGAGCACCTTGAAGGGCGACCAGTAGAAGTCGATCTCGAGGTAGCGATGCCGGCGCGGTTCGAACGGCGCAACGCCGATCGCCGCCCGGCGGAGATACCCGGGAACCTGCGAATGGGGCAGCGAGCCGACGAACCGGAAGTCGTTCGTGAGACCCTGCTCACGAACGAGCCGCTCGATCGCGGAGCGCTCGGCGCCATCGCCGATCATCAGGAAGACCGGGGCGTGACGCCCGGAGCGCCGGAGCACGGCAGCGGCGTCGACGAGCGTCCGTGCCCCGTGCCAAGGGCGAAAGCTGCCGACGAAGGCAACCACCGGGCGCCCGTCGGGCAACGCGATCGCCGCCGGCTCGACGTCGGGGTGAAAGCGATCGGTGTTTGCACCCCACGGCAGCACGTGAACCTTCTGCGGCGGCACGAACTCGGGAAGGATCGCCACGGTGGGGGTGACGAACGCCGCGGCGCTACGTGCCATGTGCTCGCGCCAGCGCCGCAGCGGCGAGCCGATCAGCCGATCCAGCCTCTGCTTCGGCGACCCCTCGTACTCGATCATCGGCGAGTTGACCTCGAGCACGGCCGGCACACCCCGACGGGCCGCGCAGATGACCCCCTCGCCGCCGAAGTTGTAGTAGCGCTCGATGACGACGTCGGGCTCGAGCTCTCGCGCGGCGCGCGCCACCGCGGGAAGCGCGAGCAGCCGCAGCATGCGCGGCGCGACGTGTTGGAGCACGCGCCGCACCTCGAAGCCCCTCTCCGAGGAGCGCACGGGCTCGCCCGGAAGCCCCTTCACCACGGCGTGAACGGTGTGACCGAGTGCGGCGAGGCCGCTCGCGACTTCGCGCACGTGAACGGCTCCCCCGTTTGTCGCCGAGAACGCGATGTCCGAAGCGACGTAGAGGACCTTCAAGAGGCGGCGCCTCCCGAGGGCCGGGAATCGAGGAGCGCGGCGTAGAGCGACAGATATTGGTCGGCGACGGCGTCGATCGCGAAGCGCTCGGCTGCTCGAGCGCGGGCGGCCGCGCCGAGCGCTCGCGCCCGTTCGGGATCGGCCAACAGATCGAGCGCGGCCTCGGCGAGCGCGACGGGGTCCTCCTGGCGAACGACGACTCCGCCGCCGGCCTCGGCAGACTCCGAAAAGATGAAGTCCGTGATGCCCGGAAGCTCGGCCACGACGCAGGGCAAGCCGCACGCCATGGCCTCGATGATCGCCGTGCCGAAGCCCTCACGACGCGACGGAAAGAGAAACACGTCAGCGGCCCGCAAGAACCGCTCGGCGTCGTGACGGACTCCGGCCCGCATCATGGACCGGCTGGCGGCGACGGGCAGCGCCTCGAGCGCGCGCCGCAGGAAGGCCTGCGCGGCCGCGTCATCGTCGAAGCGATCGCGCCCGACCAGCACCAAGCGCGCCGAGGGCTGGCTCGCGTGTATGCGCGCCCATGCCGCCACAAGCACGTCGATGCCCTTGCGCTCGACGAGCGAGCCCAGGAACAAGACCAGGGGTCCGTCGCCTTCGAGCCCGAGCGCTCGGCGAAGCTCCGGCCGATCAGCGTCCGGCCGATAGCGCTCGAGGTCGACGCCCTGCGGAATCGTCCGCAGCCGCTCGCGCGGAACGCCGCCTGCGCGCGCGGCGTCGGCAAGCTGCGGCGAGATCGCCACGTATCCATCCATCCTGCGATACAGCGCCCTGCGCAGGGCCGAGAAGTGGTTGCGCGAGTCGCGCACGGCGGCGGGGTCGTCCGCGCCCATGAGTGTGAGCTCGAACACGACCGGCAGCTGCCGCGCGCGAGCGAACGCCCACGAAGCGTAGAGCGCGTCGTTCACGCCGTGGACGTGGACGAGATCGATCGCGCGCCGCCGCGACCACAGATCGATCGCCGCGCGCAGCGCGAACGTCGGCGACCAGAGCCGGCGGCGGAGGGCAGCACCGCCGACGAGGTCGCAGCGCAGTCGCCGCACGCGGTAACCGTGCGCCGCCTCCTCGCGGGGAGCGTCCCCGTCGCGGATCGCGGTGAGGACCGTGACGTCGACGCCGCGTCGTGAGAGCGCCCGCGACAGCTCCTCGAGCTGCACCCCCTGACCGGAGAAGTACGGCCGAAAGCGCTGGATGACCATCGTCACACGCAGCCGTCCGCGGGGACGCGCATTGCCAAGCGCCGAGCTCGCTTCCATCTTCGCCGCATAAGCTCTAGAAGAGCACCCCCACGGGATCAAGCGTCCCGCCCAGGACACGATCCGGATGGACCGCAGACGATGGTTGCTGACGACGGCGTTCCTGCTCGCGCTCGGCGCGCGCTCGAAGGCGACGCAGAGCTCGTCTGCCAGATGGACGCCGACCTGTCGCACGACCCGCAATATCTGCCGTCGATGGTCGCGGCTACCGCCGCCCACGACCTCGTGATCGGCTCGCGATATCTGAACGGCGTAAGCGTCGTGAACTGGCTGCTTCGTCGGCTCGCGATCATCCTCGTGGAACGCCGAAAGGGTGCCTCGAAGCTATCGTCTGGAACCTTGCTGGAGCCGGCGCTGATCCCCTGGCGGCTGCAGCTGCGTAGCGTGCGCCGCGGTGGACGCCGCTTGCCGTGACCGACGGGAGGGAAACGCCTTCGCGGAGCCCTCTCTGGCTCCGCTTCGTCGGGCCGATCGCGGCGTGCGTGCTGCTGTCGCGCGCCGACCTCGGCGAGATTGCAGGCGCGCTCGCAGACGTGCGCGCCAAGCCGCTCGCCGTCTCTCTGGTGCTCGCAGCGCCGCTCTTCGTCGTCAAAGCCTGGCGGTGGCGCCTGCTGCTGCGCGCGTGCGGCCAGTCCATATCGCTGCGCGACGCGAGCTGGCTCTACACGATCGCGGCCGGCGCCGGCGCGCTCACGCCCGGCGCCGTCGGGGACTTCTGGAAGGGCCTGTCGCCCGCCGTCGGAGGCCGCTCGGTCGGCCTGTGGACGAGCGCGATCGACCGGCTCTACGACGTCGCGATCCTGCTCGTCCTCGGCATGACGATCGCGACGGCATGGGGCCCGCGCGGCGTGCCACGCCTGCTCGTCGCGTTCGCCCTCGGCGGGACCGTGCTCGGAGCCTTCGCCGCGCGCCGCCGCCTTTTCGGCCTCGCCGCCTCGCTCCTGCCGCGGTTTCCTCAGGCGGCCGACGCGCTGCACGGCTCGGTCGGCGCCGCGGGCGTCGCGACGATCGTCGCGACGATCATCGCCTACGGCCGCTTCGAGCTGCTCGTCGCCGCGCTCGGCCTGCCGCTCGCGTGGCCGCAAGTCTTCATCGCCTTCGTGCTGTCGTCCGCAGTGGCGGCGCTGCCGTTGTCGGTCGCCGGCCTCGGCACGCGCGATCTGGCGCTCGTCGGCTACCTGCGAGGCTGCGGCGTCTCGTCGGCGGATGCGATCGCGCTCTCGTCGCTCTGCCTGTCGCTGTTTCTCTGGAACGGATTGATCGCGGCGTGCTTGTGGTTCGCCAAGCCCGTCAGGACGGACTGACGCCAAGTCGGCGGCAGACCTCGAGGAACTCCTCCGCGCCGCGCTGCCATGTGTAGTGCGCGGTGACGCGGGTGCGCGCCTTCTCGCCCATGAGAGCCGATGCCGCTCGATCGCTGAGGAGCCGCAGCACCGCGTCGGCCAGCGCGCCCTCTTCCGCCGGCACGCGGAGGCCCGTCTCTTCCTGCACGACCGTGTAGCGCGGGCCGCCCTCGTCGACGACGACCGCGGGCACGCCGAACGCGGCGGCCTCGACGATCGTCAGGCCGAAGGTCTCCTGGCGTGCGACGTGCACGAGCAAGTCGGACGCCGCGTAGAAGCGGGCGAGCGCGTCCTCCGCGAGGTAACCGATGAACCGCGCGCGCGCCAGGCCGAGCCGAGCGGCGAGCCGCTCGAGCGCGGCGCGCTCGGGTCCCTCGCCGACGATCAACAGCCGCGCCGCGGGGAGCGCGGCTTCGACGCGAGCCCAGGCACCGAGCAGCAGATCGACGCGCTTTCGCGGGTGAAGAAAGCTCACGTTCAGCGCCAGCGGCTCGGCCTCGCCGATGCCGAGCGAGGCGCGCGCCGACGCCCGATCCGGATGCACCCCGTCGAAGGAAGCTCCGGGAGTGACGACCGCGCTCGGCAAGCCGTATTCCACGCGGATCAGCTCCTGCGCGAACGGTCCGCTCACCAGGATCGAAGCCACACGGCGCACCAGCCAATGATCGACCGCACGATACGCGCGCAGCGCGGGGCCGAGCAGCCAGCGCCAGCGGCCGACGCGGGCCAGCACGTCGGCGTTGTCGACGCCGACCGCCCGCGGCGGCTCGTAGCAGAAGTGGACGAGACGGCCCGAGGGCGGCGTCCGCAGCGCGGCCAACGGCAGGGCCGGGCCGAACAGGCAGACGACGTCGGCATCCGCGGCCAGGCGCGGTCGGAGCTGGAAGCATCGCACGTACGACGCGATCGAATCGAGATAGTGGTTGCCGCTCCATTCGAGCCGAAGCCCGCTCTCGTCGATCGTCAGCCCCTCGGCGAGCGGTCGGCACAGCGGATCGAACTGGTGGCAGACGACCCGCACGCGGCAGCCTCGCTCCGCGAGCGCGCGACCGAGGCTCAAGATGAAGCGCTCGGCCCCGGTTGGCGGCTTGAACTTCGGCTGAACGAGGTCGATCTTCACGGTCGCGCCGCTGTGCGGATCGCCCGCTCGTATCCGGCGAGCAGCCGGTCGCCGTAGGACGTCCACGAAAGCGCGCGGGCCTTGTCGAGCGCGGCGGCGCCGAGCCGCGCGCCGAGGCTCCGGTCGGCCTGCAATCGGGCTAGCGCGTCGGCGAGCGCCTCGGGCGAGCCGGCGTCGACGAGGAGCCCGTTCTCGCCGTCCGCGATCACGTCGGGAATCCCGGCGATCGTCGTCGAAACGACGGGGCGGCCGACGGCCATCGCTTCCAGCAAGACGTTCGGTAACCCGTCCACGTTGCCCATTTCATCGCGCACCGAGGGCACCGCCACGGCATCCGCCGCGCGCAGCAGCGCCCCCACCTCGCCGTGCGGCACGTCACCCAAGAAACGAACACGGTCCCGGCACGAGAGCTCGCGCGCCTCGGCGGCTAGGGACGCGGCGAGATCACCGCTGCCACCGATCGCCACCCGAACCGGCAGCCCGCGCGCCTCGAGCGCGGCCGCCGCCCGCAGCAGATGCCGAGAAGCCCTTCTTCGCGACCAACCGGCCGAGCGCCACGACGAGGAAGTCTTCTTCCCCGGCTCCGGCTCGCTCGCGCCAAGCGCTCGCGCCTCCGCCCGCGAGCTCGCCGACGTCGACCCCATGAAGCAGGGTGACGACGCGCTCCGGCGAGGCGCCGAGCCGGACGGCACGGCGAGCGAGGTCGGTGGCGCAGGCGGCGATCCAACTCGTGCGGCGAAACGTCCAGCGCGCAATCGCCGCCAGCACGGCGCTCCGCTCGGCGACGAAGACGTCCGAGCCGTGTAGGCTGAGCACCAGCGGCGGACGGCGCAAGCCGCCCGCCGCGAGCGCCGCGATCGGCCCGTTCGGCAGCACCCAGTGAGCGTGGATCACGTCGTAGCGGTTGGTCGCCGCCAAGCGGCGCATCGTCGCCAATCCAGAGAGGAACGCGACCGGCGCCATCACGAGCGCCCGCGGGCGGAGCTCGCGATCGGCGCGCATCGACGAGGCGTATCCCCAGGCGTAGCTTCTCCCGGAGCCGGCGTAGAACGGGAAGAACCGCACCGGCAGTCCGCGCTCCCGGCCGCCGAGCTCGAGCTCCGGATGGCGCGGCAGCACGAGATCGACCGCGTGCCCTCGGCCGGCGAGCTCGAACACGATCTTCTCGATCACCGGCGCCGTGACGTCGCCCGGAAATTTCGGGTACGAAGTCGTGATCATCAACACGCGCATGGAAAGGGCCCTACGTCGCGACGAACGTCAGAACGTCCGCTACTCGCGTCGTTCCGTGCGCAGTGCATTGATCTGCTCGGAGATCAGACCAACGAGAAAGGTGAACACCGCCATCATCCAGGAGAGCACGCCGCCGTTCGCGAACTTTCCCGACACGGCGAACGTCCACAGGCCATAGGCGGTGCCAACCGCTGCAAACAGCACGGAGAGCGGCAGAAAGACCTTCAGCGGATTGTAGAGCGTGCTCATCTTGAGGATGATGAGCAGGAACCGGCTACCGTCCGCGAGCGGCTCGATCTTGCTCGCACCGCTCGCCCGCAAGCGCATCTTCACCGGTACGAACGCCACGTTGTAGCCGGCGCGCAGGAACGACAGCGTGGACGTGGTGGGATAGGAGAAGCCGTTCGGAAAGAGGTGCAGGAACTCGAGCATGTAATTGCGGCGCGCCGCCCGGAATCCCGACGTGAGATCGGCGATCGGCACCCCGGCGAGATAGGAGGCGAGGGCGTTGAACACGCCGTTGGCCGCACGGCGCCACCAGTGAGCCTCAGCCCGGGCGTCGCGCGCACCGATCACCAGATCGTATTCGCCGAGCTTCGCGACCAGGCTCGCAGCCTCCTGCGGCGGGTGCTGACCGTCGGCGTCGAGAAGAACCACCCACTCAGTGCGCGCCGCGCGCAGCCCCGTCTTCACGGCCGCGCCGTTTCCCTTGTTGTACGGATGCCGAACCACTTCGGCCCCCGCGGCGCGCGCGCGCTCGGCGCTGCGGTCTGCGGAGCCGTCGTCGACGACGAGCACCGGCGATTGCGGATGGAGCCGCCGCAGCTCCTCGACGACCTCGCCCACGCCTTCCTCGTTGTAGGTCGGAACCACGAACGTCACGGATCGATCCGGGATCACGTTCCGCTCCGCTCCTCCTCCCCGCGCTCCGCTTTGCGTTGGAGATAGAGGATTTCCTCTGTCAGACGGCGGTTGGCCGCGATGGTGTCGCCGATCAGCCCGATCAGCATCACCTGCACGCCGACGATCAACAGAACCGCGGCCAGGATCAGCGACTGCACCTTGCCCTGTCCGAAACCGAACCAGTAGTCGTACACGAAGCGCAGTCCGATCAGCACGCCGACACCGAAGAAACCGAGGCCGAGGATGCTGAAGGTCTTCAGCGGCTCGTAGTGGGTGTAGATGCGGATGATCGAGACCGCCGAGCGCTTGACGTAATCCCACGTGTTGGAGAAGAGGCGCGACGGGCGCGTCTGCGCGTTCGTCGTCACCGGCACGTGCGCGAGCGCGAGCCGCTGCTTTCCCGCCTGGATGATCGTCTCGAGCGTGTACGTGAAATCGGTGACGACGTTCATGCGCAGCGCGGCCTCGCGGGACAGCGCCCGGAAGCCGCTCGTCGCGTCGGGGACGTCCGTGGCCGAGAGCTTACGCACCACCCAGCTGCCGAGCCGTTGCAGCCAACGCTTCGTCGACGAGAAGTGCTCCACCGTTCCGACCTCTCGGTCGCCGATGACGAGGTCGGCTTCCCCGGCGAGAATCGGTGCGATCAGTCGTGGAATATCCGCGCCGCGGTACTGGTTGTCGGCGTCGAAGTTGACGATCACGTCGGCGCCGCAGCGAACCGACGCGCTCAATCCGGCGAGAAACACGCGGGCGAGGCCTTGCCGGCGCCGGAGCCGCACCACGTGTTCGACCCCCGCGGCCCGTGCGACTTCCGCCGTGCCGTCGGTCGAGCCATCGTCGATCACCAATACTTCCACCTGGTCGACGCCGTCGATCGAGCGCGGCACGTCGGCGAGCACACTCGGCAGATTGTCGGCTTCGTTCAGACAGGGAATCTGCACGACGAGCTTCACGAGCCCGCCCTCCCGTAGATCTCCAGCTCCGCGATCGACCAGTCGAAGCGTGAGCTTTCGCCTTCGTTCACGAGCGACAACGCGCGCACGCCATCGACGTTCACCCACAGATCGAGATCGCCCCCGGCGTTCTCCGCCGGTACGCCGTCCTGCCAACGCATTCCGTCGATCACGGTCGGCAGCTCCTGCCGCTTCCAGTGCTCACCGTCCACCGAGGTCTCGAGCACGAGACGACGGGCCCGGTCGCTCGTCAGGTGCCCCATGCGGATCTTCAGCCAGGAGACGTCCGTCGGTCTTGGAAACCGGACCGTGAAGCGCATCCCGGGTCGCTGCGGCGCATGGCTTCCCCAGCGCGTGTCCAGACTGCCGTCCACCGCGAGTCGTTCCGAGCCGCGCCCGTGGGTCGCCTCGAGCGTCCAGTCAGTGGCGGACAGCCGGGGGCCCATGGGCTGCGGTGCGATCTGATCGAACAGCACGACACCACCGAGATCGCGGCGCACGAAGCGCGCCCCGTATGCCTCGAGAGCCTCTTGCCACGTGGCGGATTCTGCATCCCCGACGAGATATCCCATGGTCCGCCCGGAGACTCCAGAGGCCGGGCAACCGGCGTGCACGCGCCGTACGAGGAATCGATTTCCCCCTAGCAAGCGCACGCCGTCGCCGCACAAGACGCCGGTGATCCGCGGCCCCTCGTGCTTCCAGAGATCGTATAGCGGGTCGGAGCCCCGTCCGGCGGCGTAGCGCGCGAGCGTTGTCACGTCCTGCGCCGTCTCGGTCGGGAATCGGTTCTCGGCTTGGGCAAGGGCGCTCATCCACCAAACGGGTCGCTCGATCAGGTCAAACGCTTCCGCTCCCGGAACGTCCTCGAGCGGCTCGGTAACGGTCAGGGCGCCGATCGCAGTGCCCGCATCGATCCAATGCTGGATGAGCGCCCTCTGGCGGTCGTAAGCCGGGGGCCAGACGACGAGGGTTCTCGCTCCGAACACGAACTCGAGCGCCGGGCCGAGCAGGTTTCGCGCCTTGCCGTCGCTCAAAAACACGATGTCTTCGCCCTTGAGGCTGGCCGCGAGATCCGTGAACCTCTGGCTGAGGCCCGGGTACTCGCGGTGGTCGTAGAGGGGCTGGCTGCGGCGAACGACCGTAAAGACCGCCCCCGCCGCGAGGAGCGACGCGAGGAACACGGCCACCACCCGCGCTCGGCCGTTTCCGGATGCGCCGAGCGTCGTCACCGTGTAGCCGAAGAACAGCAGCACCATCGGCAACGCGGCGGGGACGAAACGGCGAGTCATGTAGATGTGAATCAAGTTCACGAACGTAAAGTGCAGAAAGACCGACGCGAGCGTGAGCAGGATCCCCAGCACGAACAGGTTCTCCGCGCCGGCGCGGGTCCACAGATAGTGGGCGAGCCCGGCGAAGCCGAGCAGCAAGACCGCCGGGCTCACGTACCAGGATAGCCAGACGAGCGTCTTCCCCTGGCCGGCGACGAGGCCGTGCAGATGCGGGCGCACCCAGTAGCCGAACACCGCGAAGAGCACGACGCCGACCGCGAGCCCCCGCGCCACTCGGCGCGACAGATCGCGCGGTGCGGCCGTCGCCTGCCGCACGAATCCGAACACTGCGAGTAGTGTGACGAGCAGCATGGCGGCGACCAGCCACGAGCCGTGCCAGGCGAAATAGTTGAGCAGCAGGCGCGAATGCAGGCTCGAGAACGAGCCATAGGCCTTGCGCGCGTAGTCGCCCTCGAAGCACACCCAGTAGAGCGCGGCCACGAGCGCGATCCCTCCATAGACGAGCCAAAAGGTCCTTCCAGGGCCCGGCCGACGGCGCGTGAGCGCGACGAGCGTGTAGCCGCCGATCGGCAACAGGATGAGCGCGGCTTCGACCTTGACCAGGAGGGTGACACCGAGCAGAAAGCCGGCGAGGCCCCGGCCGAGACGGTCCGCGCGCAGATAGGCCGCGAAGCCGCCGAACAGGAGCGCTTGGAAGAGGATCTCCGCCACGGGGTAGCGGCTCGCCCAGACCTCGATCGCATCGAGCGCGAGCAGACTCGCTCCGAGGGTGGCGCCGATTGCGCCGATCAGCGCGGATCCTGCGGCGAACACCGATCCGACCGCCAGGACTCCGATCACGTTGTTGGCGACGAAGGCCCCACCGAGTCCAAACGCACCGTAGAAGATCGCGATCAGCGCGGGCAAAAGCGGCAGGCCCTGCGCAACGATCTCGCGACGGTCGGCGTCGACGTAGTAGAAGCCCGGGTACTTCACCATCTGTGGCCGCCGGAGGAAGCCTGGCGCAGCACGGCTCGACCCACCTGACACTGGATAAAAGCGCCGCATCGCATCCGCGCCGATCACATCTGCGGTGTGGTCACGCAGCACCAGCGAGCCCTCGCGGGCGAGGCCGATGCCGCTCACCGTGTAGACCGTCGCGTCGCGCTCACCGAGCAACATCTCGAACGGGTGGCCGAAAAAGACACCCGAAGCGATCGCGAGCACGGCGACGAACCCGCAGCTCTCGGCGAGCGACGCGCGCGCGAGCGGCCAGGCGAAACGGAACCCGCTCGCGGCCGCGACCACCAGAGTCGAGACCGCGACGGCGGCACATTCGCCTGCCAACGAATAGACCCGCAAGGCACCGAGCACCGTCGCCGTCAGCGCCGCGAGCGCCACACCGAAGCCGAGGCCGACCGCGACGCCACGCGGCCACGGCCACGCCGAGGCGCCGCGCGTTCGAGCGCAGCCGAGCAGGACGAGTCCCGGCGCGCCGAACAGAAGGGCGAGAGTCAGCGCGGAAAGCATCAGGCGGCGTCCGGAGCCACCACGAGCGGAATCGGCTTCCCGGCCGACCGAGACCCGCCCCGTCCGAAGTGAACGATCGTCGGTTGGACGAGGTATTCGCCGTGGTCGGGCGGGGCGGTGAAGCGAAGCCGCACGGATTCCTCCTCGCCCGGGCCCAGGTCCCGTATCAGAGCGGTCGGCCGCAGCCGCACGACGAGCTCGCCTCGGGGGCCGAGCACGTCGGCGGCGATGGCCACGTGTCCGCCGAACCGCTCCGGCGTCGAGATCCACCGGCACGCTCCGTCGTTGCGAATCGACAATTCGAGCTCGACGGCCGAGCCCGGCTGCGAGTGGAGAGCCAGCGGCTCGGACCCCCGCGCCGTCGCGTGAACCGCCGCGCCGCGGCTCGTCGCCGCCGGCCGCCAGATCGGCACGCGCGGCGCTGACGACGGTCTCGGCACCGCGATCCTCCGCACCGCGTCGCAAAAGCCGCGGGCCGCCGCCTCCATCGAATGCTCGGCGGCGACGAACGCCCGGGCCGCCCGTCCGATGCGGACGCGGCGCTCTGGATCGCGAGCGAGCGCCGCGAGCTCGCGCACGAGCGTCTCCTCCTCCTCCGCCCCGAGCGGAATCCGCACCGCAGCCGCCGCGGGGATCTCGAGAAACTGTCGGTAGGCCGAGACGAGCGTGCACTTCCCGTCGCCGAGAAGCCGCAGCAGGCTGGCCGAGGTCTCGCCCGCGGACGGGAACCGCAGATTCACGGCTATATCCGTCGCCGCCATCCAGTCACGATACTCGTCCGCGGCCACGTATCCGCGGTGCTCGACGCGGCCACCGGCGAGCTCGCTCGGCGTGAAGATCTCCTCCAATCGAAGACCGGGGCTGGCCTCGCCGACGAGGACCAGCCGGAGGTTCGGACAATGCTGCCACGCGACGCGCAGCCCCGCGGCGAGCACGTCGAGCCTCTTGATCGGCGTCAGAAACCCGAAGGCGCCGATCAGCACCTGTTCGGGCGGCACGCGAAGACGGTACCGCGCACCGTCACGGTCGAGCTCCGCTTCGCGCGGGATGCCCATCGGAATCCGCTCGACTGGAATCTCTGGCAGGCGACGGCGCACCTCGGCTTCCGCCGAGTGGCTGTGCACGAGGACTCCGCGGCTCTTCGAGCCGATCGGCTCGAAGAGAGGCAATGCGAAGTTCTCGCGCTCCGAGCCGAGCCGCCACCGTTTCCATTGCACGACTGCGGCACCGATCGGGCCGTAGGCTTCGCGAAGCGCGTCTCCATAGGCCTCCCACTCGTCCTCGAGGCCGGCGATCTCCTCGTACAGATGATGAAGGACGATATCGTGGAGAACGACGATGCCCGGCACCTCGCGGGCGAGCTCGAGCACGAAGCGGTGATGGAGGTTGTTGCCCATCTGGTAGACGACGCAGTCGAAGTTGGCGAGGCGACGTCCGAGCTCCGCGCCCGGATGCAGGCGAAGCTCGCCGTACGCGCCTTCCCTGACGAGCGGGTGGCGGTCGTCGACGAAGACCTCGATCTCGAAATCGGCCAGGAGGTGAGGCAGCAGGTCGCGGGCGTAGTCGGCAATCCCGCTGCGCACGGGTGGAAGCGGGCCGACGAAGGCGAGCCGTCTTCTCACAGCGCGGCGCAGCCGTAACCGAAAACGTCAGTCGGGTACTGAAGCATTTTCATCTCATATCTTCGCGCTGAAACACGAAATCCTGCCCTGGTAGCTCAGCGCTCACGTCCCCTCGCCGCGCCGGCAGACGAACACGCGCTCGCACGCGGCGCGTGCACCGCCGGGGAACTCGCGGGCTTCGAGGACGGTGAAGCGCTGCCGCCCGGCGAGCCAGCGCAGGCGGGCCGCCGCTCCGTCGTCGTCGAGCCCTTCGAACAGCGCGACGCCGCCGGGCCGGAGCGAGCGCCACGCCGCCGCAACCAGACGCGGCCAAGCGGCGAGTGGGTGGCGATCGGCGACCCGTGTGACCACGAGGCCCCCGAGCGAGCCCTCCGGTACGGTCTCGAGATAGGAGCGCAGCGGCGCGACCTCGGCCCTGAATCCCCGTGAGCGGCACGCATCGACGAGCGAGGCGCTCGCCTCCACCCCGGTCGCGGCGATCCCGTCGAGCGCGTCGAACGCCTCGCCGTCGCCGCAGCCGAGCAGAAGCACGGGGGCGACGGAGCGGAGATGGTCGACGAATGGCCGGACGCGCTCTCCGAGACCGGCGCCGACCGCGACCGCCATCTCCGCGAGCACCGATTCATCACCGTCGGCGCCTTCCGGTGTGAGGCGCCGGGGCGTGTCCACGAGGAGCCGCCGCAATTGTTCGCGCGCCTCGACCGCCTCTAGGCGCACGTCGAGGGCGCCGAGAAAGAGGTCGTTTCGCTCGGCGACGGCCTTGGTGCGCTCGGTCACTTCGCGCAGCAGCCGGTCGCTGCGCTCGGCGAGCGCATTGTTGAAGCGAACGAGCTCGATGAGAAACAGCCGCTCTTTCTCGAAGTAGCGGTCGAGCACGCCGAGCACCAGGCGCCGTAGCCGCCAGCGTAAACGCACCATGAGCGGGCCGAGCCAGCGCCGGTGCGATCGCATCTCCGAGAGCGGATCGAAGAGCTGCCAGTTGCGATTCAGGTAGTCGAGCTCCGGGCGGGCGGAGATCGCCGGCAATCGGTCGACGTCGCCGGGAACGGAACGATCGGTCGGCGACCCGCTCGCTTCGTCGGCGATCTCTCGCCGGATGCGCTCGATGATCTCTTCGATACGGACCGGCACTTAGTGCTCCCTTTCGGAAATACGGTGGCGTAGGCCGAAGGTCATCGTGGTCGCCTGCAAGGCGCGACGACGAGCGATACTCTTGCGGTATCGCGAGGAGGAGGCGCCGCTCCGAACCGGTGCGGAGCGTCCTGGCGCCGGCAGGCGGCCGCGAGGACCGAGGAATACGTCGCCGTATTTCCGAAAGTGAGCACTTAGACCGCGATTTCGAGCCGAAGCGTTTGCGACCCGTGCTCGACGAACCAGCAGATGCCCTCGTCGACGAGATCGACGTCGACGAGGTAGCGTCCAGGCTCGGGTACCTTGAACTTGAGTTCCACGCAGGCGCGTTCCTTCGGATAGACGTCACGGGGGATCAACGCCCGCTGGGTCTCTCCGAGAAAGTGCTCATCGGCGGAGAACAGTCTGCCGCCGACCATGACGGTTCCCCGCCGCGTGGGCGGCAGCGCGCGCCACACGGTGTCCCCGACGTTCTCGAGCTCGAGCAGGACCCGTACGACGTAGTGAAACGGCTCCGGCGTGCGCGCCGGAGGATCCAGCACGCGGATCGTCGCGCCGAGCTTTCCGGGCGTCAGGCTGTCGCAGAGCGACCGGCCGCGACCCGGCTTTCTCTGCGCGGGCGTGACGGCCGCGTGGTAGAGACGAGCGACCTCGGCTGGATAGCCGCGGGCCGCGATGAGCCCCTGGTCGATCCATATCGCCTCATGGCACCACTTCTCGATCGACTCGAGGCTGTGGGAGACCATGACGATGGTCTTGCCGGCTTCCTGAAACGACGCGAGCCGCTCGTGGCACTTGCCGATGAACGATTCGTCGCCGACGGCGAGGATCTCGTCGACCAGCAGCACCTGCGGATCGGCGTGCACGGCGACCGAAAAGGCGAGGCGCATGTACATCCCCGACGAATACGTGCGTACGGGATCGTCGATGACGTCGGCGAGCCCCGCGAACTCCACGATCGAATCGTAGCGCTCCTCGGTTTCGGCTTTGCTCATGCCGATGACCAATCCGTTGAGATAGACGTTCTCGCGTCCCGAGAACTCGGGATGGAAACCGGCGCCGAGCTCGATCAACGGCGACACGCGCCCACGCACCTCGACCTCACCCTGATCCGGCCGGATGATCCCCGCGATGATCTTCAGGAGCGTACTCTTCCCGCAGCCGTTTCGGCCGATGATGCCGAGCGTGAGCCCGGCCGGGATCTCGAGATCGATGCCGTTCAAGACGTCGAGGTAGTTGCCGACCGGGAACTTCGCGCGAAACACGCGCTTCACGAGCGAGGTCTTGAGCGTGGTGTAGCCGCCGCGCACCGTGTACTTGCGAAAGCGCTTGCGCACGCCGGCCAGGCGGATCGCCGGCGGCTCGCGCGCCGCAGCGATGCCGCTCGGGTCCACGCCGCGAGAGGGCGCCGCGTCAGACGAGCTCGGGGAAGGTGTCGCGGTAGCCATCGAAGATCTTTGCTCCGACGATGATCGAGATGAGCGAATACATCGTCAGGGCGCCGAACGCCTCTAGATTGGGCCACGCCGGCGTCACGAAGATGCCGCGGTAGAGTTCGGTGAAGAGGGCCGCCGGGTTCGCCCAGAGGAGCGGATGGAGCCGCTCGGGAACTTGCGAGGGAGGGTAGACGATCGGCGTCAGAAAGAACCACAGGAGAAGCAGGTTCGCCACGACGTGCTGCACGTCCCGATAGTGCACGTTCAGCGCGGCGAGCGACAGCACGAGGCCGAGGGTGAACACGCACTGCAGCACCATGACCGGCACGAGCCAAAGCCACGCGAGCGGGCTGAACGGAACGCCGTAGGCCCAGCCGGCGAGGGCCAGAAGCGGGGTGCTCAGCGCGAAATTCACCATGTTCGAGAACACGACGACCGCCGGCAGGATCTCAGTCGGAAACAACGATTTGGTTACGAGTGAGCTTCCTCCCACGATGGCGTTGGTACCGTCGGCGAGCGACGACGCGAACCAAGTCCACGGCAGCAGCCCGGCGAGCAAGAACAGCGCGTAGTTCGGCACCGCGATCCTCATGTAGAAGCGAAAGACCAGCGCGTAGACCGCCATCAAAAGCAGGGGATTCAGAAAGGTCCAGATGAAGCCGAGGATGGACCCGCGGTAGCGGACCTTCAACTCGCGAACGAGGAGGGCCAAAACGAGCGAGCGATGGCGCACGAGGTCCGCGGCCATGGTGAGCGCCGCGAATGAAGGCGTGGAGGCGACACCCTGCGAAACGGAGACCGCCACTAGCGAAGCTCCTTCCGCAGATCCCAGAGCTCGTGGAAGGCTTTGCGGATCACCTTCAGGTTCGCGCCGGTGGGAGCTCCGGCCTTGCGCGGATAGTGCCGTACGGGAACTTCGCAGATGCGATGTCCCGCCGCTCGGGCACGCAGAAGGATCTCGGTGGAGATGAACGCACCGTCGGAGCGCATCGGCATCTCCTGCAGGACCTCGCGGCGGAACAGCTTGAAGCCGCAGTCGATGTCGCGCACGTCGAGGCCGAAGAGCACCCGCTGCAGGCGACCCCACGCCCACGCGTTCATCCTGCGCACGAAATGGTCCTGACGATTCACCCGGTAGCCGACCACGATCGGGCATCCGTCGGCCTTCTCGAGCAGCCCGGCGAGCTCCTCGAGATCGAACTGCAGGTCGGAATCCGTGTAAAACACGAGCGGCTGGTCGGCGGCCTTGAGCCCGGTCTTGAGCGCGCCGCCGAATCCACGGTTTTGCGGCAGCGAGATCAGCCGCACATGCGGATTCGTTTGCGCTTCTTGGCTCACACGTTCGGCGGTGTGATCCCGGCTGCCGTCGTCGACGACGATCACCTCGTAGTCCTCGGCGAACGTCTCGCCGGCCGTCGCGCACGCACGAATCGCGGCCGCGACGTTGGCTTCCTCGTTGTATGCGGGCATCACCAGCGACAGACCCGCGCAGCGTTTCACCGCGCGAGCTCCTCGCGCCAGTAGTCGAGCAGATCGCCGAGCGTTTGGCGCAGCGGAATTTCGGGCCGCCACCCCGTGTCACGGCCGATCTTTTCGATCGAGCCGACGACGCGATCGAGCTCACGGGGGCGGAGCTTCCCCGGATCGACGTCGACCTCCACGGGAACCCGGCATCGACCGCGAAGCTCGTCGAGCACCGTGCGCACGCGGGTCGCTCGGCCCGAGCCGATGTTGTACGCCTCCCCCGCGACGCCCTTCTCGAAGAGCGACAGGTAGCCTCGCACGACATCTCGGACATCGCTGAAGTCGCGCTCGACCTCGAGGTTCCCGACCCGCAGCCGTTTCGGGCCGGATCCGAATTCGGCGGCCGCCAGCGCGCGGGCGAACTCGGAACAGACGAAGACGGGCGCTTGGCCAGGCCCTGTGTGGTTGAACGGTCGGGCGCGAACGACATCGAGTGAATGGGACCAAAAGAACTGGAAGGCGGCGAGATCCGCCGCCGCCTTCGCGACGCTGTAGGGCGAAAGCGGCCGCAGCGGCTGCCGTTCGACCAGCGGAAGCTCCCCCGCCGACTCGATCCAACCGTAAACCTCGCCGGAAGTCACGACCACCACGCGTGCGCGCGGAGCGACGTCCCGTACGGCCGCCAGCAACTCGACCGCGCCGAGAAAGTTCACCTCGTACGCGAGCTCGGGCCGCTCGAAGGTCGTCGGAACGAAGCTCAACGCGGCGAGATGGTAGACGCCGTCGGGCTCGGCCCGCTCGAGCGCCGCTCGCAGCGCGGCGCGGTCGCGCACGTCACAGAGCGCGACGGCACCCGGCGGGAATCGCTCGCCGTAGCGGCGATGAAGCACGGCCAAGGAGCGCGCCTCGCGCGCCATGCCCGCGACGACATGCCCGCCATCGAGCAGGAGGCAGGCGAGATGCGACCCCGCAAAGCCGGAGATACCGGTGATGAAGAACCTCATGCCTGGTCGAGCCCGGCGCTCATTTGGCGATCGCGGAGCGTATTCGCCCGAGATCGGCGTCGACCATCATGCGGACGAGCTCCGCGAAGCTGACCTTCGGCTTCCATCCGAGCTCGGCGCGCGCTTTGGCGGGGTCGCCGATCAACGTATCGACCTCGGCCGGGCGCAGCAGGCTCGAGTCGACGGAGACGAACTGCCGCCAATCGAGTCCGACGTGTGCGAACGCGATTTCGACCAGCTCGCGGACCGTGTGGTTCTCGCCCGTCGCGACGACGAAGTCGTCCGGCTCTGGCAGCTGGAGCATCCGCCACATCGCCTCGACGTAGTCGCCCGCGAACCCCCAGTCGCGCTTGGCCTCGAGATTGCCGAGACGTAGGTCGCGGCCGAGGCCGAGCTTGATCTTCGCCACGCCGTGCGTGACCTTGCGCGTTACGAACTCGAGTCCCCGCCGCGGCGATTCGTGGTTGAAGAGGATTCCCGAGCACGCGAAGATCCCATAGCTCTCTCGATAGTTCACTGTGATGTAGTGCCCGTAGACCTTGGCGACGCCGTAGGGGCTGCGGGGATGGAAGGGGGTCGTTTCACGCTGCGGCACCTCCCGCACCTTGCCGAACATCTCGCTCGAGGAGGCCTGATAGAACCGGATCGTCGGATCCACCAGCCGCACGGCTTCGAGCATCCGGGTGACGCCGACGGCGTCGAATTCGGCGGTCAACATCGGCTGGTGCCACGACGTCGGCACGAAGGACTGGGCCGCGAGGTTGTAGATCTCGTGCGGCCGAACGTTCTTGACGAGCTCGATCAACGACAGCTGATCGAGTAGATCCGCCTGCTCGAGGCGGATCGCGCTGCGCAGATGCTCGATGCGCTCGAACTTCTCGACGCTCGCACGGCGCACCATGCCGCAGACGTCGTAACCCTTTTCCAGGAGCAGCTCGGCGAGGTAGGAACCGTCCTGTCCCGTGATCCCGGTGATCAACGCCCGCTTCGCTTCAGCCATTTTCGCTCCGTGGCGCGCCGAGGACGGGCGCATCCCGCCCTTTGCTTTCACACTAGCGCTCGGTCTCCTCGTCCGCGCGGCCATAGCGATCTTCCAGTCGGACGATGTCGTCGAGCTCCGGCGTGGACACTTCGAGTACCTCGCAATCCTCGATCGCCTCCATGCGGTGACGAAGACCGGGGGGAATGTGCGCCCCGTCCCCGGGCGCGAGGACCCGCAACTCGCGAGCGCCATGCTCCGTCGCGCTCTCGAAGCGGAGCCGACCCGCGAGCACGCGAATCGTCTCCTCTTTGACGCGGTGATACTGGAAGCTCAGCGATTCCCCCTTGCGAAGATGGAGGATCTTGCCGACGTAGCGCTCGGTCTTCGCCCAGATCAGCTCGTATCCCCAGGGCTTCTCCACTCGTATCGTCGTGCAGGGATTCACTTCAGTCGTTCCCCATACCAGAGTTCGTAGAAGCGCTGATACTCTCCGCTCTTCACCGCCCTCCACCAGCGTTCGTTGTGCCGGTACCAGTCGAGCGTGAGGTCGAGTGCCGCCGAAAACGCATGCTCGGGAGCCCAACCCGTCTCGCGCCGGAGCTTCGTCGAATCGAGCGCGTAACGGCGGTCGTGCGCCGGACGGTCCGACACCGGACGCACCAGATCGCTCGACTTGCCGAGGCGGCGAACGATCTCAAACGTCAGCGCGCGGTTCGTCCATTCGTTTTCCGCACCGATGTTGTAGACCTCTCCACCACGTCCGCGAGCGAGGACGCAGTCGAGCGCCGCGCAGTGATCCTCCACGTAGATCCAGTCGCGAACGTTGCCGCCGTCGCCATAGAGCGGCAGGGCCTGGTCCGCCATCGCATTGGTGATGAAGAGCGGAATCATCTTCTCGGGAAATTGGAACGGACCGAAGTTGTTCGAGCACCGCGTGACGACGACGTCGAGACCGTACGTGCGCGCGTACGAGAGCGCGAGGAGGTCCGAGGCCGCTTTGCTTGCCGCATACGGGCTGGTCGGACGCAGCGGAGCGTCCTCTCTGGCGCGGCCTTCGGGGCCGAGGCTGCCGTAGACTTCATCGGTCGATACGTGGAGGAATCGAACCCCGCCGCGCTGGCGCGCGGCTTCGAGCAGTACCCCGGTACCGGCCACGTTGGTGCGAAGGAACGGCGATGCGTCACGAATCGAGCGATCGACGTGACTCTCCGCGGCGAAATGAACGATTGCGTCGACCCCGCCGGCGAGCGCGCCATCGACGGCTGCAGGATCGGCGACGTCGGCTCGCACGAATCGGTGGCGCGGATCGTCGCGCAATGATTCGAGGTTTGCCAGATTTCCGGCATAGGTGAGGCAGTCGACGGTGGTCACCTCGACGTCGCCGTGGCGGCCGAGCACGTAGCGCACGAAGTTAGAGCCGATGAAGCCCGCTCCGCCGGTCACGCAGAGCTTCATGACGCCATCATCGAAACCGGGTCTTCCAATCGAAGCCGATCTCGGGGGAGTCGAACGGGATCCGTTCCTCGTCCGGTGCCTTCGGGTCGTAAGTCGTCGTCGTGTGATAGAAGAGACCCGCCGGTTCGTTGCCGAGCACCCGATACCCGTGCGCGACGTATTCGGGAATCGACACGACGAGCGGATTCTGGATCCCCATGTAGAGCACGTCGGTCTGACGATGGGTCGGCGAATCGCGGCGCATGTCGAAGAGCACCACTTGGGCCATCCCCGTCGCAAAGAACCAGATGTCTTTCTGCCGCTTGTGCCAGTGAAACGCCTTGATTACGCCGGGGTACGCGACCGTGAACGTCGTTTGAGCAATCGCCTCGAAAAACGGATCATCGGCGCGGAGCACCTCCATCAACGTACCACGGTCATCGTTGTGTACGGCGAGCTTCTTGACGTGGACATCGCGGATCATGCGGCGGAAAGATGTCAGAAAACTTGCGTCGGTTCCACCGCCCCGCCACGGCCCCCCACGCCACCCACGAGGCTAAAGACGCCCCGCCCCATTCGCGGGTCGCACGATGAGGGTGCATCTCGCCACGTGCTCGGTCCTCCGGTCGTCAGCGTACATCAAGTACGCTTCCTCCCTGCGGCCCTGCGCGCGTGTCGATCTGCACCCTCCTCCCGCGACCCGCCCCCTCCCCTCCAGATACTCGGTTTGCCGCCTCGCTTCGCTCGCGGCGGGAACATTTTATCCCGCAGCCCCACCCGCCGCGGCTCCGGACTAGCGGCTTACCAAGACCAACCACGCTGGTTGCCGTTTGTGCAAGCGGCGCCGGCACAATCGTCACTACGCATCGGGGAGGTGAGGCGGGGCTAAGAATCTTCTTCGTGACGCCGAGCGAAGCAAGGCGGCACACCGAATTCCCGGCGGGGTGGGGGCAATCGCGGGAGGAGGGTCCAGATCGACACGCGCGCAGGGCCGCAGGGAGAAAGCGTACTCCCTGTACGCTGACGACCGGAGGACCGAGCACGTGGCGAGATGGGCCCTCATCGCGCGATTGCGCACGGCGCGGGGCCGGCGCGGCTACGATCCTACCTCGACGGAACGGCACCTCCGGGCGTGCAGCGTGCTGAGAGTAGCCCGCCCAACTACATCTTGTTCGCCCCGCCACGCGCCACGAGGCGGGTCGCACGCTGCAGTGACTCGAACGTACCCGCGTCGGTCCACCAGCCGCGGAGCACCTCGTAGGTCATGAGCCCCGCCTTGATGTAGCGATTGTTTACATCCGTGATCTCGAGCTCACCGCGCCCCGACGGCTTCAGATCGCGCACGTAGTCGAATACCAAGCGGTCGAAGAAATAGATGCCGGTCACCGCGTAGCGGCTCGGCGGGCGGCGCGGCTTTTCGACGATTCGCTCGACGCGCTTGCCACGGAGCACCGCCACCCCGAAGCGCTCCGGATCCGGGACCCGCTTGAGCAAGATCTTCGCGCCGCGCTCTTGGCTACGAAAGGCAGCAGCGGCGCGCTGGATGTTGCGCTCGATGATGTTGTCGCCGAGGATCACGCAAACCTTTCCGCCCTCGGCGAAATGTTCCGCGAGCGACAGTGCCGCCGCGATGCCGCCTTCTCCTTGCTGATACGTGTAGTTCAAATGCTTGAGGCCGAACTCCGCTCCGTTGCCGAGCAGCCGCAGAAAATCCCCCGCATTGTTGCCGCCGGTGACGATGAGGATCTCCTCGATCCCCGCGTTGATCAACGTCCACAACGGATAGAAGATCATCGGCCGGTCGTAGACCGGCAGCAAGTGCTTGTTCGTCACCCGCGTCAGCGGATCGAGTCGGGTTCCTAGTCCGCCGGCGAGGACGACGCCCTTCATCAACGGGTGCGGCCGATCGACCCGAGCCCCACGAGCGTCACTTGAAAGCGAAGCTGGGTTTCCGGAGGGTTGACGAGATCGGTGACCGAGAGGTCGGCGATCCAGCATTGACACTGGGACGTCAGGCGGAAGCCACCGGTCTTCTCGAGGAAGATTCCCGCGAGCGCGTCGTAGCGGGCCTGATAGAAGGTGGACAGGGTGTCCGCCAGCGGCACGACGACGCCGCCGTCGACTTCCTTCACGACCTGGTTGGAAATGAAGCGGTAGGAAACGCCGATCGACGCGCGCTGCGTGGAGCGCAGGAAACCCTCCGCAGACCGCTCCCGGGGATCACGAAGCACGACGCCGACGTTGGCGGAGGTCAGGATCGCTTCTTTGGCATTGACCGTCGAGTCGTAGATGAGACTGAAGGCTTGCTGGGGATGCAGCCGCATGTGCACGTCGACGTCGGAGAAGTGATCGTTCGGGTCGGGCCCTGTGTCCGATTGTAGGCTGTCGCGGATGTCGTAGCTCTGAAAAACTTGCAGTCGGGCCCATTCCGTTACCCTCGAAACCGCCGATTTCTCCTCTTCGAGTCGTGCCGCCCGCTGCTCCGCGGTTTCGTTCGCGAAGGTGGTCGGCGCTCCCAGGGTGGTCGGCGCTCCCTCGGTGTTCTCCTTCTCGGCTTCGCCCGTGTCGGCGCCGATCCCGCTCGGAGTCGGGCCGGAAAGGTTCGGATTGCCGAGCGACGCGAGCCCGCCGCGCTGATCCTCGTCGCCGAACGGCGAGGGCGTCACGCCGCTGAACGAATTGAGATCGCCGACCGAAAGCGGCCGCCGCCGATCGATGTCCGGAGCACGGTCGAGCTTGGCGAGCAGTCGGCTCGTGAAACCGTACGTGAAGAGGTTCCGGCGATCGATCTTGTCGACGAAGTCGTAGGTCGGAAGATCGTTCTGGTTGACGTCGGGAATGTAGAGATAGTCGACTTCGGGCTCGATCGTATGCTTGAGCTTCTGCACGTGCTCGCCGCCCACGTCGAAGACGCGGGAGAGCTGCGTCGCGAGCGTCGCGTTGAACTGGTAGAGCTCGCGTGTCGGATTCTTCGCGAGCGGCGTCGAAGGCGTCGGTGTCGGCGTCGGACCGCTGCTCGAACCGGGGGTCGGCGTCGGCAGGAGCAGATCGGTGTTGTTCATATGATAGGCCGTCTCGCGTCCCGAGAGGCCGATGCTGCCGTTCAGATACTCCTTCCAGCGAAACGGCACGGCGGCTTGAGGGTTGAGGTCGAGCCGTGGTCCGTCGAAACCTTGCTTGCGCGCGAAATCGGTGAAGTCGTCGCTCATGCCGAGCTTCAGATGGCGATCGAGGAAGCGATCGGAGGCGAAGAACTGCAGCTGCGGGAACCGTTGGAAGGTCTGGTCCTGCGGCTGAATGAAATCCTGGTAGTAAGCCACTTGACTGATCAGAGTCGCGTGGTCCCAGTAGCGGTAGAGCCCGGCGCGCGTCGAGTCGAAGAGGCTGGTCCGGAGGGTTCGAGCATATTCAGGGTCGAACGAGACCGTCGGCATCTGGCGCAGGAAGAAGTCGTCGGAGACTGCCAGGGAATCGACGAAGCCGCGCAGCTCGAACGGCAAGTCCTGACGGATGTCGGCCGTCTCGCTCCAGCGGTTCTCGGGAATCGTCGGGTTGGCGGCGCTGCCGACGATGACGTCGTTATTGCGGTCGTTGTTCAGGAACTCGTTGAAGTACGAGGCGTTGATGACACCCTTGGATCGGTCGTCGATCGCCCAGCGAAACTCGCCGATTGCGCCGAGTCGCGCGGAAGTCGCGATGTCCGGGGCGATCGTGAAGTCCGCGCTCTTGTTGAGCACCACGTATAAGGGTTGCATGTACGTGAAGCCCCGCTTCCTCGAGTAACCGTAGAGCGGCGAGAGGAACCCGGTCTGGCGCGTCTTCTTGGCCGGGAAGCTCATGTACGGAAGAGGGAGGACGGGCGTCTCCAGGATCTTGAGCCTCGGCTGCTCGACGAGCCCGTAGCCGTTGAGCGTGATGTCCACCGATTTGCCGGCGATCGACCAGCTCGGCGCTCCGGCGCCGCACTGGCACGTCGTGAACTCTCCGTTCTCGATGTGATACGTCTGGCCGAAGGACTTCTGGATCTTCTCGCCGGAGATCGTGAGGTGGTTCGCGCTCAAGTAGATGGTGCCATTTGTCAATTCGCCGGTCTCGTCTTCGAGGTTGCCGGCGAAGTCGGCGGCTTGAATCGTACCCTGCGGGTCGGTGAACTGAACGTTGCCAGTCGCCTGACCCTGCTGCGTGTCACGGTTGATGCGCACCTCGTCGGCGGTTAGCATCGAGCCCGCACGCGCGATCGTCACGTGCCCCTGGGCGACGATCTCGTTCTTTTCCTCGTCCGTGCTGAGATGCTCGGCGTCGAGGGTGAGCCCCTCTCCCTTGCGCATCGCCGGCATCGTGATCTTCGGCATCAACTCCGCGCCTTGGATGGTAGCGCCTTGCTGCTGTGTGGCGGGCCCTTGAGCCCTCGGCGCCTTCGTCCCCGCTCTGGGGACCGACGGGGTTCGCTCGACGATGATGGGGCCGGTCGCCTCCTCGGCGAGCAGCGTACCAGGCTCGACGCGGATGAAGAGCTGGCTGTTGTCGCGAGACACCACGTAGTAGATCGGGCGCCGGGCGACGACCGTCATGCTGACGCCGCCTTCGTCGGGAAAGAGCCGTGCCTCTTGGACGATACGGTCATCGACCGTGATCAGCCGCGGGCGCGGGATCGTCACTCCCGGGAAGAAGAGGTGGATCTCGTTCACCGTCAGCCCGCCGGGCGCAGACTCGCGTTTCGGTGTAGGCGTCCCCCGTGCCTTGCGCTCCGTGGGCGTCGCTTCGGGCGGCGGCGTAGGCGTTGCTTCAGGCGTCTCGGTCTCTTCCGGCCTTCCGATTGCTTCCGGCGTTGCGGTCCGCTCAGGCGGAGGCTTCACGCGAGCGGGCTGTCCCGACGCCGACAGACCGGGCCGCTTCTGCGTCTGGTCTTGTGCGACGACCCGCTTCGGGACCTCGAGCGAGATCTCCGTCGCGTTCGTTTCGGATCGCACCTGCAGATCGCCGAACGGCGAGCGCGCGCCGCCTTCTTCCGCCGAGGCCGCCAACCATGTCGCGGCGAGCGCGAGCGGTAGGATCAGCAGAAGTGTCCGGACAACCCTCATCATCCCCGACGACGCGCGCGCCTCGTACCACGAAGCTCGGGGCGAGGGAAGTTCGGGCTCCAAGGGCGAAGGGAGGCGAAGGGTCGAATCGCCGCTTCAGGTCTCCAGATGGGCGCGCGCCTCGCCCACCAAGAACAGGGATCCCGCTACGAGGATGACGTCGTCGGCATACGCCGGGTCGGCGAGGAGTCGTTCGATAGCGGTCGTCGCGCTTTGGTCCATCCGGGTCGGTACGTACCGACGAAAGAGCTCTGCCACGCGGGCGGGATTCTCCGAGCGCCTCTCGACGACGGGGACCACGGTGACGTCGACGACCGCCGCAGCGAGCCGTTCGACCATCTCCGACCAGCGCTTGTCGGCGAGCACCCCGAACACGAGGTGGACGGGACGGCCCCTCGCCAGCCTCGCCAGCTCGCCGACCAGGGCCGCGACCCCTGCCGGATTGTGGGCGCCGTCTAAGATGACGCGCGGACGCTCACGGATCACCTCGAGCCGACCCGGCCAGCGCACGGTCGCGACCGCCGCGCGGATCGTTTCGTCGCCGATCCCCCCGAGCCATCCCCCTTCTTCGAGCGCCGCCAGCGCAACCGCTGCATTGTCGATCTGGAAACGGCCGGCAAGCCCCACTCGGAGATCGCGGATCGTGCGTCGCCCGTGGTAGTCGAATCCGTGTGCCGCGATCTCCGTCCGGAATTCACGGCCGTAGAGACGATATGGGCACGGCTGCGCCGCGGCGATCCGTGCGAGCACGGACTCCGCTTCGTCATCCACGCGGCCGACGATTGCCGCAACGCCTGGCTTGAAGATTCCCGCCTTCTCGGCGGCGATCGAAGCGATCGTCGATCCCAGATAGCGCTCGTGGTCAAAGCCGATCGTGGTCACGATCGTCGCCCGCGGCACGAGCACGTTCGTGGCATCGAGCCGGCCGCCGAGCCCGACTTCGATGACCGCCGCATCGACCCGGTCCCTGGCGAAGTAGAGGAACGACAGGACGGTGGTCACCTCGAAGAACGTGAGCTCCACGCGCGTGCCCAAGAGCCGCTCGCGAATCTCGCTCGCCAGCTCGACCACCGCGGCTTCGGGGATCCACGCGTCGCCGACGCGGATCCGCTCGCGAAAATCGCTGAGATGCGGCGAGGTGAACAAGCCGACGCGAAGTCCGTGCCGCGAAAGCACCGCGTGCGCGATCGCCGCGGTCGAGCCTTTGCCGTTGGTGCCGGCGACATGGAGCGAAGGGAAGCTCCGCTCCGGCGAGCCGAGCCGCTCGAGCGCCGCCCGCACCGACTCGAGCTTCAAGTCCCAACCGCGGCTCACCTCCAGGTGGTAGAGCCACGAGAGGGTCTCCGGGTACGTCGCGGGGACGTTCTTGACTTTCGAAACTTTGCTCGGCGTCGGTACCGTCATCGGAGCAAAGTTTCGAAAGTCAAGAACGTCCCCCCATCCACTCGAGCAGCTTTGCCAGCGTCCCCTTCAGCGCGCGGCGTTCGACCACGAGGTCCACCATGCCGTGCGCGAGCAAGAACTCGGAGGTCTGGAACCCCTCGGGAAGGGTGTGGCCAATCGTCTGCTCGATCACCCGCGGACCGGCGAAACCGATCAGCGCGCCTGGCTCGGCGACGTTGAGATCACCCAGCATCGCCAGCGAGGCCGCCACGCCTCCGGTGGTCGGATCGGTGAGGACGGAGATGTACGGCACGCCCTGATCACGCAACCGCCCAAGCACCGCGCTCACCTTGGCCATCTGCATGAGCGAGAGGATTCCTTCCTGCATCCGCGCTCCGCCCGATGACGCGACCACCACGAGCGGCAGTCGTTCGGCGAGCGCCCGTTCCGCCAGGCGCGTGAGCTTCTCACCCACGACCGAGCCCATGCTACCCCCGAGAAAACCGAAGTCGAAGAACGCGAGCGCGATCCGCCGTCCCTCGATCGTGCAGAAGCCAGTCAGCAGCGCTTCGTTCTTGCCGGTGCGCGTTCTGGCTTCGCTGACGCGCTGGGGATAGGGCAACGAGTCGCGAAAGCCGAGCGGGTCGGCGGCGGTCATGGCGGCGTCGGTCTCTTCGAAGGAACCGCGATCGGCGAGCAGCATGAGGCGCTGATCGACGGTGAGACGCAGGTGGTGCCCGCACTTCGGGCAGACGTTGAGCTTGCGCTCGATCTCCTTGCGGAACAGGATCTCCTGGCAGCCGGGGCACTTCACCCACGGATGATCGGCGGGAGCGGTGGCGGCGGCTCGGGACTTTCTCGCCTGCGGACTCATCGCCGGTCCTCTGCCGCGTGCCCCCGCGCGCCCCGCACGGCTGCGGCCAACGACCCGGCGAATCCTTCCACGTCGCCGACGAGATCGCCGTCCGGCGCGCACTCTTCGACGACCCGTGCAATCGCGCTGCCGACGATCACGGCGTCCGCGAAGGTCGCCACGCGGGCCGCCTGCTCCGCGGTCGAAATGCCGAAGCCGACGCCGATCGGCATCGGCGTCAACCGCTTCACCGAGCGAACGAGGGTCTCGAGGTTCTCGGGCAGGGCAGCGCGTGCTCCCGTCACACCGGCGACCGAGACGAAATAGACGAAGCCGCGCGCGCGCGAAAGCACTTTGCGCATGCGGTCGAGCGTGCTCGTCGGAGCGAGAAGATAGATGACGTCGAGTCCCTGCGCGCGGGCCGCGCGATCGAGGTCGGCGGACTCCTCCGGCGGCAGATCGACGCAGAGAACCCCGTCGACACCGGCCGTCCGCGCATCGGCGGCGAACCGCTCGAGGCCGTAGCGGAAGATCGGATTGTAGTACCCGAACAAGATGATCGGAACGTCGGATCCCCGGCGGAACTCGGCCACCCGATCGAGGCAGCCGCGCAGCGACGCGCCGCCCGCGAGCGCGCGCCCTGCGGCGCGCTGCAGCACCGGCCCGTCGGCCATCGGGTCACTGAACGGCACACCGATCTCGATGAAATCGGCGCCGGCGCGGGCGAGTGCTTCGAGCAGCGGAACGGTCCAGTCGACCTCGGGGTCGCCGAAGGTCAGGTACGGAATGAATCCCGCCGCGCCGCGAGAGCGGAGCTCGGCAAATTTCTCAGCAATGCGCGACATGACCGACGACGGCATTACTCGGGTTTCGGGCTTCGGCCGGAGTTTCCGATGCTCCTCCTGCCGAAGGTTGAACGCCGAAGCCGATCATCACAGCGTCACCCCGAGATGGTCGGCGACGGTCGCCATGTCCTTGTCACCGCGGCCGGAGAGGTTGATGATCACGATCTTGTCCTTGTCGAGCGTGGGAGCGATTCGGGCGGCGTACGCCACTGCATGTGCGCTCTCGAGCGCGGGAATGATTCCCTCGGTCTCCGTCAAGAGGCGCAGCGCTGCGATCGCCTCCTCGTCCGTTGCCACGACGTACTCCACGCGGCCCGTATCCCGCAAATAGCTGTGCTCGGGCCCAACCCCCGGGTAGTCGAGGCCGGCGGAGATCGAATGCGTCGGGCGGATTTGGCCGAGTTCGTCTTGCAGGAGGTAGGTCTTGTTGCCGTGCAGCACGCCGATCTGACCACGCGCGAGCGTCGCAGCGTGTTCGCCGCTGTCGAGGCCCCGACCGGCCGCCTCGACGCCGTACATCGCCACCGAGGCCTCATCTAGAAACGGATGGAAGAGTCCCATCGCGTTGCTGCCGCCGCCCACGCAGGCGATCAACACGTCGGGCAGCCGCCCGGCCGCGCGCAGAATCTGCCGGCGCGATTCCTCGCCGATCACCGATTGGAAGTCGCGGACGATCTGCGGATAGGGGTGCGGGCCGGCCACCGAGCCGATGCAGTAGAAGGTCGTTTCGACCGTCGCGATCCAGTCGCGCAGCGCCTCGTTCATGGCGTCCTTCAGCGTTTGGGTTCCGGACTCGACCACCCGTACCCTCGCGCCGAGCAGCTTCATGCGGAAGACGTTGAGCGCCTGACGATGAACGTCTTCTCGACCCATGAAGACCTCGCAATCCATGCCGAGCAGGGCCGCCACGGTCGCGGTCGCGACGCCGTGCTGGCCGGCCCCGGTCTCGGCGATGATCCGTCGCTTCCCCATCCGCTTCGCCAGAAGTCCCTGGCCGATCGTGTTGTTGATCTTGTGCGCGCCGGTATGACAGAGGTCCTCGCGCTTCAAGTAGATGCGCGCGCCGGCGAGCCGCAGCGTCAGATTTTCGGCGAAGTAGAGCGGCGTCGGCCGGCCGACGTAGTGACGCAAGCGCTCACGCACTTCGCCCTGGAAGCCTCGATCGCGCCGCCACTCCCGATACGCGGCCTCGAGCTCGAGCAGCGCGGGCATCAACGTTTCGGAAACATAGCGCCCGCCGAACTCGCCATAGTGGCCGCCGCGGTCAGGCATGCTTGGCATTGTCGATGAACTCCTTGACCCGCGCCGGATCCTTGCGCCCAGGCGTGCATTCGACTCCGCTCGCGGTGTCGACTCCGTACGGGCGTGCCACGCGAATCGCCGCCGCAACGTTGTCCGGGCGTAGCCCGCCGGCCAAAAACAGGCGGCCCGGCGCCACGCCTGCGGCTCGCTGCCAATCGAAAGCCAGCCCCGTGCCGCCGTATTGCTCCCCGCAATCGGCATCGAGAAGAATGTAGTCGACGGGGAACCGTTCTGCGATCAGCCGAGGCGACTCGCCGCCGCGCCTCACGCCGATTGCCTTGATCACCGGGACGGCGAACCCACGACAGTGTTCCGGGATCTCGTCGCCGTGCAGCTGAACGGCATCGAGACCCACGCCGCCGATCGCACGTTCGATCGCGGCTCGCTCGGCGTTGACGAACACCCCCACCTTGAGGATCGACGGCGGCAGCACGCGGGCGATCTCGGCGGCGCGCGCCAGGTCGACTCGGCGCTTCGAGCCGCTCCAGAAGTTCAGCCCGATGGCGTCGGCACCGGCGCCTGCGCACACGAGCGCGTCCTCGACGGTCGTCACGCCGCAGATCTTCACCCGGACTGGCATGGTTTACAGTCGCTCAAGACAAGAGCGCGCGCAGCGCGACTTCCGGATCGGGCGCGGCCATCAACGTCTCTCCGACGAGAAAGGCGCGTACGCCTGCGGCCTCGAGGCGCTCGAGATCGGCTGCCGTCTTGAGGCCGCTCTCCGCAACGACGGTAGCCCCGGCGGGCGCCAGCGGAGCGAGCGACTCCGCGACCTCGAAGCGCGTCACGAAGGTGCGGAGATCGCGGTTGTTGATGCCGATGAGCGAGGCTCCGCATCGGCTCGCCCGCTCGAGCTCGTCACGCGAGTGAACCTCGACGAGCGCGTCGACCTCGAGGCGCAGCGAAAGCGCGAGCAAGTCCCCGAGGGCGCCGTCGCCCAGGATCGCGCAGATCAGCAGCACCGCGTCCGCCCCGAAGGCGCGCGCTTCGTGGATCTGGTACGGGTCGAGGACGAAGTCCTTGCGGAGCAGCGGCAGATCCGTCACACGCCGGATCGCCTCGAGATAGGCGAGGCTCCCTTGGAAGAACGGCGCGTCGGTCAGCACCGAGATCGCCCGTGCTCCGGCTCTCTGGTAACCGCGCGCGATCGCCGCCGGATCGAAATCCGCACGGATCAACCCCCGCGACGGCGAGGCCTTCTTCACCTCGGCGATGATGGCGCGACCAGGCTCGGCGAGCGCCGCCGCGAATCCTCGGCGAGGGGCCCGATAGAGCTCGGCGTCGGTCAAGGCCGCAAGCGGCCGCTGGCCCTTGTGCTCGGCGATCTCGTCACGCTTGGCGGCCACGATGTCGTCGAGGATCATGGGCGCCCTCCCGCTCGGCTCGCGCGCGCGACCCGCTCGAGCGTGTCGCGCGCACGTCCTGTATCGATCGCCGCGCGCGCGGTCGCGACCCCGGCTTCGATCGTCGCCGCGCGATCGGCGGCGTAGATGGCGGCGCCCGCGTTCAACAGCACGAGGTCGCGCGCAGGTCCGGCTTCGCCCGCGAGCACGCCTCGGATCATCTGCGCGCTCTGCTCGGCGGTCTCGACCTGCAGGTCCGCCAGCCGCGCACGCCGAAAACCGAGCGAATCGGGATCCACTCGGAACCGCCGGACCTCGCCGCCGCGAAGCTCGGCGACGTCGCTCGCGGCGGTGGTCGTGAGCTCATCCAGACCGTCGTCGCCGTGGACCACGAGCGCGTGCACGGAACCGAGGCGGCCGAGCACGTGCGCCAGAGGCTCGACCCAGCGCCGATCGAACACGCCGAGCAGATGATGGCGCGCCGCGGCCGGATTCGTCAGCGGCCCGAGAAGGTTGAAGATCGTGCGAACGCCGATCTCCCGCCGCGGTCCCGCGGCATGCCGCATCGCTCCGTGGAGGAGCGGGGCGAACAAGAAGCCGAAGCCCGTCTCGCGCAGCATCGTCTCGGTTTGCTCGACTTCCAGGTCGATCGAGACGCCGAGGCGCTCGAGCACGTCCGCCCCCCCACGGCACCGGAGATGGCGCGGTTGCCGTGTTTGGCGACCGAGCAGCCCGCGGCGGCTGCGACCAGACCGGCCGCGGTCGAGACGTTGAACGTGTGGCACCCGTCTCCCCCGGTGCCGCAGGTATCGAGGACGGTCGCCCCATCGCACCGCACGGCGGTGACCTTCGCGCGCATCGCGCGCGCTGCGCCGGTGATCTCCTCGACCGTCTCGCCTTTGTGCCGCAATAAAACCAAGAGCGCGCCGATTTGAGCCGGCGTGGCCTGGCCCTCCATGACGTCGCCGATGACTTCCGCGGCCTCATCCTCGGATAGATTACCGCCCTCGAGCAGTCGAGCGATGGCGTCGCGAATCGTCATTTCGATCAGCCGAGGCGTTCCAGGAAGTTTCCAAGCAAGCGCTTGCCCTCGAGGGTGAGGATCGACTCGGGATGGAACTGGACGCCCTCGACCGGCTGGCGGCGATGGCGGAGTCCCATGATCTCGCCCTCGCGGGTCCACGCGCTGATCTCCAAACACGCGGGGAGCGTTTCCCGCCGGACGAGCAGCGAATGGTAGCGCGTCGCGTCGAACGGATTCGACAGACCGTCGAAGATCGTCTTACCGTCGTGCTCGATCGGCGACGTCTTGCCGTGCATGATGCGCTCGGCGCGGATGATCTCGCCGCCGAATGCCGCACCGAGCGCCTGATGTCCGAGGCAGACACCGAGGATCGGGAAGCGGCCGGCGAAGCGCTGGAGCAGCGGCACCGAGATGCCCGCCTCGCTCGGCGTGCACGGACCGGGCGAGATCACCACCGCCGCCGGCCGCAGCGCCTCGACGTCGTCGAGCCCGATCGCATCGTTTCGCCGTATGACGACCTCCGCGCCTAGCTCGGCGAGATACTGGACGAGGTTGTAGGTGAAGGAATCGTAGTTGTCGATCATCAGGATCATGGCTTCGGGCATCGGCGAGCGACTCCTCGGCTTGTGTTGCTGAAGCCCGAAGCCTGGGGCCCGCTCTTCATAGCTCCTCCGCCAATCGCAACGCCTGAAACATCCCGCGCGCCTTGTTCAAACACTCGAGGTGCTCCCGCTCGGGGAGCGAATCGGCGACGATGCCCGCGCCCACCTGCACGTAGACGCGCCCGCTCTTGCAGAGGACGGTGCGAATCGCGATCCCGGTGTCCATGTTGCCGGAGAAATCGAAATAGCCGACGGCCCCACCGTAGACTCCGCGCCGCACGGGCTCGAGCTCCTCGATGATCTCCATGGCGCGGATCTTCGGTGCGCCCGAGAGCGTGCCGGCGGGAAACGTCGCGCGGAACGCATCGAACGCGTCTTTGCCGCTCTCGAGCCGGCCTCGCACGTTGGAGACGATGTGCATCACGTGCGAATAGCGCTCGACGACCAACCGCTCGGTGACTTCGACCGAGCCGGGCGCTGCAACCCGACCCACGTCGTTGCGACCGAGATCCACCAGCATGATGTGCTCGGCGATCTCCTTCGGATCGTTCAAGAGCTCTTGTTCGAGCGCGAGATCGTCCCGCTCGACGGTGCCGCGCGGACGCGTCCCGGCGATCGGACGCACGGTGACCTCGCCGCCTTCGACGCGCACCATCACCTCCGGCGACGCGCCCGCCAGCGAGAATTCGCCGAGATCGAGGAAGAACAGGTACGGCGAGGGATTGATCGAGCGAAGGCTCCGATAGACGTCGAACGGGGAGGCACCGAGCGCGCCTTCGAAGCGCTGGGCGAGCACCACCTGGATGACGTCGCCCGCATGGACGTATTCCTTCGCACGGCGCACCATCGATTCGTAGTCCGCCTGGGTGAGATTCGAGCGTAGCTCGGGGAGGGCACGGGGCCGCTGTCCGGAAGAGGGCCCCGGCCCCTTGGCGGGCACGGGCCCGCGCAACCGCTCGAGCCACTCGCCGATTGCCGCTACCGCGGCGTCGTAGCCGGTCCGAAGATCGGTACCCTCCTGGAGGAAGACGTTGACGATCAGGCGAATTCGCTGCGTGACGTTGTCGAAGACCAGCAACCGGTCGGCGAGGACCAGCATCGCGTCCGGGAGCTCGAGATCGTCGACGGCGCGGACCGGCAGGCGCTCGAAGTCACGCACGAGGTCGTAGGCGAGATAGCCGACCGCGCCCCCCGAGAACCGCGGGAGGCCGGGAAGCGCCACGGGGCGGTACGAGTGGAGCCACTCCCGGAGCGCGCCGAGCACGTCGGTCACCTCGCGCCGCTCCACCTCACCGCGGCGGCTCGACACCTCGATCGAATGGCCGCGAGCGGTCCACACCCGCTCCGGTTCGGTTCCGAGGAAACTATAGCGTCCCCATTTTTCGCCACCCTGGACGCTTTCGAGGAGAAAGCCGTGTCGCCCGCGATGAAGCTTGAGGAAGGCCGAGACGGGAGTCTCGAGGTCGCCGAGAATCTCGCAGGTGACCGGCACGACGTTGCCCCGCTGGGCCAAGCCGACGAACTCGTCGAAGCTCGGTTGAATGGTGCCCGTCACCGCGCTCAACGCCCGTTCACCTCGGCCGCCAAGAACGCGTTCGGATAGCCCTGCTCACGCAGGCGCGAGAGTGCTTGCTTGGCGGCGTCCCCTGAGGGGAGATTGCCCACGCGCACGCGGTACAGGGTCCTGTCGCCGACTCGCGCCGGCGAGATGAACGCAGCGTAGCCGAGGCCCTTGAGGTCGCGGACGAGCTCATCGGCACGCGCCCTGTCCGCCATCGCGTTGACTTGGATCTGGAAGGTTCCCCCTTCTGCGACGGCTGGCGCCGGGCGCGTCGGCGCGGGCGTAGGCGGGGCCTCGGCCTTCGGCTCGGTAGGGCGCGGCACCGGTGTGGGCCCAGCCGGCGACACGCGCACGGGCGTCTCGGCCGCCGTTGGACTCGGTGCGGCCGCCGGCGGCGGCGTCGCCTCGCCCTTGGCCAGTTTGTCCCAGAACGTGACGTCGACCTCGCCTCCCTTTGCGCTTCCGCTGCCGGCGGCCCCGGGCGTCGGCACCGGCAAACGAACCACCCGGCTTTCCTGCACGAGACGTTGCTCGACCATGCCCTTGCCGACGTAGATCCCGAGAAGGAAGACGATGCCGCTCGCAACCATCGTCGCGATGGCGAGCAGCAGGACCCCGGCGGCGGATATCTCGAACTTGCCGCTTTGATCGATGCCGTCTCGATGGCGCATCACCATTCCTCCTACATCCGCTCCGGCGCGCTCACGCCGAGCAGCGCAAGCCCACTCTGAAGCACCTGGCGGACGACGCCGACCAGGGAAAGGCGCGCTCGAGAAAGCTCATGATCCTCGCTCACCACCCGATTCTCGCGACGATTGTAGTACCCGTGAAACGCCGCGGCGAGGTCGAGTAAGTAAAACGTCAGGCGGTGCGGTTCCAACGCCGCGCCCGCCTCGGCAACGAGGTCCGGGAACTCGACGAGGCGCCGGATGATCATCATCTCGTCGTCTTGCACGAGCCGGTGGAGCGGCACCTCCTCCGGCACGCCCTCGTCGATTCCCTCGCTCTCGGCCTTGCGCAGGATGTTGGCGATTCGAGCGTGCGCGTATTGCACGTAGTAGACGGGGTTCTCCATGGACTGCTGCTTGGCGAGATCGAGATCGAACTCCAGGTGCGTGTCGGCCTTGCGGGTGAGGAACAGAAACCGTACGACGTCGGTTCCGACCTCCGGCGACGAGCTCGTCGAGCGTGACATATTCGGCCCTTCGGGTCGACATCTTCACCAGTTGCCCGCCACGCAGCAGCGTGACGAATTGATAGATCACTCCGTGCACGCGTGTATCATCGAGCCCGAGCGCGCGCAGACCCGCCTTCACCTCCTGGTGCTCGGCGATGTGGTCCGCGCCGAGCACGTCGACGATCCGATCGAACCCTCGCTCGAGCTTGTTCTTGTGATAGGCGATGTCGGGAAGGCGGTAGGCCGGCTCGCCCGAGCTCTTGACGATCACCTTGTCTTCGGCGAGCCCGAGCGCAGTCAGGCGGAGCCACTGCGCGCCGTCTTTGTCGTAGACCACGCCCGCGGCGCGAAGATCGGCGAGAACACGGTGGATGGAGCCGTCCTCGTAAAGCGAGTCCTCGTTGAAGTGAACGTCGAAGCGGATGCGCATGCGCTCGAGCGTCGCCTCGATGTCGGCGAAGATCGCGCGCTCCGCATGCTGCTGGAACGGCTTGTGATCGCTGACATCGGCCAGGGTGGGGCCGTGCTGCGCCTCGAGGTCGGCGGCGATCTCGCGGATGTAGTCCCCCTGGTACCCGTCCTCGGGAAAGCTCGACGGCAGACCGAGCCGCTCGAGGTAGCGGGCACGCACCGACTCGCCGAGTACCTGCATCTGGCGCCCAGCGTTGTTGAAGTAGTACTCGCGCACGACCTCGTGACCGCACGTCTCGAGTAGACGCGCGATCGAGTCGCCGAGCACGGCGTTGCGCCCGTGTCCGACGGTGAGCGGGCCGGTCGGATTGGCGCTCACGAACTCGACCTGCACCTTCAGCCGCGGCGCGACCGTCGGCCGGCCGAATCGCTCTCCTGTCGATCGCGCTTCCGCGAGCCGCTTCCACCAGAATTCCCGCGCCAGCTTGAAGTTGAGAAAACCGGGGCCCGCGACCGTGACGCTGGCGAGGTCATCGCTCTGGCGCAGGTGCTTCCGCAGCGTCTCGGCTATGTGCCGCGGCGGCCGTCCTTCGGAGCGCGCCAGAACGAGGGCGAGGTTCGAAGCGAGGTCGCCGTGCGTGGAATCCTTCGGAACCTCGATAGCAAGAGGGGGGAGATCCGATGTCTTCAGCTCTCCCCCCTCTTTCGCCTTTTCGAAGGCTTCGCTCAGGAGCGAATGGATGAATTCCTTCATCTACCTCCTGAGCGCCGAGGAGAGCGCTTGAATTGACCAGCGCCAGAGCGTGTCCAAACGTTCGTTCACGATTCGCGATCGTATAACGGCTGCCCGAAAAGCAGTCAACGTGCGCTCCCCCGCCCCGTTCGCGGGTCGCGGGAGGAGGGTGCATCTCGCCACGTGCTCGCCGCTCCGGTCGTCAGCGTACAGGAAGTACGCTTCCTCCCTGCGCGGCTGCGCGCGTGTCGATCTGCACCCTCCTCCCGCGACCCGCCCCCTCCCCTCCAGAAGCTCGGTTTGCCGCCTCGCTTCGCTCGCGGCGGGAACCTTTTAACCCCGCCGCCCCACCCGCAGGGGCTTGCGGCGAACGGCTTACCAAGTGCGACCGCGCGTGGCCGAAAGTTGTACGAGCGAAGCGATGTACACAGTAAGTCGACTCGCGCCATCGGGGGAGGTGAGGCGGGGTTAAGAATCCTCTTCGTGCCGCGGAGCGAAGCGACGGAGGCACACCGTATTCCCGGCGGGGTGGGGGCAATCGCGGGAGGAGGGTCCAGATCGACACGCGCGCAGCCGCGCAGGGAGGAAGCGTACTTCCTGTACGCTGACGACCGGAGCGGCGAGCACGTGGCGAGATGGGCCCTCATCGCGCGATTGCGCACGGCGCGGGGCCCGTGCGGCCACGATCCTACCTCGACGGAACGGCGCCCTCGGGCGCGCGCCCACTGGGAGTCTTCCGAACGCAATGCTATAAGACCAGATTGTCCTTCTGCGTCTGGAGGTTGCTTGCCAGAACGATCGCAAGGCCCACTCATAGTCCAGTCCGACCGCACGATCCTCCTCGAGACCGCTCATCCCCGTTACGAGGAGGCGCGCGACTCGATCGCCCGCTTCGCCGAGTTGGAGAAGAGCCCGGAGCACATCCACACGTACCGGCTCTCCCCGCTCTCGCTGTGGAACGCGGCAGCCGCAGGTCTCACGGCACCGCACATTCTAGACGCGCTCGACGAGCTCTCGAAGTACCCGCTGCCGCAAAACGTCCGCTTCGACGTCGAGGACATCGTCACCCGCTACGGCAAGCTCCGGCTCGTGCGCGGCGCCGACGAGCGGCTCGTTCTCCAGTCCGACGAACCGTGGTTGCTGGAGGAGATCTCGCGGCTCAAGGCGGTGGAGCCGTGCCTCGACGCGCCGATTGACGCCCGCTCGCTGTCCGTCAAGCCAGGCGTGCGCGGAGCGCTCAAGCAGGCGCTCATCAAGTCCGGCTTTCCCGTCGAAGACCTGGCGGGCTACGTCGACGGTGCGCCGCTCGCGGTCAACGTTCGGCGCGACACGATCGCCGGGCGGCCGTTCCTCCTGCGCCACTACCAAGAGGAGGCCGTGCGTCTCTTCCACGCCGACGGCTCGAACCGCGGCGGCTCGGGAGTGATCGTGTTGCCTTGCGGCGCGGGCAAGACGATCGTCGGCCTCGGCGTCATGGCGAAGCTCCGAACCCAGACGTTGATCCTCACGGCGAACGTCAGCGCGCTACGCCAGTGGCGCGACGAGATTCTCGACAAGACGGATCTGACCAGCGATCAAATCGGCGAGTACAGCGGCCACGAGAAGGAGATCCGTCCCGTTACGCTGAGCACGTACCAGCTGCTCACCTACCGGCGCGGCAAGAACGAAGAGTTCCTGCACTTCAAGCTCTTCGCCGAGCGGGACTGGGGTCTGATCGTCTACGACGAAGTCCACCTTCTGCCCGCCCCCGTGTTTCGCGCTACCGCCGAGCTGCAGGCTCGCCGTCGGCTGGGCTTGACGGCGACGCTCGTCCGCGAGGACGGCGGGGAGGATGACGTCTTCACCTTGATCGGTCCCAAGCGCTACGACGTTCCGTGGAAGGACCTGGAGCGCCAGGGGTGGATCGCCACCGCCCGCTGCACCGAAATCCGCATCCCGCTGACCGCGGAATCCCGCCGCCAGTACGCGGTCGCGGACGCCCGCGCCAAATTCCGTATCTCCTCCACCAACCCCTTGAAGCGCGAGCTCCTCGGCACGCTCCTCGCGGAGCACCGCGGCGACAAGGTATTGGTGATCGGGCAATACATCGATCAGCTCGAAGCGATCGCCGCCGACACGGGCGCCCCACTCATAACCGGAAAGACGCCGCAGGCCGAGCGCGACCTCCTCTACGAAAGGTTCCGAGGGCCGGAGCTCGGGCTGTTGATCGTTTCGAAGGTCTCCAACTTCGCGATCGATCTGCCCGACGCCAACGTGGCGATCCAGGTTTCGGGAACGTTCGGATCTCGGCAGGAAGAAGCGCAGCGGCTCGGCCGCATCCTGCGCCCCAAGGCCGACGCGAACCAGGCGCGCTTCTATGCGTTGGTTACGCGCGACACGCGCGACCAGGAGTTCGCGCAGAATCGCCAGCGCTTTCTAACCGAGCAGGGTTACCAGTACGAGATCCGCGCGTGGACGTCTATGGCGGAAGCTACGCCCGCCGTGGGTGACCGGCGCTCCTCGGAAACGGCTTGAGCGGGAAATGCCGCGCGTTGGCAAGACGGGCAAGGCCAAGCCACCCCGGCCGGTGGGGACGCCCGCCGCGTCCTCCCCGCGCGAGCGGAGCGAAGCCTTCGATACCTTCGCCCGGGATCTGTTGACCTTCGCCGGCCACTTCGAGCGCACCTCGACGAAGCGGGTCGCCACCGGCGGCATCGGCAAGAAGACGACCCAAAGAATCGCCCCGGTTCTACGCCGCAGCGACGAGGAGTACGCGAGCTTCCTCGGCGTGTTCCTCATCGATCGTCGCGTCCTCTTCGAAGGAGAGGATCGCTGGGAGATCAGCCGTCCCAATCTCATCCGGCTCTGGCAGCCCGAACGCCTACTCCGATCGATCCATCACTTCTGGCTGCGAACGGCGCTCTGGAACGAATCGCTCGCCGATCCCGACGTGCTGTCCCTCGTTCGGCGCGAATACATCTCTGCCGACCCGACGCTCGAGGCGCGCCGCCGCCGTCTCTGCGAAGAGTTGCTCGCCGCACCGCAAGGCGAAGCGATCGAGCTCGGCACCCTGCTGTCCCGCCTCGACCGGAGCCTCCAGGCGCGCGGTCGCGGCGCGGACGACGGTGCCATGTCGCGCTACGGCGGCCGCGTCTCGCCGGGAACGCTTCTGCGGCGGCTCCTCGCCGGTCCGTTGGCATGGCTCGGGCTGGTCGAGCCGGTCGTGCGGCGGCCGCCCGCCGTCTCGGACGTGGAAGCGTTTCGGGTGTCGACGCTCGGCCGACTGGTGCTCACCGAAAACTGGCCGGCCATCATCGAGAGGTTCGGCACCGCGCTTTCCGATCCCGAGGCTCGAGCGACACTGCAGCCCAATCTCGAAATCTTGGCGCCACCCGACCTCGACCCCGGCGTCTACCTGACCCTCGCCCGGCTCGGTGATCTGCGCTCGGTCGACATCTATACGGCGTTTGCGATCACCTGGGACTCGCTGATGAACGCGCTCGATCGCGGATTTTCCGCCGGCGAGCTTCTCGCTTTCCTCGAATCGGTGAGCGCGACGGGTGTCCCGGCCACCGTGCGGCAGCTCGTCGAGGACTGCGAAGGTCGCCACGGAGAGGTGCGGATCGGCGTCGCGGGGCCCTACATCGAGGCCCGCGAGAGCACGCTGCTCGGCGAGCTGGAGGCCAATCCGCGCTTCGCCCCCTACATTCAGCGGCGCGTCGGCGATGCGCTCGCGCTGCTCACTTCGAACGTCGACCTCGCGAACCTCGGACGGGAGCTTCGCAAAGCCGGCTACAGCGTCTCGTCGGCGGGAACCGACAAGGTGCAGGTGACCGCGCACGGCGCCCAGCTCACCCTCACGCGCCTGGAGCTCGAGGAGCTCTATGCGGCGGTGCGCGCCGCGACGAAGCTCGCGCGCGAAGTGGATCCGGACTTCGATCTTTCGGCGCTCGCCGCGCTGGAGGAAACTCTCGCGCTCGAGCTCACACGACGAGAGGACACCGGGGCCCCGACGCGCGCGCGCGAGCTCGAGTCCTTGGTCGAAAAGCTCCTACGCGCGCGCGGCAAAGGCGCGAAGGGCGGCACGGAGGCGCCGACCGTGGCGCGCGACAGTGAAGACATCCGCGCGCTGCTGCTCGCGGCGGTCGAGAATCACACGCCGATGGAGATCGAGTATGACGGCTTTCAAGGCGTCACGCGCCGGATCGTCGAGCCGTCGAGCTTCGACGGGCGTTACCTGAGCGGCTTCTGCCGCTTGCGGCAGGACCAGCGCGTGTTCAACACGGCGCGGATCCTCGCGGCGAAGCTGGTGAGCTCGAAGTAGGAGAGGCGCGGCTACCCGCTGCCCGGCCCCCTCGGCTCACGATCAGGCCACATGGTAGCCGTAGCCGTCTCCGGCACGTGACATAGCCGCCCGATCAAACCGGAGGTGTCAAGGCGAGGCAATGCGCTCGATCTCGGCACGCGCGAGCGCGTCGCAGCGCTCGTTCAGGGGATCCCCCGAATGGCCGGCCACCTTCACCCACTCGACGTCGTGAATCTCGGCGAGGCGGATGAGCTCTTCCCAAAGTGGCCGGTTGGTGACCGGCGCTTTGTTGCGGCTCATCCAGCCGTTACGCATCCACGCGTCGTACCAGCGTTGGCGGAAGCAGTTCACCAAGTAGGCGCTGTCGCTGTGCAGGCGTACGCGACACGGGCGCCGGAGCGCTCGCAGCGCCTCGATGGCGGCGGTGAGCTCCATCTTTTGGTTCGTCGTGTGCGGCGCTCGACCCGAGATCTCGCGCTCGTGCCCACCGTAGCGGAGCACCGCTGCCCATCCGCCGGGTCCGGGATTTCCCGAGCATGCCCCGTCGGTGTAGACGATGACCTGCGGCCTGATTTCCCGCTTCTTCTTCACCCCGGCGGCCAGCGCATCGGTCGGCCGCCGAGCAGGTGGAAGTGAAGGTGATAGACCGTCTGACCGCCGCCGCGGCCGTTGTTGACGACGACGCGAAACCCGCCCTCGAGACCACGGTCGGTCGCCAGCCGATTGGCGGTCGCGAAGATTCGCCCGAGGAGCGCAGCGTGCTCGGCCCTCAGGTCGAGCACCGTCGGAATGTGGTCTCGCGGGATCAGCAGCAGATGAGTGGGCGCCTGCGGGTTGACATCCTCGATCGCAACCAGGTCTTGGTCCTGGTGCGCGAACTTCGCGGGCATCGCGCCCGCGAGGATCTTGCAGAACACGCAATCACCGTTCATCTCTGCCTCGTCCTCGGGCCGACAGTTCAGAGTCGACGCCCGAAAGTCAACTGACGATGCTTCGCGCGCTTCTCTTCGATTTCGACGGCACGATCCGCAGAGCGAGCCGCTTCACTACGCCGCCTTTGCCGAGGTCCTGGCGAGACGGGGCATCGTGCTCGACGAGCCCCTTTACTACCAGCGCTACTTGGCGCGATCGCTCATCGGACTCTCCTCGCCGCGAGCTCTTCCGGTGTCGGCAAGGGGATTTCACAGAAGTTGTTGGCCTCGATCCGCAGCGGCCGATTGAACTTCGAATTGTAGTTCTCGTGGGCGATCGTCGCGGTCAACTCGACGATCTCTCGCTCCGAGAACTCCGCGGAGAGTCGTGCGAAGAAGTCGTCGGGAACGTCGACCGGCGTGGCACTCACCCGATCGGCGTATTCCAGGGCGAGACGCTCGCGGCTCGACAGGCCGCCCGCGTCCGCCGGTCGCACTCCGAGCGCCGCGTCGATCTTCTCCCGAGAGAGCCCGCGCTGGCCGCCGACGGCGGCGTTGATGTCCATTCAGAACGGGCAACCGTTGAGCGCCGCGACGCGGACGCGGACCATTTGCCGGAAATCGCCCGCGAGCGCCCAGCGCCCGGTCGTCATCAGGGTGTTCGACAGAAACGACGAAAGCACCGTGCGCGGCGCGTACGCCTCGAGCTTGTAGGGGTTCAGCTCGCGACCGAGAGCGAGGCGAAAGACGCCCTGGACGGCCCTCGTGACGAGCCCAGCGTCACGCCCCTCGAGCGGCCGAAGTCGGGGCATCTACTTCTTTTGGTCCATCGGCTGACCACAGCACTCGAGCGAGCCGTTACCCGCCTTGGTGACGATCACTTGAGCTCCGCATTTCGCGCAGACGTACATCTTCCCGAGCTGGTTCGGCATGAGGGTCTCCTTAAAGTCTCGCAGGAGCCTCGCTCCCGCCGGTCGCGAGTCGTCTCATTCCTACACCCTACTTCAACAGCCTCGAAATTTGGGTTTTCGCTTGCCGAGAAACGCGTCGACTCCCTCGGCGCGGTCGCGCGTCGTCTCGAGCAGCACGTAGAGGTCGTGCTCGAAACGCGCACCGTCGTCAAGAGCGAGGTCCAACGAGCGCAGCACCGCTTCCTTCGCGAAGCGGAGCGAGAGCGGACCGCGCCCGAGGAGCTCCTCGGTTAGCCGGAGCGCCGCGCGATCGGCGTCTGCCGCCAGCCGCGCCGCGAGGCCCCACTCCACAGCGGTCCTACCCGAGATCGACTCGCCGAGAAGCAGCGTTCGCAACGTCCGCTCGACCCCGATCAGCCGGGGCAGACGCTGCGTGCCCCCGAAGCCCGGCAGAGCCCCGGCCACGACCTGAGGCATGAAGAAACGAGTCCCCCGCTCGACGACTCGCAGATCGGCCGCCAGCGCGAGCTCGAAGCCTTCGGCCTCGGCGCGCCGGCGCGCGGCAAGGACGACTGGCTGACGGATCGCCGCGAGCGAAGCCACGAAGTCGGTGCCCGACACGCGGGGCCATTCGGAGAACCGACCCTCGATGCCCACGCAGAAGTCGGGCGCCGCCGAACGCAGCAGCACGACCCAGAGGTTCTCGTCGTCGCATCGCGCGCAAGCCTCCGAGAACGCCACGGCGGATTCGGCCGTGAAGCGGCCGCCATTCTCACGGAGGTCGAGGACCAGCTCGGCGAGATGCCCGCGCCGGCCGAAGGTCACCGCTCCGCTCGGTCGCGGCATCAGGCGCCGAATTGCTGCTTCAGATCTTTCTTGAGCACCTTGCCGAGCGGGTTGCGGGGCAGCTCCGGCACGAACAAGATCTTCTCGGGCTTCTTGAAGCTCGCCAGTCGCTGCTTGCAGAACTCGGCGAGTTCCTGCACCGAGAGCTGCCCTTCGCGGCGGACCACGACCGCGGCGGCGACGATCTGTCCCCATTCTTCGCTCGGCACGCCGAACACCGCGACGTCCTCGACGACGGGATGACTCTGCAGCACCGATTCGACCTCGGCGGGCGCGATGTTCTCGCCGCCCCGGATGATCATGTCGTCCTTGCGGCCTGCCAGAAAGATGTAGCCGTCCTCGTCGACCCAGCCCATGTCGCGGGTACGGAGCCATCCATCCTCGAGCTGGCTCATCGCGGCGCCGCTTTCGGTCGCATAGCCCTTCATCACCCTCGCCGTACGAATCACGATCTCGCCGACTTCACCGGCCGGCAGCGGATCGCCGTCGTCGTCCACGACCCGGAACTCGACGTCGGGAAGGGGCTTTCCGATCGAGGCCAGCCGGCGGACCTTCTTTTCCACCTCTTCGCGAGGACCCTCCAGCCGATGATCGTCGGGACCGAGAATCGTCAGCGTGGAAGTGGTCTCGGTCTGGCCGTAGGCGTTGACGAAGCCGATCGTCTTCGGCAGCCGTTCGATGGCACGGCGAATCACGGGCAGCGGCATCTGCGCGCCGCCGTAAGACAGATTCGTGAGGGTCGACAAATTGTACTTCTCGAGGTCGGGATGATCGACGATCTGCTTGAGCATCGTCGGCACGACCATCGCGTGCGTGACGTGCTCGCGCTCGACCGTCTCCAGCCACTCCGTCGCCTGGAATTGGGGATGAATCACGAGCCGGCGGCCTGACCACATCGTGGTCATCATCTGCGCGGTGCCGGCGATGTGGTAAAACGGCACCGAAACGAGGGCGGTGCCGCGGTCGGAGCCGTCGGCGAGCTCGGCGGTATTGGTGACGTACGCCGTGAAAACGCCATGCGTGAGGAGAACGCCTTTCGGCAAACTGGTCGTGCCACTCGTGTACATGAGGATCGAGACGTCGCTCTCCTCGACATCGGCGTCCTCGACCTCTTCCTGGTTCTCGAGGAGCGCTTCGTAGCGCAGCCAGCCCGAATTCCCGCCCTCGTATCCCACGACGGTGGCGATCGACGGCAGCTTCGGCCGAAGCGCTTCGAACAGGTCGGCGTAACGGTCGCCGACGAAGATCATCTTCGTCTTCGCCGTCGCGATCGCGTATTGGAGCTCCGGCGGCTTCGCTCGGTAGTTCAGCGGAACGAAGACGGCGCCGAGCGTCGCGCTCGCGTAATACGTCTCGAGGTACTCGTCCGAGTTCGTCTGCAGCGCGGCGACCACGTCCCCTTTGTCGATGCCCGCCTGCCTCATCGAAGCGGCGAGCCGCCGCACGCGAGAGAGCAACTCTCCATAAGAGCGCCGGTGCGGGCCGAACACCAGGATCTCCTGGTCGCCGAACATCGAAGCCGGGATGCTGAGAAAGTTTGCGGTATTCATCGATTCGTTCTCCCTGCGACGACACGCTCGTTCGCGAGCGCCAGTGTGAGCGGTAGGTCGAGCCCGCGAACGACGAGATTCTTCACCCGGGAAACCAGCCCTCCGTCAAGTTTCACCAAGCGGCGTGCCAGCCGGTTCGCCTCCTCCGCGAGGTGGGCCGGCAGAACCACCGAGCCCACCAGTCCTACACGGCAAGCCTCGCGAGCGTCAATCGGCCGGCCGGCCAATACCATGTCGAGCGTCCGCCCGACCCCGATCGCCCGCGGGGCACTCTGCGTGCCGACGACGCCGGGGATCATGCCTAGACCGGTCTCGGGCAACGACAGAATCGCGTTGGTCGCGGCGATGCGGAAGTCGCAGAGCAGCGCCATCTCCAGTCCGCTGCCGGCGGCGTGACCATGAATCGCAGCAATCGTCGGCTGCCGCAGCGAGCGGAGCAGCCCCCACACGTCTCGCCGCCAGCGCACCTCGCGAGCGACGACCGGCGACGGAGCGGATCCGAACTCGCGAATGTCCCCCCCCGAGCAGAACGCGGGACCTGCGCCGCGGAGCACGAGCACACGGAGGGACTCGTCCTCGTGAACGGTCGACAGCGCGGCGTGGAGGTCGTCGCGCATCTCCGTGTTGTAGGCGTTGCGAACCTCGGGGCGATTGAGAGTGACCCACGCCACCCGCCCGCGGCGTTCGAAGAGGATCGTGCGAAACACGCTCGTCATGCGTCTCCGCTTCTCCAAACGACCCGCCCTTCGATCACCGTCGCTTGCACCCGGATGGCCGCGATCTCCGCGGACGGGGTCTCGAGGGGATCACGATCGACGACGACGAGGTCCGCGAACCGTCCCGGCGCCAGCGTCCCGCACGCGGACTCCAGCCCGCCCACCCACGCCCCACCCTGCGTGTGCAGCGCCAGCGCTTCGGCCGCGAGGATCCGTTGCGAGCGCCCGAGCGGCGCTCCAGCTTCGTTCGCTCGCAAGAGCGCGGCGCCGACGTTGTCCAAAGGCGAAGGCGGAGCAATCGGGGCATCCGACCCGAACGCGACGGGAACTCGTGCATCGAGGAGGCTTCGCAGCGGATAGAGCCAATCCGCCTCTTCCGGACGAAGCTCGCTTTGATACTTCTCCCCGAAGCGGCGAAGGAAGCTCGGGTGCGTGACGACGGCCGCGCCGCATTCGGCGATCGCCTCGCACAGCGGCGGCGGACAGAGCGCGGCGTGCTCGATGCGGTGGCGCCGAGCGCGCGTCCGCGCCGGACCGAGGCGGCGTAGAGCCTCGATCGCCATCACGAGCGCCGCACCCTCGACGGCGTGCAGCGCCACTTGCGCTCCACAACGATCGGCCGCGGCGACTTGCGCGGCGACTTCGTCGGGCTCGTCGTTTTCGGCGATCGTGATCTTCACGCCCGCGTGGCGAAACCATCGACTGTCTCGGTCGCTCGGCTCGAAGCCCGGGCCCGCACCGAAGGCAACCACCCGCTGGCGGATGGTCCCCTCCGCGACCCACGCTCGCAGGCGCTCGATCTCCACCGCGCTCTGGCCGGGTGACGGATCGTGAAAGGCCGTGATGCCCGACGCGAGCAACCGGGCGGAAGCGGCCGCGACGAGCCTCGCCGTGTCTCCGTAGGACAGCGTGGGAATCCGGCCGCGTAACAGGCCTGCCGGCTCGTAGATCACGTCGCGGGGCGCCATGCCGAGCCTCTCGAACGCGACCGTGTTCAGGACGGCGGCGTGGCCGGTGCGGTGCAACAAGCGAACCGGGTGGGCGGGGGCCGCCGCGTCGAGATCGGCGACGCGGGGCGGACGCTTCTCCTCGAGAAAGAACTCGTCGTAGCCGAACGCGCGGATCCAGCTACCGGCGGGTCGCGAGGCGGCGGCCGCTCCGATCTTCGCAACGAGCTCCCTCACCGAACGGACGCTCTCCTTCGAGCAGTCGACTTCTTCTGCGCGCCGTGCGAGCGCGACCACATGAAGGTGTGCGTCGACGAATCCCGGAAGAATCGCAGACTCACGCCAGTCGAGCACCTCCGTGGCCGCGTCGCGCAGGCGGAGGATCTCCGCCTCGTCGCCGACAGCCGAGATCCGGCCGTCGACGACCGCGACGGCCCGAGCGCACGGGCGCTCTCGATCGCCCGTCCACACGCGGCCGAGGAGGATGAGATCGGCCCGCAAGGGCCCGGCGGTCAATCCGAGGAGGGTAGCGGCTTGGCTTCCTTGAGCTTCATGTCCTTGCCGCAGCAAGAGCTCGCTCCGGTTCCCGGCTTGTTGCAGAGAATCTCCGTCCCGCAGTTCTCACAGATGTAGCGTTTCCCGAGTTGAGGCATGTGGCTTCCTCCTGATTTCTCACGTCAGTTTCTCTCTGCCTTCGCCGCGGTAAAACGGCAAGGCGGCCACCTCCGCAGCCGTCGTCGTACCCGAGATCTCGACCTCGACGCGACTGCCTGCTTGAGCAGCTTCGCGCCGGACGTAGCCGAATGCGATTGGCGCCCGGAGGTGCGGTGAGAAGGCGGAGCTCGTGATCCGACCGGTCTCGATTCCTTCCCTGAGAATCCGCGCACCTCGAGCGGGCGCCTGATCGCCGTGGATCCGCAGACCGACGAGCCGCCGATTCAGGTGCCCCCGCGCCGAAGCGCGCTCGACGATTTCCTGCCCGAGATAGCATCCCTTTCGAAAACTGATGCCTCGCTCGAGCCCCGCCTCGAGCACCAAGTAGCGCTCGTCGAAGTCGACACCGGGGTAGGGAATGCCGGCCTCGAGACGCAAGATTTCGGCTGCGGCCATTCCCACCGGCCGAACGCCGAGCGGAGCTCCCGCGGCAAGCAGCGTCTGCCAGACCGCCGGACCCGCAGCCCGCGCGACGGTCACTTCGAAGCCGGGGTCACCCGTCCAATCGACGCGCGCTACGAGGACGGTCGCGCCGCCGATCGTTCCCGAGATGTGCTCGAAGGCCATGCGCGGAACGTCCGCGGCGAGCGCCGCCCTCACGATCTCGCTCGATCGCGGCCCGTGAACTCCGACCGATGTGTCCAACTCGGTCCGGTCCTCGATCTCCACGTCGTCGGCGACGAGAAACTTTTCCAGATGGGCTCGCGCCCGGTCTTTCACGCGCACGTCGAGGTCGAGCCGAACGCTGTCTTCCATGCAGAAGACGTCGGCGTCGGCCACCACCTTGCTCTCGCGCGTCAGCAGCGTCGCATAGCAGCCCGTACCCGGACGCAACGCGGCGATGTCGTTCGAAAGCAGGTTGTGAAGAAACGTCACCCGATCTTCTCCGGTGAACCGCAACGCTGCCCGGTACGAGCGATCAAAGACCCCCGCGCCCGCCCGGACGTCGGCGCATTCGGTCAGCGGGTCGGAGTACGTCTCGACGAGCGTCAGACCGTCGTAGTCGTGGAAAACGGCGCCTCGTGCACCGGCGAGCTCGGCAAATGGGCTTTGAAGAATCACGGGAGCTGAAATGGTTTCCCTACGAGCCGGCGCCGCGGCGCGTCGCGATGCGCTCGCGCGCGAGCCGGAGCGCGACGGCGCCGGGTGGAGCTCCGCTTCGCGCCGATTCCGCGAAGATGCCACGCAGCGTCGGCTCGATCCTCTCGGTCGTGGCGAGCGCGCGGTCGTGATCGTAACCGCCGGCTCCGAGCTCGTCGGCGACGTTGATCAAGCCACCCGCGTTGATTGCGAAATCGGGTGAACGACTATTACCTCGACGAGTACACCTTCCGCTTCAACCGACGAACATCCACCTCGCGTGGGCTGCTCTTCCACCGACTCATGGAGCAAGCCGCGTCCACGGCCAGGACGCCCTACCGGGGCCTCGTCGGCGGTTCGGATGCGGCGGCCGCAGGGCGAACCTGGTAGGCGACCGCAAGATGTTGGGGTCACTTGCGTAAAGTGGATACCCCCCTCGGGTGAATAGAGGATACCGCGGGCCTGGAGTCGGTCATCATCTCCCAGGGTGGCAAGCTGATTGTTGGCTCCTCCTGCGATGACGCGGCAATCGAGCTCCGGAATCGTACGTTCGTTCAGCAATGCCCCGGTGGCACATGGGCTGAGGATGTCGCAAGGCTCACGGTGCACGGTCTCGTTGGCGACGGCGTGCGCGCCGATCCGCTGCGCTTCGTCTGCGCGCCCGCTATCCACGTCTGAGACCAGAACTTCCGCGCCGCCCTCCAAAAGAAACCGGACCAGCGCCATGCCGACCTTGCCCACCCCCTGAACCACGACCCGCTTCCCTCGCAGCCCCGGGGAAAGGCTCGCGGCGTCGATGGCTGCCCGCATGCCGCACACGACTCCCCAGGCCGTCATGGGAGAGGGATCGCCGCCTCCCCCGAGTGACTCGGCGACGCCGACCCCGAAGCGGCTCGTCTCCCGCAGATGCTCGATGTCGGCGGTGTACGTACCCAGGTCCTCGGTGGGAATGTAGCGACCGCCGAGCGAATCGATGAATCGTCCCATCGCGCGAAACAGTGCCGGGCGATCGATCGGCTGCGCAGCGCCGAGGATCACGCTCTTGCCTCCGCCGAACTCGAGCCCCGCGAGCGAGGCCTTGAGGGTCATCGCCTCGGAGAGCCTCAACACGTCCGTCAGCGCCTCCGATTCGGAAGCGTACGCGCGCATGCGGACTCCGCCGAGGCCAGGGCCAAGCGTCGTGTCGTGAATCGCAACGATCGCTCGCAGCCCCGTCGAACGGTCGCGGCAGAAGACCACTTGCTCGTGGCCTTCGCGCTCCATGCCGGCGAGGAGCTCCGTAGAATTACACCTCGACTAGGACGTCGTCGCCCTCGATCTTCACCGCGAAGCGATCGATTCCGCACGCGGGGTCGTCGAAGCACTCGCCTGTCGTGACGTCGTAAGTCCAGGCGTGCAGCGGGCAGGTCACCACGGTGCCGTCGAGCTCACCTTCGCCCAGGGAGCCGCCGCGATGTTTGCAAGTATTGTCGACCGCGTAGAACGTGCCCCCGACGTTGAAGAGCGCCACGTCCCGCCCCTTCACCTCGACGGTCTTACCGGCGCCGGGTGCGAGGTCCTTGGTCTCCGCCACTTTGACGAACGTTCCCATTCATCGGCTCCTCGAGGGATATCGCCCACAACAACCAGAATCGTTAGCAGGTCGCAAGATCCTAGTGTCCTGAGCTTAGTCAGAATCCGTCACACAATCCCGCGGCTATCGACGCCGTCCGCCGCGTGTCTCCTCCTCGTGAAATCGCAAGTGTATCGCTCGTCGTCGCGCCTTGCGGACGACGCCGATCGTTAGCAGGCTGAGGGGGTATCCATTTAACCGGAGGAGCGCAGCCCCGCAGTTCTCCGCGGGCGGTTCACTGGAGGGCGCTCCAGGCTCGCTGGGCGCTCGCACGCTCTGCCAGGGCGCGGGCAGCACCGCCGGCTGCCGTCCCATGGCGATGAGGTCCTGGTCGCGCCCCTGCTCCGGTTAAATGGATACCCCATAGCAGGCTTATGCAACGAATTGCTGACTCAGGACGCTCGGTTCAGACAAAAGTTGGTGGCGACGCCGCCCTGGAACCTAGGCTCCCAAAAATTCGCGACTTGATCCATCCCGAGAATTTGCACGCGGGGTGGGCGTTATGGGAGAGTGGCCTTGAGAAAGTGCCAGCAGGAGGACCCATGAAAGACTCCGGGTTCACGATCATCGAGTTGCTGCTCGTGGTTGCGATCATCGGGATACTCGCGGCCCTGGCACTCTCGAACTTCAGCCTGTTCAAGGTCAATGCGCTGAACGCGACCTCGGCGAGCGACGCTCGCGGGCTCGCGCCGGGTGTGGACATGGTGGCGACTCAAGCACTCGGTTCGCCTCCAACCATTCCTCCATTCACTGGAGGCGGCGGCCCTGTGCTCGACAGCGGCGGGCAGCCGGCCATTCCGGGCGGAAAGACGTCACCGGGTACGTTCGGGACGATCGAGTTCCCCGCTCCGAATCAGTACGTCATCAAGACCTTCCAGACCGGCGGAGACTGCTTCACGCTCGCCAACGGAATCATGACTGCCTCACCAGGCGTCTGTACCTGATCGACTCCGGACCGTGCGGCAGCAGCAGCCATGACGCGCTCCGCTCCGGGCGATCCGTCGCATTCGGGCTTCAGCAACGCGATCCAGCGCCTTGCTCGGCACGCGCGACGAGAGGACCTCCGCGCCGAAGAGGAGCTGCGCAAGCGTAGCGCGCGCAGGCCGATCCAAAAGTTCATCCGCGTCGGTCTGATACTGATCGCCCTACAGGGGGCACTATTCGCCTATCTCTACGCCCGTCATAAGCCGGTGGCGAAGTCGGAGAGCGTCCCGCAAGCGCCGCCGAAGACCTGCAAAGCCGCGATCAATCGAGCCTACTGGAAGGTCGTCGCCTATCTGGCAGACCACGGCCACCCACCTGAGAAGCTCGAGAACCTGGTGGGAACCTACGTCGAGCAGCTGCCATTCGATCCGGTGACCGGCAAGCCTCTCGTGTACTCGACGGACGGAGATCGGTTCACGATCCGCTGCGCTGGCGCGCCCCCGGTCACGGGATCGCCCAGTGGCCGGCCGTAGCTCAGCCGGATCCCTTCCTTCGCTTCTCGTCGACGACCCCTCGTCCTCCTTCGGCGAACCACTCGATCTGGCGCGCGATCCCCAGCCAGATCGCGACTTCGCGCGGATCGAGCCGCGCGCGCCCGAAGATACGACGAACCGTGAACATGATGTGCTCGGGGTTCGCCCCGTGGAGGAAGCCGATCGCGACGAGCGCGCGGCCGAGGTTGCGGTACATGCGCTCGAGCCGCTCCGAGGTCGCCAATGTCGGAGCCGGCGAACGGCGCGTGTGTTTTGCGAGGAAGAGCTCGTAGAGGCACACGAGCACCGCCTGAGCGAGGTTGAGCGAAGCATACCCAGAATCGGTCGGGATCGTGACGAGCTCGTGGCAGAGCTTGAGCTCGTCGTTCGACAGACCATGATCTTCCGGACCGAATACGAGCCCGACGCGGTTGCCCGAGCATACCGAGAGGATCTCGTGAGCCGCCTCACGCGGTCTCAACGCGCGAGCACGATATGGGCCTGGCCGGCACGTCGTGCCGACGACCCAGCCGCAATCGGCTATCGCCTCGCCGAGCGACCCGCAAAGCTTCACGCGCTCGAGGACGCCCGACGCATGCACGGCCATCTTTGCCGCCGCGTGCGGGCGATAGCGGCGCGGCGCAACCAAGCAGAGATCGGAGAACCCCATGTTCTTCATCGCTCGAGCGACCGAGCCGACGTTTCCGGAGCTCTTGGCGCGGACCAGCACGACTCGCACACGATCGAGGCTCATGGGCGCTCCCGACAGCGTCATGGCTGGGCGCGGGAAGTCAAGCGACCCGCCCGAATTTGACTCGACTCGGCCGCTCCCCTAGAGCGTTCGCCGGATGCCCTCGCCGGGATACTCGTCCAGTTCTGGCAGGTGCCGATCCAGGAGGGGAACCAGGTGCCATGATCAGTACGGTCCTCTTCGATGCCGCAGGCACGCTGTTCGACGTCGCCGAGCCTGTCGGGGAGACTTACGCGCGGTTCGCGAGACGCGAGGGAGTCTTTGCCGAGCCGCGCGCCCTCGACGACGCGTTCCGCGCGGCCTTCGCTGGATCGACGCCGCTCGCGTTTCCCCATGCGGAAGCCGCTGAGCTCCCGTCGCTGGAGCGCGCGTGGTGGAAACGCCTGGTCTTCGATGCGTTTGCCCGCGCGCGCATCGAAGCCCCGCCAGCGGCGATCGACAGAGCCTTCGCCGAGATCTTCGAGCACTATGCCACGGCTGCGGCCTGGCGAACCTACGCCGACACGAAGCCCGTCCTGCGACGGCTTCGCGATCGCGGACTGCGACTCGGTGTCGTTTCGAACTTCGACGCTCGCTTGCGGCGGCTGCTCGAGGCCTTGGATCTGGCCCCCGCGTTCGACGCGGTCGTGCTCTCCAGCGAGTGCGGAGCGGCCAAGCCGGATCGCCGAATCTTCGAGGCCGCCCTCCGCGCGCTCCGTTCGCCGGCTGCCGCTACGTTTCATGTCGGCGACTCGGAGCCGCTCGACCGTCGCGCCGCTACCGAGGCGGGCCTCGCGGCCGTGCGGCTCGATCGCGGCGGGGTGGCGAGCGCCGATGTCGTGACCCAGCTCGACCAGATCCTCGAGCGCATCCTTGCCTGACGGTCGTCCGCCACCGAGCCGCTTCGCGCGGATGCGCCGTCAGCGATCGGAGATCGGCGGGGGGCCGGCCGGACCTTGCTGAATCGGCGAAGACGGCGCCGCTGAAACCCGATTGCGGGGTTCTTCGTCCCGGCTCGCGTCGCGCTCGACCGCTCTCGTCTGGTAGCGTTCGGCCAGGGCCGGGGCGAGACGATCGGCCGCAGCACGATTCTGCGGCTGGATTTCGGCGTTCGGCCCTACCGAGCCTACGCTCGCAGGCGCGCCGCCAGAGGTCGATTCCGGAGGCCCCGCGGCGCGAAAGCCAGCGAGGAAGGCCGCGTCGTAACCATCGCGGGCCGGCAGCGCGGCGCCCGAATCTGCGGCGACGGTCGCGGCAGCGGGCTTCGCGACAGGCTCTGGCGGAGGCTCCGCCCGGGCCCAGTCCTTGGCCACGGTCATCGCTTCCGCGCGGTACTCCGGCGGCACGTTCGCGAGGTCGTTCGTGTAGTGGCTGACCCCCGAGGCGTCGCGCCAGACGAGGATGTCCGCGCTCGCGGGCCCGGATCCCGCAGCCACTAGGACGATCATCCCCAGCAATCGGCCGAGATTCATGAAACCGCCTACTCGTCCATTGTTACCATAGGCGCGCCGGCCGGCTTCGGTCAATCGATCCTCTAAGCGATCCTCTAAGCGGGCAGCCCCTCGGCACGAGGCTCGCCGCATCAAACCTTGGCCGCTCGCAACGCCTCGTCCGGGTCATCACCAAGGTACCTCCTACGGCACTTTCGAGTCATACCGCTTCCTCTTGGAAGAAGCGGGCCTTCTAGCAACAATGGAGTCGTCGAGATTCTCGACGGTCGCGGGGCGGGCGGTGACGAACCGGGAGGGTTCATGCTTCCAGCTTTCGCGTGGAGAGCGAGAGCATCTTGGTTTTGCGCTCGATTGGCTCGCCAGAAAGTGACGTGATGTTCACTACCGTCGACCGGTACGCGTCGGGAGTCGGCCTCGTGAAGAGCGAAGTCCACGCCAACGATGAGGCGAGAGCGATCACCACGGCGGAGCCGGTGTCGTTCCGCGACGGAAGGAGTCGCGACTGAAGCGAGCGCCATCCGCTCTCGCCTGGCTCGCGGTGGCCTTGGCCTTCTCGTCCGCTCCCGCGGCGGCCGAATTGCTCCCTCTCTCACCTCTGCCTCCCGAGCGCTCGCTGTGGACCAACTTCGAGATCCTGCCGGTGGGCGGGTCCCAGGCTCTCCCGGAGAACTTGCGCGAGATCGAGAGCGGACGGCTGCAGACCGAGGAGGCGACAGTCAACGGCCAAAGCTACCGCAAGACGAGCATGATCTTGCCGCTCGCGAACGGCGACCGGCGCGAAACGATTTTGCTTCTCGCCGAGGAAGCGGGGCGCATGCGCATGCTCGGCTTCCATCGAATTCACCGCCACCTCGAATCGCCGGAAGAGTCCACGATCGTGTTCCAATCCGGGGCGCCGAACCCGCTGACTGGCGAGCCTGCGCAAGTTCCAGCCGACACGTATACCTATCTCGCGCTCTGCACCGCGCTCTCGAGCTTCACCGCGGATCATCCCCCACTGACTGTCCACGTTTGGGTGCGGAATTCCGCCGTGCCGGCGGAGGTCTCCTTCGACGGCAAGGAGACCCTCGAGGTGCTCGGAACACGCGTGCCGGCGCTGCGGCTGCGCGTTCGCCAGAAGAACGGCGGGTCGGGAGACGCCACCTACTGGTTCGCGGAGGCGCTGCCCCACGCGCTTCTTCAGTACCGCGGGCCCGGCGATTTCGTGGCCGCGCCTGGCGATACGGCGCCGAGCGTGCTGCTCCGTGCCACGGCATCGTCGGAGCAGGTGCGGAAGATCTTCCGGAATTGAGCGCCGCTCCAAAGTCGCGCGTTGACACATCGCGCTAAGCATACTAACCGTTCAGTATTTATGGCGGCGTCCAGCCGGATGACCCGCGGCGAGCAGTCACGCCGGGAAATCATCTCCGCCGCCATCGACTGCTTCTCCCGCTACGGCTACCAAGGAACGTCGATCGATCGCATCGCCCGCGCGGCCGGAGTGACCAAGGGCGCCCTCTACTACCATTTCAAGGACAAGGAAGCGCTGCTGTTCGGCGCGCTCGACGACCGCATCGGCGGCTTCGAGCGGATGGTCGTGGAGCGCGTCACGCGCCTGCGCGATCCGCTCGCGGCGCTCTACGCCGTCGCCGACATCTGCGTCGAGCAGGCGACCCGCAGCAATCATCGGCGCTTCATGCTCACGCTCATGGTCGAAGCGCTCGACACCTATCCCGCCCTCTCCGAGCGCTTCCGTCAGATGATGCGTCGCTTCCGCGATTTCCTCGCCAACACCGTGCACATCGGCCAGCGGAAGGGGCTCTTTCGCGACGACCTGGATCCCGCGCTCGCCGCGCAGCTATTCGTTTCCGGGCTCATCGGCAGCGAGATTCAGTACTATCAGGATCCCAAGGCCATCGCCCTGCGGAAATCCACCCACGCTGCGACCGAGCAGTTCGTGACCTGGCTCGGCGCGGGGCGGCTGCCGCGACCCAGCAAGGCCTCACGCAACGAGAGCACACAGGAGTGAATCGATGGTCAGCTTCGAGTTGAGCGAGGATCAGAAGCTCCTCCAGGAGACCGTCGCCGCGTTCGCCGTCGAGCAGATACGGCCGCTGGCGCGCGACGCCGACGAACGGGGCGCGGCGCCGGAGTCGGTGGTCGCCCAAGCCTGGAAACTCGGGCTCGTGGCGAGCGCCATTCCCGAGTCCTACGGGGGCTTCGGCGATGCCCAGTCCGCGCTCACGGGCGCAATCGCACTCGAGGAGCTCGGTTACGGCGATCTGTCGATCGCGCTGCACGTGCTCGCCCCCCGCCTTCTAGTCTACCCGCTACTCGAGCACGGAACCGAGGAGCAGAAGAAGCGTCTTCTGCCCGCCTTTACCCAGGGAGAATTTCGCGCGGCGACGGCCGCAGTCGTCGAGCCGAGCATTCACTTCGACCTCTCTGCGCTGACGACCACCGCCACCCCTGAAACCGGTGGTTTCGTGCTGCGCGGACGAAAGGTCTTCGTGCCGCTCGCCGAAAGCTCGGAGACCGTGCTCGTGTATGCGCGCCACGGCGATCGACCGCAGTCCCAGAATCCCGCCGAAGGCTATCGCGCGGTGGACGCCTTCCTCGTGGATCGCAGCGCCGCGGGGCTCGAGATCAGCCCGCCGGAGAGGAACATGGGGATCAAGGCGCTCCGCTCGCACGAGCTAGCACTGAACGACGTGCGTCTCGGCGCGGAGCGCCGCCTTGGGGGCGAACGCGGCATCGATTTCGCTCGGCTGATGAACCGCTCGCGGGTGGCGCTCGGCGCGCTCGCTGTGGGCGTGGCGCGCGCCGCCTTCGACTACGCGCGTGACTACGCGAAGGAGCGGAAGGCCTTCGGCCTCGCGATCGCGCAAAAGCAGGCGATCGCGTTCATGCTCGCCGAGATGGCGATCGAGATCGACGCCACCCGGCTGCTCGTTTGGGAAGCCGCGTGGAAGATCGACCGCACGCGAGGACGCCACCCGTGAGGCGTACCTCGCGAAGCAATACGCCGCGAACATGGCGCTGAAGGTCACCGACCATGCCGTGCAGGTCCTCGGCGGTCACGGCTACGTCCGCGACCACCCCGTCGAGCTCTGGCTTCGCAACGCCCGAGGCTTTGCGGCCTTCGAAGGCATGGCAATCGTTTGAACCGGTCGCGAGGAGGAACGCGATGATCGATTTCGAGCTCTCCGAGGCCACCCAGAATCTCAAAACAATGGTCCACGGCGCGGCCGAAGCATTCATGCGCCCAGTGTCTCGCCAGTTTGACGAGGAGGAGCACACGATTCCCTGGGACTTCATCAATTTCATTTGGCAGACGACGCAGGGCTCCGATACCAATCTAGCCGCAAAAAAACCGAGCAAAGAGGGCGGGCCGACCCCGGAACGCAACCTACAGCTCACCGTGTCGATCGAAGAGTTGTCGTGGGGCGACGCCGGGCTCTATCTATCGATGCCGGGCCCCGGACTCGGCGGTGCCGCCGTCGCCGCCGCCGGCACCCCGGAGCAAAAAGCCCGCTTTCTCTCCCGCTTCCGTAGCGGAAAGCCGAAATGGGCCGCGATGGCTATCACCGAGCCCGGCTGCGGCTCGGACTCCTCGGCGATCCAGACGACGGCCGTGCGGGACGGGGACCACTGGGTGCTGAACGGTACGAAGATCTTCTGCACCGCGGGACACAAGGCGCTCCTCGAGTCGGAAGGGTTCGTCGTTGTCTGGGCGACCGTCGACAAGTCGGCGGGACGTTCCGGAATCAAAGCGTTCATCGTCGAGCACGGCACAGCGGGCATCAGCGTAGCGAAGCTGGAGCACAAGCTTGGCATCCGCGCCTCGGACACGGCGATGCTAGTTCTGGAGGATTGCCGGGTCCCGCTCGACAACATCCTCGGCAGCCCGGAGATCCCGAAGACCTCCGAAGGCTTCAAAGGGGTCATGGCGACCTTCGATGCAACCCGACCGGCGGTCGCCGCGAGCGCGATCGGGATCGGCCGAGCGACCATCGAGTTCGTACGCGAGACGTTCGAGAAAGAGGGAATCACGGTTCGTTACGGCATCTCCGCAACGAAGCTGAGCGCCGTCGAGCGTGACTTCATGGAGATGGAGGCGCTTCTCGAGGCCGCCCGCCTCCTCACGTGGAGGGCCGCATGGATGATGGACCGCGGCATGCACAACAATCTCGAGGCATCGATGGCCAAGGCCAAGGCAGGTCTCGCGGTCACGCAGATCACCCAGAAGGCCGTAGAGATGCTCGGCCCAGGCGGCTACTCCCGCTCGCACTTGGTCGAAAAGTGGATGCGCGATGCGAAGATCAACGACATCTTCGAAGGGACGCAGCAGATCAACATGCTGATCGTCGCGAGGCGGATCCTGGGCTATTCGAGCCGCGAGCTGTCGTAGCGCCGTAGTTCGGCCCCTCCCCGTTCGCGGGTCGCGCGATGAGGGCGCATCTCGCCACGTGCTCGCCGCTCCGGTCGTCAGCGTACAGGAAGTACGCTTCCTCCCTGCGGCGCCTGCGCGCGTGTCGATCTGCACCCTCCTCCCGCGACCCGCCCCCTCCCCGCCAGAAGCTCGGTGGCCGCCTCGCTTCGCTTGCGGCGGGAACATTTTAGCCCCGCCGCCCCACCCGCAGGGGCTTTCGGCGAGCGACTGCTTACCAAGTGCCAACGCGCGCGGTCGCAAATTGTACGAGCGAAGCGATGTTCAAATGTCGCCACACCTGAGGACGGCGTCGACGGTCGCCAACGGCTTCATCGGGGAGGTGAGGCGGGGTTAAGAATCCTCTCCGTGACGCCGAGCGAAGCAAGGCGGCACACCGAATTCCCGGAGGGGCGGGGGCAATCGCGGGAGGAGGGTCCAGATCGACACGCGCACAGCCGCGCAGGGAGGAAGCGTACTTCCTGTACGCTAAGCTCATGCCCACCCGGAGCCGGATCGCGACCGACGGGAGCGTCCCGGACGCGACGACCGGAGCGGCGAGCACGTGGCGAGATGGGCCCTCATCGCGCGATTGCGTACGGCGCGGGGCCGGTGCGGCCACGATTCGAGCTCGACGGAACGGCGCCCTCGGGCGCGGGGCGCGCTGAGAGTAGGCCCACAGTTCCCTTTCCCCAAAATTTGCGGCATGAGTAGAGCCGTTCGCGCAAGGAGAAACGCATGGTCCGCTTCTACTGTGATCGTTGCAATACGGAGGTCGAGGGGCCCGACGAGCTGGTCGAGGTCACCGTCGAGAGCCGCGAGCGGCCGAGCCTCGCTGCATGGAACTGGCGCTCCGAGATGTGCCGGCCATGTTACGAGAGTCTCAAAGACGCGATGACGAATCTCTTCGGCTCGAACGACGACACGAAGCGCAAGCCGGTTCGTCGCGCGACGTCCTGATTTCATCCGAGCCATGTCGCGGACTGAGGGCGTCGGGGCCGCGTTGGTCCTCCTTTTCGCGGGCGTCGTCGCGTGTACGCCGAGCCTCAAAGCGCCTCGCGAGAGCATCCGGTTGATCGGCACGCTCGAAGATGTCGTCGAGCCCAAGCCGACGCCGGCTACGCCGAGTGCGGCAGCGACAGCGGCCCCGGAGCAGTCGACCGCCAAACCGTCCAAGCCCCATCCGCTTCAGACGTTCCCGACGCTTCGCCACATGCCGCTCGGGGTGGCCGTCTACGAAGCGTGCTCGCCGCAGCTCTACCTCTTCAAACGATGTCCGGGACGTTTTCTCGGCGAGGCCAAGTTGGTCAAGCCAGGACCCTTCATCGTCGAGATCGACACTCAGGCGGAGGAGGTCGTCGTGTTCGGGTTCCGTGGCTTCCTCGGCCCCGACCAGCAGCAAGAAGCCTGCGCTGAGACCAAGGTCGCGGTCTCCGAGGCGGGAAAACCGATCACGCTCAAGCTCGAGGCGGGCGGCTGCTCGATCAAGCTCCAACGCCGCTACGGCTGACGCTATCCGGGTGCAGTCGCGGCCAGGATCTCGAGGACCTGATCGTGGATCCTGCCGTTGGTGACTACGGCTGAGCCGCCGTAGATCGTCGCACGGCCAGAAAAGTCCGTCAGACGGCCTCCAGCTTCCTCGGCGAGGATCTTGAGCGGTGCCAGGTCCCATGCCTTGACGTCGAGCTCCAACATGGCCTCGCACCAGCCGCGGATGACGGCGACGCTGCCGAGATAGTCGCCGTAGCCGCGCTGGCGCGCGGAGGACTCGACGAGTCGTTCCAGCGCAGACCAACGGCCGCGCCGGAAGATCTTGAGGCCGCCGAAGCTCACCATCGAGGCCGAAAGCCGGTCGACGTCGCTCACGCGCAAACGCTTGCCCGCCTCGTCGTAGGCTCCGCCGCCTCGGGTCGCATAAAGCAGTTCGCCCGTGGCTGGCGCGTGGACGACGCCCACCGTGACTTCTCCGTCTTCTTCGAGACCGATGAGAGTCGCGAAGAACGGGATGCCCCGGACGAAGCTCTTCGTCCCGTCGATCGGATCGATGATCCACTGCTTCGACGTCCGCCCCGATTCCGCTCCGTACTCTTCTCCACAGAATCCGTAGTCTGGGAATTCCCCCCGAAGGATCTCGACGATCTTCCGCTCGCAAGCGCGGTCGGCCTCGGTGACGGGGGAGCGGTCTGCCTTCGTCTCGACGGCTAGGCCGGTACGGAAATGGCGCAGCGCGATCTCGCCTGCCGCCCGTGCCGCCGCGATGGCTACCCGGAGATGCTGCTCCATCGTCGTCGTTTACCCCGGGGGATGCTGGAAGTCGAAGCATCCATCGACTCGCGAAAGCATCGGTTGCGCCCCAGATGCCGGGCAGCTAGCTTGGCGCCCCAACGCGCGCGGAGGTGTGAACATTTTCCGAGCTGGTAAAGGCTTTGGTCCTTCTCCCGCTGCTCGGCTGTACGCGCTGCGTCGAGGCTCCCGCGTGAGCCTCGAAACTCGAACCGGTACTTTTCGCCCTTCGATGCGATTGCGCCCGTCGGTTGAGCCGACGATGAGACTTCGCGCGACGCTTCTCGCGCTCACCACACTCGCAGCGATCGGCTGCCAGGCGAGTCCTGATCCGCGTGTCCAAGCCGCGCAGGATTTCAAATCGACCGTCTTCGACCTGATTGGCCAGGACGAAGCACAGAGCCGCCGTCTGAACGCGCTCCGTCTCGGCATGTCCGATCAAGAGGTTCTCGCTGCCGCGGGGTCACCAGCGCGACGCGAGACGCAAACGACCGACGGTGGGCAGAGCCGCGAGACCTGGGTCTACAACGGCCAGCTCTCGATTCTCGGGACGCTCACGTTCGAGGACGGACGGCTCGTGCAGATCCAGACGAACTAGGAGTGTGCGCCACGGATAGGTTGCGAGCGAAAATCGCCAGCCGCCGCGAGCGCAAGGAGCCGACCCTGACCGCGTATCTCTGCGATACGCCGAGGGGTCGGCGACGAAGTCGATCGCGGATGGATGGCGATTTGCAGCCGCAAGCTGATCCGTGGCGCCCACTCCTAGCTCGCTAAGGCTACGGGCCCGCGGGACGTGGCCGGGTCTGCTGCCGCTAGCCGCTCAGTCGATTCCGAGCTTCTCGCGCCCCTCTTGCGAAATCATCTGCGGGCTCCACGGCGGATCCCAGACGATCTCGACTCGCGCCTCTTCGACCCCGGGTAGCATCCCGATCTTCTGCTGCGCGTCGGCGGCGATCGTCGCGCCCATGCCACAGCCCTGCGCGGTGAGAGTCATCCTCACCTCGACCTCGCTCGCCCCACTCGGCGTTGGGGAGACACGCAGGTCGTAGACGAGACCGAGATCGACGATGTTGACCGGAATCTCCGGGTCGTAGCAGGTCTTGAGGGCCTCCCACACGTTACGCTCGAGATCACCCGCATCGGCAGCCGGAGCGGCGGGTCGCGGCACGGGGGCCGTCGGCAGTCCGATCGCGTCCGCATCGGAACCGGAGAGGCGAACGAGCACACCGAGCTTCGGAACCTGGAGGGTGTACGTGCCACCGAGGCACTGGGTCAGGATGGCCTCGGTGCCGCTCGGCAACGTGAGTCGATGACCGGCCGGAATCTGCACGACCTCACAATCGCGGCTGAATTGGACTTGCTCCCCAACCTGGCTCATGGAGGCTCCCTCTTCGCGTTTCGCGTCACTGTTCGGTCGCTCCCAGCAGGCGTTACTGATGGCCGAGCGCCGAGACGGCTGCGCCAGTCTAGCCTCCTACCCGCGTCTTGTCACGGTTCGATCAATACCGGTGTGCCGAGCTGCACGTTCGGAAACAGCTCCTCGATCGCCTCGTTGCTGATCGCAACGCATCCCGCTGTACCTTCGCGCTCGGCCATCTCCCCGTGGATGAAGATCTCGCCGCCGAGCGACGTCTTCCAGGGCGGGATTCGGCGTGCCGCGTGCGCGTCGGCGATCTCCCGGTATTCGGCAACGCTGATCATGCCGCTCGCGAGGCCGCGCCCGGCGTCGGCGAGACTCGGATAGCTCAGCCCGAGTGAGAGATGGAATCGGCTCTGCGGGTTCTTGAAGCAGACGTAGTACTCGCCTTCGGGAGTCCGTTGATCGCCTTCCCGCTCTTTGGCTCCGGCCGATACGCGCCCGACGATCACCGGGAAGACCCGCAAGACACGGCCGTCCGCACCGTAGGTGGTGAGCGAGCGCTGAGACTTCGACACGACGATCTTCGCGATCATTGAGTTGCCAACGAGCCGTGTGAGGGCGATGGCGAGAACCAAGAGCGCGAGGATTCGTAGCGCCTTCACGATCGTCTGACCAGATGCGAAACCTTCCGCCCGAAACGACTCGGCGCACCGCCCGAACGGAGACGGATGAATGAACTTCCGCAAAAGCCGTTGCTGATCTTGAACCCGTGGTGTCGCACGCCTTCCTCCGCCGTTGACTTTGCTGCCTTACGCAGACCTTATCCTGAATCCGGTCATGAGCGAGCGCAACGGCGCCGTCGTACAGGCGAGAGGACTGACGAAGATTTACGATGGCCGGCCGGTGGTCGACGCGATCGACCTCCGGGTCGAACAGGGCGAGTGCTTCGGCATTCTCGGGCCGAACGGGGCCGGCAAGACGACCACGCTGCGGATGCTGATCGGCACAACGCCGCCGAGCGGGGGGCAGCTCGAAGTGCTCGGCTTCCAGATCCCGCATCACGCTCGCCTCATGCGCCGACGCATTGGCGTGGTTCCACAAGGCGACAATCTCGATCCCGACTTTACCGTCACCGAAAATCTCGCCGTCTACGGGAGCTACTTCGACATCCCGCGCAAGGCAGCGGCGGAGAGGATTCCCGCGCTGCTCGCGTTCGCAGCGCTCGAGTCGAAGGCGGTGGCCGCGATCCACACGCTCTCGGGCGGGATGCGACGCCGGCTGATCCTCGCGCGGGCCCTCATCAACGAGCCCGACCTACTGGTGCTCGACGAACCGACGACCGGGCTCGACCCGCAAGCGCGCCAGCTCATCTGGCAGCGCCTGCGCTCGCTGCTCGGCCAGGGAAAGACGCTCATTCTGACGACCCATTACATGGAGGAGGCAGAGCGGCTGTGCGATCGTCTGATGATCATGGATCATGGGAAGATCCTGGTCACCGGAAGCCCACAGGCGCTCATCGAGGCTCACGTCGAGCCGCAGGTGCTCGAGGTCTACGGGCCGGGCGTGGAACGCTGGCTGAGCGCACCGGGCCGCGCGCTCTGCGACCGGACGGAGCAGGTAGGCGAGACCATCTTCTGCTACGCGCACGACGAAGGACCCCTCCTCGATGACTTGCGTGGACATCCGGAGCTCCATTTCCTTCATCGTCCCGCGAACCTCGAAGACGTTTTCGTGAAATTGACGGGGCGGGAACTCCGCGACGGATGAGCTAGCGTGGCAGGATCTACAGGAAGCATGCGCCACGCGACCAACGGGAGCGCGCACACAGTTCGTATCGCGACCAACGACTGGCGCGATCTGTGACGAAGCTCAGCTCGGCAGTATTGTCGGCCGAAGAAGGGGAGGGATCGGTGACGAACGCTTGGGCGCCGCCATCGCTCAGTTTGCGCTGGATTCCCGTTTGGCGGCGGCACGTGCTCGTATGGCGGAAGCTGTCCGTCTCTTCGCTGGTCGGAAACTTCGGGGATCCACTCCTCTACCTCCTGGCGCTCGGCTACGGCCTCGGGCGCTTCGTCGGCTCGATGGAAGGCATGCCTTACATCTCGTTTCTTGCCTCGGGAATCGTCTGCTCGAGCGCCATGAACACGGCGACCTTCGAATCGCTCTACTCGGCCTTCACGCGTATGACGACGCAGCAGACTTGGGCCGGGATGCTGGCAACGCCGCTCGATGTCGACGACATCGTGATGGGCGAGATGGTGTGGGCTGGGAGCAAGAGCCTGATCAGCGCGGGAGCGATCGTCCTCGTCGCGACCTCGCTCGGCATCGTGCATGGCGCCCACGCGCTGTTGGTACTGCCGGTCGCGCTACTCGTCGGCACGTGCTTCGCGGCCATGGCGCTGGTCGTCACCGCGCTCTCGAAGAGCTACGACTTCTTTCTCTACTACGTGACGCTGGTGGTCACTCCAATGATGCTCTTCTGCGGCGTGTTTTTCCCCCTGCAGGGTCTACCGACCGCTGTTCAGTGGGTGGCCGCCCTTTTGCCGCTCACGCATGCGGTCGAACTAGTCCGCCCCCTCATGTCCGGGGCATGGCCTACACGAGCACCGTTCCATCTCTTCGTCCTGCTCTCTTACGGTGCGAGCTCGTATTGGGCTGCGACGGCACTCGTGCGCAAACGGCTGCTCGCTTAGAACAAGCTCATCGAAATGATCGTACCAAAATGAACGCATACCACAAAAACGTTTGAGCAGTTTTCGAGTTATGCCCGCCGAAGTTTTGACAGATTGCAGATGAAATGACTAATCATGTTCACAAATATTGTATGTAAATCCATGCAGTTAGACTTCATATTCCTGAATCAGTCATCAAACTCCTCATTCATAGCTCTTACTTTCGTTGTATCTTGCCAACGAATGAATGTGGCATGACTCTTGGTAATTGTCCTTGTAAATGGAAAACAAGCCGATCGAACAACCACTAGTCTATCTCCGCTGGACGCTCATCGTCTCGCTCGCCTACATGATCCTCATAGGCTCGAACGGGCTGGTCACACGGCCCGGGGCACTCACTTACATCGGCCTGCTCCTCGCCAGTAATCTCCTCATACCAAGACTTCCGTATCGCAATCCTAGGACCTTCGGCTCCGTCCTGCTGGCACTCGATACGATCTTCGTTCTGGTGGGCGTCCTGCTGAGCGACGCCAACTCGCAAGATCTTCTCATCGGATACTTCCTCTGTATCCTCATGGCGACGTTCGGAGATTCCGAGCGCCGGATCGCCGGAGCAGGATTCCTAGTCGCGGGAGTCTACTCGTTCTGGGTTTTTCGCAACTGGGACGTCCACAGCCCATCGCTACTCATCCGCCTTCCATTTCTGTTCATCACCACTGTCTTTTATGGCTTCATGATGGAGCGCGTGCGGAGCGAGCATGCACGGCGGTTGCAGGCAAACGAACGGATTCGCACCCTGGACTGCCTGCTGCAGGTCACGCGCTCGTTCTCATCCTCGCTCGTGAGCCGGCAGGTCCTCGAGCAAGCCGCCAACGTCATCAAGACGACGCTCGGCGCGGCGCGCTGCTCGATCGAGCTCGTGTGCGCCGACGGCTCCCAGACGATCTCGGCCGTAGCCGCGGAAGCACTCGACAAGCAGAGCCCCATCTGGCGCCCGGGTCGAGCAACTGGCGATGCCTCGAGCGCGGTGCTCGCGCTCCCGATCTATTACGACGTCGAGCCGCTCGGCGTGCTTCTAGTCGAGGCGCAGCGGCCGGGCAGCGCGTTCGGCTCCGAGGAGATCGAACTCTGCCAGGTCATCGCCAACGCTGCGGCTCCGGCGCTGAAAAACGCGCGGCAGTACGAAAGCCTGGCCGAGATCGAGTGCGCGAAGGCGGAATTCCTGTCGAATCTTTCTCACGAGCTGCGCACGCCTCTCAACGCGATCGTCGGATTCTCGGAAATCGCCGCAGCGGACGCCGCCCGCGTCGGGGACCCGGAGCTCATCGATTCGATCGAGCGCGTCACCCGCAACGCGCGTGGAATGACGAAGCACATCGAGAGCCTACTGGCGCTCTCCCAGGCCACGCTCGGACGTGACCGCAAGCAGGTCGCGCGCGTCGACCTCTCGAACCTGCTTCGTCGGGTGATCGAACAAGCCGAGCGCTTGCCGAAGCAAGGCCCGATCGAGTTCGGCGTGGAGATCGCCCCGGACGCCGCCGAGGTCTATACCGACGGCGACAAGCTCGAGCGCGTCGTCGACAGCATCGTCTTGAACGCGATCAAGTTCACCCCGCGCGGGTCGGTGCGCATCACGGCCGCGCTCGTGAAAAGCGGAAACGACGCGTCGGCCACCCTGCCGACGAGATTGCAACCTTGGGAACGGCTCCTGTCTTTGTCGGTGGAGGATACCGGAATCGGCATCGGGGGCGCAGACCTCCGGAAGATCTTCCAGGACTTCCGCCAAGGGGTGAGCGGGCTCGATCGCCCCTATGGCGGGCTCGGCATCGGGCTCGCGCTCGCTCGCCGGTTGACGGCCACGCTCGGCGGCGTGATCCAGGTGGAAAGCCGCCCCGATTCAGGATCCCTGTTCCAGGTGCTCGTGCCCGTCCAGACCCCCGCCGGCTAGGAGTCCGTCCGAGTAATCCGGACCGAGCCGATGAGTCGAGGGCCAAGCATCGCACCTGGAAAATTCCGACGAATACTCTTGTGGTATTCCGAGGAATTTTCCAGGTGCGAGGCGCTGGCGATCGGCTCATCGGCGACGGGAGCGATTACTCGGACGGGCTCCTAGGTCGCGACGACGCTCCTCTACGGCACGAGGAGCACTTTGCCGACGCTCCTTCGCGCGGCGATCTCCTCGAGAGCCGCGGCGGCTTCGGCGAGCGGGCGAGTGGACGAGATCACCGGGCGGATGGCGCCCCTCTCGTAGAGAGCAAACAGCGCTTGGGTCGTCTCATCGATCTTGCCAGGGTCGTGCGTCCGATATGCGCCCCAATGCAGGCCGACGACGGAGATATTCTTCAGAAGGACACGGTTCGCCTGAATCGACGGAATCTTCCCCGACGCGAAGCCGATCACGAGCAGCCGACCGCCGAAGGCGATGCACTTCGTCGATAGCTCGAAGATCTCGCCGCCCACGGGATCGTAAATCACGTCGGCGCCCTTTCCTCCCGTCGCCGCCTTGACCCCGTCAACCCATTCGGGGGTCGAATAGTCAAAGGCGTGCTCGGCACCGTGCTCACGTGCGACGGCGAGCTTTGGCGCCGCGCCGGCGGTCGCGAGCACGTGGGCGCCAAGCGCGCGGCCGATCTGAACCGCCGCGAGTCCCACGCCGCCGGCCGCCGCATGCACCAGCAGCGTCTCGCCCGCGCGCAGCTCGGCGCGGTGCACGAGCGCGGAATACGAAGTCTGGTAGACCACGCCGAATGCCGCCCCATGCTCGAACGACATCGAGGGCGGCATCCTCACGACGCTATCGGCCGCGGCAACCGCAACCTCGGCATACCCTCCCCAACCGAGCATCGCGAATACGCGATCACCAGGCCTGACGTTCGTCACGCCGGCGCCGACGGAGCGAACGATGCCCGAGACCTCGCCCCCCGGCGAGAACGGCAGGGGCGGCCGCACCTGATACTTCCCCTGCACGATCAATATGTCGAAAAAGTTGCAACCGATGGCGCGGACGTCGATGGTGACCTGACCTGCCTTGGGCTCAGGAATCGGAACCTCGGCGAGCCTCATGTCGTCCGGCTCGCACCATTCGGCGGCTAGCATCGCGCGCATGGGACTATGAGTTTCGGCTCAGGGGTCTCGGAACCACGTTTTCGAGGCGTCTTTAAACGACGGCCGAAGACTCGAGGCCCGAAGCCCTCCTTCAGCCCTTCACGAACGGCAGATCGATACCGAACTGCGAGATTCCGAGATCCTCGTCAACGTGAGGATCGGTTTCGGGGGGTAGAGGCTTATGCTTGGCTCGCGAGGGCGCGCCGAGTTCTGCGGCGAAGTGGGTTCCGGGGCGCCGATCCCGCCGGTCTCCGGGGTAGAACCCGGGTGGAGAAGAGGTCGAATGACGTCGAGGTTTGTGGGGAGCCATCAGCGAATCTCCCTGCGTCGTCATCGGGGAGGGGGAGTGGGGACGTTGCGGCATTAACGGAATAAGTCCACGGTGTCCCCTAGTTCACTGCATCGTAACTGACTTATTCCGTTAATGCCGCAACGTCCCCACTCCCGCGCGACTATACTCCCCTGTCGCGCTGCTTCAACCTCGCCATTGCCGCGGACACGTCGCTGCGCGTCAGGCGGCACGAGTCTCTCTCGACCTGCAGTAGTATTCCCGCGCTGAGATCGAGACACGAGAGCTTGTTCCCGTACACGCAGCCGGTGTCGAGACCGATCTTGAACGGAAGATCCCATAGCACTTCGCGCTGTGGCGTATGTCCGAAAACGATCGTCATCGAAAAAGGATGCCGATTGCGGATGAACTCGTCGCGAATCCAGAGCAGATCCTCCGCGTCCTGATCCGCGAGCTGCCGGATCGGCGAAACGCCGGCGTGAACAAACAGGAACGACTCGTCCTGATGTAGGAGCTCCAGACCGCGGAGAAATTGCAAGTGTGACTCGGGGAGATGCGCGCGTGCTTCGCTTCGCTGCAGGGCCGGCGGCAGCCCATAGCTCGCCATCGTGGTTCGTCCACCGTTGAAGAGAAACGCGTCGCCGTGACTGCCACGCTCACCCAGGAAATCGAGGAACATGTCCTCGTGGTTACCTCGCAAGAACACGGTCTGACAGCGCCGGGAGTCCCGCAGCGCGATCAGCAGCTCGATGACCCCACGCGAGTTCGGGCCGCGGTCGACGTAGTCGCCGAGGAAGACGACCTTGTCTTCCGGAGTGGGCTGGATGGCGTCGAGGACGACGCTCAGCTCGTCGATACAGCCATGAACATCGCCCACGGCGAGCAGCCGGCCTGGAACCCTTTCCCGACGATCGCCAGCGCCCTGCATCGCCCGTGCACCCCGGGTCAACGAGCGCCGCGATCGGACCCGAGAACGTTTGACAGCCCCATGCGGTCCTCTAGGATCTCCCCCGCTGCGCCGTAAGGATCGGACTCCCCACGGTCGACGCGGACGAGAATGTCCTGAAACGTGCTTTGATCCATACCGCGTCGCAGCCGCGCCGCGAGCTCTTCCTCTACGATATCATAGACCTCGCGCCGTCGCGCCTGACGCAATCGCTCGGGCTCGACTCTTGAGCGGCGATGCTCGCGGTGCTTGCGGATCGCGTCGACGAGCGCGGCGATGCCGACGTCATTGTTCGCCTGCGTGGCGACCACGGGAATTTCCCAACTCGCCTGGCTAGGCAACATGTGAAGCATTCGCTCGAGCTCGCCGATCATGCGGTCCGCCCCCTCGCGATCCGCCTTGTTGACGACGAAGATGTCGGCGATCTCGAGCAAGCCGGCTTTCATGACCTGGACGGTATCTCCGGCCTCCGGGACCAGGACCACTAGCGTCGTCTCGGCGAGCTCCATGATGTCGAGCTCGGTCTGCCCAACGCCCACGGTTTCGACGAGTACGAACCCCTTCCCGGAGGCATCGAGGAGACGAACGACGTCGCGAGTGGCACGGGCGAGGCCGCCGTGCCGCCCGCGCGTGGAGAGGCTCCGGATGAACACGCCCTCGTCGAGAAAGTGGGTCTGCATGCGGATTCGATCCCCGAGCACCGCCCCGCCGGTGAACGGGCTCGACGGATCGACCGCAACCACGCCGACCGAGGCGCCCGCCTTCCGCAAATGGACGATCAGCCGATCGACGAGCGTCGACTTGCCGGCTCCGGGTGGACCCGTGATGCCGATCACGTACGCATTACCCGCGCGCTCGTAGACGGCGCTCATGACGCGACGGGTCTCGGGATCGCGATTCTCGACGATGGTGATGAGTCGCGCGAGCGCGACACGGTCGCCGCCGAGCATGCGCTCGGTCAGCGCATCGAGAGGATTCGGCGCGCGCTCCATCAGCGGCCCTTGTAGATGGCGGCGCGCTTCTCGAGGAACGCCGCAACGCCCTCTTTGAAGTCTTCGGTGCGAAAGATGAGAGCGTTGCGTCGCTCGGCTCGGTTGATCGTCAGCCACCGCACCCGATCGCGGGTCTCAACGAGCAGCTTCGAGCTCATTCGAGATCTCCTCTTCCCTCGCTCCGAAACGCGTTTGCCAGGCGCGCGCCACGATGTCGATCACCTCTGCAACGCGGATCGCCGCTCCCGTCTCGCGGCAAAGATCGGTCATCTCGAGGCCAGGTATCCCGCACGGCACGATGGCCTGAAACGGCGCGAGGTCCACGTCGACGTTCAGCGAAAAACCGTGCCGACTGATCCCGCGACGGACCTGGATGCCGATCGAGGCGAGCTTCCGCTCGTTCACCCAAACGCCCGGATGCCCCCTGCGCAGGTCGGCCTTCACTCCGAAGCTCCGCGCGACGTCGAGCAGCAGTGCCTCGAGCCGGGAGACGAAGGCACGCACTCCACGTCCGCCGTGCGCGAGACGCACGATCGGATAGCCGACGAGCTGCCCGGGGACGTGAAGCGTTGCTCCTCCGCCCCGCGCGACCCACTCGACCCCGATACCCGAGCGCCCGAGCCGCTCGGCATCCCACAAGACGTCTGCGCTGCTTGTACGACGCCCGAGCGTTATCGTCGGCGGATGCTCGAGGAGAAGTAGCGTGTCCGGTCGCACACCCACCGCGCGCTCGTCGGCGACGCGGTCCTGAATCGCCAGACCGCTCCGATACGATACCAATCCGAGAGCATGCCAGATGCCGCCCTTCATGCTTGCGTCTCTCCGCGCCTCGTCCACGCGGCCCGGGAAACTCCTCGTATAGCGTACGTAGCCGAGTGCCACAAATCGCTGCGCCGAGTAGAACCACGATGACGCGCTTCGCTTCCCTTGGCACCCGGAGCAGAAGTGCGTACACTGCGCGTCGTCATGCCGGCTGCAGCTCGGCGTCTCCCAGCCTACAAGAGCTTGCTGCTCGTCGCAGGCGTACTGCTCATCATGTTCGGGGTTGCGAATTGGGTGACGGGCGCAGTGCGTACGCGTCCATACGCGAACTATCTCCGCCTCCACCCAGGCCCGCGGTTACCCAGTCAAAACCTCAAGGCGGAGCTTCTCGAGCCGCCGGACGAGGAGCGCCAAGAGCGAGACGTCGCGCGCGCGAAGCTCGAGTTTTATCAGGTCGTACAGAGTGGAGGGCGGTTCATGGTGCTCCTCGGTTCTGTATGCCTGCTCGGAGGCTGGGCGGCGCGCCGGGTTCGACGCTACCCGAACCTCATGCTGGGTGGCCGCTGACCCGGGGCGATCGGCTCTAAAAACCCTTCGCGTCGGCGCTGTTGCTCGTGGCGCCGAAGCGGAGCACTCCGGCGAATTCACGAGGTATTTCTTGACACGGCGGCGAGTGGCCTTTTACTCTGTAACAAGGCAGTAAAATTTGGGGACGACCGGCGAAGGGCGCCGTCGGGCGTAACCCGTCGCGATACTCAACGGAATAGCCATAAGAACCATCGACAAGGGTCGGCGGTCCGGGGCGAGCGGATGAGCAGTCTTTCGGGTCGGCGACTCGGGGGTTGAGGAGCCTTCGCTGTATTCGAATCGCCGCACCGCCGGTGAGACGGGCTCTCTACCCTACGCCCTACAGGCGCCGTTCTTGGTACCCGAAGCGGTCGCGGGGGTCTCGCGGGCGCGCCGCTGGCACCATCCGGTTTGGATGATCGGCGGGCCCGGTGCCGGGGCCTACGAAGTTTCACGCGCGCTGCACGAAAACGGCGATCCCATCGGCTTCGTCTCGGCGCGCCAGGTGATGAGCGCCGCCAGCGAGCTCGAGGAGCGGATCCGCAGCGCTCTAGAGTCGGAGCGGCTGATCGAGGCGATGAGCCTCTATGTCGAGCGCATCGAGCGTCAGCCGCTCGCCGTACAAGAACGGATTCTGCGATGGAGCGACGAGGGAACCCGGTGGGGCTCCCGCCCGATCCCGATCCGTCTGCTCGCGCAGTCCGACGAAGGATTTCGCCTAGGCGATCTTCTTCCGGCGCTGCGCCATCGCTTGTCGCCGCTGACGATTCCCCTGCCGCCGCTGTCGATCCGCCAGAGCGAGATTCCGGCGATCGCCTTGGTGCTCGCCGACCACATTTCCGAGGAGCTCCGGCTCCCCGAGCCGACGATCGATGATGCTGCGGTGCGAGCGCTCAGCGAGCGCGATTGGCCCGGCAACCTCGACGAGCTCGCCGCGGTGATCACGCGCGGCCTGCTCGCGGCGGAAGGTGGACGCATCACCGACTTCGAGGCGGCACGATTCTCGCGGAGCTCTGCCGGGTCGCGTCCAACCGCTGTCGAACCGACTCGAGCCGTGGCGACGGCATCTTCCAAATCCGCGAAGCCGGTCGGCCCTGCGATTCGCGAGCTCGAGATGGTGATCGCCGAGCTCGCTCACGAGCTGAAGAATCCCATGGTCACGATCAAGACCTTCGCCGAGAACCTCGAGCAGCTGTTGAACGATCCTGGCCTGCGTGAGAAGTTCGTCGGCTTGACGCGCGAGGCCGTCGACCGCATGGACGGCTTTCTCGAGGAGCTGCTGCGCTTCTCGCGCTATGCAGAGCCGCGCTTTCAGACCTTGTCGTTGACGCAGACGCTCGCGCGCGCGGTCGACTCCGCCGAGGGTCGCGTTCGCGAGCGCGTGAAAACGAACGGACTCTCGTCGAAGCAAATGGTCCGCTTCGACGAGGATCAGCTCATGTTTGCGCTCAAGTCGCTCGTCCGCGGGCTCTGCCGGGAGATCCCGATGGACGCCTTCATACGGGTCGATCTATCCCCGGAAGGCGAGCTGGTGTTCCACTCGAGCGCGGCTGGCGGTATGCAGCAGAAGCTGCAGAGCACTCTCGACCATGAAGGCAACGCGAACGTCCCCTGGTCGCTCGATCTCATGATGGCGGACGCCCTCATTCGACGAAATGGAGGCTCGAGCCGGATCGTGCGCGAGCAAAGCGAGCTGCAAGTTCGCGTGAGCTTCCCGAGCGCAGAACGAGGGGCGGATGGTCGATAATCGCAAGCGGGTCTTGGCCGTCGACGATGAGCTCGGGGTGCGAGAATCGGTTCGTATCCTGCTCAGCGGGGACTACGACGTGAGCACGGTGGCCTCCGGGGACGCCGCGCTCGACGCGATCCAGCGCGAGCGGCCGCATCTCGTGCTGCTCGACATCATCATGCCTGGGATGGACGGGATGGAGCTCCTCGAGCGCGTCCGTGCCAGCGACCCGGGGCTGCCGGTCGTGATCTTGACCGCGACGAAAACAGTCAAGACTGCGGTGGCGGCGATGAAGCTCGGCGCCTTCGACTACCTCCAGAAGCCCTTCGACGTCGACGAGCTCAGGTTGATCGTCGAGCGTGCGACGCGCACGGCGGAGCTCGAGGCCGAGGTCAAACGGTTGCGCCACGAGCTCCGGTCGCAGGGAGCCCTCCGTTTGATCGTCGGTTGCTCGCCGCAGATTCAGAGCGTGATCCGCACGATCCGCACGGTCGCGCCGCTCAAAACCACGGTGCTGATCACCGGTGAGAGCGGCACGGGCAAAGAGCTGGTCGCTCGCGCGTTGCACTCCGAAAGCCCGCGGATCGACGAGCCCTGGGTGGTGCTCAACTGTGCGGCGATACCGGAGAGCCTACTCGAGACCGAGCTCTTCGGGCATGAGCGCGGCGCGTTCACCGACGCCCATGCCCGCAAGATCGGGCTCTTCGAGCAGGCCCACCGCGGCACCATTTTCCTCGACGAGATCGGCGAGATGTCGATCAACCTGCAAGCGAAGCTCTTGCGGGTGCTCGAAGAAGAGCGCTTCACTCGGGTGGGCGGGACCACACCACTGCAGGTCAACGTGCGCGTCCTCGCGGCCACCAACCGCAATCTCGAGCGCGCAATCCACGAGGGGAAGTTTCGCGCGGACCTGTTCTACCGGTTGAACGTCATCTCTATCCACCTGCCGAACTTGCGCGAACGCAGCGAAGACATCCCGTTCCTGGTCAATCACTTCCTCGAGACGAAGGCGCGTGCCGTGGGTGCCCCGGTCAAACACTTGACGCGCGAAGCCATGGATCGGGTAATGAGCTACAGCTGGCCCGGGAACGTGCGAGAGCTCGAAAACGCCATCGAGCGGGCCGTGATTCTCTCGGGAGATCGTACGGAGCTCGATATCGGCGATCTGAGCGACCGCCTGCGTGCACCCGTGGCCGAGGGCCCGCTCGGCACGCTGGTCGCGGAAGTTTGCTCGGGGCGCCGCAGCCTCGGCGAGGCCACCGACATCTTCGAGCGCGTGCTGATCCTACGCAGCCTCGAGAGCGCCAATCACAATCAGACTCGCGCCGCGGAGTTGCTCGGTACGACCCGACGCATTCTGAAATACAAGATCGACAAGCTGGGAATCTCAACCGGCGAGTCCTGATCCCCCCTAGCCCGTCCTAGATTCCAGACCAAACCCCCGCGAAGCTTCCAAAATATCGGTCGCGGCACGATTTTGCCGGGCATCGGCTTGGACAAAATCGCACATTCAAGCCGCAATAGCCGGGAATTTCCGCTGAATTCTCTCGCACTCTCGGTGGCACGGAACCTGCTGCCTCCAGGAGACATGGAGACTTCGACCCCGGAGACGACACAACCGTCCACCGTGCTGGTCGTGGACGACGAGCGGGGACCGCGCCTCGCGCTCCAGCTGATCCTGCAGCGCGAGTTTCGGGTTTTGACCGCTCAAAGCGGCGAAGAGGCGCTCGAGATCCTCAAGAGCGAGCCGGTTGACGCCATCACCTTGGATCTCAAGATGCCCGGCTTGGCCGGTCAGAACACGCTGTCACTGATCCGCGGCCTCGATCCGGATCTGCCGGTCATCATCATCACCGGCTACGGCTCCTACGAGAGCGCGGTCAAGGCGCTGAAGCTTCGCGCGTTCGACTACATCGCAAAACCGTTCGACTCGAAGAAGATCCTGAACGTAGTGGAGAGCGCCGTCGAGGACCGGCGCCGCGCGACGGCGCACAACACCGAGAGGCTAATCGCCCGGCTCGATGCCGTTCTGGAAGCTGCGGACTGGCTCGAGCGCAGCCGCCGCGACGTGCTCTCGAATCCGGACCGCGCAGCGCTCGATTGCATCCGCAGCAACGTGCAAGCGGTTCAGGAGCACTTCCGTTCGAGCGATACGGAAGACGATCAGACGTTCGATCTCTTCGAGCCTCACAAGGAACATGGCTGATCCCGACTCGGTGGAGCTGCGTCAAGCAGCCGTCCGGGGCGGGCTTTTCGACGGCGGGTTCCTGTTCTGCCCGGATTGCCGGGCCGTGCACCGCGTCACGGGAAGCGACCGCGCGCCGATCTACCTCGTCGACGGCACGTCGGTTTCCGCGGATGATTTGGAGGAGTTCCTCGCCGCGCATCGTGATCATGGATTGCGACGACTCGACCGCTCGAGTGACGCGGAAGTGATCTCTCGCCCTCGCTGGGATCCCATGTGCCGGGTGGCCTGGGAGGTCAGCGACGGCCGGAGCGAGTTCATCGTGACGTTCGGCCGCAGCGATGTGGAGACGCCGCGGCGGTATTCGATCCTGGCGGGCCGCATGGTGGTCGAACGCGAATTCATCGAGGTCGACGCCGAGGCTCTGCATCAGGTGATCGACGAAGCGCTTTACCCTCACGCCGCTCCGCTGCGAAAGATCGAAGCGCTGGTCGACGAGTGTCGCCGCCTCGTCTCCACCGCTCCTTTCCGTAGCGTCGAGCCGCTCGCTGAATCGCGCGACGATCCGAACGTGCAGCTGGCCTGCCTTCCCGACGCGGTAGCCCGAGCCCTCCAAATCGAGGTGGCGCGTGCGTTTCCCAGCGGCGAGTCGGAGCGGCTCGTCGACGTCATCGACGGCGATCTGCGCCGCGAGATCCCGATCCTGCGCCTCACACGCCACTATCGTATCGATACGCCGTAGCGGCACCGTTCACGGCTCGAGCGGCCCTTCCGCTCACGTGCCGGCGGCAAAGATCGTAGCAAGTCGCCGAAATATGCCCGCGTTGCCAGCTTGACTGGGCCAGACCCCTGCCGTATGGCACGGCGATGGAGAGCGGCTCCCATCTCTACGGTTCTGCGCGATCTGTTCCGACGCTCTCGGAGGTTCTCGCGCGCAGTCGGCGCGGGGAACGGCTCGATCGGCTCGATGCGCTTCGCCTACTCGCCGGTGACGACCGCGAGATCGAGCCAATCTGCGACCACGCGGCCGCGCTCCGCGACCGTGCGAAGGGCCGCGTGGTCACGTTCTCCCCGAAGGTCTTCCTACCGATCACCAACCTCTGCCGCGACCGGTGCCGCTACTGTACGTTCCGCAAAGACCCGTGGGATGACGGCGCCTGGACGATGACGGAGGAGGAAGTGCGTGACTGGAGTCGGCGCGGCGCGACGCTCGGCTGCCGCGAGGCGCTCATGTGTCTCGGCGACCGTCCGGAGACGGCGTTTCGGCAATACCGCGCACTGCTCTCTCTGCTCGGCCACGCGTCGACCATCGAGTACGTCTATCGCGCCTGCGAAATCGCGCTCGACGAGAACCTTTGGCCGCACACCAACGCGGGAGTGATGAGCGCAGAGGAGCTGGAGCTGCTGAAGCCGGTCAACGTCAGCATGGGACTGATGCTGGAGAACGTCAGCCCTCGCCTGCGGGCGCGCGGCGGACCGCATCACGCGGCGCCCGACAAGGATCCAGCCGTTCGATTGCGCACGATCTCCGACGCCGGCGCGCTGCGCATCCCGTTCACCACCGGGATTCTCATTGGAATCGGCGAAACGCTCGAGGAGCGGGCCGACAGCTTGCTCGCGATTCGCGACGTCGATGATCGCTACGGGCACATCCAGGAGGTCATCGTCCAGAACTTCCGGCGAAAGCCCGAGATTCCCATGCGCGACGCTCCCGAACCCGACGATCTGGAAGTCGCGCGTACGGTCGCAACGGCGCGCCTCGTGCTCGGAGGTGAGATGAACCTTCAGGCGCCTCCCAATCTCAATCCCACGGCCCACCGCTTGCTGTTGCGCGCGGGGATCAATGACTGGGGCGGCATCTCGCCGCTCACCGCGGACTACGTGAATCCCGAGGCGCCGTGGCCGCACGTTGCGAGGCTGGCGACGACGTGCGCTGAGGAAGGCTTCACGCTGCTCCCGCGCCTCGCGGTGTATCCTGAATTCGTCGAGCGCGAGGGTTTTCTCGATCCGAGGCTGCGCTCCGGCGTGATCGCCGACCAGCGGCGGATCAGGGGTGAGCTCCTCGAAGCCGCTGCCGGACGCAATTCGTCCTCCTCGGAGGCTGCCGCATGCCAGAGACCGAGCTGAACCGGCTGCTCGCGGCCATCGATCGGCCGCTGCGCGTCGCGCTGAGCCGCGCCCTCGAGGGCGGCGAGATCGGCGGGGAGGATGCGCTCCAGGTTGCCGCCGCGCACGGCTTCGCCCTCGGAGTCGTCGCGCGGGTCGCCGACGAGCTGCGGCGGCGGCAGGTCGGCGACGTCGTCACATACGTCGTCAACCGCAACATCAACTTCACGAACGTCTGCATCAAGCACTGCACCTTCTGCGCATTCAGCCGTGACCATCGCGCCGAGCAAGGTTACTTGTTGCCGGTCTCGGAAGTCGTGCGCCGCGCACGCGAGGCGTGGGACTACGGAGCGACCGAGGTCTGCATCCAGGCCGGCCTGCCGCCGAAGATGGATGGGTGGCTCTACGTCGAGCTTTGCAAGGCCATCAAGCGCGAGTTGCCGGACATCCATATTCACGCCTTCTCGCCGGAAGAGGTGCTCTACGGATCTGTCCGCGCGGGCGTCTCGATCCCGTCCTACCTAAAGGCGCTGAAGGAGGCGGGCCTCGATACGCTTCCCGGCACCTCGGCCGAGATCCTCGTGCAAGAAGTACGCGACCGCATCGCGCCCGGCCGGATCACCCGCGACCAATGGATCGAGGTGATCACCTCGGCTCACGAACTCGGCATCCGCACCACCTCCACGATCATGTACGGCCACGTCGATCGAGCGGAGCAATGGGTGGAGCACCTATCTTTGCTACGCGACATCCAGCACCAGACACACGGCTTCACCGAGTTCGTGCCGCTTTCGTTCATCCATCAGGAAGCGCCGATGACGTTCCGACACCTGGTGCCCGAGGCGCGGCGCGGCGCGGATGCCTCGGAAGTCGTCGCCATGCACGCGCTCGCCCGCATCATGCTCGGCCCGAGCTTCCGCAACGTGCAGACCTCGTGGGTCAAAGAGGGTCCGCGTTTCTCCGCGTACCTCTTGGGCGCGGGGTGCAACGACGTGGGCGGAACCCTCATCAACGAGAGCATCTCGACTTCGGCCGGAGCGAGCTTCGGCCAGCTGCAATCGCCCCGGCGATTGCGAACGCTCATCCGCGAGTCGGGGCGGATCCCGGCGGAGCGGTCCACGCTCTACTCGATCCGCCAATGCTTCGACGGCCCGGACGACGTCGAGACCGCGCTCGACCGCATCACCGACCCCGACGCCGTGTTCGGCTCGTACCGGCGGCTGACCGAGTCATCGGCGTTTCGGTTCGAGCATCCCGCATTTCGCCGGGCTGCAGGCGAGAACTAGGAGTCCGTGTCCGAGCGCGTGACCGCCCTCGCCGGCGGGGTCGGCGCGGCGCGGCTGCTTCGCGGCGTCGCGCGGATCATCCCTGCACGCCGGCTCTCGGTGATCGTCAATACCGCGGACGACGAGGAATTCTACGGATTGCACGTCTCGCCAGATCTCGACACGACCGTCTACAACCTCGCCGCAAGCGCGCCCCGAGATCGCGGTTGGGGGATCGCGGGCGACTCGCACCACACGCTCTCTGCGCTCCGACGTTTCTACGGGCGCGTTTGGTTCGCCCTCGGCGATCGCGATCTCGCGACGCACATTTACCGAACCCACGCGCTCGCCTCCGGCCGCTCACTTCACGTGGTGACCACGGCGATCGCGCGCGCCTTCGGTGTTCATGTGCAGGTGCTGCCGATGTCCGACGACCCCGTGCGGACGATCGTTCATACTCGCAAGGGGCTCCGGCTACCGTTCCAGGAGTACTTCGTTCGCCGCCGGGCGCATGATGCGGTCGCTCGTCTCTCGTACCGTGGCCTGCGCGCGGCGCTCCCCGCGCCAGGCGTGCTCGAGGCGATCCGCGGTGCCGATCTTCTGATGTTGCCACCGAGCAACCCGTTCACGAGCATCCGGCCGATTCTCCGCTTGGCGGGAGTCGAGCGTGCCCTGCGTAAACGGCAAGCCCCGCTCGTGGCCGTCAGCCCGGTCGCCGCCGGGCGGGCGGTTCGTGGCCCGCTCGGCGGCATGCTCCGCGCCGCCGGCTATCCCGTGTCGCCGGTCAGCATTGCGGCCGTCTACCGTGGACTTGTCGACGGGATGGTGATCGACTCTGCGGACGCCGGGCAGCGTGCGGAGCTTGAACGCGAGGGCATCGCCGTGGTTGCGGCGGACATCCGGATGGATACGATGGCGAGAAGCGTGATGATCGCTCGCAAAGCGCTCGAGCTCGGGCGCCGGCTGCGCAAGGGCGCGAGCTGAGGATGTCGATCCAGCTGATACCGCTTGAAGGGATACCCACGATCCGGCCCGGCGACGACCTCGTTGCGCTGCTAGCGGCTGCCGCCCGTCGCTCCGGCGTAGCGGCGGGGGATCTGCTCGTCGTCTGTCAGAAGGTGGTCTCGAAATCCGAAGGCCGTGTCGTGGACCTCGCCGAGGTTCATGCATCGGCGGTCGCCGAGCGGATCGGCCGCGAGATCGAAAAGGACGCACGCATCGTCGAGGTGATCCTCGGTGAGACCCGACGGATCGTACGCATGGACCAGAAGCATCTGATCGTCGAAACTCGCCAGGGCCTCGTTTGCGCGAACGCCGGTGTGGACGAGTCGAACAGCCTCGACGAATCGACCCTGATCCTGCTCCCCGAGGATCCCGACACGTCGGCACAGGGGCTCCATGAGGGATTGCGTGACCGCGAGTCCCTCGACCTCCCGGTGCTCATCACCGACACATTCGGCCGCCCCTGGCGAGAAGGCTTGGTCGAGGTCGCGATCGGCATCGCGGGCTTCTTTCCGTTGTTGGATTTTCGCGGCAGGCGCGACCTCAGCGGGCGAGAGCTTCATCACACCGTCGTAGCAGTGGCCGACGAACTCGCCGCCGCGGCCGGATTGCTCATGGACAAGGACGGCGGAATCCCAGCCGTGCTCGTGCGCGGCTATCGCTACCAACGCGGCGAAGGTCGCTCCGCAGAGCTTCTACGCGAGCGCTCCAAGGACCTCTTTCGCTAGGAGTGTGCGACACGGTATCGCTCCCGTTTTCGGAATCCGCCCTGGGAGCGTGCGTGACGGATCGCTCCCGTTGGGCGCGATCAAAGGCAATGAGACATCTTACCGAGCTAGCCCGACGCGGACGATCGACCGAGCCCGCCGTGGGTGAGACTACTCGCGAATCTCGACGGCGGTTCCCACCGGGATGAGCGCGTAGAGCTCTTCGATGTCGTGGTCACTGACCGCGACGCAGCCGTCGGTCCAGTCGGAAGCCAGTCGAAGCCTCGCCTTGCGGCCACCGCCGCCCGTCCCGTGAATGCCCACGAAGGCGCCGAGCGGCGTGTCCCAGGGTGGCACCTGACCGGTCCTGTCCGCGATCCAAATGTCCGCCCAGGTGTCCGCCGAGATCCGCCCCGCTTCAAACGCGCGATCTGCGTCGCCGCTGGCAGGATAGTTGAGCGCGAGGAACCAGTGGAAGCGATCGCTCGGCCGCTTCTCGTAGACGATGTACTGGCCGACGGGCGTCTTTCCGTCCCCTCGGGTTTCCTTCCGTCCAACCGGGGAGATCCCCAGCGAGATTGGGTAGCGGCGGATCACCCTTTCGGCGTTCAGCACCTCGAGCAGGTGCCGCTGCTTCCAAACGACGATGCGAAAGGATCCTGCCGAGACCCGCGCGACGAGCGCGAGCAGGACGACGCCGAGGCAAACCGCAACCGAGGCTCTCCACCGACCCATGCTGTCGGGGGCATCCTAACGTGAGGGGTGGCCTGCCGTCAAAATGAAATCGCCCTCCACGAGCATTTTCGCACCGCACGTATTGTCTGCGCCGAAGGAACGTGAGAAACGGGCGTATTCGACGCAAGGGCCCCGTCGTGCTTTCCCGCACGCCTGAACAGGAACAGATTCTCGAGACCGTGCGCCGATTCGTCGACCGCGAAGTGATGCCGACCGCGTCGTCGTTCGAGCACGCCGACGCCTATCCGACGCCCCTCGTGGAGCGCATGAAGGAGCTCGGCTTGTTCGGCGCGACCATCCCTCCCGAGTACGGCGGTATGGGCCTCGACGTCACGACCTATGCAATGATCGTCGAGGAGCTGGCGCGCGGCTGGATGAGCCTCTCGGGCGTGCTGAACACGCACATGATGCTCGCCTTCGCCCTCAAGACCTTCGGCACCGAAGCACAGAAACAGCGCTATCTGCCGCCGATGGCGCGCGGCGAGCATCGTGCTGCGCTGTGCCTGACCGAGCCCCACGCCGGCAGCGACGTCCAGAGCATCCGCGCGACCGCCGTGCGCAAGGGTGACCACTACGTAGTGAACGGCTCGAAGATGTTCATCACGAATGCGGAGACTGCCACGCTGCTCAATACCGCGGTCAAGACCGATCCCGACGCGGACCCCGCCTACAAGGGCATCAGCTTACTGATCATCGAAAAGGGTCCCGGCGTCACGGTCACGCGGAAGCTCGACAAGCTCGGGTACAAGGGTATCGAGACCTGCGAAATCGTCTTCGAGGATTGCTCCGTGCCGGCCGAGAACCTGATCGGCAGCGAAGAGGGCCAGGGCTTCAAGCAAGTGCTCGCCGGCCTCGAGGTCGGACGTGTCAACATCGCCGCGCGCGCCGTCGGAGTATCTCGCGCGGCGCTCGCCGCGGCGATTCGCTACAGTCAACAACGCCACACGTTCGGAAAACGAATCTGCGAGCACCAGGCAGTGCAGCTCAAGCTCGCCGACATGGCCACCAAGGTCGAGGCCGCCGCACTGTTGACATACTCCGCGGCTGCCAAGAAGGACCGGGGCGAGCGCTGCGATCTCGAGGCCGGGATGGCCAAGCTTTTCGCCTCGGAGACCTGCCAGGAAGTCAGCCTCGAGGCGATGCGCATCTTCGGCGGCTACGGCTACATCTCGGAGTTTCCCGTCGAGCGCTACTACCGCGATGCACCGCTCATGCTGATCGGCGAAGGTACCAACGAGATCCAGCGGACGATCATCGCGCGGCAACTGATCGAGAGGAACAAGATATAGGCCTCGGGTGACGGCCTGACGCTCTTCACCCGACCGCGAGCTTGTCGGCGAGCTCATCCACGAGTGCCGCGAAGTCGGGCTCTTCGTGGCGTCGCGCTTCGACGCACCTGACCGCGTGCAAGATCGTCGAGTGGTCACGACCGCCGAACCCGGAGGCGATCTCTGCGTAGGTCGCCTGGGTCCCCTTGCGCGAGAGATACATCGCCACCTGCCGAGGAAGACGAAGGCGGCTCGCGCGGCCCCGATGGACGAGATCCTCTTGCTTCAGATGGAAGCGCTCTGCGACCAGCTGCTGCACTTGATCGATGGTGCGCGCCGGAGGGTTCCGCAAGATCGGGCGCAAGATCTCCTTGGCGAACCCGACATCGAGAGAGCGGCGGCTACACCGGCACGCCGCGATCAGCCGGTGGAGCGCTCCTTCGAGCTCGCGCACGCTCGACACGATCTTGCTCGCCACCCACTGCGCCACCTCGAGCGGCAGGTCGAAGCCCACTTCCTTCGCCTTGGAGGCGAGGATCGCGAGACGAAGCACCGCATCCGGCACGCGGATCTCCGCGATCAGGCCGGATTCGAAGCGGCTTTGCAGCCGCTCTTCGAGATCCGAGATCAACCGCGGCGCCTGATCGCTGGCGAGAACGATCTGCTTTCCCGCGGCGTGCAGCGCGTTGAAGGTGTGGAAGAATTCCTCCTGCATGCGCTCCTTGCCCGCGAGGAACTGCACGTCGTCGACGATCAGGACGTCGAGCTGGCGAACGCGAGCGCGAAACGCGTCGATCGCACCGCCGAAAAGCGCGCGAATCAAGTCGTTCGCGAAGGCCTCCGCGGAGAGCAGCGCGATGCGAAGGCGCGGGCGCTTACCGAGGGACTGCGCAACCGCGTTGGCAAGATGCGTCTTGCCGAGCCCGACGCCACCGTAGAGGAAGAGCGGGTTGTAGGTGACGCCGAGGCGATCGACGACTTCCCGAGCGCTCGCATGGGCGAGCGAATTGCTCTCGCCGACGACGAAGCTCTCGAAGCTGTAGCTGCGCGTTGACCCGTCTGCAGCAACCCTCGGCTCGACGACCGGCTGCATGCGCAGCCGGTTGACGGAGAGGACGAGCTCCGCCCCGGGCCCGAGCAGCTCCTCCAGCACTGCGGCGATGTCGCGCTGAAGACGATTGCGAATCTGCTCGAGGTGCATCACGCTCGGCACCTCGCCGTAGAGCCGGCGGTCGCGGATCGCCACGGGATGAATCGCCTGCACCCAACACCCGAGCTCCGTCGCCGACAGTTTCCCCTTCAACCGGCTTAGGCTCTCCTGCCAAACAGCATGCGGCACCGCTTCCTCCCCCTTCTGCGATTATCCACACGTGGGGATAACGCATCCGCGCCAAGCGTTTCTACCGGGTTGCGCGCTCGATCCACATCGACGTCCACAGATCAGGCGGCAAATCCCCCTCGGACCCCTGCTTCGGGGTCGTGGTTGAATTCGCTCCACCGGCATTTCTGCGTATCTCGAGAGACGAGTCGACGCTCGAGCGCGGGGTCGTAGCGCAGCTCCACATCGATTGCAAGAATTTTTTGCGAGCGCGTGATAGCAAGCCGCGTTCGTGGTGTTCGCGTCCGAGCCGCAGGTCGAGTGGAGCGAGATCTTCGCGAACGGCCGGCCCGTCGAGATCGAAATCGGGTCCGGGAAGGGCGGATTCTTGCTCGCCTACGCACGTCAGCATCCCGAAACGAACTTGCTCGGGATCGAGAATCAGCCGAGGTGGGCGCGATGGATCGGCGAGCGGCTGGCGCGCACGCCGCAGGCTAACGTGCGGGTGCTCTGTGCCGATGCTTCCTTGGTCGTCTCCCATTTCGTGCGAGAAGGCAGTGTGCAGGCGTACCATCTCTATTTTCCAGATCCGTGGTGGAAGCGACGCCACCACAAGCGTCGGCTCGTGCAGAGCGACTTCGCCGTCGAGGTGTGGCGCACGCTCGCGACCGGCGGCGCGCTGTATCTCGCGACCGACGTGCGCGACCGCTTCGAAGCGATGATCGGAGCGCTCTCCCGCGTGCCGTTCGCGGTCGTGAGAGCGAGCGAGCCGACGCCACTCGGGCGGCCGCTCACGAATTTCGAGCGCAAGTACCAGGAACAGGACCGCCGGCTGTACTACGCGACGTTTACGAAGATGGCTTCGAGTTCGAAGCCTTCTGCCGGAACCTGAAGCCGTCAACCTTTGAGCGAAATTGTCCGGGGGGGACGAGATTTCCGATCGGGATCTAACCCCCCGCGATCGGGGGGAAGATATTCACCTGCTGTCCCTCACGAAGCGGCGTCTCGGGCTTCAGGTATTCGTCGCCCGAGACCAGCATGCTCGCGTGCTTGGGAGGGATCCCGAGCCGCGCGATCGCATCGGCGACCGTGGCTCCATCGGGCAGCTCGAGCACGGTGGTGTGGTCGACGGCATCGGCCGGCAGAAACTTGCGGAGAATCGCGTGCAGCGTCACGCGAACCGTCATTTCCGCTTTGCCGCCTTCGGCAGCGCCGCCGGCACCCGCGCGAACATCGCGGCGTACGAGGCGGCTGGACGTTGGCCGTGTGCGACGAACTGCTTCCAGGGCTCGCGCCGCTTGATCGCGTGGTGGAGCACCCCCATTTCGGCAACACCGTTCTCGTCGCCGAGGAACATCGCTCCCACTACGACCCCTTTGGAATCGAGCACCACCTTGCGGTAGTAGGAGCTCTGGTGCGAGCCGGAGACCTCGACCGAATCGCCCGCCCGCTCGCGAAAGCGGCCAAGCTCGGCGAGCGTGATGTCGAACAGCTCGACGACATTCATGCCGAGGCTTCCCGGATAGGCGACGACGCGACCGGCCATGTTCGCCCCCGCTACGCGCCCCTCGTCGACGGCCGTAGGCCAGATCGCGTGGACGGCCGGCTCGCCGCTCACGAAGTCGCGCACCTCGGCGACGTCACCCGCCGCATAGACGTCGGCCGCGGTGGTTCGGAGCGCCGCGTCGACCACGATACCCTCGTTCGTCGCGACCGCACCGTTCTTGACGCACGCGAGGCTCGGCCGCACGCCCGCGGCCACCACCAGGAGGTCGGTCTCGATCATGGTACCGTTCTTCAGTGTGACGGCGATCGCCGCACCCTTCTTCGCGACGGAAGCCACCTGGCTGCCGAGCCGAAGATCGACGCCGGAGCCGGTGACGGCGCGCGCGAAGATCTTTCCTCCTTCCGCATCGAGAAGCTGAGGCATCAGCTGCTCGGCCATTTCCACGACCGCCAATTTCATCTTGAGCTTGCGCAGCGCCTCGGCGGCGAGCATGCCGATGAATCCGCCGCCGATCACCAGGGCTCGCTTGGCATTTTCGCTCGCCTTCTTCAGGGCGATCGAATCCTCTAACGTCCAGAGGTAGTGATGCGGAACGTCGTTCAAACCCGCGATCGGCGGCACGATCGTCTCCGACCCGGTGCCGATCAACAGCTTCTCGTATTCGACCGTTCGGCCGTCGGAGAGCTCCACCCAGTGCATCCAGGGGTCTATCGCCGTGACGTTCGCTTCTTCGACGAGCGTGACGCCGAGACGGCCATAGTCGGGTTTCTGCCGGATCATCAGGCTCTCGAGCGTGCGCTGGCCCGACACATAGTAGGGAAGCGCGACGCGAGAGTAGGCCACGCCCTTCTCGCGGTTGAGCAAGAGGATCGACCCGTCGCGGTCGTGCTTGCGGATCCAGTCGATCGCGGCGAGCGACGCTGCGCTGTTGCCGATCAGGACGTACTTGCCCCGCATGGCGCCTGCTCGCCTCGTCTACTGCGCCGATGCTCCAAGCATCGCGCCATGAGCGATCGCCGCCGCGAACTTCTGCCGTGCCGTCGCGTTGGTGTCGACCTCTTCGTAGGTGAGGGCCTGCGGCACGCAGAACTTCACGCACTGCGGGTCGCCGTCACAGAAGTCGCAGTTGTGCGCCACGCCCGTGCTCGGCGTGAAGCCCATCACCCCGAACGGACAAGCGAGCAGGCACATCTTGCAACCGATGCAGCGGTCGTCGTGAACCTTGACCTGACCGCTCGTTTCGCGCGTGATTGCCACCGTCGGGCAGACCGTGGCGCACGGCGCATCGGCGCAGTGCACGCAGACCATCGGTAGGTAGAACTGCTCGTCGTAGAAGTCCTGGACACGGATTCGAGAAAGCGCGGGAACGAACGCCTGTTCGTGCTCGAATGAGCACGCCATCTCGCACTCGCGGCAGGCCGTGCACTTTTCCTGATGGACGACGATCTGTTTCATCTCGGATCACCTCGGGCGGGGCCACGCCCAGCACCACGACCTTCTATCAAACTCCGCGGGAGGCTTACCAGAACCCAAGCAGGGAGCGAAACGAAGCTTCCCTGCCCCCCCGAGCAGTCAAGCGTGCGCTGCTTCGCGCGCTCCCACGTGCGGCGCTTCGCCAGAGCCGTTGCTCTTTGCGTGCGCCGACGGCACGCCGCTGCAGAAGCCTTCGTAGTCGATGAGATCGGTCACGGTCGGATGATCTCCGCACACGACGCAGTTGGGGTCACGGCGAAGCTTCAAAACTCGCACGTCCATCGACATCGTGTCGAAGTGAATCATGCGGCCGATGAGCGGCTTGCCGGCGCCGAGGATCAGCTTGATCGCCTCGAGCGCCTGCACGCAGCCGATCAGGCCGGGCAGCACGCCGAGCACGCCGGCTTCGGCGCACGACGGAGCTGCTCCCGGAGGCGGCGGCTCGGGGAAGAGGCAGCGGTAGCACGGGCCCTGCCGGCGGATAGAAGACGGTTGCCTGTCCCTCGAACTGGAAGATCGAGCCGTCGACGAGCGGCTTCTTCATGAACACGCAGGCGTCGTTGACCAGATAGCGCGTGGGGAAGTTGTCGCAGCCGTTGACGATGATGTCGAAGCCCTCGAAGATTCGCCGCACGTTCTCGGACGATAGACGCTCGTGGAACTTTACGACCCTCACATCGGGATTGAGCGCCCGTAGCGTCACCTCCGCGGACTCGACCTTGGGCAGGCCGATGCGATCGTTGGTGTGGAGGATCTGCCGCTGCAGGTTCGAAAGATCCACCACGTCGTGGTCGACGATGCCGATCGTGCCCACGCCGGCAGCGGCGAGGTAGAAGGCCGTCGGCGAGCCGAGCCCGCCTGCGCCGATGCAGAGCACCTTCGCGTCGAGAAGCTTCGCCTGACCCTTCTCGCCGACCTCGGGAAGCAGGAAGTGTCGGCTGTAGCGCGTCGCTTGCTCCTGGCTCAACTGCCGATCAGTCGCAAAGGGCAGGCCCGCGTTCTTCCAGCCTGTGAAGCCTCCTGACATCGAGACGACGTTTTGGTAGCCCATCTCACGCAACGTGCGGCCCGCGATCAGCGAGCGGGTACCCGCCGCGCAGTAGGCGATGATCGGCGTCGAGTGATCCGGGACCGTGTCCTCGACGCGGATCTCGAGAAAGCCCCTCGGGAAGCGAGAACGCACCCGTGAGGTGGCCGTCGCGATACTCCTCCTTCTCGCGCACGTCGAGAAGCACAGGTGCTTCTCCGCGGTCGAGCTTTTCTTTGACCTCGGCAGGCGACAGCTCGGGCACGATCTTCCGCGCCTCCGTCATGATTTCCTTGTAAGTCTTCGTCATCGGAAACCCCCGATCCGACTCATTGTACGCACGAAGCGCCCCGAATCAATGAGAGGAGTGGGGACGTTGCGGCATTAACGGAATAAGTCGATTGCGTTAGGTGAGATCCAGATGCGCAGCTGACTTATTCCGTTAATGCCGCAACGTCCCCACTCCCGGGCGTTTCAGCCGGCCTTGCCGTCGAAGAGTTCGACGCGGTACTCGAGCCAGGCGCAGATCTCGCGGGCGCGCCGCGGCGAAGCAACCGCTGCGCCCCAGGGAATTCCCCGCCACAGTGGACGGTTGCGCGATAGATACAGGCGAGGCGTGATTCCGAAGAAGAAGCGGAGCTTTTCGAGGTCGAGCGAGCGCCAGAGACCGGATCGTACGAGATAGTAGAGGAGCACGGCGTCAGGCTTCGGGCTTCAACCCCTCGGGCGACCGAAGAGTATTCATGACGTCTTTTTCTGGACCCCTAAAACCGAAGCCATTCCTCACGGTCGGTAGCTCTTCAGCATGTCTTCCATGAGAGCGTCCCGACCGCGCTGCGCGATGACCCGCGACCGCTCCATCAGGACTTCCTTGGTTTCGACGAAATCGAGCCGCGAATAGCCCCAAATGCGCGGATGAACGTACGTGTCCATGCGGATCGCATCGCAGGGACAAGCCTCCACGCAGTAGCCGCAATAAATGCAGCGCAGGGTGTCGATCTCGTACCGGGCGGGATACTTTTCGACCTTCGGATCAGGGCTCTCCGCCGCCTCGATGTAGATGCAGTTCGCCGGACACGCCGTAGCGCAGAGGAAGCATGCGGTGCACCGTACCGATCCGTCTTCCTTGAGTGTGAGACGATGGCTGCCGCGATAGTGGTCGCCGTAGCGCTTGCGCTCTTCCGGGTATTGCACGGTCACCATCGAACGTCGGCTTTTCAGCAGCCCGAGTTGATGAGCGACGTTGAGAAACAGGTTTCGCCAGAACCGGTAACCGGTGACGACGAGCCCGCGGAAGATCTCCGGCAAGTAGAGCCTCTCCCAAAACGTCATCTGTTCGACGCGCTTCATCGCTCTGCTCGCCCGAAATGAACTTGTGGCATCTGCGGACTATATCGACCGTCGAAAACGCGTCAAGCGGAGTGGCTTCGGGACGAAGATCGTGAAGGGGAAGCCGGCTGCTACTGCACCCGCAGCTTCGCCACCTCCGCGCCAGGAAAGAACTCGCGCTCGAGGTTGTGAAACTCCAGCGTCTCGATCAGCCGCGCGGCGCGCTTGGCGACGCTGTCGATCTCCAGCAGGCTCTGCTTCTCCGCAACCGGAAAATCGAGCGCAAACGCGAAGAGATTGACGAGCATCTCGTCGCTCAGCGTGGGGTCGGAGAGGATACGCAAATCCCCCTCGTGCTGTTTGCCCGCGAAGCGCCGAATGCACTGCAAGAGGGAGGCCTTGGTGGCCTCATCGAGGTGGAAATCTCGTTCAGGGAGCGCACGCCAATCGACCGCCGCCATGCGATAGGGACGGTCGAAGTACTGGTCGCGCGGCGAGAACTCGCGCACGCCCTGCAGAAGAATGTTCGAGCGTCCGTCAGCGAGCTCGACCTTGCGGATCACCCTTCCCGCGCAGCCGACGGAGTAGATGTCCCGCCCCTGACTGGCGGCGTCCTCTTTGCCGCGGAGGAGAACCATCCCGATCAGCTCGTCGGATTCCGCGACCTCCTTGACCATCAGGCGATATCGAGGCTCGAAGATGTGCAAAGGCAAAAGCACCTGCGGAAAGAGCACGACGTTCGGCAGCGGGAAGAGCGGGATGTTGCGCGGCAACGGCACCCTTGAACTCCGAAAGTCCCTATTCATACCACAAGGAACGCCCCGGGGAGTAGGAGCAGCGCGGTGGCTCGTCTTGGTGATCGAAACCGCGAAAGCGCCCCTTGACCCAGTAAAACGTTGCGACTACTTCCAGGAGGTCGCGGTTCACCGGACCGGTTGTCGCGAGAGGAGGCTGGCCATGGATGTGATGAACCTGTTCGAATCGCTTTTCCGCTGGATCCACGTCGTCGCCGGCATCATTTGGATCGGGCACCTCTATTTCTTCAACTGGGTGAATTCGCAGTTCGAGCCGACCCTCGACGCGGAAACCAAGAAGAAGGTCATTCCCGAGCTTCGTCCGCGTGCGCTCTACTGGTTTCGCTGGGGCGCGGCATTCACCTGGGTGACGGGAGTGCTCCTGCTGCTGATGGTATTCTACCACGCCGGGGCTCTGGTGGCATTGAATGCTGGCGCCATCATAATGCTCCTCGTCACATTCACCACGGTGTTCCTCTACGATTACCTCACCAAGGTGATTACCGACGGGCAGATGCAATTTTGGGCGGGCGTGATCGCCTCTGTAGTGTTCGTCTTCCTTTGTGAGATCATCGGCGGGTTCAACTACCGCGCCGCCGCCATTCATCTCGGCTCCATGTTCGGCACCATCATGGCGTTCAACGTGTGGTTCCGGATCTGGCCGAACCAGCAAAAGATCATCACCGCGATCAAGAACGGTCAGGCGCCCGACCCCGCGATGGTGGCACTCGCGGGCGGCCGCTCGAAGCACAACACCTACATGTCCGTGCCGTTGGTGTTCATGATGCTGAACGCGCACAACTTGTGGACGGACAGCGCGCCGCTCGTCTTGCTTCCGCTGATCGTGCTGGTCGGGTTCTACGGCGTCTCCCACCTGTTCAGCCACGCGCCGAAGGTCAAAGGCTTCTAAGCCTTCGGCTTCGCCTGAAGCCCGCCGCGGCGCCTCTCCATCACGACGTGCTCGTGGCCTGGTGACTCGGTACGCACCCCCCGTCAATAGCAAAGCGCGGGCGAACCGCAGAGGGGTTGCCCGCGCTTGCTGCAACGGTATTGGTAGCGAACCTAGTCGCCGGTCGTGGCCGCGAGCGGCCGCACGCCCAGGCCCTAAGCGACGAGGTCGAAGCGATCGAGATTCATCACCTTGTTCCACGCAGCCACAAAGTCACGCACGAACTTCTCCTTCGAGTCGTCGCTTGCGTAGACCTCCGCGAGGGCGCGGAGCTCGGAGTTCGAACCGAAGACGAGGTCGACTGCGGTAGCGGTCCGCTTGAGCTTGCCCGTGGCACGATCGCGACCCTCGTAGACGTTCTTAGCCGCTCCTGCCTTCCACTCCACGCTCGAGTCGAGCAGGTTCACGAAGAAGTCGTTGGTCAATGCCTCGGGCCGGTCGGTGAAGCTGCCGTGTTTGGATTGCCCGAAGTTGGCGTTCAGGGCCCGCATGCCGCCGACCAGGACCGTCATCTCGGGAGCGGTCAGCGTCAACAGGTTGGCCCGGTCGAGCAGTCGGACCTCCGGCGGCAGCTCTCCGCCTCGAACGTAGTTGCGGAACCCGTCGGCGGTCGGTTCGAGCACGGCGGACGACTCCACGTCGGTCTCCGCCTGCGAGGCGTCCGTGCGCCCGGGAGCGAACGGGACCGTGACGTTGTGCCCCGCGTTCTTCGCCGCTTTCTCGACGGCCGCGCAGCCGCCGAGGACGATCACGTCAGCGAGCGAGACCTTCTTTCCGCCGGACTGTGAGCGGTTGAAGTCCTGCTGGATCTTCTCGAGGGTCTGCAGCGCCTTGGCCAGTTCAGCGGGCTCGTTGACCTCCCAGTCCTTTTGCGGCGCAAGGCGAATCCGCGCCCCGTTGGCTCCGCCGCGCTTGTCCGTGCCGCGGAAGCTGGCGGCGGACGCCCAGGCGGTGGAGACCAGCCGCGAGATGGACAGTCCCGAAGCGAGGATTTTGCCCTTGAGGGCAGCGATGTCGGCTTCGCCGATCAACTTATGATCGACCGCAGGGACGGGGTCCTGCCACAACTGCGGCTTCGCAACCCACGGGCCGAGGTAGCGCGAGATGGGACCCATGTCCCGGTGAAGGAGCTTGTACCACGCCTTGGCGAATGCGTCGGCGAGCTGGTCCGGATGCTCGTGGAAGCGCTTCGAGATCGGCGCGTAGATCGGATCCACCCTGAGCGCCAGGTCCGTCGTCAGCATCATGGGCGCGTGCCGCTTCGACGGATCGTGAGCATCCGGCACCGTGCCCTGGGCTTCGGGATTCTTGGGAGCGTACTGCTTCGCACCGCCGGGGCTCGTCGTCAGCTTCCAGTCGTACTTGTACAGGTTATCGAGGAACCCGTTGTCCCACTTCGTCGGCTCGTTGGTCCATGCGCCCTCGAGCCCGCTGGTGACCGTGTCGTCGCCCTTGCCGCTGCCAAACCTGTTCTTCCAGCCCAGGCCTTGCTCCTCCGGGCTGGCGCCCTCTGGTTCCGGACCGACGTACTCGGGCGCGGGGGCAGCACCATGGGCCTTGCCGACCGTGTGACCGCCGACGATGAGTGCAACGGTCTCCTCGTCATTCATCGCCATGCGAGCGAACGTTTGTCGAATGTACTTCGCCGCCAGGGCCGGGTCCGGGTTGCCGCCCGGTCCCTCCGGATTCACGTAGATCAGGCCCATGTGATCCGCGCCGAAAGGCCCCCGCATTTCTCCGTCGCCGGCGTGGCGCTCGTCTCCGAGCCAGGTTTCCTCGGCCCCCCAGTCGACCTCCTCGGGCTCCCAGGCGTCGGGTCGCCCGAAGCCGAAGCCGAACGTCTTGAACCCCATCGATTCATAGGCACAGTTGCCGGCGAAGATCAGGAGATCGGCCCAGGAGATCTTCCGGCCGTACTTTTGCTTGATCGGCCAGAGCAACCGGCGCGCTTTGTCGAGGTTTGCGTTGTCGGGCCAACTGCCGAGGGGGGCAAAGCGCTGCATGCCGCTGCCGCCACCGCCCCGGCCATCGGCGATTCGGTACGTTCCCGCGGCGTGCCACGTCATCCGGATGAAGAGCGGCCCGTAGTGCCCAAAGTCGGCCGGCCACCAGTCCTGCGATGTCGTCATTACCTTGATGAGGTCCCGCTTCAGGGCTTCGACGTCGAGGGACTTGAACTCCTTTGCGTAGTTGAAGTCCTCGCCCATCGGATCGGACCGGGGCGAGCTCCGGCGGAGAACCGATAGGTCCAGCTGACTCGCCCACCAGTCTCGATTCGTCCTGGCCCGAGTCCGCTTGGGGGTCGGCGAGGCAACTGCTGGATTCGTGCTTTCGCTAGACATGTCGTCCTTCTCCTCTTTTTTTACTGTTTCCTTTAATGGCGGATGGCGAGGATTATCGCTTGATTTGCGCCGCCCGGGGGCCATATCGAGAGGCCAGCCGATCGGCTCTCGCGCAGATGCTATATACTGGAGACTAACTTTCTGTAAGCATGCGCTATCCCCAGGCATACAACCGAGCGTAGGGAACGTCAATACTTGTGACGACTCATTCTCCGCAAACCAGCGTGGCAGCCAGCCGAGTGAAGCAAATCGTCGACCGGCTGCGTGAGCGCGGGCATCGGCTGACGCCGCAGCGTTACGCGGTCCTGCGTGCGTTGGTAGAGGGTGGCGAGCACCCCAGCGCGGAGCAGCTCTTCCGGCGAGTGTCCAAAGACTACCCGATGATGAGCCCCGCCACTGTCTACAAGACGCTTGACACATTGAAGGCCGCCGGCGAGGTGCTCGAGCTCGAGTTCCGCGACGGGCCTAATCGCTATGACGCCAACTTGCCCAATGCGCACCCGCACGTTGTCTGCACCCGCTGCGGCAGGATCGACGACGTCATGGACGAGCGGCTCGATCCCTCCGTCGCCGAGGTTGCCGCTCAGACCGGCTACCAGGTCCGCGGCTACCGTCTGGACTTCTACGGGCTCTGCCCAAGCTGCGCGGGCTAGGAGTCTGCGCGACGGATAGCTTGCGGCTGCAAATCGCCATCCATCCGCGATCGACTGCGTCGCCGACCCCTCGGCGTATCGCGGAGATACGCGGTCGGGGTCGGCTCCTTGCGCTCGGTGGCTTGCGATTTTCGCTCGCAACCTATCCGTGGCGCAGACTCCTAGCCCGGTAGGATATTGCATCCCCTTTGATCGCACCCAACGGGTGCGATCCCTGGCGCGCGCTCCTAGGTCACCCGTCGCGCTCAGGGCGCGGACCAGCAGGCGAGCCACCCTTGGCCCGCAGGTTTCAGCCGGACGCTACCGCCAGCCCTCGAGGCCTTCGAGCTTCTGAACGGTGGGCCGCTCTGCGAGCCTCTCGATCCAGCGCTTGAGCGGCTCCCACTGAGGCTTCAGCTCGATCCCGACCGCTCGCAGCACCATCATCCGAGGGGCAAAAGCTGCGTCGGCCACGGAGAACTCTCCCGCCAGGAACTGTTGCTCCCCGAGGTGCGAATTTAGATGCGCCAGCGCGCGCTCGATCTCTTCGCGGCTGCGCCGCATGCGCTCCGCGTCCCGCTCGGCCTCGACTTTGCGCACTTCGTTCATCAATACGCCGACCGGCAAGATGAAGGCGAGATCGGCGTAGTCCTCGAGGGAACGCGCCCGGGCGCGGCCTTGGGAATCTTCCGGCAGCAGCCGCGGATGCGGGTATTCGTCTTCGAGGTACTCGTTGATGATCGTGGAATCGTAGACGATGACCTCTTCATCGACGAGGACCGGAACCTTACCGAAGGGGTTCATCTTGAGGAATTCCGGCCGCTTCTGCTCGCCACGACGGAGATCCACGTTGACGAACTCGTAGGACAGCTCCTTCTCGGCCAACACGATACGTACCTTTTGACCAAACGGGCACTGCGGGTAGTCGTAGAGCTTCATCGTCACTATTTCACCTTTCCAACCTGCCCACCGAACAGCCCACTTCTATGGGATTTCTTCCCCTTCCGCAATTCTAGGGCGGCTCGCGGAGACGGTGCCGGTCCGTAGCAGGGGCGCCACGAGCCTACTGAAGGTAGCGGAGAAGCAAGGTGGCGAGACCGAGAAACGAGAGAAATCCGAACACGTCCGTGAACGTGGTTACGATCACTCCCGAGCCGAGCGCCGGGTCTTGGCGCACCGCCCGCAGGAGCAGGGGAATCGCGGCACCCGAGAGACCCGCGATCACCATGTTCGTGATCATGGCGAGAAGCAACACGCCGCCGAGCATCGCCGACCCGCGCCAGACATAGGCGCCGACGGCTGTGAGCAGGCCTGTCACAATGCCGATGGAGGTACCGATGATCACCTCTCGGACCAACGCCCTCAGGCCCGCGTCGCGATCGATTTCTCCGAGCGCGATCCCGCGTGTGATCACCGTCAGCGTCTGGGTGCCGCCGTTTCCCCCCATTCCGGCGACGATCGGCATGAATACCGCGAGCACCGAAACCTTGTGGATCGACGATTCGAACAAGCCGACGACCCACGCGGCGAGAAACGCGGTCGCCAGGTTGATCACCATCCAGGGGAGCCGCCGCTGGATGACCGTAGGAAGGGGCGTGTAGATGTGCTCTTCCTCCGTGAGACCGACCATCCGGTACATGTCCTCCGTCGCCTCTTCCTTGATGACGTCGATCACGTCGTCGACGGTGATCACTCCGAGCATCCGCCGCGCATCGTCGACGACCGGCACCGCCAGCAAGCTGTACTTGGCGACGACCCGCGCGACCTCCTCCTGGTCGGCGGTCGCCGGAACGGAGACGGGGTCTTCGATCATCACCTCGCCGATCGGCTTCGTGCGGCGGACACGTGACCAGCTTGCGGATGGGGACGACGCCACGCAGCCGTCGATCTTCGTCGATGACGTAGAGATAGAAGACCTGCTCGACCTCCTCCTCGGTATGGCGGCGGATCGCGTCGATGGCTTCTTGCGCCGTCGTCGACGGCGACACCGCGAGGAAGCGCGTCGTCATGCGGTTGCCGGCGCTCGACTCCGGAAATGCGAGCAGGCGCTCGAGCTCGCTGCGGCGATCGCCGGGGAGCTGTACGGTCACCCGCAGTCGCCGCTCCTCCGGCAGCGCCTCGAGGAAAAACACCGCATCGTCCGGAGGCAGCCGACCGAGCATCTCGCCGATCTCGTCGTCGTCGAGCATCTCGAGGATGCCCCGCAACACCTCGGCCGGAAGCTCCCGCAAGGTGCGCGCGGCGCGCTGCGCCGAGAACAGGATGTCGACGACCGCCCGAGTCTCGCCCGGGCCGAGCTCGGGTAGCATCTCGGCGATGTCGGGCGGGTGGAGCCGATCGATCAGCCGCTCGACGCGAGCGTTCGCCCCGGCTCGGAGCAGCTTGCGCAGGACGTCTGCGCGGACCTTCGCGGTGGCCAACGATCCTCCCGGAAACGCTCCATGACCGGGAGGACCCGCGTCAGGGAGCTAGCATGTCGAGATCCGCCCGGTGGACGGATCATCCTGGTCGCTCGGCGACATCACAGACGGTGGATTTATGGCTCCGATCTCGCGGCCTTTCAAGGCGCTTCGGCGAGCCTTTTTGCCGCCGACGTGAGTTTCTGACACACGTCCCGACTAGCCACCGCAGGAGGATACGCGCATGCAGACGGACAAGATCCTACAGCACTCCCTCAGTGCGTCGACGCAGATCAAAGACCTGCTGCTCAGCCGCCTCGAGGAGCTCATCACTTGGCTGCTCACGTGTGGCGTGCGGATACTGATCATCGTCGCGCTCGCCTGGACGGCGGTGAGGCTGCTCCGCAGCCTCACCACGCGCCTTCACAAGATGATGGTCGGCGCGGCGGCGCCCGCCGAGCGCATCAAGCGAGCGGACACCCTGATCGGCATGTTGAACACGACGGTAGGTATCGTCATCGTGACGGTGGCGGTGATGATGATCCTCCGCGAGACGGGAATCGACATCGCACCGGTGCTCGCCACCGCCGGCGTCGGCGGTTTGGCGATCGGGTTCGGTGCGCAGACGTTGGTGAAGGACGTGATCTCCGGTTTCTTCATGCTCGTCGAAGAGCAGATTCGAATCGGCGATGTCGTCGAGGTCGCGGGCAAGCGAGGAGTGGTCGAAGGGATCAGCCTGCGGACGATTCGCCTGCGGGATGTACTCGGAGACGTGCACATCGTCCCGAACGGGACCATCACCGTCGTCACCAACAAGACGCGCGACTATTCGCGCTACCTCGTCGAGACCCAGGTCGCCCGCCGCGAGGATCCCGGCCGCGTCTTCGAGGCGCTTCGCGAGGTCGGCGAACAGATGCAGAAGGACGCGAGATACGCCGACGACATCCTGCAGCCGATCGAGATCCTCGGCGTGGACGCGGTCGGAGCGGCGACGATCACCATCAAGGCCCGCCTCACGACCCGCGCGATCAAGCAGTGGCGCGTCGGCCGGGAGTTCAATCGAAGAATGTTGAAGCGCTTCGACGAGCTCGGGATCGCAGCGACGTAGGGGGCTCGGACAACCCGGGGGTGCGGGCTACAGGAGAAGATCCGCGACGTATTGCAGTTGGTCTATCGCGCGTAGCTATCGTTCGTCGCGCTCGACGTGCTGCCAGGCGTGGTAGCTCGAGCGGACGAGCGGCGCGGACTCGACATGGTGAAAACCGAGCGCGAGGGCGCGATCGCGAAGCTCCGCGAACTGCACCGGGCTGACGAAACGGCGCACCGGCAAGTGTTCCTTCGTCGGCCGTAGGTATTGGCCGAGCGTCAGAATGTCGCAGCCGGCCCCGCGCAGATCCCGGAACACCGCCATCAGCTCCTCGTCGGTCTCGCCGAGACCGGCCATCAACCCGCTCTTCACCAAGAGGTCGCTTCGCAAGCGCTTGGCTCGGCCGAGAAGCTCGAGCGATCGCTCGTAGCGCGATCCCGGGCGAACCGTCGGATAGAGGCGAGGAACCGTTTCCGTGTTGTGATCGAGCACGTCGACCGGCGAATCGATGACCATGCGCAGCGCCTCCTCGTCTCCCTGAAGGTCGGGGATCAAGAGCTCCACGGCGCAATCGGGCACCTGCTGCTTGATGGCACGCGCCGTCGCCGCGAAGTGGCTCGCGCCGCCGTCGGCGAGGTCGTCGCGATTGACCGAGGTAACCACCACGTGTTGGAGGCCGAGGCGAGCCACGGCCGCGGCCACCCGCAGGGGCTCGAGCGGATCGAGGCGCTGCGGGGCGCCGTGCTTGACCGCGCAAAAGCCGCAGCTGCGCGTGCACGATTCCCCCATCAGCATGAAGGTCGCGGTCGAGTGCGCCCAGCACTCGCCGATGTTCGGACAGAGCGCCTCCTGACAGACGGTCGTGAGGTTCAGCTCGCCGAGGATCCGGCGGGTGCGAAAGTACGGCTCGCCGGCGGGAGCACGGGCCCGGAGCCACGCGGGCTTTCGCTCCTCGCTCACGCCCGGATCGGCCTCGGAGAGCCGCGCCGCGTAGCGCCGGCCGCGTCTCGGTGCGGCGCCCCTCGCCGGCAGCTGGATCGTCGCCTCGAACACGCCGGCGAATTCCTCCGTCAAGCGCGCGCGGACTTCGGAGATGCCCACGTCTCGACCGAGCTCGCCGACGATCGACGTCATCTCGACACCGTCGATCGCGCACGGAACGATCGCCCGGAAATAGTCGAGATCCGTAGAGACGTTCAGGGCCAGACCGTGATAGGTAACCCAGCGCCGGATACCGACGCCGATCGAAGCAATTTTTCTCCGCCCGACCCAGACACCAGTCCGGCCTTCGATTCGCATCCCGGCGATACCGAAGGCCCCGAGCGTCCGGACGACGACCTCTTCGAGGCGGCGCAGATAGCGATGGATGTCGCGGCCCTCCCGCTCGAGCGAGAGGATCGGATAGGCGACGATCTGCCCCGGGCCGTGGAACGTCGCGTCGCCGCCTCTGCCGACGCGGAAGAGCGGCACGCGGAGCCGCTCGGGTGCTCCGCGCAGGTTGGACTCGTCACCGCCGCGTCCGATCGTGTAGACCGGTGGGTGCTCGGCGAGGAAGAGCGTCTCCGTCCCGCCGCAGCGCACGGCTTCGACTTCGCGCTCCTGGCGCGCGAGCGCGCTCGCATAGTCCAACTGGCCAAGGTCGATGACCGCGAGCAGGCGCGCGACACGCTCTGTAGCCGGAAGGGTCATCACGCGAGCACGAGCCGGAGCGGTGCCTCCAGCATCTCCTTCAGCGTCTTCAGAAACTGCGCAGCCTCCGCGCCGTCGATGACACGGTGGTCAGAGGAGAGCGTCACGCGCATCGTCGGGCGTACGGCGAGCGCGCCCTCGTGCACGACTGCGCGCTCGGCGACGGCGCCGACCGCGAGCACCGCCGCCTGTGGCGGGTTGATCACCGCGGCGAACTCCTCGATCGGATACATGCCGAGGTTCGACACCGTGAAGGTCCCGCCGGAGAGATCGCCGCCTTCGGCCTTGCCCGTGCGCACCCGCTCGACGAGCGCGCGCGCCTCCTCGGCAATCGTAAAGACGTCCTTCGATTCGCAGTCGTGGAGCACCGGCACGATCAAGCCCTCTTCGAGCGCGACGGCAACGCCGAGGTGAACCCCATCCGAGAACTCGATGGCGTCCTCGGGCGCGAATCGCGCGTTGATGCGCGGATGCTCGCCGAGCGCGAGCGCGACGGCGCGAAGCAAGAGGTGCGTGTAGCTGACCGCCACATCGGGACGAGCCGCGGCGAGGCTCTTCTTCAAGCGGGCGCACTCGCTCATGTCGATCTCGGCCGTCATGTAGAAGTGGGGGACCTCGCGCTTGCTCTCGGCCATGCGGCGGGCGACGGTACGGCGGATCTTCGAGAGCTCTTCGCGCCCGCTCCGCGCGGCGGGCCGTGCCGGCGCCGGCGCGGAGCGCGGGGGGACGGTCGCCGCTCGCTCGACTCGCGGCGCGGGAGGTCCGGATGGGGAGGAGCGCCGGGACTCCGGACGCGGCGGCACGATCGCGCGGGGTCCCCGCCGCTCGCGCTCGGGCGGACGAATCGCGGTCGGTCGCCGGCTATCCGTTTCCAGATGCTCGGGGGCGGATTCGACGTCCTCGGCCTTGGGCGCACGTTTCTCAGCACCATCGCCGAGCAGCGCGATCGCCTGCCCCACCGTCGCGGATCCTCCTTCCTCGATGAGGATCTTCGACAGGACACCGTCGGCCTCGGCCTCGAGCTCCATGTCGGCCTTGTCCGTCTCGACCTCCGCGAGGACCTCGCCGACCGCCACGCGGTCGCCGGGCTTCTTCAACCAGCGAAGGATCTTTCCTTCCTCCATGGTATCGCTGAGCTTCGGCATGACGACGTCCACGGGCATGACCACCTCCGATTCCGGCCATCGGCGTTCGACGATCGGCCAAGCGGGCTTTGCCGAGCGCCGAAGAGCGAAGGCCCAGAACCTCTACGAAAGGATATCGAAGTCCGGGCGAGACCGGAACAGCACCCCTGTAGGAGTATGCGGTGACCTAACCTCGATCCGAAATTCGCGTGGGTGGCGTCGGCGCGCCGAACAGTCTACGCGACTGTTCGGCCCCGCGCCGCGCGCAGCGAATGCGGGGCGAAGGCCCGGGGTGGCGGAGCGGCTGGGAGGGGCGCCCAGCGAGCACGGCGCGGGCTGCGCCGAGGACAGGACCCGCGCGAATTTCGGATCGAAGGGGCAGCACGGGCCTTTCGCTTCGGGGCTAGAGGAGCGCGAACGAGCGCCGATGCGCGGCGCAGGGTCCAAGGCGCCGGATCGCCTCGCGATGCTCCGCCGTTGCGTAGCCCGCGTGGTCCGCGAACCCGTAACCGGGGTACGCGCGCTCGAGCTCGTGCATCAGTCGGTCGCGATGCACCTTGGCGACGACCGACGCCGCAGCGATCGAGTAGACCCTCGAATCCCCCTTGACGAACGACGTCTGCTGGAGAGCGAGACCGGGAATCGTGCGAGCGTCGACGAGCACGTGGCGCGGCACGATCGACAACGACTCCACGGCGCGGCGCATCGCGGCGAGCCCCGCTCGATAGATGTTGATCGAGTCGATCTCCGCGACGGTCGCCACCCCGACCCCGATGGCAATCGCGATGCGGCGAATCTCGGCTTCCAAGCGCTCGCGCGCCGGGCGGGTCAAGCTCTTCGAGTCGTCGAGATCTTCGACGAGGGGACTACCGGGCAAGATGACCGCGGCCGCCACGACAGGCCCGGCGAGCGGCCCCATCCCGACCTCGTCCACGCCGGCTACGGGCCCGATACCGACCTGCTCGAGCAGCCGCTCGTGCGATCGCAACTCCTCGAGACGGCGCCTCTCGAGCGCTGCGATCTCGTGCTTCCCGTTGCCCGGACCAGACACTATGGGGACGGTGCGCCCGCGCGTGCCGCCGTGCCGTCACGGTCCGTGCGTCGCAGCCCGCGGATTGGTTCGCGGTAGTGGTTCGCGCTTCGAAGCGATACGTTCATTCCGGCCCTACCATCGTCGGCTGAGCCCGCGGAACGCTAGCTAGCATAGGTCTTCGAAGGCACAAACCGAAAAATCGATTTGGCCGCAGGCGGAAGCTGAAGTTCATCGCGCTCCCTCGAAAGGAATCAAACGGCTCCTAGCTCGTACCGGCGGGCTTGCTGTAGGTTGAAGCGCGGCTCCGGGGCTTGCGCCGGGGCAGTGAACCTCGCAGCCGCAGGGGCGTGAACGCCGTGACGAGGAGGACTCATGTGTCGAAGCATTAGGACCTTGCACAACTTCAACCCGCCCGCGACCGACGAGGAGATTCGCGCGTCTTCCGTCCAATTCGTTCGAAAATTGAGCGGCTTCACGAAACCATCCAAAGCGAACGAGCTCGCGTTCGCTCGTGCCGTCGATCAGGTCGCGACAGCCGCACACCAGCTCCTCGATTCTCTGGTGACGAACGCCCCTCCCCGCGATCGCGACGTCGAGGCCTCCAAGGCCCGCGCCAGGGCGGTGGGTCGGTTCCGTTCCTCCGTTGCGCAATCCACCCCGTCCAGCCGTTCCTTGGCGAAGGGATGAAACCCGAGAGGAAACCGATGGAGTGGACCCGGAACGATTACGTGCTCACCGATGACCCCAGGCGGATCGACGTAGACGCCGCGGCGTTCGAACTCGCCGCGGGAGGCCGGCTTCCGCAATGTCAGATTCGAGTCGCTGGCGGGCCCGACGAGCGCGGCGATCGCCCTCAAGCGATGACCGAAGGTGTCCACGCGTTGTGGTTCGAACGGGAGATCGAGGCGCCGCGGAGCGTCGTCTGCCGAGCGTGGACGGAGCCGGAGCGGCTGCGGGACTGGTACAGGCCCGACGACGCATGGTCGACTCCGATCGCCGAGATCGATCTGCGCATTGGCGGAGCGTATCGGTTCGGTCTGAAGCCTCCCGGCCAATCCCCGTTCTACGAGGTCGGAGTGTTTCGAGAGATCGCCTTGCCCGATCGGCTCGTCTACACTTGCCGGTTCGAGGGAATCCACGTCCACGAGCCGACGGGCGCGCTGATGGAGGACTACGAGACTTTGATTTCCGTCGAGTTCGAGGAACTCGCCGGCTCGCGGTCGCGGGTCGCGGTCCGTCACTCGGGCTACCGCAGCACTGAGGATCGCGATCGGCACCAGAACGGCTGGCCGCGGTTTCTCGACCAACTCGCGAAGCTCTGCTCTGCATCCAAATAGCGCAGCGGCACCGCGGCAGTCGACGCGCGAAGACCGAGGGGATTCTATGGATATTTCGACCGCTGAGACCGGCGAGCGTCACTCCATCACGTATCGGCTGCCCGAGGCGGGCGCTGTGTGAACCGTGACCGATGAGCACCGAGGGACATCTTGCCAAGGTAGGCGCAGCGGCGGCCGTTGGCGGCGCCCTGACGCTCTTCGTCTCGACGCTCTTGCATCCGATGAAGGCCGATCCGAACGACGCGCCTGCGGCTTTTGCCGAATACGCCGCGGCGACGAGTTGGGTCGCCAGTCACCTCGGTCAATTCGCGGGGATCGCTCTCCTAGCAGTCGCGCTCGTGGCGCTCGCGGCATCCGTAGAAGCGGGCGCGCCTTCGGCGTGGGCTCGGGTCGGCGTCGTCGGGGTGGCGGCTAGCGTCGCCGCGGCCGCGGTCCTCCAGGCGGTCGACGGTGTGGCGCTCAAGGTGATGGTCGACCGCTGGGCGCGGGCGAGCGGGGAAGATCGGGTGCGGGCCTTCGAGGGCGCCTTCGCCGTGCGCCAGATCGAAATCGGCGCGGCGAGCCTACTGAGCATCCTGTTCGGGGTCACCATTGCGGTCTTCGGGATTGCTCTGCTTCAGAGCCGCCGGTTCCCATGGTGGTTCGGCTGGCTCGGCTTGCTAGGAGCCCTCGGCATCATCGCCGCCGGCGTCGTGCAAGCGCATTGCGGTTTTTCCGCGCTCGCCATGATGCTCAGCATGCCAGCGAGCTGCGTGCTTCTCGTCTGGGCGATCCTTGCGGGATGCTTGCTCTGGCGCCTTGCTCCCCGGCTGGAAGCTGGCGCTTCGAGCCCGGCCGAGTAGCGGCAAGTGAGCTCCGTATGAGACCCTCCACGGACTATGCGATCGCTTCCATCGGCTGCGTGGAGGCCTCGTTGAAGGACCGCACGAAAGCGCCCCCCAGGGCTCTGAAGGCTCGGGGCCATCGACTGATCCGGCTGTCCCCAAGGTGAGTAACCGGCGAGTGCGCAGCCGCGGACGAACGGCGCATGCCTTTGCGCTCCGAGTGTGTTACCCGAGCCCACAGGGTGTGCCGGGCGTCGCAAGGTGCCGAGGAGGCAATCGTGACGGACAAGAAGAAGAGTCTTTGGACGAAAACGGAGGTCGAGGAGCATCTACGGCCATTCACGCAGAGGCTCAACCCGAACTCCTACTTCCTGAGCGCGCCGTTGTCGCGCCTCGCCGGCATGAAGCGGGCACACGTCGCCATCGCACGGCTTCCAGCCGGCAAGGACTCGTTCGCGTATCATGCCCACATGATCGAAGAGGAATGGCTCTATGTTATCTCCGGGCGCGCGATCGCCTTGATCGACGGGCAAGAGGTCGAAGTAGGCCCGGGAGATTTCATGGGCTTTCCGACACCCTCGGTTCCCCATCTCCTCAAGAACCCGTTCGAGCATGAACTCGTCTATCTCATGGGTGGAGAACACCAGCCGCTCGACGTGTTGGAGTACCCGACGCTCGGCAAGCGCTATCTACTGGTCTCGACCCCCAACGGCACGGAGTTCTACGAGCTCGCCGATCCTTCGAGGCCCTTCGGTCCGACGTGATCCTCGTCACATTCGTGATGCAAACCATCCGCTTCTACTTCGACTACATTTCGTCGAATGCCTACCTGGCGTGGACGCAGCTGCCTACGCTGGCCGAGGCGCATGGCTTCGCGATCGATGCCGTTCCCGTGCTGTTCGCCGGCCTCCTCGAGGCCCATGGACAGCTCGGTCCAGCCGAGATCCCGGCCAAGTCGCTGTGGATGGTCAAGAACACTCTCCGCAAGGCGGCGGTTCTCGGCGTGCCGCTGAATCCACCGGCGTTCCACCCGTTCAACCCGTTGCTCGCGCTCCGTATCTCCTCGCTACCGCTCCCGGCGCCGCAGCGTTTCTCGCTGATCGATGCGCTCTTTAGAGCGGTTTGGGTCGATCGCCTGCACGTGAGCGATCCCGACGTGGTTTCGCGCGTCGCAGACGATCGCGGCCTGGCGGGCGCGACGCTCGTGGCGGAGGCGCAAAGCCCGGACTGCAAAGCCCGGGTTCGGGCGCAGACCGACGGGGCGATCGCGCACGGCGTCTTTGGCGTGCCGTCCATGGAGGTCGGCCAAGAGCTCTTCTGGGGATACGACGACTTTCCTTATCTCGAGCGCCTTCTCGCGGGAAAGGACTCGCTGGATAGTGCCGAGTGGCAGAAGTGGCATGGCTCGCCGCGTCCCTCGGCAGTTCGTCGGCGATTTCGCTCCGACCTTCGAAGGTAGAGTTTTCGTTTCTGGAGAGGACGACCCGATCACGCCGCTCGCTGATGCGGTATCATGTGCTGGCCGATCTCGTCTTGCTCGCGCACGCTGCGTTCGTCGCGTTCGTCGTGCTCGGCGGCTTCGCCGTCCTGCGCTGGCCGAGGTGCGCTTGGGTTCATCTACCGGCGGCGCTCTGGGGCATCTTCGTCGAGTACACGGGCCTCGTATGTCCGCTCACGCCCCTCGAGATTTACTTGCGGCGGCAGGGCGGCGAGCCCGTCTATGCGGGTGATTTCGTCGGTCACTATCTGACGGCGCTCCTCTACCCTGAGGGTCTCACGCGGGGGGCGCAGATCGCCCTCGGCACGCTGGCGCTCGCGATCAACGCGCTTCCCTACGGCTGGATCGCCGCGCGGCGCCGCTCTCGGGGTTGACCCTGCGCGTTTCGCCGTGATTCTCTTTTCTCGATGGACGTGAACGTCCGGTCGCACGCCGCAAGGAGGCTCGAATGAGCCCTCGCAACCGTCATCACCTCGCTCAGGCCAACGTCGCGCGCATGCGAGCGCCACTCGAGGACCCGCTCATGGCTGGTTTCGTGGCGCAGCTCGACCGCATCAATGCACTGGCCGACCGAAGCCGCGGGTTCGCCTGGCGCCTCCGGACCGACGATGGCAATGCCACCGGCATTCGCGCGTTCGACGACGAGCGGATCCTGTTCAACATGTCGATTTGGGAATCGATCGACGCCCTCCACGACTACGTCTATCGTAGCGAGCACGTCGCCGTGTTCCGCGACCGCAGGCAGTGGTTCGAGCCTCATCCCGCGCCGACACTGGTCCTTTGGTGGATCGAGCCGGGGAGCATTCCCTCGATCGAAGAGGCCAAGAGGCGGCTTGCGCTGCTCGGCTTGCACGGTCCGACCCCGGAGGCGTTCACGTTCAAAGTGTGGTTCCCGGCTCCGGGAACGATTGCGCCGAACAGGCGGCGTGATTTCGAAACCTGCGAATGGGCGTAACCGAACAGGAGGTCCTGATGCGACGAGTTGTGACGGGCCGTGACCGAGCTGGAAAATCGATCTTCGTGAGCGAAGGCCCCGTCTCGCGAGGGGTCGCCATGAGGGGCGTGCCGCGATTTCGCATCGACGAGGTCTGGAGCGCTGCCGGGGTGCCCGAGCTTCCCACGAGCCACGAGGACCCCACGCTGGCCCCGCACCCATTCTTTCCGGATCCCGGCGGCACCGAGTTTTGCGTGGTGACGTTTCCCGCGGCGAGCGACCTGACGCGAGCCGCGGAATCCGGTGTCGACCTCGAAGCGGCCGAGCGTGAATTTTACGCGCAGTTTCCCCGTATGGCGGACAGTATGGAGAGCGGCGCCCCGGGCATGCATACCACGCGCACGGTCGACTACGGGGTGGTCCTATCTGGGGAGATCTGGCTCGAACTCGACGACGGCGCAAAGGGGCACTTGAAAGCCGGTGACTGTGTGGTTCAGAACGGGACCCGGCACGCGTGGCGTAACGTCGCCAACCAGGAATGCGTCATGGCATTCGTCGTAGTCGGCGCGAAGCAACGCTAAGAGTCCCGCTCGAGCCACTCCAATCTAGCGCTTTCAACCAGACGTCAGTCGCCCTTGGTGTTCGCGGTTTAAGTGCACCAGAGGACTTCGCGTTCAGGAAGGGCCGATCGGACGCGCATTGGAAAAGTTCGCGCTCCGCGCAACGGAATGGACTGGTATCCGGATCATGGCGAGCGAACCCCTTTCGTGGACTCACCGCAACCGGACCAGCCCTGTCGCATTGAACAACACAGGGGGGGCACTGCCGCGAAGGACGTAATGCGCGAAATTTCAAGCCACAGACACCCTGTGAGCAAAGAGAACCCATCTCCAGAGGCTGATTCACGGTGTCCATGCGTCCTGGTGGTCGACGATGACCCGGAGAGCCTGGAAGCACTGGGAGCTCTTCTGGCGCAGTCAGGTTTGAAGGTCGCGCTCGCCGCCTCGGTTCGCGAAGCGATCCGAGCTTTGGATGTCTACTCCCCGAACGTTTTGGTGAGCGACCTCGTAATGCCGGTGGAAGACGGCTTCAGCCTGATCCACACGATTCGCGGGCGCGAAGGCGGCTCGAGAGACAGACTACCGGCGATTGCCGTGACCGCGGTCACCGACCCCTCGATCCGCAGGCACGCGGTCGCCGCCGGCTTCGACGCCTGTTTCATCAAGCCCTTCGCCGGCGCGGCCGTCGTGAACGCGGTCGCGCAGGCTGTTCGGCAGCGCCCTCACCCGCGCTGAGCCCGGACCGGCCTTCACACCGCCCTTCGCTCCGACGCTCTTCCCGTCACCAGGGGTGTTCTGGTTGCCAGTGTCCACATGATTGCCCTCCCTGGCATAGGCGCCGAGCTGGTTGTAGAGGGTTTTGAGGCTGATACCGAGGATCCCTGCCGCCTTCTTCTTGTCCCCGCGGCAGCGCTCCAGCGTGGCGAGAATGAGCCGGCGACGAGCTTCCGCCAGCGAAAGCCCGACTTCCAGACCGGTCTCCGACGCGCCTGCGCGAGAAGTGCCGATTTCCTGGAGACATTCGACCCCGATCTCCGTTTCGGCGATGATGAAGGCCCGTTGCACGACGTTTTTCAGCTCGCGGACGTTGCCCGGCCACGCGTGAGCTCTCAGGCGCTCGATCGCAGCCGCGGTGAACCGCTTGCGGGTATGTTCGTTCTTGTTCAGCTGCTCGAGAAAATGATCGGTCAGCAGAACGACGTCGTCATCGCGCTCGCGCAGCGGCGGTAGATGGATCGGAAATACGTTGAGCCGGAAGAACAGATCGCGACGGAGAGCGCCGCGCTCGATCGCCTGCTCCGGGTTTTGGTTCGTTGCGGCGACCAAGCGGACGTCGAGCGGGATCGGGGTTTCACCGCCCACGGGACGTACGGTTTGTGTTTCGAGCACGCGCAGCAGCTTGACCTGAAACTCCATAGGCATCTCGGTGATCTCGTCTAGGAACAAAGTACCGCCCGCGGCCAGCTCGAAGTACCCGTGCCGGTCCTTGACGGCGCCGGTGAACGCGCCGCGCACATGACCGAAGAGCTCGCTTTCGATAAGCCCGGGCGCGATCGCGCCGCAATTCACCGCCACGAACGGTCGCGTATGCCGCTTGGAGAGCTCGTGCAGCGCGTTGGCCACCTGCTCCTTGCCGGTTCCGCTTTCCCCGACCAGAAGCACGGAGACGTCCGTAGGCGCTGCGCGCGCGACCAGCTCGTAGACCTGACGCATCCCCGACGACGCGCCGACGATTGATCCGAAGCGGCCGAGCTCGAGCAGCTCTTGGCGGAGCTCCGAGATCTGCCCCTTGAGCTCGCGCATGCGCGCGATGTTGGCGAGAATGGCGCGCAGCCGGCGGACGTCCACCGGTTTGGTGAGGTAGTCGGCGGCCCCCAGCCGGAGTGCCTCAACGGCGGAGTCCACGCTCGCCCGGCCGGTGACGACCACGATCTCCGCGGCTGAGCGCTCCTGAAGCTCGCGGATGATGTCGAGCCCGGACCCGTCCGGGAGGGTGAGATCGACGAGCGCTACGTCGACCAAGCGTTCCCCGAGACGGCGGCGGGCTTCATCGAGGGAACCCGCGGCGACGGTTTCGAATCCGGCTAGACCGACGAGCGCAACGAGGGCGGATCTGGATTCCGCATCGTCTTCGAGAACGAGTGCCTCGAGCAAGTCTTCTCCCTCCTGAGGGATCGGGTGTAATTATTACAAGCGAATTGAAAATCTATCCCTTTCGTCGGTGGCGCGCTAGATGTCGGCCTGATTCTTTTCAGTAACTTAGCTCGCTCGACCCGCCTCAATCTGCTGGCCCCGCGCTTGCTGAAGTAGTCCCCAGGAGGGCTACGTAATGCAAAGCGCAGCAGCAGACATCGTCCTAGCTCCTAGAAACAATCGCGAGCCCACCTTCGTCCGTATCGCTTCGAGAATAGAGATCGCGAAACCGAAGAATGACCCAGCCTCCTGGCGCGCAGACCCGGACGTAGTGTTGATGGAACGGGTGCGAGATGGCGACATGGACGCGTTCCAAGTGCTGTTCACGAAGTACAGCGGCGCCATCGTCAAGTTCGCGTATCGCTTTCTCGGCTCGCGCGACCGAGCCGAAGAAGTCGCGCAAACGGCTTTCCTGCAGCTTTTTCGGGCTCGTAAGCGTTACAAGCCGAAGGCGCGCTTCGCGACGTTCCTCTACCGGATCGCCGCCAATTTGTGCCTGAACGAGCTTCGTCGGTTCGACTATTCGGGGAAGATCGAGTCGCTCGATACCCAGGACGAGTCGGAATCGGGCAACGCCTCTTTCGCGGATCGTTTACCGGACCACGACTCCCACGGGCCAGCGCAGCGCCTTGCGTGGCGGGAAGTCGCGACCGAAGTGCAGAAGGTCTTGAGGTTTCTGCCACCGAATCAACGCATGGCGCTGCTACTCTCCCGCGTGGATGGGTTCTCCTACCAGGAGGTCGCCGAAAACCTCGACACGTCGGTAAGCGCCGTGAAGAGCCTGATCTTTCGCGCCACCGAGACGCTGCGGCGCGATCTCGGGGAGCTGCTCTAGCAGAGCGAGCGGACTCTAGCCTACGCCAGGCGCGAGCCCGCAGCGTTTCGCCCCTCCGGGCTATCGAATCGACGCTAGGGCCGGGTGGCCGGTACAAGCCCCCGCGCTCGCTCGTGCGCGAAATCGCCGGCCCGACCGCTGGTAGCCATCGCCACGGCCTTCAGCATCTCGACGGGCTCGACGGGCTTCGTGAGGTGGAGAGCAAACCCCGCCGAGTCGACGCGTTGCCGATCCTCCGGAGTCGCCGCAGCCGTGAGGGCGATGATGGGCACGTGCCGCCCGGCCGCGGCTTCATCCCCACGTAGCGCCTCTAGCAAGGCATAGCCGTCCCGGTCTGGCATCGCCAGGTCGGTGACCACGACGTCGATTGCGGATTCGATCGACGCGCGAAGGGCCTCCGGAACCGAGCCGGCGGTGCGGACCCTTGCGCCGGCGTGGCGGAGAACGACCTCGAGCGCCTCACGCGTGTCCGGATCGTCGTCGACGACGAGGACGCTGACACCGCGGAGGTTTGGATCGACGCTGGAGCCTTGAGCGCCGCCGGGCTGCTCCGATGAAACGCCGCAATCGCGGTCGAGGGGCAGGCGTATCCGAAACGTCGCGCCTCGACCCCTTCCTTCGCTCTCGGCGAGGATTTCACCCCCATGAAGCTCGACGATGTGGCGGGCGATCGCGAGGCCAAGGCCGAGACCGCCGTGTCGCTTGGTGGTGGAGCTGTCACCTTGACGAAACCGATCGAAGACGTATGGCAATACCTCCGCCGGAATTCCTTCCCCGCTATCCGCGACTCGGATCTCCGCTTCGCCCTGCCGACAGCGGAGCTCGATCTGCACGTTCCCGCCACCCGGGGTGAACTTGATCGCGTTGGAAAGGACGTTTCCGACCACCTGCTGCAGGCGCGCCGAATCGGCGCGAAGCGGCACAGATTCGTGATCGATCGAGACCGCGACCCCGATCCCCTTTTCCTCGGCCGCGGCGAATATCGTCTCGAGCCCGCCGCGGATGATCACCGCGAGATCGGCGTCTTGGAACTCGAGCGAAAGCTTACCCGAAATGATTCGCGAGATGTCGAGAAGATCCTCGATCATCCTGGTCTGCAGCCCCGCGATTCGCTCGAGCGACGCGAGCGCCTGTTCTTGTGTCTTGGCGTCCACTCCTTCGCTGCGAAGGACCTGGATCCACGTGAGCACCGCGTTCAGCGGCGAGCGCAGATCGTGCGACAGGATCGCCAGAAAGTCGTCTTTCCGGCGGTTGGCATCCTCGGCGAGAGCACGCGCGTCTCGCTCGCGCGCGAGCTCCTGTTCGACCGAGCGCTTCGCCTCGCGGAGCTCCGCGACGAGACGAGCAAGCGATCCGGGATCGGAAGGAGTGTCGACCATGCCTGCGCTTCGTGCCGCCTACCTCGAAAACGACGAAGAAGGATCGTTGCCCCGGGCCAAGCCGAAGTCAAGCTGCCGAACCGGGACTCTCGGCAGAGACACTGGACAAGGAGCGCGGCAGCGGTGCTAGAGTCCTCCTCCTCGCCGAAACCGGCGAGAATCGGTGAACGCCAGAGGAGGCGCCATGCAGAATCTCGAGGGAAAAGTCGCGCTCGTCACGGGAGGTGCTCGCGGCATCGGACGCGGAATCGCGCTGGCGCTCGCGCGTGCGGGGGCCGACGTCGCAGTCGCCGACGTCGAGCGTCTGCCGACGAGGAGCCAGCAATACGCGAGCGAAGCCGTGGGCGGCTTCACGGCCTCGCAGGCGACGGCCGGCGAGATCACGGGTCTGGGGCGAAAGTCCACGGCGATTCAGGCCGACGTCACCAACAAGCAAGACGTCGTGCGGATGGTTCGCGAGACCGTGCAGCGGCTCGGCGGCCTCGACGTCTTGGTGTGCAACGCCGGGGTGGTGAGTGTCGCGTCGGTCGAGGAAATGCCCGAGGAGACATGGGACCTGACGCTCGACGTCAACGTCAAAGGCGTTTTTTTGTGTTGCCAAGCGGCACTTTCCGAACTGAAGAAGCGACCCGGCGCGTCGATCATCAACATCGCTTCGGTTGCCGGCAAGAATGGCTTCGGTGGGATGGCGCACTACTGCGCTTCGAAGTTCGCCGTGGTCGGCTTCACCAACTCGCTGGCCAAAGAAGTGGCTGCCAGCGGCGTTCGCGTCAATGCGATCTGTCCTGGCATCCTGCGGACGCAGATGTGGGAGTACCTGGCGGACGCTTTGAAGCAGCCCGGCGAATCCAAAGACGCGTCGTGGGAGCGGTATGTGCGCGGGTTCATTCCTCTCGGACGCGCCCAGACACCCGATGACATCGGAGAGCTGGCGGTCTATCTCGCCACCGCCGAGAATGTGACGGGCCAGGCAATCAACGTCGACGGCGGGATCGAGCTCCACTGAGATCGAATTCGATGACGCCGTGGGTTCGCACCAAACGCCTCTGGTTGCGGCCGTGCGGACGTCGTGCCGGCCGCGCGAGCGTCGTCGGCCGACCGCTCCTCTACTACGAGATCGCTTCTGCGCTATAATTGGACCCGCGCCGATGTTGAAGATCAGCGGAGCCATATTTCTCGCCATCGGCATCGCGGCCGGTATCATGCTCGTGGTCACGCCGTTCGGCTTCGTCGGCTCGAAAGAATCGCCAGCTGCGGCGTGGCTCCTCTTCCCGGGCGGGTTCACCGCCGGCTCACTGCTGCTCGCGCTGAGCGCCCGCCCCGCTGCTCTCGGCTGGCTGTGGCGGGTGTGCTCGGTGCTCCTGCTCGCACTCGCGAGCGCGGCGGCGATCGGCCTCGTGCTCCCGGTGCTCGGCGTCGTCGAGCCCGCGGGCAACTCTTTGCCGCTTTGGTACGTGCTCGCGCTCTCCGGCGGTGTCGGTACGGCCTGCGCGCTCGTCCCGGTACCACCGGCGGCGTCGGCGTGAGTCTCTCCAGTCACCTGCCCGAGAGGGTGAAGACGCAGCGACTCGTGCTTCGCCGCCCGCGGCTCTCCGATGCCGTGGCGATCTTCGAGGAGTACGCGGCGGACCCCGAGGTCACGCGATATCTCACCTGGCGCCCTCACCGCAGCACCGCCGACGTACGTGCCTTCCTCGAGTTACGGTTGCGCATCGAGGCGCCCGGCGACGAATCCTCGTGGATGATCACACGCATGGGCGAAGACCGCGTGATCGGCGCGATCGGTTGCTCGGTAGAGGGACACGCCGTAACGCTCGGCTACGTACTCGGCCGCCGTCATTGGAATCTCGGGTACATGACGGAAGCCGTACGCGCGGTCGTCGACTGGTGGTTCAACACGCCTCGGATCTACCGCGTGTGGGCAGTCTGCGACGTCGAAAACGTCGCGTCGCGCAGAGTGATGGAGAAGGCCGGGATGCAGCAGGAGGGCTTGCTCCGCCGCTGGAGCCTCCATCCCAACATCTCCGAGGTGCCCCGCGACTGCTTCGTGTACTCCCGCATCCACGACAATGCATCCGCGAGCCACTGAGCTGATCCGCATCCTCGATCTCGGGCCGCACCCGGAGGGTGGGTTCTTTCGCGAGGCCTTCCGCTCTCGCTCGCGTGTGCGCCCCGTCGACGGCCGCGGCGATCGCGCGGCACTCACCACCATCTTCTTTTTGCTCCCCGACGGCCACGTCAGCCGCTGGCACGCGGTATCGTCCGATGAAGTCTGGCACCTTTACGAAGGCGGTCCCCTCGAGCTAGTCGTCGCTCCGCCCGATCTCGCCGGGATCGAGCGCACCCGCCTCGCGCCGGTCGGCGCCAAGGAGCGCCCGGCGTATACGGTTCCTGCCGGTTGGTGGCAGGCGGCGCGACCGCTCGGCGGGTATGCTCTCGCCGGATGTACGGTCGGTCCCGGGTTCGAGTACGTGGATTTCCGCCTCCTCGCCGACGATCCACGCGCGGCCGCGAAGATCAACGCCCTTTCTCCCGAGCTGGCGAGGTTCGTGTGAGGAACCGCTACGCCTGCGGCGACCCGAAAAGACTTCGCGGAATCTTTACCGTAGCCTGTAGCCGCTAGCCTCTGCCCGTTCGTATGTCCGTCGACTTCGCCGCTACCGCCGAAGACTACCGCCGCCATCGCGCGGGGTTTCCCGGTTCGTTCTTCGATCGGCTCGCCGCCCATGGCATCGGTCATGCGGGACAGCGGGTGGTAGACCTCGGCACCGGCACTGGAACGCTCGCCCGCGGCTTTGCCCGCCGCGGCTGTCGAGTGATCGGGCTCGACCCTGCGGCTCCCATGCTGGCGCAGGCGCGCGAGATCGACCGCGCCGCCGGCATCGAGATCGACTATCGCGAGGCGCGCGCCGAAGATACGGGACTACCGGAGGGCTCGGCGGACGTGGTTGCGGCCGGACAGTGCTGGCATTGGTTCGACCGCCGCGCCGCGGCCCGGGAGGCGGCGCGCGTCCTTCGGACCGACGGCCGGATGTTGATCGCGCACTTCGACTGGATCCCGCTACCCGGCAACCTCGCGCGCGCGACCGAGGAACTGATCGAGGCGCACAATCCGAGCTGGCGGCTCGGCAATTTGGACGGCATCCATCCTCGCTGGCTTCGCGATCTCGGTGAAGCTGGATTTCGTGACATCGAGACGTTTTCCTACGACGTCGACGTGCCCTACACGTCGGAAGCCTGGCGGGGACGGATCCGCGCCAGCGCGGGCATCGGCGCCAGCCTTCCCGCGAGTGAGGTCACGCGCTTCGATCGGGAGCTGGCGGCGCTTCTCGCGGACCGGTTCCCGAGCGCCGTTCTGTTGGTGCCCCACCGTGTCTTCGCCGTCATCGCTCGACCGCCGATGAAAGGGGCAAGATGAGCTCGTCACAAACCTGGGATCCCGAGCGCTACGCGAGAAATGCCCGCTTCGTCTCCGAGCTCGGCGCGCCGGTCGTCGAGTTGCTCGCGCCTCGGCCGGGAGAGCGCATCCTCGATCTCGGCTGCGGCGACGGCGCGCTCACTCAGAAGCTCGTTGACATCGGCTGTGACGTAGTCGGCGTCGACGGCAGCGCCGCTCAGATTGCGGCCGCGCGCGCGCGGGGGCTGGATTGTCGCGTCATGGACGGGGAGCAGCTCAGCTTCGATTCCGCGTTCGACGCGGTCTTCAGCAATGCGGCGCTACACTGGATGAAGCGCGCCGACGACGTGATCGCCGGCGTTTGGCGTGCGCTGCGGCCCGGCGGCCGCTTTGTCGGCGAGTGCGGCGGCCACGGCTGCGTGGCGACGATCGTCCGCGCGCTCGAGCGCTCGCTCGCCGACCGCGGCATCGACGCTCGCGCGGTGAACCCATGGTACTTCCCGACGACGGTAGACTACGAGGGACGCCTGCGCGCGGGGGGCTTCGTCGTGCGCTCGATTGCGTTGATCCCGCGTCCGACGCCGCTTCCGGGCGACGTCACCGGATGGCTGGAGACTTTTGCAGAGAGCTTCACCAACGCGCTCGCTCCGTCGCAGAGGCGGGGACTACTGGAAGAAGTCAAAGAGCGGTTGCGGCCCGATCTTTGCGACGCCGAGGGGAATTGGACCGCGGACTACGTGCGGCTACGGTTCGCCGCGGACAAGCCCGCCAGACGCCGGAGTGGGGACGTTGCGGCATTAACGGAATAAGTCAACCAGCACACCTGGAACGCACCTCTGGTAGGCGGACTTATTCCGTTAATGCCGCAACGTCCCCACTCCCACCGGACTATCGACGACGCCGGAAGTCGGTCGCCGGTAGCCTTCTATTGTTCGAACACCACGCGGGCGATCCGCCGTTTGCCGACTTCGAGGAGAACGCTACCGCGGCACGGGACCTCGAGCTGCGGATCCTTCACCGGCTCGCCGTCGAGCCGCACGCCGCCCTGACTCACTAGGCGACGTGCATCGCTGTTCGATTTGGCGAGCCCGGCCGCCGCGATCAGCCGCGCGAGCCACACCGTTTCGCCGTCGCCCTGCCACCGCACCTCGGGAATTTCCGAAGGGAGCTCGCGCCGCTGGAAGCGCAGCGCGAACTCTTCCGCCGCCTTCTTGCTGGACTCTTCCCCGTGAAAACGGGCGACGATCTCCGCCGCAAGCGCCTGCTTCGCCGCCATCGGCTGCTGGCGCGGATCGGGCCCCGCGCCGCGCCGCGACAAGAGTTCGATGTAGCGGAGCATCAGCTCGTCGGAGATCGCCATGATCTTGCCGTACATGTCCGCCGGCGGCTCGTGGATGCCGACTGCGTTTCCGAGCGACTTGGACATCTTCTGGCCGACGAGCCTGCCGTCGACGAGCCTCGCGTCGGTGCCCTCGAGAAGCGGAGTCGTGAGCACGACCTGCGGCTCTTGTCCCGCCGCCTTCTGCAGCTCCCGCCCGACCAGCAGATTGAACTTCTGGTCGGTGCCGCCCAGCTCGACGTCGGCGCCGAGTGCTACCGAGTCGTACCCTTGGACGAGCGGGTAGAGAAACTCGTGGATGCCAATCGGTCGGTTCTCCCGGAAGCGCCTGGCGAAGTCGTCGCGCTCGAGCAGACGCGCGACCGTGTATTGTGCGGCGAGCTTGACGACGTCGGCGGCACCCATACGCTCCATCCACTCGGAGTTGAAGCGGATCTCCGTCCGGTCGGGATCCAGGATCTTGAAGACCTGCTTCTTGTAGGTCTCGGCGTTCGCCGCCACCTGTTCGCGGTCGAGCGCCTTGCGGGTCTCCGAGCGCCCCGTCGGATCGCCGATCAACCCCGTGAAGTCGCCGATCAGGAAGATCGCGGCGTGGCCGCAGTCCTGGAAGTCGCGGAGCTTCTGCAGCACGACGGTGTGGCCGAGGTGGAGGTCCGGCGCGGAAGGGTCGGCGCCGAGCTTGACCCGCAGCGGTTTTCCGGTCTTCGCCGCACGGTCGAGCTTCCGGACTAGATCGTCCTCGGGAATGATCTCGACAGTACCGCGGCGGAGGATCGGGAGTTGTTCGGCGACGGGCTTCATGGACAAGGGCTAGGAGTGTGCGCCACGGATAGGTTGCGAGCGAAAATCACCAGCCGCCGCGAGCGCAAGGAGCCGACCCCGACCGCGTATCTCTGCGATACGCCGAGGGGTCGGCGACGAAGTCGATCGCGGATGGATCGGAACGCACGTTGTGCGTTCCGATGCCGACCAACGGGAGGCCGGGTCGCTGCCGGCCGGAGGCCGGCGAGACGCGATTTGCAGCCGCAAGCTATCCGTGGCGCACACTCCTAGGGGCCCTTCACGCGAGTACCTCGCGAATCCGCTTGATCCCGCGCGCCCTTCCGGTCGTCTCGTCGACGTCGATCGCCACCGCTTGAAGAAGCGGGGCACCCTCGCCGACGTCGTAGCGCACCGGCAGCTGGTCGACGAAGCGTTTCAAAACTTGCTCGGTACGCATGCCGATCACCGAGTCGAGCGGCCCGCACATTCCCGTATCGGTGATGTATGCCGTGCCGCCGGGCAAAACCATCTCGTCGGCGGTCTGGACGTGGGTATGGCTGCCGACGACCGCCGAGACCCGCCCGTCGAGGTAGCGCCCCATTCCCATTTTCTCCGAAGTCGCCTCGGCGTGCATGTCCACGAGGATGACCCGCGCGCGCGCGCCGATCCGCTCGAGGATCGCATCGGCGGCGCGAAACGGGCAGTCGGCCGGAGCCATGAAGACCCGGCCGATGAGGTTCACCACGGCGACGGGGCCCTTCGCCGTCTCGTATACCGCCCATCCCCGTCCTGGCACACCGGGGGCAAAATTGGCGGGGCGGAGAAGTCGGTCGGAAGCATCGAGGTACTCGTAGATCTCCTTACGGTGCCAGATATGGTTGCCCGAGGTGAGCACATGGATGCCGTTCGAGAAGAGCTCGCGTGCGCTCCCGGGATCGACGCCGACCCCGCCGCTCGAGTTCTCGCCGTTGGCGACGAGCAGGTCCGCGCCTTCGCTCGCGGCGAGCGCCTGCGCGCGCAGCTTCAACGCCTGCCGGCCGGGCTTTCCAACGACGTCTCCGAAGAAGAGTAGCTTCATAAGAGGCTTCGAGCTTCAGACCTCAGGCTGCGGCGAGCGTTCAGAATCGCCGCTGAAGTCCAAAACCTGAATCCTGAACTCCATCTCCTACCTCGCCACTTCCGAAGCTCGCGTCTCACGGATCACCGTCACCTTGATCTGCCCTGGATAGGTCATCTCGCTCTCGATCTTGCGCGCCACGTCACGAGCGAGCAGCAGTGCTTGATCGTCGTCGACGGCGGCAGGCTCGACGATGATGCGGATCTCGCGTCCCGCCTGCACGGCGAAGGCCTTCTCGACGCCCTTGAACGACGTGGAGATGCGTTCGAGATCGTCCAGTCGTTTCACGTAGCTCTCGAGAACCTCACGCCGGGCGCCCGGGCGCGCTCCCGAGAGCGCGTCGGCGGCGTCGACCAGCGGCGCGAGGATGGTTTCGGCTCGAACCTCCTCGTGGTGCGCGGCGATCGCGTTTACGATCTTGGCAGACTCTCCGTACTTGCGTGCGATCTCGGCTCCGATGATCGCGTGCGACCCCTCGACCTCGTGGGTGAGCGCCTTGCCAATGTCGTGAAGCAGCGCGGCGCGCCGCGCCTGTTTCTCGTTGAGGCCGATCTCGGCGGCCATCGCACCGCAGATGAAGGCCGCCTCGAGCGAATGCTGCAGGACGTTCTGGGCATAGCTGTAGCGGTACTTCAGCATACCGAGGAGCTTGACGAGCTCGGGGTGGACGCCGTGGATGCCGACTTCGAAGATCGCCTTCTGGCCCGCCTCACGGATGTTGCCGTCCAGCTCCTGCTCGGCCTTGCGGACGACCTCTTCGATGCGGCCCGGATGAATTCGGCCGTCGGAGATCAGCCGCTGCAAGGCCAGGCGCGCGATCTCCCGGCGGATCGGGTTGTGGCAGGACACCACCACGGCTTCCGGCGTGTCGTCGATGATCAGATCGACGCCCGTCGCGGCCTCGATCGCGCGGATGTTCCTGCCTTCGCGGCCGATGATGCGCCCCTTCATGTCGTCGGATGGGATCGGCACGACGGTGACGGTTCGCTCGGCGACGAAGTCGCCGGCCAGCCGTTCAATGGCAATCGAGACGATCTTCTTGGCCTTGCGCTCGGCCTCTTGCCTCGCCTCCTCCTCGACCTGACGGATCTTCTTCGCCGCCTCGTGGCGCGCCTCCGCGAGCATCGTATCGAGTAGCGTCCGCTTGGCTTCCTCACGGGTCATCGCCGCAATCTGCTCTAGGCGTGCCTGGCCTTCCCGGATGAGCTCCAGCTGCTCGCGTTCTCGCTCGACGATCTTGGTCTCGTGCTCCCGCGCCGCCGCCTCGCGACGGGTGTTCTCGATATCGCGCGCTTCGAGCGACTGCAGGCGTTTCTCGATCGTCTCCTCTTTCGCCTGGACGCGCTTCTCGACCTGCTGGATTTCGCCACGCCGCTCCTTGACGTCTCGCTCACCCTCCTGTTGCGCGTTCAAAACGATGTCCTTCGCCTGTACCTGGGCTTCCTTGCGCACGACTTCCGATTCCTTGCGGGCCTCGTCGAGAATGCGCGCCGCGGTGGACTTTGCCTGCTCCGCTTCCGAGGAGCGGCTCCTTTGACGGAGCCAGTCGATCGCGAACGCGAGCACGGCTCCGAGAATCAATGATGATGCGATGATTTCGAGAAGGCTCAACTCTCCTCCCTTCGGGGAAAGCACGAAATGAGGCCTCGGGGACCCGGGCCTATCGGGGAAGAGACGGCGAAATGAAAAAATCGAGCGAGCGGCTCAGGCTCGGAAAGCCATTACGGATCCGCCCGGGAGGGGATACTTCGATCGGTTCGGTGCGAGCAGCACGCTCTGATCAAGCCTGCCCGTATTGCTGGATTCCCCACCCCACAAGTTCCTTCGTAGGTTTCCGGCGTTCTAAGCCCTTATGGATCGCTTTACCGGCTCTCAAAATGGAAAACTGTCTTCGCCAACCTCTCCCCAAATGTTGGCAATGTCTCGTTGGTTCTTCGGTGTTTCTCCTGTCTTCGTCTCAATCCGTCGGTTATGAATATTCGGCGAATGTTTCGAAAGATCTATGTGTAGTACCTAAACGATGGGTTTCGCAAACTGTCAAGACCGGGCCCCCCTAGGTCGGCCCACCGAAGAGCTCAGGAAAGACGCGGAGAATTTTCCAACATCCGGTTTCGGCGACGACGATAGCCACAAGCTCCCCTCGGCGACCGACGAGCTTGGCCACCTCCCCCGCGACGCGAGCGTCCCCGAGCTGGGCCAATCCCCGCTGTTGGCCGAGGCGAACCTCGGCAGCAAGGCGGTCGTCCGCCATGAGCTCGCGCATACCGGCCAGTGCCGCGCGCGGCGAAGTGATCGCCAACTGCGCGTCGGTCGAGACGGCGTCCAACGGTACGGCGTTTGAAATCACGAAGTGACCGAATTCAGTGCGACGGAGCGAAGAGAGATGACCGACCGTGCCTAGCGCTCGCGCGACGTCGCGGGCAAGCGAACGAATGTACGTTCCCTTCGAGCAGCGCACGGACACGGCGAGCCCGCCTTCGGCGGTAAGGGTCAGCGACAGCGACTCGATGTGGACCCTACGCGGCTGGAGCTCGAGGTCGAGGCCCTTCCGCGCGAGCTTGTAGAGCGGCACTCCGGATCGCTTCAACGCGGAGAACATCGGCGGAATCTGCTCGATCTCGCCGCAAAAGCGCTTCGCAGCCTCGGTCAGTTGCTCCGTCGTCAGCGGCGGCACGGCCGCCGTCTCGGTCGTCTCGCCCATCGCGTCCAGCGTGTCAGTCGCGCGACCGAGCGTGATCGTGCCGTCGTAAGCCTTCCGTTCTTGGTTCAGGAAGGGCACGACCTTGAGCCCCTCACCGATCGCCAGAGGTAAGAGGCCGGTGGCGAAAGGATCCAACGTTCCCAAGTGCCCGATCTTCGCCAAGCCGAGTCGCCGTTTGACCACTCGCACCACGTCGGCCGAGGTGAGACCGGCGGGCTTGTCGACTGGCAGGATCCCGTCGAGCGCCGATCCACGAGCGTGTATCACAAATCGCTTCCTTTGGTCGCGGTCCCCTCTACCGTCGGAAGCTCTATTCCTGCTCATCTTCCGAACGTACGCTCTTTAGCAGTCTCGCGACCTCGTCGGCCCTCTCGAAGGCGTCGTCGTATTCGAAGTGAATTTCAGGGGCGTAGCGCATACGCAGCAACCGCGCGGCTTTGCCCTGCATGAAACGGGCGGCGCTCTCGAGCCCCTTCTGTGCGCGAGCGCGAGCCGAGGCGTCACCGAGGGTGCAGTAGCCGATCCGCACCTGACGAAGATCGTCCGCTACGCTCGCCCGGGTCAGCGTGACCGAACCGATGCGCGGATCCTTGACCTCTCGTAGCAGCAGCTCGGAGAGAGTCTCGAGCAGCAAGTCGGAGAAGCGTTCGGTACGACGGGTCATGGGAAGAGAGGCTAGTAGTGCAAGAACTCCAACTTCTCCTCCCCCACCTCGACCAGCCCGAGGCCCTCGATGAACTTCACTACCGCGCGCAGGCTGCCGTCGACCTGTCCCTCCTCGGTGCCCACGTGGCTCACGCCGAGTGTGGCACGCTGCCAGAGGTCCTGATCGTCGCACTCCGAAATCGACACGTTGAAGCTGTTCGAGACCTGCGCCTTGATCTTGCGCAGTACCCCGCGCTTGCCCTTCAGCGAGTGGTTCTCAGGAATGTAGACGACGAGGCGCAATACGCCGACCACCATCGCCGAATCCCACCCGGCTTCAGGCTACGGACTTCCGGCTGGAGCGACTTCGCGAAGCCGTCGGCCGAAACCGGAAGTCTTTCACGCGGTGCGTTCCGCCTGAGCGCTCGGCCGCTGAGAGGGCGGCGTGAGGCGGCGCGCGATCTCCTCCACCTCGAACGCCTCGATGACGTCGCCCGCCTTTACGTCGTTGAAGTTCTCGAGCCCGATGCCGCACTCCAGGCCCGAGGCCACCTCACGGACGTCGTCCTTGAACCGTCGCAGGCTCGAGATCTTGCCTTCGTATACGGGAACGTTGTCACGCACCAGCCGCACGCGGGAGGATCGCGCGATCTTGCCCTCGCTCACGAACGAGCCGGCGATCGTGCCAACACCGGGAATCGGGAACGGCTGACGAACCTCGGCGCGGCCGAGAATCTTCTCGCGCAGCGTCGGCGCGAGCATTCCCTCGAGCGCGGAGCGCATGTCGTTCAACGCCTCGTAGATGATCGTGTAGAGCCGAATGTCGACACCCTCGCGATCGGCGAGCTCGGAGGCCTTCGACTCGGGGCGGATGTTGAACCCGATGATGATCGCCTTCGATGCGGAGGCAAGCAACACGTCGCTCTCCGAGACCCCGCCCACCGAGGCGTGCAGAACGTTGAGCTTCACTTCGTCGTTCGAGAGCAGGCCGAGTGCCTTCTGCACCGCCTCCACGGAGCCCTGCACGTCGGCCTTCAGGATCACGCGCAGCTCCTTGGCTTCGCCCGCCTTGATCTTGTCGTAGAGCTCTTCGAGCGAGACCCTGCTCGTGGTCGAGAGCTGCGCCTGACGTTTCTTGTCGAGTCGCACACTCGCCACCTGCCGAGCCGTGGCTTCGTCGCCGACCGCGCTGAACACGTCGCCGGCCTCGGGCACACCGCCGAGACCGAGGATCTCAACGGGTGTGGACGGCCCCGCCTCCTCCAGCTTCTGACCGTTCTCGTCCATCATCGCGCGCACGCGTCCGTACTGCGTGCCGCAGACGAACGGGTCCCCCGCGTGTAAGGTCCCTTCCTGGACCAGCACGGTCGCGACCGGACCGCGCCCCCGCTCGAGCTTGGCCTCTATGATCACGCCGCGCGCCAACTTGGCGGGATTGGCGTTGAGCTCGAGGACGTCGGCTTGGAGCAGGATCATCTCGAGCAGATCGGGAATGCCCTGCTGCGTCTTGGCCGAAACCGCCACGATCGGGGTGTCGCCGCCCCAGTCCTCCGCCGCGAGGCCATGATTGGCCAGCTCGCGCTTGACGCGTTCGAGATCGGCGTCGGGTTTGTCGATCTTGTTGACCGCGACGATGATCGGCACCTTCGCGGCGCGTGCGTGGGAAATCGCCTCGATCGTCTGTGGCATGACGCCATCGTCGGCTGCGACCACCAGCACGACGATGTCCGTCACCTTGGCGCCCCGAGCGCGCATCGCCGTGAACGCTTCGTGGCCTGGCGTGTCTACGAAGGTGATCTGGCGATCGTTCAAGGTCACGCTGTAGGCTCCGATGTGTTGCGTGATGCCCCCCGCCTCGCCCTCGGTCACGTTGGTCTTGCGGATCGCATCGAGCAGCGAGGTCTTGCCGTGGTCGACGTGGCCCATGATGGTGACGACCGGTGGACGCGACGACTTGGCCTCCACGCCCTCGTCGGTACCGTGCTCCATCTCGATTGCAGACTCGGCGTCGAAGGCGACGTTCTCGACGACGTACTCGAAGTCCTGGGCGACCAGCGTCGCGGTATCGAAATCGAGCTGCTGGGTGATCGTCGCCATGATACCGAGGTCCATGAGCTTCTTCAGGACTTCGCCGGCCTTGACCCCCATCTGTTTGGCGAGCTCGCCGACCGGAACCATGTTCGAGATTCGGATCACGCGCTTGCTCGCCTTCGGAACAGTGATCTCCGTCCTCTTCTGTTCCTTGCCGGGAAGCGCCCGCTTCTTCTTCGGCATGCGCCCGGTGCGATGGTCGCGCTCGGTCTCGAGGGGATCCTTCTTGATGACCTTGAGCTTCTTGCGCCCCTTGCGATCCTTCGACTCTTCTTCGGCGGGCGCTGGCGGCTTCGGCGCGAGATCAGGGCGCGCGCGGCGTTCGGCATCCGTAGCCGCGGCCGCGGGCCGGGCGGCGGGCCGTGGCGGCTCGACTTTGCGCAGATCGATGCGGCCGAGCACGCGCGCCGAGCGCATCGTGGTCTCCGTCGAGAGGGGCGCGGCCGTGCGCGGCGGCGGTGGCGCAGGCGCAGGCGGTTTGGCAGCGACCGGTGGCGGTTCGGGCGTCGGCTCCGGCGCCGCCATGACCGTCGGCGGCTCGAAGGGAGGAACGTCTTCGATCGGCGGTGGAGGGATCGGCGCTTCAGGAGGAAGCGGCGGAAGATCCTCGCTGGTTTCGCCGATCAACTCGGCACGAAGCGGGAGGCCGTCGCCCTCGGGAGGCAACTCGCTCGGCGGCTCCGTCGCGACTTCTTCCCGGACCTTGCGGCGACGAATCAGCGTGCCGGTCGTGCGGAGCTCCGTGACACGCTCGCGGGTCGTCCCTCCCGATTCGCTGACGACATTGTCGGCGACCACGCGCTCTTCGCCGATGCGCACTTGCGGCTTCGGCCCGAGGCCGAGCTGTTCCTTCGCTCGTTCGATTTCGTCTTCGCCGAGCGTCGTCTTGGTGGTGATCTTCGTTCTTGCCCTGCTTCTCGAGGTGGGCAACGAGATCCTTGCGCTCGATCCCCAGCTCCTTGGCCACCTCGGAAACGGTCTTCTTCGCCATCTCGACTACCCTAGCTCACCGAGCGCTCGGCGGCGAGCCGTGCCCGCTCGGCGGATGATACCGACGCGCGCAGCGACCGCAGGAACGGCTTGCGCGACTGGAATCGATCGAGACATTCGCGTTGCAGGTGGACATACCCGCCGCGGCCGCTCTGCCGCCGGACTGGATCCCACGCGAGCCGTCCCTCGACGAGGGTGAAGCGCACCAGGCGCGACTGCGCGTCTCGCCGGTTGCAACCCACGCAGGACCGAATCGGCACATGTGCGGCTCGCGGGCTCACGCATTTCCCCCCGTCGAATCTGCGGCTACTTCTGGTCCTTCTTCGACCTCGCCATCGGCCACCTGCCGCGCGGCTTCGGCAACAACTGCCCTCGCTGCGGTGGCGATTCGCTGCGCGTCCTCGGAGCCGAGCCCGAGAACGGTACCGATCTTGTCAGCCCCCGCCTGACTCACCGCTTCGATCGAATGGAGGCCCGCAGCCACCAGCTTGTCGGCGGCCGAATCATCGACCCCCTCGAGCGCCTTCAACGCGCTGCGGACACGCTCGGCCTCCTCCGCTGCTGCTGCAGCCGCCGCTTCGGCTTCGGCTTTACGCAGCGCTTCGACGCGCTCCTTGGCCGCCTGCAGCACTGCCTCGGCCCGCTCCGGCCCGATACCCTCGATCTCGGCGAGCGTCTCGATGTCGGACTCGGCGACCTCCTCGGCGGACTTGAATCCCTCCTGCAGCAGATATTCCGCGGTCACGTCGCCGACGCCCGGAATCGCGATCAGCGAGGCGCGAGTGCGACGCTGCTCTTCATCGGCCTCGGATTCGCTGCGGATGTCGAGCTTCCAGCCGCTCAAGCGCGAAGCGAGTCGCACGTTCTGACCCTTTTTACCGATCGCGAGCGAGAGCTGGTCGTCGGGGACGATGACTTCCATGGCCCTGTCGTCTTCGTCCATGATGATCTTGGCGACCTTCGCGGGGGCGAGCGCGCGGCACACGAATTCGGCGGGATCGAGCGTCCAGGGGACGATGTCGATCTTCTCGCCGCGAAGCTCCTGCACGACCGCCTGCACGCGGGTGCCCTTCATGCCCACGCAGGCGCCGACCGGATCGACGTCGGCGTCGTTGGACGCCACGGCGATCTTGGCGCGGCCGCCCGGCTCGCGCGCCACCGCCTTGATCTCGACGATTCCCTCGTAGATCTCGGGCACTTCTTGTTCGAAGGCCTTTTTCAGAAAGCCCGGATGTGTGCGCGAAAGCACGATCTGGGGGCCCTTGCTCGTCATATCGACGTCGAGAACGTAAGCGCGGATGCGGTCCTGCGGGCGGTAGCGCTCGCGCGGGATCTGCTCCTTCTCGGGCAGGATGGCATCGACGTTGGGGCGCAGTTGGACGATGAGATTCTTGCGCTCGAAGCGAGTGACGATGCCGGAGACGATCTCTTCCTTGCGATTCTTGAACTCGTTGAAGATGATTTCGCGCTCCGCGTCACGAAGCCTCTGCATCAAGTTTTGCTTGGCGGCTTGAGCCGCGATGCGGCCGTAGCTCGGGTCGAGCTTCTCGAGAAGCTCGTCGTCGACCTCGGCCTCGGGATCGAAGCGGGTCCGCGCATCTTCGAGCGTGACTTCCGTAAACGGATCGTTCACCAGCGCAACGACTTTCCAGACCTTGAAGACCTCGAGCTCTTTCACCTCGGGGTTGAACTTCACTTCGATGTTGAACTGCATCCCGACCTGTTTGCGGGCGGCCGACCGCATCGAGTCCTCGACGGCTTCCATCACGAGCTCTTTGCTGATCCCTTTCTCCTTGCTCACTTGCTCGATGACGCGTTCCACCTCGGGATGCATCATAGGACCTCCTCAGCGCGGCGTTGCCGCAACCGAAACGCGCGATGGGGACGATGCCTCGTATCTCGTGTGCTCGTCCAAAGAACGTGAATTCCTATCATAGTCGCTCATCGCGGGACGCGCGCTTGCCGAAATCGGCCGCCGAGAACTCGTGCTCGTAGTTGGCCTTCTCGATGTTCGAGAACTCGAAGTAGGTCTCCGGACCTCCGTCCAATTGAAGCGTCACGCCGCCACCCGTAACGGCGGCGAGCGTGCCGCAGAAGTTTCGTTGCCCGTCGAGAGGAACGCGGCTGCGGATCCTCACGCGCTTACCGAGATACGACACGAAGTGCTCGGGCTTGCGCAGCGGTCGGTGCATACCCGGCGAGGAGACCTCGAGCGTGTACGGCCCCGGCACTGGCTCTTCGACGTCGAGCAGAACCGACAGCTCACGGCTGAGGCGCGAGAGCGTGTCGAGGTCGACGCCACCGTGGCGGTCGACGAGCAGCCGCACGACCTGCCCGTGCCCCTCGCGGCGGTGCTCGACGTCGACCAGCTCGAGTCCCTGCTCCGCGAGTACCGGTTCTACCAACGCTATCACCTGATCTCGAATCTCCATTCCCGAAATAAAAAAGTGGGCTTGGGGCCCACTTTTTTTGCGGCCAACTCCACCCGTCGAGCTACCACAGGTACGGCAAACGCGCAACTCGCGAAGAGGGCTCAAACGGTTTCATAGGTCAAGGCTTCAGGCTTCACTTCAGCAAGAGACACCCACGTCCTGAGCCCGATGCCCAAGTCCGAAGCCGTCCCTTGCCCGGAGTCTTCTTTCGCCGCTTGCCCCGCGAGGGTCGTTTTTGCAACAAGCAAGTCGATGGAGAGCGGGAGCAAGATCGTCACCATTCAGCGTCACATCATGGAACAGCAGGCGCTGCATCCGGCGGCCACCGGCGAGTTCACGCGGCTCCTCTGGGATCTCGTCCTCGCCTTCAAGATGATTTCCCGCGAGGTCAACCGCGCCGGTCTCGCGGCGATCCTAGGCCTGGCCGGGAAGGAAAACGTCCAGGGCGAGCAGGTAACCAAGCTCGACGACTATGCCCAAACCCGCATCTACGAGCAGATGGATCACGGGGGTCACCTTTGCTGCATGGCCTCGGAGGAGGCCGACGGCCTGATCCCGATCCCCGAGCGTTTCCCCAAAGGGAAATACGTCCTGCTCTTCGACCCGCTCGACGGCTCGTCGAACGTCGACGTCAATGCGAGCCTCGGAACGATCTTCTCGATTCACCGCAAGCGCACGCCCGGCGTCGATGGCACCATGGAGGACTGCCTGCAGAAGGGCAGCGCCCAGGTTGCCGCCGGCTACGTGGTCTACGGCTCGAGCACGATGCTCGTCTACACGGCGGGCCGCGGGGTGCACGGCTTCACGCTCGATCCCTCGCTCGGAGAGTTTCTACTCTCGCACGAGAACATCCGCATCCCCAAACGCGGCAAGAGCTACAGCGTCAACGAGGGCAACGAGCCGAGCTGGGACGAAGGAACGCAGCGCTACATCCGCTATCTGAAGGCGAAGGATACCGCGACCAACCGACCGTACGCGCTGCGCTACATCGGCACGTTGGTCGCTGACTTCCACCGCATACTCTTGCGAGGCGGGGTGTTTCTCTATCCTTCGGATTGCAGCAACCCCGCGAAGCCCAAGCCGAAGCTGCGGCTGCTCTACGAGGTGGCGCCGATGTCGATGATCGCCGAACAGGCCGGCGGAGCGGCGACCACCGGCCACGAGCGAATCCTCGATCTTCAGCCGACTGAGATTCACCAGCGTATACCCGTGGCGCTCGGCAGCCCCGAGGACGTGCGCGAATATCAGGAATTCGTGCAGGGCCGCAGGGCCTGAAGAGGGCTTGCGGCTTCGGTCGCGCAAAGTCCAAGCTCTCGACCAGCGGACCTCGTTCTCGCAATCCCGAACAACCGAGAGCGCGCGCGAAGCTCCCCGAGTCTGGGGCCCTGAGTTCTCCTTCGAATACGTTTTCTGCTTGAACCGTCGCTCGGCCCTGGGCTATACACGCGCGACCTTAGTCGGTGGTGGGACGTTGCCAGGTCGAGGCGGGTTGTCGTGGCTTTCGGTTCGAAAAGAGCTCCGTTTGAACGGAAGACAAGCCGCCTCTCGAAAGGCTCCGCTTGGGGGGTGTGAGCGGTTTCGCCCGCTCGGCGGTGGGAGGTGCTCGTGAGACCTGCAAGCCGGATCAGCCCCGGATGGTTGGGCGTCCTGATGTCCGCGGGGTTCAGCCTCGCCCCTTGGCTCGCCGCTCCTGTGTCAGCCGACGTGTACTACTATAAGGACACCGATGGGGTCTTTCACTTCACCAACGTGCCGCGTCCCGACGGCGTGCTGTTCATGGTCGATCAGCCGACCGCGCGGCTCCCGCCGGAGGAAGTCGATCGGCAGACCCCGGATACCGACCACTACGACGACATCATCACGACACTCGCCCAGCGTTTCCGCGTGGAGCGCGCGCTAGTCAAGGCGGTGATCCGCGCGGAGTCCGGTTTCAACCGACTCGCAGTGTCCTCGGCGGGAGCCCGCGGCTTGATGCAGCTGATGCCCGGAACCGCGCGGCGTCACGGTGTTCGCAACATCTACGACCCAGCCCAGAACATCGAAGGCGGCGTTCGACACCTCCGCTTGCTCATCGACCGCCACGGCTACAATCTGCCGCGGGTGCTCGCCGCCTACAACGCCGGCAGTGAGCCGGTCGAGCGCTACCGTGGCATTCCGCCCTACGCCGAGACCGCCGACTACGTCGCTCGGGTGCTGCGCTTCCGGCGGGAATATCTGAAGCAGGAGCGGCTCGCCCAGCTAGTGCGGAATCCATAAGGAAGCTCTGCGCAAGGTCTCGCCCGAGCCGAATGGCTCGCGGGCGCGGACGTTTTGAAGTCACGTAGCTTCTAGAGGTAGGTCAGCCACTCCTCGTGCCGCTTGTCTTCGCCCTTCAGGATGGCGAAGAACTTCTGTTGTACGAGCCTGGTGACCTCCCCGGGCTTGCCGCTGCCGATCGCGCGGCGGTCGAGCTCGCGGATCGGCGTGACCTCGGCGGCGGTTCCGGTGAAGAACGCCTCGTCCGCGATGTAGAGCTCGTCGCGCGTGAACCGCTCCTCGACGACGCGCATACCGCTCTCTGCGAGGAGCGTGATCACCGCGTCGCGGGTGATCCCCTCGAGAATCGAGGTGAGCGGGGTGGTCTTCACCGTCCCCCGCCGTATCAGAAAGACGTTCTCGCCGCTCGCCTCGGAGACGAAGCCGTCCGTGTCGAGCATCAGCGCCTCGTCGAAACCGGCGACCCGCGCCTCGCAGGCGGCGAGAATCGAGTTCACGTAGTGGCCGATCGCCTTTGCCTTGGTCATCAACGTGTTCACGTGAAAGCGCGCGAAAGACGAAGTGACGACGCGGATACCGTTCTTCAGCCCCTCGTCGCCGAGATATGCTCCCCACGGCCACGTAATGATCGACACCCGCACCGGGTTGGTGAGCGCGGAGGGGACGCCCATCTCGCCGTCGCCGACGAAGACGATCGGTCGGATATAGCACTCGCGAAGCTTGTTCACGCGCACCGTCTCGATGCACGCCCTCTCGATCTCCTCGGCCGAGAACGGAATTTTCAAACCGAGGATCTTCGCCGAATCGAAGAGTCGACGGTTGTGTTCGGGGAGGCGGAAGATCGCCGAGCGGCCGCCGCTCGTCTGGTAGCAGCGGATGCCCTCGAAGACGCCGAATCCGTAGTGGAGGGTGTGAGTGAGCACGTGGACCTTGGCCTCGTCCCAGTCGACCAAGCGCCCGTCCATCCAGATCTTTTCGGATTTCTGCACGTCTTCCTCCGGAAGGTGCCGAGAGCTAACCGGATCGCAAATCCGTGTCAATGAGGAGTGCCGGGCGGCTCGAAATAGTGCTCGTAGATGTGGCGAATCCGCTCGCGGGTCGCCTGCACGTCGCGTAGCAGCCGTGCGCCCGCGTCGGGTCCATCGTAGCCGATTCGGCGGGCGAGTGGCGCGAGCTTGGAATCTTCGTGCTCGAGGGAGTGAACGGCCTGGTCACGTTCGATGCGCAGCCGGCTCTCCACGCGCCGCAGAAAGCGGTAGCCGTCCAGCAGGCCCCGGTGATGGACCTCCTCGAGAAGACCCTCCGCGCGCAGCGCGTCGAGCGCGTCTTCGGTCTTTCGGCGGCGGGCCCGCGGATGGTCGTGGCCGTGGCGGAGCTGCAACGCCTCGGTCACGAACTCCACGTCCACCATACCGCCGCGCCCGGTCTTCAGATCCCAGCGGCCCGCGCTTTCGCGGGCGAGCTCGTGCTCCATGCGCGACCGCAGTCGGGCGATCTCCGCGACGTCCTCGACGGACAGGCCTTTGCCGTAGACGAAGCCCTCGATGACCCCCTCCACCTCATCGGTCAGCGAACGATCGCCCGCCGCTCCGCGCGCCGAAATCAACGCTTGGCGCTCCCAGAGCGCGGAGCTCGTACGGTGATACTCGCGAAACGCGTCGAGCGGGGAGACCAGCGGCCCGTGCGACCCCGACGGACGCAGACGCGTATCGATCTTGTAGACGTAACCCTCGTGGGTGGTGAGCTGGAGGACGACCAGCAGTCGCTGCGCGAGCTTGGTGTAGTACTCGCGCACCGTGAGGCCGGAAACGGACTCGCGGGTGCCATCGTATACGAAGATCAGATCGAGGTCGGAATTGTAGGTGAGCGCGCGACGCCCGAGCGTTCCCATGCCGATCACGGCGAAGCGGCCGGGCGGATCTCCATGACGTTCGGCGAGCGCGCGCAAGGCGATGTCGAGCGCGCCTTCCAGACAGACCTCGGCGAGCGCGGAAAGCTCCTCCTCGACGTCCGCGGCCTCCAGCAGACCATGGATGTCGTTGACCCCAATCCGCAGCACCTCTTCGTTGTGGAAGCGGCGAAGCGCATCGAGCTCAGTCTCGTAGTCGTTGGCCGATGCGAGCACGCCGTGGAGACTGGCGCGGAGCGAATCCCGGTCTTTGCGCACGACGGCGACGTCCGCCCGGACCAGGTTGTCGAGCAGCTCGGGATGCCGCAGGAAGAAGTTCGACAGATATCGGCTCGAGCCGAAGAGTCCGACGAGCAGCCGGAGCGTCTCGGGGTTCTGCTCGAGAAGCGCCAGGAAGCTCGTGCGGGCCCCGATTGCGGAGATGAACTCCGCCATGTGCAGGAGCGCTTGATCGGGATCCGATGCCTTGCGGATCGCCGCGAGGAGCGCGGGAGCGAGCGCGAACAGCGCCTTCTTCCGTCGCGGTGAGGCCGGCGCGAAGCGCGGCCCGTCGCGCAGGCGCCGCAAGTTGGCGACTGCCGCAGGCGCGTCGGCGAACCCCATCCTTGTGAGCCGGGACTCGGCCACGGAGCGATCCTCCAGCGTCTCGAGGAGCGAGACCACTTCGTCGTCGGCTTCGCGCGAGATCTCGGAGCGGGCACCGAAGAAGAGCTGCTCGAAGGAGCGTCGCGCCGCGAGCCGATGCCGTCGGAGATCGACCCGAAAGCGCAGCACCTCCGGCGTCACGCCATCCTCGAGCGGGCCGGGGTCGGGAATCGCGCGGAGGTGGTAGCCGAGCCGGCGGGCGAGCAGTCGCTCTTCGTCGGGATCCATGGGAATGAGCTGGGTCTGCCGATCGTGAACGATCTGCAGCTTGTGCTCGACGTCGCGCAGGAACAGATAGGCGGCCGAGAGGGTGCCGGCCTCGCCCTGCTCGAGGAGGCCAAGATCGGCGAGCGCATGCAGCGTCTCGATCGTCGAACGCCCGCGCAACCGTCGATCGCGTCCGCCGTGCACGAGCTGCAGCGCTTGCGCGATGAATTCGACCTCGCGAATCCCGCCGGGACCGAGCTTGACGTCGCGGTCGAGACGAGAGCGGGAGTGGCGGCTGTCGACCTTCCCCTTCATTTCCTCGATCTCTTCGACGGTCGTGAAATCGAGGAAGCGGCGGTAGACGAAGGGGCGGATCTCTTCGAGGAACGTCCAGCCGAGATCGAGATCGCCGGCGATCGGGCGCGCCTTGAGCATGGCCGCGCGCTCCCACGTCTGCCCGAGCGACTCGTAGTATGCGATCGCCCCGGCGAGGGAGTTGACGATGGGGCCGTTCTGACCCTCGGGCCGCAGGCGCAGGTCGACACGGAAGACGAATCCCTCGCCGCTCACTTCGCTGAGCACGCGCGTCACGAGCTCGGCCATACGCGTGGCGTACGAGCTCCCGCCGAGCGCACCGCGCGGCCCGCCCGAGCTCTGATTCCGTCCGCCGTCGAAGAGATAGACGAGGTCGACGTCGGAGCTGAAGTTGAGCTCGCGGCCGCCGAGCTTCCCCATGCCGAGGACGACGAAACGCAGCCGGTCGGTCGCCGCGAAGCCTCCGTAGTCGCTCGCCACGTGCGCCCGCGCGTGACGGACGGCGACTTCGCTCGCTCCCTCGGCCAGCGCCGAGAGCTCGCGCACGGTGTCGCCGACGGAGGCGATACCGAGAAGGTCGCGACCGCCAATGCGCAAGACGTGACGGCGCTTGTGGCGGCGAAGCAGCGCCGGGACATCGGCGGAATCGAAGGAACCAGCCGCCGCGGAGAGCTCGGCGACGTGCTCCGAAGGAGAAACCGCCTCGGTCGCCAGCGCTCGCTCGAGCCACGTGGCGTCGACACCGCTCACCGAAAGCAAGACCGAAGCCAGTGCCTGACTCGCCCCACAGATATGGACCAGGGGTTCGACCAGCGCTGGAGTCGGATCCCAGCCGCCGGCGAGCAACGCCTCGAGGTTCGCCGCTCCCGCCGCAGGATCCGCGGCGGTCGACAACCATCTCGGCAGCGCGTCGACGACTCCACGCCCGCGCGCCCACGGCGCGAGCCGCGCCAAGGACCCGGCGAGCGCTTCGCGGTTGGGCAGCGCGGCGAGCGCCGAGTCGCCCGCTGCGGGATTCACGGTAGCGCTCGGCGGCGCTCCGCACCGGCGCCAAGCAGTGGGCGGATCGCTTCGGCTTCGATCCACCGCTCGAAATCCACGCTCGCGCGGCGGCCGAGCTCGGCACGCTTCTCTCGTCCGCGAAGCCTGCCGCCAATCGGCGGGAAGAGGCCGTAGTTGGCGTTCATCGGCTGGAACTCGTCGCGCTCGCGGGCCGTGACGTAGGCCACGAGCGAGCCGAGCGCCGTCGTCGGCGGGGGAACGACGCACGGGCGGCCCTCGACCCGACGGGCGGCATTCACACCCGCGAGCAGGCCGCTCGCCGCCGATTCGACGTAGCCCTCGACGCCGATCAGCTGTCCGGCGAAGAAGAGCGACCTCTGGCGACGAAACTCCATCGTCGGCTCGAGGAGCGACGGCGAATGAATGAAGGTGTTGCGGTGGAGGCTCCCGAGCCGGACGAACTCGGCGCGCTCGAGACCCGGGATCAGGCGTAGCACGCGGCGCTGTTCGGTATGGGTCATCTTGGTCTGCAAGCCGACCAGCGAATAGAGTGTCGCGTCGCGGTTGTCTTGACGGAGCTGCACCACGGCATGCGGGAGCCTTCCGGTCCGTGGGTCCGCGAGTCCGACCGGGCGCATCGGCCCGAACGCGAGCGTGTTGCGCCCGCGCCGAGCCAGCTCTTCGATCGGCATGCAGCCTTCGAAATAGATGCATTTCTCGAACTCGCGCGTCGGTACCTTCTCCGCGCCGAGAACCTCGTCGACGAAGCGCTCGTACTCCTCGCGGCGGAGCGGGCAATTCAGGTAGTCGTCGCCGCCCTTCTGGTAGCGGGAGGCGGAGAATACGACCGAGCGGTCGATCGACTCGGCGGTCACGATCGGCGAGATCGCATCGTAGAAGTAGAGGTGATCACGGCCGAAGAGTCGGCGGAGCTCTGCGTAGAGCGCCGGCGAGGTGAGCGGGCCGCTGGCGACGATGACCGGCTCGGACTCGAAACGGTCGAGAGCGTCGATTTCTTCGCGGACGACCTCGATCGCCGGCTCGGCTTCGATGCGCCGAGTGATCTCGGCCGCGAAGACTTCTCGATCGACGGCGAGCGCAGCGCCGGCGGGTACACGCGCCAGATCGGCGGCATCCATGACGATGGAGCCGAGGCCGCGCATCTCTTCCTTGAGGAGGCCGACGGCCGCGTCGAGCGAAGCGCTGCGGAAGGAATTCGAGCACACGAGCTCGCCGAGCCGGCCGCTGCGGTGCGCTTCGGTCGCCCGCAGCGGGCGCATCTCGTAGAGGCGGACGCGGACGCGGCGGCGGGCGAGCTGCCAGGCGGCCTCCGAGCCGGCGAGGCCCCCGCCGATCACGTTCACGATCTCGTCCACGGTCCGAGACTAATCTCCGCGACGTGGGAGTGAAAGGGAGCAGCCGAGGCCGAGCGCCGATACTTCGGGTCCCTGTCGTCCGAGTCTTCGCTTGGTAAGCACGATTTCTCCTTTCCGAACCCCCGGCGGACGTTGTAAACCCTCGGGCCGAGGAGGACCAGACAATGAACGCCGACCAAACCGTCTCCGCTTTCTGCGAAGCTTTGACCCGGGGCAATCTCGACGAGGCGATGAAGCTCATCGCCGACGACTGTGTCTACCACAACATCCCGCTCGAGCCGGTCAAGGGCGCTGCTGCGATCCGTGCGACTCTCCAGGGCTTCGTGCAGATGCTCGGCTCGATCGAGATCGACACGCAGCGCCAGATCGCCGTCGGCGATCTCGTGATGAACGAGCGCGTCGACACCTTCTCGCCCCCGGGCAAAGCCCGCTACGGCCTGCCCGTCGCGGGAGTGTTCGAGGTGAAGAACGGAAAGATCGTCGCCTGGCGCGACTATTTCTGCATGAAGCAATTCACCCAGGGGACCGGCATCTCCGTCTGATGAACCTCACGGCTTCGGTATGAATCGGCGCGCCGGGTCGATCGGGCTCATCAGTCCTACGTCGTTGCCATCGGGATCCTGGACGATCGCATAGCGGGCCCCCCAGAAGGCGTCGTACGGCGGCTGTCGGCTCGCGTAGCCGACGGCCGTCAGCTTCGTGTATCGTTCGTCGACCGCTTCGCGTGAAGGTAGCGAGAAACCGACGACTACTCGGCTTCCGGATCGTCCCGCGCGCCAGCTCGCGTGCCAGATCTCGGCCATGGCACGGTTGTCGAGCTCCAGTCGTGCGCCACCCGGCGTGTCTGCCTCGCCGTGAAGCGCGCCGCTATTTGGCGGCCACTCCTGCGGCTCCGGGATCGTCACTCCCAGGGGGCGGCCATGTCGTCTACGACCAGATTGATCTGCTCCATCGCCGGTTTCTCTTGCGTCATCGTGCTGTCCTCGGCTCGAAGGGCCACTGCCACGCGATCCAGGCGATCGACCTTCCTTCGAAGGATGGTTCCACGATCTCGGGCAGCGAAGGGAAGAGCGAGCGAAAGCGAGCGAGCTCGCCGCTACGCGCTCTCCGCTTCGTCGAGAGCTTCTTTGTAGCTGCAGCCTTCCTGCACGCACTTGCGAATGCGGCCCTCGCGCTTGGTGACCTTCTCGACGAGGTATTTCGCATTGCACTCCGGGCACGGCTCCGCCACCGGAGGGTCCCAGGTGGCGAACTTGCACTCGGGATAGCGGCTACAGCCGTAGAAGGGCTTGCCGCGTCGCGAGCGCCGCTCCTGTACGTCCCCGTTGCCACAGTCGGGGCAGACCATGCCAATCGAGCGTGGCGGCGCCTTCATCGAGTGCTTGTAGCTGCAGTCCGGATAACCCGTGCAACCGATGAACTTCCCGAACTTGCTGAAGCGCACCACGAGCGGTTTGCCGCACTTCGGGCATGGCTCCTTCGGGGTTTCTGGCTCGTCGATCTTGATTGACCCGTCTTCGGCGTAAGTGAAGTTCTTGGTGTTTTCACATTCCGGATAGGCCGAGCACGCGAGGAACTCTCCGTTTCGTCCCCATTTGATGACCATCGGCGCGCCGCACTTCTCGCATACGAGGTCGGTCTTCTGCCCTTCGCCCTTGACGACGCGCATCTTCTCTTCGGCTTCGCGCGAGGTCCTTCTCGAAGGGCTCGTAGAAGCGCCGGATCGCCACGACCCACTTCTCGCGGCCTTCTTCGATCGCGTCGAGCTCGTCCTCCATGCCGGCGGTGAACTCGACGTTCAGAATGTCGGGGAAGGAGTCGACGAGGAGATCGGTGACCAGGAAGCCGAGCTCGGTCGGCCGCAGCCGCTCGCTCTGGTCCTCGTGACGTACTCGCGGTTCAGGATCGTGCCGACGATCGTCGCGTACGTCGACGGCCGGCCGATGCCCTTCTCCTCGAGCTCCTTGATGAGCGACGCCTGCGAGAAGCGCGGCGGCGGCTGCGGTGAAGTGCTGCTCCGGGATCAGCTCGAGGAGCTTCAGCACGTCGCCCTCGCGGAGCGCCGGAAGCGGTCCGGCCCTCGTCCTCTTCGTCCTCGCTCGGCGGGTGCCGTCGTCGCGTCCCTCGGTGTAGACGCGGATGAAGCCGTCGAAGTTCATCACCTGACCGGTGGCGCGGAAGACGAGCGTCCGCCGCCTCGATGTCGACCGAGGTCTGGTCGAAGACGCGCCGGCGTCATCTGGCAGGCGACGAAGCGGTTCCAGATGAGCGTGTAGAGCGCGAGCTCGTCGCGCTGCGAGGAACCGCGCCGACGCGCTCCGGCGTCGCACTCGAGCGAGGTCGGCCGGATCGCCTCGTGCGCGTCCTGGGCGTCCTTCTTCGAGCGGTAGACGTTGCGGCGCTTCGGGCAGGTACTCGGCGCCGTAGCGCTCGCCGATGTAGCGCGCGCACCTGCCGCGAGCGCCTCGGCGCGAGACGCGCGTCGAGTCGGTGCGCATGTAGGTGATGAGGCCGACCGCGCCCTCGTCGCCCGAGCTCGATGCCCTCGTAGAGCTGCTGCGCGATGCTCATCGTGCGCCTCGGGCTGAAGCCGAGCTTGCGCGACGCCTCCTGCTGCAGGCGCGAGGTGATGAACGGCGGCGCCGGATGCCGCCGGCGCTCCTTGCGTCTCGACGCTCGTGACCGTCCAGCTGGCGCCGCGCGAGGCGCGCGACGAGCGCTTCGCCGGCGGCTGCGTTCTCGATGCGGAGCTTTTCGTTGTCGAGACGTTCGCCGCGCGATCTCGAAGAGCCGCGCCGTGAACGGCGGCGGGTTCGCGTCCTTCGAGCCGCGCCGTCGATCGACCAGTACTCGATCGGGCTTGAACGCCTCGATCTCGCGCTCGCGCTCGACGATCAGGCGCACCGCCACCGACTGCACTCGTCCGGCCGACAGGCCGCGGCGCACCTTCTTCCAGAGCAGCGGCGACTGATCTCGTAGCCGACCAGCCGGTCGAGGATGCGGCGCGCCTGCTGGGCCTCGAAGAGGTTCTCGTCGATCTCGCTGCGGGTGCTTCAGCGCCTCCTGCGACCGCCTTCTTGGTGATCTCGTTGAACAGCACGCGGAGGACGTTTTTCCTGCTTGCCGAGGTACTTCGCGATGTGCCACGCGATCGCCTCGCCCTCGCGATCGGGGTCGGGCGCGAGGAAGACCTTGTCCTTGTCCTTCGCGGCCTTCTTGAGCTCGTCGATGCACCTTCTTCTTGCCGGGGATGACCTGGTACTCGGGCTGGAAGTCGTTCTCGACGTCGACGCCCGAGCTTGGACTTGGGCAGGTCGACCACGTGCCCGACCGAAGCTTTCACCTGATAGTTCCGGCCGAGATACTTGGTGAGCGTTCTTGCCTTCGCAGGCGATTCGACGATGACCAGGTTTTTCGCCATGCGCATGCGATCGTAGCGGACGTTGGCGGGGGCTGCTAGCCGCCGCGCTTGGAGAACCGCATCCCGGGGTGCTGACGGACTCTACCGCAAAGCTCGAGCTCGAGGAGAATCTCGAGTGCGCGGGCGGTGTTGAGGCCGCTTCGGTCGATCAGCCGATCGACGGGCTCGGCGACGTTCTCGAAGGCGCCGAGCAATCGCTCGGCATCGGCAGAGAGCTCCTCCTTTCCCGGGCTGGCGCCTGCCGCAATGGGAGCGGGTAGCCTCCACGGAAGCGCGCTTTCGAGCACATCCGTCGCGCTCTCGACGAGCGTCGCGCCTTGTCGGATCAGTCGGTGACAGCCGCGCGTGCGCTCGAGGCCGATCTCGCCCGGGACGGCAAGCACGTCCCTCCCTTGCTCCAGAGCCAGTCGCGCGGTGATCAGCGATCCGCTCCGCTCGCCCGCCTCCACGACGACGACGCCGAGCGACAGACCAGCGACGATGCGGTTGCGCCGCGGGAACTGGTGCGGCTCGGGAGGCGTACCGATCCGCAGCTCCGAGACCAATGCCCCGGCGTCGGCCACTTCGAGCGCGAGCCCGCGGTGCCGGTTTGGGTAGACCTGGTCGATGCCGCAGCCGAGCACCGCGATCGTCCTGCCACCGGCCCCGAGCGCCCCGCGATGAGCCGCGGCATCGACGCCGATCGCCAGACCGCTGACGACCGTGACACCGTATGCCGCGAGCTCCCCGGCGATGCGCTCGGCCGATTCGATGCCATACGCGCTCGCCGATCGAGAGCCGACGATGGCGATCGATTCGACGTCGGCGCGCTCGAGCCGTCCCCTCACGTAGAGAACCGGCGGCGGATCGTGGATGAAGCGCAGCGCGACCGGGTAACGCGCCTCTTCGATCGAGACGACGTCCGCGCCGAGATCGGCGGCGTGTCGGAGCTCTTCGTCGACTTCCGCCCAGCGCCGAAAGTTGCCGATCTCGCGGATCACCTCCGGTCGCACCCCCGCGCGCGCGAGGCGCTCCGAAGGGCCACGGAACACCGCCTCGCCGGAGCCGCACAATTCGAACAGACGACGGCAGGTCGCAGCTCCCACCCCGGCGATCGAGAGAAGAGCGATCCAATTTCTGGCTGGCACCGCCGCGCGCTCCTTTTGCGCAGCGGGTGGGAGAGCGGCGGAAGACAGCGTAACCGCCGCCGCGGGCGACCGCAACAAGAGAATGAGCCTCGGTCAAGTGCCTTGGTCTTCGCCGGGGCCGGCCTCCGCGAAGTAAAGCGCAGTCCGGACGGGTCTGTCGAAAATTGGAGCCCTGATCTTGCATCTTGCGAGCCCCGTAAGGGGCGGAGCGCAAAAGCAGCGGGGCAGAGCGCGGCTGACGTCGCCCAGGCCGCCGCTGGCCGCGAGCGGCGTCAGCTCCGCCGAGACGAAGACGACCGAAGGAAGGCGCTGTGCTGGCTTCAAGCCATTTGGGCTGATAGCGGTCGCCGCAGGAGGAAACAACCGTGAGTTCGTTGGACAGCTTCGGCCTGATGGCCGGCTACAACCGCTGGATGAACGAGAAGTTCTACGCGCTTTGCGCGACGTTGTCGGACGAGGAGCGCAAGCGCGACCGTAGGGCATTTTTCCGGTCGATCCACGGCACGCTGAACCACCTCCTGCTCACGGACCGCGCCTGGCTCGGGCGCTTCACCGGGCACCCGCTGTCTTTTCGATCGCTCGACGAGGAGCTCTACGCCGACTTCGACGAGCTGCGGCGCCAACGCGCCGCGACGGACGCGGCGATCGAAAAATTCTGCAGCGACTTGACCGAAGAGCGGCTGAGCGCCGACATCGTTTACGCGAATACCTCGGGAGCGCGCTTCGCGCATCCGCTCGCGCCCGCCCTCCTCCACCTCTTCAACCACGAGACCCACCACCGCGGTCAGATCACCACGCTGCTCTCGCAGCTCGGCATCGATCCCGGGGTCACCGACGTGATCGCCTACTACCGGCAGAGCGGAAAATAGGTTCACGGGCTATCGAAGCCCGTCAGTCCACCTTCCCACGCTCGAGCGTCCGCTCGGTGAAATCCTCGTCGCCGAGACCATGGTTGTAACGAATCTCGGAGACATCGAGCACCGTCCTCGTCCCCTTCTTCACGTTGGCCATCTCGATCCGGTGCGGCGTCGGAACGTTCTCGATGGTCTCGAAGGTGCCGAGTGAGAGCGTCTTCAGGAGCGCGCCGTCCTTCTTGTCGTAGAGCTCGACCTTGCGAAACGTCGCATCCTTGCGGTCTAGCCACACGACGAGTCGGGCATATTCGTAGCTCTTTCCTTGCGGCGTGAGCTCGATCACCGCGCAAGGAGCGCCGTCGACGGCCTCGCTCTCGCGAATCAGCTTCGAGGTCGCATCCTCTTCCGTCCAATCACGGATGTCGTCGAAGAGCTCGAGATCGTCGTAGGTGAAATCCGAGCCCTGGAAGCTCTGCTTGCGGCTCGCGCCGCTGATCTGCCGTACCCGCTTCAGCTCCGGCAGATACAGCCACTGGTCGTCGTCCCGGTCGGGATACGACCACGAAAGAAAGCCGACCCCCTTCACCTCGGGTGGGGAGAGGAAGAAGGTGACCGTTTTCCGCGCGCGATGGCCGTAGTTCTTGCGGTACACGTCGAGATCCCGAATCCGCTCGCCGCCGCGCGAGTCGACGAGCGTCATCTTGGTCCGTTGGGACGTGTCTTTCGGCTCGCGCGCGTCGTTCACGGCTTTGGCCTGATCGAGCATCTCGCGAGCATTGTCGGCGCGGGCCGGCGCGGGCGCGAGGGCGGTGCAGAAGGCCAAAACCAGCCATTTCTTCGCCATCATCCGGTGCCTCCCTCAAAGGTCCCCGCGCGCAGCGCGAACACCGGCACCGGCGCCGCGAAGCCCTTGAGCTCGACCGCCTCGAGCCGTTCGAACCGTGCCGATTCGGGCGCAGACGCCGCTACGCGCTCGTCGGCCAGAACCTCGCCCGCTTCGGCGCGCGCACAGAGTCGAGCCGCGAGGTTGACCGCGCGACCGACGGCCGCATACTCGAGCCGGGCGTCGCCGCCGATGGCTCCGACCGTGACCGTGCCGCTCGCCACGCCGACGCCGACTCCGAGGCGAGGCCATCGACCGAGCAGCGTGCGAACTCGGTGGGAGAGCCGCACCGCCAGGGCTACGGCCCGAGCCACGTGATCGGGATAGGCGATCGGAGCGCCAACCAGAACGAGGATCCCGTCGCCGGCAAAATCCTTGATCGTTGCGCCGAATTCGGTCGCGACCTCGCCGACGGTCTCGTAGAGGCGCTCGAGGACCGCGATGACCTCCTCGGCGGATGCGCTCTCGGTAAAGGAGGTGAAGCCGCGCAGATCGCAGGCGACTACCGAGATCTCGCGGCGGTCCTTGGCAATCGCGCTCGCCAGGCCGCGGTCGCGCACGAGCTCGGTCACCTGCGGCGAGAGAAACCGTGCGAGGAATTGCCCGCGGCGCCCCTGCACGACGTGATAGCGGATCGCTCCGACGAGAAAGATCACTTCGCCGATCGCGAAGGCGATCGGCTTCCGTTCTTGCGGGATGGTGAGGCCAGCGATGAAGAACGGCGAAGCGATGAGGAGCGCGAGGATGCGCAGTCCCTCCGCCGGGTCGATCCTGGACCTCCAGATCCGACGGGAGAGACCGACGAGCGGAATCGCAAGCGACGAGAAGAAGGGCATGGCAAACAGGTAAAAGGCCGGTCGGCGAAGCTCCGCGGTGTGCCAGGCTACCTTCCACACCTGCAATTGCAGCACCGGAAGCATGAAGCCGACGATCGCGTAGAGCCCTGCCGCGCTCTGTCCGGCGCGAATCCAGAACCGCGCGGCGCGCCGCTCGTCATCGTCGGCGGCCTGCGCACGCATGACGCGAAGTCCCCATTCGAGCCCCGTCGCGACGATCAGCGCTTCGGCAGAAGAGAAGAACCGGATCATCGCCAAGCGAGGCAAGACTTGTGAGCTCGGGATGTTCATGAGGAACACCCCTCCGATCAGAACCCAGAAGAGGGCGAGCGATCGGCTGGTAGGCGCCTCGGGATCGGCGACGAGAAACGCGAGCCCCATGCCGATGCCGAACAGTCCGACGATGAGATACCCGACCGGCTCGATCATGTCGAAAGCCCGGGATCGATAGGTTGCGACCGCACCGGGTCGGCTGGCAGCGCGGGGGCCCGAACCGAGGTCGGCACGAAAAACGATCTGCCCACGAAAAGCCGGATGGCAATCGCGGCGACGCCCGGGAACGTCCAGAATTGGTCACGGCCGAAGCGCCGGAGGTTCACGGATCGGAAGGCGGTCATCACGACGCCTCCTCGCGCGCCCGCAGTCGGCGGCGAGCGGCCGCGCGCAGCTCGTGCTCCGCGTGACCGAGCCAGCGCACGTCGGCCTCCGCGTGGAGGAGCGCCGCGTCGATCAGCAGCTCGGTCATCGGCAGCTTTCGTCGCGCGGGCCGCTTCGACAGCTCGAACTTCCTCTGGGTCAGGCGCTTCATGCGCGTCAGGTAAGCTTGCTTCTGACGGTGCACGAGACGGAGAATCGGCTCGACGTCGCGGCGCCCAAGGAACAGGAGCTTGATGAAGAGCTCGTCGCGCAGCGCGCGCGCGCGCGTCACCGGGCGTTCGAGCCAGGCCTCGAGCTCGCGACGTCCCTTTGCCGTGACCCGGTAAATCTTGCGGTCGGGACGCTTCGCTTGGAGCTCCTCGCGCCATTCGACGAGCCCCCCGCGCTCGAGGCGGTCGAGCGTCGTGTAGATTTGGCCGTAGTTCAGGCTCCAGAATTCGCCGACGCGCTCGTCGAAGGCGCTCTTCAGCTCGTAGCCGTGTCGCTGCTTCTCCGAGAGGATGCCGAGCAAAGCGTACTTCACGGACATAGGCCGAGGCCTCAGAACAGCAGCCGCGCGCGGACGTACGCTTCGTCGTTGTGCTTATACTGGCCGACGATCGAATTCTCGTGCCCTTCGATCGTGACGTAGCCGATCCGCACGTCGAGATGATCGTTGACCCTGTATGTCAGCCGCGGATGCGCAACCCCGTAGACGCCCTCTAAGCCGTAGAGCGCCTTCAGCTCGGCCGTCAGCCGATCATCGAGGAAGCCGCGGCGTACCGTCATCGAGAATCGCGTCTCATAGTCACTGATCAGCAGCGCGACGTCGTTGTGAAGCACGATGGTCTGGTTCGCCTGCAACAGCACGAACGTGTCGCCGATGTACGCGTCACCCCCGCCTCCCCACTCGACGCCGTTTCGGCGCACGTTCGCGGGGCTCAAGATCACCGGCACTTCGACCTCGCGGCCGGTGGCCAGACGCGGCCGGATCGAACGCGCCGATCTGTTCGCTGGCGACGATGTCGTTGATGTTCCGCGTGTAGAGCCGGTCGAAGACGTACGCGCCCTCGAGCCGCAGCGTCGTATCGTAGAGCCTCCACGCGACGTCCCCCCCGGCTGCCTGGATGCGCTGGAAGATCGGGAAGACCGTGACCTCGGAGCGCACGTCGACGCCCTGCGGGTTTTGCGGATCGAGTTGCGCGAAGCCCTGCGCCGACGCGTCGAGCGCCGGCGTAGGGTCGAAACCGTTGAAGTAGTAGAGGGCGAAATCGGCGCGGTCGAACCGGCCGGCAGCGCGTACGGCGTAGCTGCCGTTCTCGAACGTGCGCGCCGGTACCGGCGCGTTCTGAAACAGCGTCTGGTTCTCGACGGTGAAGCCCATCACCTGGCTCTCGCTCGGCGCGCGTGCGAGCGGCGGGTACCAGCGCTCGGCCTCACCCGGAAAATAGTAGGGAACGTAGATCGGCTCCCACACGAACGTCAGACGAGGCTCCTCCGGCAGGAACGGTGATCCTGACGACGGGAGGTAGAGCGTCGGGGCAATCGCCGGAACGCCGATCTTGCGGTCAATTTCTTCCTCGAGTATCGGGTCGTAGAACTTTTGCGGATTCAAGAGATCGTTCGGCTGCAGCGTATCGAGCTTGCCCCACGCGAACTTCTGCAGGCCGACGCGCAGGTCGACGGCAGAGAAATTGGCGTCGAGATACGCCTCGCCGAATTCCAAGCTCGGCGAGATATTCTGCAGGACGTGACCGAAGTCGTAGACACCCGCACCGCTGGGATTGTGGGGAGTCCCACCGGCGGTGCCCGTCACGTCCGTGACGAAGCGCAGGTCGGGCGAGAAATCGCTCGTCAGGTGGAGTCGAAGCTTGGCCTGTGGGTTCTGGTACGGGCTCGACGAATCGACCCGCTCCACATCCAGGAACTCCAGATCGCCGCCGAGGTCTGCCTGCACGGGCGTCGCGACGCCAGGAATGCGGATCGGGTACGCGTCGGCCCCCACCGCCGTTGCCGCGAGCGCGCAGGCGATCGCCGTCAATCGGGAGAGCGACCGTGGCATGGGTGGCGAGCCGAATATGGCTAATCGTATATATAGTCAAGGATTTCGCCGCGCAGCGCGCTGCGACTGGCGAGCCGATTGACAAGCCTGCGAATCGCCGCGTAGCTTCTGCGGCTCGACGACTCCTCTGACGGAGCCCGACGGATGAGAATGGTGCTACCGGCGCTTCGCGACCGGCGCCAGATCGACAAACTGCTGACGCGGTTCTTCGCAGAGTACCGCCCCGCGGATTTCCGCCGTGCGATGATCGCGCTCAGCCGCTTCTACAATCTGCCGACGCCGAAAGTCGCCTGGTTCGAATATCTCGATTGGGGTAAGAGCGGCGGCCGCACCTACGAGGACGGCAAGATCCATCTGGTGCATCCCGAGAACTGGAAGCGGGGCCGCAAGTACAACTCCGAGCGGCGCTGGATCAGCACCGTCTACCACGAGATGGCGCACTACATCTTCTGGGCGGACGCCGAACGCAAGGCGGACACCTTCGCCTACCGCATGGTACGCGGCGTGAACGGTAGCCCGCGTCGCTGACGAGCGGAAAGCCAAGCGGCTATTGCCGTAGCGTCGCGCTGGCGGGTATGCTCCCGGAAGCGAATGCCGAGCACCAAGACCGAGCAGGAGTCCATCAAGTGGTGGGTCGACCAACAGCGCCCCGGGCATGAAGGGCGCAAAGACGCGACACCCGCTCCCGCGGCGGCGCGCTTCTACATCAGCGCGAAGGGTTTCGAACAGGAGCGAGCCCGCTCTGGGCTCGTCGACCTCAACGTCAAGCTTCTCGAGGCAGCCAATCCACCGGACGACGGCTTCGGCTACCTCAGCCTGATCGACGAGCACGTTTCTGCCAACGTCATCGAACGCGTGAAGCGAGCGCTGCCGCTCCCGAAGGGGGCCCGAGCGGCGCTCATCGACTCGGGCCGATCACTGCGGGCCATCGTGACCGGTACGCCCGCGGGGGAGCGCATCCTGGAGTTCAACTTCAACCGCGACGAGCCGACCTTCGACGTGTGGGTGAAGGGTGATTGGAAAGAGGAGATCGTCTTTCGCAACCTCGGCGAGATCTACCGCGCCGCGCGCGTGCTGATCGGCGAGTACATGGGGCCCGAGGCGCTGGCCAAGCCGGAGTTCTGGACCTGAGACCTAGACGATCTTGATCCAGCGTAGAATCGCAAAGCTCGCGAGCGCGATCACCAAGCCCCAGATCACATCGCGGCGAAGCACCGACCCAGAGCCGTTCGCTTCCATCGCACCGTTGGCGAGGCCGAGAAGGAGGGCGATGGGTAGGAGCGCCCAATGGACAAACGGGTCGGCCTCGGTCGCCGGGAACAACCCCGCGGAGAAACGCAGGTAGAGAAATGCCCAGGCGGCGGCCAGCGTTCCTCCGATGCGCAGCGCCCGCGTGAGGTCCATGCGGTGAGTCTCCTAGCACGCTGCGGTCCGGGCCGGAACCAAAGACGGCGCACGATCGGAAGACCGCGAAGCCAACGCTATCGGCGATTCAGCTCGGCCGCCGCTTGCGGCGGGCGCCGCGTTGACTCGGCGCCGCTCCCGCAATAAGCGGGTCGGTCATGGATCTCGGTCTATCCCCCGCACACCTCCGTTTCCGAGACGAATTCCGCGCATGGCTCGCCGCCAACCTCGCGCGCCCATGGCGCGAAGAGGTCCGTGATCCGCGGGCGAGCGTGGATCGGCTGATCGAGCTGCGCCGGGCGTTCCAGCGAAGGCTGAACGGCGCGGGCTACCTCGGTCTCGACTGGCCCGCCGAGTGGGGGGGACGGGGCGCCACGGCGGTCGAGAAGTCGATCTTCGAAGCAGAAATGGCGCGTGCCGACGCCCCCCCGATCGTGAACTTTCTCGGCATCGGGCTCTGTGGCCCGGCGCTCATCCATCACGGGTCAGAAGCGCAGCGCCGTCGGTTCTTGCCGCCCATGCTGTCGGCGGACGAGATCTGGTGCCAGGGCTTCAGCGAGCCGGGCTCCGGCAGCGATCTCGCCTCTCTCAAGACGAGCGCCCGCCTCGAGGGCGATGAGTTCGTCGTCAACGGTCAAAAGGTTTGGACGTCGTTAGGGCCGTGGGCCGACTGGATCTTCGTGCTCGCGCGCACCGACGCGAAGGATCGTTACGGCGGGATCTCGTTCCTTCTCGTGAAGCTCGACACGCCCGGCGTGACGGTCCGGGCGCTGCGGCAGATCACCGGTGAGAGCGAGTTCGGGGAGGTCTTCTTCGAGGATGCGCGCGTGCCGCGCGAGAACTTGGTCGGCAAGGTCGGCGAAGGCTGGAAGATCGCCATGACCGTCCTCTCATACGAGCGCGGGGGTGCCGCGCTCGCGCATGCCACGCGCTACGCGCGCGACCTCGCCTTGCTGGCCGAAACCTGCCGCGCGCTGGGCCGCACGGGTCCGGCGGTCCGCGAGAAGCTCGCGCGGCTCGTCGTCGAGAACGAGGTGCTGCGCGCCAATGGCATGCGAATGCTCGCCGACCTCGCCGACAACAAGATCCCGGGCCACGAGGCGTCGCTCGAGAAGCTCTTCTGGAGCGAGTTCGACAAACGATTTCGTGAGACCGCGCTCGATCTCCTCGGTCCCGGCGGGCAGCTCCTGCGGACGAGCCCGGACGCGCGCGTCGAAGTCGACTGGCCACGCGAGTTCCTCTGGTCTCGCGCCGAGACGATCTTCTCGGGCTCGTCCGAGGTCCAGCGAAACATCCTCGCAAAGCGAGCCCTCGGGCTCCCGGAAGGGCCTCGGTAGTGGATCACAGTCTCCTCGCCTTCGCTGCGCGCCACTTCCCGTCCGCTCCATCGGTACGAACGGTGGGAGCCCAACGGACGCGAGCCCTTTGAAGTTCGAGCTCTCCGAAGACCAGCAGCTGCTGCGCGATTCGACGCGGGATTTTCTCTCGGCGGAGTGCCCGCTGGCGAAGACGCGCCCGGTGATCGAGCATGATTCGCGCGGCTTCGACGCCTCCACCTGGGCGCGCTTCGCGGAGATGGGCTATCTCGGTCTTCACCTGCCTGAGACGGTCGGCGGTCAGGGGCTCGGCGCGATCGAGCTGGCGATCGTCCTCGAGGAGATGGGACGCGCCTGTGCACCCGGTCCTTATCTCGACGTCGTGCTCGCGGCCGCGCTTCTCGACGGCGCGGGCGGTCAGGAGCGGCTTCTGACCGACGTCGCGGCCGGACGAGCGATCGTCACCATAGCAGCCGAAGACTCGCCGTACGCCGGGGACGCGGCGCCGGCCGCGCGCCACGACCATGCGCGCGTGCGCGGCACGAAATACTTCGTGCCGTTCGCGGCCGATGCCGACGCGCTGCTCGTCGCCACGCCGCAGGGGATCGCCCTCGCGGGGGCCCCGTTCGCGACGACGCCGCTCCCGACGCTCGACCCGGCGCAGCGCTTCTCGCGTGTGGAATTCGATCACGCCGCGGCGATCGTGGCGGAACCGGATGCGCTCGCGCGACTCGATTCACTCATCGCGGCCGCGGCGGCGGCGATGCTCCTCGGGGTGATGAGCCGGGCCTTCGAGATCACGCTCGACTACGTGAAAACGCGACAAGCGTTCGGTCGACCGATCGGCTCCTTTCAGGCGCTCCAGCACCGGCTCGCCGAGATGCTGCTGCGGGTCGAGTCGACTCGCTCCGCGGTCTACTGCGCCGCGTGGTCGATCGACCGAGCCGAGCCCGACGCGGCGCTCGCCGCGGCCAGCGCCAAGGCATACGCCGGAGACGCGTCGCGTCTGGTGTGCGGGGAGTCGATCCAGATGCACGGCGGCATCGGTTTCACCTGGGAGCTCGACGTGCACTTCTTCTTCAAGCGCGCCAAGACTCTCGAGAGCCACTACGGCTCGACCGAGGCGCAGCTCGAGCGTGCGCTGGCGGCGGCCGGGCTCTGAGTGCCGGTGATGTGCCGTCGTTCCGTCCCTACTGGCCAAACGGCTGCAAAACCTCCGCCATCACCTTGCGTGCTGCCGTCTCGTAGGCGTTCTCGAGCGTGACCTCGCCCGGCGTCGCAACCGGCTCCGGCTCTCGATAGAGCTCCCAGACGACGTTCCGGCTCACCGGGTCGACGAGGCTCGCCGACAGGCCGACGATGACGAACGTGGTGTGAACGGGGGCGTCGGGCTCCCAGCGGAGGATCTCCAGGTAGAGCACGAGGCCCTCGAGCTTGCCGTGGGCGGCGATCTCTGCCGCGGCGTGCGGGGTTCGCGGCACGTGCCCCTCCGCCGCCGCGTCCACCGTCTCGCGCGGCGTCACGCGAAAGCCACGCTCCGCGAGCCCGGCGCGCGCTTCACCCGCGAGCACGTCGCCGACCGTGACGGGCTCGGTATGAAAGGCGTAGCGATCGAGCAACGAGGCGCCGGACACGAGCAGCGGATCTCCGGTGCGGTTGTTGGGCGGCAGTACGGCGATCGCCTGGCCCCGGCTGATTCGGGGCGGCGCGGGAGGGGGCGCCGCGCAAGCGGCGGCGAGGAAGAACAAGAATGCAAGCAGCCGCAAGCGACCATTCATGGCGATGCCTCTCCAGCTCCTCCGCCGAGTGAGGACCTCATCAAGATGAGTGACTCAGGCGCGAACACATAGAGACATTGCAACCGCCGAAGGACACAACCGCGCGGCCAGGAAGGCTATGTCCCTCTCGGTTGTGTAACTCTGAACTGGTAGACGGGCTTTCGGCATTTCCTGCACGCCCACGTCCACTGTGGGCCTGGTGACCTGATCGCTCTCGCAGCGTGGGCAACGGACACCATGCGGCCAGCGTCCCGCGATGAGACGTGCTCGCAGGTATCTTCGGTCGAAAACCGACGCGCCAATTCGTTCAGTGTCATGTTCGCGGCGGATTGCCAGCGCAACCACGGTCGAGAATGCGGCTCACGTCCGATCCCCCACGTCTCAAGATCGACGTAGGACAGACCCTTCAGGGTGCCCGCAGCTCATTGCCTCTGGCCACAGCAAGGCTCGGCCGCTCGAGGTGAGAAGCTCGCGCGCCGTCGAAACGGCGAGCCAGAGGCCGACCCCGAGTCCCACCAGAGGATCGAACATCGACTGGCCAGTGAACGTGATCATCAATCCGGCGGCAACGGGAGCGAGAGAGACGCCGACGTCTCCGAGGTTGTGCACGTATGCCAAGCGCACCGCCGCGTTGTGGCGGGCGGGCTCACGCAGCAGGAACGCGACGCCCCAGTTGGCCCCCGCCGCTGCGAGCCCCGTGATGACGGGCACCGACGCCAACACCGAGACGGGGTGCAGCAGCCGCTCGATCGCCTCCCATACGAGTGCGCCGCTGATGGCGGCCAACCCGGCGGAGTTGAGCAGGTTGGCCGTTCGCTGAGACTGCCGCCCGAGATAGCCCGGCAGGAAGAACGCCAGATAGAGACAGGCGAGCGCGAGTTCGTCCGAAAGGTTGTGCACGCTGTCCACGAGGACGCTCAAGCTCCCGGAGTAGAAGGCGACGCAACCTTCTCCCACGGAGATCGCGGTATTGAGAAGAGTTGCGGCACCAATTGTCCGGCGGTAATGCGCCATGGTTTCGTTCCTACTGGCCAAACGGCTGCAAAACCTCCGCGATCACCTTGCGGGCCGCGGTCCCGTAGGCGCTCTCGAGCGTCACCTCTCCCGGGGTAGCGACTGGTGCCGGACGGCGATCGAGCTCGCCACACGACGTTCCCGGTCGCCGGGTCGACGAGGCTCGCCGACAGACCGACGATCACGAAGGTGGTCTGCAATGGAGCCGTCGGGCTCCCATTGGCGAATCTCGAGGTAGAGCGCGAGCGCGTCGAGCTTGCCGCGCGAGGCCATCTCGCCCGCCGCCGTCGGACTCTCCGGCGTCTGGCCTTTGGTCGCGGCCGCGATCGCTTGGCCCGGAATCACTCGGAAACCGCGCTCAGCGAGCTGGAACCGGGCTTCACCGGCGAGCACGTCGCCGACCGTCACGACCTCGGCGTGGAACACATAGCGGTCGAGGAAGGAGGCGCCGGACACGAACAGCGGATTTCCCGTGCGATTGTTGGGCGGCAGTACCGCAATCGCCTGGCCCGGGGCCAATCGCGGCGGGGCGGGCGGATGCGCGCAAGCGGCGGCCAGAGAGAGCGAGAATACAAGAAGTCGCAGGCGGCCGTTCATGGCGATGCCTCTCCAGCTCCTCCGCCGAGGCGCTTCTCCATGGCATCGAGATCACGGCGCAGGCGCTCCTGCTCGGCTTTGAGGTCCCCGAGCGTGCGGCGAGCGTCGGCGAGCGCCGCAACCGACGTCTCCTGCTCGCCGGCCGCGACCACCTCGGGAACCAGCAGCCGGACCTCGCTCTCGAAATGCTCGGCGCTCGCCCGATCCCCGCGCCGTGCCGCTAGCGCATAGCGAAAGAGCGCCGATCCTGCCCGCCGCGCGTCTGTGACCGCCTCGCTCGACGGCACGAAGCGGATCGGGCACCGTAGCGAGGCGCTCGGACAGCGATCGGCGAAGGCGGCGAACGCCTCTCCGGTGAACCAATCCTTGTCGCCCTGCGCATTCATGCGTGTCAGGCGCGGCGCGAGGAACTCGATCACCGGGCGGTCGTCGGTGTTGAGCGGGCCATTCGGAAGGAGCCCCGCCAGCGCGGAACGGTTGCCGAGATAGAGCATCGCCAGCGAGCGAGGGGTCGATAGCAAGGAGTCACGCGCCCAGTCGGGTAGCGCGGCGACACGCTCGGCCACGCGCTCCAGGTTCAGCGGGACGATCTCCAACGATCCAACCAGGCCGACGACCGGACGGTCCGGGAAGAAATCGTTCCGCCAGAGGCTCACCTGGGGAAACACGGAGAGAAACGTGCGGGCGATCACCTCGAACTCTTCGCGCGTCAGCTGGTAGAGTGGAAGCCATTGACAGAAGAGCCCGCCAGGCGCGAGACGCCGCGACGCCGCCGCGTACATCTCCCGCGCGTAGAGGCTTCCCGCTGCTGCGTGCCAGGGTATGAAGAGATCGGAAACGATTACGTCGAAGCTCGAAGCGGAGGCCGCCAGGTAACGCCGGCCATCTTCGACGACGAGACGCACGTCGCCGCGCTCGAGAAGGCGCGCGTTCCAGGGCGCGAAGTACGCCCCGGCCATCGACGCCACCTCCGGAACGAGCTCGATCACGGTCGTCTCGGGAACACCGAGCGCGGGCGCAGCGCTCGCGCTGATCCCGGTGGCCATGCCGATGAACGCCACGCGGCGCGGTGCGGGGTGAAGAAGCAACGGGATGAGCCCCTGCCGGCGCTCGTTTCGCTCTGCGGCGCTGCCCCCGAGCACGTAGTAGTTGTCGAGGCGAAGCTGGAGATCGTCGCCTGTGTCGACGACCGTGACGATTCCGGAGGCTCCCTCCACGCTGGCGCGAAGCGTCTCGCCGGACGCCAGATGCGTGAGCGGCTCACGCAGCGGGTCGAAGGCGAGCGATCGCCCAGCAGCGCGGCGTAGCCGAAGGGACGCAGCACCGACCGCGAACCGGCGACAGCGTCCGCCAACGCCACGTAGGCGACGGCGGCGAGCAGGAACGTCGGTCGGATGCCGATGGTGGGGATGGCGACGAACGCGGTGACGAGAGCGCCGAGCACGGCGCCCGTCAGGTTCGCGGCCGTGAGCTCGCCGATCGGCCGCGCGACACTTTCGCGATCTCCGGCGGCCGCCCAGAGCGCCGGCAACACCCCGCCGGAGGCAATCGCCGCCGGACCGGCGGTGGCGGCGGCGATACCGATGATGCGTGCGACGTACTCGGGGAGACCCGTCTCCATTCCGAAATAGCGCAGGCCGTCCGTCCAACGGACGAAGCTCCACACCCCCAGAACAGCCGTCAGCGCCGCCAGCACGAGACCCGTGGCGGCGACGGCGGGGGCAGCGAAACGACTGAGCGCTGCGGAGCCGATCGCCGCCCCGACCGCGATGGCCAGGAGGAAGACCAGGCTCACAGCCGCGAAGGAATACACTGAGTTGTGAAGCACCTGCGCGAAGAGCTTGACCCACAGGACCTCGAGACCGATCGCCACGAAACCCGCGCCGGCCGCGACCGCGCATAGTCGAAGCGGTGGAGCAGCGTGCGGCGCTGTCGCCGGGGTCGCGCGTACCCCTCCGTCACCGACCCAAAGCGCGAGGCCACCGGCGATCGCACTCGTCGCCGCCGCCAGGAGATAGCTCGCACGCACGCCGATCCAAAGCGGCAGTCCGAAGCCCATCGCCGCGATGCCGACGACGCCGCCGAGCGTGTTCAGCGAGTAGAGGAGGCCGCCGCGACATCCCACGGTCTCCGGCGTCGCCAGCGCGTGGCCGAGCGTCGGCAGCGTGGCGCCAAGGAAGAACGTCGCCGGCACGATCGCGAGCGAGACCAGCGCCACCCGCGCGGTCATGCCGCCCGCGTCGAGCAGCCGCTCGGCGGAGGCCGAGGTGGCGGCAGAGAAGACCGCATAGGACCACAGGGCCGCCGCTGCGGCCGACAGCTCGAGGAAGCCGTATCGCCGGATCGGCTGCGCCGGGGCTTCGCGGGCGAACAGACCGCCGAGGGCGAGCCCCGCGAAGTAGCTCGCCAGTACCGACGCGGCCGTCTCTGCCGTCGCGCCGACGACGAGGGCCGCCGAGCGCAACCATAGGAGCTCGAGCCCGAGCGCCGCGGCGCCGGAGAGCGTGAAGCAGAGCCAGAGCAGCGACCTCACGATTTCAGAAGCCAGTTCGCCGCGCCGGTCGACTGCGAGCACGAGGCTCGCGAGCGCGACCTCCGCAGGACCGAGGGGCAGATCGAAACGGTAAGCGCAGTAGAAGCCGGCGAACGCCGTCGCGGCGCCGATCGCGGCGGAGGCAAGCGAGAACGCGATCATGTGACGGGTGACGAGCCGGGCGGTGAGCGGGGGAATCACGAGGAAGCCAAACGTTACGATCGGTCCCGCGGTCATGACGCCGAAGGAGATCGTGACCCCGCTCAGGAAATAGAGCAGCGCGTCCCACACGCCGGCGCGCTTGCCGAAGACGATCGCGAGATCGCGGTCGAAGGAGACGAGCAGGAACTCCTTTCGGAACGCGAAGAGGACGACCGCGACCGCGCCGAAGACAGCCGTCAGCACGGTCAGCCCTGTACCGGTCGTCGCCAGCAGGTCGCCCTTCAAGAGGTTCACCATTTGTGCTTCGCCGTGCGGATCGGCCGCGAGAAAGAGGATCGTGACCGCACCGGCGATCGCGTAGGTCGCCCCGATCCGCGCCTCGACCGTCTCCCGTCCCCCGCGCTCGAACAGCGGCGAGGACGAGAAGGCCGGCGAGCGTGAAGCCCGAAGAGCCGAGCATCGCGAGCACGCGCTCGCCGATCTCCAAATGCTGGTGAGCGCCTACGAACAGACGATAGACGAGGAAGGAGAAGGCGATCCCGGCCGCCGAGAGCTGCGGCAGAGCGACGCCGAGAAAGATCATCCGGCGGAGCACGAAGTAGACCCCGACCAGCGGACAGACGGCACCGACGAGCACGCTTCCCACCAGCGCGTCGTGGAGCAGGAAGCTCGGGCTCAGCATCTCGACGAGCAAGCTCATCAAGCCGCCCCGATTACACCCAGCACCCCCGCGATGCGTTCGGGCGCCAGCATCTCTTCCGCCGGACCGCGGACGGCGCGCCCGCCCTGCACCCAGACGACGACGCCAGCGAGCGGCCGCAGCATGCGGAGCTGGTGAGTGACTAGCAGCACGGTGAGCTCGCGGTCGCGGTTCAACCGGGCGACGACCTCCATGATCGCCGCCGAGGCAGCCGGGTCGACGCCGGCGGTCGGCTCGTCGAGGACGAGAAGGCAGGGATCGGCCGCCAACGCTCGCGCGATCAACACCCGCTGCTTCTGCCCGCCCGAGAGCGCCGAGAATCGCTGCTCGGCGACCGCTTTCATGCCGACCTGCTCGAGGCACTCTGCGGCGACGCCGCGTTCGGCCCGGCCCACGGGTCGAAGCGGAGGGAGCCGCGCATACGTCCCCATCAGAACGACCTCGGCCGCAGTCAGCGGAAAAATCGGATCGAGGGCGTCACGCTGCGGGACGTAACCGATCGGGTTCGAGTCGCGGTCGAATCCGTACTCGAGGAATCCGGAGAGGGGCGGGATCAAGCCCACGATCCCGCGCAGAAGCGTCGTCTTGCCCGAGCCGTTCGGGCCGAGCAAGCCAACGAAGTCCCCCGCCTCCACGGTGAAGCTCACATGTTCGATGATCGGCTGATTCTCATAGCCGAAGCTCGCGTCTCGGAGAGCGATCAGCGGCTCCGCCATCAACTGCCTTGCACAGCCTTCAGCATCGTCCGCACATTGTAGTCGACGAAGCTGATGTAGTCCTTGGCCTCCGGAACGCCGCCGACCATGGCGGGAAGCTCGACTAGCTTGGCTCCGGTCTGCGCCGCCACGGTCTGCGCAAGCTCGGCCGGATAGTGGAGCTCTCTCACCACGATTTCGACCTTTTCGCGCCGCATCATGTCCTCGAGATCGACGATGTGGCCGGGGGTCGGCGGGACGCCGGCTCGGAGCTCGATCGTCCCTACCGCATCCATGCCGAAGCGCTCCGCGAAGTAGATCATGTCGGGATGGTAGCTGACGAGCTTCTTGTCCTTGAGCGGCCCGGCCTCTTGCTCCCATTTGGCGATCGCCGAGTCGAGCTTTTCCAGGTACGCCTTGAGGTTTTTCTGGAAGGTCGCTTGATCCTCGGGATAGTTGCGCCCCAGGCCGTCGGCGAGGGCACGCGCGGCCTTCTTCATCGACACGGGATCGAGGTTGTAGTGGGGGTTCCCCATGGGGTGCTGATCGCCGAGAGCGCGGTCGATCCGAGTCGGCACCTCGAGCGGTGTGAGGTAGACCGAGCAGTCGATGTATCCGGGCGCGTCGCGAAGGATCTTCGGGTTGCGCGCCGCCTCGAGAAGCGCCGGCAAGAAGGCATGCTCCGCTTCGAGCCCCATCAGCACCACGGCGTCCGCCCGATTCAACAACATCGCGAAGCTCGGCTTCATCGGCACGGCGTGGATGTCTTCGACGCCGGTGGCGAGACTCGAGACGTCGACGAGATCGCCGCCGATCTGCTTCGTCAAGTCGGCGAGATCGGGGATCGTCGCGACGACTCTGATCTTGTCCGCAGCCGTCACGCCTCCCGACAAAAGAAGCGAAAGGAAAAAAGAGACGAGCATGAAGCGTTTCATGGAATAACTCCTTATCGGTCGCGGAAGCTGTGCACGTGGCTACCCAAGACGACCGTCCATTGCACGAAGAACTGGTCGTCGTCGCCGCCCGGCTGCACGATGTGATAGTACTCCAACCGGAAGCGCTGGAACTCTGAAGCCCACATTGTCAGATACGGCGAGTACCCTTCCGCAGCGCCTTGGATCCCGTTGATGTCCTGCGTGTACTCGAACATGAACCCCGGATAAAACACCTTCGAGAGCCGCGCCTCGAGATAGGTGTACATGCCGAACGCGTTCACCCGGGAAAACACCGGCATCACGTCGGGGTTGGCTTCCGTCTCATCCGTGTTCTGCTGCCGGTCCTCGCTGTTCAGCAGGAACTCGCTTCCCCAGATCAGTCCACGATACGAGCCCTGGCTGAGCGGCGTGTAGCGGTAGGTGAGATCGACGTCCAAGAGATTGCGGCTGTGGTTCTCATCGACCACGACCCTCGGCGTGTACGCATCGCTCACGCCGAGGTCGACGCCGTGCGCCTCCGCGAGGTTGAAGTAGGTGTTGGCGCGTCCCATGTAGGTGAACTGCGAGAACTCGCGAGGCTTGTCGTTCGAGACGCGATCGTTCTCCGCGCCCATCTTGTTGTACCAGCCGCCCGTCAGAACCACGTATTGCGACGTCAGCGGGACCAGCCAGCTCGTCTCGACGCCGTCGCCCTGGGACTCCCCATCGACGTATTCATCGAGCGGCGTCGGGCGGTTGACGAACGGTAGATCGTGGTCGTGGAACTTCGACAGCCGGCCGAAGTCGGCGAAGAAGCGGCCCCCCTTGACCGTGAGGTTGTAGGGCAGCGAGGTCGTGACGATGGCTGCCTCCTCGACCTCGATCCCGTCGTTCGTGCCGTTGATGATCGCATAGCCGCGCGCGAACGGATCGACGTTCGCCGAGATGCCGAGCTCGCCGGAGCGGAACTCGAAGTTCCCCTGGTTCCGCCGGGTCCACGAGCCGACGGTATCGATGATGAAGCCGATCGCGGGATTGAACTGTGCCGGAAACGTCTTGTTGGCGGCGGCGATCGCCGGCTGGAGTTTTTCCTCGATGTCTTCCTCGATCTTACGTTTGAGCTCGTCCGCCTTCCGTTGCTCCTCCTCGGTCGCGACCGCCGGCGGCGGCGCCGTCGGGACGGCGGCCGGCCTCTGGGCGGTCAGCTTGCGGATCAACTCTTCTTGCTGCTTCATCTGCTCCTCGACGCGCCGGAGCTGCTGCTTCACGGCGTCGAGCTCCTTGCGAAGTTGCTTGTCCTCGACACCGTCTTCGGACAATGCCGTCACCGGCGCGATGATCGTCAGCACCGCCAGAATTGCGGCGGTGCCTGCACGGAATGTGTAACAGGATCCCATTCGGCTCCTCCTTACCCAGACTCCAAGGCGTCGCGCCGTGGTCTGGGGCGCTGGTGGGCGCGCGAAGAGCCGCGGCGGGCTACACGCTATCGGCTTGGGAAGAGGAGGGCGGAGGAGCTCGACCGCTCTGCGGCGAGTGGTCGTGTCGCGCTGGCGCGACGAGAGGGGGCGAAACGGCAGTCGCTGCACGAGCCACCGGACCTGCGACCGCCACGACCGGGGTGGTCGCCGCCGGAGAATGGTGCGCCGCCACGCAGACCGCACAAGGACGAGCGAGATCTCGGTTGGAGTGACTGTGGCCGCCCTCGAGCAGCGGCACCAAAAGCAGCGCAGCGAAGAGAAGGGCGCTCGAGAGGCGGACGACGCGATGGCGAAGACCGTTCATCGAGTGCGTTTTTCGATAACAGCTGCTCAAAGGGCTGTCAATTGGCATCGCCGCGCTAAGGTCTGGCGCGCCGAGAGCCTCTGGAACGCGCGCAGCGCAGCGCGGGACCACGGCTGTACGCGCCTGAAAGCATCGCGCGGGCGAGGGGCGGCTTACTGCTTGCGGCGCCGCCGCTGCCGCGCGGCCAGCGATGCGAGCACGGCGGCAACCGGCCAAAGATCCGTGGCTCGCCGTGCGGGTGACAGCGTACATCCCCCGCCTCCCCCGCCCCCGCCTCCTCCGCTGCTTGCGCAATTGGCCGTCGTCGTACCCGCGCCGAGGATCGCGGGCTCCGGATAGACCGCCTGCACGCCGTTGACGTCGTCGGAGGTGAGCGTGCGATGCGTGGTGTCGCCACTCGTGTCGCTGAAGTACATCACGACCTGCGGACCGAGCCGATTCTCGTGATCGAGGCCAAGCAGGTGACCGGCCTCGTGCGTGGAGACGGCTTGCAGGTCGTTGCGCTCGTCGAAGGGGTCATCCTCGCCGGCCGGAAGCACCGCAAACGGGTTGTCGGTGTTCATCTCAATGTCGGCGTCGAAGATCTCCCCGCTGTTTCTGCTGAACGTGATGACCGTCTGTGCGAAGACGTCCACGGCGCCCTGACCGAGGTTCTGCCACGACACCACGTTGCAGCCATCGTCCCCATTGGAGCCCCGTTGCGATTGGCCGCCGAATTCGAACACGATGCCGTTTCCGCTTGCGCTTTGCCAGGTCGAGAACGCCGTGGCGATGGCGTCGCGGGCCGAATCGAAGCTCAGCCCGGACCCGTCCGCATTGACGAAGAAGTGAACGGGGAAGACGCTCCAGGAGAGCGGAGTGCCGAGGTGCGGACAGTCGACTCCCGGACCTTCGGCGCAGCGCGGATCGTTGGTCGTCTCACGCTGGAATGCTCGGAGCGGCGGGACGACCGCCAGGCTGGAGGCGAAGACGATCGCGCAGATCGCGCTCTTCAACTTCCACCTCCCAGCTGCCGCATCACTTCGTCGAGCGGCTCGCCTCCGACGGTCTCACCGAGGTCTGCGGACTCGACCACCCGATTGACTCCCTTCGCGGTCGGCGACCACACCCCCTCGGCATCGCGCGTCAGGAAGAGGAGGTAGGTTTCCCCCGGTTCCAGCAGCGACGTGTGCGAGATCCGCTGCACGATCCCGTCCACCTCTCCGCCGCGCTGTCGTACCACCAGCCCCGGGTCTGGAGTACCACGCACGGTGCGCAGCACGGTGACCTCGCAATAGCTGTAGATCTTGTGCTGTTCCCAGCGGCTCGAGCGCGAATCACAACGGCCGACCAGCTGCAGACTAGAGTTGCGGGCCAAATCGAGCCAAGCGGCGCAACCGAAGGCCGGCCGCATCGCAGCGAGCCCGATCAGGGCCGCGACGGCCAGGTATGGGTTTTTCATCGTCGCGGATTGTAGCGGTGGGCCGGCCTCGGGGAAACAGAAAGCGGGCGTCCGACGAGGGCTGCGGCGGCGGGCGAGAGCGTACGACGAAGTCTCATGATGTTCCTAGGGAAGGGTCGCGAGATGCGGCTTGACGGTCTTGCAGAAGTTCCAGCCGTTCGAGGCGTCCCAGTTGATGGACCAGGTCATCACGCCCCGGATGCCCGGGTAGGCGTGCGGCGGGACGAAGCTGCCGCAGTTGGTACGGGTGGTCAGGCAGTCCAGCGCCTCGTTGACGACCGACGAGCGAGACATATCCCGCCGTCCGGCGGCGGCTGGGCCCGCGGGCAGGCCGAGGCCGACCTGGTCGGGGCGCAGGCCGTTCTCCAGCTGGATGCAGGCCAGGGCGACGATGAAGTCGACGGTGCCCTGGGGTAGGCGGTTTTCTGGTCGCAGCCGAGCATCGGGCCCGAGTTGTAGTACTGGGTGTTGACGACGGTGAGGATGTCCTTGATCCGCAGCGCGAGGTCGAAGTAGCGAGTCGCCGGTCGACTGCATGTCGATCGTCTGCGGAGCCATCGTGATGATCAGCCCGGATCCGGCCTTGGCGCGCAACTGGCGCAGCGCGTCGGCCATGTTCGCCGAGCTGAGCTCGTTCTCCAGGTCGATGTCCACGCCGTCGAATCCGTAGCTCCGCATGATGGCGTAGACGCTCTTGGCGAAGGTGGTTGCCGCGCTCGCGCTGGAGACCTGTACGTGCCCAGCCTCGCCGCCGACCGACAGGATGACCTTCTTGCCGCGCGCGTGTAGCGTCTGCACGTCGGTCTTGAACTGGGCGTCGGTGTAGCCGCCAAGCGAGGCGGACAGGCCGGGATCGACGGCGAAGGCGACCTGGCCCGGGGTCGAGGTGGCCTCGCCGAAGGCGACGGCGATCAAGTCGTACTCGTCGGGAACCGCCGACAGCTTCTGCTCGACAGTCCCGTTGTCGAAGTTGTGCCAGTAGCCGGTGAGGAAGTGCTTGGGCAGCGGGCTGCCGGTGCTCTCGGTCGTCCCGGTAGCCACCGGGTCACTGATCTGCCTCTCGCCGACGCTGTCGTGAGCCTTGACGGTGTAAGTGTGCGGCTCGCAGGGGCCCAGCCCGATCATGGTGACAGTGATGCCAAACAGGATCGCCCTTAGCGCGGTGTTTGCGATCCGTATGCGCACGCGGTCGCCGAGATTCGCGAGCATCGGTTCGGTCGGAAGTGCCGAAGGAGTCGCAGCGCTTTGCGCGAGGCGACGCCGTCAGGCCGGGGAATGCCCAGGCTCAAGCGGGGCCAGAACCTCCTGCATGACGATTTGGGCAACGAACATGTTTGCTTGCCCTGTCAGCAAGACGCCGTGCAGTGGAACCGGCCGCGGCTCGCGCCGCGCCTGCCAGAGCACGGCGCCCGTCTGCGGATCGATCAGCATCACCTCCAACGCTACGATCACGCCGTCGGTTTTCATACCGAGGTAGTTCGGCTCCCAAAGACGGATCTCGATGTACATGGCGGTGGCGTCGAGAGCCCCCTCTCGAGCGATCTGCGAAGCTGCCTGAGGGTTGGTCGGCAAGCGGTCGCGGGTCGCCGCCTTCACGATGGACGGATCGACCACCTCGTAGCCCTTGTCGGCGAGCAGCCCACGGGCCTGCTCGGCGAGCACCTCGCCTACAGTCATCTGCCGGGGGTTTAACCCGCCGTTCCGATTGTCTGCCGTAGGGAACTCGCTGCCACGCAAGCTGTACGGTGGCAGAACGGCGATCCTGTGGACGGCCTGCGACGGCGGAGCAACGACCGAGGGCGTGCAGCCCAGCGCCGCGAGTAGAGAGCCTATGAGCACGACTTGACGCATCACCGATATGTCTCCCCTGGCTGGCTGGATTTCAAGTACACAACCCGTGCGAGGCGGCCTTGCACGCTGCCCTTTTGAAGTTGATCGGATCAAACTTGATGACCGGCATTCGATCCTTCGAACTGTGGAAGTTGGGCTAGCTGGTGCTCAGCGATCTTCCGCGCTCCTACACGCCGCCGAGATCGTCGATCTGACCTACCAGCGCTGCGACCAGGAAAACGGCATCGAGCAATTCGGCGAAGGGATCGCGGGATGGCGGATGCCGGTGGCAGAGTTTTGCGGCAACTCGGCATGGCTGCAGATCGCCCGGCTGGCCTGGAACCTCGGCAAGTGGATCGCCGAGCTCGCTTTGCCCTCGGAGGTGGTGCGCTGGGAGTGGAAGCGATTCCGCCGCCACTTCGTTTACCTCGCCGCCAAGGTGCTGAAAAAGGGCCGGCGCCTGATCGTGCAGCTGACCGATTCGCATCGCTATCTGCCTCAGATCCTCACCGCGCACACCCGGCTGCAGCTTTAGGGCGAGCCACTCACGTCTCTTCAGCGTGCTCGGTGAGCTCGATCACGAGGTCGCAATGATGGCGCTCGTCCGAAAAACGCCATCGCACTGTGCCCTCTGCACTTCGCGGCACAACTCGATTCACACATCCGGCAAAACTCCCATCAACCGCTGCCCACGGATCGTTTCGGGCGCGCCAAGGACCCGGATCTTCACCAAGCGATTCCCTTGGCGCTTATTTCAGGGCTAGCGGACGTCGACCGGGTTCGTCTCGATCTGCTCGGGGGTCCGTTCGATCCGGGGCTCGCAGGTCCTGAGGACGATCCGGGCGCCCAGCGCGCCATGGACCCCTGGCAGGACAACGTGTCCGGACGACTCAGGGATGGTGATGCATCCGTCTCCGCCTTCGAGCTGCGCTCGAACCGCCTCGCCCTTCCGCGGCACGACCTCCACCTCACGCGCCAGGCGAACCGGCGGCACCGTCATCGCATGCACCGCGATCACCAACGCCTCCCCGACCGCGTACCGATCGTACTCCGTCCGCGCGAAGAGCTGCGCATTCCCCGCCGACAGGTTCTCCTCCACCCGCGACGTCGCGGGCTCCCAGAACCGCGGCCGCCCGACATCGATGTGGAGGAACCCCTCCTTCGCGTAGTATCCCGCCCCGCAGCAGTCCATGGATCGGAGCTTCATCCAGAGCGTCTTCAGCATCCTCCGCGGGAACGCCACGTCGGCCGCGAGCCCCTCGGTGTGCAGGGACCCCGCCGCCGCACGGGCGCCCCCCGCGCGGATGCCGTTGTTGTATTCGGGACTCCGGTAGCCTGACATCAACGTGAGCGGCCGCACCCCGGACGACTTCTGCACGGACGACAGGATCTCGATCAGGCGGAGCGACGCCCTCCCCTCGCCCTCGTCCCCCGCCGACCGAAACGCCTGCCGAATCTGGGCGAGCGTCGCCTCGTCGTACGTCCCGTCCGCCCGCCGGTAGCGAACATCGACGCGCGCGTTCGTCTGCGCGTTCACGAGCGCGAGCCGCCCGTCGCCCATGATGAAGAAGCGCTCCAGGGGCGCCGCCCACGCGCTTCCCGCCAGCACCACCGCCGCCACCACCCAGGACCGTATCGTCGCCACCTTTCGCGCCCCTCTTACATAAGTCCTAAGCTGATCTTCGCAATTGATGTTCTCGCACCTCGCCGATCATCGGCGTGTCGGTCCCTGAGTCACCTCTACGAGCGCCCGCGGGCGGATCCATTTGGCGAAGGCGTTGCGCACTTGTTCGGCGGTGAGCCCCACGTAGCGACCCGCGGCGAGCGTCGGCTCGTCGAGCGGAAGCTCGTCAGTGGCGCGCGATAGAAGACCGCTCGCGATCTCCTCCGCGCTCGACTCCGAGAGCGGAATCTCGCGAAGGAGCAGCGCCCTCGCTTGTTCCAGCTCCGCCGCGCTCACGGGAGACTCTTGCATATGTTCGAGGTCGCGGACGACGATTGCGCGCGCTCGCGAGACGTTCGGAGGGTCGCAAGCGAAGCTCGCCCCGTAGAAGGCTCGCGTCTTCCGCACATCGAAGCTCGACGACACGTGGTAGACGAGCCCGTTCCGCTCGCGGAGGTCGCGGTAGAGTCGAGTCGCATAGAAGGCGCCGCCGAGCACGTGGTTGCCGAGCTCGAGCGCATAGTAATCCGGATCCGAGCGAACGAGGCCTAGCGTTTCTGCGAGCGTGACTCTGTCCTGAACCCGGCTGAGATCGGGCACGATGGTGGCGGAGCTCGCGTTGGCGGGCACCGGGGGAAGATCGACGGTCGGCTTCGGCCCCTCGCTCGCCCATGCGCCGAAGTACTTCGTGACCACCTCGCGGGCGCGCTCCGGGTCCACGTTGCCGATCACCACGATCTTCGTCAGATCCGGACGGAAGGCGCGCCGGTGATAGTCGCGAAGATCGGCCAGGTTCAGCGATTCCACCGTCGCCGGAGTCGCTTGACGGAGCGCGGAATCATCCGGAGGAAGAAGCGCCAACCGTACGGCTCGGCCGTCGAGATAGCCCGGACTCGCGAGCCTTCCCGCGACGCTTGCCGCGAGTTGCCGCTGCACGATGCGAAATGCGTCCTCCGGAAGAGCGGGGTGAAGCTCGTTGTCGGCCAGGAGCTCGACGCCGCGATCGAAATTCTCGGCGAGGATTCTCAGCGAGAAATCCGCTCCGGCCGATTCCTCGGCGCCGACGTCGTCGAGCGCACGCTGGAAGGAGATCCGATCGAGCGAGGTCGTGCCGAACGAGAAGAGCTTTGCGAGCGCCTCGTCGGTGCCCTCCTTCCCCTTCGGCACCTCGAGGGCCGGCTCGGTCTTCACGCGACCGTGAACGGTCACGCTTCGGCTCGTGGTCTCCGGCTGGACGATGAGCTCGAGGCCGTTCGGGAGAACGGTGACCGAGGGGTGCACACTCGAGGCGGGAATCGAAGCGCGCTCGAGCACCTTTGCAGCCCAGTCGGGAAGCGCAACCCCTTCCGTCTTCTCGGGCGCGAAAGACTCGGGCCCACCGAACGACTTTGAAGACGTCGGCTTCCCCGACGCCTCGGGCGTGAGCACGGCGGTCACGGCGTGCCCGAGGTCCAAGTACTGACGAGCGACCCGGTTCACGTCTTCGGCGGTGACCTCGCGGATGGCTTCGAGATCGTCGTCCGGAGAGCTCCGGCCCTCGACGGCGAGAGCCTCCGACCAGCGCATGGCCAAGTCGGAGACGGAGGTCGTTTCGAGCTCCGCCTTGGTGATGGCGCGCCGCTTTGCGGCTTCGACCAGGTCCGCGGCGATTCCTCGTTGGCTCGCTCGGATGACGACTCGGCGCATTTCGTCGGCCAGTGCAGACGCGTTGGCTCCAGTCGGAAAAGCCGCCAACGCGGATGCCACACTCGCTACGGGGAGCGAATCCAGCGAGAAGTCCGTGAAAAGCGCCTTGCCTTGCACGGTCAACGCGAAGAGATCACCTCGTTCGCTTGCCAGCGCGTCGGCGAGGACTCTCGCGGCCGCGAAGTCTGGGCTGTCGGTCCCGGGAAAGCGGAACGAGATGGCGACCATACCGTACGGCCGGTCGGTCTTCAGGTCGAAGGTCGTCGGGCGCACCGGCTTCAACCGGATCTGCGGTTTCTCGGGAATCCTTTTCGCAGGAATATCGTCGAAGAGGTCCCGGACCCGTGCGACGGCTTGAGAGGGGTCGACGTCGCCGGCAATCACCAGGATCGCGTTGTTCGGCGCATACCAGGTGCGATGGAATGACTGCAGCATCGCGCCGGTCGTCTTGTCGAAGGACGGGCGGGTGCCGAGCGGGTCGTGCGCGTAGACAGAACCTTCGAAGAGAGACGCGAGGACTTTTTCATAGAAGACGTATTCGGGGTTCGAGAGATCCTGGGCGACTTCCTGCTCGATGGCGCCCCGCTCCTTGGCCCAGAGCTCCTGAGAATCCAAGACGCCGCGCATACGAATTGCCTCGAGGTGCAGGGCCAGGTCGAGGTCTTCGGCCGGCACGGTCAAGAAGTACTGGGTCACGATCTGCTGCGTGTCCGCGTTGAAGCGGCCGCCCATGGCGGCCATGATGTCGGCGAGCTGAGCCGCCGAGAGGCCCGGACTGCCTCGAAACATCATGTGCTCCTGTGCGTGTGCCATTCCGGGGAAGCCTTCGGGCGCCTCGTTGGATCCTACGAGATAGTTGACGACCGTGGTCACCACGGGAGCGAGCGGAGTTCGGACGACAACGACGCGCAGGCCGTTTGCCAGGGTCGCGCGTTGGACGTCGCCGGATTTAGCCGGAGGTGTGCTGCTGGCGGGAGAGACCGCAACGAGCGACGAGAGCATTCCGAGCACCGCGATCCACGCCGCTCGGCAAAATGGGTCGTCGTAGCCCCGTGGCGTTAGTATCTCGGCGCATGGATCGGAGCTCCTTTCCCTACCCGGCGAGGGCCCGCCGAATGCGGCTTGCCGCGACCATCACGACGAACACGAGCGTGCTGGCGAGAGCGATCGCCGCCCCACTCGCGATGTCGACCACGAAGCTCGCGTAGAGTCCCAGCACGACGCAGGCCATGCCGAGGGCGACGCTCAAGAGGAGGGCCCCCCGGAAGCTCCGCGCAACCTGCAGGCTGGCCGCGGCCGGGACGATCATCAATGCGCTCGCGAGGAGCACGCCGACGACGCGCACCACGAGCACGACCGCCGTCGCGGTCAGAATCATGAATCCGGTGTTGAGCGCGTTCACGGGTAGACCGCTCACGCGCGCGGCTTCCTCGTTGAATGCGAGGTAAAGCATCTCCTTGTAGAAGAGGAGGAGCGCCGCGAGAACCACAGCGCCGGCGACCCCGACCGTGACGAGGTCCGTACGCGTCACCGCGAGGATGCTTCCGAAGAGGTAATTGCTGGCGTTCACGTTGAGGCGGCCGCCCCGGCTGATGAGCGCGATCCCGACCGCGAGACCCGCGCTGAAGATGATGCCGATTGCCGTGTCGCTCTTCGCGAGCTGCCGCTCTCTCAAGATCTGGACGCTCAATCCGCCGCAGATGGCCGCGAGAAGACCCATCCAGACCGGATAGAGTCCGAAGGCGAGACCCAGGGCGACACCGGCGAGGCTGACATGGGCGAGCCCATCGCTCACGAGCGCCATGCCCCGCAAGATGTTGAACACGCCGAGCGAGGACGCGACGACGGCAACCGACAGACCCGCGACGAGAGCGCGTTGCATGAAATCGTAGCCGAAGACCTCGGTCAGTCCTGGAAGGAGCATGCTAGTGCTCTCCGATGTCGGTCTGCCGCGTCGGATCGGCCGTGTGACGGAGCGTGACTCGGCCAACCAGCGTATCCGCTTGCTCCACGAACCTGCCGGCTGGGCCGTCGAACATGATGCGGCGGTTGACCGCGACGATCCGGTGGGCGCTGTCCGCGATGGCGCCCGTGTCGTGACTCACGAGCACGATCGTAAGACAATGATCGTGGTTCAAGTGGTCGAGCAGCTCGTAGAAGCTCGCGCGGCTCTCCGGGTCCACGCCCGTCGTCGGCTCGTCGAGGATGAGGAGGTCCGGATCCCCTGCGAGGGCCTTGGCCAGGAGCACCCGCTGGCGCTGGCCCCCGCTCAAGTTTCCGATCAAGCGGTCGGCGAGATCTGCGACCCCTACTTCGCCCATCGCCTTGCGGGCTTTCTCCCGGTCCTCCGCGCTCAGCCATCGACAGAGCCCACGGCGAGCGATGCGGCCGAGGAGCGCGACCTCCAACGCCGTGGCGGGGAACCGTGCGTCGATCTGGCTGGCATTCTGCGGCACGTAGCCGACGCGCGGCCAGTCCCGGAATTTCGCTAGGGGAGTTCCGTACAGGCGTACCGTGCCGTGTCTGGCTCGCACGACGCCGAGGATTGCGTTGAGCAGCGTCGTCTTGCCGGATCCATTGGGTCCCACGATCCCTACGAAGTCGCCCGCGTCGATCGTGAGCGATGCGCCATCCAAGGCGAACTCGTCCCCATCATAGCTCACGCACAGGTCCCGCACTTCGATGGGAGCTGCGGACACGCCCCTCGGATTCAATGGCACTCCATTGCCTCCCCGAGGTGATCGAGGTTCTGGAGGAGAAGCGAGAGGTACGTCTCTCCACGCGCTGCGCCTTCGGCCGTGAGGCCCTCGATCGGATCGAGCACCTGCGTCTTGGCGTGGACCTCCTCAGCCACGACGCTCGCGACCTGAGGACTCGTGAGCGTCTCGAAGAAGATGGTCGTGATCTTCTCCCGCGTGGCGAGGTCGACCATCTCCTTGATCTTCACCGCGCTCGGCTCGGCGTCTGGAGCCATGCCTCCGATGGCGAACTGCGTGAAATCGTACTCGGCGCCCAGGTATCCGAACGCCGCATGCGTGGTGACGATCTTTCGCTTCGCACAATGGGCAAGCGCACCGCGATAGGCGGCGTCCACGCCACGGAGGTCGCTCAGTAGCGATGCGAGGTTCCGCTCGTAAGCACGGGCGTTCGGTGGGTCCACTTTCTCGAGCGCTCGCTCGATGTTGCGCGCCTCGACCGCTGCAGCCACGGGGTCCAGCCAGGTATGCGGGTCCATACCCTCCTCTCGATGGCTGGCGCGGAGCGTGATTCCTTCGGAGGCGATTACGACCGGGATGTCCGCTTGCCGCGCATTCTGCATGACCTTCTCCAGGAAGGGCTCGAACCCCGCACCTTGCAGCACGATCAGCTTCGTGTGGCTGAGCGCGGCTGCGTCACCCGGCTTCAAGTCGTAGTCGTGCGGCTGCGCTCCCTGCGGCACGAGCACGCCGACGGTCAGGCGGCCTCCCGCGATCCGGTCCGTCAGATACTGCATGGGATAGAAGCTCGCGATGACTTGCGGCGTGTCGTTCGCCCTAGAGCCGCTCGGCGATCTACAAGCCGTGAGCGACGATGCGCCGAACGCCAGCACGAGAAGAAGCGACAGCGTCGGCTTCGCGAGCGAGCAATCACCGGCGCCCTCGGCTCGTTCCCGGTCATTCCTCTTGCGCATCCGATCGCGTCACTATTGCACGATACGTACGGGGAGGGACCCGTCGCTGCCCGGTTCGAGCACGTAACGGCGTACGCGCGGCAACACTCGTTCTGTCATTTCGAGATAGAGCCGCTGCTCGAGGAGAGCAGGTGCGCGGCGGTGCTCCGCCGCGAGCTTCACGAACCGATCCGCGTCGCCGCGGGCGCGGTTCAGGCGCTGATCGCTGAAGCCCAACGCTTCGTTCACCATCTTTTCCGCTTCCCCGCGTGCGATCGGCACGACCCCGTTCGCGTAGGCTTCGGCCTCGGAAATCTGACGCTCACGATCCGCGCGTGCGTTTTGTACATCCTGGAACGCCGTCACGACGCTTCCTGGCGGATCGACCGATTCCAGGTTGACGGCAAGGATCTGAAGCCCGACCCCCCATGCGTCGAGCAGCCGCTGGGCGGTCGCTCGCACCCGCTGGATCAGCGCCAGTCGGCCGGAGGTGAGCAGGTCGTCGACCGGCAGTGCGCTCGCCGCCCCGGTGAACGCCGAACCGGCGACGAAGCGGAGCATCTCGGCCGGCGCTTCAGTGTCGAACAGGAATCGGACGGGGTCTGCGATTCGGTAGTCGATCCTCGCGCGGAGCTCGAGAATGTTCGTATCGCCCGTCAGCCAACTGGCAACGGACGCGGGTTGGAATGCTCTGCGACTGCCGTCGGGGAGTAGGAAATAACCGACTGGCATTATGAAAGTTCGGGTGACCTCGACGGAGTCGGCGCGACCGAAGGGCCAAGGCCAGAACCAGTGGACCCCCGGCGGGACGGCGGCGTCGACGACGCGCCCGAAGCTCCGTGTCACCGCGACGCTCGTCGCCGGCACGGTGAAGAAACCCGTGGCGGCGTAGAGGAACACCGCAGCCGCGATTGCGACGGCCCAGGCTCCGGGACGGCGGAGGCTCGCACGGACGAGCGCGAATCGCGCTTTCACCGCGCGCTCCCGGAGCTCGGCCCGGCCGTCAGGGTTTTCATCAACGGAGAGTCGGCCGGCAGGACGATCATCGTGTTCGCGTCGACGATCTTGTCGTACGCTTCGAGCGTGCGGACGAATCGATAGAACTCTGGGTCGGCCGCGAGGGCGTCCCCGTAGATGCGCGCGGCCTCGGCTTCTGCCTGTCCGCGAATCTCCGCCGCTTTGCGCTCCGCCTCGGCGAGGATGCGCGCGCGGTCGCGGTCGGCTTCTGCGCGGATCTTGAGCGACGCCTCTTCGCCCTCGGAGCGAAACTGCTTCGCGATCCGCTGACGCTCCGCTCGCATCCGCTGGAAGACACTGTCCTCGTTTTGCTGTGGGAAGGAGAGACGCTCGATGCGCAGTGCCACGAGCCGGATTCCGTACTCGCGCATCGCCGTATCGCGGACGCGCCCTTCCATCGTCTCCACGATTGGGTCGAGCCGCATCTTCTGCGGATCGGTCGACACCAGCGCATCGAACGGAACCGACCCGAACGCCGCTCCGATCTCGGAGCTCGTCACCGCCGCAAGCCGTGCCTCTGCCACCTCACGAAGCGTGACGGTTTGCAGGTATCGAAGCGGATCGTCGACCCGCCACGCGAGAAACACGCGAGCGACCACGTTCTTCTTGTCCAGGGTCAGGTACTCTGCAATCGGCGGCTCCGTCATGAGGAGCCGCGCATCCAGGCGCACGACCTGGTCGATCACAGGCACGCGGAACCGAAGCCCCGGAGATGTGTATGTGCGCACGGGGCGCCCGAACCGCGTGACGATCGCGAATTCCGTCGTGTCCACCACGAACGCGGTGAGAGAGCCGACGACGGCGAGCGCAACCAGCGAAACGGCGACGATCCATCCGATCTTGGGCTTCATGGCAATGTCTCCTCGGCCTGCGGCGCGGACGATGCCGGTTCCGTCCCCGGCGAACGCGCCACCGGCGGAAAGACGATCGGCGCTCCATTTTCGCGGAGCCAGAGCTCGTATCCTTTGCTCGCCCGCCCCGCGGGGCGGATGAGCTTCCGCGCGCCGGGAAGTGCCCGCTCGGCCGCTTCGAGGTAGAGCCGCGTCTCGGTCAGCTCGGGCGAGCGCTGGTGCTCGGCAGCGAGCTTCGCGAACGCCTTGGCGTTTCCCTCCGCGAGAGCCAGCCGCTCGGCTGAATCTGCCTGCGCCTGCGAGACGATCCGCTCTGCTTCGCCGCGAGCCACGGCCACCACGCCCGCGGCGTATTCGTTCGCTTGATGGATCGTCCTCAGCCGATCTTCGTGCGCGCTCGCCACGTCCCGGAATGCGTCGTGAACTGCGGCGGGTGCGTGAACGTCGAGAAGCCGGACTCCGGTGATCCGGACTCCGAGCCCCATCTCCTCCGCGTCCGAGCGCACTCGCCCGATGAGCCACGTTTCCGCATCCAAGCGATCGTTCGTGTACACGAGGTCGATCGGGCGTGCCGCCATTGCCTCCACCAGTCGCGCTCGCACCGATGCGGCAACGAGCTCATCCGGCGCAGCAACGCCGAGCCGGTAGAGGACCGGGTCAGCGATCCGGTATTGCACCTCGGCGTGGAGATCGATGACGTTCTCGTCGGCGGTGAGGTAGAAGGCTTCCTCCGGAAAGGGAGTTCGGGTGAGCAAGCTACCGGTAGTGCGATAGCCGACCGGCCGCTCCCTCACCTCGTCGACGCGCACGAGATCGAGCTGGTCGACGAGCGGTACGGCGAAAGCGAGCCCAGGTTCTCGCGGCGAGCCGGCCACGCGGCCGAGCCGCTGAACGATCGCGCGATCGCCGATCGGCACCCGCCAGAAGCCGCCGATCACGACCGAGAAGAACCAGAGAACCGCGACCCACCGGACAGCTGGATTCGAAAAGGCGGACCGCAAGGTCGATTCGCGGACCGCTCGCGCCGCGGCCCGCGCGTTGTCGACGAGCTCCGCGAGGCCGGGCTGAATTCCCGTCCGGCGGAGCGATTGAACGAGCAGCCACCCGAGCGCAAACATCGATGCTGTCTTGAAGAGGACGAGCGGATCGTATGCAGTCGATCCACCGATCCGAACTCCGGCTGCCAGGCCGGGCGCCAGCAGATCGACACAGAGACCTGCCGCGATTGCCACGCCGACCACCGCGCCGAGATAGACCCCAAGGAACCCACGACCGAACAATCGGGCGACGGTTACCACCGCAGCTGCGTTCGTCGCGGGACCAACCAGCAGAAAAACGAGTGCCGCCCCGGCGCTGGCGCCCTTCGTCACGAAGAGCGCCGCGAGCGGGGTGGAGGCGCTCGCGCACACGTAGAGCGGAATCCCGAGGATCACCATCACGACCATCGCTGCAAACGACGAAGGACACAGGCGAGTGAAGAAATCGGCTGGCAGAAGCGCGGAGAGGACGCCGGTCAGAACGATCGCTAGGACGAGCCAAAAGGCGAGCTCGTCCAAAAGCTCACCGAACGCGTATGCAGCAGCGCGTCGCGCGACGACCTCCACGCGAGCAACAGGCGCGCCGAGAAGCCCGTCTCCGCGGCCGTCCTGGAGCCGCTCCTCGGATCGGCCGTCGCTGCGCGCAGGATGACCGCTCGCGTGTGGGTCATGGCTCGCGGCCGGGCCCGGCGGATCTGGCTCTGGCTCTTGACCTTCGGGCCAATAGCGTAGCGACGCGATCGCGGCGACGAGACCTGTAGCGACGGCAGCGAGCACGCGAGCGACCGCAAACACTGGGCCGAAGAAAGCGAGCGTCATGGCGATCGAGTCGATACCGGTCTCCGGGGTGGTGACGAGGAAGGAGACCGTCGCCTCGGGGCTAGCACCCTTTCGCCGAAGGGAGACCGCGGTCGGGAGCACGCCACAGGAGCAAAGCGGAAGGGGTGTGCCGAGGATCGCCGCGACCGCGGCCGTCCCGACGCTTCGCTTGCCCAGATACCGCGCGACGCGGTCCGGCTCGACGAAAACGTGGAGCGCGCCGGCGAGGACGAAGCCAATCAAGATGAACGGAGCAGCTTCGTAGAGCACCCAGAGCGTCTGGCTGGCGGCAGCGATGAGGAAATCGAGCACGAAGAGGCCCGTGATTGTTTCGGTCAGCCGTGCGGCTCCGCCCGCGGCTCGTCGGTCACGCGCTGGCCGGAAGCCAGGCGATCGGTCGACGCCGCGCCCAACAGTTCGGCCAAGCGCTCGTCACGCGTGCGCGTGAACTCGGCGAAGAAGCGCTGGTCGAGCGGGGGCGACGCGGGGAGCTTCGCGGTCAAGGGGTCGATGTACGTGCCGTTGCGCCACAGCGCGAAGTGACAGTGGGGGCCGGTGGCGAGGCCCGTGGCTCCGACCGTGCCGATCACTTGGCCCGCCTTCACCCGCGCTCCGGCGTGGATTCCCTGCGCGATCTTGCTCATGTGCGAATATTGCGAAGACAGCCCGACTCCGTGATCGATCCGTACCGTACGTCCGAAGCCTCCATCCCACTGGGCCATGCTGACCGTTCCCGCTCCGATCGCCCGAATCGGCGTTCCGATCGGCGCCGCGAAATCGACGCCGTGGTGAGGTCTCACGACGCCGAGGACCGGGTGCATGCGCGCGTCCGTGAAGATCGAAGAGATGCGCGAGAACTCGAGTGGATAGCGGAGGAACGCTCGTCCGTACGGCCGCCCCTCGGGCGAGTAGTACCGCGGGCTCTCATCCTCGGCCTCGAACCGGACGGCACGCCACGCTCTCCCTTGCGCAGTGAGCTCCGCGGCGAAGATCCTCCGAGTCGCGGCCGGCGGTTTCGCACTCGGATCTTCTGCCTCGTAACTGATCCGGAACGAGTCGCCGCGGCGGACATCGGAGCGGAAATCCATGTCCCACCCGAAGATGTCGACGAAGCGGGAGATGACCGAGTCCGGAACGCCCGCTCGCCGAGCCGACGCGTAGAAACTCGATTCGATCGTCCCAGCCACGACCTGGACGACGGGCGTCAACGGCAGACGCTCCACGTGGCCGGTAATCGCGCCGTGGTCCTCGCGCAGGACGAGTACCGCGTCATCCGCAATCTCGTACTGCAGCGCAGCGAGTCGGTCCGTGCCGCGCGGCAGCAGGAACGCGAGCGAATGCGCGGGCTCGAGGTCCACCAGGCTACGATGGCGTTTCGCCGCTGTCATCCAACGTGTGACGTCGCCGTCCGCAAGGCCGAGCCGGTGGAAAATCGCCGGTAGAGTGTCGCCCGACTTCACGATTTCGTTGACCTCACGAATCTCGGCCCCGGGCAGAACGCTCGTTACGGACTCAGACTCGCTCAAAGACGAGCCGAGTCCGAAATCGCCCGCGCCGGATTCGACTCGAGCGATGTCGCGCCGCAACCGCTCGAGCGTCGCCCGTTGATCGATCTTCAAAACCGCGGACGATTCGGCCGATCCCGCAACCGACCAAATCGTCGCGAGCGCCAGCAGCAGATACGCTCCGAACAAACCAACGACCTTAAATTTTCGAGCACCGTGCACCATCGACGCCCCCTCCCGCAGCCAAATAGACCGCGGCCCCGGGAACGAAGGGCGCTCGTGGGACCGCGGAAACTACACGCGAATCGCTAGGGAGTAACCCGGAGGAGCGCGGCCGGGGTGCGAGATGAGCGAGGAGGAGAGAGGCGCAAGTGTAGGCGCCAACGTCGCTTCGACGAAACGTAGCAGAGGTGCGAAGACGCACACGGCCGGTGCGCTGGCGGCGGGTGAGTGGTGCGCAACGACGCACGCGGCGCACGGGCGGCCGCGATCGAGATCCCCGTGGTCGTGTCCCTGCTCGAAGAGCGGCACGAGGACGAGTGCCGCAAGAAAGAGGACCGCGAGGAAGCGTTGTCCGCGAGCAGGCATGACTGGACGAGGCAGCGGATACTCGGCGTATTCGCGGGTGTCAAGCTCAGCGAAGCCATTTCATCTCACGGGCGACTTGGGACGGCACAGCGGTGATGAGAAGGGGCCCCTTCTACGGCGGGCGCGTACCGTAACGCTCGACGCACGTTCTTCCATCATCAGAACGAGACTGGGATACGACCGTGCCGTTTCGTCGCTTGCGCGTCGCGTTTGCCGCAGGCTATAGGTCTGCGGTTTCCGGATCAGGAGGCCCGCGTGAAGGACATCTACGAGATCGGGGAGATGCCGCCGATCGGCCAGGTCCCGCGCCGGATGTATGCGCAGGTCATCCGCCAGGACCGGTTCGGCGTACCCACCAAGGCCTTCCGGATCGAGCCGATCGACGTGCCCGAGGTGGGGCCGGACGAGGTGCTCGTCCACGTGATGGCGGCCGGCATCAACTACAACAACGTCTGGGCGGCCCTCGGCATCCCGGTCGACGTCATCAAAGCGAGGCAGAAGGCGGGCGAGGCCGAAGCCTTCCACATCGGCGGCTCCGACGCGTCGGGGATCGTCTTCAAGGTAGGAGCCGAGGTTCGCAGTCTGAAGGTCGGCGACCACGTCGTCATCCACTGCGGGATGTGGGAACGGAACTGCCCCGTCGTGAAATCCGGCACCGATCCGATGTTCAGCCCCACGTTCCGCATCTGGGGTTACGAGTCGAACTGGGGAAGCTTCGCGCAGTTCACCAAGGTCCAGGCCCATCAATGCCTGCCGAAGCCGAAGCACCTCACCTGGGAAGCCGCCGCAGCCTACATGCTCGTCGGCGCGACGGCGTATCGGATGCTGCACGGTTGGCCGCCGCACACGGTCAGCCGCGGGCGACGTCGTGCTCGTCTGGGGTGGCGCCGGCGGCCTCGGCTGCCAGGCGATACAGATCGCGCGCGCCGCTGGCGCGATTCCCGTCGCGGTCGTCTCCTCCGACGATAAGATCGAGTACTGCAAGTCGCTCGGCGCGCGCGGGTCGATCAACCGCAAGCGCTTCGACCATTGGGGCATGCTGCCGCACTGGAAGGACGACGCCGCCTACGGAAAGTGGCTGAAGGGCGCGCGCGCGTTCGGCGCTGCGCTATGGGAGGCGGTCGGGCGAGCGCAAGAGCCCGCGGATCGTCTTCGAGCATCCGGGCGAGGATACGGTGCCGACGTCGGTGTTCGTCTGCGACACCGGCGGCATGGTGGTGATCTGCGCCGGCACCACGGGGTACAACGCGACCCTCGATCTCCGCTACCACTGGATGCGGCAGAAGCGCTTCCAGGGCTCGCACTTCGCCAACGACGAGCAAGCCGACGGCGTCAACCGGCTGGTGACCGCCGGCAAGGTGGATCCCTGTCTCTCGCGCGTCTTCCCGTTCCCCGAGATCCCGCAGGCGCACCAGCTCATGTACGAGAACCGCCATCCACACGGCAACATGGCGATCCTCGTCGGGGCGCCTCGCGAGGGCTTGAAGGATTTGCCGTAGCCTCCGAAAGCGCCTCGCCGACCTGCGCGAGTCAGGCTCTCGCCAGCGCCACCACGATGACCAGCGCCGCGAGCGCGAAGCGGTAGAGCACGAACGGCAGGTAACTTCGCTGGCGCACGTAGCGCATGAGGCCGCCGATTGCGAGGAAGCCGAAGAGCGCCGATGCGACGAGCGCGAGCAGCTGGGCCGGGTCGTGGCCGGCGGCGACGAGCGCGCGCACCTTGAGGAGCGCCGCGCCGGCGATCACCGGCGTCGACAAGAGGAACGAGAAGCGGGCGGACGCCTCGCGGCCGATCCCTCGTAGGCGGGCCGCCGTGATCGTGACTCCCGACCGAGACACCCCGGGGACGATGGCGGCGGCTTGTGCAACGCCGATCCAGAGAGCGTCCGTCCAATCGATCGACTCGAGCCGTGGCCGCGATTCCGGGCGACGGTCTCCCCAGTAGAGGAGCGCGCCGAGAGCCGCCAGCGCCGCCGCGATCAGCAAAGGGGCGCGGAAGGCTTCCTCCGCCTTGTGCTCGAAAGCGACACCGACGACGGCCGCGGGAATCGACGCGACGACGATCTTCCAGAGGAGGATGCCGTTTTCACTGCGGCCGCCTCTTCCGCCGAGGCTCGCCACGGCGTCGAGCGCGAGCTCCCACCAGTCGCGCCAGAAGTACCAGAGCACGGCGAGCAGCGTGCCCACGTGGAGTGCTACGTCGAAGCCGAGCCCCGGATCCTCCCAGCCCGCGAACCACGGTAGCAACGCGAGATGCGCCGAGCTCGAAACGGGAAGAAACTCGCTGAGCCCCTGCACGGCACCGTAAGCGATTCCCTGCGCGCTCGTCATGGCCGGCGCGTCTTTTCACGTTGACCGCAAGGCGTCAACGCGTCGCGCTGTCGAAGCCCGTATCCGCTCGGAGCCATCGTTGGCACAGAAGGTGCTCGTGCGCAGTGAGGGATCTCGGGACACTTAGGCGGGGAAGCGCTCTTGCACGAGCGCGAGCGCCTGTTCGCGGGTTGCGACGCTCCCCTCGAGCTGCGCTTCCTCGACCGCGTCGAGGATCGCCTTGAAGCCCGGGCCGGGCCGGTGTCCCAGAGCGATCAGATCGTGGCCCGAGACGAGCGGAGTCGGCTTCATCTGCTCGGCGCCGATCTCTGCGAGCATCCGGCGGCAGAACTCGTAGTAGTAGAGGTTCCCGTTGCTCGCGGCCGCGTCGATGCGGCAAAGCTCGAGAAGCTCGTCGATCCCATCTTGACGGAGGAATCTCTTGAGCGTCGACAAGCGCATGTCCGGCGCGCTCACCAAGCGCAGGTGATCCTTGACCAGCCAGCTCACGCGATCGGCGACGGCGTTCGGCCGCCGCAGTCGCCTGCAGATCTCGCGCGCCATCGCGGCGCCACGTTCCGTGTGGCCATAGAACGTGATCTTGCCGTCTCGTCGCGCCGCGCATTCGCGCTTGGCGACGTCGTGCAGCAGCACACCGAGCGCGAGGGTCTCGCCGCGAAGCGCCGACGAGTCGACGCGCTCGAGGGCGAGCATCGTGTGGGTGAAGACGTCGCCCTCGGGGTGAAATTCCTTTCCCTGCTCGACACCCCTCATCTGCTCGACCTCGGGGAGCACCTCTCCGAGGAGGCCGAGCTCCGAGGCGAGCTCGAAACCACGGCGAGCCGCTCCCTCGGTGAGGATCTTCACGATCTCCTCACCGACGCGCTCGGCCGAGACCTCGTGGATCGCCGGAGCCATGTCGCGGATCGCCGCCGCCGTATCCGGTTCGATCGCGAAGCCGAGCCGAGCGGCAAACCGCACCGCGCGAACGAGGCGCAAGCGGTCCTCCGCGAAGCGCCGCCGTGGATCACCGATCGCGCGGACGATCCGACGCTCGAGGTCGCGGCGGCCGCCGACGAAGTCCAGGACCTCGCCCGTACCGGCGTCCTCGAACATGCCGTTGATCGTGAAATCGCGCCGCGCGGCATCCTCTTGCGGCGTCGTGAAGCGAACCGACGACGGATGCCTGCCATCCACGTACGCCTCGTCTGCGCGAAAGGTCGCGACCTCGACCCGTACGTCGCCTTCGACGACGAGTATGACGCCGAATTGCGCTCCGACCGCGATCGTGTGCGCGAACAGGCGCTGCACCTCCTCGGGGCGCGCGCTCGTGGCCACGTCGAAGTCGCCGACGGGGTGCTCGAGGCCGAGGAGGCGATCACGTACGCACCCACCGGCCAGGTACGCCTGGTGGCCGTGATCGCGCAGGCGCTCGATGATCCCCCGCGCGACGCCCTCGCCGTTCGCGCCCATGGAAGCCATCTTCGGGTCCGGGACGTCGGCAGTCAATTCGGCGTCAGAGCCGCAGGGGACGTTGCGGCATTAACGGAATAAGTCAGCGGCGCATGTGGATTTCACTGGCACCAGGGACTTATTCCGTTAATGCCGCAACGTCCACCACCTGTGCCCAGCTCGCATCTCAGGCGGTTGTCTCCACCGCCGGTTCTGGGTACTGCTGCGACGGTGGAACCAAAACCGCGGCTCGCCGAGATCCCGTCGATCGATCGACTGCTCGCCACGAGCTGGGGGCGAGCCCTCGCCGAGCGCCATGCCCGCTCCTTCGTGGTTGCAGCACTCCGTCGCGCCTGCGATGAGCTCCGCGACGAGATTCGCGCCGACCGTGTCGGCGTGGCATCGATCGAGCCGGAGATCGAGCGGCGCGCGATCGAGGAGATCGCGCGGCGCGAGCGGCCGACACCCGAAGAGGTGGTGAACGCAACGGGCGTAGTCTTGCACACGAATCTCGGCCGCGCCCTGCTGCCGGAGGAAGCAACCGAGGCGCTCGTGCGTGTGGCGGCAAGCCCCGCGGCGCTCGAGTTCGACGTCCGCACCGGCGGCCGCGGTGATCGCGATTCGACGGTGGACGACGACCTGCGGGCGTTGACGGGCGCGGAGGCGGCGACGGTCGTCAACAACAACGCCGCCGCCGTACTGCTCGCGCTCAATACCCTGGCCGAAGGCAAAGAGGTGGTGGTCTCGCGCGGTGAGCTGATCGAGATCGGCGGCTCGTTCCGAATTCCCGAAGTGCTCGCCAAGAGCGGGGCGAAGCTGCGCGAGGTCGGAACGACCAACCGCACGCATCGAAGTGACTATGCGGAGGCGGTCGGCGCCGAGACCGGGGCGCTCCTCAAGGTTCACACCAGCAACTATCGAGTGGTCGGATTTACGGCGGAGGTCTCGCTCGCCGAGCTGGTCGCACTCGGCCGCGAGCGAGGCGTCCCGGTGATCGAAGATCTCGGCAGCGGGGCGCTCGTCGACCTCTCGGCGTACGGGCTGCCCAAGGAGCCCGTCGTCGCCGAGCGAATCGCCGAGGGCGCCGACGTCGTCACGTTCAGCGGCGACAAGCTGCTCGGCGGACCGCAGGCGGGGATACTGGTCGGGAGGCGCGAGGCGATCGCGCGCATCAAGGCCAACCCGCTGAAGCGCGCGCTGCGGCCGGGCAAGCTCACGCTCGGCGCGCTCGCCGCCGTGTTGAAGCTCTATCGGCGCTCGCCCGACCTCCGGCGTGTGCTGCCCACGCTCCGCTGGCTCACCCGTCCGGTCGCGGAGATGGAAGTCATCGGCCGTTCGGCGGTCGGCTTGCTGCGCGAGGCGCTCGGCGCGGAGTATGAGATCGACCTCGTCGATTCGACGGCGGAAGTCGGCAGCGGTGCGCTGCCGACGGCGGCGCTGCCGAGCAAGGTGATCGCGCTCGGCCATCCGAGAGACGGGCCCGACGCGATCGCGGCACGCTTCCGTGCGGCTCGTCCGCCGATCATCGGGCGCGTACAGGCCGACCGCTTCCTCCTCGATCTGCGGGGGATCTTCGACCCTGCGACCCTGGTTCCGCGCCTCTGATGCACTTCATCGTCGGAACCGCCGGGCACATCGACCACGGCAAGACGGCGCTCGTCAAAGCGCTGACGGGGCAAGACACCGACCGGCTAAAGGAGGAAAAGGAGCGCGGAATCTCGATCGACCTCGGTTTCGCCGCGCTGACCTTGCCGGGCGGCGAGACCGCAGGAGTCGTCGACGTGCCTGGTCACGAGCGGTTCATCAAGAACATGCTCGCGGGCGCGCACGGCATCGATTGCGTGCTGTTCGTCGTCGCCGCCGACGACGGCGTAATGCCGCAGACCGAGGAGCACTTGGACATTCTCCATCTGCTCGGGGTGAAGAGCGGCATCATCGTCGTCACCAAGGTCGACCTCGTCGACGCGGCGCGCATCGCCGAGGTTCGCGAGGAGCTCGAGATCCTGACGATCGACACCGTGCTCGAGGGTGCGCCGACCTGTCTGGTCTCCTCCCTGAACGGGCTCGGGATCGAGGAGCTTCGCTGCGAGATCGAGCGCAGCCTCGGCCGTGTGGCCGTAGCGAGCCCCGACAAGCCCTTTCGGATGCCCGTCGATCGAGCGTTCGTGATGAAGGGCCACGGGGTCGTCGTGACCGGGACGGCAGTCGCCGGGAGCATCGCCGCGGGCGAGCCGGTGCGGATCCTGCCCGGCGGCGAGGAAGCGCGCGTGCGCACCGTGCAGGTGCACGGCCACGAGACCACCCGCGCGGAGCGCGGCCAGCGCGTGGCCCTGAACCTGGTCGGCGTCGAGCGCACCGACGTCGTCCGCGGCCATGCGATCGTTCATCCTTCGATCGGCGCCACGACGGATCGGGTCGACGCGTGGATCGAGATTCGACCGCTCGCCAAGAAGCCGCTGCCGAGCCGGCGACGGGTTCGGCTCCACGTCGGCACGGCCGAGGTCATGGCCAAGCTCGTACTGCTCGGCGGCCGCAGGGAGCTCCCGCCCAAGGGGAAGGCCTACGCCCAGCTCGCCTGTGAGGCCCCCATCGTCGCCTTACGCGGTGACCGCTTCATCTTGAGAAGCGAGAGCGCCGACCGGACTCTCGGCGGGGGCATCGTCATCCATCCGTTCGCTCCGCGCCACCGCGCCGGTGACAAGGCGGTGCCGGCGCTGCTCGAGCGAATCCGCTCCGCGGACGCCGCAACGACTGTGCTCGCCCTCCTCGAAATGCACCGCGAGTTCGCCGCTTCGCCGAGCTGGCTCGCGCAAGCGGCCGATCTTTCCGAGGCCGAAATCCTCGCCGTCGCGCATCCGGAGATCGTCGCGCTTCCCGGTGGCGGTACCGTCGAGGGCCTGACTACGAATGCAAAATGGGAGCAGTGGCTCGCGGCCCTGCGGGCGGCGCTCGCGGCCTACCACCGTGACAACCCGCTGCTTCCGGGAATGGAAATGGAGCTCCTCCGCGGTCAGCTGCCATACGCCGTCGCGCCGAAGCTCTTTCGCGCAATCGTCGATCGCTTGAGCCGCGACGGTACGCTGGTCCGCGAGGAGAGCCTCGTTCGGCTGCCCGCGCACCGGGTCGAGCTGAAGAGCGAGGAGCGCGCGGCGACCGCGGGGCTCGAGCGCGCGCTCGAGCGCGGCGGCTACACCCCGCCGGACACGAAACAAATGGCCGAGGAGCTCGGGCAGCCGCTGAAGCGCGTGAGCGAGCTCCTCCAGGCGCTCGAGCGCGAAGGAAAAGCCGTCAAGGTGACGACCGACCTCTACTACCATGCGAGCGTGATCGCCCGGCTGCGCGAGATGATCGCCGAACGGATCCATTCCGCCGGCCCGCTCGGCGCCGCGGAGTTCCGAGACCTCATCCAGGCGAGCCGCAAGTTCTCGATCGCTCTGCTCGAGTACTTCGATCGCAGTGGATTCACCATCAGAGTCGGCGACCAACGAAAGCTCCGCAAGGGGTGACCGGCGATCGACGTTTGAGGAACGAGAGATCGAGTTTCCCCGATCGCCGAACGCCGATCGGAGGAGACGTGCGATCCTCGTTGTGTCGCTCGTGTCCTCACACTAGACTTCCCCCAATGAGCGTATTGAAGAAGCTCCCGCGCGGCGATCAACGTCCGCGAATCCGCCTGACCGAAAAGGTCAAGGCGGCGGGTTGAGCCGCAAAGCTGGGTCCGGCGGACCTGGCCGACATTCTCGAGCGGCTGCCGAAGCCGACGCACCGCGATCTGATCGTGGGAATCGAAACCTCCGACGATGCCGGCGTCTTTCGCCTGCGAGACGACTTGGCGATCGTCAACACGGTCGACTTCTTCACGCCGATCGTCGACGATCCTTACACGTTCGGCGCGATCTCCGCGGCGAACTCGCTGTCCGACGTCTATGCGATGGGCGGTGTGCCGAAGACGGCGATGAACATCGTCTGCTTTCCGCAGAAGGAGCTCGACAAGGAGATCCTCGTGGAGATCCTTCGAGGAGGTGCGGAGAAGGCGGAGGAAGCCGGCGTCGTCGTGGTCGGCGGGCACACGGTGGACGACCCCGAGCTCAAGTACGGGATGGCGGTGACCGGCATCATCGACCCGCGGCGCGTGATCCGCAACGTCGGTGCCACGCCGGGTGATGCGCTGGTCCTCACCAAGCCGCTCGGCACCGGTATCCTCGCCACGGCCCTCAAGCGAGGCAAGCTCGGCGCGGAGGCGTACGCGGCGGCGGTGGAATCGATGGCATCGCTCAACAAGGAAGCGTCGGAGGCGATGCTCCGCTATGGCGTGCACGCCGCGACGGACGTCACGGGATTCGGTCTCCTCGGGCACGGACACGCCATGGCTCGGGGCAGTGACGCGACGCTCGAGATCGAGGCGTCGACGCTGCCGCTGTTGCCGGATCTCGAATCGCTCGTCATCGGCGGAAACTTGACCGGCGGCTGCAAGCGCAATCGCGCGTATCTCGAGGACAAGGTCGCGGTCGCGCCGAGCGTGCCGAACGCTATCCGCGAGGCGGCGTACGATCCGCAAACCTCCGGCGGCCTCTTGATAGCCCTCCCCGGCGACCAAGCGGAGCGGCTACTCGACGATCTTCACGCGCACGGCATGGCGAGCGCCCGGCGCATCGGCCGCGTCGGCGAACGCCGCGAGCACTGGGTCGAGCTCGGTTGAGCGCCGGGCCCCTCGAGCCGGCGACGATCGCCGCGGAGCTCGGCCCGCAGGGGCCGATCGCGCGGGCGCTTACCGGCTACGAGCACCGTCGGGAGCAGATCCGCATGGCGGAGCGGGTCGCCGAGACCTTCACTCACGGCGGCATCCTGGTGATCGAAGCCGGCACGGGCACCGGCAAGTCGCTCGCGTATCTCGTCCCCGCGATCCATTGGAGCGGCGTGCACGGGGAGCGCGTAGTCATCTCGACGAACACGATCAACTTGCAAGAGCAGCTGATTCGCGTCGACCTTCCCTTGCTCGCCGAGCACTTGGGGGTGGCGTTTCGCGCGGCGCTCGTCAAAGGTCGGGGCAACTACCTCTGCCTCCGCAAGGCCGCCGAGATCCGTGCCGCCCCGGGTCTCGCCGTGGACGAAGCGCTGGAGACGGAGATCGCCTCGATTCTTCACTGGTCGGATACGACGAGCGACGGAACGCTGGCGGATCTGCCGTTCGTGCCGCGATCGGACGCCTGGGAAGCCCTCGTCGCAGAGCACGATGATTGTCTGCGCACTCGCTGCCCGGAATACGACCGTTGCTTCTTCTACAAGGCGAGGAAGGAAGCGGCCGCGGCCGAGCTGCTGATCGTCAATCACCACCTCCTGCTGAGCGACCTGCAGCTTCGGTCGCTGCTGCCGGACGATGCTGCAAGCGGCGTACTGCCGCCGGCGACGCGGCTCGTCCTCGACGAGGCCCACCATTTGGAGGACGTGACGACCGATCACTTCGGCGCGGAAGTCACGCTGCGCCGAATCGAGCGCCTACTCTGGCGGTTGCAGCACCCGCGCACGGCCGAGCGCGGCGTGCTACCGGCGCTCGAGCAGAAGCTCGTCTCGCTCGGGGCCGCCGAGGACCGCCTCACCGCCAAGGGAGCGGCGCGATGGATCGAAGAGGGGCTGCGCCGCCGGGTTCCGGCACTCGTCCGCGATGCGGCACGCGCGTTCGATCGCCTGCTTCTCGAGGTGGCACCGCTCGTTCCGCGCGTCGCGGACGCCGACGAGCAACGCCTGCGCGTCGTCGCGGAGGTTCGCGCGATGCCGATCTGGAAGGTCGTCGAAAGCAGCCTCACCGAGCTCGTTCGCTCGCTCGACGCGTTCGTCGGCGACGTCGAGCCCGTGCTCGAGAGAGTCGCTCTGCTCTCTCCCTCGGGCGTCGATGCGACGCTCTTCCTCGCCAAGCAGCTCGAAGCGCTGGCCGGTAGACTCTCGGCGATCGGCATCGATCTGACGAGCTTTCTCGGCGAGACGCCCGGTCTCTGTCGCTGGTTCGCGGTACGCCGCCGTGCGGCGCAACCAGCTGCCCTGGTCCTCGCGTGCGCGCCCGTCGAGGCCGGGCCGGTCCTTCGCGACAACCTCTTTGCGAGCTTCGAATCGACCGTTCTGACTTCGGCGACACTCAGCGTAGAGCGGCGCTTCGAATACTTCCTCGAGCGTGTCGGGCTGGATCTCCTGCCCCGAGGGTCGGTCGACACGCTGCGGCTCGAGTCCCCGTACCATTTCGCCGATCAGTCGCTGATCGGAGTCCCCGCCGACGCGCCGCCGCCCGACACACCCGGCTACGAGCCCGCGCTGAACGAAGTGATCGCGAGGACGATCGAGTCGAGCGGCGGCGGAGCATTCGTCCTTTTCACGTCGTACGCCGCGCTCTCGCGTGCGCACGAGGCACTCGTCGGGCGCCTTCGAGCACGAGGGTTTCCGGTCCTGCGCCAGGGCGAGGCCGGAAGAACCGCTCTCCTCGACCGGTTCCGACGCGATCGTGCTTCGGTGCTGTTCGCGACCGACAGCTTCTGGGAAGGCGTGGACGTCCGCGGCGAAGGTCTGCGCGCGATCGTCATCTCCCGCCTGCCCTTTCGTGTGCCGAGCGACCCGATCGTGCTCGCCCGATCCGAAGCGATCGAGGCCCGAGGCCGAAGCCCGTTCGCGGACTATGCGCTCCCGCAGGCGGTGATCAAGCTTCGCCAAGGCTTCGGCCGGTTGATACGCTCCCACGACGACAGCGGTGTCGTCGTGATCGCGGACAGTCGTCTCGCCCGGAAGCAGTACGGCGAAGTGTTCCTCCACTCCCTTCCGCCCGCCCGTCTGGCAATCGGGCCGACGGACGAGGTGTTGACCGCGGTGGCGAAGTTCTTCAGGTGAGAGCCTACGTGGCTACGGGCTTCAGGCTCTGGGTAGACACTCCGCGACTTTTTGAAGCTCGAGGGCCGCAGCAATGAAGCGCGGCATCGGATTCTTCATCCTCGTGCTCGTCGTCGGGGCGGTCGCAGGCTCGCTACTCGGAGAGATCCTCGGTCACGTCGTTCCGAGTGGCGTCTTGCACGAGATCTTCAGCCGCGGAGTGAGCGTGGGTCTTCCGCACTTCAGCGTGAATTTGCTCGCGCTGACGTTCAGCTTTGGTTTCACGCTGCGAGTGAACCTATGCACGCTGATCGGATTGGTGGCGGCGTTTTCCTTCATGCGGCGGTGAGGGAACAGCGACCGGGTACCGATTGGGCCGGCCGCGGTTACCGCAAAGCACCGATGTGTCGTGAAGGCCGGCAAGCGGCGGTCGACCGACGCCTACCCCCGACGCTCGCGAGCGACACGCAATCCTTCGCCGACGGCGGCACGGAGCTCGTCGAGCGCGAACGGCTTGCCGAGAAATCGATCGGCGCGTGACGGATCGCGCTGAAGCTCCTCTTCCGCCTCGGGATAGCCGGACATCAATATCACGTACGTGAACGGCGCCCCGGCCCGCCCCTTGATCCGCCGTGCTGTCTCCGCTCCGTTCAGGTCGGGCATCTGAAAGTCGAGCACAACGACTTCGGGAGCGGAAGCGGCAACGATTTCGAGCGCGCGCTTCCCACCGTTCGCTACGACGATCTCCGCGCCGATCTCGGCGAGAGCTTCCTCGAGCAGGAAGCGATTGGTCTCCCGGTCGTCGACGAGAAGAACCCGGGGACGAGAGGTCGGCTCCAAGCGTTGCCTGGCGGCTGCGACCGTCGGGCTAGTCGCCCGAGTCCTCGTCGGCGCCCGCGGCTCCCTCTGCGTCCCCTGTCGCCGAATCTAGCGCGGAATTCGCCTTGTCGATCGCTTGCGATTTTCCGCCGTTGGCTTGGTGCTTGACGGCCTTTTCCATCTCTTTGGGCGCCTGCTTGGCCGCATCCGCCTTGCCCTTTCCATCCGCGGCAGCGCCGGCCGCCGAATCGATCGCTCCGCCGACGTCCGCGCCGACCGAAGCACCAGCACCCATGTCTGCCGAGCCCGCCACGGCCGGGCCCGCTACCCCGGCCAGCGATACCGCGAGTGCAACGCCGTATCCGATCGTCCACTGCTTCGCCTGCTTCATCAACTCTCCCTTTCCTTCCGGCCGCGCGACAAATGCTAGTCGGGCGTCGAGCCGATCACAAGATGCCATCGCCAACCGCTTGGTCGTGAGGTCCGGCAACACGCTCCTGCACACGAAGTTGCGTTGCCGGAGAAGGCAACGCTTGCGGCGGGGGAGGGCCGGGAAGGCTGGTGAGCCTTCCCGGCTTCCGGTGGACGCGCGCATCGCGCAACCACCGAATCTCGTTTCGCGGGGAGCGCGCGGGGACCGACTCCCGGGAGCACCGACTTCAACACCTGTAACCCGAGTCGCCCGAAAAGTTGCGGAGCAGTGCGCCCGCGCCTGGCAGAGCGTTCATCGGGCGACGCGTGACGTTAACCGCCGACGCGGAGGAACGCGAGCAGGATCTGGCGGCGGAGGGATTCGACGGCGACGGGGTCGCCGCGCAGCGTGAGGAGCGTGCGTGGAAATAGCGTTGGGTAGTCGACTCGCTCCTCGGGCATCGGCTGCACGTCGATCGTCACGTCGTGCGGTGCACGGAAGCGCGCTCCACTGGACGAAGGGATCTTGGCAGCGTCCGCACCCAACCGCACGAGCAAACGACCGACGCCGTCCGTGACCTCTTCCACGGTGAAGCCCATGTCCAGTTCGGTCACGCCGTCGCAGCTCGGGCTCACTGGATCCGATAGGCGGAAAACTCGATCAGCTCGTCGATCCGCTCCGCCCACGCGGTATCCCAGCGCTCGCGGATCGTGTCGGCGGGCGACCGACCGAGCGCGAGCTGGCGGTCGAGGCCGTCCAGATAGATGACCTCGCTGTCGCCGCGCCCGTTGCGCACGTCCTGACGGGCGAGGCCGGCTCGCGCGATCGCCGAGAGCTCCCGCGCGAGGTCGAGAAGGCGAATGCCGCGGATCCGCGCGGCGAGCGCTTCGCGGTGGGAGGCGTGGTAGATCTCCAGGCGCTCCGACCAGCTCCACGCCTTCACGAGATCCCAGGCGCCGAGCATGCAGTCGTCGTCGAAGAACACACCCTTGACGAGGGCGGGGAGCGCGAGCATGAGTTCCGGCGGCTGGCTGTCGACCGAACGGATCTCGATGTAGGTCTTGAGCCGCACCTCCGGGAACAGCGTGGTGAGATGAAGCTGCCAGTCCGCCATCGTGGCATGGTAGCCGCCGGCCCCCTGCGCGAGAAACTGGCGAAAGGGCAGACCGCTCAGATCGACGAACCTGCCGCCACGGCGGATGAAATACATCGGCACGTCGAGCGCCCAATCGACGTAGTCCTCGAAGCCCGCGTCGGGCGAGAACGCGAACGGCAAGAGTCCGCAGCGGTCGCGATCGGTATCCGTCCAGACGTGCTGGCGGAAGCTCATGTAGCCGTTCGGCCGACCATCGCTGATCGGCGAGTTCGCGAACGCCGCCGTGAGAATCGGCGAGAGGCCCATCGCCAGCCGGAACTTGCAGAGCGCATCGCGCTCGTTCTCGAAATCGATGTTGGTCTGGACCGTGGCCGTTTGCTTCATCATGCGGTGGCCGAGCGTCCCGACCTTCGTCATGTAGGGCGCCATGATGCGGTAGCGTGGCTTCGGCACCCACTCGATGTCCTCGAGTGTGCTGAGCGGCTGGATGCCGAGGCCGAGGAAGGCGAGCCCGAGCTCGTCGCCGACGGTGACGATCTCGTTCACGTGCTCGCTGAGCTCGGCTTCGGCACAGTGGATGGAGTCACAGGCCTCGCCGGAAAGCTCGAGCTGACCGCCCGGCTCGAGGGTAATCGTGGCCTTTCGTCCCTCGAGTGCGATCACGTGTTCGCCCTCGAGCCGCGGCATCCAACCGTAACGGTCTGCGAGCCTCTTGAGCACGGCTTCGATGCCGCGCGGCCCATAGTAGCGCGCCGCGCGCCCCGTCTTGCGGTCCACGCAGATCTTCTCGTATTCGGTGCCGATCCGCCATTCGCTCCGCGGTTTCGCACCCGCGACGAAATAGTCGATCAGCGCATCGCTGCGGGTGACCGGAGCCTCGAGCTCGGCTCCCGTCTGAATCAGATCGGACATCCCCTACCCCATACAGCGGCCTCTTCGCCGTTGCCAGAGGAAGGGACCGAGGTCCCGTCATCCGCGATTGACTCGGCAGACCCTCGAGACTAGACGCGAGCGATGGTTTCGGTCCGCGACGCGATCGAGCAGATTCTCGGTGCGGTTACGGAGCTCGGCGCTGAGCGGATCGGCCTGCTCGAAGCAGTCGGCCGAGTGATCGCCGAGGACGTTTGCTCGCTGCGCGACGTTCCCGGCTACGCAAATTCGGCGATGGACGGTTACGCCGTCCGTCATGTGGACCTCCGCCAGCCGCCCGTGCGGCTGCGCGTGGTCGGGACCTCCGCCGCGGGTGACGAGTCGATCCCGACGGTAGGGCCGGGAGACGCCGCGAAGATCATGACCGGTGCGGCCATCCCCGCCGGGGCAGACACGGTAGTCCGTGTCGAGGACACTCGGCTCGACGGCGAAGCGGTGATCATCCAGGGCGGCCAAACCAAGGCCGGCAACATCCGTCTTCCCGGCGAGGATCTGCGCGCCGGTCAGCTCGTCCTCACTCGTGGCCGCGTTCTGTCCCCGGCGGCCATCGGACTCGCAGCTTCGGTCGGTCGAACCCTGCTGCTCGTTCACCGCCGTCCGCGCGTGGCGATCCTATCGACCGGCAACGAGCTCGTGGAGGCCGACCAGCCGGTCGAGAAAGGGCGCGTGGTCAACAGCAACGCCTACACGCTCGCCGCCGCCGTAACGGAAGCTGGCGGAGTGCCAATTCCGCTGCCGATCGCCCGCGACACTCCGGAAGAGATCCGCGAGGCCTTCCAGGAAGCATCGCGCGCCGATGCCATCTTGTCGACGGGAGGCGTTTCCGTCGGTGAGTTCGATTTCGTGAAGGCGGCGATGGACGAAATCGGCGTGCGGCGCTTGTTCTGGGGGGTCGCGCAGAAGCCGGGCAAGCCCCTCACGTTCGGCATGCTCGGTACTCGCCCCTATTTCGGTCTTCCCGGCAATCCGGTCTCGTCACTCGTCTGCTTCTACTTGTATGTTCGTCCCGCCTTGCGTCGGATGGTGGGGTTGCGCGCGGCTCACTTGCCGACGGTCATGGCAACCCTCGGCCACGACGCGAAAAAAGTGACGGGTCTAACGGAATTCATTCGCTGCCGGCTCGAGCGGACGAGCGACGGGATCGTTGCGACATCCACCGGGTCACAGAGCTCTGCCGTGCTGAGCTCGATGGCTGAGGGCCAGGGCTTGATCATCGGCGCCCCGGACAAGGGCGAGCTCCGGGCAGGCAGCGTCGTGAGGGTGATCCTGTTGGATGCCGAGATGGCGGAAGAGACGCCTCCCTTTTGACTGGAGGCTTCGCCGCTTTCGAGCTCGATGGTCGCGCGCGGCGGCCCGAAGCACATCGACCCCACCGCGTTCCCCCACCATCATCATGGCGCGTTCAGACAACGGATTGTCGCGTCGGATTAAGGCCAAGCGGTCTGGAGCAAGCTACGCTGCCAGTCACGTTGCGCGGGCGATGCATGATCGATCGGTATGGAACGCGGATACCACCGAAGCGGGTCTCTCGCCCGACAAGCTTTGCTTGGTTTCGGGCAGCAGGGCCGAACAGGAGATACGTACTAGCGGCCTCTTGTTGGCCGATTCGAGCTTCCTCAAAGATCGAACCCCGCAACTTTCGAAGCAGTGGATGCTGCTACGCGGTTATTGGCTATTCGTGTCCACTCTTCTCATTCTAGCAGGGCACCACGCGATGCCTTTCGCCCCACTCCTCGCACAGCTTGCGGAGCGGAAAGCGGCGCACGAAGGGCGTCCGCCCTTCGAGGAACTACAACAGGGGGAAATGGATGGCTTCGAGCTCGTGAGTTATGAAGGCGGCGTCCGGAATTGAACCGGAGTAAGAGGTTTTGCAGACCTCTGCCTGAACCACTCGGCCACGCCGCCGTACGCTGTTAGATCAATGAGTTAGCTGCACCTCGTGCTCGCTCGCCTGGTCGATTGCAACCGACCCGCTCAGGAATTGCAGAACGTACCATGTTGCATACGGCCGTTCTACGGAAGTCGTGTGGAATCTTGCTGGACAAGGCAGCCACGACGCAGCCCCTTTCCCACGGGCGGGTGCGACATGACGAAGTTGTGACGCTCTGATGCAGAGCGACTCGACCTCCCGACTTGGCCGCCCCCGGCGAATCCTCTAAGCATTTGAATTTCATTACATCCCCGCGAATTCGAAGGTTCGAGGAATATGGCGCAGCGTTTGCTGTGCTTAAAGCCTTGTGAAACATCTGGAGCGAGATCTTCTCGAGGGCCAGGGCGAGAAGGCCGGGTCGGTGCTCGTCGTCGGCGACGAGGAGGGATGTCGCCGAGTCGACCGACAACGGGTCTTGGAGATCGTCGAGCGCGCCGAGGGATGTCCACAAAGCCGGCTACTGAGGACCGAAGAGGATCTGTGCGTTGTGGCGGATGAGATTACAGAACAACTGGGTGAGCTGGACTTCGGCATGGATGACGACGAGGAGCATCCAAAAAGCGATCGCCTGAAGCTCGACTATGCCCGATTGCTCGCCAACGCCGTTCGGGATCGGATTGATCCGGAACCATGGGCACGTGTCCAGGCACTGATCGGAGCGCTGGAAGGTCTACAGACGACTTTCTCGCAGTCTAGGTTTCACGAGCGCGTCGTCCTCCTCGAAGCGATTCAGACGCTAGGCCGAATTTGCAAGCGACCCGCCCCCGGCCCGTAACGATCTGAACGTCAGTGCCGTGTAGAGCCACCCGCTGGATTCGAACGGCGACGGCTCGAAGGCACTTGACCATTCGAGCGAGCTCGAGTTCGTCCGCGACGGTCTCGTGGTTGCACGCGCAGCGACTAGAATCGGATCTTTCGCGCCGTTTGGAGCGCTGTCTCCCATACGGAGCGGCCTGCAGCCGCGAGACTCGGGAGCAGCGGAGCCGACACCGCTGCGTAGGACACGAGGCAGAACGCGGCAATCAGCCACGCGTTCGCCGCGGGAGCGGTCCAGACGACGAACGGACGCCAGAGGACGCTGAACTCTGGCACGTACCAGCAGAGGAACTCGAGGGCGTACTGGTTCTCGTGACATACGCCCAGCTGTGACTGGTTGAACGCCACGCCGTCGATGGCCACCCACGTCGAGAGCGTCAGCGCACCGAGGGTTGCGACCGCGGCGAAGGGGCGGAGACCTCGTGCTCGGTGACCGTACACCGCGATCGCCAGTGACGCCGGAAACGACGCGAACAAGAAGAATCGCGGCCCCCAGAAGAATCCGCCGTACCACGCCCACCATCTGGCGTACGCGATGACGAGCCCGACCACGAACAACAGCCAGTACTGGTAGCACTGGCGCAGTCGCGCTGGCACGTCGGCGGCATCGGCCGCGACGGGCAACAGAAGGCCCGGCGCGAAAAACAGTAGCCCTTTGCCGAATGACAGCAGAATCGACAGCACACCGAAGAACAACGGGTAGCTGAAGCCGGGTCGCCCGGAATAGGGAAGCACTGTCCGCGCCCCGGCGTTCCATTCGTACCCGCTCAGGAACGGACTGCCCCGTCGAATCCATGACTCAATCCCAATGAGCAACACCGCGGCCACGACAGGCACGACGTGTCGCAATCGACGGCTGTCGACGACCTTCTTGATCGCCACCAAGAGCAGACCCGCGAGCGTCGCGGGTGCATTGGCCACGCCGACGACGACGAGCGTCCAGCCGAGAGCCGCACGGCCCGAGACGAGAGCGGTGATGCCGACGAGGACGAGCACCGCAGTGAACACCTCGCCGTAGTAGTCGGCCAGATGCGCCGGAAACATCGACGCCGTCAGCACCAGAAGAAAGAACGTTCGAAGTATAGAGCGCTCGTCGTCGTCGCACAGGAGCCTGGAAGTCGCCGCGAAGCCGGCGGCGAGCAGGAGCGTGTTGAAGCGTGCGCACCACCAGCGCGGATCGGCGACCATCCAGCCCAATGCGTAGAGCGGTGCCGAGAACAGCGGTCCAACGAGCGAGTAGGGCATGGGCGAGAGCTGTCGTCGCTCGAGGAGCGCCGCAAGCATCTCGAATCGCGCGCCGCCGTCGCCGGTGATCCCGTGCGGGAGGACGAAAAGGAAGAGGACGAGGCCGACATAGACGAGCGTGCCGCGCCAGGCGAATGGAGCCGGTGCGGCGGCGCCCGAGACGCCACCGCGTTCGATCTCGACCTTCAGAACGCGACCTTCTCCACGAAAGCGGTGAGCAGGCGATTGAACACCTGTAGGTACACCGTTTCCCAGATGTCCAGCGAGCGGACGTGGGGAAGCAACAGCTCACGGTGAACCTCCGTCCAGTGACGGACCGCTTCTTCGTGGGTCATGTCAGGTCGCCGCGTCCAAAGCTCGAAGAGCTTGATCATGGATTCATTCCTCTATTCACGTGCTTACGTCGGTCCGGACAGACGTCGAGGGTGAAACCCTCGCTCGCCGTAGACAACCGAGTCGACCAGAGGCTACTCGCGGGTCAGCAGAGCTTGGCGCCCTTGAAGGCGGGCCGACCCTCGACCTCGAGGTGGCCCCTTCAGGACGAAGATCACGGTCTCTCCGGATCGTCAAGGCGATGGTTCACAGAGGCTCCTTCGCAATGAGCCGTCGTTCCCGCTCGGGACTCTCGAACCTTGTCGCGCAAGATGAGGTCGGTAACCCTTGAGGAAGCCGCGGCATCTCCTCTGCGGAGGCCCCATGACCTGCAAGCAACTCGTCGAGTTCCTCGAGCAGTACATCGCCGGGGAGCTTTCCGTCGGCGTCCGCGAGAACCTGGACTCGCACCTGGAGACATGCGCGAATTGCCTACGCTATTTTACGAGTTACAAGAGCACGGTACGGCTTGCCGCGCGCGCCACCGAACATCCGGACGACGCCTCGTCCGCCGAGCTCCCCGAAGAGCTCGTGCAGGCGATTCTCTTCGAGCGGGGTCGCGCCAAGCACTGATTTCGCCTCCAAAAAAGGTCGGTTGCATGCCCCGATCACTTGTGCCGGGCTACACCTACGAGGCAAACTTGTCGGAGCCCTTCGTTTGCCGACCATGTCGTCGCCGCCCGCCGTTTCACCTCGAGAGAGCACCGCGTCTGCGGTCTCGGCCGAATCTCTCGAGACTCTTCGCCAGCTGACGGCTTCGCCGCTCGACGAGACGACAGGTCCCAAGGCGCTCGCCGCGATTCTCGAGACGCTGCACATCCGCTTTGGGGCGCTTCTTCGCTACGACTCGGAGTCGCAGAGCCTGACGATGATCGCGCAGGAAGGGCTGGCGGAGCAGGCGGTGAGCGCGATCCGGCTCATCCGTCGGGGCCTGAGCGGTGTTTGGGACATGCCGCTTCACGCGGTGCTGCAGCGTCGCGTCTACATCATCGACAAGCCGAAGGAGAATCCCTTCGTGCCGACCCTGCTCGAGAATAGCGAGCACGGAATGCTCACCAACGCTGCGGTGGTGCCGCTGTTCGCCGAGGGTTCGGTCACCGGGGCGATTCTGCTCGTTGGCAGCGGCACGCACGCCATCCGCGAATCCGACATCATCGCGCTGCGCGAAGCGGGCAAGAGCCTAGGGCGGGCTCTGCGCTTGCCTGCGAAGTCACCATCACTCGCGCCGCCCTCCCTCACGCGACCGATGCCGCTCCGCGAGGAAGCCGTGCGCGACCGCGCGATTCTCAAGGCGCGAATCAGCGAGCTCGAATCTCTAGTCGAATCGCTGCGCCGCAACCAGAGCGGAGCGTCGAGCTCGACGGAGACAGAGCGGCGTCTGGCGGAGATGGGCCGGGAGCGCGACCGCCACAAGTCCGAAGCCGCGCGTCACGAGATCACGCTGCGCAATCTCCGCGCCGACTACGACTTGCTGCGCGACCAGAGCACGGCGGAGGCGGAGCGCGGCCGCAAGCTTGCCCTCGAGCTTGCGCGCGCACGCGAAGAGCTCGCTGCCGCGGTGCAGAGCGGCCATCGATCCACGGAGGACTTCGAGAAGGCGGATCGCTCGCGTGGTGACCTCGAAGAACGTGTGATGATCCTCGAGCGCAAGCTCGTCGCGGCCACCAAGGAAATCCACACCCGCGAAGTCGCGCGCGACGAGATCGTCTCCCGTCTCACGGTCGCGGAGCGCGATGTTGAAGAGCTGCGCAAGAGCCTGCGGGCGCGCGAAGAGCAGATCGGCGAGCTCCGCGGCGAGCGCGAGCGCCTGACCGCGTCTCTCCAGAAAGCAGCCACCCGCTACCAAGCCGCCGAGGACGCAACCGCTCAGGTCCGCGAAGGGTCGGAGATCGTCCAGTTGGAGCTCCGCGCCCAGATCGAAGCTCTGCAAGCTCGCTTCGAGACGATCGAGCGGGAGCGAGATCAACTGTCGGCCGGCCTCGCCGGCCGATCGGAGATCGTGCGCGAGATCGAGCGCGAGACCGAGCGTTTCCAGGCCGAGCTCGCGCGAGAGGCGGAGCGGCGCCGAGTCGCCGAACAGACTGCATCGAGCGTCATCCACGACGCGGCCGCGCTGCGCGCCGAGGCGGAGCGCGTACAAGCCGAGCGGCAAATGGCCCACGCCGAGGCGGAGCGATCGCGCACCGAGGCGCAGGGGCTCGCGGCGGAGCTCAGCGTGCTGCGCCAGAGCTCGCAGGAGGAAGGCGAGCGCCTGCGGCAGCTGCTCGTTGATCTGCAGAAGCGCGCCGAGCAGGCGGAATCGATGCGCGCCGCGCTCGCCTCGGAAGTCGAGCGGTTGCGTCCCGAGCTCGAAAGCCAGCGCAAGAGCGAAGCGGAGATCCGCTCACGGGAAGCGAGCCAACTCGAGTCCGAGCGCACCCTACAGCTCGAGGTGGGCGAGCTGCGCACGCGGTTGGGCGAAGCCGCCGAATCGGCCCGCGCGCTGGCGCGCGAGCGCGACGCGCTGCTCGCGCGTGCCACGACCCTCCAAGAGACGACCGCCAACTTGCTGCGCGATGGCGAGACGGCGCGTGCAGACCGCGAACGCCGCGACCAGGAGCTCGAAGGCCTGCGCGCAACTGCTGAGGCAAAAGCGGCCGAGGCCGAACGCTTGCGGGCGGAAGTCCAGAGCCTACGGGAGTTGGCGCAAGCGGTCGATGCAGACCTCGGCGAGGCGCGTGGCGGACAGGCTGCAGCCCTCGAACGCACGCAAACGCTCGAGAGCGAGCTCGCGAGCCTCCGCGAAGAGCTCGAGCGCGCGCAGGCGCGCGGCAGCGAGCTCACCGTCGAGCTCGCGCGGCACGCGCAGCTCGAAGAGTCGCTGCAAGCCGCCGCCCGCGCACGGGCCCGACAGCTCGAAGATACGGAACGTCGCCGGCTGGAGGAGGATCTCCAAAGGAAGGAGCTCGAGGCCCGGCTGCAGCAGCTCGAGCAACAGCTCCAGGGAGCGAGCGCCGATCTCGCCCAAAAGAAGCGCGAGGTCGACTTTACGGCTGTGTTACGCGCAACCCTGGCCAAATCGGAGAGTGCTCGGCGGGCAGCGGAAGAATCCGTCACTCGGCTCGAGGCCGCGCTCGAGACGGAGCATCAAACGAGCGCGCGTCTGCGCGTCGAGAGCGACACCGAGCGCGAGAGCGCCCAGGAGCTTGCACGGAGGCTGGAAGAACTCGAGCGCAGGGTCGCAGACGCCGAGGCGGCAACCGCGGAGGCAAACCAGAGAGTCGATGCAATCGCCGCGGAGCGAGGGGCCGCGCAAGAGACGACCCAGTCGCTCGCGGCCGAGCTCGGTCGGCGCACGGCGGAGCTCGGCGAGCTGTCGAGCCGGCTCGAGTCCGCTGAGCGCGACTTGCAAGAGCGCGAAGCGGCGGCGCGGCGAACGCTCGAGCAGGCTCAGAGCGCCGAGCAGAGCGCGCGAGCAGCCGAGCAGGAGATCGCGGCGCTCAAGCGCCAAGCGCTGGCGAGCCAGGACGAGAAGGATCGGCGGATCCACGAGCTCGAGCTCCGCGTCGCCGAAACGGCAGGTCGGGCGGAGCGGGTGTCCGCGGATTTGAAGGCGGGAGACGACGAGCGGGAGCGCCTGCGCGAATCGGTGCGCTTGCTGGAGAACGAACGCCGCCAAGCGATCGAAACGATGCGCGAGGAAGCGGCCAAGAGCGCGGCGCTGGAGGCGGCGGCGCGCCGGAGCCAGGCGGAGACCGAGCGGCTCGCCACGGACGTCGAATCGACGAAACAACGCGCCGCGAGCCTCGAGAACGACCTGCGGGGTCTCGAATCGGAGAGTGCGCGCTGGCAAAGCGTGGCCGAGAAGCTTCAGGCCACTCTCGAGGTGCGCGACCGAGAGATCCAGGGGCTCAAAGCTGGCGGGCTGCGGCCGACGGCCATCCCGCCCGCGGGGCTCAAGCCCGCGGCGCCGAAGCCACCCCCAACCGCGCCGCCAAGGCCACCCCCCACCGCGGCGCCGAAGCCGATGCCCGTTGCGGCTCGCCCGCCGATAACGAGCAACCTCGTCGCGGTGCTGGACGAGCCAGGTCCGGCGCTCACCGGGCTCGCGCAGGCATGCAGCTCGGGCGGGTTCGAAGCACGCGCGCTCGAGAACGGAGCCGCGCTCAAGGAGCCGCCCGCCTACACGGCGGTCAATCTGCTCGCTACCAAGAACGGCGGTCTTGAAGGTATGCTTCGCAGCCGCTCCGACGAAAGGCTCGCCGGTTCGCGGCTCTTTCTATACGCGGCCACGCCCGGAGGCGCCAAGGGAGTGGTTTTTGGCAGCGTCGATTGGTTGATTAGACCGATCGAGGAAGTCGACTTTCTCACCGCGCTCTCGGGGCTCCTCGGCAACGGCAAGCGGGTGACGATCATCGGCGAAGAGCTCGACAGCGTGCTCAAGCTGAACGCTTGGGCGACCGCCAAGGGTTGTTCGGTGTCGAGCGCGGGCGATCTCAAGCAGGGCAACGAGATCCTCGACATCGTCAAGCCCGACCTCATCGTGTTCGACTTCTCACGCCTCGGCGCCGAAGGTGCCGGCCTGGTGGTCAAGGCGCGGCGCTCGGCGCGGCTTGAAGCGCTGCCGGTGCTGCTCGTTTTGCCCCAAGGCGCACAGAGTCCGAGCGCAGCCTTCTTCATGAAGCGGATGTCCGCGCTCGCGGAGGAAACCCCTCTCGACTTCACGCCGATCCTGCGACGGATCGCGCCGCCGGAGAAGGTGTAGGGATCCTGTTTTCGGGCTACAGGCTTCAGCCGCAGGGCCTGAAGCCCATCTTGACCCTTCGCGCCCCGGTTAGCATAACGCCATCTTCCGTACTCCTCCGCAAGGACGCCCATGGCGATCATCCGCAAGAAGACGGGAAACTTCCTCGAGGACTTCCGAGTGGGACAAGTCTTCCGTCACAAGCGCGGAAAGACGATCACCTCCGGTCTGTTCAACACGTTCAGCGAGTTCACGATGACCACGAACCCGCTCGCGAAGAACGCGCGTTACGCCCGCGCCTACGGCTTCCGCGATCTGGTTGCGCCGCCGGGATTGGTCATGAATGTCGCATTCAGCCAGACCGTCGAGGACGTCTCGGAAAACGCCCGCGCCAATCTCGAATACATCGGCATGCGCTTCGGAAGCGCGGTCGTCGTCGGCGACACGATCGAGGTCGAGACGACGGTGCTCGGCGTGAAACCCTCCTCGAAGGATCCGGATCGCGGCGTGGTTCATGTCCGTTCGACGGGCCGAAATCAAGACGGTGCGATAGTGATCACCTTCGAGCGCAAGGTCCAGGTCTGGAAGGGAGATGCGGCCGCCAGCGTCGACGACGGTGAGATTCCTTCGCCGCTGATCGACTGCCCGCTCGAGCTGCCGCCCTACGACGCCGCGCGCGACTACCGCTCTCTCGCGCATCTTTCGGCGCCGGACGGCTATTTCGAGGATCTCGCGGCGGGCGACACAATCGAGCACTCCCGTGGCCGAACCATCACGACCGAGCACATCGCGCTCACCGCGCAACTCGACAACACGTCTCAGGTGCACTGCAATCAATTTCTGATCGACCAAAACCCCGGGAAGTACATCGGCGGGCAGCTGATCGTATACGGCGGCATCGCCTTCAACGTGTTCCTCGGGCTTTCCTCACCCGACGTCGGAGAGAACTCACTCGGCGACGTCGAGTATCGCACCGGCCGTCATACAGGGCCGGTGTTCGCCGGCGATACGCTCTTCGCCTCGACCGAGATCCGCGCCAAGCGCGACTTTGCGGGCCGCGCCGATCTCGGCATCGTCGACACGGTGTTGCGCGGCTTCAAGCCTGTCAAGAAGAGCGACGCGTGGGAGCGCGCCGAGGTTTTCTATCTCGAGCGCGCGATCACGCTGAAGAGGCGGTCACACTACACATAGCGGCTACCGGCTAGACGAAGGGCGTCTTTCTCTTCCGTAGCCGGCAGCTTGGGCGGAAGCCGGTAGCCGCTTCAGTCCCACGCATTCTCCCATCCCTCCTCGTCGTCATCTTCGTCGGAAGCTCCCGGCTTCTCTTTTTCCTTCTCGGCGCCGGGGGAAGGCGTCGGTCGCGGCGGGTGGAGCGCGTCTGCGACTTCCGCGGCGCTCGGGCAGCCGCGGCAATCGAGACGCTTGCGCCACCATTCGGGAGCCTTGCCGTAGTGCTCGGTCACCTGCGCGTCGAGGGCATCGAATTCCTTCCACAGCCCGAGGAGCTCCTTCAGTTGATCGCGCTGGCGGCGGCGTAGGCGACGCAGGTCGTCGGCTTTCTGCTGCTCGGCCTGGCTCGCCGCCAGCAGCACGTCTCGCTGTCGGTCGAGCGAGGCTTGCGCGGAGCGCGGGTCATCGGTCACCGCGGGAACCCAAGCGCCGAATTGCCTCCCTTCGGTCTTGACAATGTCGGCGCGGATTTGCTCGAGGGCGCGGCCAGCGGCGGTGAGCTTCTTCTCGAGCTCGCTGCGTTTGAGGCTCGCCTGAACGGAAAACGTCTCCTCGGGAGTCGCCTCGCGTCCTTGCAGGAGCGGCATCTCCTCGGAGTCCTTCTCCCCGCCGGAGGATCCGGTGATGCTGTAGTGAAGGTTGCCGGCGGCATCTCGCCACTTGCGGATCTCGTCCGCCCCACCACGCCCCGCATCGAGAACGGCGAACAACGCGAGCGCGAGGCCCCATCGCCAGGTCGTGTTGAATTCGCCGAACCGAGACACTAGTGTCGGGTGACCTCGGTCTTTGAGCACCCTCGAAGGAGGAAGCCGCCATGGTGGAGAAGACGATCGACCTCGCCGGAACTTCGTCGATAGGCATCGAGGATGCGGTGAGCCTCGCGATCAAGCGAGCCGCCCTCACCGTCAAGAACATCCGCCAGGCGAAGCTCGTGGACGCCGTCGCGCTCGTCGAAGACGACTCGGTCATCCGCTGGCGCGTGCGCGTCGAGGTGACTTTCACGATTCAAGAGCAGCTCCACGAATAGACGATGAGCGAGCCCGCGGAGGTCAAGGTCCGAGAGGTGCGGCCGGGATTCCACCTCGTCTACTTGCCGTTGCCGATGAAGCCGACGATCGTCAACGTCTATCTCGTCGACGGCGGCTCGGAATGGGCGTTGATCGATACTGGCATGTACACCGCGGAAAGCGTCAAGGCCTTTCGTTCCGCGCTCGACATCGCGGGCTGTTCCCCGCAGAAGATCCGCAAGATCATCTGCACCCACCACCATCCCGATCACTTCGGAACGTCGCGACCCTACCAGGACCTCTGTCACGCCGAGGTGTTTCTCCACCCCCTCGAGGCGGAACGCGTCACGAGGTTCCTACCGCAGCCTCGTAGCCCGGACACGGTCCGCTTCTTCGAGCGCAACGGTATACCGATCGAGAGTTTCGCGAAAGTGCCGAGCCTGGGTGAATTCTGGAAGGACATGTACGCGCCGGCTCGGCCGGACCACCCACTCGCCGACCGCGATCAGATCGCGATCGGCGAGCGGACGCTCGAAGCGGTGTGGACGCCGGGGCACTCTCCAGGCCACTGCGTGATGTACTTTCGCCGCGAGAAGGTCGTCGTGGTCGGAGATCATCTGCTACCGAAGATCACACCCCATGTCGGGATCTTCTCGGATGACGGCGGCGATCCGCTCGGCGATTTTCTCGCCTCCCTGCGGAAGGTCGGCGATCTCGACGTCGAAACGGTACTGCCCGCCCACGGCGCGGTCTACGACGACCACCGCAAGCGCGTCACGCAGCTCATCGAGTTTCACGACTACCGCATGCAGGTGATGCTCGACATCGTCCGCGGCCGGCCCCGCACCGCGTACGACGTGGCGCTCGAGGCCTTCGACCTCACACCGCACAGCCCGTTCCAGCAACAGTTCCCGGCCACCTTCGAGACCCTCGCGCACCTCGAGCACATGCGGCTCGAGGGACGCACCGAGAAAGTCGTGATCGAGGACAGGGTCGTGTGGCGCCAGAAGCCCGCTCGTTGAGGGACGACGGTCGGATGTCACGGTTCCCACGACGCGATGAGATGCGGGTCTGTCCTCGCTCGTCTCGGTTGCGGTCGCGAGGCTCGACTGATCTACTAGGCATGATTTCTCGGTCCCACACGAAGACATGAGATGCAATGGTTCAGCAGGCCGGGGGTGTTTCGGTTGGGGCTGCGAGGCCACGCCACGGGAACGATGAGACGACCGAAGTATCGCTTGTTGTTCGACTGGCCGCCTTTCGAGCAGGCGTTGCGCGAAGCGGCGGGACGGCGCCGTTGGTCCGAGGAACAGATCGCCGCCGCGCTCCAGCGCGACCGGATCTGCTCGATCGAAGTCGAGGACATCGAGGCCCATCTCGACTGGCACGAGCGCCTCGGCTTCGTAGCCCCGAAATTCGGGGGCTCGGAAGCATGACGGGGGCCTCGGCCAAGGCGACGACGTTTCACTCGCAGAGCTCGGTAGGATGCCCGAACGGAGACGGCATCGCGACCACGAGCGTCGTGACGCAGGCTCCCAACCGCGAGCGTTGACATTGGCGCCGGTGTCCCCGATCTTGACGTTGTGGACGCCCTGACGATCGAGTCTCGGCCCGAGCTCGCGCAGCCTACGCTGCTCATCGCGTTTTCTGGCTGGAGCGACGCAGGATCGGCGGCAACGAATGCCGTCCAGTACGTGGCGACGCAGCTCGGAGCCAAGAAGTTCGCCACGATCGACGGCGAAGATTTCTTCGATTTCACCGTGCAGCGACCGCTCGTCCGTCTCGACGAACAGCAGATTCGTCATCTCCAGTGGCCGTCATACGAGTTTTCGGCTGCGCGCAACGTGGTCTTCGCGGTCGGGCCCGAGCCGCACCTGCGTTGGAAGAGTTTCTGCGGTCTCGTCATGCAGGTCGTGGAAGAGCTGAAGGTCGAGCGGATCGCTTTGCTCGGCGCATTCCTCGCCGAGGTGCTTTACACGGATCCCGTGCCGCTCACCGGATTCGCCTCCGATCCGGCGATTCTCGCGCGCCTCAAGGTATCGCCGACCGCATATCAGGGCCCGACCGGGATCGTCGGCGCGCTCGCGGACCGGTTCCGCCGCGCCTCGCTGCCGGTGTTCAGCTTGTGGGCGGCGATTCCCCACTACATCGCCGCCGCGCCGAATCCGCGTGGGACGCTCGCTCTGCTTCTGAAGCTCAAGGAGTGGATGGATCTACCCGTCGACATGGCGCCGCTCGAGGCGGCGGCCAGCACGTTCCAGGCACAGCTTCTCGAGGCGGTCGAAGGCAACACGGAACTGGCGAGCTACATCCGCGGTCTGAAGAAGGGCGAGACGTCACATTGAAGGGCCTTGGGCTCAGACGCAGGGCTTCGGCAAAGAACGCCAGGAGCACGTCTTGAAGCCCGCGACCTGAAGCCTCTCATGTCCGACAAGTTCGTCACGATGACCCCGGAGCTGCATGCCTACGTCACGCGGCTCTTCGTCCCCGCAGATCCGCTGCTGCAACGCCTCGTCAAGGAGACGGAGGCCCTCGGTTCGTCCGCGCGCATGCAGATCGCCGCCGACCAGGGAATTCTCCTCCAGCTCCTCTCGCGTGCCATCGGCGCGCGCTTCGCGGTCGAGGTCGGCACCTTCACCGGCTATAGCGCGATATCGATCGCACGCGGCCTCGCCGATGACGGGAAGCTTCTCTGTTGCGACGTAAACGAGGAATGGGCAGCGATCGCGCGCCGCTATTTCCGAGAGGCTGGCCTCGACGGGAAGATCGAGCTTCGCGTCGCACCTGCGCTCGAAACCCTCCGATCGCTTCCCGAAATCGAGAGCCTGGATTTCGCCTTCATCGACGCCGACAAGACATCATACACCGACTACTACGAAGAGATCCTGAAGCGCCTGCGTTCCGGCGGGCTCATCCTCATCGACAACGTGCTGTGGGGAGGAGCCGTAGTCGACGCGAACGACCAATCCGAGTCCACGCTGGCGATCCGTTCGGTGAACGATCACGTCGCCGACGACGAGCGAGTCGATGCGATAATCGTTCCGATCGCGGACGGGCTGACGATCGTCAGAAAGAAATGACGACGGACTACAGACGAATACTCCGGGTTCATCCCCTATTGTTCTGCAACAACGTCATGAACTCCTGGCGCGTCGCCTGATGCGTCCGGAAACTACCGAGCATGGCGCTCGTCACCACGACCGAGTTCTGCTTCTCGACGCCGCGCATCCGCATGCACAGGTGCTCGGCTTTGAGCACCACGCCGACCCCGAGCGCATCGAGCTCCTCCATCAGGGTCGTCGCAATCTGCGTCGTCATCCTCTCCTGAACCTGTAGCCGGCGGGCGAATACCTCGACTAGCCGAGCGAGCTTGGAGAGACCGATGATGTGGTGCTTTGGGATGTAGGCTACCTGGGCTTTGCCGAAGAAGGGCAAGAGATGGTGCTCGCAAAGCGAGAAGAAGTCGATGTCACGGCAAAGGATCATCTCCGAGTAGTCCTCGACGAAAAGGGCTCCGTTGATGATCGCCTTCGGGTCCTGGCCGTAGCCATTGGTGAGCACTTCGTAGGCTCGAGCGACGCGAGCGGGGGTCTTGACCAGCCCTTCGCGGCTAGGATCCTCGCCGATTGCCTCGAGAATCGCCCGCACATGGGGTTCGAGCGTGCGGAGTCCCGTGGGGCGAAGCAGGCGAAGACGGTTCTTTCGATTCCGGTCGGCCTTCATCCCGCAACCGTATAACCGGTAACGGCGGTTGAGTCAGTATGGCTTTCGGCTTCGACCGATGATCGAGACAGGGCGGAGTCGTTTGCCAAAAACGATTCGCTACTTGCTCTTCTTCTCGAAAGCCTTGACCTTCTGATACTTTCGATAGTCGTAACCGGTCGCCATCGCCATCAGGAGGCCTTCCATGCCGCCATCCTCCTCACGGCGCAGAATGCGCAGCCGGTCGTAGAACTCCTGGAAGTCTCGACTGTTGCGGAACCGATCATCGAGCTGGCGCAGGAAGAAGTCCTTCAGGCGAGTAACGGTGAAGCGGAGGGCGGAGAAGCGAAGCTCATTCGGAAACGCATCCCACTCGGCGAGCGAGAGCGTGCGCAGTGATTCGTAACCGGCGATCAATGCTTCGAAACGACGAATCTGGTACTTGCCCCCTTCGAAGCAGAGCGCGTTCACGGCCGTGGCGAGGTCGTAGACGAATTTCCCGCGGCAAGCAGCCTCGAAGTCGAGGATGCCGACCACCTTGTCGCCCTTGAGAAGCACGTTGTCGCAAAATAGATCTCCGTGGATGATGCCCTTCGGAAGCTTCCCTTCGAGGTAGTAGTGGAGATATTCCATCTCCTCATCGAGCGTTCTCGTGACCTTCTTGAAGTAGTTCGGCAGCTTCTCCCGAACGTCCCGGTAGAGCTCGAAGATCCGCTCGAAGCTGAAGCGATTCTCGATTCCTTTTTTGTATCCCTTGCCGATCAGGTGCAGAGCCGCCAGCTCTCGCCCGATGCTTTCGAGTTGGCCTAACCCGAGCCGGCTCGGATCGAAAGTATCACCTTCGATGTGTCGATAGAGGGAGATACACTTGCCGCCCAGCTCCCGATATTGGCGGCCCTTGCGGTCGGGAAGGGGCTGCGGGCAGGGGAAAGCGTGCTTGCGTAGAAAGAGCAGCAGGTCGATCTCGCGTTTGACCTCGAGCTCGCTCTTTACCTCGTCAATTTTGAGAAGGAATTTTCCCCGTGCCGTGTTGAGCAGGTAGTGTGTGTTGACCGAGCCGCGAGCGACTCCGTCGGTGACGAGCAATTTTCCGAGCCCGTAATCCTCTACGATTTGCGCGAGCTCTTCACGATCGATGAGTGTGTAGACGGCCATCAGACCCTCCCACCACCTCGCAACCACCGCAACGTGTAGGAAAGTCTAGGGCTGTATATTAGCGAATGTCAAGGATTTTTTCCCCTGCTACCCGCCTTGGGACAGGCAGGACATAAATCCGTAGCAGCTAACCGACACTAGCTAAATTACTGAATCTTCGCGCCTTTTCTAGGGGACTCAGACGAGACGCCGATTTGCGGACAAATCGAAGCCAAGGAACAGCTTTCGCATTGGGGATTGCGCGCGAAGCACATCCGGCGCCCGTGATGGATCAGCCGATGACAAAAAGCGGTCCATTCCCTCGCCGGCAAAAGCTGCTTCACGTGCTCTTCGATCTCGTTTGGATCCTCCGAGCGAGTGAGACCGAGTCGGTACGTCAGCCGCTTGACGTGCGTATCGACGAAGACCGCCGGCTGACCGAAAGCGGTACCGAGCACGACGCTCGCCGTTTTTCGGCCCACTCCTTGCAGTGAGGTAAGCTCCGTCATCGTCTGTGGAACACTCCCAGAAAACTTTTCAGAAACCTGCTTCGCGCAGGCGCGAATGGCCCTCGCCTTCTGACTGTAGAATCCCGTCTTGCGGATCATGCGCTCGATCTTCACCTGCGTGGCTCGCGCGAGTGCCGGCGGATCGGGAAATTGCTCGAAGAGCGCCGGCGTGACTTGGTTCACCATCTTGTCGGTGCACTGCGCCGACAGAATCGTCGCCACGAGCAGCTGCCAGGGATTCGCAAAGTCCAGCTCGCAGGTCGCGTCGGGATACGTTTCTTCGAGACGGGCGGCGATTCGCTCGGCACGGCTTCGTCGCGCCAGAGCGCTCTCTCGGCGCGGCACATGGGGTTTCGCTCCCCGGCTCATGCCTGGCGTCTCGCCTGCTGCTGGGGCCCAATCACCTCCTCGAGGTACTCGCGCGCCCGTTGCTCCCGCTTCGGCCGGCTCCAGCCCAGTCGCTCGCCCATGAGATCGGAAGTCATCTCGGCAGCTCCCGCTCCACCGTCGACGCTCTTCAAGGCGACGTGCGTCCGGCGTCGCAGTACGTCCTCCACCCGAAGCGCCATCTCGGATTCTGCCGCAAACGCGACCTCCGCGCGCGGATCGACTAACTCCGCCACCAACGGCTCGGCAAGGACGGGGACACTCGCGACGAGCGAGACGAGCTCGCGAGCCCTTGCCCCGTAGCGCTGGCACAAGAGATCAGCGACCTCGGCGCGGAGCTTCGGTTCACCGTCCACGGACACGGTCGTGGCTCCGGGAAGCGGCAGCGCGTCTGTTCCCGATCGCGAGCGGGTTTCGATGCCGAACCGGCGGCGCAGGGCTCTGGCCAAGCGGTCGACCACCCTGATCGCCACGCGCCTATAGGTGGTGAGCTTGCCGCCGCCGAGCGAGATCAACCCCGAGCCGCTCTCGAACAGCGCTTCCTCGCGAGACACTTCCGAGGGCGCTTCCGCGCGCGTGCCCGCCACGAGAGGCCGCAGCCCGGCGAAGGCGGAGATCACATCGCCGTCCTTCAGATGGGCTCGCGGAAAATGAAAATTGAGCGTCTCGAGCAGATAGTCGACATCCTTCTCGTCCGCCGCGAGAGCGTCGGGGTTTCCATCGAAGTCGGTGTCGGTCGTACCGACGATCGCATGTTCTTGCCAGGGAATCACGAAGAGGATCCTGGCGTCGCGGACGGCGTGAAGCACGATCGCATGGCGGTTGCCGACGCGCTCCCTCGGGACCACGATGTGCACGCCCTTGGTGGGTCGCAAAATCGGGACCGCATTGGGATCGTCGAGCGCGCGCACGCGGTCGAGCCACGGGCCGGTGGCGTTGACGATCGCACGGGCACTGACCTCGAGGCTCCCGCCGTCGCAATCGAGATCCCGAACCCGCGCGCCGGTGAGCCGACCTTGACCGTCTTTCTCCAATGCCTCGACCCCGACGTAGTTCAAGCAAACCGCGCCGGCTTGCTCCGCGCCGAGCACGTTCTCGAGTACGAGGCGGGCATCGTCGGTGAAGCAGTCGAAATAGAGCGCCCCGCCGCGCAGCCCCTCGGCGCGCAATCCCGGCTCGGTCTCACGAGCTCCGGCGGCATGCACGACGCGATGACGCTCGATGTTGCGGAACGCCGCAAGCAGATCGTAGAGCAGAAGGCCGACCCGAAGCTTCCAGAGCGGCAGCGGCCCGCCGCGGTACACGGGGAAAAAAAAGGGCAGCGGTCTCACGAGGTGCGGAGCGAGGCGGCGCCTCAGGAGATCGCGCTCGCGAGAGGCCTCCAGCACGAGCCCGAAGTCACCGGTTTCGAGGTAGCGGAAGCCACCGTGGATGAGCTTCGACGACCGACTGCTCGTCCCACAGCCGAAATCGCCCTTTTCGACGAGCGCCGTCTTGAGCCCCCGTAATGCGGCTTCCCGCGCGACTCCGGCGCCGTTGATGCCGCCGCCGATGACGAGGAGATCGAAGGCTTCTTCGCCGAGACGGCGAATCTTCGTCGAGCGAAGCTCCGCGGCGTTCATCGCACCCCGAGCACGCGGTGGGTTTGCGGCAGGACACGTACGTCGGCGAGCTCCGTCGACGCGATGTCGTAGAAGTGCTCGAGCCGGGCCACGGAGATCTGCATGTCGGATCGCGGAGAGAAGATCGGCTGGAGAAAGAACACCACGCGAGGGTCGGCGGCAGCAACGAGACGGGCGGCCTCGCGCACTTCGCCGTCGCGAGTGTTCTCGTCGACGGGGACCTTCACGTAGACGTTCTTCCCTAGACTCGAGACGAGAAATTCACGGTGCTCGTCCCAGAGCGGAGGCTCACCCGAATTGGACGAAAGCTTGAGATCCATGCTCACGATGTCGACGAAGGGAAGAACCGTCGCTAGGCGCTGCGGATACGTTCCGTTGGTCTCTAGCAGGATCGGCAAAGGCGGACGACCGACGCGGAAGAGCTCGGCGAGAAAGCTCGACTGCACGAGGGGCTCGCCGCCGGTGATCGCCAGCGCGTGAAGCCCCGGCGAGGCGAAAAAAGGCTCGAGCAGGGACGAGAGGGTCTCCGCCTCGAGAGGGTTCGGTATGACGCGCGCGGATCCGTCGAGGCCATAAATGGTGCAGCTCGCGGTGCGCTCCAGGCTTTCGGGCGTATCGCAATAGCGGCAACGCAAGTTGCACCCGGCCATGCGCAGGAACAAATGCCGGCGTCCGGCAAACAGTCCCTCCCCCTGGAACGAGGTAAAAATTTCCGAAACGTAGCCGCTCGCCATGCCGAGCGTCCGAGCTTAGCACTCCGCGTCAGACGCGGCCATGAGGCCATGGAGCGCGCCGAGAACGGAGGAAGGGGACGTTGCGGCATTAACGGAATAAGGCAACCGCGCGTCGGGAATTCATCTGGCGCAACGGACTTATTCCGTTAGTGCCGCAACGTCCCCTTCCCGACGCCGCACTCGGCGCTCTTCTCATCACTCGATGATGACGATCTTCAGATCCATGACGTTCGTGCCCGTTGATCCGGGGCGAAAGAGGTCACCGAGGCGCCGGAAGAAACCGTGCGAATCGTTGCGCTCGAGAAAGGCGCGTGGTTCGAGACCGAGCCGTGCCGCGCGTTCGGCCGTCGATCCGTCGACGAACGCGCCGGCCGCATCGGTCGGCCCGTCTCTGCCATCGCTGCCGGCGCTCAGGCAATGGATCCGCCGAAATCCCGCGAGCTCCCCGGCCAGCACCAACGCGAACTCTTGGTTGCGGCCCCCCCGGCCCGTGCCACGGACCTCTACGGTGGTCTCGCCCCCCGCGAGGAGACAGACCGGCCTCCGCCTCCTCCGTGCATTGCGCCGGATTTCGGCTGCGAATCGCCGGGCGCAGGCGTGCGTCTCCCCTCGCATCGCCGCCGTCAGGATCTGGCAGCGGTATCCCAGCGAGCGCGCCTCCGCGGAGGCGGCGGCGAGCGCGGCTCGATTGTCGCCGATGACCACGTTTCGTATCCGTCGCTCGCCCGGCTTCAACGTCTCGGCGATCTTCCCCTCGTAGCCGCGCTCGAGATGACGGCGCACGGGCTCGGGTACCCGATCCAGGATTCTCCGCCGCGCGAGCACCCGCAAGGCATCGGCGTACGTGGTCGGATCGGCGGCTGCGGGTCCCGAGCCGATGACCGAAGGCGAGCTGCCGACGACGTCGGACAGCAGCAACGAAACCACCCGAGCCTCCCCTGCGCGGCGCGCGAGCCCTCCGCCTTTCAAGCGCGAGAGGTGCTTTCGCACCGCGTTGATCTCGGCGATCGTCGCCCCGGCTCGCAGCAGCAGTCGGTTGGTCGCGACCTTGTCGTGGAGCGTGATTCGCGCAGCGGGCAACACCAGGAGACTCGACGCGCCCCCTGACAGGAGAACGAGGACGACGTCGTCGGCTCGAGCGCGTCTGAGAAGCTCCCAGACCGCTCTACCGGCTGCGAGGCTTCCACGGCTCGGCAGCGGATGCCCGCCAACGAACCCCCGAGTTCGAGGAGGTAGGCGCGAAGCACGGCACGGCGCGGCGATGACACCGGCTGCGAGGCGCGAGCCGAGTGTGCGCGCGCTCTCGCGGGCCATCGCGGTCGCGGCCTTCCCCGCGGCGATCATCCAGACCTTCCGGCCTTCGACGGAGAGCGTCCGCTCCGCGCCGACGCGAAGTCGAAGCGATTCTCCATCGACGAAGCGGTTTCGCACGAGCTGCCCAGGCTCGACCGCTGCTACCGCGGCACGAAAGATCCGCTCGAGCAGCGACCGATAACGGAGCATCGAGCCCACACGCGCCACTGACCGGCTACCCGAGAAGCCTGCAACTTGATTCTCTGCGGCCATTGCTCCTATGTAGCGCGGGAGGTTCGCCGAGGAGGGCTAGGACGATGACTACGGCATCCGGGGAATTCGATCCCAAGGATCCGATCGCGAGCTTCGTAGCCAATTGGCAGCGTGTGCTACTCGAGCCGCGCGCATTTTTCGAGGGGTTGCCGGAGGGCGGCCTCGAGCCTCCGCTCCTCTTCGCTCTAATCTGTCTGGCGATCGGCGGCTTCGGCTTCATGCTCTTCGGCGGCGGCATCAAGGGTTTCCTCGGTGTGCTGCTGATCGGAATGCTGCGCCTCTTCGTCGGCGCGGCGATCGTCTCGCTGATCGCGCAAAAGCTCTTCGACGGCCGCGGCGACTATGAAGCGACGTTTCGCGTGCTCAGCTATTCCACTGCGGTTGCCGTCGTTATCGGCATTCCCGTCATCAAATACTTCGCCGCGCTCTACGGGTTCTACCTCGTCATCCTCGGCCTTGCTCGTGCGCACTCGTTCGATACCGTGCGCGCGATGCTGGCCGCCCTGGCTAGCGTCTTCGTCGGAATCGTGATCATCCACGCCCTCTGCCTCGGCGGGTGGATGCACCGGCACAACCCGCTTCTACTGTGACGACACGGACTTAGATCCGCCCAGGCGGACAAGCTGCGACCCGCCGGCAGCGCGTGCGGCTGCCGTGAGCTTCATCGCTACCCGCCCCCAGCCTACGGGGTGAGCTCTTAGCTCTCTTCCTCGGCGTCGCTGATACCCAGGCGGCGAAACCCGCTCAAGTCTTCGGCGCGCCGGTTCCGTTTGGCCTCCGCCTCGCGCTCCGACTGGCACTGCACGCAAAGGCGGGTGAACGGCATGGCCTTCAACCGCTCCGCGGTGATCTCGCCATCGCAGCCTTCGCAGATGCCGTACGTTCCCTCTTCGATGCGCTCGAGCGCCTGATCGATCGACTGGAGCTTCGAGCGATCTCGGTCCGTGAGAAGGTAGTTGATCTCGCGATCGCGCTCTTCGCTGGCGACGTCGTAGGTGTCGCGGCCGTCGTCCTTCTGCCCTTCGCGGTCCTCTTTGAGGTCGTCGCGAATACCGCGCAGCACCTGCGCCTTCATGTCGACGAGCGTTTCCTTGGCTTGCTTCAAAAAGGCTTTACGGACGCTCAACGGCTTATTCCTCTGCTTGCTCAAAATCGGGGGCGGGATTGTGGTGATCAACTCCCCCGCTGTCAACCCCTAGCCCGACTCCTTGGTCGGCTCGCCGGCCTACCAGATCGTAGTCGCTAGAGTCGGTAATTCGCACCGGTCGAAGCTCGCCCGGCTCGAAGACGCCTTCGATGAAGACCACCCCGTCGATTTCCGGTGCCTGGGCTACGGTCCGACCGTATCTCCGTCCCTCCGCGTCGAGGCCACAGCCGAGCACCGGCACTGTTCTTCCAACCCAAGCCGCGTTTTTGTGTCGCGCCACATCCTGCTGGAGCCGCATCAAGATGTGCCAGCGCTCCTCCTTGACGGACTCCGCGACTTGCCCGGGCATCGCGCCCGCCTCGGTGTTCTCCTCCCGGGAATAGCGAAACACTCCCACGCGATCGAACTCGAGGTCCTCCACGAAGCGGCAGAGGTCCGCGAAGTCCTTCTCCGTCTCGCCCGGAAAGCCGACGATGAAGGAAGAGCGGAGCGCGACGTCGGGAATCCGCCCGCGGATGCGCTCGACCAGGCGCCGCAGCGAGTCCCCCGCGCGCTCGCGGCGCATCGCCCGCAGCATGCGGTCGGAGGCGTGCTGGAGCGGCATGTCCAGGTAGCGGCAGATCTTCGGTTCCTCCGCGATCGTCTCGAGCAACTCCCCCGTCACGTAGTTCGGGTAACAATAGAGGAGGCGGATCCAGTCGATGCCGTCGACCCGCGCCAAGCGGCGCAGAAGCTCGGCTAGCGACCCCGTTTCGGCGAGATCGCGGCCGTACGCCGTCAGATCCTGGGCGATCAGGTTGAGCTCGCGCACGCCCTCGCCCGCGAGGCGCTCCGCCTCGGCGACGAGGTCGCCGATCGGCCGGCTCTCGTGGCGGCCGCGGATCTTCGGGATGATGCAGAACGCACACCGGTGATTGCAGCCTTCGGAGACCTTCAGGTAGGCCGAAAAAGCCTGCTCTGTGAGAATGCGGGGCACCCTCGCATCGGGAAGCACGTGCTGGGCGCCCACGTAGGCGAGCGGGCCGGCCGTCGAGGGCTTGCCGAGATCGCGGAGCACCTCGGGCAGGCGCAGAAAATCCCCGGTGCCGACGAAGGCATCGACCTCGGGCATCTCGACCCGCAGCTCCCTGCCGTAGCGCTCGGCGAGACACCCGGTGACCACGAGTTTCCTTGACGGCCCTTCGGCCTTATAGCTCGCCATCTCGAGTATCGTCTCGATCGATTCCTCTTTGGCGGGCTGGATGAAGCTACACGTGTTGACGATCAACACGTCGGCTTCGGCGGGGTCGAGCGTGACCTGGTAGCCGGACGCGACGAGCTCGCCGAGCATGACCTCGGCATCGACCTGATTCTTGGGGCAGCCGAGGCTCGATAGATGGACCTTGCGATGCATGAGAGGAACTGGGCTTTATATCATCGCGGACAGGCATATGGAACTACGCACGATCACCGCCAATGGTATCCGCATGCGCATCGCGGAACAGGGGTCCGGGCCGCTCGTGCTCCTCCTACATGGCTTTCCCGAGTCCTGGTACTCATGGCGGCACCAAATCCCGGCGCTCGCCGCCGCGGGATTCCACGCCGTCGCCGTCGACCAGCGGGGCTACGGCGGGACCGACGCGCCGCCGGCGATCGAGAGCTACGATATCCTCCATCTGGTTGCCGACGCCGTGGGGGTGCTGGATGCGCTCGACGAGGCGCGTTCGGTGGTTGTCGGCCACGACTGGGGAGCGCCCGTCGCGTGGCATTGTGCGCTTCTCCATCCAACGCGCTTTCAGGCCGTCGCCGCGCTCTCGGTTCCCTACGTCGGCCGCTCGCCGCTCCCCCCTCTCGAGATGTTCCGCATGATGGCGGGCGACCGCTTCTTCTACATCCTCTATTTCCAGGAGCCGGGTGTCGCCGAGCGCGAGCTCGAAGCGGACGTCCACTCGACGTTGCGTCGATTTCTCTACGCGGCATCCGGGGACGTAACCGAGCCGCTGGAGTTCTGGCGCAAGCCAAAGAACGCCAAGTTCCTCGACGGTCTGCCAGATCCGAAGACCCTGCCGCCGTGGCTCGGCGAAGCCGACCTCGACTACTTTACGGGCGAGTTCCGCCGCACGGGCTTTCGGGGCGCGCTCAACTGGTACCGCAACCTCGACCGCAACTGGCGGGAGACCCCGGAGCTGGCGGGCGCGAGGGTCGAACAGCCGGCGTTGTTCGTCGCGGGCGAGCGCGACGGCGTGCTGGCGATGATACCTCCCGGGGCCATGCGCGATCTCGTACCGAATCTCCGCCAATTGCTTCTGCTGCCGGGCTGCGGCCACTGGACGCAGCAGGAGCGGCCCGCGGAAGTGAATGCGGCGTTGATCGAGTTCCTCAAGTCTCTCTGAGGCGGTCGCGGCTCCATGGCCTGGGCGCGACGGACTCCTAGAGCCCGAGGAGCTCCGGCAGCTCGGTCAAGTTGTGGATCGTGTAGTCGGGCGGGCCCAGCTCGGTTGGATACTCGCCCTTGTTCTCCGAGAGCCATGCCACCGGGATTCCAGCCGCGCGGGCCCCACGACGTCCTCACGCACCGTGTCGCCGACGAACAGCACGTCCTTCGGCGCGAGGCGCAGGCCGTCGAGCGCGCGGCGAAAAATCTCCGGGTGCGGCTTCCTCACCCGAGCCTCGGCGGAGATGACGACCACCTCGAAGTGCTCGGCGACCCCGGTGTCGCCGAGGATCTCGTGGCCCGTGCGTGCATCGTCGAAATTCGAGACGAGACCCATTCGGTAGCGCTCCGCCAGTCGCGGGACGACCGCCTTGTGCTCGGGAGGGGCCGCGGTGACGGCGCGCACCGCCGCCATATGGACTCGCGTGAGCTGCTCTGCGAGATCGGAGGCTCCGTCGCTCGCGACGTTCAGCCGTTCGAGCGTTCGCCGGAAGCGCTCGTGGCAGGTGACCTCGACCGCGGTCGCGAGCCGCTCGGTCTGGATCTCGGCCATTACCGCCGCGTAGACCTCCAGAAACGCGTCGAGTCGGAAATCGGCGCCGAGGCCCCGTTCGAGGCTCGGGACGAGCCAGGGAATCGTCGTGTGTACGCGCCGGCCGCCGATCTCCATCTCTGGAAGGCGATCGGGGCTCCACTTGACGAGCGTGTCGAAGAGATCGAGCACCACCGCCCGGAATCCGAGGCCGCTCATGAGCCGCTACCGAGCGCGACGGTGATCTCCTCGCGAACCCATACGTCGTGCTCGCGGGGCAGGCGCGCGCGCAATGGATCGAAGGAGCCGAGCCGACCAAGCGCCCAGGCAGCGTGACCACGCACCAGCGCATCCGGATGCTCCAGAGCGCGCGCGAGCGGGCGAGCCGCTTCCGGCGCGCCCAGGTTGCCGAGCGCCACGCAGGCATTTCGCAGGAGGCCCGCGTACTTCGCGCGCAGAATGGGCCGCCCTGCGAAGCGCTCGCGGAATTCGGGCTCGCTGAGGGCGAGGAGCTCAACGAGATCCGGAAAGGCAGCTTCCTCGTCCGAAGCCCCGAACTCGGCGAGAAAGCGGGGTTCCTCGCGATCGTTCACCGGGCACGCTTCCTGGCAGAGATCGCAGCCGAAGATCCAGTCGCCCATCTGGGCCCGCAGCGCCCGGGGAATCGGCCCGCGGTTCTCGATCGTGTGATGAGCGATGCAGAGGTCGTTCACCAGCTCGTATTCCGAGCGAAGCGCCCCGGTGGGGCACGCCGGTAGGCAGCGGGTGCAGGCGCCGCAGCTCTGTGCCGCCGGCGGGTCAGGCTCGAGCACTACGGTGGTGAGGATTGCCGCGAGAAACGTGTAGGATCCGCCCCCGCGCATCAGCAGCATGGTGTTCTTGCCTTGCCAGCCGAGGCCCGCCGCGCGCGCGTAGGCACGCTCGGCGAGCGGGCCATGATCGACGAGCAATCGATGGCGACCCCCTGCCGCGCGCTCCGCGAGGAGACGAACGAGGGGCCGCGCCCGCTTCTCGAGAACGCGATGGTAGTCGCGGCCCCAGGCATATCGCGCTACGCGGCCACGGAGGCGATCGTCGCGCCGCGCCGGTGGATTCCTTCCGTAAGACGCCGCGAGCAGTACGATCGAGCGCGCCCCGGGCAGCGTGAGCTGTGGGTCGGTCGCGCGCAGGACACGCGTTTCGTCGAACCACGGAAGGCCCGCGAAGCTCCCCGCACGCACGCGCTCGAGCGTGATCGCCCGCGCCGCGCGATCCGGCTCCGCCGCGGCGACCGCGACGTCGAGGAATCCCTGGCGTCGGGCGAGATCGACGAGCTCCGCCTTCAGGTGTCTCATCGCTCCTCGACGATGGCAATCGCACGCAGCGGACCTCCGCTCCCTCCGGCGATCTTCATCGGCAGCGCCACGACCGTGATTCCCGTCGGCGGCAGCAGTTCGAGGTTTGCGAGATTTTCCATCGCGGGCACGTTGTGCGTCATGAGCTCGACGTGGGACTCGAAAAGCGTCGACTGTCCATAGTCGATACTCGCCGTGTCGAGGCCGACCGCTTTGATCTTGCGCTCGCGTACGAGCCAGCCGGCCGCCGCTGGGTCGAGCCCGGGGAAATGCAGCTTGGCGACCGCTTCCGGTCCATGCTCGTCGGTTCCGAGATAGTCCTTGCGGTCAGGCCAGTACTTGCCGAACCCCGTGCGGAGCAGCACGATTGCGTGCGCAGGGATCTCGTGATGCGTCTTCTCCCAGTCGCGGAAATCGTCGATCGCGATCCGGTAGTCGCGGTCGGCCCGGCACTTTCGCGAGACGTCGACGACGACGGCCGCACCGACCAATTGGTCGAGCGGAATCGCATCGACGAAATTCCCATCCTTGGCGAAATGCGCTGGTGCGTCGATGTGGGTGCCGCCGTGCTCGGGTGCCGAAAACTTGTTGGAACGATAGTAGTAGCCCTTGTCGGTCAAGCCATTGTGCTCCGGCTCGAGCACGAACCCGCTCTCGGTCGGCCAGAAGATCGTCTTTGCATCGTACGGATGGCTGAGATCGACGATGGCGCCCTTCGGCAGGGTCCCTGCGGAACTGGCCGCACTGACGGGCATCGCCTCGAGGATCACGAGGGCGAGGACAGCGGTGAGCGGCAGCATGGAAACCTCCGGCGTCTCGGGGCGCGGACCGCCTCCGAACGCGTTGGCACACATTGTCACCTGTGATAGCGCCGAGACAAGAGATGATGGCTGGTGCCCCCGAGCGCACCGAGCAGGAGCTGCGCGAGCTACGCGCGATCAACGAGCTGATCCGCACGCTCACCTCCACGCTCGAGTTGGGTGAGATCCTGCGCATCGTGCTCGATCGCTTGAAGAGCCTCACCCAGGCCGACGCGCTGTCGCTGATGCTGTACGATCCCGAGCGCGACGAGCTCGTTTTCGCCGCCACCGAGACGATGCGCGAAAACGTCGTCGTCGGGCAGCGCCTGCCGCCGTCGCAGAGCGTGGCGAGCTGGGTCGCGCGCCGCGGCAAAAGCGCCATCGTCAACGACGTACGCAGTGACCCGCGCTTCTACCCCGAGATCGATCGGCTCACGCGCTTCGAGACGCGGAACCTTCTCTCGGTGCCGCTCAAGCGCCGCCGTGAAGTCGTCGGCGTCATGCAAGTAGTAAACCGATACGGAGGTCTTCCCTACGGCGACGAGGATCGCCTGGCGCTCGAGCAGTTGGCTGACGAGGTCGGCAAAGGCTGCGCACCCGAGACTCTCTGCCAGGACTCCGAAGCGATGCGACAGCTCCTCGTGCGCGCCGTCGCCGCGGTCCCGAGCGAGGCGGCCTCGCTGCTCCTCATCGACCCCGCCGGCCGCGAGCTCGTGTTCCGCGCGTCGCGCGAGGTGCAAAGCGGGATGATAGACGGGCAGCGCATGCCGACCGATCGCGGCATCGCCGGCTGGGTGGCGCGCCATCGCCAGGCCGTTCGCCTCGACGACGTGGTGAACGACCCGCGACACTTCGTCGAGTTCGCGCAGCAGACCGGTCTCGTTCCCCGCACCATGGTCTGCGTGCCGATGATCAGCAAAGACACGCTTCGCGGCGTCATCCAAATGATCAACAAGGTCGACGGCTCGAGCTTCACCGAAGCGGAGCTCCGCCATGCGCAGACGCTCGCCGACCACGCCGCAATCGCCATCGAGAACGCCTCGCTCTACCACCAGGCTTATCTGGCCTCGATCACGGACGACCTGACCGGCCTCGGGAACACGCGGCACTTCAATCGAAGCCTCACGGAGCTCATCGGCCGCGGCGGCCTGCTCTCGCTCGTGATCTTCGACCTCGACAACTTCAAGGACGTGGTCGACGCCTACGGCCATCTCGTCGGGTCCCGCACGATCGCCCAGATCGGACGCACCGTGGCGCAGATCATCCGCCCTGGCGACGTCGCCGCGCGGTTCGGCGGCGACGAGTTCGTGATCATCCTTCCCGGCACCGACGCGGCGGGGGCGCTCGGCATCGCCGAAGCGATTCGCGCCGCCATCGACTCGAGCGTCGCGCTCGACGGCGAAGAAGTCGACCTTTCCCGCGTGACCGCGAGCGTGGGCGTTGCGAGCTTCCCGGAGCACGCCGCCGACGCCGAGAGTCTGTTCCGGGCGGCCGACACGGCGATGTACTCGGTCAAGCGATCCGGGAAGAACCGCGTCGCGGTCGCGGGAGCGGCGGGCTCGGGTCCGCGCGGCTAGACTGATCGGCCGTCGTCGGGGCGGCGTCGGCCGCGACCCTACGCCGGCAGAGAAGCGTTCGAATCGATGGAGCGCTCGGCAGGGAACGGGCGGAAGGCATAGAAGAACTGCCGGATGATGTTGCCCTCGGGATACGCCTCGTCATCGAGGCCGAAATCCTCGGGCACGGTGTCCGCAAGCACCGCGGTGCCGAACAGCCAATCGAAGATCGAGAGGTTGTTGCCGAAGTTGCAGCGCTGCGCGGCGCTCGCCCGCGCGTGGTGCAGGCGATGCACCTCCGGGCCGACGAATACATAGATGAGCGGGCCGAAGCGCAATCGGACGTTGGCGTGGCTGATCGTCGCGACTACCGCGTCGAGGCTCGCAAGTATGAGCAGCGCTCGGTCCGACACTCCGAGGAAGAGCAGCGGCGCGAGATAGATGGTACGGTCGAGGACCTTTTCGAGAGGGTGAAAGCGGACGCTCGAAAACCAGTCGAGGTCGCGCGAGCTGTGGTGAGTCTCGTGCAACCGCCACCACCAGTCGAAGCGGTGCTTCGCGCGGTGCATCCAGTAGAAGAAGAAATCGAGGACGACGACCACCGCGATTGCCTGCAGCCACAGCGGGTCGTCGCGCAGCACGGCGACGGCTCCCGCGGGAACCACGCCCCGGCCTGCGTCCTCGATGGCCATGGCGATCGATCCCGTGAAGGCGACGCGCAGGATGATGTTGACGACGACATAGAGGCCGTCGGTCACGATGCCGCGCCGCAGAAACGGCTGCGGGCGAACGGGGATCAGGCGCTCGAGGACGAGCGCAACTGCGCCGATTGCGGCGAAGATGTACAGTAGCAACGAGCCTCTCCGAACGAAGCGCGCCCCAGAGGCCGTAACGGTTAAGGTACGGCTCGCCGTTTGTCAAATTGCCGTTCGTTCGATCCGATCGAGAAGGCTCGAAGTCAGATGTTCAGAAAACCCAGAGGGTCGGGGCGTGGGAATCGGTCGTATAGAGGCAAGATTTTCCGGTGTCTATGTTTTTCCGCAGGTGATCGGCCAAGGGACGACTATGAATCGCGATGCGCTCGATCGCTGCCTTGATCGCGCGAGTGACGTTCAGCCGGGCACGCTCGGAAAACGACGCGGCCTTGCGGCTTCGGCCCCCGACACCGATTCCCGCAGACAGCTCGCGGACCAAGAAATCCTGCTCGTGGATGATCGCTTCCACACGGCCGACATCGTTGTAGGCCTTGGCTTCCTGTAGGGCTGCCTCGAGCTCGGCGAAGCGCTGCCGGTAAGCCTGCTCAGCCTGCGAATCGAGCACCTCCCCCGCGTCTCCGAAGCCTTGACTCAAGCCGAGTTGGGCGATCCCTTTGTCACGAATCCCGTCGTGGGCGGAAATCGCTTCCGCTTGCACCCCTTCCGCACAGAGGACGATCTCCGGAGCGGGAATTTTCTTTCCGGCGTTGCGCAGAAGGTGGGCGATGTAGCGCAGGCCGATCGAGTCCTTCAGGTGGAAGACCGCTCCCTCGTACGAGATCGTCCAGTGGTCGCCCGCTTTTTGGAACACGTTGCGGTCCTTCTGGAATGCCGGCTCTATCGAGGCGGCGAGCCTTTCGACTTGCAGCCGGATGGCCCTAGTGCCCAGCGACTCGGCAGACGCGACCAAACGGTCGTTGAGCGTGCGGGCCCGCTCCTCGTCCCCCGGGGCGTTGCGGCGGATGAGCGCTTTCGCGTACTGAACGAACGTCAGAAGCTCGAACGGCTGACGCGCCACGTCGTCATGACGCAGCGCATTCTCGAAATGGCGCTCTCCGTCGCCCCACATGCCGGCGGTGGCCGCAAGCAAGCCGAGCATCGACGAGACCGAGCCCATGCTGAGGCTCGCGCAACCGAAGACGAAGTCGCGACCCGCCGACGGAAGGAGTAGCTCGTAGAGCGCCACCGCGCGCTTGGAATCTCGCAGTCGCGCGCACGTCGCGGACAGAAACCAGATGCTCGCGTACCAGCCCTCGTCGCGGGGAAGGTCACCGAAGCCATCTTTGGCGAGCCGCTCGAACTCGTTTCTGGCTTCGGGGTCACGTCCGAGCTGGGCATAGAGAAACGCGAGCGAGCTGCGCCACTCCGTGAGCCACGGAAACTCCTCGGCAATTCGCTTGAGTGGACCTTCGAGCTCGGCCATTCGGTCCTGTACGATCGAGTGACCCAACCGCTGGGCCAAAAATACGTGACCCGCCGCCTCGCAGTGCGCGCGCTCGCCGGTTTCGAGCGCGGCCTCGGCGAGACTCTCCGCATCGTCGAAACGCCCGTCCAGCTGGGCTCGCACGGTGCGAGCCACCCCGACCTGCCAATCGAAAGTCGGCTGCCGAAGTCCTTCAGCCAGCGTGGCGCAGGCTTCGATCGCGCCGTCGATGCCATGGACGTCGCGCGTCGCGAGACAATTCAGCAGGCGCAGATGGTTGCCCCGAAACATCATCTCCCGATCGCCGAGCTCCGAGGCGAGCTGCAGGATCTCGTCGACCGCCGCGGTTCGTGCCTCGAAACCGTCCGGCCCGAGCATCGAGAGCTCCCGGTCGTAGAGCGCGGCCAAGCGCGTCGCGGGATCATCGAGACGCTCGGCCATCTCGACCGCCTCGAGAGAAAGCCCCGTCCGCTCTTCCGCTGCGCCCTTCCCCCGGAAGCGCAGCGCCACGGCAAGCCGCCCCAAGAGCCGCGCGCGGAGCGCGCCGTCCTCCCGGCCGAGCGCCTCGAGGGCGTCCCTGAGAAGATCGAGGAGGGCCGCGTCCGCGCGGCAGGCGAAGTGAGGCTCGCCCGGGCCTGTCGCGAGTCCCAGGGCTGCGCGCGCCAGCATCTCCTTGTCCCCGAGCTGCCGACTGAGATCCGCGGCACGCTCGAGGTTCGACCGCGCCGACGCCGTGTCGCCCGCTCGCCACTGCGATTCGGAAAGACTGAGCAGAAGGTCGCAGCGGATTCGCTCATCGGCCGGCGGGCCGAACGCGAGCGCTTCGAGCGCGCGCTTGTAATGCTCGGCCGCCTCTTCGTACGCGCGAAGCTTGGCATCTTGCTTCGCGGCTTCCACGCAGTAAGCAAGCGCCTTTTCGCTGCCTGCCTTGCTGATCGCCTGGAAGAAGTGATGCGCCAGATTGGGTAGGCGCGAGTTCCGATCTTCGCCGTGCAGCGCCTCGAGCACCTCGCCGATCGTTTGATGAAGCTCGATTCGACGCGCCAGCGGAGACTCGTAGTAGAACGTGTCTCGCACGAGCACGTGCGAGAAGCTGTAGTGACCGAGGACCATAGAGCCTTGTTCGACGATGTCGTAGCTCTCGGCCTCGCGCATCGCTTCGAGCAAGCGGTCGACCCCGAGCCCGGAGACCCTCTCGAGGAGCTTCAGCCCGAACTCTCGACCGATCACGGAAGCAACCGACAAGACTTCCTTGGTCCCGACCGAGAGAGTCTCGATGCGTCGTCGGATCGCGTCGCGGATACCCTGTGGAAGGCCGAGGTGTGGCGCGCGCAGCTCGCTGCCGGTCCGTCGTAGGCTTCCCTCGGCGATCAGAAACCGCACCATCTCGTCGACGAAGAAGGGGATCCCTTCGGTCGCCTCGTAGAGCGCCCGCACTACGGACTGTTGCGGAGGTTTGCCGGCTACCTCGGCGATGAACGCGCCGACGTCGGCCTCCTCGAGCCCGCGCAGAGCGAGATAGCGGCCCTCGCGGGCGAGGCTGCCGAGGACGCGCGAAAGCTCGGGCGTGCGGTTGGCCTCGACGTCGCGGTACGTGCCGACGATGAGCAACCGAGCCCCGCGAAGATCGCGAGCCAGGAACTGGAGCAGGAGGAAAGACGGCGCATCGGCCACGTGCAGATCGTCGAGAACGAGAACGAGGGGCTCTTCCCGGGAGGCCCGCCAGAAGAAGCGCGCGACGCCATCGAAGAGCTGGAAGCGCGCGCGTTCCGTGTCGTCGAACGAAGCTCGGCTGGAACCCGGATCGCCGGGAATTTGCTCTCGTAACTCGGGAACGAGCTGGGCAACGCCGCGAGCCGCGGGCCCGAGCGACTTCGTCAGCTGCTCCGTATCGCGCTCCGCGAGATAGGAGCGGATGATCTGCGTCCACGGCCAATAGGGCGGGGCGTCGCCTCCGTCCCAGCAGCGGCCCCAGAGAGTTAGCACCCCACGGGCTTGCGCGCGTGCGACGATCTCGTCGGCGAGCCGAGTCTTTCCGACGCCTGGCTCGCCGACCAACAAGAAAAGGCGCCCGCGACCGGAGATCGCGTCTTCGAGGCCCGTCTCGAGCTCGCCGATCTCTCTCCCTCGGCCGACAAAAACGCCTCGCGGAGACGCAACTTTCTTGGCCAGCGCGCTATCCACTGAGGGTCCCGAAAGAACCTCGCCCCGGAGGCGAGGTGTTTCTCTAGCTTAGCAGGCGGCCCCTACCTGGCGTAACAAAAGTTGAAAATTTAAAGAGCTTACGTCGCACGTCACCTGCATCAAAAAAAAATCCTATCATGATCCCGGATACGGATCCAACCGCAAGGAGACGCTGCCAAATGGTCGATGAACAGACGTAAGAGTCTGTTCTCAAAAGCGGATCCCTGCTTGCGGAGGGGCTCAGGGGCGGCCCAATCGCACAAACTTCACGGGGGCGTGACCACCACCACACGACCCTTCTTCAATTCGGTCACGAAGAGCTTGCCTTTCGGCCCCATCGCGACGCCGAGGGGCGCAGTGTCGGCCCCGAATCCCTGATCGGCCGCAAAACGACCGTTCGGATTGAAATAGTAGACGCGATCCTTGGTGGGATCCGTCGCAGCGATCCGCCCGTCTGGAAGCAGAGCCAGATACGGCTCGCGGAAGGCGTCGTTCTCCCATCCCGGCACGGGCCAGCTCGCCAGGGAGTTGCCGGAGGGATCGAGAACCACGATTCGCTGATTCGCAGCATCAGCGACGTAGATTCGGCCATCAGGGCCGAGCGCGATCCCTACGGGCTCTTTGAATTGCCCTTCCCCGCTTCCTTTCGTTCCGACGCGCCAGATTTCCTTACCCGTCGAGGTGAACTTGAAGATCCGACCGTTCCCCGTGTCCGCGAGGAAGACGTTACCCTGTTTGTCGACCGCGATGCCTCTCGGTCCAAAGAACTCGTTCGACCACTCGCGCTCGAAGTGACCGTCTGGACTGAAGACTTGAACGCGGCCGTTCCAAGTGTCGGCAACGTAGATGCGATCATCCGGTCCGATCGCGATGCCGCAGGGGTCGCGAAACTCTCCGGGCTCTTGCCCGCTCTTACCGAAGCTCCGCAGCGGCTTCAGCTCGGGGTCGAATGACTGGACCTTCGCGTGCCCGAAATCGACGACCCAAAGGTTCCCCTTGCTGTCGGCCGCGATGCCTCTGGGTTGTGTAAGTTCGCCCGGCCTTGGCTCGGGTTGAGCTTGTTCCGCCGCCGCGGCCCGCGCCGGTATGCTCTCCAGCGGCATGAGGCCGGGATCCCAGCGGAAGTATCTCGCTACGGCGTAGATCCTCACCCTGTCGTTCGCGAAGATCGGCTGGAAAAGGTCGTCCCATTCGGCGAACCTACTGAGAGCGCGTCGTCCGTAAGTTCGCTCTTCGAGACGTCCTGCATACACGATCGCGAGGTGATAGCGATCGACGAGCGTCTCGACTTCCTGCCGATCCGGGCTGAGGAACAGCGAGTTCACGTCTTCCTTGCGGCGGTTGATGTCGTCCCACGGCTGCGCCCGCTGCGAGAGGTGGTAGTCCCAGCCGAGCACCGTCGGCAGGCCCGTGTTCATCGAGATGCGGCCGAAGTCCTGATACGGATTGCCATGAGCTTCCAGGAGCACCTGAACTCCGCGCACGTCATGGTTCAGGAAGCGAATGGCCTCGGCTTCCGGCGGATCGTAGACGTCGAGATACGCCAGGCCGTTCAACGTGGGGCGTGGCCCCGGAACGCGTCGGGTACGGAGCACTCCCACGACGTCGGTGACCGCCGTGAAGCTCGACGCGACGAGCGCCACCGAGAACGCCACCGCCCAGAGCCGCCGGGTTTTCCGCGACAGCTCCTCGAGCGTGAACGTGGTGAGCCAGAAGGAGCACGCGATCGCCAGGAACGTCCACATCTCCAGGTAGAGCTTGAAGATCGTGTTCATCCTGTCCCAGAGAAAGACCGTGTCCGAAGCCGCGCCGAGCCAAGCCGCTGCGGCGGCGAGAACGAAGCAGAGACGGCTCGCCGTGGCGTGCTCCGTGAACGCCGCCAGCACCAAGGTCGTTCCGAGAAACGCGAACGCGACTCGTGTGGAGAACCACGCCGCGACCACCACGCCGAGGAGGAGGAGCAGCAGGAAGATGCGCGTCGGCAGCGAGCATCGCGGGCGGATGACGAGGAACGCGCGCAGCACCACGAGCAGGAAGAGGCCGAAGATCAGAGCCACGCCGCCGAGCGGCGCGCGCTCCCTCTCCCAGCCCCAATTGTGCGGAGGAGAGACGAAGCGGCTCCAAAACGGCGCGAACCAGAGAAACGATCCACAGATGGCGAAGCCGGCCGCGAAGACTCGCGTCGGCCGCCGCTCCACGAGGGCGGAGATCACCGCGAGACCGGTGAGCGCGCCAGCCTGAACAGGGAAACTCCAGGTATTCGTCACCGACACGGCGCCGAGCGCGAGCGAGATCGCGAAGATGACCCGGACGCCTCGCGCTCCCGAAAGCCACGCGCAGGCGAAGGCGAGAACGAGGAGCGACAGCGGCAACGCCATGACGTGCGCGTGGAGATCGGCGAACAGGAAGCTCCACAGCGGAAACTCGTTGATCGTACCGGCGATCACACGAGACGTTGCCCAGAAGTAATCGAAGCCGACGATCCGACGGAAATAGAACTCCACAGGCCCCGAGAGATTCGCGGCAAACACCATCAGCGCCGCCGCCGCGACGCCGCCGCTGCGCCGGCCGCTCAGCAGGGCGCCGAGGCCGAACGCAGCCGCGGAGGTCAAGCCCGCGATCGTGGCAATGCCGAGGTTGAACGCGAGAGCGGGCGCGACGTGCGTCAGCTTGCCGAGCGCCGCTACGCCGAAGTGGCCGAAATACGGATAGTTGATCGGCCGGCCCGACATCCAGGGCTCGGGCGGGGGCAGGCTCGTCGTCCGGTAGAGCGCGTTCAGGAACGAGAAGTCCATGGGCTTCTCGCCCCAGAAGACCTCCGGGTTGCCGGCTCGGATAGCGAGAAAAAGCAAGAAAGAGCCGTAGAACACGAACCTCGCCGTCGCGTCGCTCTCCACGCCGCGACAGCGCCAGGCGACTGCGAGAAGCATGGCCAGCTCGGCGAGCGCCATCGACCGCGAGAACGGCAGTGCCCCGATCGCCGCCCCGAGCCACGCGACGTAGATGAAGACCAAGTAGCCGAAAACGGGCGCGAGAGCGCCGATCGTCATGGCCGACACGCCGCGCAGCGAGCGACGCCAGAAGCCGACGCCCGATCGTCTCGAGTGCGACGAGCGCCGCGAGCCAGAGCAAGAGCGCGAGCCAGCTCCTCTCGATCCCGACCGGCCCCGCGCTCGGCTCCGCAGGCGGAGCTTCGCCGCCGGCGGCGAGGATCTGATCACGCGTCACCGGTGTGGAGGGCAACCGGGAAGAGATTCGCCGCGCGATCTCCTCGGCGGAAAGGGGATTCTCCTTCCGAAAGATCAAAGTCTTGGGGTGGTCGTAGACGCTGAACGATTCGTCCGAGAAATCGTCGTTCAGCTCGAAACCGAAGAGGCTCGGACGGGACGCGAAGCTCGCTGCCAAGCGGTAGCCGAGGTCGCCCGCGAAGAGCAATTGCAGAAGGCGGTTGGTCTTCGGGTAGCGCTCCGGCGCGTTGGTGATCGATCCCGGAATCCTCTTGCTCGGAAAGATGAGGACGTCGCCTTCCGCGAGGGCGGCGGAGATCGTCGCCAGCTTCTTCGAATCGTCCGGCTCGTAAAAGGGAAGTTGGACGATCCGATAGCGGCCGATCTCGTGGCCGGGAAACGACAGCGGCAGGCTTTCCTCCCAATGCGGGAGGAGCAGGGTCGACCCCGAAGGCACCTGACGATATATCCAGCTCGAGGCCGTGAGCCAGACGTGGGGTCGGGAAAAGATGTTGGCGAATGCGAGGGCGTAGCCGAGCGTGAGCACGGCCACCGCGAAGGCGGCGATACTCCGCATCCTGCGAAATCGTGACGCCGGGCCTGCCGCGAGAAGCCTAGCCGCAAAGACGCACCACAGCGGGTAAAGCGGCAGCAGGTACCGCATGAACTTGACGGGGAACCAGCCGGTGATGAGCAGGTAGGGAACGAAAAAGAGAAGAACGAGGGACTCGCCCGTCGAGGGCTCGCGAACCGCGCGTCGAAACGCGGCGAGTGTCCCGAGCGCCGCGACGAGCCCGAGGGCCGGGCCCATTCCCCAGGTGAATGCTTGCCGCAAGTCGTCTAGATAGGGCACGGTGCCCAGGTACTGAATGGTGTAGGGCACGTTCCCCGCGTGGCGCACCATCTCGCTCTGCTCGCGGATGTCGTGGAGGAATTGGGGATCGAGGAGCGCGTAGGGCTCGCCAAGGAGGAAAAATCCGCCACTGATCGAGAGGGCGCAGAGGAGCGACCCGAGCCGCGGCAGGATTCCAGCCCTGGACTCGTTCGGTCGAACGACGAGCCCTGCGACCGCGAGCGGAAGCACGAGCGGCGCGCTGCTCGCCTTGGTGGCGAGCGCGAGGCCCGCGACCGCCGCCGCGATCCAGAGATCTCTTCGCCGCCGCTCCTGCGCGAAGGCCACGAGTCGCTCGAGTGCTACGAGCACGAACAGCGCTTGATAGAGATCGAAGGTGACGAAATGGGAGTGCTGGATCGGCAAGACGGCAACGGAAAGGAAGAGCGCCGCGAGCAGCCCACATTCTCGTCCGGAGAGCCGCGCGCCGAGCAGGTAGACCCAGGCGACCAGCGCGATCCCGACGAGAGCGGACAGGGCGCGCGAGATCATCATGCGGCCGTCGAAGCCTCGCCAGCTTTCTCCCAAGGGCGCTCCGACGAGGGATGTCCACGCGCTCTGGACGTAGATCGGAAACGATCCGTAGGCGAAAAAATGAGGGTTCAGCTGGAGATCGGCGAAGGAGATCTCCTCGATGGCGAACTCGATCCGGCGCTCGTCGGGATGAACGCCCCGCCCTTCGTCCCACGCGAGCCCGTAGAAGCGGAGAACGGCGGCAAGGATCAGGATCACGAAGAGCGCTCGATGTCGTCTCATGAAGGGCCCGTTCGTATGAGCGGCTTCGTCAGCGGATTGCGCGAAATCTTCCAACAATCGCGGGGCGATGCAAAGCGATGCCGAGCCTCCCTATCCGAAGCGTGAAGACCTCGACGGCACACGCGGCGCTCAGATCGAAGCGGGTATGGGTCGGCCTCGCGATCGCGGCGGCATGCCTATTCTTTCTCTTCCGTGAGACGGACTGGACGGCTCTGCGCACGGCGCTGCTGCAGGCAGACTACCGCTGGATCCTGATCGCCCTCCCCATCGTCATCACCGGCTATCTGGTTCGCGCCCTACGCTGGCATCATCTTCTGGCGCCCGTGCGGCGCGTGCCGACCCGAGCGTTGCTGCCGTACCTGGTGATCGGGTTCATGGCGAACAACGTGCTCCCGGGGCGCGTCGGCGAGTTCATCCGCCCGTACCTCGCCGGAGAGCGGCTCGGAATCTCGCGCACCGCCTCCTTCGCCACCGTCGTCCTCGAGCGGATCTTCGACGGGCTCACCATGCTGGCGATCTTCGGAATCGCGTCTGCATTTCTTTCGACTCGCGTCGAGCGCGTGGTCATGGATCCCACTTTTGTCATCTTCGGCCACAGCGGCGCCGAGTTCTACCACTGGATCCGGCTGAGCATCCTTGCCGCGACCGGCATCTTCGCGGGGTTGCTCCTCACCGCGTTCGCCGCGATTCACTTCAAGGAGCGCTCGCTCACGCTCGCCACGCGACTCGCGCAACAGCTCCCCGGGACCCTTCACACCAAGGTCGAAGACATTCTTCACCGCTTCGTTTCCGGGCTCGAAGTGCTGCGGAGTTGGGTCGATCTCGTCAGAGTATTCGCGCTCTCGCTCTTCGCCTGGATGCTCGAGGGCACCACGTACTACCTCGTCGCCCAGGGGTTTCATCTCACGCCGAGCTTCGGCTCGATCCTGATTCTCATGGCGCTCGTCAACCTCGCGATCATGGTGCCGTCGTCACCGGGGGGATGGGGGCCATTCGAGGTCGCCGGGGTGGGCTATCTCAAGTTCCTGAGGGTTCCGGAGCCGTCGGCCATCGCTTACGTTCTCGTCGTGCACTCGATCGTCATCGTACCGATCACCGCGTGGGGAGGATACTTCATGGCGCGCGAAGGGCTCTCGCTCGGGGACATCGAGCGAAGAGAGGGGGACGCCGAGGAGACGCCCTGAACGCGCGCGGAGAGCGAACCGGCTATGCTGACGACTCGCCGCTGCTCGCGCAGCGATCGCGCCCGCCGGGTGTTGCTCACGGCAGCTCTGGCCTGAGCCATGCCTCGAGCTGGCCGGCGACCACCTCGTTCCCGAACGCAGTCATGTGACAGTGATCGAAGTAAAGTTTCTTTTCCTTTTGCCCAGCCGCTTGCCGCAAGATGGGTCGCAAGTCGAGGCAATCGATCCGAAGCCTACGGCACATCTGCGCGAATTGCTCCTGCGGGTAGACGTTGTCGACCGTTCCGAGCACCTGCAAATGGACCGGGAGCAAGGCCATCGCGAATCGGCTCCCGCTCTGCACGACGGCGTCGCGAAACACCGCGACCATCTTCCCGAGGATCTCCCACGACTTCGGATTCCACGCCAGCCCGAAATCCATCGCGGCGTTGTAGATCTCGAACTCGAAGCCCTCCTCGGACTGGAACATGTCTCCTGACCGAAGGTTCCTCCCCGCGCGAAACTCTTCCTTCCATCGCGGATCGATTCCGCCGGGCGCTACCGGCTCCGAGAAGAAGCTCTTTTCGAAAATCTGCAGTCGATTGACGAGCCAACTGAGAAGCCGGCTCTTCGAATACGGCCAGCGCAGCGTACGCGCATAGAACTTTTCCGAATCGGTGGCGTCGTTCAGATACATCGCGACGAGAACCAGATCCGGGCGTACCGCTTCTTTCACCTCGAGGTAGTGGTAGTACTCGTCGCGAGTGCTCGCTCCCGGCAATCCGGCATTGAGTACTCGAACCCGCGGGTGACCCGAAGCCGCGAAGCGCTTCTCGAGGATTCGCGGAAAGCTGTCTTCCTCGTCCAGGTAGTCGGCCAGCGTGATCGAATCACCGAGGACGAGGATCCGATATTCTCCAGCCTCTCGCTTCCATAGCTCCGGGGAACGAAGGCCGAGCGAGTTCGTCTCGATGCGGACGTCCTGATGGCTCAGCAGGTGATTCTTGATGATGACCGAGAGGTTCGACCGGAGGCGAATCCCGTGCTGACCACTCCAGTCGATCACGGAGTCGATGTGCCCGTCGTTCTCGACGACTGAATTCCTCTCAGCTTGGGAGGGAGACACCGATTTCTGTCTTATCTCGACTACCTGCTGCGGAGGGAGCAGAACGCGAGCGAGCAATTCGCAAACGAGCAGCGTTCCAACGACGGAGCCCAAGACGAGCGACAGCCTCGCTGCCCACCGCCTCACGTCACGGTCCCCGACCTGCGGAGACCTCGGAGGCTCGGAGCGAAGCGAGATCGCAGTCGATCGCGCGGAATCGAGACGACGGATCGGACTCGTCTAGCGTCCCCTCACGCGCGCCGGGGCACCGTTCGAGCACCAGCTGACGACCCCGCTCCACCACGGCGCTCGCCGGATCCGATGGGTGGGTCTGGAACAGGAAAAGCACCTTCGACCATTTCGTGTTGGCTTCGGGAATCTGGTACCAGAGGTCAGTCCAGATATACCAGTGTGTTCGTCCGAGCACTTGGACGGCTCGTCTCGGATCGTCGAGCACGGATCCCAACGGGAGTATCGCCTCATCGAGCACGTACCAAGCCACGGGGCGAGTGCGGTCGCTCTCGAGCGAGTCGAGCAGGAGATACGTGAGCTTTCCCCTCTGGTAGTCATCGCTGAAGTCGGCGACCACGATCGTGCCCGGTTTCAGGAGGCGCTGGATCTTCCGCGCCACCGCGACTTCCGTGGGCTCGCCATACGGGAAGTGAGCTCCCGAGAACCATTGTTGAAGCGAAGCTGCGACCAGCAAAGTCGCCGCCCACCCCTCGACGGCGAAGATCACTACGCTCCGAGCGCGCGTGGTCGCGATGCGCTTCCGAACCGATGCGAGAGTCATCGCCGCCAGTGCATAGATCGCCGGGAACGTGATCGACCCGCGCTTGGGATAGGCTTGGGCAGAAAGAACCGCCGGCAGCGCGCCGCACAGAGTCCACGAGAGAAGTATCGCCGCGCGCTTGTCCCGAGGTTGCCGAAGAAGACCTAGCGTGCCGAGCCACGCCATCGCCGCAGCGATCCAAAACACGGTGCGCGGCGGCAGGTCGGGAAATTCGGGAATCCACTCCTGGTGGAACAAGTACGGAACGCGCGCGAACACACCCCACAGGAGATCCCTCGCGTTGCTGAGCACGCGTCCCCCGACCGTGAGGAAGGGTAGCAACGAAGAGTCGCCCCCGCCCACTGCTCCCCAGCTCGTGCGGCCGCTCATGCGGGCGAGCACATCGGGGAATTGCCAGCGCCCGTAGGCGAGAAAATACTCCAGCGGAAACCCGAGGGTCCACAAGGCGAGGCCGGCGAGGACCGCGATCGCGCCGCGAACGCTCACGAGGTGGTCCGGTTCGCTTCGCCACAGACAGTTCCAGAGGAAGAACATCGGGGGAATCAACACCGCGACCTGCCCGGAGGGATATTGGTGACACGCGAGTCCCATCAATAGAGCCACTGCGATGAAGTCCAAGTGACGCCCGCATTCCGCGGCATTCACACAAGCCCAGACGAGGAGGATCGCGATCCATACGGTGGATCCGTGAGGGTGAATGTCGCTGCGGCCCCAGCCGATTTGCAGAGGGTCGAGGGCGAGAAAAAGAGCGCCAAGGATCGCCGCGCGCCTCCCGCTCAGACGCCGGAGCAGACCATAGACGAGCGGCACGGTCAGCGTGCTGACGATCGCGGAGGCGAGCCGAATTGCGAGCACGGTCGTGCCGAAGAGTTTGCTCGTGACGAATATGGGGACGTAGTAGAGGTAGCCGAGCGGCGCCCAGGGACCGGCTTCGCCCACGTTTGCGTGCAGCATTCCCCGCAAGCTCGTGGCTCCCGCGGAGTAGGGAGAGAGCTCGCCTTCGAAATTGTTGAAAACGCGGTTCAGCGCATAGAATCTGAACACTAAGGCAATGCTGGTCATTGCCGACAGACTGAAGAGCTCGCCCCACGAAAATCTGAAGTTTGCTCGGTGAACCACCGTAACACCGGGCGGCACTTTGCTCTGCGACTGACTCGGCCAAAGCAGTGCGGCAACTCCTACGGAGACTCCGAGAAGGATCACCCCCCGGGGCGCCCAGGATTCGATCAATGCGATTTCTCCGGCCGTCACGGCGGCGGCACCCGCGAGGATCATGGCTCCGCTCTGATTCCCGCGAGCCGCAAGCGACCCAATGAAGAGCGTCCCAAGCACCGCCGCCAGCGAAAGGCCAGCCGCCGGGACGATAGTATGCGCGTTGCGCACGAGCTCTGCCCCGAACGGCTCTAGTGCCGTAACCACCGGCGTCAGGAAGGACAGTGCCGTCCGATCCAGCCGATCGTCTCGAGCCGCGAGAACGCTAGCGCCCACGAGCAAGAAGATCAGTTCGACGACGTAAATCAGCACCGGCAGTCGCGAGCGCGTCGGCGACGCGGTTTCGCCGGTCAGCTCGCCAGGGCTCGTCGACTGTGACTGGTTCAGGCCTTCAGAAGAATCGGCCGATGACGAAACGGACATGGTCGTCGGAGCTGAAAGTCAGTCGTTCGACTCACCCGCCGCGCCTGTGACGGTCTGAAGACGAAGCGGTCGAAGTGACTCGGAACGGGGGCGATCGGGCCGCATCAGTGGCGGAAGAAGACCAGCGTGACGAGACCGAAGAGCGGCAATAGAATACCGCACGACCAGATCATGTAGCCGAAGAAGCTCGGCATCTCGACGCCCTGCTCTTCCGCGATCGCCTTGACCATGAAGTTCGGACCATTGCCGATGTAGCTGTTGGCTCCCATCATCACCGACCCGCAGGAGATTGCGGCGAGAAGCGTTTCCGAGACCGGCCCGCCCGTCATGTGGACAGCCGCCTGGCCGGCTTCGTGGAGACCCTGGGCGAGCGAGACGAAGGTCAGATAGGTCGGCGCGTTGTCGAGGAACGAAGACAGCGCGCCCGAGAGCCAGTAGAAGTGCCAGGGCTCGCTCACGCCGAGCTCGCCGCCGCGCGCGCGCAAGATCTCGAGCGCGGGTATCATCGTGGCGAAGATGCCCGCGAACAGCACCGCGACTTCCTGGATCGGGCCGAAGCTGAAGCCATTCTCCTTGCGAAGCTCTTCCGGGGTCGTCCAGAGCGATATCACCACCATGAGCACCATCATGGCGAGGCGCGCGCTCTCGCGGATCCAGCCTTCGGGCAGCCACGGGCTGAAGAGCACGGCCGCCAGGACCCCGAACAGATACACGAAGTTCTGACCGCCGACGATGCGGATCGGCTCGTACTCGCGCTCATCCCTGATGCGCGACGCGATGTTTTCGCGACCGAGGGCGAACCGGTCGAAGACGTAGAAGACGACGAGCAGGGAAACGACCACGAAGAGCCACTCGAACACGAGCCGCATCGTCCAAAAAAACGGTACGCCGCGGAGATACCCGAGGAACAGCGGAGGATCGCCGAGCGGGGTGAGAAGCCCCGAGCAATTCGACACGATGAAGATGAAGAATATCGGAATGTGCGCGATGTGCTTCCGCTCGGGAGCGTTCGTACGAAGCATCGGGCGGATGAGCAGCATGCTGGCGCCCGTGGTGCCGACGAGGTTGGCGAGCAACGCGCCCACGCCCAGAAACGCCGTATTGACTTCCGGCGTCGCACGAATGTCTCCGCGCAATAGAATTCCGCCCGAGATCACGAACAGCGCACCGAGGAGCGCTATGAAGGAGACGTACTCGCGCGCCGTGTGCGCGACGACCGAAGCATCGTAGCTGGCGACGTAGAGAACGACCGGAAGCCCGAGGATCGCGCCGAAGAGTCCCTTGTTCTGGTGGCTTTCCCAGAGATGCGGCCAGCGGAGCGGAATCACGGCGATGCCGATGAGCATCAATGCAAATGGCAGCATCGAGGCCACGGGCAAGAGGTGTCCGAGATCCGCTGTCGCCTCCGCACTCATGATGCGCGGGCACTATAGGAAGAGGCCCGGACGGTCAACGCGCTCTACCCCCCGCAGCTCGGGCCGCGCGATGGACGATTCCCCGTGGATACGAGGTAGGGCCGAATCGACGATTCGCTTCCGCATCTGAGTACGTTTTCGTGGCTGACCAGGCTGCGATCGTACCGGGACGCTCGCGAGCTACCCAGGATTCTTGTCAAACGATCATCTACGATGGTGAGGAGGCCTGCCGCACCGGACGCCCCACCTCCCGCTCTCGCCAGATCGAGTAGATCGCCGGATAGACGAGGAGCTCCATCAGGAACGATGTGAAGATGCCGCCGACCATCGGCGCGGCGATGCGCTTCATCACGTCGGCTCCGGTGCCTTGTGACCAGAGGATCGGCAGGAGCCCCAGGAACATCACGCCGACGGTCATCACCTTGGGCCGCAGGCGCTTGACCGCGCCCTCGATGATCGCCTCACGCAGGTCGCCCGACGAGGTGAGCCGGCCTTGGCGGCGCCGCTCCTCGAACGCGAGGTCGAGGTAGAGGAGCATGAACACGCCGGTCTCGGCGTCGACGCCGAGCAGCGCGATGAGGCCGACCCAGACGGCGATCGACATGTTGTAGCCGAGAAGCCAAAGGAGCCAGATCGCTCCGACGGCCGAGAACGGAACCGCCAAGAGGATGATCAGGGTCTTCGCGATCGAGCCGGTGTTCACGTAGAGAAGGATGAAGACGATCAGCAGCGTGAACGGCACGACGATCGCGAGGCGGGACCTCGCGCGCTCGAGATACTGGAACTGACCGGCCCACTCGAGGTGGTAGCCCGGGGGCAGCTTCACCTGCTGGTCGACGACGCGCTTGGCCTCGGCGACGTAACTGCCGAGGTCGCGTCCCGCCACGTCGACGAACACGTAGCCGGCGATCTGCCCGTTCTCGTCGTGGATCGAGGGCGGAGCCGTCGAGACGGAGATCGTCGCGAGCTCGGCGAGCGGGATCTGCGCTCCGTCGGGTGCCGACACCAGCACTCGTCCGAGGCTCTGGAGATCGCTTCGCTCGTCGCGCACGTAGCGGACGTTGATCGAGTAGCGCTCGCGCCCCTCGACGGTCTGCGACACGCCGGTGCCGCCGATCGCCGATTCGACGATGTCCTGGACGTCGCCGACCGTGAGGCCGTAGCGGGCGACCGCGTCGCGCTTCACCGTGAAGTTCAGGTAGTACCCGCCGGTGGTCCGTTCTGCGAAGACGCTTCGTGTGCCGGGCACGACCGCAAGCGCCTGCTCGATCTGCTTCGAGACGCGGCCGATCTCCGCGAGGTCCGCGCCGAAGACCTTGACCCCGAGCACGCTGCGGATTCCCGTGGCGAGCATTTCGGTGCGCGTCTGGATCGGCATCCACCAGATGCTCGGCATGCCCGGGAAGCGAATCGTGCGGTCGAGCTCGTCGAGGAGCTTGTCCCACGTCATGCCCGGCCGCCACTGACTCTCGGGCTTCAGCGTGACCACGGTCTCGAACATGTTGAGCGGCGCCGGATCGGTCGGCGTCTCGGCGCGGCCGGACTTGCCGAAGACGCTCGCCACCTCGGGGAATTGCTTGATCATGCGATCCTGCGTCTGGATCGCCGCGCGCGCTTCGGTGATCGACATGCCGGGCAGCGCGGTCGGCATGTAGAGAATCGTCCCTTCATTGAGCGGCGGCATGAACTCCGACCCGAGCCGGAGATAGATCGGCACCGTGGCCGCGACCACGAGGAGGGCGGCGGCGATCGTCAGCCAGCGGAAGCGCAGGACGACTTCGATCGCCGGGTGGTAGAGCCGCATGAGCGGCCGGCTGATCGGGTGCGTTTCCTCGCTGTGAATCGTGCCGACCAAGATGGTGTTGACGATGCGGCAGAGTAGCCGCGGCCGGAACGAATACGGGTCGACCCGAGTGAAGATGAGTCGCACCGCCGGATCCAAGGTGATCGCCAGCACGGCGGCGATCGCCATCGAGAAGTTCTTGGTGAAGGCGAGCGGCTTGAAGAGCCGTCCCTCCTGCGCTTCGAGCGCGAAGATCGGCAGGAACGAGACCGCGATCACCAGCAGCGAGAAGAAGCTCGGGCCGCCGACTTCCTTCACGGCTCCCACGACGACGTCACGGAAGCTGCCTGGGCGGCCGTCGGACTGCCATTGCTCGAGCTTCTTGTGAGTCTGCTCGACGACGACGATCGCGGCATCGACCATGGCTCCGATCGCCACGGCAATCCCGCCGAGCGACATGATGTTCGCCGTGACGCCCATCGCGCGCATCGGAATGAAGGAGAGGAGCACGGCGATCGGGATCGTGACGATCGGAATGAGCGCGCTCGGGATGTGCCAGAGAAAGACGAGTATCACCAGGCTGACGATCGCGAGCTCCTCGACGAGGGTGTGCTTCAGGGTGTCGATCGCGCGACGGATGAGCGTCGAGCGGTCATACGTCGCCACCACCTCGACACCCGCGGGCAGCGACTTCTTCACCTCCGCGAGCTTTCGCTTGACGCCGTCGATCACCCGAAGCGCGTTCTCGCCGTGGCGCATGACGACGACGCCGCCCACCACTTCTCCCTCGCCGTCGAGCTCGACGAGGCCGCGGCGAAGATCCGGGCCGAGGTGCACGCTGCCGACGTCGCGAACCAGGATCGGCGTGCCGGTTCCGTTCGTCCCGACGACGATCTTCTCAACGTCGTCGACCGACTGGACGTATCCCCTTCCGCGCACCATGTACTCGGTGCCGTTGAACTCGACGAGGCGCCCGCCCACCTCGTTGTTCGAGCGCCGAATGGCGTCGGTCACCTGCCGGAACGGGAGCCGGTAGGCGAGCAGCGTCGCCGGCTTGATCTCGACCTGGTACTGCTTGACGAAGCCGCCGACCGAGGCGACCTCGGCGACGCCGGGAACGGCTTCCAGCCAGTAGCGAAGATACCAATCCTGGAACGAGCGGAGATCCGCCAGCGTGTGTGTCCCACTCTTGTCCACGAGCGCGTACTCGTAGACCCAACCGACTCCGGTCGCGTCCGGCCCGAGGCGCGGGCTCACGCCCTCGGGCAAGCGACCGGTGATGCCTTGCATGTACTCGAGGACGCGGCTTCGCGCCCAGTAGAGGTCGGTGCCGTCCTGGAAGACGACGTTGACGAAGGAGTAACCGAACATCGACTCGCCGCGCACGTACTTCACCCTCGGCGCGGCGATCATCGTGCTGATGATCGGATAGGTGATCTGGTCTTCGACGATGTCGGGGCTCCGGCCCGGCCAGTCGGTGAAGACGATCACCTGGACGTCCGACAAGTCCGGGATCGCGTCGAGCGGGCTCTCGCGCAGCGACCACACGCCGGCCGCGGTCGCGAAGACGACCAGCAGCACGACTAGAAAGCGATTACGCGCGCTGTACTCGATGATGGCGTCGATCATTCGGAGTTCGCCCCCGTGCGCGCGGCGCTTCGCGCCGTGCTCCGATGGGCGTCGCGGCCCGAAGTGAATTCGCGCCGCTCCGAGTTCGCCCCCGTGCGCTCGGCACTGCGTGCCGTGCTCCGATGGGCGTCGCGCCCCGGACTGATTTCAAGCCGCTTCATCCGCTCACCCGTACGATGAATCTCTCGCGAAGCGGCGGCTTCCCGGAGCGATCGATCTCGACTACGAGGCCCCACGGTCCGCCCATGGTGAACCGCGCCTTGCCCTCGTAGACGCCGTCGCCGACCTCTCTCGCCTCCGCCCTCTCGATCTTCATGCTGGACATGTCCATCGCGTAGTCGAAGCTCACCTTCGCTTGCTTGACCGGCGCGCCGCTCGAGTCGCGCACGCGCACGCGAATCGTGGATTCGCCGACCTTCGCCGTATCGGTCACAGGACCGACCGCGACCGTCAGGTCGCCGACCTGCTTCTCTTGGATTGCGGAGCCCGGCGCCGCGGCAGTCGGCGGCGGGCTCCCAGCCGCGTGTGGCCCCGCTTCGGATTCGGCTCCTTGGCTCATCGACATCGGCTTCGCGTTCTCCATCTTGTGGTCGCCCATCCCGATCGCGCCCATCATGCCGATCATGCTCTCCGCTCCCTGGAGCTGGCTCTCGGAGTCGACGAGGAAGTTCGCGCTCGTCACCACGCGCTCGCCGGGCTGCAGGCCTTCTCGGACTTCGACGTAGTCGTCGACGCGGTCACCGAGCCGAATCTCGCGTGGGGCGAGGCTGCCGTCGCCGCCGGCGACGAAGGCGAGCTGGCGCCGGCCGGAGTCGAGAACGGCGGTCTTCGGCACGACGAGCCGCTCGCCGAGCGGCACGCGGAGCTCGACGCTTCCGTACATCTCCGGGCGAAGCAGGCGGTCGGCGGAATTCGGCAGCTCGAAGCGGATCCTCACGGTGCGGGTCTTCGGGTCGAGCGTCGGATAGATGTAGGCGACGCGCGCCTCGAAGGATCGGTCGGGCGCGTACGAGAGACTGATCTTCGCCGTCTGACCGACCTTCACGAACGGCAGCTCGTACTCGTAGATGTCGCCGTAGACCCAGATCGTCGACAGGTCCGCGATCTTGTAGAGCGTCATACCGGCCTGCACGCTCTGGCCTGCTACGACCATCTTCTCGAGCACGATGCCCGACGCCGGCGAGGAGATCGTCTGCTGGAGGCTCGGCTTGCCCGTCTCCTCGAGCTCGCGGACCTGGCGCTCGGTCAGATCCCAGAGCAGAAGGCGCTCGCGGCTGGCGCGAAGGAGCGATTCGGCCGACTGCGCCGCGCTCGGCACCTCACTCTGCGCGAGCTCCTTCCGGTTGCGCACGGCGAGCAGGTACTCCTGTTCGGCGCTCACCAGCTCGGGGCTGTAGATCGTGAAGAGCGGCTCGCCCTTGCGAACCGCCTTGCCGGTGTAGTCGACGAACAGGTCCTTGACGTAGCCGCTCACCTTGAGGGTGACGGCCACGAGCCTCCGCTCGTCGTAGTCGAACCGGCCGACCGTGCGGATCGTCTTCTCGATCGAGCGCCGCTCGACTACGCCATACGTGAGGCCCATCGCCTGCTGCTGCTTGGCGTCGAGCCGAATCGCGGCGCGCGGGCTCTCGCCGCGATCGGCGCCGTCGCCGGCGCCGGCCCGCGCGGGCGAGCCGGCGCCGGCGATCGCCAAAGCGGCCAGCACGATCGCCGCTTCCCAAAGACCCAAACGCTCTCGCGAGGTCTTCATTGCGCCACGCTCCTCTCGATCGGCCCACCGACGGCGCGCTCCAGATCGGCGAACGCCTTCTCGAAATCGGCCGCCGCCTCGATGTGGTCGAGGTGCGCGGACTCGATCGCCCGGACGCTGTCGATCAGCGAGAGAAAATCGATCTTGCCGGTCTGGTAGGCGATCTGGCTGGCCGAAAGCGCCAGCTCCGCCTGCGGAACGTGGGTCGTGACGTAGAGATCGCGCTGCAGGAGTGCCGAGCGGGCGCGCACGAACGCCTGCTCGACGTCCTTCCGCACGCGGTCCTGCTGGCGGCGGAGCTCCGCCTTGGCGGATTGGAGCCGCGCCTGCGCTTCGCCGACCGCCGCGTCGTACTTCCATTTGTAAGCGATCGGCAGCGACAGCGACGCCATCACGCCCACACCGTCGCGGCTCTCGAAGTTGAAGAATCGGGACACCGCGAACTCGAAATCGGGGAAGTAGTCGAGCCGGGCCATGCGGGCCTTCTCTTCTTCCCGAGCCACCGCCGCGGCGGCTGCGAGCGGCTCCGGCCGGTTCTCGAGCGCTCGATCGGTGAGGGCTTCGGCGGTGTCGACGAGACGCGGAATCGGCGGATCCTCGGGAACCCCGAGCGGGGTCGCGGCCGGCCGGCTGAGCAGCGCGTTCAGCTCGGCGGCGACGCCCTCGATCCCGAGGGTCTGGGTCGTCACCCGGTTGATGAGGTGCGTGACCTCGACCTGAGCGCGCAGCACGTCGGGCTGCGACACTTGGCCGACGGCGTACTTCTGCTCGGCAATCGCGGCGAACTGCTCGACCAGCCCCTTGTCGCGCGAGTAGATCCGCAAGTTCTGATGCGCTTGCCAGAGCGCGTAGTAGGCGCGCTTGACGGCGGCGACGACATCGAGCTCGACCGCGTCCGCCCGGCGACCCGCCACGTCCGCGTCGCGCTCCGCGACCTTGCCCGCGAGCGAGCGCTTCCCCGGAAACGGAACACGCTGAGAGAGCTTGACGATGTTGTTGTCCGCGTGTCCGAGGTTGAACGACTCCGGCGCGTTCCAGGCCTCGTAGCCGACGGTTGGGTCGTCGTAAGCGGAAGCTTGGACGGGCGCGAAGCTCGCGGCCTTCGCTCTCTCACGCGCGACCGCAATCGCCGCGTTCTGGTCCCGCGCTTGCGCGAGCACGTCGGCGAGCCTAAGGGGCGCGGATGCCTGTTCGTCGCCCGTCGACGGCCGTGCCACCGCGACGACGATCGCCGCTACGATGCCGATTTTGAATGTGCGCACGCTTCTCTCCCCTCTCCTGTTGGAGCACCGGCGGCACTCGCCGGTGCTCTCCCGCCCTAAAAGGACACTGGGCGGGCCGGTTCGGCCGCACCGCGGGGTGCGGCCACTCACGGGGAGAGATCTAGAGTCGGAGCGTGCGCGTCAAAAGAAAGATCGACGGTGGATCGTTCCCGGCGGGCTCGAGCCCGACGATGTGTCCGCCGAACGGCGCGACTCCGCCGAGGGCCGAGATGGCCGGCTCGCCGACGAAGCTGAGACCCGTCCGATCGTGCTTCCCGGCTGGCGAGACTGCGGAGCTATCCGGGCTTCCCGTGGTCGGACAGCAACCCGAATGGCACACGACCCCTCGAAGTTGCGCGCAGTTTACCGCACAACATGCCGTCGCCCCCGCTTCCTTGGCCATCCGAATCGGCCTAGCCCATGCGGCGTCGAACCAGATCGACAGGAGTAGTGCGACCAAGATCGCCGTTTGCCGCCGTCGCCTCGACACGCGAGTAGAGGGTAGCCGCGTCACGGCCGTTGCGCAACCAAAGCTGCGTCACACCACGCCGCGTCGCGCAGTGTCTCCTTCGGTCTTCGCTGGGCTTGCCTCCGCGAAGTAAAGCGCAGTCCGGCGAGTCTTTCGAAAATCGGAGCCCTGTTTTTGCATCTTGCGAGCCCGTAAGGGGCGGAGCGCAAAAACAGGGCTCCGATTTTCGCGCCGGCGAGCCATTCGCGGAGGCGAGCCCAGCGAAGACTGAAGGGTCATAACTTGCCGACCTCAATCGACGACCCAAAGCCAAATCGAGCCGAACGCGAGGGTCGTCAACGTGATCGGCCAGCCCACCTGGAAGTATTCGCGGAAGCTGATCGGCGCGACGTCCTTCGCGCGCTCCGCGACGATGATGTTGGCGACCGAGCCGGTGATCGTCAGGTTCCCGGCCAGCGTGCTCGCCATGGCGAGCACGAGCCACCCGGAGTGCGGGTTCGCAAAGCCTGGAACGATCGACTTGAGCAACATGACTGCCGGGACGTTGCTCGTGACGTTGGAAAGCGCTGCGACGACGACCGTAAAGACGACGGGATGATGGAGGTTCCAGTGATGCGTGTAACGCAAGAGATGCTCCGTCAGCCCGGCCTTCTCGGCTCCGCCGACGATGATGAAGAGACCGACGAAGAAGACGAGCAGCCCCCAATCGACCTCGTCGTAGACGAGGCGCGGCTCGCGGCTCCGCGTGATCAGCATGACGGCCGCGCCGGAGGCGGCCACGCCGGCCGGTGGTGCACCGGCGAGGAATCCGCAGATCACCATGATGATAACGATCGCCGGCTTCACGAGCCGCGAACGGTCCACCTCCGCGACTGGGAGCGGGATGTCCACGACCGGATCGCGCGCGCCGGAGCGCACGGAGAGACGATGTATGAGCAACCAGTCGAGCAGCAACCCCACCAGCGCCACCGGACCGAGGTGTACGAGGAAGTCGCGGTACCCGATCCCCGAAAACGCTCCGATCAGCATGTTCTGCGGATTGCCGGTGATGGTCGCGACGCTGCCGATGTTCGAGGCGGTGGCGACGGCGAGCAGATAGGGTAGCGGCTTCACGCCCATGCGGCGCGTGGCGCCGAGGACGAAGGGCACCATCACGAGACAGATGATGTCGTTCACGAAGAACGCGGAGAGAACGCCGCTGGTGAGGATGACGGTCGGCAGCAGGTGATGCGGCTTCAGCCGGGTCACCACGAGGTGCGTGATCCAGTCGAAGAATCCCGCGAGGTGGAGGTAGGCGACGATGAGCATCATCGAGAAGAGGAGCACGATGGTGCCGAAGTCGATGCAGGAGAGCGCGTCTTGCGGCAGGATGATGCCGAAGGCCACCATCAGCACGGCTCCGATGATCGCGGCGCCCGGCCGGTCGATCTTCATGCCCGGGAACTTTCCGAGCGCGAAGACCAGGTAGCTCGCGAGAAAGACGGAGTACGCCGTGAAGAGCTTGAGGTCGGACAGCGCGTTCTCAGCCACGCTCGGCCTCCGACCGAGCGGCGAGGCGGGAGTCGACCGACAAGGAGCCCGCGCCGACGCAGAGCAGAAAGATCAAGCCGAGCAGCATGGAGAAGTCCGTGCGCGCCTCGTGGGCCATCGCCCAGAAGCCGCTCTTGAGCAAGATCGGCACTTTCGTCGTTGCGATCGCCACGATCATGTCGACGATCAGCGGTGTCGCCGCGAGGCGGGTGGCGAGCCCGGCGACGATCGCGAGTCCGCAGCCGATCTCGAAGACCCCGACGAAGGGCGCGAAGAATTGGGGCACGACGAGACGGATCAAGATCACTTCCGCTGGCGCCGTGGTAGTGAAGATTCTTCTCACGGACATGAGACCACTTCCGGCCGCCTACCTCGAAGGTGGCGCCTTCACTCGAAGTTACACGAGTCGGCCGATGACGACACCCGCCAAGCAGGCGGCCATACCCACGACTGGACTGCCGAACAGATAGAGGGCGCCGAGCAGGTAACCTCCGTCCTCCAACAGCCGCAGTGCCTCGTAGCTGTACGAGGAGAACGTCGTGTAGCCGCCGAGAAAGCCGACCATCAGGAACAATCGGACGTTCGGCGAGTAACCGCGCTCGGCGAAGAACGCGGCGAGGAGCCCGACCGCGAAGCTGCCGGTGACGTTGATGATGAAGGTGCCGTATGGGAACACCGTTCCGAAGCGCTCTGCCGCCCAGCCGCCCACCCAGTAGCGTGCATTGGCACCGAGGAACGCGCCGATGCCGACGTAGAGCCAGGTCACCCTTCCCCCTTCCCTACGAGCCCATCGGCGCAGTCGTTCCCCGTGGACCCGCCGTCAGCTGCCCGGCTGTTCAGTCGCCGCCAAGAAGCCGCGCAGCAGCTCCATGCGCCCGACGATGCCGACGAGCCGGCCCTCGGCATCGACGACCGGGAAGCGCTTCACGTGCCGCTCGGCGGAAATCGCCAGCGCGTCCGCGAACGACGTGTCCTCGGCCACGGTGATCACGGGCGCGGTCATGATCTCGCCGGCGTGGGTGCCGCGGATCCTGCCGAGGTGGCGCCGCGCGTCTCCGCCGACGGATTCGAGCGGAATCTTGCTGCGGACGATCTCGACGAACCCGGCGCTCTCCTCGGGCGAAAGGCGCTGCACGAGATCGGTGTCGGTGATGATGCCGACCGGTCTCCGGCCAGCGTCCACGACCACCACGCGTTTCGCCGCGGACCCGACGACCAGATCGATGACTTCATCGAGCCCGACATCGACGCCAACCGCCGGCACGTCGTGCGACATGACGTCGCCGATCCGATGCGGCCTCGCGCTCTCGGCCGCGCGTGGAAGGAGATCCTCATGAGGAAGGTGCACGGAAGCCATGGTCTTCAGGAGATCCAGCCGCCCGAGCACCCCCTCGAGCCCGCCGCTCTCGCCGACCACGGGAAGGCGCTTCAATCGGCGGGCAACCATGAGGCGCGCGGCCTCCCCGATCGGGGCGTCGGCGCCGATCGTCGTGGCGGGCGACTTCATGACGTCGCGCACCTTGGTCGCGCTGCGGCGCAGTCGAGCGAGCATCTGCTCGAAGATCGCTCGGCCGCCCGCGCGGGGGATCGAGAGCGTCAAGCTCACCTCGCCCGATTCGAGAAGATCCGTATCCCCCACCATGCCGACGACGCGACCGTCCGCGTCCACGACGGGGAGCGCCGTATAGTCCTTGTCGATGAGAATCTCGAGGACGCGCGATACGGGCGTTTCAGGGCCGACGGTTTCGACATTGCGGGTCATGACATCGCCGACCCGTACGTGAGGAAGGCCGTGCTTGAGGAGCGGCGTGTATTTGACGACGCCGATCTCTTCGAGGGTCATGAGTCCGGACCCGACCATCTCCTTCAGCCGCGGCAGGACGCGCTCGATCCGATCCTCGCGGTCGACGACCGTGATCACGACGGGAAGGTCCATCGACAGGCGTAGGATCGCGGCCGTCTTGATGCGGCTCGAGGCGCCGAAGCCGGCGATGCCGCGTACCACGGTAGCCCCAGCGCATCCTTCGCCCTTCAGGAACTCGAGGATCGCCATGTAGGCGGGTTGGTGATGCCAGAGGTCGGACTCGCCGAGGTAGATCATCAACCGCTTGGTGTCGGGGATCATCGGACGCGCCTCGTTCGAGTATCGCCTCTCTAGCGCGACATCGCCGCAACCGAAACGCGCGATGGCGACGATGCCTCGTATCGCATATATTCGTCAGAAAACGAGACGCTCTACCGTATTACCGTAGTCGGTCAGTGAACGACGAGCACCGGACAGTGAGCGTAGCTGAGGACGCGCTCGGAGATCGAGCCGAGCATCCACCTCTTGAACGTGCTCTTCCCGCGGCGTCCCATGACGATCAGATCGGCACGGTGGCGCTCGGCGGCGAGTACGAGCTGCTCCGCAGGGTGCCCGACGTCGATCTCGGTCTCGAGCGCCACCCTGCGCGAAGCGGCCGCGGCCCGGAGCTTCGCGAAGGCTTCTTCGAAGTGCTCTTTCGCATCGTCGATCACGGCCGTCAGTTCTCCTTCGGCGGCCGGTTCAGGGGGCCGGACGATCGAGATAGCAAGAAGCTTCGCCCCGAACTTGGCCGCGATCTCGAGGCCGGTCTCGAAGGCCTTCTCGGCCTGCTTCGAGCCGTCATAGCCGACGAGAACTTTGCCGAACATGTCCGCGTCTCCTTCGCTCAATCGCCGACGGCACGAGCTGCAGCTGCGACCTCGCTCTGCGGCTCGCGATCGGCGTCATGCGGCGAGCGTGCCGGTAGAAGGTGGCGAGGGAGGAAGTACGCGTTGGCGATCATCGTCGGCACGACGGCGCTGCCGATCACCGCGGCGACGAGGAAGCTGTACTGTCTCTGATCGATGATCCCGTGGTTCAGACCGAAGAGCGAAGAGATGGTTCCGAACGTGAGCCCGGTGGACATGAGGAGCATGTAGTAGCACCCGCTCGTCGCCGCGATAGCGAAACGCGCGCACGGTGGGAAAGAGACCCGTGAGCTTCGAGATCATCTTCGCCGCGAGAAGAGTCACGAAAACGAGCGGGGCCGCGACCAGGTCGGGCACCGAGACGAACGAGCCGGCACGGATGAAGTAGAAGGGAGTGAGCAGCCCGAACGTCAGGGTTCTCAGCCGCCGGACGAGCACGTGATCCTTTCCAACGGTTCCCGCAAGCACCATTCCGACGACGTATGCCGGCAGCACGGCCTCGCTTCCCGACCAGACCGCCAGCCCGCCGGTGGCGAACAGCACGAGCAGCAGGAACTTGGCCTCGAGCTCCGAGGGGCGGTTGCCGTAGCGGCGGAAGAAGCGCGGCGTGGCCCAGGGGAGAACGCAAAAGACGGCGACCGAGACGACCACGAAGATCGCCGTCCGCATCGTAAACGGCGAGAAGATGAGCCCGAGAGCGAGAACGGTGCCGAGGTCGTTGATGAAGCACGCGGCCAGGATTGCCTTGCCGTAGCCGGTGCGGTTCAAGCCGAGCTCGAGCATGACCGCATAGACGACCGCGACCGACGTGGTGGACAGCGCCACGCCCGCGAGCCAGCTCGGCCTCGGTGCCCAGCCGACCAGGTAGTGGGCCACCGCGGCGCATCCGAGAAACGGCGCGAAGAAGCCGACCAGCCCGACGGCCGTCGCCTCCTTCCACTTCTCTCGAAAGACGGCGGGGTCGAGCTCGGCGCCGGCTAGGAAGGTGAGAACGATGGCGCCCGTGCCCGAGAGGAACGTGATCCACGGAGCCTTGACACCGAGCGCCTCGGCTCCGATGAAGGCACCGATCAGAAGCTGGGCCACCGTGCCGACGACGATCTCCGAGAGCGCCGTCGAGATGCCGAGCCAAATCGCAAGCAGCGTGGCGGCCAGCGCCAGCGCGAGCCAAGTTGCGGCGAGGAACCAGGTGCCTTCCATGACGACTCCTTCCCGACAGCTCTCAGCGGCTGCCTTGGGGATCCAGGAGTCATCAGCGCGACCGAAGCGCGCGGTTTCCGGCGGACTCCATCACCGCGGGATTGACGGGTGAGATCGTAACCGACACCCCCGCTCGAGTCAAAGCAGGGCCACGACACGCGCTATTCGCGGAAGTTCACGAACTGGAGCGGCAGGTCGAGGTCGCGAGCGCGGATCGCCTGGATCGCGGCCTGCAGGTCGTCGCGCTTCTTGCCCGAGACGCGTACCTGATCGCCCATGATCTGCGCCTGGACCTTCAGCTTGATGTCCTTCACGACCTTGACGAGCTCGCGAGCCCGGTCGGCATCGATGCCTTGCTTCAGCTTGATCTCCTGCTTGGCGCGGCCGCCCGGCCCGGGCTCGACCGCGCCGAAATCGACGGCCTTGAGCGGCACCTGCCGCCGAGCGAGTTTCTCGCGAAGCACGTCATCGACGGCCTTCACCTTGAACTCGTCGGCCGACTCTACGGAGATGGTCTCCTTCTTGTCCCAGTCGATGACGGTTCGCGTGTCCTTGAAGTCATAGCGCTGCGCGACTTCCTTGCGCGCCTGATTGAGGGCGTTGTCGACTTCCTGGAGATTCAGTTGCGACACGACGTCGAAGGAGGGCATGAACCGAGTCTAGCGCGGACTGTCCATGAATTCCTCTGCCCCCAGCGACGAGGATCGTGAAGCGCCCGCGCTAGGATGCCCGAACGAGAGACGGGATCGCGACCTAGGGAAGCTCTGCACAAGGTCTCGCCCGAGCCGAAGTTAAGCGCAGCGGGCGAATCTTTCGGAAAGTGGCGCAACGTTTCGAAGTCTTGCGAGCCGCGAGCGGGAGCGAAGGCGAGCTTCGAAACGTCGCGCCACTTTCCGCGCCCGCGAGCCATTCGGCTCGGGCGAGACCTTGTGCAGAGCTTCCCTAAGGGTTGGCCGGCGGCTCGACGACGTCGGTTCCGGGGGGCGCCGTGAACGCGAACTTCGAGTCCGCCAGGCCCACGTCTCGCTTCAGGTTCGAGAACTTCAGGCGCGTGACGTTGCCGAGCGGATCGGTCACCTCCGCCGCGGCGATGTCGTAGGTCTGCGGATCGACGTCGAGCACGAGCACGCCGATCTCGCGCTCCTGCTTGGGCACGAGCTTCAGGCGAATGACGCCCGCGCCCGGGCTCGTGACGAGAGACGGATCGAAGTCTCTCGACAGCTCACCCACGCCGAACAGGAATGACACCGGCGTGGCGGATTGAAATGCCGCTCGGAACGGCGTCTTCAGCACTTGGTTGTGCTCCGGTTGATAGACCCACAGCGTCTGGCCGTCGGCAACGATCGTCTGCTTCTCGGGCTCGAGGAATTCCCAGCGCATGCGTCCCGGACGTTTGAAGAACACCTGGCCGCTCGACTCGAGGGCCTTGCCGAGCGTCACCGCCTCGACCGCCTGCGTAAAGTCGGCGGTGAAGTCCTTGGTCGTGTCGTAGCGCGTCTGGAGCTTGCGCACCACGTCTTCGACCTTCGGGTGCGGCGCATCCGCCCACGCTTGGGTGGCGAGGAGGCAGAGGACGAACCTCGGAAGAGCTCGCGGTGGCCGACGGCCGGGAGCCGGTAGCCGTCTCACAACATCTCGCTCCGACGCATGCGCACCTCACGCGGCCGCACGCCGTCCGCCGGACTGACGAGCCCTTCCTTCTCCATGCGCTCGATCATGCGCGCGGCCCGGTTGTAGCCGACCCGCAGACGCCGCTGCAGCCAGGAGATCGAGGCCTGCTGGCTTTCCGCGACCAACTGCACGGCCTGGTCGTACATATCGTCGGCGAGGCCCTCGTCCTCGACGTCCTCCGACTTCTCCTCGTGCGCTTCGTCGATCGCGCGAGTGAAGTCCTGATCGTAGACCGGGCGTGATTGATCCTTCAGGAACCCGACGACCTTGCGGATTTCCGGCTCGGACACGTACGCGCCGTGGATGCGCGTCAGGCGGGGTGTCGACGGCGGCATGAACAGCATGTCGCCGTCGCCGAGCAAGCGCTCCGCTCCGATCGAGTCGAGAATCGTCCGCGAGTCGATGCGCGAGGTGACTTGGAAGGAGACGCGGGCGGGGACGTTGGCCTTGATGAGGCCGGTGATGACGTCGACCGACGGGCGCTGCGTAGCGAGAATCAGGTGGATTCCAGAAGCCCGCGCCTTCTGCGCCAGGCGCGTGATCTGCTCTTCGACCTCTCGTCCGGAGGTCAGCATGAGGTCTGCGAGCTCGTCGATCACGATCACGATGTACGGCAGCCGCCGATGTACCAGCTTCTCGGAGACCGGCCCGTTCTCCCCTAAACCCGCGAACGGCTCGTTCGGCTCGGCATCCTTGAGCTCGATCACGCCGGCGGATTTTTCCTCCGACTCGCGCTCGAGCACTCGGTTGTAGCTGTCGATGTTGCGGACACCCTTGTCGCGCAGCAGCTTGTAGCGATTCTCCATCTCGACCACGGCGCGCGTCAGCGCCGCCGAGGCCTCGCGGGGATCGATCACCACGCGGGTCAGCAGGTGCGGGATGTTCTCGTAGAGCGAGAGCTCGAGCATCTTCGGATCGATCATCAGGAAGCGCACGTCGTCGGGCGTGGCTTTGTAGAGGATCGACATGATCATCGCGTTCAACGACACCGATTTGCCCGTGCCGGTCGCACCGGCGACGAGCAGATGCGGCATGCGCGCGAGATCGGCGACGACCGGCTTTCCGACCGAGTCCTTGCCGAGCGCGAGGGTGAGGCGCGACGTCGACGTCTGGAACTCGTCGCTCTCGAGGATCTCGCGGAGAAAGACCTTCTCGCGCCGCGGATTGGAGAGCTCGATGCCGACCACCGACTTGCCGGGGATGGGCGCGAGAATGCGCACGCTCATCGCGCGCAGCGCCATCGACAGGTCGTCGGCGAGCGTGACGATGCGATTCACCTTGACGCCGGCAGCAGGCTCGAACTCGAAGGTGTTGATGACGGGCCCGGGCCGAACCGCGGTCACCTTGCCCGCGACGCCGAAATCCGCGAGCTTGGACTCGAGGATCCGCGAGCTGGCGATCAGCGACTGCTCGTCCACGCGCTCGCCCGAATGGACCGGCGGATCGAGAAAATTGAGCGACGGCAGGTTGAAGCTGCCGGCGAAGTGGAAGGCCTCCTGCGAGGGCTTCTTCGGCCTCTCCGGCGGCCGGCTCGACGCCTCGGCGACGAATATCGGCGGCGGCGGGTCGAGCGCTTCGCGACTCTTGCGCAGGTTCGGCTTGGTGACGATCGGACGAGGAGCTCGCGCGATCTCCGGCGCCGGCTCACGTTTCCAGCGCTCGAACCACGTGGTGATCCACTCCGTGGCGCCGCGGAACCCGGCCACGGCTTGCCGCGTGCCGTGCGTGATCGAGGTCGACGTCGTCGCGAGGATCATCAGCACCAGGAGCGGCACCAAGAAGCAGTAGCTGCCGACCACGCCGAAATTCTCGCACAGCACCGCGGCGAGGAACTGGCCGGCGATCCCGCCGAGCCGATGTGCACGCGCGGGCTCGGAATAGCTCGGACACGAGGCATCGATGCGGGGAAGCTCGGCGAGAATCGCCGCGGCGCCCAACAGTCCGACCCCCGCCGCCCAGCGCAGCGTCGACCACGCGGGACGGCTGCGCATGGCGTTGATCGCGGCCGCAAGCCCGGCGACCGGAACGAGGTACGCCGTCAAGCCGAAGAACTCACGAAGCGGGCCCGCGATGTGGCTGCCGACTTGGCCGGTCAGGCGGGTCGACCACAGGCTGACGAAGAGATAGAGCGAGAGGCCGCATGCGAGCAATGCGCCGGCCTCACGGAGCCACCACTCCGGCACCGAGGAGCTTCGCGATGACCTTCCCCGCTCGCGCGCCATCGTCGTTGTCCTGCCTCAGCGGCGGCCGCGGCCGCGCGGCAACGTACCCTCGCGGGTGAGCTGCTCGACGCTGCGCGCAATCAACCGCTCCGCGGCCTCTGCGGCGTTCTTGCCGAAGAGGCCCGTGGACACCAACCGGACGAGGTAGCCCTGGATCTGCGGGGTCGTCGACACCGTGATCGTTACGGTCGGTAGATGATTCGGCGTGCGGGGCATTGTTTTGGCAAAAGTATGCCATTCTTTCAGGAGCCGCAACAACCGCAAGAGGCTTCAGGCTTCGGACTTCCGGAGAGCTATGCGGCGTCTTTTGCGCGGTCCGAAGCCTCTTACATTTCCATCACGAAGGGCAAGATCATCGGGCGGCGGTCGAGGCGTTTGTCGAAGAACCGCTTCAGGGTACGGCGAACGGACTCCTGCACCTCCATTGGGTCGCCGCGCGACTCGGGGCTGATGGTGTCGAGGCCCGAGAGGATCGCAGCGCGCGCCTCCTCGAGGAGGGGCTGTTGTGCGCCCTCGAGGAGGAAGCCGCGCGAGACCAGATCGGGCCCGGCGACGACGTCGCCGCTCGTCGGGTGGATGCCGACGACTGCGAGCACGAGGCCGTCTTCCGCGAGATGGCGCCGATCACGGAGCACGACTTCCTCTACGTCGCCCACTCCCTTGCCGTCGACGAAGACCCGTCCCGCTTCGACGTGCTCACCCAGCCGTGCGCCCGCGTCGTCGACGACGAGAGTCTCGCCGTCCTCCAGAAGGAAGCAGCGATCCCGCTCGAGGCCGGTCTCGACGGCGAGCGCCACGTGCTGCGCCAGATGGCGGTATTCGCCGTGCACCGGGACGAAGTACTTCGGATGGGTCAGGCGCAGCATCAGCCGAAGCTCGTCCTGGCTCGCGTGGCCCGAGGTGTGGATGTCCGCGCTCCCTTGCCAATGGACCTCGGCGCCCCGGCGGCAAAGATGGTTGACGAGCGTGGTGACCGCCCGCTCGTTGCCGGGGATCACGCGCACGGAGAGCACGACGACGTCGCCGGGCGCGGCCTTGACGACCGGATGGTCGTCGGTCGCGATCCGCGAGAGCGCAGACCGCGGCTCCCCCTGACTTCCCGCAGCGATGAGAGTCACGCGCTCGGGGGAAAGATCGTTCAATGCTTCGAGGTCGACGAACAGGCCGTCCGGCGCGGTGAGCTTGCCGAGATCCCGCGCCAATCTCACGTTCTGGACGAGGCTCCGCCCGACCAGCGCGACCTTGCGCTCGAACTTCGCGGAGAGATCCATGATCTGCTGCAGGCGATGGACGTGCGAGGCGAACGTCGCGGCGAAAACCTTGCCCGCGGCGCGCTGGAACACACGCTCGAGACCGACACCTACGGTTCGCTCCGAAGGCGTGGTGCCCGCGCGATCGACGTTGGTGGAGTCCGAAAACAGCAGCAGAATTCCCTCCGAGCCGAGCTCGCCGAGACGCGCCAGGTCCGACACTCTGCCGTCGATCGGCGTGTGGTCGATCTTGAAGTCGCCGGTGTGGACGATCGTGCCGAGCGGAGTACGCAGCGCGAAGCCCACGGCGTCGACGATCGAGTGCGTCATGTGTAGCGCCTCGATCTCGAACGCGCCGAGGCTCCAGCGATCACGGGGCGCGAAGGTCGTCCGCCGGGTGCGATCGAGCAGGCGATGCTCCGCGAGCTTGGCCTCGACGAGCGCCATCGTGAACGCCGAGGCGTAGACGGGGATGTCGCACTCGCGCAGCAAGAAGGGCAGCGCACCGATGTGGTCCTCGTGCCCATGCGTCATGAGCATGCCGAGAAGCCGCTCGCCGAGGCCCCGCAGGTACGCGAGATCCGGGATGATCAGATCGATGCCGGGCGTATCGAAGGCCGGAAACATCACGCCGCAATCGATCGCCACAGCCGATTCGACGGCATCCGAGCCGGCCCGATAGTACTCGAGGACCATCAGGTTGAGGCCGATCTCGCCGAGACCGCCGAGGGGGACCACGCGGATCCGGCCTCGCTCCATCGGCTCCGACACGCTCACGACGAGGAGAAGCCTTGCGACAGCGGCTGCGGAGCGGAAGAACGTCCGAGAGCGGTGATCGCCTCGCGAACGCGCGCGACGATCTGGTCCTTGTCCTTGAGCGCGATCCCTGCCGTCTCGATCGGCATGCCGATCCGTATCTCCACTTCGCCGCTTTCGATCCTCAAGCTGTGCTTCGCCATGATGGCCGTCGTGCCGACGACTGCGATCGGCACGATCGGCGTGCCGGTCTCCATCGCGAGCATGAAGCCGCCCTTCTTGAATGGCAGAAGCTCCTCGCCCGCGCCGCGCGTGCCCTCGGGAAAGACCACCACCGAGATGCCGCGGCGGATCCGCTGGCCGGCGACGGCGTAGCTCCGCACCGCCTGCACGTGATTCGATCGGTCGATGACGATGTTCTTGAGCGCCGCGAGTCCCCAGCCGAAGACCGGCACCTTGAGGAGCTCCTTCTTCGCCACGAAGCGAATCTGAAACGCCCAGAGCGCCCAGCCGATCGCGACGATGTCCGCCCCCGAGCGATGGTTCGACATGAACACGTACTGGCGATTCGGATCGACGTTCTCCAGGCCTCGAACCTTCACGCGCACACCCGACATCCACAGATTGAATGCCATCCACCACTGTGCGAAGCGGTAGCCTTGCTTGCCGTCCTGCTCGAAGAGGCACACGACGACGACGATCGGAACGACGATCAGAGTGCTCACGATCAGGGCGAGCGCACGCAGCACGTGCACGAACCGCAGCCCGGAATTCACCCGCAACATATAGGTTGCGGCTCGCGACGCAGTCAACGCGGGCAAACCGAAACACAGCGTTTCACGCGGCGGAGAGCCTCGTTGACTCTTCGTTCCCGCGGTGCATTAGCTGCAATCGGCTACCGGCTGTAGGCCTTCGGCTCTCAGCAGAGATCTCGTGAAATCCTCTTCAGCCGAGAGCCGGAGGCTGGGAGCGGACGGCCGCTAGGAGCGAAGGATGTCGGTCAACAAAGTGATCTTGGTCGGGAATCTCGGTCGCGATCCTGAGGTGCGCTTCACGGCGGGTGGCAAGGCGGTCGCGCGGTTCTCCGTTGCCACCTCCGAGGTCTGGACCGACGCGGAAGGATCGCGTCAAGAGCGGACCGAGTGGCACAACGTCGTGGTGTGGGGGAAGCAGGCAGAGAGCTGCGGACAGTACCTGCAGAAGGGCCGACAGGTCTACATCGAGGGCTCGATCCGCAGCCGTCAGTACGACGACAAAGACGGAAACAAGAAATACATCACCGAGGTCATCGCCCAGCGCGTGCAGTTCCTCGGCGGCGGCCGAGCGGGGGGCGGGGCGCAGCCGCGTGAATCGCAGGGAGCGGAACCCTCGGCGGCGCCGGCGCCGGCGGAGGAAGAGGACATTCCGTTCTGAATGACGCGCTCGCGGCTTCCTTCCGTTCACCAACATCCCGCGTCCACGAAGCTGAAGTGCGTCTCTCCACCGATGATGATGTGGTCGAGGACGCGGATGCCGACGACTTCGCCGGCCTGGCGGAGGCGGCGGGTCAGCTCGAGATCTTCGGGGCTCGGCGTGGGATCGCCGCTCGGATGGTTGTGGATGAGGATCATCGCCGCCGCCGAGTCGCGCACCGCGGGAACGAACACCTCGCGAGGGTGGACGATCGAGGCCGTGAGCGAACCTTCCGAGATCCGTACTTCCCGGATCTTGCGGTGTTTGGCATCCAACAAAACGACGTGGAAGACTTCCTTGCAGAGCGGAGCGAGCTGGCCGCGGAAGTGATGGAATACCTCGAGGCTCGTTCGGAAGGCGCTCCCACGTTCGACTGGGCTGCACGCCGCGCGCCGGCCGAGCTCCAGAGCGGCGACGACTGCCGCCGCTCTGGCCGGTCCCATCCCCCGGTGGCGTTCGAGCTCCGCGAGGGTCGCCCTACCGAGACCGACGACGCCGTCTAGGCTCGAAAGCAGCCGCCGCCCCTGATCGACGGAGCTCTCTCCTCGAACGCCGCTCGTCCGCAATATCAGTGCCAGCAACTCGGCCTCGGAAAGCGCAGCGGCCCCCCTTTCGAGGAGTCGCTCCCTCGGCCGCTCTCCGGCAGGCCAATCCGTGATTCGCCGCGGCATCAGAACCTGCGGGCGATTGGAAGGCGGCGACGTCAGTTTTTCGGGGCGCGCCCCCCGAGTCAAGAACAAAATCAGCCCGCCCACCCCCGCCATCGAGAAGCAGGGCCTGCACGGGGCCACAGACAAACGCCGGGGAACCGCATCCAGTTCGGGCAGTTGTCGCGATCCCGTCTCCGTTCGAGCATCCTGCCGATCTAGGAGCCTGGTCACAGATCGCTCCCGTTGGTCGCGATCCCGTCTCCGCTCAGGCATCCTGCCGATCTAGCCTCCTAGAAGAAAATCGGTTACCCTCGCCGCGCCAATCGCAGTGACGGAGGCACCACGGTCGAGAGAGGGCCGACGCCTCCCATCTTGGTCGCTCGGCGAACTCTGACGTCGCATCCCGGGTAGGGAAGGAGAAAAAGAGAACTCATGGAACCAACCGCAGGAGCGACGCCCGCGCTTTCCCACGCTACCGCCACGCTAACCGAAGCTCTCAAGGGCTTCACGCTGATCGGCGGCGACTGGGTGCTGTGGATCTTGATCTTCGCCAGCGTTCTCTCCGTCACGGTGATGATCGAGCGTTTGATCTACTTCTTTCGCAACCGCACGCCGGTCGAGCGCTTCATCGAGGCGTTCACGGAACGGCTCGGCCGCGACGACGTGAAGGGCGCGGCCGCGCTCGCCGATCTCACCAAGGGCGCCGAAGCGCGCATCGCCAAGGTCGCGCTCGCCCACTTCGACGAAGGCGAGCAGGTCGTCGAAGAGATGATGGCGAGCCGCAAGGTCGCCGAGCGCCTGCGGTTCGAGAAGTACCTGATGATCCTCGGCACGATGGGCAACAACGCTCCGTTCCTCGGCCTATTCGGCACCGTGCTCGGTATCATCAAGGCTTTTAACGATCTCGGCCAGGCCGGTAACGCAGCGACCGGAGCGACGACCGTGATGACCGGCATCTCCGAGGCCTTGGTGGCCACCGCGATGGGCCTGCTCGTCGCGATTCCGGCGGTCATCGCCTACAACTACTTCAACAAGAAGGTGAAGGAGTTTGCGGCAAACGCCGAGACCATCGAGCGGATCATTCTCGCTCACTTGATGGCGGGTACGAGGGTGGAGCATAAGATCCGCGCCGTGCGGGAGAACGCCTGACCATGGCCGGCTCCGGTCACGACGACGACGACACGATCACCGGCATCAACGTCACGCCGCTGGTCGACATCACGCTCGTGCTGCTGATCATCTTCATGGTGACGGCGAGCTTCATCGTGGCCCCCGCAGTCAAGGTGGACCTGCCGCAGGTCTCGAAGGCCGACGCGCCGCCGCCGCGAAGCCTCCATTTCCTCGTCGACCAAGGCGGGACGATCTACGTGAACGACAAGCGCGTCGAGGAGTCGAACGTGCTCGGCCTCGTGCAGAAGGAAGTCGCCGCGAACGCGGACGTTCAGGTGCTCGTGAGCGCGGACAAGAAGGTGCCTTACGGCGATGTCGTCCGCCTTCTCGACCTGGTGCGCTCGGGCGGCGTGAAGAAGTTCGCGATCTCCGTCGAGATGGTCCGCAAGGGCTAGCGTGGTAGGATCTACACTAAACACACGCCACGCGACCAACGGGAGCGCGCACAAAGTTGGTATCGCGGCCAACGGAAACGATCCGTGACGCACGCTCCAAGCGACGTGCCGAGGTGTCTGCCGCAACTCTGATCTTTGGTGCCGAAAGCCCGACTCCGCGTCACACGCTCGCGTTCTCGATTTCGCTGCTACTGCACCTGACGTTCGCAGTCCTCATCCTCCTGTCGATTCGCCGCGAGGTGCCGTCTCCGCCGCTCGAGATCTCGATCTTCGAGGGAGCGGAGGGACTCGCCTCTCCCCCGCCGGGTGAGAGGAGCGCCGAGCCGGGACCGGCGGGACCGCCTGCAAAGGAGGTGCTCCTCATCGAGGCGCCGCCCGCTCCGAAGGTCGAAGCTCCGCACGTCAATCTGGTCGTCCGCTCTCATCCTGCTCCAAAGGCGACTCGCATGGAGCGGCGAGTCGAGGAGAAGAGCTTGCCCCCGGCGCTCAAGAAGTCGGGCCCGGCACCAACGCCTCAGGTACCCGAGAGCGCGCAGCCGAGTGTCGCGCTGCGCGAGGCGCCGAAAGAAGGCGCACCGCCCGTTACGCCCGGCACGGCGCGATCCAGCACCGAAGCAGCGGTCGGTCGCGGCCGCGGATCCGCAGGGATCGCGGAACCTCGGAGCCGGCGTCGCACCGGTCGTGCTACCCGGTCCCGGTGGCGGTGGCAGCGGATGGCCTTCGAGCACCGGAGGTGGGGGAACGGGAGGCGGCGGTACGGGACGGGGTGGCTTCTCGGTCTCGGGCGCCGGCGCTGGAGGCGCAGGTCGCAGCTACACCTCGATCTGGGAGGCGACGCAGCGCTATCTCGCTCGGCTTCGCCTGGCATACAACAACGCGCTCCGAAACGACGCCGCGGTGCGCGGCGTCATAGTGGTTCGTTACGAGATTCTCGGCAGCGGCGCCGTCGGTGAGGTAGCGATGCTTTCGAGCCAGCTGCGCGATCCTTCCTTCGAGGAGGAGGTGCTGAACCAGATCCGTGGCTGGCGCTATACCCCCGCGCCGACCGGCACCGTCGTCGTCACCTGGCCGTTGTCGTTCCTTCCACCGAGCTGAGCGATACAGGATCGCCCCGTTTGGCTGCGAATCGTCGAGGCCACCTCTGCGGCTATTTCACGGTGTAGCCGCGGCCCTCCATGCAGGCGCTGTAGGCGCGGTTGAAGTTCGAGCGAGCTGTCGACGTCGCGCTCGTGCTTTGCTGCTTACTGTATTGCTGTTGCGCCTGCTGCTTCCGCTCCGCATCGCGCCGGCGGATCGCACCAACCGCCGCGCCCGTACCGGCACCGATCGCGGCTCCCTTGCCGGCGTCTCCGGCGATGGCTCCACCGATCGCGCCGACTGCCGCCCCGCGAGCGCCACCCCTGACCAATCCTCCCTCGGTGACTGGGGGGGACGGGGCAGTGGTGGTGGTCGTGCTCGAGGGTGCGTTCAGCGGGTCGAAGCCCGACTGCTGCTTCGCCCACTTGAAGCACTCGAACTCGTCCTTCTCTTGCTGATCCGCAGACTGCCCTTTCTGCGGGTAGATGTAGAAGTCCTTGGCCAGAGCAGGCGCCACCGCCAGAGCGAGCGCGATCGCGATCCGAGCGGCTGGATTTCGTCTCATGGTCTTGTCCTCCGGTTCATTTGCAGCTCCGACAGGCGGCGATCAGCTCCATGCCTGCGGTCTTGGCGATCGTGTGAAAGCGGACTTCCGGCTCTCGAATCGACATGTCCACGACCGCGAGCAGCGTCCGGTACTCATCGGAGCGCATGTGCCGCTTCAACGCGTCTTCGGAATCCCATTCCTCGATCCATGTAATCGCGTTGCGATTGTCCACCCCCTGAAGGAGCCGAACTCCCAGGCAGCCAGGTCGGGCGCGGGTCGGCGGGGCGAGCACGCGAAGGGCTCGCAAGATCTCACGTCGCCCTCTCGCGGACGCGGTAATGCTTATCGTGACCAGCACCATCCCTGCTTCCCTCACTGGTGCGCTCTTGCGGCTTCATAGATCAGAAACCGTGCCAGCAGAGAGGAGTCCTCCGAGGGCGCGTCATTTTCACGAAAATTCAGGATTCCTACGGTCTGAGCTCCGCCCGAACGCTGAACGAGGGTCCAGTTACCTCCGATTTACCGGGGGCAGCTCCGTCATTTCGGAGGCTCCGGAGGCCGTGAGCGTCAGCGCGCCGACGAAGCGCCTGCCAATTCGGCGTGGAGATCGGCGAGCGAGCGATCCCCCGGGGCACGCTGGAGCGCCGCCTCGACCACGGCCAGCGCCTCGCGGTTCTGTCCCGTGCTCCGAAGGCCGACGGCATAGACGTACGCGAAGCGCGGGTCGTCCGGAGCGAGCTCGGCGGCGCGCTTCAGCGAGGCCAGCGCGGCCAGCAGGTCCTTCCTGCGCACGAGCAAGAGCCCGAGGCTGTGATGGAGCGATGCATCGCCCGGACGACGGGCGAGACCGGCACGGAGGATCTTCTCGCCTTCCGCGTCACGATCGGTTTGACGCATCAGGTCCGCGAGGTTCACGTAGGCCGGGGCCCAGCCGGGATCGAGCTCGAGCGCGGTGCGATAGGACGCTTCCGCCTTCGCGGCCTCGCCGCGGGCGGCGTAGATGTTGCCGAGATTCACGTGCGCGGATGGCTGATCGGCGTTCAGAGCCTGCACCGCCACGTACTCGTCGACCGCGCGGTCGAGCGCGGCGCGGTCGTTTCCCGAGATGGCGTCGACGGGCGTCGCGGCAAGCAGACCCGCGGCGAGCACGCGCACTACCCGCGCCGAGTCGTCGAGCAGACGGCCCGCCAGCTCCCAGCGTTCTTTGAGAGGTAGCGGCTCGAGCGCTTCGAGCGCGCCGATGCGCACGAGCGGGTCGGGATCGGCGAGCGCCTTGACCAACTCCTGGCGAGACGACGAGCTCGGCCACTCGGCGATCGCCATCGCCGCGCTTCCCCGAGCGATCGCGGGCTGCCCGGCATCGCCGAGCAGCGAACGCAGTCGCGGCTCGGCGTCGGCGGCGCGCGTCCTCGCTGCATGGAGCGGATCGGCGAAGCGCTGATAGCCGGTCGGGTCGTGGCCATACCACTCGCGAACCTTGCTTGCCGCCCACTGCGCAGACTTGTCGGCATGGCAGCTCGTGCATGCGTTCGGCGTCCCGAGCCGCGCCGACAAGTCGGGCCGGGGGATCCTCAGGCTGTGATCGTGTCGGGGGTCTACGATCATGTACGTCTTGGTCGGCATGTGGCAGGCGATGCAGCTCGCGCCGGCCGACCCCGCCGGGTGAAAATGATGCTTCGGCGTCTCGTACTTCTCCGTCGCATGACATTGAAAGCAAACGCCATTTCCCGGCGCGCGCAAGGCGAGACTGTGCGGATCGTGGCAGTCGCTGCAGGTCACCCCAGCGCGGTACATCCGGCTCTGCACGAACGAGCCATACTCGTAGACCTCGCCGTCGATCTGCCCGTCAGCGTGATAGAGCGCGGGAGCGAGGAGCGCGGGCAGATGGGTGTCCACGAGCGGCCGGCCGTACTGGTAGTCCTCGGAAAACTCGCTCCGGCGCGAGTGACAACGAGCGCAGAGCTGGATCTCCTTCTCGGTGCGGCGCTCGGCGCTTCGGCGCGGATTGTCCGACTGCGGGTCGCGTCCCCAGCCGATTCCCTTGCGCTCGTCGAGCAGGATCTCGAGACCCATGTTGTGAGGGTCCATGGCCTCCCAGCCGGGCTCGCGCTTTGCCCACGCGACGTGCCGCGAGCCGGGCCCGTGGCACGCCTCGCACGAGACGTCGATTTCCGACCACGTCGTCTTGTACGTGCGAGTGCGCCGGATCGTAGTCCTTGCGAACATCGGTCGAATGGCACTCGGCGCACATCGAGTTCCAGTTCTGGTTGATGCCGGTCCAGTGGAGCTCGTCGCGGAAATCGATCGTCTCGTTCGGGTAGAGGTGGAACCAGCGCTGGCCGCCCTTCGTCTTGGGGCGGGTGTCCCAGGCAATCGATAGCGCCTGTAGACGGCCGCCCGGGAGCTCGATCAAGTACTGCTGCAGCGGATCGACGCCAAAGGTGTACTTCACCTCGTAGTCGTGCAGCTTGCCGTCCGGGCCGTCTGTGAGCACCCAGAAGCGACCCTGTCTCCGAAAGAAGCGCGAGACGACGGCGCCGTAGCGAAACGTCGTGTTGCGAAAGTCGCCGAGCACCGTCGCGGCGCTGGCCTCCTGCATCGCGAGGTCGTGATGCGATCCCTGCCACGCTCTCGTCTCCGCCGCGTGACAGCCCGCGCAGGCGGTCCTTCCGACGTAGCGGGCGAGGGGAGACGGTGTTCCACCTCCCGCTGTCTCGCACGCGAGCGCCGATAGGATCACGAATGTCCGGGCGAAAGGCAGAATTCGATTCAGGGCCACGGAGTCGGTGCGCAGTACCATGCAGACGTCAAGCACGCGAGTGGAACGAGTTCGAACGCGGTTCGGGAAACCTCTCGCGGCCAAGGCCGGTCGATCACGAATCGGTCGTCTCCGATATTTCGGAGACATGTCGCAACCGGAACAGGGGGCAACGTTTGTGTCTTCGCGGAGGGCCTTGAGACACGGACTCTCCCTTCGATTCCCAACGGAGCGACCGCCATGAGCAACAGCCCGAGCCCGTTCCCGGTCATCGTGCCGCAGTGGGCGGGCGAGGCAAATCCGCGCGGATCCGTTGCGAGAAGTCCGGCGCCTCTCCGGCCGCCCGGGCGGCTTCGTTGACATGCGAGCGACGCTTCAACTCCTCGAACGGTACCCGCTGGTCGAGCCGGCCGCGCTCGTAGGCGTACTGCGGAGCGTAGCCGCTCAGGAGCACCTTCCACGAGTAGTGGCCGCCCCCGGGATTCACCCGGGTGTGCATGATCACGTTCGTCGTGCAGTTCGTCGTGAGCGTGTTGTAAAACTGGGGTTCTGTGCGGAGCGAGTTGATCGTCTTGAAGTAGTCGAGGAAAAGACGGCGCGCGTTCTCTTTGGGAGCGTTGGTGCGGAAGAGGTAGACCTCTTCTGGCGGGTCTTTCCGATAGTTCGTGCGTAGACGGATGAGGTCACGCTCGTCGCCGACGATGTAGACGAGCTCGTACTGCCGGAAGAAGCCCGCAAGCGTCGAGTAGCTCTCGCCACGCTCCTTCCGCGTCTCGATCGATACGGCGAGGAAGTCGCGGTCCGCGAAGCCGAAGCTCACCATCACGTGCGCGATCGCTTCTCCCATCCAGTAGCAGGTGATGAGATCCACCGAGTCGAGCTCGCGCAGGTCGAACGTCTTGTCGTAGTAGCGGGGCGTGAAGTCCGTCTCGGTGCGATAGTCGAAGTCGCGGATGTCGTGCACCGTGACGAGGTCGCCTTCGAAGGTCGCGTACGGGAGTACGGCGACGTCCGGTTGCCAATCACGGTCGTTCGACGGTTTCACGGTCGACCAGGCGAGCGCGAAGCAAGCGAGCGCGAGGACGAAAGCCGACATCACCACGCGCCGTGCGCGTGGAACGAACACACTACCGGCTGCCAACGCGCCGACGATGGCCATCGTGATCGCTGCTCCGCTGGCTTGCAGTGGGCCGAGATAGAGAGCGAGCGAGCACCATGCGGTGACCCCTGCAATCACCACGAAGGCTACGGCGCAAAGGAGGATTCGTCGCCAAGGCCTCACCGGAGCGCTCGGTCTCTGCTAGCTCCGGGCCAGCGCGAAGAACTCGCGGTTCGGGCGCAGCCCGATCGCGCTGGCGAAACGGTTGCTGTAGTTGAAGAATGCGGCGGTCTGGATGATGTCCATGATGTCCTCGTCGCTGAAGCCTTCGGCGCGCAGGCCGGCGATGTCCCGGTCGTCGCAGCGGTCCGATGCTCGGGTGATCTTGACCGCGAAGTCGAGCATCGCGCGCTGTCGCGGCGTCAAGTCGGCCGCGCGATAGTTGGCGGCAATCGTATCGGCCAGAGCGGGGTCTTTGCTGCGGACGCGCAGGATCGCGCCGTGCGCGACCAGGCAGTAGAAGCAGCCGTTCTCGGCCGAGACCGCCACGGCGATCATCTCGCGCTCGGCTTTGGAGAGGCCGGAGTCGCACTCCATGATCGACTGGTGCAGTGCGATGAAGCCGCGCAACTGCTCGGGGCGGAGGCTCGCGGCGCGGAATACGTTCGGCACGAATCCAGGTTTCTCGCGGCTCTGGGCGTACAACTCGCGGATGTCCTCGGGTAGTCCCTGCTCCTCGGGCACGCGCAACCGGCTGATTCGCTCGTCCGACATGATGGTCTCCTCGCCGATACGATATCCCGAGGACCGCCTGACGGCTATGAAATGCGCTACGCCGTCGAGTTGTCGACCGCGTCGCGTCCCGCACGAGCGCCGATCACTCGAGGGCGACGAGCGCACGGCCGTATCGTCTCTCTGCGATCACATCCCGCGCGGGGGCGATCGTCACCTCAAGCGGGAAGCGCGGCGGCGGGCGGGCGGCGAATGCCGAGCTTCTCGAGACGCGATTCGAGCGTGGTCGGCTTCAGGCCGAGCATCTCGGCAGCACCGTTTTTGCCGCGGATCCGCCAGCCGCTCATCTCCAGCACCGTCACCACGTGGCGCCGCTCGACCTCTTCGAGCTTTAGACCGTGAGAAGCGTCGGCCCGTTCGGTTTCCGGCATGTCGATGCGCAGCCTCGGGCCGCGGTGGAGGATCATCGCGCGCTCGACCACGTTGCGCAGTTCTCGCACGTTGCCCGGCCAAGAATAGGACTGCAGCGCTTCCATCGTGCCGCGCCGGATCGACTCGACGGAGCGGCCGAGGCTCTTCGCGAACTCTTGCACGAACGCCCAGACGAGCAGGGGGATGTCCTCGCGCCGTTCGCGCAGCGCGGGCAGCCGAATCGGAAAGACGTTCAGGCGGTAGTAGAGATCCTCGCGAAAGCGGCGTTCCCGAACGGCCTTGGCCACATCGCAATTGGTCGCGGCGATCACGCGCACGTCGACGTGCCGGGTTTGAGTGCTGCCGATTCGTTCGAAATCTCCTTCCTGCAGCACGCGGAGCAGCTTGACCTGCACCTCCGGGGCGAGATCGGCGATCTCGTCGAGGAAGATCGTCGACCCGTCGGCGATCTCGAAACGGCCATCCTGCCGCGACAGCGCGCCCGTGTAGGCGCCCCGCTCGCGGCCGAAAAGCTCGGCTTCGATGAGCGTCGGGGGCAGCGCCGCGCAGTTGACCTTGACCATCCGCCGCGCACGGCGTTCGCTGAGATCGTGAATCGCGCGCGCCAAGAGCTCCTTTCCGGTCCCCGTCTCTCCGAGGAGCAGCACGGAGGAAGCGGTCGACGCCACCTGCTCGGCTTGACCGAGCGCGCGGCGTATCGCCGCGCTGCGTCCGACGATGTTTCGATGTGGAGACTCCGTATCCGGCTCGGGACGCGGAACACTCTCGGCGGCGAGCTGGTCACGAAGTCGCCCGCTCTCGGCCAGCGACTCAGTGAGCGCGCGCTGGGAGCGGGCGAATGCCAGGGCGGCGGCAATCGCTCCCGCGACCGCGCGGATCCGTTCGAGACCGCGCTCCGGCCACCCGCGCGAGCGCCCGCTCGTCAAGCAGAGCACGCTGAGCTCGCTCCCCGCGCGAAACGGAATGACGAGAGCCGACGCGATCCCTTGTCGCTCGCACCAGTCGCGTTCGACAGTGGCGCCTTCGTCGAGCTCTCCAGGGCTCGTGAAGCAGATGGTATGCCCATCGCGGACCCGCGCGGCCAGCCAAGGAAACTGGTCGCTACGCTCGAGGGCGAGGCGCAACTCACCTCCCTCCGCAGCCCAACTGTGCGCCGGCGCCCGGAGACTACCGTTGAAGGCTGCGCTGAACACCTCGACCCGGTCGACGGCGATGCACTCGCCGACCGCTCGTAGGGCTTCGTCTACCCAGCGGTGGGCGGAATCCGCCGTATCGAGGCTCGCGACGAAATTGCGGAGGAGCTCGTCGAAGCGAGGCTTCTTTACCGGCGACGGCTGGTAATCACGCAGGAACGACGGAGTGGAGAAGATCGGATAGATTCTGCTCGCGTTCGGCATGGGCTCCTCGTTGGCCTTCGAAACGGTTCATCCAACCACGCGGCCCTTCGCCGATGGCGATGATGAGACTGCGCCCGGAAGCCGTGCCACGACGCTGAGGCGCCCGGATTGCAGATGACTTTTTCCCCAGATGTGCGACAAAAGCTGCATAGTGGTTCCCGATACCGGGAAGTACGCACATATCGCCTCCGGCCGACCATACGCAATGCCGCATCTCGGAGGCGTGAGCGGCTCCGACCCCATATACATCGGCTTGGTATCATGCTGTCATACCTACATAGTCCGACTCCTCCCTACTTCTTCGAAAGATCGCGATGACCCTGTGCGTTCGCGGCATCCGCCGACTGCTGCAAGGATGCGTGTTCCTTGCGGCGCTCGTGTTCGTCGACGGTTGTGTCGGCGTTCCGGTCGGCGTGACGCGCGCAGATCCACGCACCGTACACCGCTATCTCACCGCGAACGTGCTCACAGTCGGTGAGCCAAGCGTCGCGACCAAGAACACTCTGGACCGCTTGAACCTCGTCGAGACGTTCGACTCGGAGCCGGTGCAAGCGCTCGCCAAGCTCCGCGACTTTGCGCTCGCAAGCGGAGAGAACGACGTCTATTTCGCGCTCGCCGAGCTATCGTTCCTGCACGCCGAGCGAAGCGGCGACCACTCGTGGCACCGCGCCGCGGCGGTCTACGCCTGGACCTACCTCTTCACGGGCGAGCCGCCTGATCCGTTCGATCCGCGCTGGCGGACCGGCGCCGATCTCTACAACCGCGGTATCACCGAAGGCTTTTCCTCCGCCGACGGCAAGACGGTCGAACTACGCCGGGGCGAGTTTTCCCTCCCCTTCGGCCAGCTCGACGTCGAGTTCGACGAGTCGAGCCTCGACTGGAACGGCCGGCGCCTCCGTAACTTCATCCCCGTGGCGGATCTCGAGGTGCATGGTCTCAGCAGCCGCTTCCGCACTCCGGGAATCGGCGCGCCGCTCGCGGCCGATGCCGCCGTGGAGGACCCCGACAACTCGGCCGAGTTCATCGCGCCGCGGCTGAAGATTCCGACAACCGCGGTGCTGCTCGTTGACGACGCCCGCCAGCAGATCGCAGCCGGCCACGTGCACGCCAAGCTCGAGCTCCACTCCGACCCCGATCCCGAGACGCTGCTGATCGCGGGGCAGCGCGTCCCGCTCGAGCGCGAGCAGACGGCCACGCTCGCGGCCATGCTCGCCGATTCGCCGATCTGGAAAGAGGAGCTCAAGATATTCCTCGGCACTTTCACGACACAGCTGGCGGACGGCCGCTTGATCGCGGTCCGACCTCATCGGCCGGGCCGGATTCCCGTCGTCTTCGTCCACGGAACCAACTCGAGCCCGGGGCGCTGGGCGGAGATGGTGAACGTCCTCGACAACGACCCGCGCATCCACGGCCGGTACGAGCCGTGGTTCTTTTTCTACAACTCCGGCAATCCGATCCTCTATTCCTCGTATCTGCTGCGGACCAAGCTGAGCGAAGCCGTCGCCGCAATCGACCCATCGGGTCGGGACGCGTGTCTTCGAGACATGGTCGTGATCGGCCACAGCCAGGGAGGCCTGCTGGCGAAGATGACAGTCGTGGAAAGCGAGGATCGTTTCTGGCGCGCCGTCAGCAAGCGTCCCTTCGACGAGGTGCAGATGGATGACGCGCAGCGCACGCTAGTTCAGCAGGCGATGTTCGTGAAGCCTCTGCCGTTCGTGCGACGCGTCGTCTTCATCGCCACGCCGCACCGGGGGAGCTTTCTCGCCTCACGTCAGATCGTTCGTCGGCTGTTCGCCAGTCTGGTGACCCTCCCACTGCGCGTCACGCAGCTGACCAAGGGCCTCGTGACGGCCCATCCGGACATCTTCGTAGCGGACCTCGGCAGCGTCACGGCGCTCGACAACATGGATCCCCGGCACCGCTTCGTGCGCACGCTCTCCGGGATCCCGATCGCTCCGGGGGTCGCTGCGCACTCGATCATCCCGGTGAAGGGCGACGGTCCGATCGAGACGGGCAACGACGGCGTCGTCGAGTACTCGAGCGCGCACATCGACGGCGTCGAGTCGGAGAAGGTCGTGCGCTCCGACCACTCGACCCAATCGAAGCCGGAGACCATCGAGGAAGTTCGAAGAATCTTGTTGCTCCACGCAGCCGCGGCCCCGTGCGCCGCGAACGGACGGTAGGGTGAATGGGTGAAGACTGGCTACCGACTACCGGCAAAGATTCGCGGTGTCTTTGCGGTAGCCGCTAGCCGGTAGCGGTCCGTCTTTCCCACGTCCCGCTCTTCCCCCCGCTCTTGCGGAGAAGGCGAATCCGCCCGATCGTCATGCCGCGATCGATCGCTTTGGTCATGTCGTAGATCGTCAGGCACGCGACTGCGACGGCGGTCAACGCCTCCATCTCGACTCCGGTCTTCGCCTCGACGCGCACCCGCGCCTCGACTTCGATCGTCGAGCGCGCTCGGTTCGCGTCGAGGTCGACGGCGATCGAGTGAATGGGAAGCGGATGACAGAGAGGAATGAGCTCATGCGTGCGCTTGGCGGCGAGGATCCCTGCGACGCGCGCCACGGCAAGCACGTCGCCCTTCTTCGTCCGGCCGGTCGAGATCGCCCGGAGCGTCGCGGCGCGCATCTTGACCTCACCACGAGCGATTGCTTCGCGTGAGGTCACCGCCTTGGCGCCGACGTCGACCATCCGCGCCCGGCCGCGCGCGTCGAGGTGACTGAGCGCCTTGGACGTCGCGCTCGTGCGTTTGCGGGCCGTTCGGGTCAACCGCGTCGCCGCTCGATCCGCCGCCTTACGTCACTTTGCATCGCCGACGCCATACCTTATAGAGGAGCGATGGCGGCGGACAAGCGCGACTGGGACGTGGTGATCCTCGGCTCGGGACCGGCGGGCCTCACGGCGGCGCTCTATGCATCGCGCGCGAAGCTCGAGCCGCTGGTCGTGTCGGGCTCGCAACCCGGTGGCCAGCTGACGATCACCACCGAAGTCGAGAACTATCCCGGCTTCCCCGAGGGACTGCTCGGCCCCGAAATGATGGAGCTCTTTCGCAAGCAGGCCGAACGCTTCGGCACACGGTTCGAATCCGGCGACGTGTCTCGAGTGGAGCTCGCCAAGCGGCCCTTTCATGTCGTGCTCGGCGAGGGCACGTTGCGAGCCGAGACGTTGATCATCTCGACCGGCGCTTCGGCCAAGCTGCTCGGATTGGAATCGGAGAAGCGGCTGATGGGCTACGGAGTCTCGGCCTGCGCTACCTGCGATGGCTTCTTCTTCAAGGACAAAGAGGTCTTGGTGGTCGGCGGCGGCGACACGGCAATGGAAGAAGCGAACTTCCTCACGAAGTTCGCCACCAAGGTGACGGTCGTTCACCGTCGTGCCGAGCTCCGCGCCTCGAAGATCATGCAGGAACGCGCGCGGCGAAACCCGCGGATCGAGTTCATTTGGAACTCTACCATCGAGGAGGTCTTCGGAGACGCGCAGAAGGGCGGCGTGATCGGCGCGCGTTTGATCGACACCGAGAGCGGCGCGAAACGCGAGGTTCGCTGCGACGGAGTCTTCATCGCCATCGGCCACGAGCCCAACACGCAGCTCTTCCGCGGTCAGCTCGAGATGGACGAGCGGGGCTACATCCTTACCCAGGGTAAGACGACGGTCACGAGCGTGCCCGGAGTGTTCGCCTGCGGCGATGCGCAAGACCCGAGCTACCGCCAGGCCGTGACCGCCGCGGGGACCGGTTGCATGGCGGCGCTCGACGCAGAACGCTTCCTCGAAGCGCTCAAGCACTGACGAACGCCGATCGGCTGTCGGCGAACAGGCGATCAGAGATACGTCCGCCAACCCGCGAGTCGAGCGCCGAGCACGGCACCGAGAGAGTCCCAACCGCAATCGAGCAGCGTTGCGGTTCGCTCGGGGACGAAGATCTGATGGGCTTCGTCGGTCAGCGAGAAGAGGGCGGCCACGACGAAGGCGGCGAGCGGCGAGCGTGCCGGCGAGAGCATCGACCCCCGGCGCCACCCTCGATCGACGAGCAGCGTCAAGACGAAGTATTCGGCGACGTGCGCGAGCTTGCGGACGACCGCATGGAAAACGTCGAAGGTCGCCTCGGGCAGCGAGGGCAAGAAGAACCGGACGATCGGCTCGAGCCAAATCTGCGTGCGCGCAGCGGACATCTCTTCGGTCGACATGAAGAAGATGACCAAGGCCCAGACGACGGCCGGCGTCCACGCCGAGACGCGATCTCGGAGGCTCACGCCTTGACGATCTTGTCGCGGTGGAAAGCGACGTCGCGGGTGGCGTTACGGGTATCGACCACCAAGCGGGCGTTGCGCACGATCCAGTCGTAGTCGTAGGCGCCATGATCGGTGGCGATCAGCACGCAGTCCACCCCGGCCACCACCCCTTCGGTCAGCTCCACCGAGTCCAGCTCGAAGGTCTCGTAGTGCCGTAGCTTGCGCGCCCGCAGCGACGGCACGTACGGATCGTTGTAGCTCACCTGCGCCCCGCGCGACTCCAGAATCTCGATCACCTTCAGCGACGGCGACTCCCGCAGATCATCCACGTCCTTCTTGTACGCCACCCCCAACACCAGCACCTTCGCCCCCTTGATCGCCCGCCCACGCTCCGAGAGCGCCTCGGCCGCACGCTCCACCACCCAGTACGGCATCGCCGTGTTCACCTCCCCCGCCAGCTCGATGAACCGCGTCGAAAAATCGTAGTGCCGCGCCTTCCACGTCAGGTAGAACGGATCGATCGGGATGCAGTGCCCCCCAAGCCCAGGCCCCGGGTAAAACGGCGTGAAGCCGAACGGCTTGGTCGCCGCCGCCCCGATCACCTCCCACACGTCGATCCCCATCCGCTCGAACAGCATCTTCAACTCGTTGACCAGCGCGATGTTCACCGACCGATAGATGTTCTCCAGCAGCTTCGCCGCCTCGGCCACCCGCGCGCTCGACACCACCACCACCTCGCGAAGAAAGCTCCTGTACAGCGCCGCTGCCACCTCCCCGCACCTCCCCGTCACCCCGCCCACCAGCTTGGGGATCGTGCGCGTGGTGTAATGCGGGTTCCCAGGGTCCTCCCGCTCGGGGGAGAATGCCAGGTGGAAGTCCTCTCCCACCCGTAGCCCTCCCCGCTCCAGGATCGGCCGCACCAGCTCGTCCGTAGTGCCCGGATACGTCGTGCTCTCCAGCACCACCAGCTGCCCCCGTCGCAGGTACTTCGCGATCGTTTCCGCCGTGCCGCTCACGTACCCAAGGTCCGGCTCCCGCCCCTCGCTGAGCGGCGTCGGCACGCAGATCACGATCGCGTCGCAATTGACCAAAGCGCTGAAATCCGTCGTGGCAAAGAATCCCGACCCAGCGTCGTTGCACAGCTCCCGCACGCTGCGCGCGGTGCTGAGGCGGCGACGGACCCGCTCGGGCGCGATGTGGCGGATGTAGCTCTCGCCAGCACAAAGCTTGTCCACCTTCGCTCGATCCACGTCGAACCCCACCGCCCGCTTGCCCGCCTCCGCCATCGTCAACGCCAGCGGCAAACCGACGTATCCGAGCCCGATCACTCCCACCGTCGCTTGCGCGGAGGCGAGGCGCTGCTCCAAGTCGTTCGGGGAGGGCATGGTCGCGTCTCCTGTGTTTCAGCGCAGCCTCGGGGTCGTAACCACAACGCGCGAGGGGGACGGTGCTTCGTATCTGATATGTTCGTGCGAGAACGTGACTTCCTACCGTATTCGCTCAGTGAAAGGTTGAAGCGGAGCCAGTTTGCCTGAAAGATGCGGCGACATGAAACTACGGCGACTTCTCATCCTCGGCTTGGCCGTCTTGTCCTTGGCCGCCCCTACCCGCGCCGCAGACGAACGATCGATCATTCTGGCAACGACTACCAGCACCCAGGACTCGGGCCTTCTCGACATGCTCGTGCCGATGTTCGAGAAGAAGACCGGTATTCACGTGAAGACGATCGCGATCGGCACCGGTCAGGCGCTCGCGCTCGGCGCGCGCGGCGAGGCGGACGTGATCCTCTGCCACGCGCCCGAGCTCGAGAAGAAGTACGTCGCCGACGGATCGATGGTCGATCGGCGCATCGTCATGCACAACGACTTCGTCTTCGTCGGTCCATCGGCCGACCGGGCACACGTCCGGGGGAGCAACCAAGCGGTCGTCGTCCTCGAGAAGATCGCCGGCGCCAAGGCCACCTTCGTCTCGCGCGGAGACGACTCCGGGACCGACATCCTCGAAAAGAAGCTCTGGAAGGCTTCGGGCATCGATCCCAAGGGTGCGCCCTGGTACCTCGAGGCGGGCCAGGGAATGGGCGCGACGCTGCGGCTCGCGTCCGAGAAGCGGGCCTACACGCTCTCGGACCGCGGCACGTATGTCGCGCAGCGAAAGACCGTCGAGCTCGACATCCTCTCGCAGGGCGATCCCGCGTTGCGCAACGTCTACCACATCATGCTCGTCAACCCGGCGAAGTTCCCGAAGGTGAACCAGTCGGGCGCCAAGGCCTTCGCCGATTTCATGGTCTCAACGGAGGCGCAGGACGCGATCCGCGGCTTCGGGCGAGAAAAATTCGGCGAGCCTTTGTTCTTCCCTGACGCCGGGACAGCGGAGGCCGGGGAGTGAGAAGGGCTGGTCATCGGTTGGCGGCTGCCGACTACCGGCCACCGACTACAGAAGAGGCGCCGCAGATCCTCTGGCCGGAAGCCGGTCGCCGGTAGCCGGCAACCGATGAACCTCCTTTTCCAAGGCCTCGAACAAGCCGCACGGCTGATCGCCAGCGCTGATCCCGAGGTGATCGAGATCGCCTGGCTCTCGCTCGAGGTATCGGCGTTGGCGACGCTCCTCGCGCTCATCGTCGGCGTGCCTTTCGGCGTCTGGATCGGTCTCAAGCCGTTCCCGGGCAGGAACCTGATCGTCAGTCTCGTCAACACGGGAATGGGATTGCCGCCGGTCGTCGTCGGGCTCTTCGTGACCATCTTCCTCTGGCGAAGCGGCCCCTTCGGCTTTCTCGAGCTCCTGTATACCCCTGCGGCGATCGTCGTCGCGCAGCTCATCCTCGCGCTTCCCGTGGTCGTCGGCCTGACGATCGCGGCGGTTCAACAGATCGATCCGCGCCTATCGCTGCAGCTCCTCGGCCTCGGCGCCTCGCGCGCGCAGCTCCTGGTGCTGCTGCTCCGTGAGGCGCGCCTGCCGTTGCTGGCCGCGGTCATGGCGGGATTCGGCGCCGTGATCTCCGAGGTCGGTGCGTCCCTGATGGTTGGCGGCAACATTCTGCACCACACCCGGGTCCTCACAACGGCGACCGTGCTCGAGACCAGCAAGGGCAACTTCGACGTGGCGATCGCGCTCAGTCTGATCCTCCTCGGCATCTCGTTCGTCATCAACCTGGCCCTGACGCTCATCCAACAGAGGGCGACGCGGGGGTGAGCGCGGACGCTAGCCGGCAGGATGCAGGATTGCCCTTGATCGCGACCAACGGGAGCGATCCGTGACGCATGCTCCTAGCCGGCAGGATGCGGGATTGCCTTTGATCGCGACCAGCGGGAGCGATCCGTGACGCATGCTCCTCGCTCGGCAGGATGCGGGATTGCCCTTGATCGCGACCAGCGGGAGCGATCTGTGGCGCAGCCTCCCAGCGAGCCCGCACTGCTGGCGCGGGGGGTCTCGGTCGACGAGCGCCGCAGACGGATCCTCGATCTCCGGGAGTTGGCCGTCGAGCACGGCGAAACGCTCAGCGTCGTCGGCCCCAACGGTGCGGGAAAGTCGACCCTTCTCCGAGTGCTCGGCCTGCTCGAGGCGCCGACGCGAGGCGAGCTCTGGTTCCGCGGCGAACCGGTCGGGCGCGATCACTCGCAGCTGCTCGCGCTCCGTCGGCGGATGGCAATCGTGTTTCAGGACCCGTTGCTTTGCCGGACGAGCGTTTCCGGCAACGTCGCGCTCGGGCTCAAGCTGCGCGGCGTCGGCCGCGCGGAGCGCAAGCGGCGCGTCGAAGAGTGGCTCGCGCGACTCGGCATTGCGCACCTGGCGAACCGCCCCGCTCATCGCCTCTCGGGCGGAGAGGCCCAGCGCGCGAGCCTAGCGCGCGCGTTCGTCCTGCGTCCCGAGATCCTCCTTCTGGACGAGCCGTTCGCGGCGCTCGATCCGCCGAGCCGGCTGGCGCTCGTCGCCGAGCTTCAGGAGCTCCTTTCCGAAACCCACACGACCACGGTCTTCGTCACGCACGACCGCGACGAGGCGTTCGCCCTCGGCAATCGGGTCGCCGTCCTCCTCGACGGCGCCGTCGCGCAGATCGGCTCCTCCGAGGAGGTCGCCCGGCGGCCGGCAAGCGAGGCCGTCGCCCGTTTCGTCGGCGTCGAGACGTTGCTGGCGGGTCGGACTCTCTCGACCGCTCCAGGAGCGACGACGATCGCGGTCGGAGCGTTGCACGTGGCCGCCGCCGCCCACGCAGAGCCCGGCGTGAACGTGTGGGTCTGCTTGCGCGCGGAGGACGTGTCCCTCCTCGCAGACGAAGGCGTTCGGCCCCCCGCAGCGTGGAACGTGATTGCGGGCGTCGTGAAGAGCTTCGCCTTTTGGGGAGCCGAGGTGCGCGTCACCGTCGATTGCGGCGTCGCGGTGACCGCGCTGACGACGAGGCTGGTCGCCACGAGCCTCGGGCTCCACCCCGGAAGGCCGGTCCGTGTTGCATTCTCACCGCAGTCGCTGCACGTGATTCCGCGGACTTCATGATCGTCGCGGCGGCTGCGGCAGGGAAAGCTACTCGCTACTGAAAGGGCGCCGCGGATCCTTGTCCCGGGGTGGGAGTGGGGACGTTGCGGCATTAACGGAATAAATCCGTTGCGTAGATGAATGCCCGATGCGCGGTTGAGTTATTCCGTTAATGCCGCAACGTCCCCACTCCCCGCTCCGTCTCCAGGCCTCGATCGACGAGCCGCGCGAGCTCTTCGACCTCCGCACGCCACGGAGCCCGACGCTCGCCTGGAATGAACCCGGGAATCTCGGCGCACGCGGTTTCTAGAAGCGGCTCGAGCCAGCGGGCGCCTCGCTCCAGGGCATCGCGGCAGACGTCCAGCAGCGCGGACGCGAGCGTGTCGAACCCGCCATCGGCCGGCGGTTCGAGCAAGAAGACGGGCATCGCGGCGGACTCGCTCCGCAGCCACTCGGCGAGGGCAGGCGAATGGACCACCAACGCGGCCGCGGTCTCGAGGATCGGCCGGCGCAGGTCCGGCTCCCGCGAGAGCAATGTCTCGAGGTCCGCTTCGTGAATCACCACGACGCCGGGCCACTCGCCGAGCGCCGAGCGCCACGCGCCGTCGATCGGCTCGCCCGGGACCGAATAGATGACGACATCGTACTCGAAAAGAACGTTTCGATAGTGAACCCGCGTGAGGTCGTAGACCCGGCACCGCTCGGTGATCGAGCGGCTCGGCGCCGCTCCCTCGATGAAGACTCCGATCTCCGCGCGCTCCGCGAGCTCCGCGAGCAGGCGCTCTCCGTACGGCGCGTCCCTACCCACGCGGGGCGGCAGCGGACCGAAATACGCGATCCTCAAGCGAGGAGCCTCGCCAGCACGGCGTCCCACGAGATCCCCTTCGCCTGATAGGTCTCGAAACCGGCGTCGCCGAGCGACCGCGCCTGCCGGCGATCGAAGTAGAGCGCGTCGAGCTTGGCAGCGATCGCTTCCGGATCGGGCTCGACGACGAAGCCGTTGACGCCATCGACGACGAACTCGAGCGGGCCGCCGCTGTCGGTGCAGGTGATGACGGGCTTGCGGGACAGGAACGCTTCCAGCGTCACGAGGCCGTAGTCCTCGCGTAGTGGCCCGAAGAACACGGCGAGCGCCCCCGCGTAGTACCGCACCTTCTCTTCGTGGCTGATCGTCCCCGCCAGGCGCACGCGATCGCCGAGGCCGAGGACGTTGCGTCGGTGCTCGACTTGAAAAGCGCTGTCGGGCTCGGTCGGCGCGCCTGCCAGGACGCAACGGATCGGCGAGCGCACGCGCGCCATCGCTTCGACCAAGAGCAGCTGCCGCTTGTAGGGCGAGATGCGGCTCGGGAAGAAGACGTAGTCGCCGTATTCCTCGTGACGGAATGTCTCGGGCCGCTCGGGAGGTGGATACAGCGGTTCGGGGTCGACGTTCGAAAAAGCCTTCAACCGATCGACGACCTCCCTCGAGATCGCATGCACGGCGCGCGCCTCGGCGATGAAGCGCTCGTCGACCGCGTGCACGAACTCGCGGACGCGACTTCCCTCCGGGAAGCGCATGAGATCGCAGTCCTTCGTCCCCCACAGTTCGTAGGCGGCGCGGTGCTGATGGAGCAGCCACAGGATCTTCCGCGGATGCCGCACGCAGTACGCCGGAAACTTGAGGGCGATCACGCGGTCGATGGGCCTGCCGTCGGATTCGCTGAGATCGACCAGGCGCGCCATCAGGACTTGCTTGGGAATCTCGGTCGCCGGGTACCATTTGAACGGAAGCGCGACGACGTCCGCTTCGTGTCCATGGGCGCGGAGCGCTTCGAGGAAACTGGTGACCAGGATTTCGGCGCCGCCGCTGACGAAGGGGATCTGCGCCGTCGCGATGACGATGCGCACGGGTTCAGCCCTTCGCGGCGTCGTTGGCGGAGGCGCGGCCTTCGCTCCGCTCCTCCAGCTCACGAAGGCGGATGCCGACGTGGGCGAGCTTGCGGCGCGCATCCTCTTCCGCGGCGCGCGCACCGCGCAGCTCGGCCTCGAGCTGGCTCACTCGCTCCTCGGCCGCCGCCACCCGCGCCGCGAGCGCGCTCACCCAGCGATCGCGCGCGTCGAGCGAGCGCACCATCGTCTCCAGCGCGCGACCGGCGGCGGAATTCCATTCGACCTGCGCGCGGGCGAAGAAGTGAACGATCTTCGCGGCGACCGGCAGAAAGATCCTCTTCAACGGCCGTGCCGACTGGCGTGCCGCGGAGCGCGCCGCAGCGAAGGTATCGGTTCGCCGCAGCACGTCCTGGAGTGCCAGATGAGCCGCCGACGAGTCGGGGGTCCCGCCGTGCTCGAGATCCTTCCGAGGTCCTACTTCCGGAACCACTCGACCGGCAGCCTTATCGCGCGGCTCGGCGTCCCGCAACGGCGCGGCGGCAGTCGACGGCCGGACCGCGAAGCACTATACAGACCGCCTCGACGGACCAGGAGGGTGCGTCACGGATCGCGCCCGTTGGGCGCGATCAAGGGAATGCAGCATCCTAGCGAGCTAGCGTCGCGAACGAGGAGGAGCCATGAAATTCGGATTGATGTTCGCCAACACGGGGCCGTTCTCCCATCCCGAGAGCCTAGCCCGCCTTGCGCAGACGGCCGAGGCGCGCGGCGTCGAGTCGCTCTGGACGGTCGAGCACGTGGTGATCCCGGTCGGCTACCAATCACCCTATCCATACAGTCCGAGCGGCAAGATCCCCGGCGCGGAGAACGTTTCGATCCCGGATCCGCTATTGCCTCTCGCGTTCGTGGCCGCGGTCACCAAAACGATCCGCCTCGGCACGGGGATCCTCATCCTCCCGCAGCGTCATCCCGCCTACGTGGCCAAAGAAGTCGCCACCTTGGATGTGCTCTCGAAAGGCCGAGCGATCCTCGGCATCGGCAGCGGCTGGCTCGCCGAAGAATTCGAAGTGGTGGGAGTGCCGTTCCGCGAGCGTGGCGCACGCACCGACGAATCGATTCGCGCCATCCGCTCGCTCTGGCAAGCCTCGCCCGCTTCTTTCTCTGGGAAGTTCTATCGATGGCCGGTCGTCGAATCGAACCCGAAGCCGGTTCAGAGCGGCGGTGTGCCGATCGTGATCGGCGGGCACTCGGAGGCCGCCGCGCGACGCGCGGCACGGCTCGGCAACGGCTTCTTCCCCGCGCGAGGCGACCGCGACACGCTGACGCGTCTGCTCGCCGTCCTTCGGGACGAGTGCGCCAAAGTCGGCCGCAAGCCCGACGAGATCGAGCTCACCACGGGCGCCGGCGGGAAGCCCGACGTCGACGCCGTGAAGCGCTACCAGGAGATGGGTGTGCGACGGCTGATGATCTCCCCGGCAGGGTCCGACGAGGAATCCGTGCGTCGAGGCCTCGACGATTTCGCCGAGCGGGTGATCGCCAAACTTTCGTAGTCGAGAGGGGAACCTGACACATGCCGATTCAAGAAGGAAAGCCTGCTCCGTCGTTCACGCTCGAGGACACCGACGGCGCGAAGGTGTCGCTCGCCGATTTCGCCGGCAAGAACTTGATCTTGTATTTCTACCCGAAGGACGACACGCCGGGGTGCACCAAGGAGGCCTGCGGCTTTCGCGACGACTGGAAGGAGATTCGGAAGCTCGACGCGGTAGTCGTCGGCGTCTCGGCCGACGGCGCCGACTCGCACCGCAAGTTCGCCGCCAAGTACAAGCTTCCGTTTCGGCTGCTCTCCGACCCGGCGCGGACGGTCATGCGCAAGTACGGCGCCTACGGCGAGAAGGTCCTCTACGGGAAGAAGACCGTCGGCGTGATCCGCTCCACGGTTTGGATCGGCCCCGACGGCAAGGTGAAGAAGCATTGGGCACGCGTGGCAAACGCCGCCGAACACCCCGCCCATGTGCTCGAAGCCTTGCGCACGCACGACTGAGTCCCTCCTCGCCGACGCCAAAGGGCGTAGGCGGGGGTCCGAAAGACAGCTTGCAACCGCCGGCCGATTGAGCGGTAATTTCAGCTGCGGAGGCCAACCATGCTCGAGATCGGCGTCTTTCACAACGGAGCGAGCGACCTACCCTGCGTGGCGACGAAGACGGGAGTCGTCGTCAACGACGGCAACCTCGCGGAAGTTCACGAGTCGAATCAGCGGGTGCTGGTGAACCAGATCCGTCAGGGTATCCTGGCCGACCGGCTCGGCTTCAACTACTTCTTCATGACCGAGCACCATTTCCAGCCCGAGGGAGCGGAGTTCAGCCCGAACCCGCTGCTCGCCGAGACCGCGATCGCCGCGCACACCAAGCGGATCCGTCTCGGGCAGGCGGCGAACATCATCACCTGGTGGCACCCGGTGCGAATCGCCGAGCAAGCCGCGATGCTGGACGTCCTCTCAGGTGGGCGGCTCGAGTTCGGCATCGGCCGGGGCTACCAACCGCGCGAGGCGGAGGTCTTCGGCTGGCCGTTCTCGACCATTCAGGATCAGGAGCGCAATCGCGCCTTCTACAACGAGGCGTACGAGATCATTCTCAAGTGCTGGACCAAGCCGTCGTTCTTCCATCAAGGCCAGTTCTACACGATCCCGCCCGTCTTCACGCGCTGGAACCACAAGCAGACGATCGCCTACTTCTCTTCCGAGAAGGCCGGCCGGCGGCTGGACGAGGTTCTGAAGGTCGGCCCGCCGGATCCATACGGCGGCCCGAACCCCGTCGTGCAGAGCGCGACCACCCTGAAGGAGCTGCAAGTCTTCCCGCAACCGCTGCAGCGACCGCATCCGCAAATCTGGGAGCCGCTCACGACGGGCCGCTCGATCCAGTGGGCCGCAGAGCGCGGCGTCAACGGCTATTTCATCGTCGAGCCGAACTCGCGGCTCAAGCAAAACATCGAGACGTACTACGAGATCGCCGACAAGCACGCGTGGCCCGATCGCCTGAACCGGGGGCGATTCAAGTTCGGCTGGGATGCCGAGAGGCGGCGCGGCGTGGTCACGTGCCGCTACATCCATCTGGTCCCTCCGGGAGGCAGCCGCGAGAAGGAGCTCGCCCGCTTCAAGGCCGCCCTCGAGCTTCAATGGGACTACTACGGCCCGTTCGGGTTCGCCGCCGTGCTCGCGGAGGCGAACGAGCCGATGTACGCGATCGACAAGAAGGTCGACGCCGATCTCCTGCTGCGAAAAGGAGTTGCGCTGTTCGGCACCCCCGCCGAAGTCGGCGAAGCGATTCTAAAGGTCAAGGAGCAATGCGGATACACGGACTTCATGTTCCACGCCTGGTTCGAGAGCGGCGGCTTCAGCGGTGAAGAGATCGAGGCGCAGATGCAGCACTTCGCCGAGGACGTGACGCCTCATCTGGCGCGCGCCTGCGGTGGACAAGTGAAAAATCCCGAGATCGGCGTCGACTACACGGGCGCGCGCGCGTGAGCTACGAGCGGATCCTCTACGAGCAGCGCGGCGAGATCGCCCTCGTCACGCTGAACCGCCCGGAGAAGTTGAACGCCTGGACGCCGAAGATGAGCGTCGAGCAGGCGGACGCGATCGAAAGGGCCAACGCCGATCGCTCGATCGGCGCGATCGTCATGACCGGCGCGGGACGCGGCTTCTGCGCCGGCGCCGACATGGCGGAGACGTTCCAGGAGCGAATCGAGGGTCGCGATCCGGGCGCCGATACCGCGCACGGCCAAGGCGGAATGCCCGCGGGGCTCGACTGGGTGAGACTCTGCCGCGGGGCGAAGCCGCTGATCGCCGCGGTCAACGGCGCGGCGGTCGGCGTCGGTATGACCATGATTCTGCCGTTCGACGTGATCGTCGCCTCCGACAAGGCCCGTTTCGGCATGCTCTTCATCAAGGTGGGCTTGGTTCCGGAGCTGGCCAGCACGCACCTGCTGACAGCCCGTGTCGGCTTCGGCAAGGCGAGCGAGATGTGCCTCTCCGGCCGAATCTACGGGGCTGCCGAAGCCGCCGCTTGCGGCCTCGTCGACCGTCTCGTCGAGTCCGACAAGCTCCTCGACACCGCCTTCGAGATCGCGAGCGAGATCGCCGTCAATCCGGCCCCGCAGCTCCGCATGATCAAGCAGCTGCTCACCCTCAACGCGTGCGAGACCGACCTCGATCGGGTCCAGAGCCGCGAGAGCGAAATGATCCGCGAGTGCTGGAAGAGCCCGGAGCACAAGGAGGCCGTCGCGGCGTTCCTAGAAAAGCGACCGGCGAAGTTTCGCTGAGGGCCGACCGCCGGCTACCGGCTTGCGGCTACCGGAAATCGTCCGCGAATCTCTTCGGGTAGCCGCAAGCGGGTAGCCTCTTGCCATGCCGACCGAGGCGAAGAAGCGGCTCGCTGATCAACCATCTTACTGGCTCACCCGCTTCCTGATCCTTCGGCTTCTCGGCCTCGTCTACCTGTTCGCCTTCGTGTCGCTCGCGCGCCAAGTGCTGCCGCTGATCGGCTCGCACGGGCTCACGCCGATCGCGCAGTTCCTCGCCGAGGCGGAGTCCTACCACGGCTCGCGCTGGGAGGCGTTCAAGCACTACCCGAGCCTCTTTTGGCTCCGCGCCTCCGACTCGCTGCTCCTGCGCCTGGCGTGGCTCGGGGTAGCGCTCTCGGTCCCGCTTCTGCTCGGCTACGCCAACGCGATCCTGCTGGCGATCCTTTGGGCGCTCTACATGTCGTTCGTCCACGTCGGCCAGGTCTGGTACGGCTACGGATGGGAGATCCAGCTCCTCGAGACGGGCTTCCTCGCAATCTTCCTCTGTCCGCTCGTGGACCCGCGGCCGTTTCCCCGAAGCCCCCCGCCGGTGCCGATCTTCTGGCTCTTTCGCTGGCTGATCTTCCGCATCATGCTCGGCGCCGGCCTCATCAAGATGCGCGGGGATTCGTGCTGGCGGGATCTCACTTGCCTCTATTATCACTACGAGACCCAACCGATCCCGAATCCGCTGTCGTGGTACGCGCACTTCATGCCGCTCCAGATTCATCGCGGCGGCGTGCTGTTCAACCACCTGACCGAGCTCGTCGCCCCGTGGTTCGCGTTCGGACCGCGCCTCGCCCGCCTCGCGGCCGGGGGCGTGATGGTCGCCTTCCAGATCTCTCTCATCCTGAGCGGCAACCTATCGTTTCTGAACTACCTGACGATCGTTCCCGCGCTCGCTTGCTTCGATGACCGATTCCTGGCGCGGGTCCTCCCGCGCCGGCTGAGCGAGCGGACCGCGCGTGCGGACGCCGAGGCCCGCCCCTCGAGATTCCAGCAACGCGTGGCATTCGCGCTCGTCGCGATCGTCGCGCTCCTCAGCGTCGATCCGGTCATGAACCTCGTTTCGCCGCGGCAGATCATGAACACCTCGTTCTCCGCTTGGATCTCGTCAACACCTACGGCGCCTTCGGCGCCGTGGGCAGAGAGCGTCGCGAGATCGTCTTCGAAGGGACGCGCGACGAGGTCGTGACCGAGGCGACGCGCTGGAAGGCCTACGAATTCGTCTGCAAGCCCGGCGACCCGTCGCGCCGACCCTGCGTCATCTCGCCCTACCAGCCGCGGCTCGACTGGCAGATCTGGTTCGCGGCCATGTCGGTTCCGCAGCGCTAGCCTTGGACGCTGCACCTCGTCTGGAAGCTCCTCCACAACGACCCCGGCGCGCGCGAGCCTTCTCGGCAACGATCCCTTCGCGGACGACCCGCCGCGCTACATCCGCGCTCGTCTACTATCGATACGAGTTCGCTCCGCCGGGCGACGCGAGCCACGCCTGGTGGAAGCGGACGCTGATCGGCGACTGGCTGCCGCCCCTCTCCCTCGCCGATCCGTGGTTACGAACGTTTCTCGCCGACTACGGGTGGCTCCCGCCGGCGGATCACCTTGAACCGCGGGGCGGAGAATGACAAACAGCACTGTTCGGTGAAGCGATGAACCGCGCCCTCGACGTGACGACCTCCTTCCTCGCCACGCTCGCACGCCTCGGCCAGGGGGCTTTCGTGGGCTCGCTCGGGCCGCGGCCCGCGAAGCCGCTCCATCTCTACGAATTCGAGGCGTGCCCCTTCTGCCGCAAGGCGCGCGAGGCTCTTTCCGTCCTCGACCTCGAGGTTGTTGTCTACCCGTGCCCGAAGCGCGCCCCGCGGTTCCGCCCCGAGGTCAAACGGCGCGGCGGCAAGGAGCAGTTTCCGTATTTGGTGGATCCCAACACGAACGCCGAGATGTACGAGTCGGACGACATCGTGCGCTACCTCTTCGAAAAGTACGGCGCCGGGCAGGCGCCGCTCGCGCTGCGGCTGGGGACGCTCACGGACGCGAGCGCGATGGCGGCAAGCGCAATGCGTCCGGGATCGGGCGCGACCTATCGGCCGTCCGATCCGCCCGAGAAGCCGCTCGAGCTCTGGAGCTTCGAAGCATCCCCGTTCTGCCGGATCGCACGCGAGGCGCTCTGCGAGCTCGAGATTCCCTATCTGCTGCACAACGTCGCCAAGGGAAGCCCGCGGCGAGACGCGTTCATCGCTCGTTCCCGGAAGATGATGGTCCCGTACCTCGTCGACCCGAATCGTGACGTGGCGATGTTCGAGTCCGCGGACATCGTGGCCTATCTGAACGAAACCTACGCGAAACGAGGAGGGTGAACGCATGGGAGTGAAGACCGGCGACAAGGGCCGCCACCGCCGCCAGCGACGGAAGAAGCTAGCCCGGCGGGTGGAGATGCGTGCGCTCCGCAAGGAGCTCGCGGAGAAGGCGCCGGCGAAAGAGTCGCCGAGCGAATCGTGAGGGCAGTATGAAGCTCTACGTCTGGAACAAGGCGCCGAACCCGCGCCGCGTGCTCATCTACCTCGCCGAGAAGGGGATCGCGATCCCGCTCGAGGACGTCGGCGGGGGAAAGGGACGCCTCGAGGCGGAGTACGTCGCCCGCTATCCGCAAGCGACCGTGCCGATGCTCGAGCTGGACGACGGCACGCAGATCGGCGAGGCGATGGCCATCTGCCGCTACCTCGAGGAGCTTCATCCCGATCCCCCGCTGATGGGCGTCGACGCCCGCGAGCGCGCGATCGTCGACATGTGGGAGCGGCGCGCGTACGAGGAGGGGCTGCTGGCGGTTGCCGAGATCTTCCGCAACCGGCACCCGCTGTTCGTCGACCGGGGCGTTCCCGGAACTGCGGGACCGATCCCGCAGATCCCCGCGCTGGTCGAACGCGGCAAGCAGCGTGTCCAGCTCTTCTTCCGGAAATTCGACGCCCAGCTTCGAGATCGGCCGTTCGTCGCGGGGGCGCGTTTCACGATCGCGGACGCGACGACGCTCGCGGTCGTCGACTTTGCGGCACTCGGCGATGAATCGGTTCCCGAGGGCTGTACCGAACCTACCGGCGCTGGCATGCCGAGGTTTCCAAACGGCCGAGCGCGAAGGCCGGCTTCAGCTGATCCGCGGCGATACCGGCGCCCGTCGATCGGGTCGTCGGCGCGAGATTCCGGGCGCGCATACGGGGGCCTTGGCGGCGAAAAGTCGCCAGGTTGCGCCGGGGCATGCCCGGCAGACAAGATGGTTTGCGGTGAATCTATTTCTACGAGGTAAGGGAAAAATGTCCCGTTCTCTTCCTGGCGCCCTACTCCTCGGGGTCCTCGCTGCGCAGAGCGCGAGCGCAGCCTTGCCCGCCGGATTCACTCGTGTGCGCGTCGCATCGGGTCTCAACAGCCCGACCGCTTTCGCGTTCGTCGGCAACAGAATCTTCGTCACGGAAAAGGATTCGGGCAGGGTGCGAGATCGTCCGACCCGACGGCACTCTGCGCAGCACCCCGTACCTGACGCTCAAGGTATCCACCCAGTCTGAACGAGGTCTCCTGGGCATCGCCGTCGACCCGAGCTACGCGACGAACCACTTCATCTATCTCTACTACACCACCGGCCCGGGCGCCCGCGGCTACAGTGGCTCACCGAGGAATCGCGTGTCGCGCTTCACGACCACCAACGGGGTGGGCACTCAGGAAAGGATCTTGTTGGACGGGATTCCCTCGGATGCCGGCAATCACAATGGCGGTGACATTCATTTCGGCTTCGACGGCAAGTTGTACATCGCGGTCGGTGACGGCGGCGCGTTCCACGACGAGGCGCAGGTGCAGAATTCGTTGCGCGGCAAGATCCTGCGCATCAACGCAGACGGCACGATCCCGGCGGACAATCCGTTCTCCGCCACCAACACCGGGAAGCGGCGATCGGTTTACGCTTACGGGTTTCGCAATCCCTTTCGCTTTACGACGCGCGAATCGAACCAGACCTACGTCGTCGCCGACGTCGGCCAATCGGCCTGGGAAGAGGTGGACTCACTGCAAAGAGGCGCCAACTTCGGCTGGAATGACTACGAGGGTCCGTGCCCGGCGAACAATCCCGGGTGCAACCCGGCGACGACGAACTTCAGCGGTACGATTGCGCCCATTCACTCCTACGCGCACAGCGGCGGCGGCGAGACCGGCAACGTCATCATCGGCGGAGTCTTCGCCAGCGCCTCGAACTACCCGAGTCCGTACGCCGACGCTTACTTTTACGCTGACTACGGCGCGGGCTGGGTGCATGCACTGACGATGGATTCGAGCAACGTGGTGACCAATCGGTACGATTTCGACCAGCTCAGTTGTCCCGTCTCGTTCGCCGACGGTCCGGACGGCAACGTCTACGTAGCCAATTGCAGCGGTGCCATCTACAAGTACGTCTACACGCCCTGAGCTGGCGACCGGCGCGCGCGCAGGGACGCGAGCCCGACCCGTTTCAACTCACGGGAAGTTTCGGATCGAGATTACGCGGCAGTCTTAGCCGGCGTGAACCGACACGGCATGTGCTTGATGCCGTTGATGAACGCCGAGAATAGCCGGTCAGGGGGCCCGGTGATCTCGAGATCCGGCAACCGCCGGAAGATTTCTCGAAAGAGGATGCGGATCTCGCGTCGCGCGAGCTCGGCTCCGAGGCAGAAGTGCGGCCCACCGCCGAAGCCGACGTGCGGATTGGGATCGCGCCGCACGTCGAACCGGTAGGGCTCCGAGAACACCGACTCGTCGCGATTGCCCGAGCAGTAGAAGAGCAAGAACTTGTCGCCCTCGCGGAACTTCTGGCCGCCGATCTCGGTGTCGCACGTGGCGGTCCGGCGCATGAAGATCACCGGCGAGGCCCAGCGAACGATTTCCTCGACGGCGGTCGTGGCCACACCTTCGAAGTCCTGCTGCCAGATCCGCCGCTCGCCTGGATGGTCGCTGAGCGCCTTCATGCCGTGGCTGATCGCGTTGCGCGTGGTTTCGTTGCCGGCTGCGACCAGAAGGATGAAGAACGACATCATCTCCTGTTCGGTCAGACGGTCTCCCTCGATCTCCGCGTGGGCCAACACCGAGGTGAGATCATCGGTCGGTCGCTCGAGCCGTTCGCGGCGGAGCTCCCGCATCAGCTCGGCGAGATCCGCGCCCGCCTGCAGCAGGGCAGCGGCGAGATCGGCGGTCTCGGCCACGTACTCCGGATCGGCGCCGCCGAGGATGATGTTCGTCTTCTCGAAGACGAAGACGTGCTGGCTCTCGGGGATGCCCATCATGTCGCAGATGATGCGGATCGGGAACGGCGCGGCGATCTCGACCACGAAGTCGCACTCGCCCTTCTCGCTGACCGCGTCGATCACGCGCGACGCCTCCTCGACGACGTAGTGCTCGACGTTCGAGAGTTGACGGGCCGTGAAGGCGCTCGACACCAGCCGCCGCAAGCGCCCGTGTTTCGGGCTGTCCATGTTGATCATCGACCCGAAGAACTCGAGAAACTCCTGCGGCATGTCGGCGATCGAGGTCGCGCTCTTGCCGGAGCAGAAGAGCTTCGGGTGGGTGCCCGCATAGAGGATGTCGGCATGGCGGCTGAGCGCCCAAAAGCCCGGGCCCGGCGCGAACACACGATCGTAGAACTCTTCGTGGAACGAGATCGGTCGCTCGCGGCGCAACCTTTGGAATGCACCCTCACGCACCTCGACGGGTCGCCTCCAGAATTCCGGATTGCCGAGTCGGATCTCGTCCAGGGATAACTCTTCTCGCGGCAGCATGAGCGGAGCATGAAGCCCTGGAACACGTGGGTCAAGCGCGGCAGACTCCACGCGCCCCGACATGCCGAAGCTCCTCGTCCGCCCCTGGATTGCCATGCGCTACCGGGCTAGAAAGGCGCTGCGGTGGGAGGGCTTATGATGGTGAGCCGGCTTCGCCTTTGCCTCGTCCTATTGTTCATCGGCCTCGCGAGCAGCGGCACGACGTGCCGGATGAAGCCGCTCTACAATCCGCCACCCGTCACCTTCGCCCGACACGACGACGCGGCGGTGCGGAGCGCCATCATGCGCGCGCTCGCAAACCGCGGCTGGCTTGCGGAACCCGAGGGGCCGGGAGCCATCCGTGGCATTCTCAACATCCGTGAGCATCAGGCGGTCGTGAGCATCCACTACACGGCGACGTCATACCACATCACTTATGTCAGCAGTCGGAACTTGGGCTACACCAACACGGGGGGCAGCGAGCGCATCCACGGCAACTACAACGGTTGGATCCAGTACCTGATGGCGGACATCGACACGCTCCTCGCCGGCGGGCAGGTGGGCGCGACGGCGCAGGGGACGATTCCGAGCTCTCCGTAGGCGGATCTGCGCCGCTATTCTTTCGAGAGCAGCCCCGCCACCTCCAGCGCCTTTTTCTTCGCGCCCTGTAGATCGTAATGGCGCCGGGTGACGATGCGCTGGGCGTAGAGACCGCCCCCGGCCTGCACGTTGGTCACCATGCGCCAGCCGCCGAACGCATCGGCGGTGACGTCGCGTATCGCGTGGAAGAGGCGCAAGCGGTACTCGCCGTCGACGCCCTGCATGGTGCGCATGTACTTGCGTACCAGCGAGCCGGTCTCGGGATTGTCCAGATCGCTCATCGCAGGCGCGGTCAGCACCGAGCCGCCGGAGATGTCGTGCAGATGGCGAACCATCAGGTTGTAGTTCGACGCCGCGTGGTACTTCGCTGCGTTCACGTAGAGCTCGTTCGGGAACACCGTGCCGTCGGCCGCGACCTCGCAGTTCGCGACCGCGGCCTCGAGACCCGCGCGCAGCAGCGTGGCGTGAATGATCATCTCGCTGATCTTCTCCCGAACGTGGACGACGGAGGCGAGGCCGTTGGCCTCGGCGATGAGCTGCGCGAAGCCGACGAGCTGGTCGGCCTGCTCGACCATGTCGGAGAGGCCGCCGAGTCGTTCCCAGAGCCCCAGGGAATGCGCAAACGCAGCCGCATGACCGACCTCGCCGTCGAGGAACACGCGTTCGTTCGGCACGAACACGTCGTCGAAGATCACGAAGCCCTCGGGCATGTGGATCCGGGCCGAAAGCGGGAAGGAGCGGAGATCCTCGTGGCGGGGCGCGAACGTGGTGTTGACGACTTTCACGCCAGTCGTGTTCACCGGCACCGCGCAGGCGATCGCGTAGGCGTCCTCTCCCGGCTTCATCGCCTTGGTGGGAATGACCATGAGCTCGTGACCGAGCGAGGCGCCCGTGATGTGCAGCTTCGCCCCGCGAATCACCACCCCATCGCCGGTGCGGTCGATCACGCGCGTGTAGAGATCGGGATCGTCTTGCTTCGACGGCGGTTGACTCCGGTCGCCCTTGGCGTCGGTGATGCACTCGGTGATGCGAATGTCGTCTCGCTGCGCGCGCTCGACGTAGCGATGGATGCGCTCGGCGTACTTCGGAAGGGCGTCGCCGATCCTCGCCGCCGTGGTGGTGAGCGTCATCACCGACTGGTAGGTGACGAGCGCGACGATGTCGGCGCCGTGCTGCATCGGAACCCGCGCGCGCAGATCGTCGGCGGAGCGCGGAATCGTCATCAGTGGATTCCGAGCCTCGGCCCCGGACGTGTACCAACGGTCGTACCCGCGAGCCACCAGCTCCACCGACTGGCCGAGCAGTGGATGGTTCGCCAGATCGTGGATGCGACGGCCCTCGAAGTAGGTGGCTCGGCCGTCCTCGAGAGTCTTCTTGTACTCGCTTCCGGTCTTCATGAGCGCTCGGGCTACTCGACCCCGGCGAGCTTGGCAAGACCCGCGCGGCGCGCGAAATCCCCGCTACACGCGACGGTCACGTCCAGAAGTTCCGGGGTTAGTTCCGCGGCTCTCGGCGCCGCGACTCGGCGCCGTCCGCTCCGCCGACCCCGTGGCCGTCTTCACTGCACCAGCTGCACCGCGGCCCGCGGCTCCCCGAGCAGGCGGTCCGCCGTCTCGACGAGACGATCGAGCCCCTCTTCGCGCAGCGCGCTCACCGCCACGGCTTCGTAGCGCCGGGTGAGGCTCGCAAGCCAATCCGACCCGTTTCCCAGTCGATCGGTCTTGTTGAACACTACGAGCTTCGGCACGTGGGCGAGATCAAGGTCCAGGAGGATCGCATCGACGGCTTTCATGTGCTCCTCGAAGTGCGGGTCCGAGACGTCGACGACGTGGAGCAGCAGGTCGGCGTCCCGGAGCTCCTCGAGAGTCGCGCGGAATGCCGCCGCCAGATCGGGAGGAAGATCGCGGATGAAACCGACGGTGTCCGTGACGATCACCTCGCGCTCGCGAGGAAACCGCAGGCGGCGGCTCGCCGGGTCCAGCGTCGCGAACAACAAATCGTCGGCATACGCGGGTGTTCCGGTGAGCGCCGACAACAGCGTGCTCTTGCCGGCATTCGTGTAGCCGACGATGCTCACCACCGGAAGCTTCTTCCGGCCGCGCTGCTTGCGACGCATCGCGCGACTGACGGCGATTGCGTCGAGCTCGCGCTCGAGCCTGTGAATGCGCTCGCGCAGCCGGCGTCGGTCCTCCTCGAGTTTGGTCTCGCCGGGACCCCTGCCGCCGATGCCGCCCTCGAGGCGGCTCATCGCGTCGCCCTTGCCGCGGAGGCGCGGTAGTCGATAGCGCAGCTGGGCGAGCTCGACTTGAATCTTTCCGTCGCGGCTCTTGGCGCGCTGGGCGAAGATGTCGAGGATCAGCTGGGTGCGGTCGAGCACCTTCAGCTCGGTCGCTTCGGCGATCGTGTTGATCTGCGCCGGAGTCAGATCGCGATCGAAGATGATCAGCTCGGCGCCGTACTGTAGGCAGCGCAGATTGAGCTCCTCGAGCTTGCCGCGCCCGATCAGCGTACGCGGGTCGAAGTGCTTCCGGCTCTGTAGAATCGTGTCGAGGACCGTCACGCCGGCCGTGCGCGCGAGCTCCTTCAGCTCTTCGAGCGATTCCTCCGCCGCCTGCCGCGCGCCGGTCGTCACGCCGACCAGCACCGCCCGATTCTTGCCGCCGGGCGCCCGCAGGCGGGTCGAGCGCGAAAGCTCGGCCTCCAGGGACGTGACGAGCTCCTCGAAGTCGAGGTCCAAATCGTGCACCCGGAGCGGAGCGAGCGTCTCCCAAAGCGGCCGCTCGTCGGGCGGCTGGTCGGGACGGTCGGGAACGACGTGCGCGAGGTAAGCGACGCCGGGCAAACCGCCCTCCTCGACCGTGATCGCTGCGACGAGGTCGAGTCGGAGCATGCCGAGGTCGACGAGGTCATCGTGCGTGAGCGGCTCACCGCGGAGATGCGTGTGCACCAGGCGCAGGCCGCGCAAGCGGCCGAGCCCTGCGCGCTGCCGGCCAAGGTCGGGCAGCATGAGCTTCCCCGCTTGACCGACGATCACGAACTCGATCTGTCCGCGGCGGTTGATCAACACGCCGACCTGACGGCCGATCTCCGCGGAGCGCTCGGTGAGCGCACGGGCGAGCTCGGGGCTCGTCACGCGATTCGGCGGCACGCGCCTTCGGTAGAGACGCTCGAGAGCCGCGAGCTCGCTCGGCGCGAGGCCGAGGGTGTTTCCATGAACCACGCACCACCCATCACACCGCGGATGGAGAGGCCGTGCAAGAGGGAACAAACGGCCACCAGGCTTCCGCTCGGGCTTCAACGAAGAACCCGCGGCGTCTCCGTGCCGCATGCTGAAGCCCGAAGCCCGTCCGCTGTAGGTCCGCAGCCGCTAGCGAAGCGCCCTCTGGCGCAAGTCCCTACAGGCCTGGCAGACGAAAGCCGGCGCGCGCCTCACTCCGCCCGTGGCCGAGCGAGGTCGAGAAGCTCCGAGGCCCGGGGAATCTCATCGACGGCGAGCGCGGCAGCCGCGAGTCTCGCCGCTCGATCGGCACCGATGCAGGGTGCGGCGAGCGCATCGAACTTGCCGCGCAGACGGGATCGCTGCTCCCTGAGGTCGCTCGCAGGGACACCCGTGTCTGCTTCGGCCTCGAAGCGACGCGCGCCGGCCTTGAGCGTGACCCTCGCGCGAGTGACCTCGCGACCCGCGTCCGTCACCACGCGGACGCGATCCCGCAGCCGGATGAGCGCGGCATCGGTCATGCGCCGATCGCTGTATGTCGCGAGGTCGGCGGTGTCGGCGCCGAGGAGCGCCATTGCCGTCGTCGCGCGCAGGCTGAACTTTCCTTCGAGGCCGGTCCGCGGCTCGGCGATGTTGCAGATGCGGAGCAGCGCGGGCGCGACCGCGAGCTCGACGTCGTCGACGTCGACGGGATCGATGCCGTGCCGCTGACGAAGTCCGCGCGCCGCCTCGATCCCCGCATGGGTCAAGTAGCAAGCGGCGTGGTACTTGAAGAGCGTCTCGCGGACGAGGAAACGACCGCGGAGGCGATCGAGGCGCGAGAGATCGGGGGGATCACCGGCGTGGGTCTCGAGGAATCCTTGCTTCGCCTCGAGGACGTCCGTTGCCGCCGTGAACCCGCCGCGCGCCAGCAGCGCCGCAAGCAGCCCCGCGGACGCAGCGCGGCCCGCATGGAGCGGCTTGGTCATCGTCCCGAAGGCCGATTTCAGTCCGGCCGCCTGGCTGCCGGCGAGGCCCATCGCCTGAGCCCATTGTCCCGCGTCGAGCCCGAGCAGGTGCGCGCAGGCCGCGGCCGCGCCGAACGTGCCGAGCGTCGCGGTCGAATGGAATCCGACCTCGTAGTGCCGCGCGCCGAGCAAGACCCCGAGGCGGCACTCGAGCTCGATCCCGGCGACGAGCGCGGTTAGCAGCGCTCGCCCCGTCATCGCACCGCGATCGGCAAGAGCCAGAAGCGCGGGCAGCACCGGAACCGTGGGATGGCCGTTCATCCGCATGTGGGTGTCGTCGAAATCGAGCGCGTGGCCGGCGGCGCCGTTCACGAGCGCCGCCGTCAGGCGCGTGCAGCGTTGCGGACGGCCGAGGAGGCGGGCCTCCTCCGCGCCCTCGGGACGCGCGATCGCATCGACCAGAATGTCGACCAGAGGCTCGTGCACGCCGGCGAGCGCGACCGCGAGGAAGTCGAGCACGCAGTGCCGTGCGACCTCTCGAGCATCGTCGGGAACCTCGTCGTAGCGAAGCTCGCGAACCGAATCGACCAGCGCTCGGGTGACTGCAGATCCGGTGTCATCCCCCATGCGACGCCTCCCTCGGAACCTGTTCAGGGATAGCCTGCGGCCGCAAACCTCGTCCAGCCCGGCCGCGAGTCGATCGCCAGAATTCTTGACGGAGCGGGCGTGAAGTGTCCGATGATCGTTCGCAACACTTCGTCCGGGGGCGGAACGTCGCTCGCCCGGATCAGGAAGGATCCTCGATCACGCTGTCACGCCGCAGGGCCCAGAAGCTGGCAGGCGCCTGGTTCGAGGCGGCGGTGAACGACCAGCCCACGTGCGCCCGGCAACGTCCGCACCACGCGGTCTCCCATGCATAACCCGGGTACCACGTGAACTCGGTCGTCGGCGGTCCGGCGACGGCGAGATTCTGCGTCCAGCGCACCGTCACGACCTCGTGCAGGAAACCGTGCGGGTTGAGGAACGTTTGCGCCTCCCCCGAGGAGCCCATCGCGAAGACAGCCGAAACGTCGCTCAGCGGTTCGCCGCACTGGCGGCAGATGATCCGCGTCGGCGGTTCGGCCGATTCTTCGTCTGCGGGAAGCGGCCTTCGGGCCTTGCGAGAGCGCGCAACGGATCGCTCCCGTTGGTCGCGATCAAAGGCAATGTAACCTTCTACCGAGCTAGGAGCATGCGTCACGGATCGCGCCCGTTGGGCGCGATCAAAGGGGATGTAACATCCTACCGACCTAGCCTTCGCCGGCGCGGACGATCCCGATCGGGCATCCCACGCCGGTTCCGCCGAGGCCGCAGTAGCCCCTCGGATTCTTCGCAAGGTACTGCTGGTGGTACTCCTCTGCATAGTAGAACTCCGGCGCATTGCGGATCTCGGTCGTGATCGGGCCGAAGCCGGCAGCGGCGAGTCGCCGCTGATAGAGCGCGTGCGACGCGTCGGCGGCTTCGCGCTGCGCGGGCGAGATGCAATAGATCGCGGAGCGGTATTGCGTGCCGACATCGTTGCCCTGGCGCATTCCCTGCGTCGGGTCGTGATTCTCCCAGAAGATTTTCAGCAGCGCCGAGAAGCTCGTGCGCTTCGGGTCGAAGACTACGCGTACCACCTCTGCATGGCCGGTGAGCCCGCTGCAGACTTCTTCGTACGTGGGGTTCGGCGTCGTGCCGCCCGCGTAACCGACGGCGGTCGAGTAGACGCCTTCGGCTTCCCAGAACTTACGCTCGGCGCCCCAGAAGCAGCCCATGCCGAACAGCGCGAGCTCCAGGCCATCGGGAAAAGGCGGCGCGAGCCGATTTCCGTTGACGAAATGACGCTCGGGAACCGGCATCGCCCGCGCGCGGCCCGGGAGGGCTTCGACTGGAGACGGAATGTCGAGGTGGCGCTTGAAGAGGTTCATGAGAATGGCTGTAGATCGGCGGCCGTGCTGGGTCAACGCGCGGCCACGTCCCCTGCGGAGCCAGCGCGCAATCGCGACGGCTGCGCCGTCGGAAAACGAACCCCCGGAGCTTCGCTCGGAGCCTGCGTCACAGAGCGCTCCCCTTGGTCGCGATCCTGTCTCCGTTCGGGCATCCTACCCGCAACCGGCGGAGGTTCGGTGCCGACCGGCTCGCAGCGGGGCGCGGAGTTGAGCTACTAAGGAATCCGGGACCATGGCGGCGACGCTCGACTGGCTAGGTTGTGCAACCTTTCGCCTGACGCTCGGCGAGCGCATCGTCTATCTCGACGCCTACCTCGATCGCGTGCCGAGCGCGAAGCCGATCGGTCTCTCGGTCGCGGACATCGATCGCGCGGACTGGATCGTGGTCGGCCACTCTCACTTCGATCACCTCTACGGAGCGGAGCGGATTGCCCGCCAGACCGGCGCGACCATCATCGGCTCCTACGAGACCGTTCGCATCATGGCCGCGCAGGGCGTCCCCGACCAGCAGCTGATCGCCGTCGCGGGCGGCGAGACCGTGAGGCTTTGGGAGGACGTCACGGTGAAGGTCTTTCCGAGCCAACATTCGTGCGTCTGGTCGCACCGCGCCATGGCGGACGTCGATCAGGTCTGTCTCGGCGACCTCGGCGTCACCTACCAGGAGCAGCAAGCGCGCCTGCGGGAGCTCTTCGGCTGGCTCGCCTCGCTCGGAGAAGAGGTGCTCGCGCATCTGCAAGTCTCGGCCCAAGGCGGTCGCGGCGACGGCGGTCCGCTCCTTTACCTATTCGAGACGTCCGAAGGATCCCTGCTCTACCAGGACACGTCGGGCTGCTGGACTGCGCTCTTGCGCGATCTCCGCCCCGACGTCGCGATTCTTGCCGCCGCGGGGCGCGGAAACCTGGACGGCGAGGCCATCCAGGGCTCGCTCGTGGAGTTCGTCGCCCGCGAGGTCGAGCTCGTGCGGCCGCGCCGTGTGGTGCTCAGCCACCACGACGATTGGCTTCCGGGCTTCTCGCGGGCGATCGACGTCGCGCCGATACGTCAGGCACTCGCGCGATCGGCGTCGAAGACGGAGCTCGTCGAGATGGGCTACTTGGCGGGTATCCCGATCTTCGCGGACCTTCCGAGCGTACCGCGGCCAGGCGCATGAATCCCGACGAGCTCCGCTCGACGTTCGTCCTCGCGGCCGAATTCAAAGAGGGCGACCTCGGGCTCGGCGGAACGATCGACGAGCGACTGCGCGCCGAGGCTCGTCGCGCGATTGCCGCGCTCCGCGTGGGAGAGGTCGCTTCCCCGGCGTTCGTCGACGACGCGGTCAGCGAGGCGCTGGGACGTTCCCTCGACGTGTCGCTCGCGGCGGAGCTCGCTCCGTTGACGATCGGGGACCTGAAGCGACTTCTCCTCGGACCCGACGGCTCGCGGTGGGCGGCGCGAAACCAAAGCGGACTCGGCTCCGAGGTCATCGCGGCCGTGGCCAAGCTGATGACCAACGAAGAGCTCTCTCGGGTCGCGTGCTCGCTGTTCAATCCGCTGCCGGGCGACCGCGTCGCCATCGGATCGGCCGGACACTTCGGCTCGCGGATCCAGCCGAACAGCCCGGGCGACGACGAAGACGAGATCCTGCTGTCGATCCTCGAGGGTCTCGCCTACGGCTGCGGCGATGTCATTCTCGGACTCAACCCGGCAAGCGACGACGTCGACACGATCATTCGCCTCGAGCGTCTACTCGCGGCCGTGGTGGAGCGCCTCGCACTGCCGACGCGATTCTGCGTGCTCTCGGACATCATCAAGCAGACGCGCGCCCGTGCGCGGACGCGGATCGACGTCGGCTTCCAGAGCCTAGCCGGCACGTCGAAGGCGCTCGGCGGAATCGTCGGGCTAGACGTCGACGGCCTCGCCGAGCTGGCAGAGGGGTTCCCGGGCCTGTACTTCGAAACCGGGCAGGGCTCGGAGGTGACGAACGGCGCCGCCGAGGGCGTCGACATGGTGACGCTCGAGGCACGCACGTACGGCCTGGCCCGGGCCATCGCCAAGCAGCGAGGCGAGCGCACTTGGATGATCGTCAACGACGTCGCGGGCTTCATCGGGCCCGAGGTGTTTCGCGCGCCTGCCCAGCTCGAGCGCGCCTGCCTCGAAGACGTCGTCATGGCGAAGCTTCACGGCCTCACCATGGGACTCGACGTGTGTTCGACCTTCCACATGGGCATCGAGCCGCGAGAGCTCCGCCGCTTGACCGAAACGATCACGGTGCGCGGCGCCCCCGCGTACCTCATGGCGGTGGCGGGCAACGCCGATCCCATGCTCGGCTATCTGACGACCTCGTTTCGCGAGCATCCGCTTCTCCGCCGGCGGACGGGCCGACGGGTGGCGACCCCGATGGAGGAGCGCTTGACCGCACTCGGCGCAATCGAAGCCCCGGGTGACGTGGCGGCGAACGTCGAGCAGACCGCGCGCTTGTACGCCGCCTTCGCAAAGGCTGGCGGTGAAACTCGTTCATCGGAGGCCCTGTGCGGCGAGGCCAAGCGCAAAATCGCCACGCTTCGCGGCAGAGGCTTCGATCTCGGCTACGGACACGGCGCCGACTTCAGCGATCCTCCCGAGGTCGGCGCGCGCATCCACGCGCTTTACGCGCACGCGCGCCGAGCGCTTTATGCGAAGGTCGCCTCCGCCGCCCTCGCCGAGGCCCGGGCGCATCCCCTGCGCGTGCGCACGCTCGCCCGCGATCGCGACGAGTATCTCGCTCGCCCGCCGTCGGGGGAGCGCATTCGCGACGACGACGCGGCGAGGGTCGAGCGACTCTACCCGACGCGCCGTCCGGAGATTCAGGTGGTCATTTCGGATGGTCTCAATGCCGACGCGGTCAATGAGAACCTTCGCCAGGTGCTCCCGCCGCTACGAAGCGGCCTGCAGGCGACCGGGCGCCACATCGGCGCTCGCGACGTCGTCGTCGACGACGGTCGCGTGCGCGCCGGCTACCACGTCGGCGCTCTCCTCGACGTCGACGTAGTGGTGCATCTGATCGGGGAACGACCCGGGACGGGCCTCAACACGCTCTCCGCGTACCTCACCTACGGCCGCGACGCGCACGGACGATCGCGTTGGAGGCCGGATCTCGATCACGCGGCGACGACGGCGATCTGCGGCATTCACCGTCACGGCAAGCCCCCGCAGGCCGCTGCCGAAGAGATCGCTCAATGCCGTAGCACGGATGCTGGCGGAGCGCCGGTCGGGCGTCGCGCTCGGAGACGCGAGATGACGGACGTCTCTGACATCGTACGCGCCGACTTCTACGCGAAGAACGGCTACCCTCATGAGGCCTGGCGACTTCTGCGTCGCGATTCCCCGGTCCGCCGCTTGGAGCTCGATGGGTACGATCCATTCTGGGCGGTGACCTCGTACAAGGACATCGCGCTCGTGTCACGCCAACCTCGTCTGTTTCGCAACGAGCCGCGGCTGGTCTTTTCCTCGAAGCGTTTCCCCGTGCGACGCCCGGAAGAAGTAGCGCGCTCCCTGCTGAACATGGATCCTCCCGACCACGGCAAGTATCGCGCGCTCGTCAATCGACGCTTCACACCGCACGCGCTGTCGTTCCTCCGCCCGCACATCGAGGAACTCTCGGCGAAGATCGTCGCCGGAGTCGCTCGGGAGTTGATCGACGGCGTCGTCGAGGTCGGCGAATGCGATTTCGTGACCGAGGTCGCCGCGCGGCTGCCGCTCGCGGTGATCCTCGACCTTCTCGGCGTGCCGCGCGGCGACTGGGAGACGATCTTCGAATGGACGAACCAGGCGATCGCGCCGGGCGAGCCCGAATATCGCCGTGGCAGCACCGTGCTCGAGACCGCGGAACGCGCCCGGCTGGCGCTCTTCGATTACTTCGGCCGCTATGTGGCCGAGCGCCGGCGCGAGCCGCGCGAGGACTTGGTCAGCGTCCTGGCGGCGAGTCGGATCGACGGCAACCCTGTCAGCGATTTCGAGATCCTCTCCTACTGCTTCCTGCTCGCCGTGGCGGGGAACGAGACCACGCGCAACGCCACGTCGGGCGGCGTCCTGGCGCTGATCGAGCATCCCGCCGAGCTCGAACGGCTGCGCGACGACCCGGGACGATTGCCGTCGGCCGTCGAAGAGGTCCTGCGCTGGACTTCGCCCGTCATTCACTTCTGCCGCACGGCAGCGGAGGACGCCGAGCTCCGGGGCCAGACGATCCGCAAGGGAGATCTGTTGATCCTTTTCTATCCGTCCGCCAACCGCGACGAGGAGGTGTTCCCCGAGCCCTTCCGCTTCGACGTCGGGCGATCGCCGAACGAGCACCTCGCCTTCGGCATCGGCGAGCACTTCTGCCTGGGCGCGAATCTCGCGCGGCTCGAGCTGAACGCCATCCTCGCGGAAGTCGTCCGCCGGCTCGACGCGCTCGAGCTCGCCGGCTCGATCGAGCGCGTCCGCTCGAACTTCGTGGGCGGCATCAAGCGCATGCCGGTGCGCTTCCGTATGCGCCCCGTAATTTGATATTCGAGCGCCCGGGGCCCGCTCCCCGTTTCATGGCAGGCGACCGAGTTAGTCGAAGCGAACTCCGTTCCGCGACGCAGGCGCGTGGCAAGCGAGCAGGCGAGCAATCCCCGGCGGTCGAGAAGCTCGGCCCCTCCGAGGAGCGGTTCTTCCAGGTCTTCCAGGCGAGCCCGGTCGCGATCATTCTGCGCACTCTGGACGAGGGGCGGGTCATCGACGTCAACGCCCGCTACACGGAGCTCGTCGGCTTCAAGCGCGAAGAGCTCGTCGGCCGCACCGTTCAAGAGATGGGCCTGTGGGCGGACTGGAAAGAAGGCGAGCGCGTGATCGGCCGGCTCCGGCATCGGGGAACCCTGCGCAACGTCGAGGGCCGATTTCGGCACAAGTCGGGGGAGATCCGCGACGTGCTCATCTCCGCCGAGCTGACGGAGATCGATGGCGAGACGGTCGTGATCGGCATGATCATCGACATCACGGAGCGCAAGCGGATGGACACGGAGCTGGTGCGCTCACGCGAGCAGCTCCGCCTGCTGAGCGCGCGCCTGCAGCAAATCCGCGAGGAAGAGAGGATCCGCATCGCCCGCGAGATCCACGACGAGCTCGGGGGCTTCTTGACCGTGCTGAAGCTCGACCTCTCGTCGCTCGGCAAGGAGCCGACGACCCAGTCGCCCTCTTTTCGCCAGAAGCTCGACAGCATGTCGAATACGATGGTTGCGGCGATCGGGTCGGTGCGAAGGATCTGCAGCGACCTTCGCCCGAGCGTCCTCGACCACATCGGGCTCACTGCTGCGATCGAGTGGCAGGTGCAGGAGTGGCAAGAGAAGACGGGCGTTCGCTGTTCGACGTCTTCGACGATCGACGACGAAAGCGTCGATGCCGGACGGGCGACGGCGGCGTTTCGCGTGTTGCAGGAGGCGCTCACCAACGTGGCGCGTCACGCGCAAGCGACCAGCGTCCGTGTGCGGCTATGGACCGAGGGGGCGCGGCTGCGTTTGGAGGTCCGCGACAACGGTTGCGGGATTCCGGAAGCGACGATCGGCGAGTCCACCTCGCTCGGCCTACTCGGTATGAAGGAGCGAGTCCTCTCGTTCGGCGGCACCGTCGAGGTGCACGGCGCCTCGGGCGAAGGGACGACGGTGGAGGTGTCGATTCCGCTCGAGGAAACCGTGAAGCCGTGACCGGGGCAGCGGCGGCGGCCCGCGGCCTCTACGAGCTCTGTCGCTCGCGGTTTCCGAGCGATCTGGATGCCACGGTTCTCGAGCTCGAAGACGGCCGCGCGTACAGCTACGGCGACCTGGAGCGCACCTCGGCCCGCTACGCGCGCCTGTTCGCCGAACTCGGCGTCCGCAAAGGCGACCGCGTCGCCGCCTACGTGGACAAGTCGCCGGAAGCGGCCTTCGTATACTTCGCCTCGCTCCGCGCCGGCGCGATCTATCTGCCGCTGAACCCCGCCTACACGCCGGCCGAGCTCGCCTATTTTCTCGCCGACGCGGAGCCGCGCGTGATCGTCTGCCGCCCGGAGTCGGAATCGGCGGTCTGCGCGATCGCTCGCACGTTGCCCGAACTTCATCTCCTCACGCTGGGCGCCGACGGCGACGGATCGCTGGTGCAGCAGAGCTCGCGTCTCGCTGCCGACTTTCCGTCACCCGAGTTGGCCTCCGCGGACCTCGCCGCGATCCTCTATACCTCGGGAACTACCGGCCGCTCGAAGGGGGCCATGCTCAGCCACGGAAACCTCGCCTCGAACGCTCTCGCGCTCTGTGCGCTCTGGGGTTTCCGACGGGAAGACGTACTTCTCCACGTGCTGCCGATCTTTCACGCGCATGGTCTCTTCGTCGCCATTCACACGACGGTGCTCGTGGGCGCACGCATGCTGTTTCTACCCCGCTTCGAAGTCGACGCCGTGATCCGCTCGCTGCCGCGAGCGACGGTACTCATGGGCGTGCCGACCTTCTACACGCGACTCCTCTCTCATCCGGAGCTCACACGTGAGCATTGCGCGGGAATGCGCCTGTTCATTTCCGGCTCCGCCCCTCTGCTCGCCGAGACCCACCGACGCTTCCGCGAGCGGACCGGACACGCGATTCTCGAGCGCTACGGCATGACCGAGACCCTCATGAACACATCGAATCCGCTCGACGGCGAGCGCATCGCAGGGTCGGTCGGCCTTCCTCTCCCGGGCGTCGAGGTCCGCGTCGCAGACGCGCAAGGGCACGTTCTCGGAGGGGGGCAGATCGGCGTTCTCGAGGTGCGCGGCCCGAACGTCTTCCCCGGCTATTGGCGGCTTCCCGAAAAGACCCAGGCGGAATTCCGCGCCGACGGATTTTTCGTCACCGGCGACGTCGGCCGGATCGACGAACGCGGCTACGTGCACATCGTCGGCCGCGCGAAGGAGCTGATCATTTCTGGCGGGCTCAACGTGTACCCGAAGGAGATCGAGAGCGTGATCGACCGCCTCGACGGCGTCGAGGAGTCGGCCGTCGTGGGCGTTCCCCACCCGGACTTCGGCGAGGCGGTGATCGCCGTCGTCAAACGCCACGCGGGGCACGACGACCTGACCGAAGAGATCGTGCTTCGCGCCGCGAAGGCCGAAATCGCCGCGTACAAAGCCCCGAAGCGCGTCTTCTTCGCCGACGCGCTGCCGCGCAACGCCATGGGCAAGGTGCAGAAGAACCTGCTGCAGGAGCGCTACCGAAAAACCTTCGGCTGAGTGGGGACGTTGCGGCATTAACGGAATAGTTGACGGAACGGCTGGAAACGGCTCTTGCGGCTCCCGGGCGCCAACTATGCCGTTAATGCCGCAACGTCCCCACTCACTCAGTGCGCGGGCGCGACGCCCCAGACCTCCTCCAGGCGTTGGTCGCGGCCGCAGCCGTACCGGTAGACGCGATAGCGGACCGGGTTCTTCCGATAGAAGCTCTGATGGTAGTCCTCGGCTCGGTAGAACTGCGTCGCCGGAACGATCTGCGTGACGATCGGGCCCGGTACCCGCAACGCTTTGGCCGCCGCCTTCTTCGATTCCTCGGCGAGACGCTTTTGTTCGTCGTCGTGATAGAAGATCGCCGAGCGATACTGATCACCGCGGTCGCAGAACTGTCCGTCGGCATCGGTGGCGTCGACGTTTTGCCAGAAAACCTTCAGCAGGTCGGCGTAGCTCACCTTCTGCGGGTCGTAGACGACCTCCACCGCCTCCGCGTGACCGGTCCCGCCGGCGCTCACTTCGTGATAGCTCGGATCCTTGGTGTGGCCGCCCGTGTAACCGGCGGTCGTCGAGATCACACCCGGGACAGGGTCGAAGGCCGGCTGCATGCACCAGAAGCAGCCGCCCGCAAACGTCGCCGTCGCCCCTTCGGCGCGAGCGCTGGCGGCGCCGCCGCAGAGAACGACCCCGAGCACGAGGAGCGAGAGCCAGGACGATCGTCTCATGAGACCTTTCCTGGCACGAACTTCAGAGCCACGCCGTTGTTGCACCAGCGCTGCCCGGTCGGGGGCGGGCCATCGTCGAACACGTGTCCCTGGTGCCCGCCGCAACGGATGCAGTGATACTCGGTGCGCCGCACCAGGATCTTGTAGTCGCTCTTCGTGCCGACGTGGCCCGGGATCGTCGTGAAGAAGCTCGGCCAACCCGTGCCACTGTCGAACTTCATCTTCGACGTGAAGAGCTCGAGGTCGCACCCGGCGCAAATGAACGTGCCCTCTCGGTGCTCGTTGTCGAGCGGGCTCGAGCCTGCAGGCTCCGTCGCTTCTTCACGAAGCACCGCGAACTGCTCGGGACTGAGTATTCTCCGCCATTCCTCCTCGGAGTGGCGAACCGGCTGGATGCCGGACGGAAGCTTGTCTTCGGCGCGACTCCGACAAGCGCCAAATAGAAACGCGGCCAGTGAACCCAAGAGGAAGCTCCTTCGGTGCATGTCGAAAACCTCGATGTCAGAAACACGCGGCGGGCCGGTTCGGTTCCCTGGCGCTACGGCAGACGGAAGGCGCTCGAGCTCATCCTCGTCTGCAGCCACTTCAACATGGTGAGCCGCATCCTCGAATCCACGCGTGTCGAGGTGGAGCCGGAGAACTTCTTGGCGACGTGGAAGATGCCGCAGTAGCCTTCAGCCCTCGGGCTTCAGCGAGGACACGGCGACGTCCTTTGCCGAAGCCTGAAGCCCGATGACACTCTTACATGTATTTCTTGAATTCCATCCTCGCGATCGCTCGCCGGTGGACCTCGTCCGGACCGTCGGCGAGGCGGAGCGTGCGCATGTGCGCGTACATGCGAGCCAGGCCGAAGTCGTTGGTCACGCCGCCGCCGCCGTGCGCCTGGATGGCGTCGTCGATGATCTTCAGCGCCATGTTCGGCGCCGCGACCTTGATCATCGCGATCTCGGTGCGCGCCGCCTTGTTGCCGACCTTGTCCATCATGTCGGCGGCCTTCAGCGTGAGCAGGCGCGCTCATCTCGATGTCGATGCGCGCTTCGGCGATGCGCTGTTCCCAGACCGAATGCTCGGCGATGCGCTTGCCGAACGCGGTCCGCGAGAGCAGGCGCTTGCACATGATCTCGAGCGCGCGCTCCGCGACGCCGATGGTGCGCATGCAGTGATGGATGCGGCCCGGTCCGAGGCGGCCCTGCGCGATCTCGAAGCCGCGCCCTTCGCCGAGCAGGATGTTCTCCGCCGGCACGCGCACGTTGTCGAACAGCACTTCGGCGTGGCCGTGCGGCGCATCGTCGTAGCCGAAGACCGGCAGCCAGCGGTTCACCTTGATCGCCCGGCGTGTCGCGCGGCACCAGGATCTGGCTCTGCTGGCGGTGCTTCTCGGCCTTCGGATCGGTCTTGCCCATCACGATCACGATCTTGCAGCGGGGATCGCCGATCCCCGACGACCACCATTTGCGGCCGTTGATGACGTAGTGGTCGCCGTCGCGCTCGATCGCGGTCTCGATGTTGGTCGCGTCCGACGAGGCGACCGTCGGGCTCGGTCATGATGAAGGCCGAGCGGATCTCGCCGTCCAGCAGCGGCTTCAGCCACTGCTTCTGCTGCTCCGCGGTGCCGTAGCGCTCGATGCACTTCCATGTTGCCGGTATCGGGCGCCGAGCAGTTGAACACTTCCGCGCGCGAAAGCCGACCTTGCCCATCTCCTCGCAGAGCGGCGCGTATTCGAGGTTGGTGAGCCCGGCGCCGTGCTTGCACTCGGGCAAGAACAGGTTCCAGAGGCCTGCCGCCCGCGCCTTTTTCTTGAGCTCTTCCAGGAGTGGCGGCACGTGCCAGCGGTCGGGCAGCGCCTCGTGCTGGCGATACATCTCTTCTTCGTTCGGATAGATGTGCGCGTCCATGAAGGCGCGCACCTTGTCGAGGTACTGCTTGGCTTTCTCGTTCGGCTCCAAGTTCATGGCATTCTCCTTCACGGGTGGGTCCAGCGAAGCACTCCTACGACAAACTCGCGGATTCGGGTAGAGTCCTCCCGTCCGAGACGAGAGCCGACGTGGAGCGTTGCTCACCCCATACCATGCTTGTGCCCGCTCCCCGAGGAGCGATTATGTCCGGGTTTTCGCTGAGCAGCGTCGACTGATGGCCCATCACGACTTCGATCTCTTCACGATCGGCGCCGGCTCGGGCGGCGTACGCGCGAGCCGTCTCGCGGGGGCCCTAGGCGCGCGCGTGGCGATCGCCGAGGAGCGGTATCTCGGCGGCACGTGCGTGAACGTCGGGTGCATTCCGAAGAAGCTTCTCGTCTACGCCTCCGAGTTCGGCGACGACTTCGAAGACGCCGCAGGGTTCGGCTGGACGGTGAGAGAACGCCGCAACGATTGGCCCGAGCTGATCGCCCGCAAGGACCGCGAGATCGAACGGCTGAACGGCGTCTACCGGCGGCTGCTCGAGGGCGCGGGCGTGCGCATCATCGAGGGGCACGCGGTGGTGGTCGATGCGCATACGGTTGCAATCGAAGGCCGGACCTACACCGCGCAAACGCTCCTCATCGCCACGGGGGGCTGGCCGTGGAAGCCGGCGATTGCGGGCGTGGAAAACGCCATCACCTCGAACGAGGCCTTCCATCTCGAGGCGCTGCCCCGCCGCGTGTTGATCGGCGGGGGCGGCTACATCGCGGTCGAGTTCGCGGGCATCTTCAAGGGCCTCGGCGCCGAGGTGATCCAGGTTTACCGGGGACCGCTCTTCTTGCGCGGTTTCGACGACGATCTGCGCACCGCGCTCGCCGCCGAGATGCGCAAGCGCGGCATCGATTTGCGCTTCGACGCGTCGATCGCGGCGATCGAGCGCGGCGACGGATCGCTTCGCGCCAGGCTGAACGACAGCCGGAGCGTCGAGGTGGATCAGGTGATGCTCGCGACGGGCAGGATCCCGCACACTCGTGACATCGGGCTCGAGGAAGTCGGGGTAGAGCTCGATCGGCTGGGAGCGATTCGCGTCGATCCGCTGTCCCGCTCGTCGGTGCCGAGCATCTACGCGATCGGCGACTGCACCAACCGGATGAACCTGACGCCGGTCGCGATCGCGGAGGCGCACGCGTTCGTCGATACCGTGTTCCGCCAAAACCCACGACCGATGGACTATCGCGGCGTGCCGACGGCGGTGTTCAGCCAGCCGAACCTCGGCACGGTCGGGCTGACCGAGGCCGAAGCACGCGAGCGGTTCACGACGATCGACGTCTACCGTTCGACGTTCCGCCCGCTGAAGCACACGCTCTCCGGGCGCGACGAACAGACGCTGATGAAGCTCGTCGTCGACCGAGCCACTGATCGGGTGCTCGGCTGCCACATGATCGGCCCCGATGCCGGCGAGATCATCCAGGGCCTCGCCGTGGCTCTGCGCTGCAACGCCACGAAGGCGCAGTTCGATGCCACCGTTGGGATTCATCCGACCGCGGCCGAGGAGTTCGTGACGATGCGCGAGAAGCGGGTCGATCCCGCTTGAATACGAGTTCGACGGCCGAGCAGAACCCCCATGCCCTTCGTCTCTTCCGGGAGCGCGAAACTCTACTACGAAGCACACGGAGCAGGGCCCGCGCTGGTCTTCGCCCATGGGCTGAGCGGGCACACGCTCTTCTACTATCAACAGGTGCCCTACTTCGCTCGGACCTACCGCGTTGTCCTGTTCGATCACCGTGGCTTCGGCCGCTCGGCTTGCCCTCTCGAAGACGTGAGCCCGGAGTATTTCGTCGAGGACCTGGCCAGCATCCTGGACGCGGAGGCGATCGAGCGGGCCGCACTCGCGTGTCAGTCCATGGGAGGCCTTACCGGTTTGCCATTTGCGCTGCGCCATCCCAATCGCGTGACCGTGCTCGTGCTCGCGTCCTCACCAGGGGGGATTCGCACGGATCGAGTGAGTCGCGAGTTCGCTGCCTCGATCCCGAAGCGAGGGAAGCCTGATTTCGTCCTCTCCGCCCCGTCGTTCGCCAAACGCGCCCCCGACCGTTTCTTCCTCGGACGGCAGCTTCTGTCGCTCTACCCCCCGACGGCTACCAATGCGATCGTGCCCCGCTTGCGACGGGTCGAAGTCACGGCAGAACAACTTCGCGGCTATACGATACCCACGCTAGTGATCGCGGGGACGGAGGATCCGTTGTTCTCCCCGCGAGCCCTACGGGAGGTCGCCGATCGTATTCCAGGCGCAAAATTCGCAGCGATCCGGGGGGCGGGCCATACGGCGTACGCGGAGCTTCCCGAAGACTTCAACCGTATCGTGGACCGGTTCATCCGGGCCCATGTCGGAGAAGCTTCGCCGGATCGTCCAAGACGTGCACGATCGTCCCGAACCCTAATCCGGAGGTAACGCCGCTGGTCGGCGCGGCGGACGTTCTAGGAGGGCGCAGGGGAGCGCCGAAGGGCGGGGCTGAGCGCACGGAGGGTCGGCACGCGCGTGCGGGGGGGAGAATCAGCGCCGCGCAGCAACGGACGCCGATCGCGGACGGGCATGCGACGCACCCGTGCCCAGGCTTCAGCTACGATCGGCGATGAGACGACGATGGCGCCGAGGTCAGGTAGGTGCCGCGCTCAGCGCAAGCGCGGCGAGCTGAGCTCGGGCCGTGATCAGCCCGGCGATGCGTTCGGCCTCCTCGCTGACCCGCACCACCACCCGACCCGCGTGGGAGATGATCCGCCCCGCGAGCGTGAACAGCACGAAGCGCAACCGCTTCGGGCGCGCCGCGCTCAGATTCGCCGGCAGGGCCAGGGACTTCATCGCGCTCAGCACGTTGTAGGTGAGCAGGCTCAGCCGATACCAGGCCGCGTTGGCACCGAACCGACTACACGGCGGCACCCGTGCGCCGAGCTCGTTCTTCGTGACGTCGTGCACCAACTCGATGGTCCCCGCCTTGCCCCAGTGCCAGCGGATCAGCTCGTCCGCGGGCAACTCCCGGCGGTTACTCACCACCGCCAGGTACTTCGTGTCGTAGCCGCTCGCAAAGAGGTACCCCTGCTTCTTGCGAATGCGCAGCGCCACGTACCGTAACGGCCAGGCACCCTTCGACCAGTTGCCGGGCGTGAATTCTACCTCCGCGACGCACACCGTCTCCTGGGCCCGCTCCTCCAGCAATTTCCAGCCCTCCTCGGGCACGCGCTCGCAAACCGTGCGCAACGCCTCGGTCATGTCGGCGCTGATCGTGAAGCCAATCGGCTCCCGCGGACCCTGCTCACGCTCGGGATCGGCCAGCCACTTCAGCACCGGCTCGTCGTAACACGCACTGTCGGCCCGAAAGTAGTACTCGGTCACCGTCGACGGCAGGCTCACAAACCCGCGCTGGATCAACCGCAGGTTCTCCATCCCCGCCGGCACGTTGCCATCGCGGTACTCGTCGGCCACCACCAGATCCTGCTCGACCCAGTAAATCGCCGCCGGCTGGTAGCCGCGGCCACCCTTGTAGTGCGCCAACGCCTCCTGCTTGTGGCTCTCCTGGATCGTCGCGTCGTGATCCAGCGTCGCCACCTTCGACTTGCCCGCCGCAGCCACACGTTGCGCCAACGCCGTGTTCACCTGCGCCAGCCCTCGAAGCGCCGCCGTTTCGGTCGGAATGTAAGCCACCTGTCCCGCCGGCCGCTGCTCCCGGGCCTGATTGAGCAACGCCTCGTCGTGAAACGCGTAGAGAAAATTTCGCAGCGTATCCGCCGAAGGCAGCTTCCGCCCCAGCAACCGACACAGCCCGCGGTCGGCCCTCAGCACGTTGAGATCGTCCAGGCACTCCCCACCCGAGGCCAAAAGCAACACCAGCGCCTCGACCTTCTCCGTCTCGCTGTAGCCGCTGTCGCGCTCGCGAATCCTCACCGTCTCGGCGATCGTGCGGCTTAATCCCAGCGCCCGCATGGTTTCCACTACCAGCGGCAGCCCGCTGCGTGCCGTGACCGCCTCGGCCTCCTCGGTGACCTCCACCCCGTAAGGCAACACCCCCTGACTCCTCATCCTCTCCCCTGTTCGCCCGCCGCCGGGGTCGCGTTAAGCAACGCCAGATTCACCTCGGTCAATTCCTCCACCAGCTCCCACAGCCGCCGATACGTGGCCAACTTCGCTTCCAGCGCAGCCCGCTCTCCTACACGCACGTAGCGTGTGCGCGTGCGTCCCCCGGCGTTCACCGTCAGCTGCAATCCGCGATGGCGCGGCCCCCCCGTCGCGCACGTGCACGACGTGCGCCCGCACTTGCGCTCGCGTTCGTAGACTCGGCCCCGCATTAGATCCGGAAGCTCGCGCAGCTCACCCAGCAGGCGCGCCCGGCGTTGCTCGAGGCGCGTGACCTGTGCGCTATTCATGGGCAAGCTGTATAGCTTGCCCATCACCGCTTGTCAACTCCTTTCTCCTTCACCCGCTAGGTTATTGCTTCTCGCCCGCGATCAGTCGGTTAGCGCGCTAACGCCGGATCAGGGCCGAAGGCGCGCCCTTCTCCCGACCCGCAATCCGCGATAGAGACGACGCCGTCAGGAGGTGAACCATGACAGGCGCCGCGTCGACCGAGGTCGTTCTCCACGAAGTTCGCGACGGTGTGGCGAAGCTCACGCTGAACCGCCCCGAGCGTCTCAACGCCTGGACGTCCGCGATGGAGGCCCGGTACTTCGGCCTACTCGAGCAGTCGGTCGACGATCCCGCGGTACGCGTGATCGTCGTGACGGGAGCCGGCAAGGGATTCTGCGCGGGCGCCGACATGGAAGTGCTGCAAGGCATCGGCGGCGGTGGCACGCCCGCCCATTCCGGCAAGCCGCAGACGTTCCCGCTGACGATCGCCAAGCCGATCCTCGCCGCGATAAACGGGGCGTGCGCCGGCTTGGGACTCGTGCAGGCTCTGATGTGCGACCTGCGCTTCGCGGCGGCGGGCGCCAAGTTCACGACGGCATTCGTGCGGCGCGGCCTGATCGCCGAGCACGGGTCCTCGTGGATGCTGCCGCGGTTGGTGGGACCCGCTCGAGCGCTCGACTTGCTGCTCTCCGGCCGGGTCGTGCTCGCCGAGGAAGCGCTGGCGCTCGGCCTCGTCAACCGCGTCGTACCGCCGGATGCTCTGCTCGAGGTCGTCATGGACTACGCTCGCGATCTCGCCGACCACTGCTCTCCGGCCTCGATGGCGGCGATCAAGCACCAGGTCTATCGGCACTGCGAAACCGATCTCTCCACGGCGATGAAAGAATCGAACGAGCTGATGGCCGCGTCGCTCAAGCGGCCCGACTTCCGAGAGGGCGTTGCGAGCTTCGTCGAGCGGCGGCTGCCGCGGTTTGCGCCGCTCGGAACAGAAGGACGATAGGGCCGCCGTTTCGCCGAGCCCCCGCCGCCTCACGACGGCCCGCGGTAGAGAGCGCGCGGCCGGATGAGGAAGCCCGCCTCGTATTGTTCGAGGATGTGCGCCACCCAACCCGCCGCCCTTCCGACCGCGAACAGCGCCACCCCGAAGCCCCGTGGGAGGCCGAGCGCGGCCGAAATCGCCAACAGGCCGGCGTCGATGGTCGGCTCCGGGCGACCCGCTTCGCGCATGGCGTCGATCAGCGCGAAGACCGTCCTCACCCGCGGATCGCGCCTCGCTCTCGATTGTGCCGGTGCCCGCTTTCTCCGTCGCGCCAGCCCGTTATAATGGGCCCGTCTGTGCACCGGCGCTCTCTTCTTTTCATCCTGATCCCGTTCGCTCTCGCCGCTTCGAGGGTCCGTCCCGTCGTCGCGGCCACTCTTTGGGACGGCGCGCGGCCGCTCGCCACCGGCCAGGTGTTCGTGCTCGCTCCGGAAGGCGTGCACGCAGATGCGGCCGAGGCCGCGCACCGAAAAGGGCTCCTCGTCGTCGATCTCTCGGACGACTGGGCGCCGTTCATCTTCAGCGAGAGCGACGAGGCTGGCAAGCAAGTGAAGCCGAACCCTTATCGCAAGACCTTCATCGCCCTCGCCGACGACCGCGTCACGCCCGAGGAGCTCTTCCTCGAGAGCCCCGCCGGCCAGGCGGCCGTGCTCTCCACGGTCCCCGAGGCGCTGCGGTCGCAGGCCCCGAACGAGCGGTCCCCGGAGGAGCAGCGGGCCCTCGAGCGGGCGCGGCACGCCTTGATCGCCGAACGCTCGCCGAACTTTCTCGAGGTCTACGGGATCCCGCCCACGTTGTCGGTGCTCGCCCGCCGCGTCGCGCAAGACGCCGCCAAGACCTGCTACGCGACCCTCGACCCGCAGGCGCTCCGTTCGCTCGACTTCGAGATCAGCTTTCAATCCCGCGAGCGGGCGCGCGCGGACTACGACGAGGCGATCGGCGATGCCGCGTGGGTGAACGGGGCGCTCGCGGCGCTCGGCGACGACGCGGGCGGACTGTCGCCCGACGCGGCCGCGGCCAAGCTCCTCGCCGCGGACCCGCACGTCGACATCGCCAGGCTCGACCGCTACCGGCGCGGCCAGGCGCGCCTGCGTGCGGTGCGCGCCGTGCAGGATCGGCTCGTCTGCGAAGGCCTGCTCTCACCCGACCGTTTCACCCCCGGCACGTTCGATTTGGCTACGCACCAAGCGCTCGCCGAATTCGAGCGTGAGAACGACATCTTCGGCTGGGGATTCGTAAGCGGCGAAACCAAGGAAGCGCTGTTGCGCCCCCCGCTCGAGCTTCACCTCGAAACGTTTCGCCGCATCCTGGCGGAGCGCGTCGCCGACGCCGCAGGAATCGTCGAGGACGGGTCTGCCTCGAAAGGCAACGAGGCTGCACGCTACGTGAACGAGGCGGGTGAAGAGCGTCCACTGCCGAACGTGATCGGCGATTTTCTCGGGGCCTTGCAGGCTGCGATGCAGATCACCACCCCCGATGACCTGGTGGCGTTCCTGCAAAGATTCGAGCCCGACGGCTTCGGCCACCTCTTCGTGGCGTTTCGGCCGCCTCCTCTCCCTTCCTATTACGCGCCGCTGATGGTGCTCTCGGCCGAGATCGATCGCGGCGACGTGTGGTACGACGTGCCGCTCGACGCCGCTCGGCAAGCCGCTTTCGCAGCTGCGGCGGCGTTACCCGTCCTTCACGCTGTTCGTCGACTGGCGTGGCCAGAAGATCCCGCTCGTCCGCTGGCGGACGACGATCGGATCATGGCGGAGCGAGGTCGGCGCGGACGGCCACGTCTACCTGAGATACAAGAATTCCGACGTCGGCCCGCGTATCTGGAGAAGCATCGTGGCGGCGCCCGTGTGGGTGCCGCCCTCCGCAACCCCCGGCAAGGACCTGCTGACGAAGAAGGTCTTCGACCGAAAGCTCGGAGCGGTCAACGTCGTCAACACCGAAGTGATGGGACCGGGTTTCGCCTCGGCCTACGGCCTCGTGATGGCGATCCACTTGAAGAAGCTCGACGACGGAGGCCTCTTCGACAATCAGATCCGTACCCACGGCTCGGTCGACTACACCTCGATCGCACGGCGCTTCTCTCACGGCTGTCACCGGCTGGTGAACAACCGCGCCGTGCGGCTCTTCGATTTCGTGCTGCGCCACCGGAAGTTCGTACGGCTCGGCAACCATCCCCTCGGCGGCCTCAAGCGAAGGTTCTCGTACCATGGGCGTCGCTACGAGTACGCGCTCGACACCCGCGGGTACTACTTCGACCTCCGGCCGCCGGTTCCCGTGACCGTGCTCGAGGGACACGTGCTCGGCGCCGCCAAGGAGCCGATCAAGCAGTACGTTCGCAAGCCCGGCGTCGACTATGGCCCGCCGCCCCTCGACAGTCCCGTCGAAGCCCAGCCCGTCGTCGGACCATGAGGGGGACGTCGCCGCCTAGGCGCGCGCGCTACGTCGTACTGCTCTTCTTCGTGTTTTTACCGCTCACGGCGCGCGGGGCGGACCGCACGTGGACGCGCTCCACGCGCTGGAGCACTGTACGGGACGCGAAGGACGGCCCGGCGCGCGCGATCGGTGCATACAACGCGGGCTGCGTTCAGGGAGCGGTCGCGCTGCCGCCGGAAGGGCCCGGCTTCGAGGTCATGCACCTCGGCCGCCACCGTTATTTCGGACATCCGGCGCTCACCGGCTTCGTGCGCCGGCTCGCGTTCGCCGCGTCGGAGCAGCACTTGCCGGTGCTGCTCGTCGGCGATCTCGCCCAGCCGCGGGGCGGTCCGACGCCCACCGATCACGGCAGCCACCAGTCGGGGCTCGACGTCGACATCGCCTACACCCGCCCCGTGCAGATGCTCTGGCAGCCGATGCCTGCCGAGGAGCGCGAGGACCTCCGGCCTCCGCCGGTCGTCGATCTCGACACGCAGAAGCTGAACGCCGCCTGGACGCCCATGGTCGCCGAGCTGATCGAGCTTGCCGCGTCGGATCCGGCCGTGGAGCGCATCTTCGTCAACCCGGCGGTAAAGCACGCCCTCTGCGCGCGCGGGGATCCCGAAGCCCGCTGGCTCGCCAAACTCCGCCCGTGGTGGGGGCATCACGATCACTTTCATGTGCGCCTGAAGTGCCCCGCCGGCAGCAGCGAGTGCCGGCCGCAGCCGCCGGTGCCCGACGGCGACGGCTGCGACCTGTCGCTCGCCTGGTGGTTTACGAACGACGCGCGCACCACGGCGGCGACACGCAGTCGAGCATCGCCGAGGCTCGCGGGTGCGCCTCTCCCGGCGCTCTGCCGCGACGTATTGCGATAGCGCCCGCGCGCCTGTACGAAGGCGGCCGGGAGGTATCCGCCATGGCCGACAAGAATCGCAAGTGGGTTCTCAAGTCGCGTCCGCACGGACTCGTCGAGCGCGGCAACTTCGAGTGGCGCGAAGAAGCCGTACCGTCGATCCGCGACGGTCAGTTCTTGCTGCGCAACCTCTGGCTCTCGTGCGATCCCACCCAGCGCGGTTGGATGGAGTTCGATACCTACATTCCGGCGATTCCCATCGGCGAGGTGATACAGTCGGTCTCCGCCGGACAGGTGGTCGAGTCGAAGCATCCGGGCTTCACGCGCGGCGAGCTCGTTTCGGGCGCGTTCGGCTGGCAGGACTACGCGGTGAGCGACGGCAGCGGCCTCGTTCCGCCGATGAAGGTTCCTCACGGAGTCGATCTGCCGACCGCCCTCTCGCTCTTCGGCATCACCGGACTCACGGCCTACTTCGGGCTGCTCGACATCGGCGCGCCGAAAGCGGGTGAGACGGTCGTCGTCTCCGGCGCCGCCGGATCGACGGGATCGTTCGCGGCGCAGATCGCCAAGATCAAAGGCTCGCGCGTGATCGGCATCGCCGGCGGCGCGAAGAAGTGCGCCTGGCTGACGAAGGACCTCGGGCTCGACGCGGCGATCGACTACCGGAACGAAAAGGTCTCCGCGCGCATCGGCGAGCTCTGCCCGAAGGGAGTGGACGTCTACTTCGACAACGTCGGCGGCGAGATCCTCGACGCGGTGCTCGCCCACCTGGCGATGGGAGCGCGCATCGCGCTTTGCGGCGCGATCTCCGGCTACAACGATTTCGCGCACATGCCGGGGATCCGCAACTACGTGAATCTCATCATCCGCAGCGCCACGATGCGCGGCTTCCTCGTCTTCAGCTATGCGTCGCGGATCCCCGAGGCGATCGCCGATCTCGCCGCGTGGGCCGCAGCGGGAAAGATCAAGAACCAGGTCGACGTGGTGACGGGCCTCGAGAACGCGCCGGACGCGCTCCGTCGCCTGTTCACCGGCGAAAATCTCGGCAAGCAGCTCGTCAAGGTCGCCGATCCGCCGCTGTGACGCGACCGGGGACCGCGCGCTGCTGACGAATCTGATCCGCCATCTCCACGACCATCATTGAGAGGGAGGTGACGGCGCCCTCTTTCCCGGACGCACTAGTCGAGAGGCTGCAGGCGCACGCGCGCCACGCCCTCCTCGGTGATGCCGAGCGCCCGAGCGGCGGCAAGCGAAAGATCGATCACGCGTCCGTCGACGTACGGCCCGCGGTCGTTGACGCGGACGATCACCGAGCGACGGTTCTCGAGGTTCGTCACGCTCAGGCGAGTTCCGCTCATGAACCCGCGACGCCGGCGAACGTTCCGCACCCCCCTCCCGACAATTTCGTTTTAAGGACGGACGGTCACTCGTTTTGTTTGTAGCGGCGGATCCCTTTCGGGAAAGATGACGGGGCGATGAGCGCTCCTGCGAAGATCGATCTCCGGTCGCCCCGGTTCTACAGCTTCCTGGTCGCGCAATTCCTCGGCGCCGCCAACGACAACGCCTTCAAGGTCACCCTCGTTCTGCTGATCCTCGTGACCGTCTCGGACGAGCGCACCCAGGTCTTCTACTCGAGCCTCGCCACCGCGTTCTTTCCGATTCCCTTTCTGCTCTTCTCGCCGATCGCCGGTTACTTCGCCGACCGGTTCGCGAAGCACCGGGTGCTGTTCTGGACCAAGGTTCCGGAGATCGTGGCCATGGGGCTCGCGACGTTCGGCTTCGCCTCGGCGAGCCTTCCGCTGCTTCTTTTGGCGCTCTTCCTGATGGCGACGCACAGCGCCTTCTTCAGTCCCGCGAAATACGGCATCTTTCCGGAGGTCTTCGAGAACAAGGACCTCTCGTTCGCGAACGGCATCCTCGAGCTCGCTACCAACCTGGCGATCCTCGGCGGATCGGTCGCGGGCGTCTACGTGTACAGCCTCTTCAAGGGGCACCTGGCGTCGGCGGGTCTCACCTACGTCGGCGTCGCCGTGATCGGCACGACCGCGGTCGCGTTCGCACCGCGGGCCCCGGCGGGGAACCCGGACGCCCGATTCGTGTGGAATCTCGCCGCATCGGTCGCGAGCGACTGGCGGGAGATGCGTAAGAGTCGCGTGCTCGGCTATACCCTCCTCGGCATCGCCTACTTTGGGTTTCTCGGCTCGCTGTTTCTCACCTTGATCCCGGTCTACGGCCGCAACATCCTCCAGCTCCCCGAGGAGGACGCCGGCATCCTCCTCGCCGTGCTGTCGATCGGCATCGCCGCCGGCTCGGTGATCGCCGGTCGCCTCTCGCGCGGGCACGTCGAGATCGGCCTCGTCCCGCTCGGCAGCCTCGGGATGTCGCTCTGCGCCTTCGACCTCGGCCTCTTCGGCAACGGATCGTGGCGGCTGCCGTTCGGCATCCCCGCCCGCGCCGCGATCGATCTCGTGGTCCTCGGATTGTCATCCGGCCTCTTCATCGTGCCGCTCAACTCGCTCCTCCAGCAGCGAAGCCCAGAAGGCATGAAGGGCCGACTCGTCGCCTTCTCGAACGTGCTCACGTTCACCGCCGTGCTCTGCGCCGCGGGCCTGCCGTGGCTTCTGACGAGCCTCGCCGGGTTCACGACCGCGCAGGTGATCCTTTCGACGGCGTTCCTCACCGTCGGCGGATCGCTCTACGTGATGAACTTGCTGCCGGACTTCTTCGTCCGCCTCGTCCTTTGGTTGGTCACGAACACGATCTACCGCGTCCGCACCGTCGGCGAGGCCAACATCCCACGCGAGGGAGCGCTGTTCGTCGCCAATCACACCTCGTGGGTCGATTTCCTGCTGATCGGAGCGGCCTGCGATCGCATGATTCGCTTCTTGATGTTTCGCAAGTACTACGAGTGGCCGGCGCTCAACTGGTTCTTCCGCCGCATGGGGGCGATTCCCGTTGCCGCGGGAGACCCGCCGAGCAAGACGGAAGAGTCTCTGTCGATCGCGCGCCAACAGATCCACGACGGCCATGCGGTGTGCATCTTCGCCGAGGGGGCGATCACGCGTACCGGGAATCTCCTCAAGTTCAAGCGCGGCTTCGAGAAGATTGCTTCCGGCGTCGACTGCCCGATCGTGCCGATCTACGTCGAGGGGATCTGGGGCAGCATCTTCAGCTACGAGGGAGGCAAGTTCTTCTTCAAGTGGCCGAAGGGGATCCGCCGGCCAGTGACCGTCGTGTTCGGCGAGCCGTTGCCCTCGACCGCCAAAGCGCACGAGGTGCGGGGCCGCATCCAGGAGCTCTCCGTCGATGCCTATGGGCATCGCAAGGAGCGACAGCGGCCGCTCGCCATCGAGCTTTTGCGCGCCGCGCGCCGCTACGGGAGCGAGCCGCTGCTCGTCGACGGCGCGTGCCGAGAGCTCGGCTTCCGCCAGGCGATCGCGTCGGCGATCGCGCTGCGCGACGCCGTCTTCGACGGCACGCAGAGCGATGAGCGAATCGGCATCCTGCTCCCCCCGGGCGTGCCTGCCGCGCTCGCGAACTTCGCGACGACGCTCGCCGGCCGCGTGGCCGTGAACCTCGATCCGACGCCGCCGGGCGACATCGCCCGCTCGATGATCGAGACCTGCCGCATTTCGACCGTGCTGACGAGCCGGACTCACCTCGAAGGGTCCGCGCGGCGCCGAAGCTCGCGGAGCGGATCGTCGACGTGCCCGAGATGCTACGGGACCTTCGCGATTCGTGGCTCGTCGCGGCGGCCCTTCGCTGGCTTCCCGCGGCGGCGACCGCGAGGATCGTCGACGTCGGCGACGCGCGCGACGTCGATCGGGTGGCGGCGATCCTCTTTTCGTATCCAGCCGAGTCCCCGAACCACCCGCGCGGCGCCCTGCTTTCGCACCACAACCTGCTCTCCAACCTCGAAGCGTTGCGGCAAGTGCTCGACGTCACGCCACGCGATGCGATCCTCGGTCTCCTGCCGTTCTCGAACGCGATGAGCTTCGCGACTACACTCTGGCTGCCGGTGCTGAGCGGGGCGCGCGTCGTCTACGGATTCGATCGCCTGAACGAGGGACTCGGCGAGCTCGTCGCCGCCGAGCACGTGTCGCTGGTGGCGGTCAATCCGACGCTGCTCGCGTCGCTCACCGAGTTTGTGCGCCCCGAGCAGTTCGCCAGCTTGCGGTTCGCCGCCGTCGGAGGAGGAGACCTTCCCGAGGAGCTCGGCAAGGCCTTCGCCGCGAAATTCGGCGTCGAACCGCTCGAGGGGTACGGCCGGCCGGAGTGCGCGCCGATCGTCTCTCTGAACGTGCCCGACGTGGCGCACGGGCGGGAGCGGCAGACGGGCTCCCGCCCGGGTACGACCGGTCATCCGCTGCCCGGCGTGTCGGTGCGGATCGTCGATCCGCAAACCGGGAAGGCGCTTCCGCCGGGAGCCGACGGCATCCTCTGGGTGCGCGGCCCGAACGTGATGAAGGGCTACGCGAACGGCGACCGCGAGGTCTTCCGCGACGGCTGGTACGTGACCGGTGATCAGGCGCGCATCGACGAGGATGGGTTTCTCACCGTGTACTATGGCCCGCAGTAACCTTGATCCGGCCGGTGAATCCCGTCGGTGAAATTTTCTCCCGCGCATCGCGTACCGGACCGGGTGCTGCGTCGAATCACATCCCGGCGCTCGACGGGCTTCGACGGGACGACAGAAAACCGAGCTCACCAGGTATCGATGCACGGCCGCTTCTTGCGTCGCCGCGGCCCCGACTCGGGCGTCGATCGGAGCGCGCTCAGGATCCAGCGGCGCGACTCCATGGGATCGATGACCTCGTCGATCTCGAACTGCGACGCGGTGTTCAGCGCTTTGCCGTGCTCGTACATGCGCGCGACCATCTCCTCGAACAGCTCCTTCCGCTTCTGCGGATCGTCGACGGCCGCGAGCTCGCTCCGGTAGCCGAGCTTCACGAACCCTTCGAGCCCCATGCCGCCGAACTCGCCGGTCGGCCAGGCGATCGTGAAGAGGCCTGCTTTGAAGCTTCCGCCCGCCATGGCCTGCGCGCCGAGGCCGTAGCCCTTGCGCAGCACGATCGTGAAGAACGGCACGGTCAGGCTCGCGCCGATCACGAAGAGGCGGCTCGCGTGGCGCACGAGCGCGGTTTTCTCGACCTCCGGACCGACCATGATCCCCGGCGTGTCGCAGAGAAAGAGGATCGGCAGGTCGAATGCGTCGCAGAGCTGCAGGAAGCGCGCGGCCTTGTCGGCGCCGCTCGAGTCGATCGCCCCGGCGAGGTGGACGGGATTGTTGGCGACGATGCCAAGCGGGCGGCCTTCGATGCGCGCGAGCGCCGTCACCATGCCGGGGCCGAATGGACGGCGGAGCTCGAGCACGGAGCCGGTGTCGGCGAGAGTGTGGATGACCGCTCGCACGTCGTAGATGCGCAGACGGTTCTCGGGGATGGCGGCGCGAAGGCCGCGCTGGTCCGCGCATTGCCAGTCGCGAAGCGACCCCTGGAAGTAAGACAGGTACTGCTTCGCGGCGCGGACGGCTTCGGCTTCGTCGGCAACCCGGACGTCGACGACCCCGTTGGCCGTCTGTACGTCGATCGGGCCGACTTCGTCCGGGTGAAAAACGCCGAGCCCGCCCCCTTCGATCATGGCAGGTCCGCCCATGCCGATCGACGAGTTCTCCGCCGCGATCACGACGTCGCAGCACCCGAGCAGCGCCGCGTTGCCGGCGAAGCAGCGGCCGGAGTTGATGCCCACCAGCGGTACGAGCCCGGAGAGCCGTCCCCAAAGCGTGAATGCCATGCAGTCGAGACCGGCGATGCCGAGGCCGTCGGTATCTCCGGGGCGGCCGCCTCCCCCCTCCGTGAAGAAGATCGTCGGCAGCCGTCTTTCCGCCGCGATCTCGAACATGCGGTCCTTCTTGCGATGGTTCTGCACGCCCTGGGTGCCGGCGAGCACGGTGTAGTCGTAGGACATCACCACGCACTGCGCCCGCGATGGATCGAAGAGCTTGCCGTTCACGGCTCCGATGCCCGCGATCAAGCCGTCGGCCGGCGTGCGTTGGATGAGGTCTTCCATCGTGCGCCGACGGCGCTGCGCGGCGACCACTAGCGGACCATACTCGACGAACGTTCCGGGATCGCAGAGATCCTCGACGTTTTCTCGCGCGGTTCGTTGGCCGGTCTTTCGCCGGCGCGCGACCGCATCCGGCCGCGCAGCGTCCAGCCCAATCGCGTGCCGCTCGTTCGCCTCGTGGAGGTCCGGCCGGACGTGGTCGAGGTCGACCCCTGCCGTCGTGGCCCGCGCCTCGACATCGATCGTGCTCTCCTCGACGAAAGCGAGAGCATGGCCCTCGACGACGGTATCTCCCGCGCCGACCGTGATCTGCCGGACGATGCCGCTCGTCTCGCTGGCGATCACGTGCTCCATCTTCATCGCCTCCATCACGAGAAGCGGCTGCCCCGCACGAACCGTCTCGCCTTCGTGGGCCTCGATCGCGACGACCGTGCCCTGCATGTGAGCCCGGACGACGACGGTGCCGGAAGGCTCGGCGATCGGTGAGCCCCCGCGCCGAGACGTGGGGATCTTCCCGTGCGCGAGCACGGCGAGCGGATCGGTCGTGTCGATCCGCGTCCCGGCGAGGCCCTGTACCGACCGCGCCGTCGAGCTCTCGAAGAACAATCGTCGATGCTCGTCGCGCGACGACGAGACGAGCTCCGCGGCATGCTCCTCGACGAAACGCGTATGGATCTCGTTGGCGGCCACGGCGGGATGTTGCAGGAGCGCTTGCAGGAACGACGCGTTCGTCGCGACCCCCTCGATCCGCGCTTCGCAGAGCGCGCGATAAGCCTTCGCCACGAGCGGCCCGAGCCCGGGCGAGGCCGAGTGAACGATCAGCTTGGCGAGCAGCGAGTCGTAACGCGTGCTCGTCTCGTAGCCGGCGTAGCCTAGCGAATCGACGCGGATTCCAGGTCCGGACGGCAGCTCGAAGGTCGTGAGCGTTCCGCCCGTCGGCGCGGCCGAGCCGTCGGCCCGCATGGTCTCCATGTTGATGCGGAGCTCGATTGCCGATCCGCGGGGCTCGCCGACGTCGACTTGCCGCAGGCGGAGGGCTTCGAGCGACGCGCCTGCGGCCAGCCGGAGCTGCGCCTCCACCAAATCGATGCCGAGCACGGCCTCCGTCACGGTGTGCTCAACCTGCAAGCGCGGGTTGGCCTCGATGAAGAAGTACTCGTCGCCGGCGCTGCCGGCGTCGACGAGGAACTCGAAGGTCCCGAGGCTCTCGTATCGCGCCGCCTCGGCGAGACGCACCGCCGCCTTCGTCAATCGCTCGCGCATGACGTCGCCCAGCCCGGGGCTCGGTGCGAGCTCGACGAGCTTTTGGTGGCGGCGCTGCAAGGTGCAGTCTCTTTCCCAGAGATGGCTGACCGTTCCCGAGTGGTCTGCGACGATCTGCACTTCGACGTGGCGCGCCCGCAGCAGGTAACGCTCGACGTAGAGGTCACCGTTTCCGAAGGCCGCCTGTGCCTCGGAGCGGCAGCGCTCGTATGCGGCTTCGAGCCCCGCGGGGTCGGCAACGACGCGCATGCCGCGGCCGCCGCCTCCCGCGATCGCCTTCAGGACGATCGTCGCGCCCACACCGAGCGAGGCGAGAAACTCGCCCGCTTCGGCGACCGTCGTCGGCCACGACGTTCCGGAAAGGATCGGCACCCCGCAGCTCTCCGCGAGCGCCCGCGCCCTACCCTTGTCGCCGAGAAGCTCGAGCAGCTCGGCGCGCGGCCCGACGAAGCGGATTCCCTCTTCGGCACAGCGGCGGGCGAACGCCGCGTTCTCCGCGAGGAAGCCGTAGCCCGGATGGATGGCGTCGCAGCCGGCCTCGCGCGCCACCGCGAGGATCTGCTCGGCGTCGAGGTAGGCGGCCGCGCCGCTTCCCTGTAGCGGGCGAGCTTCGTCGGCCTTGCGGACGTGTAGGCAACGAGCGTCGTCCTCGGAGAAAACGGCGACCGTCCGCATGCCGAGGCCTGCCGCCGCCCGCAAGATGCGGATGGCGATCTCGCCTCGATTGGCGACCAGGAGGCTCTTCGGACGGCTCAACGTGCGCACTCTAGCGAGCTTCTTCTCGGAGTCCACTCATGAGGGGATCGAATCGAGGAACTCGGCCACGGCGGTGTTGAATGCCTGCGGCTGATCCAGATTCGCCGCATGGCCGGCGTCGGGAAGGATCACCCGCCGGGCTCTCGGAATCTTCGCCGCCATGTATTCGGACGGCTTCAAGAACGCTTCGTCACGTGCGCCCCACAAGACCAGCGTCGGCACGCGAATTTCCGGCAACGAGTCGATGACGCGCGCATCTCGCTGCACGAGGATGCCGCGGGCTGCGAGCGCCAGTCCCCGCGCGGAGCGGTGCTCGCTCGCGCGCACTTCCGCACCCGTGCCGAGCGCCGCGAGCCCGCGATCCTCGAAGCTCCGCGCGTAGCTCTCGGCGAGGGCGTTCCAACGCTTCCGTCCTTCCTCGTTCCGATATCCGGGACCCGTGTCGAAGAGGAGAAGCGCCCTGACGCGCGCCGAGCGCTCGAGGTGGAACGCGAGCGACAGGTAGCCGCCGAGCGAGAGGCCTCCGATCACCGCGAGTTCGACGCCGCAAGCGTCGAGAATCGCGCTCATGTCTTCGACGCTGAGGGTCTCGGAGTACGCCGACGGATCGTCGGGAGAGTCCGACCGTCCGTGGCCGCGGAGGTCCCACGTGATCAGCCGGAATCGCTCGGCGAGGACGCGCACCTGCGGCGTCCACATCCGCGAAGTCGCGCTGTAGCCGTGCGTCAAGAGAACAGCCGGCCCTTCGCCGTGAACCTCGTACCAAATGCGCAGGCCGTCTCGATCGAGTTGGGGCATGAGGGGCGCACTCTACCCGTGTGCGGCGCAGAGTCCAGGGTGGCTTGACTTCACGCTCCTGAGGGCGGAGGCATCCGCCGGGTGAAGCCCGTATCGCTCGAGACGCTGCGACGGCAAGCCGCGACGCTGCAGGTGGCAGAGCGATTCTTCGACTCGGCGATCCTGTTCGCTCTGTTCGAGCTCGGGATCTTCACCGCGCTGGCGGGCGGGCGCAAGACGCTGGACGATCTGCATGGAGAGACCCGCGGAGACCGCGACACGCTCGAAGCGATTCTCGACGCCGCCGTCGCTCTGCGGGTCCTGTCGCGGAAAGACGGGGCTTACGAGGCGAGCGACGTGCTCCTCGACTGCTTGGGACAGCGCGGCTCGCCGCAGTACGTCGGCGAGTGGATCTCCTGGTTGCATGCCGTAGCCCCCTCGCTGCTGCGCTTGGCGCAGTCCGTGCGGTCCGGACGGCCGGGAATCGCCGCAGACCCGAGCCCTAACGACGTCCCGCTCGATCGGATCCGTACGCGCGCGATGGACGTCTACGCTCGCACGCACGCTCGGGAGTTGGCCGAGCGGATCGACTTCTCGGCAACGAAGACGTTGCTCGATCTCGGCTGCGGCTCGGGTGCCTATTCATGCGCGATCGTAGAACGGCACCCCGACGTCTCGGCCACTCTTCTCGACGTCCCTCAGGCCATTGCAGAAGCGCGCGCGATCGCCGCCGATCGCGGGCTCGCCGACCGCTTGGAATTCGTCGCGGCCGACGCTCTGACATGCGAGCTCGGCCGAGCGTTCGACGCCGTGCTCGTTTCCAACGTGCTCCACATGCTCGGCGCGGCGCACTCTCGCGCGCTTCTGCGCCGCTGCCACGAGCTCTTGCGCCCGGGCGGGCGGATCATCGTCCAAGGACAGTTCCTCGACGAGGACCGCACGTCGCCGCGGTGGGCGACGCTACTCAACTTGATTCTCCGCGCCGTGACGAGCGAAGGCCGGAACCACAGCGTGGCCGAGGGCTTGGCGTGGCTCCGCGAAACCGGCTTCGCGGACGTGCGCCACGTTCGCTTCTCCCCCTGGAACGCGAACAGCGCCTTGGTGGGGAGCCGAGGGAATTGACGATCGGCGGAAAGTAGTGCAGCAAGTCGGCGCGAAGGAGTCGAACATTCATGCCGACCAAGCCGGAGTTCGACGTGGGGATCATCGGAGGCGGGCCGGCGGGCTCGGCGGCCGCGGGCTACCTGGCCAAAGCCGGCGTTCGCTGTGTCGTATTCGAGCGCGAGCTCTTTCCCAGACCGCACGTCGGCGAGTCGTTCGTCCCCGCGACGACGAGGGTGCTGCGCGATCTGAATTTCATCGATCAGATGGAGGAGGCCAAGTTCCCGAGAAAATACGGCGCGGCCTGGACCAGCAGCGCGCAAGCCACTTACAGCCACGACTTCCAGGATCTGCCGTCGGACTACAACGTCGACGTCCGCTTCGAAGAACGGCAGCAGCCGGGGGTCGACCGGAACTACACTTATCACGTGGACCGCGGGCTCTTCGACATGATGTTGCTGCGCCACGCGAGCTCGCTCGGCGCCGACGTCCGGGAAGGCGTCCGTGTGAGCCAGGTCGACTGTGAAGGCGACCGGTTTCCCGTCATCACCGCGACGACCGACGGGAAGGAGTTCCGCACATCCGTTCGCGTCGTGCTCGACGCGAGCGGCCGTCATACGGTCCTCGGCTCCCAGCTCCGGCTGAAGGTGACCGACGCCGTATTCAATCAGTTCGCGATCCATACTTGGTTCGAGGATTTCGATCGAGGATCGGGACCGAAGGCGGACTACATCTTCATCCACTTCCTCCCCGTGACCAACAGCTGGGTCTGGCAGATTCCCATCACCACGACCGTGACGAGCTTCGGCGTGGTCACGCAGAAGCAGAGCTTCGCCAAGTCTCGCGCCTCCCGTGAACAGTTCTTCTGGGAATGCGTCGGCTCCCGGCCCGAGCTTCTCGAGAAGCTCCGCCGGTCCCGCCAGGTCCGACCATGGAAGGAAGAAGGAGACTACAGCTACGCGATGAAGCAGATCTGCGGCAACGGATTCGCGCTGATCGGAGATGCCGCGCGGTTCGTCGACCCGATCTTCTCGAGCGGCGTGTCGATCGCCATGAACAGCGCCCGGCTGGTCTGCGCCGACGTGCTTCGCGGGCTCGAGCGCGGCGCGCCGTTCACTCGCGAGAGCTTCCATGAATTCGAGACGACCATGCGCCGCGGGACCAACAACTGGTACAAGTTCATCACGGTCTACTACCGCTTGAACGTTCTGTTCACGTATTTCGTGTCGAACCCGAAGTATCGCACGCAGGTCATTCAGCTGCTCCAGGGAGATCTCTACGACGAGGACGAGCCGCCGGTGCTGACGAGGATGCGCGAGTTCGCGAGGACCGTCGAAGAGAACGAGAACCACATCTGGCATTCGATGCTCGGCACGCTGACGGCGAACGCGTTTCGGCCAGCGTTCTAAGCTCGATGCTGAATTTGCGCGCCGTCTGAGACCGGACAGGCACGCAATGAGCTTGCCGGCGAGCTGCGTTGTCGGCTAAGCCCCACGCACGGTGCCTAGTCCTCGGCTGGTGGAGGCCGGCGTCTGCGGTCTCGTTTTCGCACTCGCTCTCGGCGTCTACTGCTCGTACGGATTGGACGGTTACCTGCCGCGCGACCACGCCGAGTGCGTTTACGCAGGCCAGCGCGCGGCGGCCGGCGTCCCTCCGTTCGTCAGCGTGTTCACGATGGCCGCACCGCTGTCGCAACTCTTCGCGGAGCTCGGCGTGCGCCTGTCGCATCGGCTCCACACGGACGATCTCCGCACGACCCGCGCTCTCTACGTGGGTGTCGGCGCCCTCGCCGTCGCGGCCGCATATCTGCTCGGCCTTTCGGTGCTCGGCTCGCGAACGGGCGGCCTGCTTTCGGCGCTCGCCCTCCTCTCCCTCGAGAGCTTCGCTCGCGGGGCGGTGTTGGGGCCACAAAAGAAGACGCCCATGGTTCTGTTCGAGATTCTCGCACTGTGGCTGACGGTTGAGGAGAGATGGTTCGCGGCCGGCGTCGCGGGTGGCCTCTGCGCGTTGACGTGGCAACCGATGCTCCTCTTTCCGATGGTTACGCTCGTCGTTGCAGCGGTCCGAGGAGGGTCGTTGCGGGCCGCCGCGGTTCGCGCCGCGGCTCTCGGCTTCGCAGCGCCGCTGCTTTCGACCGTCGCGTATTTCCAGTTTCACCATGCCCTCCGACCGATGCTCGAAGGCACGATTTGGTTTCCCTTGCGCTACCTGGACCGCGGGGCGGTCTCGCTCGGCTGGCGCGCGTGGCGTCCTCTGCACAAGATTTTCGAGGCAAACACGATCTCCGCCATACCGATGCTCGCCGGGCTCGGCGCCTGTGCTTCCTTCTACCGCTTCGAAATGCCGCGCCGGCCCTTTCCCCGAGCCCTCCTTCAGGACCGCCTTGCTGCCATCCTTCTCTCGCTCCCGGCGCCGATCGTCTGGTGCTTCCTCGACTTTCAGGGACAGGCTGACCTCTACCCGCTCTTCCCCTACTCGGCCCTCGGGCTCGCCGTGATGGGCGACGGCGCGGCTCGCAAGGCGCAGGGACTCGTCCGCGATCGCTTCCATGATGCGACGCGCAACCTCGTCATCGGGGGCCTCGGCCTCGCTCTCCTCGTCATCGCGGTCGCCAACGCCGCGCGTGATCGCGACACAGGGCTCCGCGCTCAGCGAGCGGCGGTCGAGGAAATGGAGCGGCGATGGGGTCGCGAGCCGAAGCTCGTTTCTGTCGGCGCGCCCGAAGCGCTCGTACTTCTCCACCGCGTCAATCCCAATCCCTACCTGTACATCATCGACGGGATCGACAACTACATCGACGCCAAGACGGAGGGCGGTTTCGACGGGTTCGTCCGCGAGCTCGAATCGCTCAAGCCGGGCGTCATCGCCTTCGGCCCGACGGGGGGCCGCCACACGCCGAAGCTGATCGCGTGGATACGCTCGCACTACAGCCGCGTGAAGATAGGTCCCATGACGTTCTTCGTACGCCGCAACGACGACCTGGCCGCTAAAGGCCGAGCTTCGTCGCGATGATGTGTCGCTGGATCTCGGACGTGCCCGAATAGAGCGTGCCGCCGATCGCGTCACGGAGCTCGCGCTCGTACGGTAGCGCGGTCGTGTAGCCGTATCCGCCGTGAATCTGGATCGCGTCGAGGCACGACTCGACGAATGCTTCCGAGACGTAGAGCTTGGCCATCGCCGATTCGAGCTCGGCGCTGCGCCCCTGGTCTTTCAGCGAGCCGACGTTGTAGACAAGCGGCCGCGCCGTCTCGAGGCGAAGCTTCATCGCAACGACGCGGTTCGCGACCGACTGGAACTTGCCAATTGCTTGCCCGAACTGCTTTCTCCGCCGGGCGTGCTCGACGCATTCCTCGAGTTGCCGCCGCATGGTACCGAGACAGCTCGCCAGAATGCACCCGCGCTCCCACTCCATCGATGAGTGAAACACCTCCGCACCACGCCCTTCGCGGCCGAGACGGTTGTGCTGAGGCACGCGGACCTCGTCGAAGGTGACCTCCGCCATCGGCGAGGTCCTGAGACCCGTCTTGTCGATCGAGCTCCGCACGGTGACTCCCGGCGTCGTACGCTCGACGAGAAATGCCGAGATTCCCAAGATTCCGCGCGCGGGGTCGGCCGTGGCGTACGTCACGAACAGATCCGCGACGGGCGCATTGCTCACGAAGCTCTTGGCACCGTTCAGCACGTAGCCGTCGCCGTCCCGGACGGCGCGGGTGCGCAGCGCGAACACGTCAGACCCCGCGTCCGGCTCGCTCGCGGCATTCGCGCCGATCGCCGTGCCGTCCGAGAGTCCGGGAAGATATCGCTCTTTCTGCGCGCTCGTACCGTGGAGCAGGATCGGCATCGCCACGCTCCAAAGGTGCGCGTTGATCGAGAAGAGCAGGCCGTGGTCCGCGCAGCCGTAACCCAACCCCTCCATCACCGCGATGGTCGCGAGCAGTCCCTCTCCCCGTCCGCCGTACTCGGGTGGGATCGGCAGACCGTGCACGCCGAACTCGGCACAAGCTCGCCAACCGTCGCGCGAGAACGTACCCGACCGATCCGCGGCGCAGACATCGAAGCTCAACCGACTGCGGGCGAACGCAATCGCCGCCCGCTGAAGCTCCTCGTGCTCGGGGTCTAGGCCGAAGAGCATCGTTCGACCATCGCCCCACGCCGCTCGTCCGCTTCGAGCCCTGCGTAGTCGACCTTGCCCGTCGACGTGCGCGGCAGCGCATCGGTAAAGGCGAAGACGTCCGGAATCATGTAGCCGGGCAATATGCTGCCACAGAAGCGCTTGAGCTCGATCGTCGACGGCCGAGGATTGCCGCAAAGTCCGAGAAGCGCCTTCACGCGAAGTCCATCGACGTCGTCGGGAAGCGCGATCACCGCCGCTTCGCGAACCGCCGGATGGCGATTGAGGGCTACTTCGATCTCGCCGAGCTCGACACGATATCCGCGACGTTTCACCATCCGGTCCCGCCGGCCGAGAAACTCGTACTCTCCAGCGGCGTTCTCCACGACGACGTCGCCGGTCCGGTACCATCGCTCGCCCGGACCGGTCTCGAGAAACGCCCGCTCCGTCTCCTGCGGCCGCTGCCAGTAACCGAGCATGACCGCGGGGCCGAGAACGCACAGCTCGCCTTCCGAACCGACGGGCACGGGGCCTCCGTTCTCGTCGCAGACCATCGTGCGGACATGCGAGCAGGCTCGCCCGATCGGGTAAGGCCGCGCGCGATCCTCGGGAATCGTCGGCGGGATTTCGAACGCCGTACAGACGTTGGTCTCGGTCGGCCCGTAGAGGTTGAAGTACCGGGGCGCCGGCCAGAGCGATTTGAGCGCGCGCAGATGGACGACCGGGAATACTTCTCCTGCGAAGAGCACCAGACGCAAATCGGCATAGCGCCGGCGCTCGAGCCTACCGTACCCCGCGAGCAGCGCGAGCACGGAAGGGACGGAGTACCAGACCGAGATCCGGCGCTCGGCGATGAGCGCCGACAGCCGCAGTGGCTCCTTCCCCGTGCGCTCACTGATGAGTACGACGCGTGCGCCGTGGCGGATCGCAACGTAGAGATCGAAGACCGACAGGTCGAAATGCAGGGGCGCGTGCGAAGAGAAGCAATCTGCGGAAGTCGGGTAAAACGTTTTCGAAGACCAGTCGACGAAGCTCAAAGCGGCGGCATGCGAGATCATCACGCCTTTCGGCGTTCCCGTCGATCCCGATGTATAGAGGATGTAGGCGGGCTCACCCGGGTGAACGTCTGCGGCGTCGGCCTCGGGCGCCCAGCCGGCTCGAGGGCTCTCCGCCAGGCTCCTCCGCAAACCGTCGCCGCGCCCCACTTCGTCGACCGAAAGGACGGCAGCCTTCCCGATTTCCTCGCGCAGTCGCTCGGCGAAGCGGCGCTCGAGCACGGCGCCGCTCACCCGAGCATCCCTGAGGATCGCGCGGTTTCGTTCGACCGGCGCGCTCGGGTCCAAGGGCAGGTACGTCGCACGAGCCTTCATCACGGCGAAAATGGCGGCGACGGCGTCGATCGACTTCGGGAGGCAGACGGCGACACGATCTCCGCGCCGTACCCCGAGCCGCTGGAGCACCGCGCTGGTCGCATCCGTGAGCCGCGCGAGCTCGCCGTACGTGATCGCGGCACCGTCTTCTTCCTCGAGCGCAACTCGGGCCGGCCAAGCTTCGGCGGCACGCCAGAGGAGCTCGTGCAGAAGACGAACCTCAGCCATCGGTGGAGCGAAGCTTCGAATGAACGAAGCGAACGATTCGTCCGATCGAGTCCAGATTGTCGAAGTCGGCCTCGTGGGCTTCGACTTCGAATCCAAATCGCGCTTCCAAGAAGCCTACCAGCTTCAGCGCTTGGATCGAATCGAGGATCTTTCCGCTGATGAGCGGAGTATCGTCACCGAGCTCCGAGGGGTCTTCGCCCGGCAAAAACTCGGCGAGAATGTAGCTCTTGACAGCGTCGTGGATCTCGCTACCCACGTCGGTTGACGTCTCGTTCATTTCCCCTCCATCGCCTGCCGGTGTCCTGGACGAAGTAGGTCGATTCCGCCCCGCTCGAGGATCTCGGCGTAGAGTCTGTCCGCGATCATCCGATGCCCGTCCGCATTCGGATGGAAATCCCAATCTCTGAGCCGCAAGCCCGTGAGGTCTCGTCCGTCGAACAACCCTTCGAGATTCATCGCGACGAAACCGGGCGGCGGACGCGGAGCCGGTTTGGCGGCCGCTCTCGGGTTCAGCGACGGTAGCCATACCCACATCGGCAACACTCCCCGTTCCTCACACTGTTTGGCCACCATGTGCTCGACCCACGAGAGCAAGGCCTGCTCGTGCGGTCGAAGCCGCCGCAGCATCTCTGCCTCCGACATACCCTTGCGAATCCCCGCCTGCTCCAAGAGATCGCGCACGAACGGGTACGGCGGCCAAGCGTCGCGCGCAATCGCGAGCCGCATCTGGTGGACTTCCATCTCGAGGTCTCCGGCCTGGGTGACATATAGAACCGCATCCGGTTCGAAGGCGAACACCTTGAGCTCGAGGGTCATGAGCTTCGGCAGCGGCCCGTATCCGCCGACCGCGAAGTTGAGAACCTCGTAGCGCACCCCGCTTCGCGGAGTGAGCTCGCGGTTGAGCCGTTGCTCGAGGAGGGCTTCGAACGTCTCGTCGTCCTCGACGCCGCTTCCCATGACGAAGGAGCCGCCGAGGACCGCGATCCGATACGTCCCGCTTGGCTTGCCGCGGGTATACTCTCGGTCTCGCATCCCCCAGCCGTTGGTGTGGAAGCGGGCGCCCTTGAAGACGACGTCCGCGAACGGCAACAGCTCGAGCCGTCGATAGTCGGCCGTCTCGCGCACGGCTGCACTCTGTGAGAGCTTCGCCCAGCTCGGAGATCGCTTGAGCGTGAGCTCCCAAAGCCGCGAGTTGAAGCGGTCGGCGTTCATCAAGTCCTCGTAGTAGCCGCGTTGCAATCTGGCGAGGTCGACGCGGTTCAGCGGTACCGTGTGCAGGGGTACCATCGCTTCCTCGAGCTGCGGAACGAAGGCGTGCAACAGGTCGGGCGAGCCGGCGACAGCCATGACCAACAGCGTCGCCGAGGTGAGGCCCGCGACGCCCCAGAAGGGTACCTGCCCTTGCAGAGGAGGCTCCATGGCCGGCGCGCGGCGAGCCGCCCCATCCGGCATCGTGCTCACGACTCCCAACAGGATCGCGCCGATCACCGCAGCGACCGGCCCCATCAGTCGAGAGACCGCGTCTCCCGCCCAGCCGTTGCCCAATACCGACCAAACCGCGATCCATTCCTCGAGGGAATCGCTCGTCCACAGCGACCAAAGGATCGAGATACCGACGAACGTGGCGCCGACTCTCAGCGTGCGCGACACGAGGAGCCGCGGCGGGCTGACGACGGCCGCGCCGCTCGGCTCCTTGCGGCGAAACTCCGCGAGCGTAGCAACGGTCATCAGGATTGCGAGAATCGTCCAGAAGACTCCGTCCTGCCAACGCAGCGGGAACGATCCCTCGATCCAGAACCACTGGCACGCATGGAGAAACCAGGTCATCGCCACGACGTAGAGGGTCGACAACACGAGCGCCGTCGTCGCGCCGCTGAGCGCGAAGCCGAAAATAGGCGGGGTAGAAGAAGAGCTTCAGCATGAAGTCCTTCCAGTAGATGTTGATCCGGCGCCAGAAATCGTTCACCCCGGTCGAAAGGAAATAGAGATGGTGGGTCTCGGGGAGCGCGAAGCCGAAGAGATGCAGCGTGCCGACGATCACGTGAAAGATGCCCGAGACCCGCATGTAGAGGGCGAAGCTCGTCACGACGAAGCGCGCGAGGTCCCCAATCGTCGCGACCTCCGAGGGAGGGATCGTGGCGTACAGATAGATCGCCCTGTAGAGCACGAGCTGTACGATCCCACGGCTGATCCATTGGAGGCCGACCTGCGCGGTCCAATGGAGGTCCTGCTGGAGATGCGTGCGCCGGAAGGTCTTGAAATCGATTACCGGAAAGAGCGGGAAGCAGACGTTCGGCAATAGCAGGAAGTAACCGAGCGCGTCGCCGAGCGACCATTTGGAGCGCTCGTGACGGAGATCGTAGAAGTAGATCAGGGTGCGGAAGACGAACATCGACCCGAGCACAGGAAGAACGGCGGGCTCGAAGGGCAGCGGCAGCCAATCGAGTCGCAGCGCGGCGAGGGCCCCGCAGGCGACGAGCAACATGGCTCCGCGGATCCGGAACGGCAGAGGCAGATGACAGATCGCGAGAACCGTCAGACCGGTTGCCACGACCCATACGCCGGCCCACGCGCCGAGCACAGAGTAGATCCCGTAAATCGACAGAGCGATGAAGAAGCCGAGGCGGAGCCGAACCGGTAGAAAGGAGTGGACCGCCGCACCCGCCAGCGCGGTCATCGACGTACGGGCAAATGCCGTCCCGCCGATCTCGAATTGACGGATGACGAGCGCGGCGACGCCGAGCTCGACGCAAAGCGCGAGCCGCTTCACGCTAGCCGAGGTCGGCGAGGTCCCATCTCCAGGCAACCGAACGCGGCGACTGCAGATGCGAAGGGCGATGTCGATGCGCCCCTCATTCCAGGTTCGTTCCCTACGCGATCCACGATTCGACGGAAGCGCGCACACCACCTCAGAAGACTGCGACCGTGCGGGCTCCTCTATTCTAGCGATAGACCCCCTGCAAGCGCGACCCCGCCGGCGATTCCGAATTGCTCGAAAGAGTCGGCGATGTCCCGGCTACGTGTCGATCGCCGCGGGCCAAACGTGGCATGTGCTCGCGAACGGTCTGAAGCGTGCCCACTTGGTTCCGACGTATTCGGCGCTGCGTCGGAAGTCGGATCGAAAAGCCTCGTTGCCGCGGCTGGCGATCTTACTGCTCTGTACCGCGTGCTCGACGAGCGTGCCGTCAGCATTGCGGAGCTTATGCACGACCGGCGCATCGATCGCCCAGGAGCGCAGGCCCGCGGCCCTCGCAGCGAGGCAAATGTCGGCTCCGTAGCAGTGAAACCCAGGGAGATCCGGGTCGAAGTCGATGCCGCGCGATCGGCGAAAGCCGAGCCACAGCTCGTCGAGGACCTGGACGCTCGGCGGGCGTTGCGGTTCGCATGAGCTGGTGAGGATCGCTCCAATGACCGATGAGGCTGAGCGCGCATCCTGCGGCCCGGACCGGCCGAACGTATGCCTACGGCACCGATGACTCCCCACACCGGATCGATCGCCTCCAGCTCTCGAAGCGCACGAAAGAGGCGTGGTTCCCAGTCCGGGGGAAACAGGACGTCCTGGTGGACGTAGAAGCAGAGATCGTTTCGCGCGCGGCGACCGGCGTCGTGGTAGAGTCGGGAGATCGATTCGGACCCCCGATTACCCACGTTCTCTACTGAGATCCACTGATGGCGGCCGCTCCGGAAGCATTCCGACGCCATTGCGTGGAGCCGGAATTCAGCGGGATCGTTCACCGCGACGATGAAGGTGATCGGCTCCGTTTGCCTGTAGCGGTCGACCCGCCAGCGACGCTCGATCTTCGGGAAGCTCCGTTTGCCCGCGCCGGAGCGAACGAGTTCACGGTAGTCGGACATCCTGCGCAACGTCTCGGCCTCCGAGGATGTCGCGCCTCGGTCCCGCCACCAGGCCTGCGCCCGTCCCTCCTCCTTTTCGGGCGCGCGGAGCGGGCCCTGTGGCCCGATCGATAGGTTTACGCGCTCGAACGGATCGCTCGCGAGGTCGTAGGTCTCTCCCCAAGATTGACGGTCGATCCGCGCGCGGATCTCCTTCGTGGGCCAACGAATCACAGAGCGCAGCTCGATGTCGTGCTCTCCAAATTGGTAGCGCTTCAGGGGCTCGGCGACGTCATTGGGCGGCAAGTAGAGATAGCCAAAGTCCTCCGCAAGGAGCGTCCGATCAGCTCGTGGAGCCCGCAAGTCCTTCCCCGGAAGGCCATGCGATGGGTGACCCGCGACGGCGAGAAGCGTGGGCGCGACGTCAATCGTAGAGCATGGCTCGACAACCACTGTGCCGGGCGCCGGCGCCCCCGGCGTTCCTTGCGGAAAGCGAATGATCAAAGGCACCCATAAGAGGTCGTCGTGCATCCGTCCACAGTGATGTACACGACCCGCCGACGCATCGAACCCCTCGCCGTGGTCGCTGACAAAAGCGACGACTGTCCGGTCCAAATCCACTCTCGCAAACAATCGCGAGAGACGGCGGTCCAGCTCTGCAATTCCGCCGTCGTACTTCGCGAGCAGCTCTTCACGGAGCTCTGCTTCCGACATTCCTGAGGGTGCGGATTGCCATATCCACGGACCGTCACGGAACTTGCGGAGCATGGGATGGAGGTCGCGGCCCAGGAACCGTTCCACGTTGACGCTCCAGGGTCGATCCTCGTCGTAGAGGTGAACGATGTTCGTGTGAACCATGGCGAACCAAGGTCGTGAGTCGGCGGCGCGCCCGGCGTGCCAGGTTGCGAACGCTTCGAACGGCCCGTCCACCTCCGCTCGGTGGAACCAATCGTAGACCTCGAAATCGAGCTGCCATCCGAAGTGCTTCCAGACTTCGGGACGGCGCTCCAGGTTGGCGGCTTCGAGCTTTTCGCGCGAGATCGTATCGGGGACGAGGTTGCCGTTGTTGCCGACTCCGAAGGACGCCCAGCCGTTGCCGAGCAGGGCAGGGATCTTCGGAACGGTGAACCGACGGTCGTGATGGATGAGCCCGTGGTCCGACGCCAGCCGGCCGGTGAGGATCGAGGCGCAGGAGGGGAGCGTCCAGCCGCACGTCGCAAAGCAGCGCTCGAAACGAACGCCCTCGCGGGCAAGCTGATCGACGCACGGCGTTTCGACTCGCGTGTTGCCGTAGCATCCGAGCCGATCGGCGCGTAGGTCGTCGACGAGGATGAGCAGCAGGTTCGGCGGTACGTGCATGCGTGGCCAGGCTATTTCATTCATCGATCGCCCGCACAATTGCGCTCTCGTGTTAGGCGATTTTCAGAAACGAGCGGACGAGCCCGCGCGGGGAAACTCGCTTGCGCCCGACCCGCGCATCGGACAATACGGGGCGCCGGAGATCCGCGCCGTGTTGCGCGATCGAGTCAAGGAAACAGTCCACCGGTGGCTGCCGCCGGCACTGCTCGACCACGTGCGAACGTTACGTGTGCGCGCACGGCACCCCCCGCGACCGGCCGCTTCCCCGTGCGAGGTGCGACTCGACTTCGTCATCGTCGGCGCGGAGAAGGCCGGTACGACCCTCCTGCAAGAAGTCCTTCGCGAGCTCCCGGGCGTGTACATGCCCGCGCATGAGGTACGCTACTTCCGTGATCCGTTTTACGGACCACCGCGCGAGCTGTACGACGCCATCGGTCTCGCGGTCAAACGCGACCTCGTGGGAATCAAGCACCCGAGCTATCTAGGCGTGCCCGAAGCAGCGGAGCGCATCTACAAGCACAACCCCGAGCTCAAGATCATCGTGTCGCTGCGCGATCCCGCGCAGCGGGCGATCTCCTCCTACTACCACTATCTGGCTCGTGGACAGATTCCTCCGCTTCATCCGGACGACGCGTTTCCCTTGATCCTGTCCGAGGAACGGCGACGACACCCGAAGTATGAGCACATCTTCCAATTCGGCCGTTACCATACGCATTTGAAGCGCTTTCTCGAGTTCTTTCCACCCACGCAGATTCTCTTGCTCGAGTTCGAGCGGCTCTGTGCGGACGGCGATGAATGGCAACGTCTCTTCCAGTTCCTCCGGCTGCGCTCGAATCCGCCCCGAGCGAGATCCGACGCGTCAATCCCGGCGTCACTGGCTGGAGCGGAAGGCCTCGTGCGACATTTCTCGAGCCGGCTCACGAACCGCTACGACGACTCGATGAACGTCGTCGGCAAGCGGGCACACGACGAAGCCGCGACCGCGGCCGCGGTTGAGGTCTTTCGATCGATGCTCGACCACTGGTCACCAGTCGCGCGCCGCTCGGGCGTCTCGGACGGCGACGGTCGAACGCCTCATCGACGCCTACCGGGAGGAAGTCGACGCGCTTCGAGAATCCGGGTGGTTCGAGCCACTGAAATGGCCCAACTTCCGCCCTGTCACCGGCGACCGGTAGAAGCCGACATCAGGACGTCGGCGGAGCCTCGTCCGGGGCGGACCTGCCAGAGCGTGCCGTGCGGCGGGCGTTTCTCGTCCTGCGGCCGGCCGTTCGTGTAGTAGTAGAGAGCGATCGCCTTGCGGGTAACTCCTTCGGGACAGTTCAAGGGATCCGGATGGCCGTGATACGACGTTGACGTGGTGTTGAAGATCACGCAGCGGTTGAAGAGCGGAGCGATCCGTGACTCGCAACGGGACATGTCCTTCGCCCAGAGCTGGAGATGCCCGCCGTACTCGTCCTTCCAGTCCTTGTTGAAGTAGATGAGAACGTTGATTCGTCGGTCCAGGTTGCGGCGCTTGTCGAAGTTGAAGTCCGCGTGGATGGCGAGCTTGCCCTTCGGCAGGATCTGTTGAAGAGCGCCCCCGCGGAAGTGGGGATCGCCGATCAATCCTCCGATCCCGGTGAGCTCTTCTAGGAAGTCGAGAAACACCCGCGCGTTGAACTCGTTCAAAATGTGGCGAATGAACGGAGACAGGCCGCGGAATTTCGATTCCTGGAGCTTTCCGAGCTTTCCCGGCTGGTACGTCGTGTCTGACTGTTTGAAGTAGGGAAAAGACGGCCCCGGATAGTCGAGGACGATCCGCTCGGCGACAGCGGCCGGAAGGAACCCGTCGATCACGGCGTGCGGAAACGGGAACGCCGAGGAATATCCCGGGCGGTAGCGCTCGGCGTACGGCGCGAGGAATTCCGCTTCGAAGAAAAACGGCTCCTCGAGCATCGGGCGGTTTGTATCCCTACGACGCACCCGGCTTCAAGCCCCGGCAGGTGCTCCGCGGGAACGAGCGCACGAAGATCGTCGTCGGGGTGGTTCGCCAAACGGCCCTATCAATGCGGCCGACTTTGTCTCCTTCGCCGGCGCTGCCGGTGCGGGCCCGCAGGTTGTCCGGGCGAGCGCGGGACGCCGCGACCTGCTCGGTCTAGACCCCCGGCGGCACGTGCTCGTGCACCCCATGGTCGAAGCTCGGCAAGAACACGCGAGGCAGCGCCGAGCCGATCCTCTTCTCGATTTCGACCAGTTCGCGCTCTTCTTCGGGCGAAACGAACGTGATGACCTCTCCGACCGCGCCCGCGCGCGCCGTTCGTCCACCGCGGTGAACATAGTCGTCGGCCGAGAAGGGCACGCTCAAATTGACGACGTGCGAGATGCCTTCGACGTCGATGCCGCGCGACGCAACGTCGGTCGCGACGAGCACGGGTGTCTCGCCCCGGCGGAAGGATTCGAGCGCGGCGATGCGCTCCTCCTGGGAGCGATCGGCGTGGATGCTGGTGGCGCGCACGCCCGAGCGCACGATCTGCCGCGCCACCCGATCTGCGTCCGACTTGCGCTTGACGAACACGAGCACCGAGCGCATCGCCTCGTGGCGAAGCAGCGTGGCGAGCAGAGCGAGCTTGCGCGATTCGGCGACGGGATAGACGCTCTGCACGATGCCGGCCGCGGGCTTCTGGGTGCCGACCACGATCTTCACGGGATCGCGGAGGATCGCGCCGGCGAGGTCGACGATCGGCGGGGCCATCGTCGCCGAGAACATCATCGTCTGGCGTTCGGAGGGGAGCTCGGCGAGGATGCGGCGGATGTCCGGAAGGAAGCCCATGTCGAGCATGCGATCGGCCTCGTCGAGCACGAGCACCTCGAGACCCGTGAGGTCCACGTAGCCGAAGCGCATGTGGTCGAGGAGCCGGCCCGGCGTGGCGACGACGATCTCCGCTCCGGCTCGTAGCGCCCGCTCCTGCGGGCGCATGTCCATTCCTCCGACCACCGAGACCGCGGTCAACCCCACGTGGTAGCCGAGCGCGAGCACCTGCTCGTCGATCTGCAGGGCCAGCTCGCGCGTCGGCGCGAGCACCAGCGCGCGGCACTTGCCACGTCCCGCCCGAGAGAGGCGCTGCAAGATCGGCAGCACGAACGCGGCGGTCTTGCCCGTGCCCGTGGATGCGCAGGCGATCAAATCGCGACCGGCGAGCGCGACCGGGATCGATTCGGCCTGAATCGGCGTCGGCCGCGCATAGCCCATGTCGGCCACCGCGGTCCTCAGATCCGGCATCAGCGCAAACTGATCGAACGAGGTCGTCGGGGAGTGAGTCATGCGTTCAGCGGTCTCATGGCCTCGCGCGCCTGAGGCCCGGCGTCTCGCGAGGCGGCGCCAGGGTACGAGAGCTCCGCAGATTCCAAGGGTCGCTCATGACCGGCGGGCGAGCATGTCGGTCCGTTCCACGGGATGCAAGCGCACACGGCCTGCGCTAGGGCGCGAAACCGCGTTCTTGCCCCATCGGCGCCGCGCCGAGCAGAGCATGCCCGCGCTGGCGGTCGTCGAGCTCGACACCGGCCACGCGGTCAACCTAGAGGATGCCACCGGCTTCAACGGCGCGGTCACGCGGTTCTTCGCGCACGCCGCGAAGCGATAGTGGACGGCGCAACGCGCGACTGGTAGGGACGCCTACTAGGGCGACGTCACCGCAACCGAAACGCGCGACGGTGACGATGCCCGTCTCTCCTATGTCGTGAAGACGCGAGAATTCGTGCCCCAATAGCCCAGGGAGGCGGACGCCATGCGGATGCTCCACACGATGCTACGGGTCGGCAACCTCGAACGCTCCCTTCGCTTCTACTGCGACGTGCTCGGCATGAAGCAACTCCGGCGCAAGGACTACCCTTCCGGCCGCTTCACGCTCGCTTTCGTAGGCTACGGCGACGAGGACACGCACACCGTGCTCGAGCTCACCCACAATTGGGACACCGATCACTACGACCTCGGCGCCGGCTATGGACACGTCGCGCTCGGCGTCGACGACGTTTACGAAGCCTGCAGCCAGATCCGCGCCAAAGGTGGGAAGGTCGTCCGCGAGCCCGGGCCGATGAAGCACGGCGGCACCGAGATCGCGTTCGTCGAGGATCCCGACGGCTACCGCATCGAGCTCATCCAGCTGCGCGGCCGAGGCGACTGAGTCGCCCGGACGGAAAAGTCCGGGGGGGTCGGCTCTCCCTCGCTCACGCCGTCTCGAAGCGCGAGGCTTCGAGCGATCTTGCAGATGAATGGTATTTAGGTTATTCATTCATCTGATGAAGCCGCAAGCGCGCCCGCGAGCGGTTCACGATCCCGAGGCCATCCTGGCAAAGGCGGCGCTCTCCGCCGCCCGGTACCTCGGCCTCACCAACCGAGAGCTCGCCCAGGTCCTCGGCACGAGCGAAGCGTCGGTGTCTCGGCTGCACCGCCAACGGGCGCTGCGGCATGGAAGCCGCGAGTCCGAGCTCGCCGCGCTGTTCGTGCGGCTCTACCGCAGCCTCGACACGTTGACCGGCGGCGACGGAGCCAAGGCGCGTGCCTGGTACGAGGCGCCGAACAGGCATCTGGGAGGCATCCCAGCGGAGCGCGTCTCGTCCGTGGAGGGGCTCGTCGGTGTCGTCCAGTATCTGGACGCGATGCGCGGGAAGCTCTGAGATCCGCGCGCTCGCCTCGGAGCCTTGGCGAGTCGTCGAGGCGCAGCACCAGATCTCGACCCGAAAGCTCGTCGACAGCGACGAGGAGCAAGCGATCCTCGAGGACGTCCTCGAGCGGATGAAGCCTCCGCTTCCCGAAGGGCCGCGCCTCCACTACTTGTTGTTCACGTCGTTTCGCTACCCGCCGCTGCGGCACGGGTCGCGCTTCGGTTCCCGCCACGAGCGCGGGATCTGGTACGGCTCCGAAACCCTGCGGGCGGCGCTCGCGGAGGTCGCGTACTACCGGCTCCTCTTTCTCGAGGGCACGCAGGCCGACCTCGCCCCGCTCGACGCGGATCTCTCGGCGTTCGACGTCCGCGTGAAGACGCAACGGGGCATCGACCTGACCGCCAAGCCGTTCGACCGCTGGCGCTCCGAGCTCGCCTCGAAGACGAGCTACGCGGCCACGCAATCGCTCGGCAGTGCGATGCGCGAGGCCGGCGTCGAAGCCTTCCGCTACGTTTCCGCGCGGGACGCCGCGGGCGGCATCAACGTCGGCGTGTTCGCGCCCAGCGCCTTTGCGGCGCGAAGGCCGCGGCGCCTCCAGGCCTGGCACTCGGTCGCCACGCGCGACGTCGTCGAGTTCTCAAAGCGAGACTACTTCTCGCGGGAAGTCCACCGCTTCCCTCGGGAGCAGTTTCTCGTGAGGGGCTCGCTGCCGAGCCCCGCGACGTGATCGCCGATTCGGTGAGCCCGCCCTCGTAGATCGAGCGCTTTGGCTTCTGCGCCATGCTCCTTCCTATCCAGGTGGACGGCGGCGAGGCCGCTGTGCGAGAAGCCAACCCAATGTCTCGCGTGGGCGAGCCGGCCGAAAGGACCGAGGCGGCCGTCGCCGAGCGGCTGGCCTACCGGTGGTGGATCCTCGCCGTCGCGACGCTCGCCAACGTCGTCGTCCCCGGCATCGGCTGGAACTACGTGATCATGGTCGTCCCGCAGGTTCTCACCGATCTCCGACTCGAGGTCGCGATGTGGGGAATCCTTTGGTCGGCGATCTCGCTCGGGGTCCTCGTCTTCTCGATACCGGCGGGCGCTCTCGCCGATCGGTTCGGCGGGCGCTCGGTAGTCGGCTTGGGAATCCTGCTGGCCGGGGTGTCGCTGTTGCTCCGCGCGGCGGCGATCGGCTTCGCCTCGATGGCCGCGGCGATGCTGCTGTTCGGCTTCGCACTCGGCGTCTTGTTCGCCGTCATGGGCAAGGTGATCGGCTCGTGGTTTCCGCTGGAGGAGCTCGGCACGGCGAGCGGGATCAGCCAAGCGGGCATCGGCGCGGGATTCGCGACTGCGATGATGTCGACTCCGATCCTCCTGGCAATGGCCGGCGACTGGCGAGGCGTGACGCGCCTCCTGGCATACGTGACGTTCGCCGTCGGCGCGCTCTGGCTCGTCGCCGTACGCGATCGCAAGGCTTCGCCGGGCTCGCCCAAAGCCGTGATCGATCGGCCGATCCGGCGGGTGCTCCTCGTGCGCGACGTCCGGACGCTCGCCGCATGCAATCTTCTCTATCTCGCGGGTTATCTCGGCGCGCTTGGCTACGTGCCGACCTATTTCACGACGGTGCAGAAGCTCCGCTTGGAGACGGCTGGTTTCGTGACCTCCGTCGGGGGGATCGCGTTCATCGTCGGTAGCATCTTGCTGCCGGGGCTCTCGGATCGGATCGGGCGACGGCGAGTGGTGTATGCCGCGGCAATGGTCGCCAATGGCGCCGCGGTGCTCGCTTACGCGTATCTCGTGGGTATCCCGCTCGCATTGGCGGCGATTACCTGGGGTATTTCCGCCGGGGCGATCGCCCTCCTGTTCGTCGCTCCGATCGAGATGAACGACGTGGGGCCCGGACTCGCCGGCTCGGCGATCGGCGTACTCCAGACCGCGGGATTCGCCGGAGGCTTTCTCGGGCCAGTGATCGGCATGGCCTTCGTCGCCATCCGCCCCGTACTGGGGTTCGTCTTCTGGACGGGCTGCTACCTTCTTTCGGCGCTTCTCTTCCTGACGATCCGCGAGACGGGCTGGCGCGCGACGACGACCGAGCGCGGAGGGCGGCGCAACCATGGGCGGTCGGCAACGCTGCCTCAGGAATGAGCACACATTCCTGCTCGCCCATTGAACTCCGACTGGCACGAGTAACTCGCGAATCGACGAATGCTCTAATGAATCTACGAGATCTCCAACGATTTGCGGATTGCGTGCCGCTTGCGTCTATGTGCTTAATTCCCCCGTGGGACAACAAAAAAAAGTTGCGCAGACGGCATCTTGGCACCGCTACTTTTTTTTGAACGAATTGTTCGCCCCAATTGAACGCATAGCGGTTGGAGCCGTCGATGCCTTTGTTTAGCGCCATCACAGATGACCTGTCGCGGAGTGGAGGACCAGCAGTTTGTCCAAGCGGATTTGGCGGAGGGAAAGCAGGTCAAAGTGATCCGCCGAACCGTGAGGACCTGGTCGAACACTCATAACGATGGCGCCCCTTTGCTGAAGGCGCCTGAGCCGAGCAAGACAGCGGGCTCGGCGGCATCCCAAACGATCCGCCTCGTAAGCACCTCGCCTGCGCCGCGAAGCGCTCAGCGGCGCGAGGAGGAGTGGGACGAGCTTCCTCCGCGGCACCGCACCGACGATTCGTCGGGTAGCTCGGAAAGGCGAATCGAGGCTCAGCAGAAGAGCGCAGTCTTTCGCCGTGAAGGCGAGTACTGGCAGATCCTCTACAAGGGCGAATGCATCCGTATCCGGAGCATGAAGGGGCTCTTCTATCTTCGACATCTCTTACAGCATCCCGGCGAGCAGATTCACGTCAGCGGCCTCGCCGCGCTGGGCGACCACTATGCGGGCGCGCCGAGCGCGGCCGGATCGAGTGCGGACCGCGGGCTCGACGTACCACCTGAAGCTCCGCTCGTGGCCAATGACGTCGGAGCCGTCATCGACTACCGCGCGACGTGGGAATACAGGGCACGGCTCAACGAGCTCCGCGCCGAGTTGGACGAGGCCTCGCAATGGGCGGACTTCGGACGAGCCGCTTCGATTCAGCGCGAGATCGACTTCATCCAAAAAGAGATCGGCTCTGCGTATGGGATCAACGGGCATCCGCGTAAGCTCGACGATCAGATGGAACGTACGCGCAAGGCAGTCACGAACCGCATTCACGACAGCATCGTCCGCATCGCCAACCAGAACCCCGCTCTGGGGCGCCATCTCCGCAATGCGATTCGAACGGGCTCACTTTGCCGGTATTCGCCTGAGAACAGCGTTCTCTGGGAGTTCTGAGCGACTCGGAGCGGAACTCGTCGAGCCCCCTCTATATTGTCACGTCGCCAGCCATCGGATGACGCCGACTCGGCCGATTGGTCGCGGGCGAGCCCGCCGACGTCTCCGAGCGCAGTGACCAGCGTAGCAACGCTACACGGGACTGAACATGACCGTAGCGATGCTACGGCACGTGTAGCGCAAAAGGAAGCGACGACACTGCTGATGCTTGCACTGGAGCGACCCCTACTTGCTCGACCTATTTGACGACGGTTACGTCGGGTCCGCCGAGGGCACGACGGAAGCGGAGAAGCGCGCATGAGCCTTGGAGAGGGAGCGGCCGCTTTGCGCGTGGACTCGGCAGCCGAGAATTGCTCGGCGAGCGTGGCGAGCGCCGCGGCGGAGGAGGAGTCCGGTACCCCGCAATGGTTTGCGATCTGGACGCACAGTCAGTGTGAAGTCAAGGTCGAGGAAGATCTACTCCTAAAGCGATTCGACGTCTTTCTGCCGCGGGTTCGGGTCCCGAGCCGCCGGCGCGATCGACGCGTGGTGCTCGTTCGGCCGCTCTTCCCGGGCTACCTGTTCCTTCGAGCGGTACCATCGCGCACGGCGTACATCGACGTCGCCAATACGGACGGCGTGGTACGGATGATCGGGGAGCGCTGGGACCTGCCCTATTCGATTCCCGTTCAAGAAGTAGAGGCGGTTCGCCGCCTCGTTCTTTCGGGGGAGAAAATTTCACCCGTGCCGTGGATTCGAGTCGGCGATCGCGTGCGCATCGTCGGCGGCGCGCTGGCCGGCCTGGAAGGTTTCGTGCAGACGTGGCGCGCGTCCAGAGCGACGTTCGTGTTGAGCGTTGATCTGCTTCAGCGCAGCGTCGCCGTGGAAGTACCTAGCGACGCGTTAGTCAGGGTCTGACGGTCTCCCCACTTCGCGCGGGGAGATCGGAAGAAGAGCGGCTTGGAAGCCGAGGGGCGAAGCTACGTCATCCCCGTCGCCTATCCCTTCGTGGCCTGCGGCCAGCCGATGCTGGCACTAGCAGGTGGCGGTGACTACGCGGCTTGCACGTTGCCATTCGCGCCAAGCGCAGATCGGCGGCAGTGACTCGACAGCTTCGGCGTGATTCGACGAGTGGACAGCGGAAACCGAGTGAGCGGTCGTAGGCTCCGCGCCGGCGGTCGGAGGACGGCCGTGAACCCAATTCCGTTCAGTCGCCCGCACATCGGTGAGGAAGAGATCGCCGCCGTCGTTGAAACCCTTCGCTCGGGATGGCTGACCACCGGTCCGAAGACACATGAGTTCCAGCGGGCCTTCGCAAAGGCAATCGGCGCCGCACAGGCGATCGCCGTCAATTCGTGCACCGCGGCTCTGCATCTCGCTCTCGACGCGCTCGAGCTTCCGAGCCACGCCGAGGTCATCACCAGCACGTTGACGTTCGCCGCCACCGCCTCGACCATCGTACATGCCGGCGCGCGGCCGGTGTTGGTCGACGTCAGTCCCGACACCTTGAACCTCGATCCGTCCGACGTCGAGCGCAAGATCACACCCCGGACAAAGGCGATTGTTCCAGTCCATTTCGCCGGTCATCCGGCCGCGATGGACGACATCCTCGACATCGCGCGACAGCACGGTCTTCGTGTCATCGAAGACGCGGCGCATGCGCTGCCCGCTAGCTATCGCGGGCGTGCCGTTGGCACGATCGGAGACGTCACCGCGTTCAGCTTCTATGCGACGAAGAACATGACGACCGGTGAGGGGGGCATGCTGACGACGGCAGACAAGGAGCTTGCTGATCGCATGTGGACGCGTCGCCTCCACGGTATGAGCTGGGATCCCTGGCGTCGCTACAGCGGCGGCGGTTGGCGATACGACGTCTCCTACCCGGGGTTCAAATACAACATGACCGACATCGCCGCGGCGATCGGGCTCGTCCAGCTCCGGCGCCTCCCGGCACTGCACCAACGCCGTCGGGAGATCGCTGCCTTGTATTCGGCTCTGCTCTCCGACGTGGCGGAGCTACGGCTGCCGACCACGCGATCGGAGGTCGGGCACGCCTGGCATCTCTACGTGGTGCGTTTGCTGCCGCAACGGCTGCGACTCACCCGTGATTCGTTGATCGAGATCCTGAAGGTAAAGGGTATCGGCGCCAACGTTCACTATATTCCGCTGCATCTCCACTCGTACTTCCGAAAGGCGCTGGGCGTGACCGAGGACAACTTCCCCGTGGCATCGATGGCAGCGGAAACAATGCTGTCGCTGCCTTTGTTCACACGGATGGCGGACGACGAAGTGCAGTACGTCGCCGAGACACTGCGCAGAATCGTGCGCGCGCGCCGGCGCTGAGTCCCCGATGTCGTCTCAAGGCGGGCGGGCAACGGCGATCAGGGCAACGGGCTCGGCGCGCCCGCCGAAACTCTCGCCGGGACGATCGATCAGGACCGCCGAATCGAGGGGCGCAAGAGTGACGCTGGCGGCCATCGTAGTACCAGCGGCTCTGTGGGCGGCATTTATCTTCGCGATGTCGACCGGGGCGTTCTCGCGCAGGAACAGCGAGGCCGTCGTGGCGCGGTTGAACGCGGCATTCGGCCTGCACCTTTCGGAGGTCTTCCTCGGACGCACCTTGACGATTGTCCGCAGCTCCGCGCACTTCGCCGAGTTCTTCGTGCTGGTCTGGCTCGTCGATCGGGTGCTCGCCAAGCTCACTGCGCTCTCGCCGTTGTCGAGCGCAGCCTGCGCGACGGCGGTGGCGGCGGTGTACGGCCTGCTCGATGAGATCCACCAGCGCTTCGTCCCGTTCCGTTCGGCGTCCCCCTACGACTGGGGAGTCGATATCCTGGGTAGCGCGCTCGCCGGGCTCTGGATCGTCACGCGCGCGAACCGCGCCGTGTCCCCCGAGCCCAGTTTGCCGAGGAGGGAGGTCTGTTCATGAAAACAGCCGCACGCTCCGCCGCCTCCAGCGTTCTCGTCACGGGCTGCGCGGGATTCATCGGCTCGAACGTCACCGAGTTGCTGCTGTCGGAGGGCCTGCGCGTCGTCGGCATCGACAACATGAACGATGCGTACGACCCCCGGCTGAAAGAGTGGCGCCTGCAGAGGCTGCTGCGGCATCGCGCGCTCGAGTTTCACCGCATCGACCTCACCAACGCCCCCGATCTGCGCAGGGTCTTCGAGGAGTCGGCGCCGTTCTCCTCGGTGATACACCTCGCGGCGCGCGCGGGAGTGCGACAGTCGGTCGAGAATCCATGGGCCTATGTCGACACCAATCTCACCGGAACGCTCAACCTGCTCGAGCTCTGCCGCCACCGCGGCGTGAACAAGCTGGTGCTGGCGTCGACCTCGAGCCTGTACGGCGGCGCCAACCCTGTCCCGTTCCGCGAGGATGCCGATACCAATTCGCCGCTCTCGCCGTATGCAGCCTCGAAGAAAGCCGCCGAAGGTTTCTGCTACACCTATCACGCGCTCTACGGCCTCGACGTTACGATCGTCCGCTACTTCACGGTCTACGGTCCGGCGGGACGGCCTGATATGAGCCTCTTCCGCTTCGTGCAGCGGATCACCGAAGGACGGCCGATCACGGTCTTCGGCGACGGACGCCAGTCGCGCGACTTCACGCACGTCGACGACATCGCTCGTGGGACCTGCGCGGCACTGCGGCCGCTTGGTTTCGAGATCGTCAATCTCGGATCCGATCGCCCGGTGGTCCTCGCCGAGGCGATCGGCATGATCGAGGACCTGATCGGCCAGAAGGCGGAGATCCAGCGCCAGGCTCTCCATCCCGCGGATGTCCCGGCCACGTGGGCCGACGTCGGCAAGGCCCGGCGCCTCCTCAACTGGCGACCGGAGGTGCGCTTCCGCGAAGGGCTGTCGCACCTGGTCAGCTGGTATCGCGAGAATCGCTCGTGGGCGAGCGAGCTGGTGACCCAATGAACGCTCCGTCAACGCGCGGGCTCTACGTCGTCGCGGGTTTGCTCGTCGTGCTTTCGGGCTGTGGGCCGGCGGTTTCGGTGCCGCTCCTGGCACCGAGTGACGTGCCGCTCTTGCAAGGTCTCGCGAACGATCCGGAAGGTCGCTACCGGATCGAGCCCGGGGATACGCTGCAGATCCGCTACCCGTTCCATCCCGAGCGCGACCAGCAGGAGATCGTGCGGCCTGACGGAACTCTTCGGGCCGCCGAGATCGGCGACGTCGAGGTCGCCGGTCGGACCACCGGCGAGGTACAACAGATGCTCGTCGAGCGATCCTCCGCCGTGCTGCGCGATCCCCAAGTGATCGTGAACGTCACCGAGTTCTCGCCGAAGAACATCTACGTCGGCGGCGAAGTCGGGGCGCCGGGATCGGTCCCCTACAGGAAGGGGCTAACCGTCGTGCAGGCGATCGCCAACGTCGGCGGTCTGCTCCCGACGGCACGCAGGGACAGCGTGATCCTCATCCGCCCGGACACGGTCCCCGATCGCTACGTGAGCCGCCGCATCGACGTTGCCGCGACCCTCGAGCGCGGCGACCCAGAGCTGGTGACACTCGCGCCCCACGACGTCCTCTACGTTCCACGCAGCGGCATCGCCGAAGCGGACCTCTGGGTCGATCAGCACTTCACCAAGCTGGTGCCGTTCTTCCGGGCGCCTCCGGGTCGGTCAACACGAACCGGTAAGTCGGCGGGCGCGCAAGCGACGGTCCGAGAAACCACACCATCATGTACGAGGCTTACTTCGGCTTTCGCCACGCCCCGTTCGGCGTAACTCCGGATCCCCGGTTCCTCTTCCGCAATCCCCGGTACGAGGAGGCTCTGTCCACGCTGCTGTACGGCATCCGCGAGCGAAAGGGATTCGTGCTGCTGACCGGAGAAGTCGGAACGGGGAAGACGACGCTGCTCCATACCGTGATCTCCGAGCTCGCCAACACGCCGTTCGTGTTCGTCTTCAACCCGGTCGCGGACTTCGATCAACTGCTGACCCTCGTCTGCGACGAGCTCGAGCTGGAAGCGCGCGCCACGGATCGCGCCCGTTGGGCGCGATCAAAGGGAATGCAGGATCCTGCCGAGCTTGCGCCGCAGCGAACGGACCGCGCCGCTCGACTGGCAGCACTGAATCGCTTCTTGATCGACCAGCTGCGGGCCGGCCGCACCACGGCGCTGCTGATCGACGAGGGCCAGAACCTATCGGCGCAGACGCTCGAAGATCTCCGCCTGCTGTCGAATCTCGAGATCCCGACGGAGAAGCTGTTGCAGATCGTGTTGGTGGGCCAGCCGGAGCTCGCCGCACGTCTCGCCGATCCTTCGATGCGCCAGCTGAGGCAGCGGATCGCGCTCCGCTACGAATTGACGGCGCTCACGGTGGCCGAGGTCGGAGACTTCGTTCGGCACCGCCTGCTCACGGCGGGCGCAACGGACGAGAGCTTGATTGAGCCAAACGCCCTCTCGCAAATCGCGCGACTCTCGGGCGGAATTCCCCGCCTGGTGAACATGATCTGCGACAACGCGCTGCTCGTCTGTTACGGCTCCTCACAGCGCAGGGTCACTTCGGCGATCGTGGACGAGGTCGCGGTAGACCTCCGGCTGGCCGATGCGGCGTCGCCCGCGGGTAAGCCGCTAGACGAAGCGCGACTTGAGGTCGAACGGTTCGCGCCGCAGACACAACGCCCCGCTGAGAAGGTGTTCCCCGCCACGGCTTCGCCGCTCGACCAGACCACCGTCGCGAAGGCCCTCGTGGCGATTCTCCGGCGCACTGCGCCTCCGCTACGGTGCCCTGCTTCGCTTCGACTCGGGATCGCAGAGCTTGACGATGGTCGCGCAGGAAGGGCTTGCGGAGCAGGCTATCGATGCGATCCGCTTCATCCACCGCGACGTGAGCGGGGTTTGGGACATGCCTCTCCACGCCGTGCTGCAGCGACGCGTCTATATCATCGAAAAGCCGAGAGAAAATCCCTTCGTGCCGGCGCTGCTGAGCAGCGAGCAGGGAGATTCTCAACAGCGCCGCAGTGATACCGTTGTTCGCGGGGATTCGGTGACCGGCGCGATCCTGCTCGTCAGTAGCGGCATGCGAGCCATCCGCGAGGCCGACGTTTTCGCGCTGCGCGAGGCCGCCGGGAACCTGGGCGCGGCTCTGCGTTTGCCAGCGAAGGGCGGATCGCACGCGCCGAGCGTACCGACGCAACCCCTCTCCGCGCCCCCTCGCGGGGAATCGGTGCGGGATCCAATGCTCCTCACGGCGCGGGTCACCGAGCTCGAGTCGCTGGTCGAGGTTCGCCGCACGGCGGCCGGGGACCGGCGGATGGCTCGCAGACGCTTCAAGTCGAGGCATGGGGCCGCATCGCCGTCCGAGAGCATCGAGCTCGACGGCGACCGAGCGGCGCCTGGCGCAGATCGCGCGGGAGCCCGACCGTTACTGGGAACCTGGCGAACGAACCGTGGCAAGCACCCGTCGCTGACCAACTCCGACTCAGCCCCGAGGTACTCATGGCCAACGAATTGACCGTTCCACCCCCGCCGCCTTCCACACTGTTCGCTCCGCGCCCTCCGACCGGCGACTCGATGGAGCTCACGCTCTACGTCGTTTTCAAGCACTGGAAGCTGTTCCTCGGCATCCTTCTCGCTTTCGTCAGCGCCGCGGCGATCGCCACATCCCTGAAGCCTCTGACACGGAGCGCCACCGCGAAGATCCTGCTCAAGCCGAGCCGCATGTCGCCCGAGATAACGGGCATGAGCGCCGAGAACGGCCGATGGCCGTTTCCGGAACAGGTCCTGGATTCGGAGATCGAGCTGGTGCAGAGCCGCGACGTGCTGATCGGCGCCGCGCGCGCCGAGGCGCCGGCGGCTACCGGCGAAGATCTGGAGCTCGAGATTCAGCGGCTGCGGGCGCACTTGCTCGCCGTCAATCTCCCGAACACCAGCGTGATCGAGCTCACCTATTCGGCGGACACCCTGGCAGAGGCGGAGCGCACGCTCGAGCGCATCCTCGCGGACTATCTCCGCCAGCACACGGCCGCCTACACCGGCTCCGCCGAGCTCTTGCGCTTCTACGAGACGGAGAAATCCCACGCCGCGGAGAGACTCGCAGCCTCCGAAGACGAGCGGCGGAAGTGGCAAGCCGAGAATCAGGTCGTCTCGATCGACCAGCAGATCTCGAGCCAAATCCAACTTCTGGAAAGCGCCCAGAAGCAGCTCGAGCAAGCTCGCGCCGACGCCGAGGTCACCCTGCAACAAGATCCGCTCATCGCGCGCCTCCAGGGCGATCTGATGACCTCCGAGGCCGGGCTCGCCGAGCTCGAGCAGCGCTATACCGAAGCGGACCGCCGGGTTCAGGAGAAGCGGCAACAGGTCGAGTCTGATCCTGAGCCAGATCGGGAGCGCGCGCGGCACGCTACGAGCCACTCTGGCCGCGCATCAGAAGGCCCTCGAAACGCAGGTGCAGGGGGCGACCGCCGCGCTCGCGTCCTTGCGCGAGAAGAAGCTCACCTCGGATCGCCTGACGCGCGCGGTCGAGCTCGAACACGACGCCTACCGGCAGTATGCGAAAAACCTGGACGAAGCCCGCGTCGCAGCCCGCCTCGACGAGGAGCGGCTCTCCAACGTCAAGGTGATCGAGGCGCCGCACGGGACGACGCTCACCGATCTTCGCAAGCGGGCGGGATTCTTCGCGCTCTCGACCGTCGTCGGCATCGCGACGGCGATCCTGATCGCGTTCGGACTTTCCTTGCTGCGCCCTTGCATCCGCGGGCGCGGGGATGTCGAGACCGAGCTCGGCCTTCCCGTTCTCGCCCTGATTCCCGACATGAGGGATCGACTATGAGTAGAACCTGGGAAGCCCTGAAGAAGGCCGATGCCGAGCGCAGCAGTCGCCCGCGCCCGGTCGATTTTCCGATGGCGATTGAAGGCTCCGCCGTCAGCCCGGCGGCGCCCGATGACGCGCACCTGGAGTACGAGCGGATCCGGATCCTGCTCCGCCATCCCGCGAATCCCGGCCAGCGCCTGCAGAGCCTCATGGTCGTCGCCTGTCATTCGGGAGCGGGTGGAACCACGACGGCGTCATTGCTCGCCGTGACGCTCGCCGAAGCACGGAGCTCGCGCGTTCTCGTGATCGAGAGCAACTGGCGCACGCCCCGGCTCGGCAGCGTGTTCGGGCTTCCGAGCCGCCGCTCCGAGAACGGGTATCCGCTCGACGTGGCGACACTCGAAGCCCGCATCTCCGCGAGCGACCGGCCGAACCTGTTCGTGCTGCCAGCCCCCGACGGGATGAATTCGCCGCAGCGCCCATTCGAGGATCGAAACCCTGGACGAGCTGCTGGCCGCCGCCAAGTTGCACTTCGACCTCGTGATCTTCGACGCGCCTCCGGTCGGCCTGTTCCCCGATTCCTTGGCGCTCGCGGCGAAAGTCGACGGCGTGATCCTGGTGACGGAGAGCGAGAAGACCCGGATCGACGAGGCGCGGCGCGCGAAGCAAGATCTCGAGCGCGCCGGAGCGCGGATCCTCGGCGTCGTCGTCAACCGGCACACCGACTACGTGCCTCGCTTCCTGCGCCGCGCCTTGGGATCGCACTAGCGATAGCCACTTCCGGCATTGCGCCTCCCTTCGGTTGAATCGGGAAGTTGCGCGCTCATCGGCGGGAACTTCGGTCTCGCCTTTCGACGACCCGTTGACCTCGATGTCCCACACTCTCGCTCGTTCGGCGCCCCAGCCGTCTCGCTACCTGGTGGCTACCTGGTCGATTCTCGGCTTCGTCACGCTGACGGCCTGTCTGGTGCCGGTCCTGTCGAGCCGATTCAGCCAGCTGTTCCTCGCGGCCGTGCTCGCAGGCATCGGCATTCTTCTGCTCGTCGGCCACCCACAGTGGGGAATCCTCCTCATCCTTACCTTGTGGTTCTCGGAGTTCTCCCCCGCCTTTCTCGACGCCGAGTTCCTGCGCATCCCGTACCTCGTCGCCGCGGTGCTCCTCGTGCCGCTGGTTCTGCGCGTCGCCCTCGAGCGACGTCTGCAGGCGCTCGAGGTCCGCGAGGTACGCATCGTCGCCGCGATCGGCGTGCTGCTCTTGCTCTCCACCTGGTGGGCGGACTTCGACCACCCGAATCTGCTCCTCCAGGATCTCGACCGCAGCCAGCGCGCGCTCATCCGCTTCGGATCGCGGCTCGCGTTCCTCGTCTACTTCGCGGCATTCATGGCCGACCGCAAGCGGATCGAGTGGACGGTGTGGACCATCCTGCTGCTGGTCTCCGTCGCGGCTGCGACGTCGTGGACCAAGGTCTTCGGTGGAGAAGAGATCGGGCGGGCGGCGGCGACGTTCGGCTTTGCGACGAACTCGAACCGCCTCGCATTCGTGTGCCTGTTCGCCACCGCGATCGTCTGGTTCTACCGCAGCGACGGGCCGCCGGGCCCGGCCCGGCGCGTGTTCTGGCCGCTGCTCGTTCTTGCTTCCCCTGACGGCGGTCGCCACGGGATCGCGAAGCGGCATGCTGCAGTTGCTCGTTCTCGTCGCCATGATCCTAGGGCAGCGGACGGCTTCGGCGGCGCGTCGCGTGCAGATCTTGGTGATGGTCGTCTGTGCCGCGGTCGTGTTTCTCGCGGTGGTGCCGGGATCGCTGGTCGAGCGCACGGTCACCTATGAGGCGCGCCGCAACGTCCCCGGCGGCGATTCGCTGCAGAACCGCATCCGCCAGCTCCAGTCGGCCACGGAGCTGTTCGTTACTCACCCCGCTGATCGGCATCGGGCCGGGCAACTACGACTGGATGTCGCGGTCGATCTCCGGACCCGGCGACACCGCGCACAACTCCTACTCGCTGGCACTGACCGAAGGAGGCGTCGTGGTCTTCGGGCTCTACCTCGCGCTGTTTGCGGCGATGTTCCGCTCACTACGCAGGATAGAACGGGAAGGCCCCGAGGATCTTCGCTGGCTCGGCAAGGCTCTCCGCGCCGGTCTCGTGCTGTTCCTGATCGCGTCCGCGACGGGGGACATGTGGCTCGAAGACCCGATCTACTGGATCATGGCGCTCTCCATCGCAACCAACGCCCTGTCGTTCCCCGCACCCTCGCCCGCGTGGGACGATCGAGCGGCAGCCGACCGGCGCACGCGTGAGCGCGGCATGACAAGTTCGCCGTCGATCGGCATCTTCCTCGGTCGTCCCGACCGCGGCGCCCGCCTGGCCGCGAAACTCCGCGAGCGCGGATTCTCGGTCGTGCACTACAATCACCAGGGATTCGACGGCGAGCCGTACGTGCCGGTCGATGCGCGGGCGCTGGCCGCGGTCGCTCACGTGCTGCTGCGAACCGACCACGACGTCTACTTGACCGGGCTCAGTCACATACCCGGCCTGTCGCTCTACCTGAACCACGCGCTCCGCCGGAAGTCCTACGTGTTCAACGAGACCTCGCTCAACTGGGTGAGCTTCCGCGATCGCTCGAAGACGAAGCCGTTCCCGCTGCTGTTCGAGCACGTCGTCCATCCCTTCCTGCTGCGGCGGACCTACGCCGGCGCCGCCCGAATCGTCTGCAACAGCCATTTCCTCGCGGCGCGCATGGCGGCGCACTACCCCACGTTCCGCGGTCGGGTGACGACCATCTACAACGGCATCGACGCCGAGCGATACGCCGACGCACGAACGACGCGCACGTCGGGCGTGCCGCCCGCGGCGAGGTCGTCCTCGCCTGCGTGACGACGCTGAACCTCGACCAGAAATCGCACGGGCTCGATCTCGTGACTCGACGCGTTCGGGCGGGTCCACGCCCGCCGCCCCGAGACGCGGCTCGCAATCGCCACGAAGTTCTCCGACCCGGCGTACTTCGATCGGTTCCGCCGCACGCTCGACGATCGGCCCTGGCGAGATTCCGTGACCCTTTACCAGAACCATCCTCGTGTGGAGGACGTGCTCGCCGGCGCCGATCTTTTCGTCTACGCGACGCCAAACGGATCCGACAGCTTGCCGCGCGCGTTGCTCGAGGCGCAGGCGGCAGGCCTCCCGGCGGTCGTGACCGAGACCTGCGGCTGCAGCGAAGCGGTCGCGCACGAAGAGACCGGCCTGCTCGCTCCGTACGATGCGGCGGCGCTCGCCGACTCCGTGCTGCGGCTCGTCGACGATCCGCTGCCTCCGGCGAGACATGGGCGGAGCGGCCCGCGAACGCACGCAGCGCGTCTTCAGCTGGGACGCCATGGCAGACGGCTACGCGCGGCTGTTGGAGGCGATCGCCCGATGACCTCCGCGGACGCGGCAACGAAGGGCGTTCTCGGTACCTCGCTCCTGGTGCGCGGCACCGCGGTGCTCGCGGGACTGCAACTGCTCGAGCAGCTCACCGGCTTCGGTTCGCAGGCTCTCGTCGCCGCGCTGTTCGGCGCAACCGCCCGCACCGATGCGTACTTCGTCGCCTGCTCGGTCATCACGCTGCTCACCGTCTGGTTCACGCTGCCGATCGAGCAGGTCGCGATTCCGATCTTCCGCCACGACCTTTCGAGGCGGGGCGAGGCCGTCGCATGGCAAGGCGCCAGCGTGCTGGTTTGCAACTTGGTGGTCCTCACGTCGGGCGTGGCGGCGATCGCCTGGTGGTTCGCTCCGTACCTCGTGTCGGTCGTGGCGCTCGGCTTTGATGCCGAATCGAAGGCGCTGGCCACTTCGCTCACGCGCTATCTGTTGGTCATCGTCGTGATGACGGGCATCGCGGACTACCTGGCGCAGTTACTGCTCTCGTACGAGCGCTTCGCGCTCGCGGGGGTCGTGGGAATCGTCGACAACCTGGTGTTCGCGGCCGTGCTCTTCGCGCTCGGCGCCACGATGGGGGTGTATGCGCTGGCGATCGCGATGGTGATCGCGACCGCCGTGCATGTGCTGTTCCGACTGCCGATCCTGTGGCAGCACCGTGCGCACGTTTCGCTGCGGGTCGATTTCCACCACCCCTTCATGCGCGAAATGAGCCAGCTTGGCGCGCCGTCGCTGCTTTCGGCCGGCGGCATGCAGGTCGCGCGGGTCGCCGACCGCCTGTTCGCCTCGCTGCTGGCCGCGGGCAGCATCTCGGCGCTCGCGTTCGCGCTGCTGCTCATCGAGATCCCGAACCGCTTGCTGCTGCAGCCGTTCCAGCGCGCCACGTTCCCGCACTTCACGCGGCTGATCTCGGAGAAGAACTATGACGAATTCTCGCGCCAGCTGTTCCAGGCGCTGCGGTTGCTCTTTTTCCTTGCCGTACCGGCAACCATCGGCCTCATGCTGCTCTCGGACCTGATCGTGCGCGTCGCGTTTCAGCGCGGCGCGTTCGACGAGACCGCGGTCGCGCTCACCAGCCGAGCCGTCTTCTTCTTCGCGATCGGGCTGCCGGCGACGTTCTTGTCGCGCACGCTCGACCAGACCTTCTACAGCCTGAAGGAGACGCGCACGCCGATGCTGCTCACCTGGCTGCGCATCGGATCGAAGATCCTGCTTACCTGGATGTTGATGCCCGCGCTCGCGCTCGCCGGGATCGCGCTCGCCGAATCGCTCTCGCAGATCCTGCGGCTCGGCGCCTACCTCTGCCTACTGCCCTCCGCGATCCGGCGCGAGGACGCCGGCCGCACCCTCGCCGCGTTCGCGCGTACGCTCGCGGCGACCGCGGTCATGGCGGTCGTCGTGCTCCTCGCAAAAACGTCGCCGCAAGGGACGCTCGCGGTCACGATCCATCTCGCGCAGCTCGTCGGCATGGGACTCGGCAGCTACCTGCTCGCCAGCTGGGTGGTGCAGCCGACTGAGATGGAGTGGTTCGGACGAAGCCTTCTCGCCGTGCGAGGACGGTCGTGAGAGAGAATCGGCCGTCCTTCATCATCACGATCGACACCGAGGGTGACGATCTCTGGTCTCGTCCCCGGCAGGTCACGACCCGCAATGCCGCATTCCTCGGGCGGTTCCAGGAGCTCTGCGAGTCGTTCGGGCTGCGGCCGACCTATCTCACGAATCACGAGATGGCCCTAGAGACCGAATTCGTCGAGCTCGGCCGTGACGCGCTACGAAGAGGAACCGCGGAGATCGGCATGCACCTCCATGCCTGGGATTCGCCTCCCCACGTGCCGCTCACCGACGACGACGTCGGCCATCATCCGTTCCTCACCGAGTACCCGGTGGCGGTGATGCGCGACAAGATCCGTGCCCAAACGCGGCTGCTCGAGGACGTCTTCGGGGTCCCGATGCGCAGTCACCGCGCCGGCCGCTGGAGCTTCGACGAGCGCTACGCGGGCATCTTGATCGAGGAAGGATATGTCGTCGACTGCTCGGTGACGCCGCACATCTCGTGGCGCGCGAACAAAGGCGATCCGCGCGGCTACGGCGGCGCGGACTACACGACGTTTCCGGAAGAGCCCTACTTCGTCGACCCGCACGACGTACGCCGACCGGGTGAATCGCCCTTGCTCGAAGTTCCGCTGACGGTGATCCCGCGGCCGCGTTCGTGGAGGGTAGCCGAGCGGCTGCTGCCCGTCTCCCCCTCCCGATCGCTCGTTTCGCGGGCGCTTCGCCGGCTGCTGCCCCCGGTCCGTTGGCTGCGGCCGAACGGAAGGAACCGCGCCGACCTGCTGGACATCGTCTCCACCATCGCGAGCAGCGGGCGGAGCCACGCCGAGTTCATGCTTCACTCCTCCGAGCTGATGCCCGGCGGTAGCCCGACGTTCCGGGACCAGAAGGCGATCGACCGCTTGTACGGAGACCTGCGCGCTCTGTTCGCGCTCGCGGCGAAGACGTGCCGGCCGGCGACACTCGCCGAGTTCCGAGCCTGGATCACGAACGGCCGGGTTGCGGGACCGTCCGGCGCCGCATTTCATCCGCACAGCCCACGGTCCGATCGCGCGCTGCCGGCATAACGGACGAACCGAGCAAGAAAGGACACATGGAAACCACGCAACCGATCCCTCTCGGCACTCACGCCACGGGAGTCACCCCCGGCCGTCAGCTTGGGCCGACGAAGCCCGCACGCCCGACCGCCGACCCGCTCGCCACCCTCGAACAACGCTTAGCGCAGCAGACCGCAACGGTCGGAGTCATCGGGCTCGGCTACGTCGGTTTGCCGCTCGTCTGCACCATCGCCGAGAAGGGACTTCGCGGACTCGGCTTCGACATCGATCAGAAGAAGATCGACGCGCTCGCGCAGGGTCAAAGCTATCTTCGCCACATCCCGGCGTCACGGATCCGCGCCGCGCTGTTCACGAAGACGGCCGCCACCGACATCGCGGCGCTATGCGCCAACGGCGGCCGGGGAGGCCTCGCCGCCACCGGCGATTTCGCGAACCTCGTGCACTGCGACGCGATCCTGGTCTGCGTGCCGACGCCACTCAGCGAGGCGCGTGAGCCCGACCTCAGCCACGTACGCGATACCGCCGAGACGATCGCCCGTTACATCCGCCCCGGACAGCTGGTCGTGCTCGAGAGCACGACGTATCCCGGCACCTGCGAGGAGGTGATCCGCCCGATCCTCGAGCGCGAGGGCCTACGGATCGGACGTGACATCGCGCTCGCGTTCTCGCCCGAGCGCGAGGATCCCGCGAACCCGAGCTATTCGACCCACACGATCCCGAAGCTGGTCGGCGGCATCACCCCGCGCTGCGGCCGGCTCGCCGCGTCGCTCTACCGCCGCTTCATCTCCGACGTCGTGTTGGTGTCGAACGCGCAGGTCGCGGAATCGGCGAAGCTCCTCGAGAACATCTTCCGCAGCGTCAACATCGCGCTGGTGAACGAGCTGAAGATGCTGTTCGACCGCATGGGCATCGACGTCTGGGAAGTGATCGATGCGGCCTCGACGAAGCCGTTCGGCTTCATGCCCTTCTACCCCGGCCCGGGTCTCGGGGGTCACTGCATCCCGATCGATCCGTTCTACCTCACCTGGAAGGCGCGTCATTTCGATTTCTCCACCCGCTTCATCGAGCTCGCCGGCGAGATCAACACCGCGATGCCGTACTACGTCGTCGACCGCGTGGTCGAAGCGCTGGGCGAGCGCGGCCGAGCGATCGCCGGGGCCCACATCCTGGTGCTCGGCGTCGCGTACAAGAAGGACGTCGACGATCTCCGCGACTCGCCCGCGTTGAAGCTCATCCAGATCCTCGAGTCGCGCGGCGCTCGCGTGTCGTACAACGACCCGCACATCGCCTCTCTGCGCGCTCGCAAGCTCCGTCACTACGGAACGTTCGAGCTCGACTCCGTGCCGCTCACACGCGAGGCGCTCGCCGGAGCCGACTGCGTGCTCGTCGCCACCGACCACGGCGACTACGACTGGGCGTGGATCGTGGGCGAAAGTCGGCTGGTCGTCGATACCCGCAATGCCACGCGTCACGTAGCCAATGGTCGGCCTGGGACGGTGGTGCGGGCCTGAGCCCGGGCACGGCGAGGTCTTCCATTGGCCGCGACCAATTCCATGCCCGAGCGCTCAATCGAGCGGTTGCGCGTCCACTTCGAGGTGGAGAAGGCGCTCGCCGACGAGCTCAGGAAGGCGCCCCGTGAAAGGCGGCCTGCGATCTACGCCCGCATGTACGACGAGCTATTCGCCGCGGTCCCGGACCACCCGCGGCTGGTACGCCGAGAGAACCCGTCGCTCGCGCGGCCAAAGCTCGATCGAGAGCTCCGCCTGCTCCGCAAGTGGATCCGGCCGCACACCTCGTTTCTCGAGTTCGGTGCCGGCGACTGCCGGCTCTCGTTCGAGATCAGCCCGCACGTGCAGCGCGTCATCGCCGTCGACATCGCCGATCAGCGAGGAACGTCGGTCGCGAGCCCGCGGAATTTCGAGCTCGTCGTCTACGACGGGTACCAGCTCGACGTCCCAGAGCGATCCGTCGACGTCGCCTTCAGTCAGGATATGATCGAGCATCTCCATCCCGAAGACGTGGAGCTCCATTTCCGCATCATCCATCGCCTGCTGCGTCCGGGCGGTCGCTACGTGTTCACCACGCCGCATCGCTTGAACGGCCCACACGACGTCTCTCGCTACTTCTCCGAAGAGCCTCGGGGATTCCACCTCGCGGAATGGACGTTCACGGAGCTCGACCGGCTGCTCCGCCGCTGCGGCTACTCGGGAGTTGCGTTTTACCGGTACGCCAAGGGTGTCCCGGTGCGGCAGCCGCGGGCGGCTATCTTTGCGCTCGAGGCAGGGATCGGGCGTTTGCGGCGGGCAGCGAGACTCCCGCTCTGCCGGATCTTTCTTCCAGGGATCGTGGTGCGAGCCGACCGATGACGGCGAGCGTGTCCCATCGCGTCGATGCCGGCACCGGCGCACACTCGCCGCCGGCGCTGGTGATCTCGCTGGACTTCGAGCTCCGCTGGGGGCGTCGCGACCGCCTGGGTTACGACATGGACGCGTACCGGGAGAATCTCGAGGGCACTCGCGAGGTCGTGCCGCGGTTGCTCGACCTGTTCGTCGAGCGGGCGGTGCGCGCGACCTGGGCCACCGTCGGCGCGGTCGCCTGCCGGGACTGGAACGAGTACTTCTCTCGGGCGCCGGCCGCTGCGCGCTTGACCGCCCGGGCACCGATCGACGACCGGCGCTTCGCCGATCTCGATCCTCATGGACGGCTCCACTTCGCCCCGGATCTCGTCGATCGCGTGCAGCGCTCCCCCGGGCAGGAGCTCGCGACGCACACGTTCTCCCACCTCGCGATGTGCGAGCCGGGAGTGCTCGCGGACGATGTCGCCGCCGATCTCGCGGCCGTGCAGCGCCTGTGGAGGGATCTCGGCGCCCCACCCGCGAGCAGCCTCTGTTTTCCGCGGAACCAGGCGGCGTTTTTGCGCGTGGTGCACGCGCTCGGCATCCGCGTGTGGCGCGGCAATCCGACCCCCTGGTTCCATCACCGCGACAGGCCGCGCGACCCAAAGGCGTTTCGCCTGCTGCGCTTCCTCGACGACGTGAGCCCGGCCGCGCGCCGCGCTACCCCGCTCGAGGGAGACATGACGCGAGCGAGCTTGTATTTGCGCGTGACGCTCCCCGACCCGGCGTGGCGGCTTCACGTCGCGCGCATCCGGAGCGAGCTCCGCGGAATCCAGCCGGGGGAGATCTTCCACCTCTGGTGGCATCCGGAGAATCTCGGCACCGATGTCGCACACCGCCTCGCGCGCGTGCGCGAGGTGCTCGACCTGGCCGCAGAGCCCATCGCCCGGGGGGCGATCGTCTCGCGGACGATGCACGAGCTCTTGCAGTGACCATCACTCCGCTCGCCCGGCGCTTGCCGTCGACACAGTCGTCCGAAATCGTCGTGCGCGAGCTCGCGCGCGAATCGTGGGACGACGTGGTGCGGAGCTTTCCGGATCACACGGTCTTCCACACCCTCGGTTGGCTGGAGGCGCTGTCGGTGGCGCGCGGCCTGGAGGTGATCCGTCTGGTTGCGGAGATCGGCGATCGTCCGGTCGCCGTTTGGCCCTTCTTGGTGTGGCGGTGGGGACCGATTCGCATACTCGGATCGCCACTCCCGGCGACGGGCACGGTCTACCTCGGCCCGCTGCTCCGCCCCGAAGTCGAAGTCTCGACCGTTCTTGGCGCCTTCCTAGCCCACGGATCCCTGCAACGCTACGCGTATCTCGGCTGCCGGGTTCTCGATCGCGGCCGTGCCGTCGACCTCGAGCCGCTCGGCTTCTCGCGGACGCGGCGCTTCGACACCTACTGGATCGATCTACGCCGGACGGAGCAGCAGCTCTGGGACCGCCTGCGCAGCGAGTGCCGCACCCGCATCCGCAAAGCGCTGAAGCTCGGCGTCGAGGTCCAGCGTGAGGACAGCCTCGAGTTCCTCGACGACTTCTGGAGCATGACCCGCGAGACGTTTCGGCGGACGCACGGGCGCCCGACGCACAGCCGCGAGCTGGTCGCGGAGCTGTGGAAGAGGCTGCGGCCGCAGGGACGCCTCGAGGTTTTGTCCGCGCGCTTCGAAGGCAAGCGCATCGCTACGCTCGTGCTGCCGTCCGACCCGACCGCGATGTACTACTGGGCCGGCGCGTCGTTCGACCGTCATCGCACGCTGCCGGCGGGCAATCTGCTGCACTGGGAGGCCATCCGCGGGGCGCTTCGACGCGGCCTTTGCGGCTACGATCTCGATTCGATCGCCGGCACTTCCGGCCGCTTCAAGCGGAGCTTCGGCGCCGAGGTGGTGCGCACCGCGACGCACTGGGAGCACATTCCGTGGCGGGCGCTCGGCTCGGTAAAGCGGTTACTCGAGCGCAGCGCAGGGCGCCCCGTCCACGCGATCGCCGGGGGCGGCGCATGAAGGTCGTTCACGTCATTTCCGGACTGATCGGCGGCGGCACGGAGACCACGCTGTGGCGGCTGCTCGAAGCCTCTCGGTTCGAGGCCGAAGTCGTGTCGCTGATCGGCATCGGCGAGATCGGCGAGCGGATTCGCCGGCTCGGGATCCCGGTCACGTCTCTCGAGATGGGCGGAATGGTGTCGAACGCGACGGCGATTGCACGGCTCGCGCGCTGGCTCCATCGACGCCGCCCCGACGTCGTGCAGACCTGGCTCTATCACGCCGACCTAGTCGGCGGTCTCGCGGCTCGGCTCGGCACCGGCGCTCCGGTGCTGTGGAACATCCGACACTCGGAGTTCGTTCCCGGCATGGACAAGCGCGCGACGCTCTGGACGGTGCGCGCCTGCGCGGCCCTCTCGCGCCGCATCCCGACGAAGATCCTCTGCTGCTCGCACGCCTCGCGCTCGTCGCACGCGCGGCTCGGATACCCGCTCGATGCCATGATCGTGGTGCCGAACGGCTTCGATCTCACCGCCTTCCGTCCCGACCCCGCGGCGCGGGCGACGATCCGCAGCGAGCTCGGTCTGTCCGAAGACGACGTCCTGATCGGGGTCATCGGCAACCATCGGCCCGAGAAGGATCTTGCGAACTTCTTCGCCGCCGCCGCGCGGCTCCATGCGGATCGACCCGACGTGCGCTTTTTGCTCTGCGGCGCGGAGCTCGGCTGGGACAACGAGGCGCTCGTGCGTCCGATCCGTGAGCTCGGCCTCGCCGAATGCTTCTCGCTTCTGGGGAGACGGAGCGACGTCGCGCGGGTCGGCGCGGCGCTTGACGTCGCGTGCTCGTCGTCGGTCTCGGAAGGAATGCCGAACGCGATCGGCGAGGCGATGGCCTGCGCCGTGCCGTGCGTGGTCACCGACGTCGGCGACTGCGCCCGCCTCGTCGGCGAGACCGGGCGCGTGGTGCCGGCGCGCAACGGTGCCGCGCTCGCATCGGCGCTACGCGATCTCGTCGATGCGGGACCGGCGCGGCGCCGCGAGCTCGGCGTGGCCGCGCGCCGGCGCATCGCCGCTCACTTCGGTTTTCGAGCGTTCGTCGAGCACTACCATTCGATCTACGAGGAAGTCTGCGACGAGCGGAACGCAAAGACCTCGGCCGGCCGCACCGGGCCGGATTCGCGCGGTTCTGGCCGTTCCCGTCTGAATCTCATGAGCGCATCCGTCGCTTCCGTCACGGCTCGCGCGGCGCCGGCCCCGCTGCGCATCGCGCACGTGATCACCGAATCGAACCCGTTCGGTGGAGCGCAGCGAAACACGCTGCTGACGATCACCGGCCTGGTGCGCGGCGGCCATCACGTCGATCTTCTCTGCGGCGCCGGCGGCGAGCTGATCGAGCGTGCGGCCGAGAGCGGCGCGACCGTGACGGTTCTCCCCGACCTCGTCCGCCGCACGCGGCCGATCCGCGACCTGCGCACCGTTCGCGCCCTCTACCGGATCTTCCGCGGAGGTGACTACGACGTCGTCCACACCCACTCGACGAAGGCGGGGTGGCTCGGCCGCACGGCCGCAAAGGCGGCGGGCGTCCCCGTCGTCGTGCATACCGTGCACGGCTTTCCATTCCCGCTCGACGCCCGGCTTCGCTCGCGGATCTTCGTCGCCGTCGAGGGTCTGGTCGCGCGCGGCACCGACGGATTGATCTGCGTCGCCGAAGCCGTGCGGCGAGAGGTCGCGACGTGGACGTCCCCGCCGCGCCCGAAGGTCGTCACGATCTACAGCGGGATCGACTTCGCAGGCATGTTGCCGCGCCAGTCGCGCGAGGAAGTTCGCGAAGCGCTCGCGCTCGGCGACGCCTGGCCGGTCATCGGAGCCGTCGGTCATCTACGCGAAGCAAAAGCCTACGAGGTGCTGATCGAAGCCGCCGGCATCCTGCGGCAGAGCTACCCTCGACTGCGGTTGCTGATCGTCGGCGAAGGGGAGCGCCGTGAATTCCTCGAGTCGAGCATCCGCGACGCGGGCCTGTCCGCGCGCGTGACGCTCCTCGGCGAGCGGCACGACGTGGCCGACCTGCTCGGCACGTTCGACGTCTATGCGATGTCGTCGCTCTGGGAGGGGGTCGGGCGGGCGATGACCGAGGCGATGTACCGGGGCCTGCCCGTGGTCGCAACCGCGGTATACGGCGTCCCGGAGCTGGTCCTGAACGGAGAGACCGGTCTCGTCGTGCCGACCGGCGATCCGGCTCGCGCTGGCGGCGGCCATCGATCGGCTGCTGCGCGACCGCGCGCTCGCCGCCCGGCTCGGCGCCGCCGCGCACCGCAGAGTGGAGGAGCGCATGTCGGGAGCCGCGATGGTCGCCGCGATCGAGCGACTCTACGAGCAGCTCGCGCAGGAGAAGGGCTGCCTCCGCGAACGACGGGCGGCGAGCTGATGTGCGGGATCGCGGGACTGCTGCTTTCGGAACCGTCGGCGCGGGCATCGGCCGATCTACTCGGCGCAATGCTCGGCAGTCTCCGCCACCGCGGGCCGGACGACGAAGGACGGCACGTCGACGGGCCGCTCGCGATCGGGATGCGGCGCCTCAGCGTCATCGACCTCGCGACCGGCCATCAGCCGATCCACAACGAGGACGGCTCGGTGTGGGTGGTCTGCAACGGAGAGATCTACAACTTCCCGGAGCTCCGCCGCGCGCTCGAAGCGCGCGGGCACCGGTTCGCGACCCACTCCGACACCGAGGTGATCGTCCACCTCTACGAGGACTTCGGCGACGATTTCGTCGACCACCTCGCGGGAATGTTCGCGATCGCGCTGTGGGACGCCAAGCGGCGCCGGCTCGTGCTCGCCCGCGATCGCCTCGGCATCAAGCCGCTCTACTACCATGACGGGGCCGATCGCATCGTCTTCGGCTCGGAGATCAAGGCGCTGCTCCGCGCGGGGATCGACCGCGAGATCGATCTCCAGGCGCTGCACGACTACCTGTCCTTCAACTACGTCCCCGGCCCGCGCTCGATCTTCCGGCAAGTCCGGAAGCTCCCTCCGGGCCACCTGCTGGTCTGCGAGGGCGGGCGCACCGTGCTGCGCCGGTACTGGCGGCTGCCGGGTCCGACCGCGGTATCCACGCGCTCCGGAGGCGGCGCTCGCCGGCGAGCTCCGCGCGCTGCTCGCGAAGACCGTCGCCGAGCACCTCGCGAGCGACGTTCCGCTCGGCATTTTCCTCTCGGGCGGCGTCGATTCCGGAAGCCTCGTCGCGCTCGCGAGCGAGGCTTCGTCCGCACGTCTACGCACCTTCTCGATCGGCTTCGAGGATCGCTCCTACGACGAGCTCGCGACCGCGCGCGCGGTGGCCGAGCGGTTCGGCACCGAGCACCACGAGCTCGTGATTCGGCCCGATGCCGTCCGTCTCGTGCCGGACCTGGTTCGCGTCTTCGACGAGCCGTTCGCCGACAGCTCGGCGATTCCCGTCTACTACGTGGCGCGGCTCGCCCGCGAGCACGTCAAGGTGGCGCTCAGTGGCGAGGGCGGCGACGAGGTGTTCGCCGGTTACGAGACCTACGCCGCGTATCACATGGCGCAAACGTACAAGCGCTTGCCGCGCGTGCTCTCGAAAGAGTTGATTCCGCGCGCCGTGCGGGCGTTGCCCGTTTCGGATCGGCGGGTGAGCTTCGACTACCGTGCCAAGCGCTTCGTGGACGGGGCGCTGCTTCCTCCCGCTGACGGACACTACCATTGGAAAGTGATCTTCTCCGAGGCCGCGAAGGAGCGCTTGTACGCGCGGGGCGTAAATGGGTTCGCCGATCCTTGCCGACTCTATCGCGGCGCCTGGGACCAGAGCCGCGCCGGCGACCCGCTACTCCGGCTGCAGCAGGTGGACCAGGCGGTCTACCTGCCCTGACGACATCCTCGTGAAAGCCGACCGCATGACGATGGCGAACTCGCTCGAGGGCCGCGTGCCGTTCCTCGACCACCGGGTGGTCGAGTTCGCCGCCACGCTTGCCTCCGGAGGCTTCGCGTGCGTGGCCTGCGGACCAAGATCTTGCTGAAGCGCGCCATGGGAGCGTCGCTCCCGGCGGAGGTCATCGGCAGGCGAAAGCAAGGCTTCAACGTGCCGATCCCCGTGTGGATCCGCGGCGAGCTGCGCGACTTCGTAAACGACGTGCTGCACCCGCGGCGCGTTCACGACGCCGGCTTCTTCGATCCTCGCGCCGTCCAGGGTCTCATCCGGGATCACGCCGAACGCCGAAATGATTGGAGTCGCAATCTCTGGGGACTCTTGATGTTCGAGCTCTGGCGCGAGGAATACGCCGAGCAGCCACACCCCGCCGCCGGCCGGCCCAGGAGGTATCGCTGCGATGAATGGTGCCTCAGGAACCGTACGCGCACTCGTCGAAGCCGGGGCTGCGACCCGCGATGGCGAGTGTCCGGCGTGCGGGGACGAGGCGGCGCAACTCCTCGAATTTCGTGGGTTCACGGTCCGCCACTGCGTCGGGGTGCGCGCTCGGCTACGTGGATCCGCGGAACGGTGGCGCGCAAACCGTTCGATGGCGGTTACCTGCAGGACCTTCTCGGCGTCCCGCGCGCGGAGCGAACGACTTCTTCGAGCGCGAGTTGCGGTCGCTCCGTCGCCATTTGCCCTTGCCGGGGCCAGCGTCCTCGACGTCGGCTTCGGCGCGGGAGCCTTTCTCGGCTTGCTTCTTCGAGAAGGAGCCCACGCTCACGGCGCCGAGGTCTCCGAAGCGGCGTGCGAGCACGTCCGTCGCAGTCTCCCGAGACGTGGTGGTCTCTCCGCACGCCTCCGATCTTCGCTCGGCTCCGTTCGCACCACGATCATTCGATCTCGTGACGTTCTGGGATTCGCTGCAATACATGCAGCACCCGCTGACGCAGCTCGACGCTGCCCATGCGCTCCTGAAGCCGGGCGGCGTCCTCGCGCTGCAGGTGCCCAGTCGCGATGCGCAGTGCCTGTGGTACGCGCGCCAGCTCCACAGGCTCCATCCGGACCTGGCCCGCGCCTTCCTGCATCTGCCGGCCGCGCTCTTTCTCTTCTCCGAGACGTTTTTGAGACGAGCACTCGATCGGCTGGGGTTCGAGGTCTTGGACGTTCACGGACACAGACCGTGCCTGCGTCCCCGGCTCGGAGGGAGCGCGAAATCGGTGGTGGTAGGTCTCGCCAACGAAGGGTACGCGCTGCTCGCTAGGCTCAGCCGGCGGCGCGTGCCGGTGATCGTCACCGCGAGGAAGCGCGGGCCTTCCCGATAAGCGCCCCGCAGGCGGCACCGCGCTAGCAGCCTTCGTCTCAGATCACTCCCGTTGGTCGCGATCCCGTCTCCGATCGACCTCCGACCGAGCTCGCCCGCTCCGCCGTTCGAAGCCGTACCATGATCGGCAATCAGCACACCCGCGACACCATACTCATCCGAACCCCATCGGCCGCGCTCCACCTCACGATTGGCTGTGGCCGCTCGAGGCGCTCGTTTCGCTGGTCGCGCTGGTTCTACTGTCACCGCTGTTGCGCGATCATCGCCGTCGGCATCAAGCTCACGAGCGAAGGGCCGGTGCTCTATCGCGGCGACCGCCTCGGACGCGGCGGCCGCGTCTTCACGATCTACAAGTTCCGGACGCTTCGCCGGGGAGCGGAGCAAGAGATCGGCGCGCGGCTGCTGCGCCCCGAAGAGCGCGCCACGCATGCGACGCCGTTCGGGCGATTCCTGAAGCGCAGCAAGCTCGACGAGATGCCGCAGCTCATCAACGTGATTCGCGGCGAGATGCGGCTCGTCGGGCCGCGTCCGATCCGCCCCATCTTTCTCGACGCGCTTCGGCGCGACCCGGCGAGCTTGGAGGCTGCGCTGAGCGTGCCTCCCGGCCTGACGGGAATCGCGCAGGTGAGAGGGGGATACTACACATCGCCGCGTGCGAAGCTCCGCTACAGCCTGAGCTACGTTCGGAACCGCTCGCTGTGGCTCGACCTGAAGATCATCCTGCTCACGCTGGTCAAGATATTCGATCGCTGGCTACGGATGGGGCTGGTCGCGCTGTTCCTGTTCCTCTTGGTCTCGTTCGTTCCGCCGAGCGTTCAAGAGTCTCTGCGCTTCGTCGCCTGGGGCGTTCCCATCGATGTGGTCTACCTACTGATCGTGGTGGCGGCGGCGCACACCCTCTCACGGAAGAATCTCACGCATTTCCACCTCTACCACGGGCCGCTGAACCACGCGATCGTCGCGTTTCTCGCCCTCGGCATCCTCTCCGCGGTGGTCTCGGATCAGCCGTCTCGCTACTTGCAGGCGACTGGTTATTACGTCGTCACCGGCTTTCTAGTCTCGTTCATGCTCGTCAACACGCTCGCCGTCGACCGGTTCTCGCCCTGGATCGTGCGCGGCATCGCGCTCACCCCGGTGCTCATGTCGCTGATCGGGCTCGTGCAGATCGCGCTTCCGGGCGGCCCGGCGGAAGCGGCCGCGCCGCTCAATGCAGCGCTCTACCGCAGCGCCGGAGGCCGGATGTCGTCGCTGCTGGGCAATCCCATGCTTCTGGCGGTCTATCTGGTGCTCGGCATTCCGCTGCTGCTCGCCGAGGTGGGCCGCGCCCGCTCTCGCGGGGAGCGGGACTTCTGGGTCGTCTGCACCACCATCTCGGTGATCGGAATCCTGTTCACCCAGACTCGCACGGGTCTCGTTGCGCTGCTCGTCTCGGGAACCTTCTTCCTCGCGCGCCGGTGGACTCACGCCGTGGTGTTCTCCGGGATCCTCGCGACCTCTCTCGTGCTGCTTAGCTGGCTCGGCGTTCCCCGTCTCGCGCCGTCGACCATCGGCCAGGACGCCCGAGTGATGATCGCCGAGCAATCGCCGGTGCTGCGCGCGAGCCCGCTACGGGACTGGATCGTGGGGACCGGCCCGCACGAGTTCTGGTGGCGCGTCCCGGACGGCGGCCTCGCCAAATACCAGGACGACGAGGAGATTCCGAACATGTATCTGACGCTTGCCCGAGAGCAGGGCATCGGCGCGTTCTTGGTGATGATGTGGCTGATCGCCGCAGTCGTCTGGACGATGAAGAAGGCTTACGACCGCTTGACCGATGCCCGAGAAAAGACGCTGCTCTGGGCGATCCTGTCGTGCATCGCAGGGCTTCTGGTCTCGATGAGCGGCATGAACGTCTTTCACAATCTGACGCTGCAGATCTTCTTCTGGAGCCTGGTCGGCATCGGCTTGAGCATCGCCAATCACGCGCCGCAGACGCGGAGCTCGAGACTTGATCTGGCGCTTCGGCAGATGCAGGGGACGGCTGACGGGAGAGGAGTACGGGCGGCGCCTCCGTCACGGAGGCGCCGCCACCGCTGCTTGGTCAGGGATTACGGAGCGGAGCAAGTGGATAGCGAGATCCGACCGACGTGCTGCTGGTCGACGCCGTCGCGGGGCGAGACGCCCGCGCCCGCCAGCGCGGCTCGGGCCGCGGCGCAGGTACTCTGCGTGTCGACCGGCGCTGCCGCGAACGGGCTCCCCGCGTTGCCTCGGCTGTTGAGGGTCTGCGAAGAGTCGTCGCCGCTCACGTTACCCGCCGTATAGAAAGAAGGCTGCGCGCTGCCGCCGGTACAGCCGTCGTTGACGATCCCGTTCTGCTTGCGGTACGTCGTCGTGGCCCCGGAGAAGTAGAAGTTGTTCACGACGTTGCCTTTCCCGCCGCACTGCACGATCGTCCCGCCACCGCTGTCACCCCAGTTCCACACGATGTTGTTGCGGAAGTCCGCCGTCGTGTCCGGGGCCATGGCCGTCGCGGCATCGTCAAACTGAATGTTGGGATTTCGCCACTGCGAATCCACCCAGATGTTGTGATGGAGGCTCACGTGCTGCGCGCCATAGTTGATCAGCATGTTCTTCGCGCAGTTCGACAGCACGCTCCACTGCACCGTCACGTCATGCGCGCTCTTGGTGATGTCGATGTTGCCGTCGGTGGCGCCGTCCACGGAGACGTGGTCGATCACGATGTTGTAGACCCCGTCCTTGATCGTGATCCCGTCGCCCTCGCTCGAGTTGATTCCGGGGCTACGGATGCGGATGCCGCTGATGATCACGTCGTGCGGGGACCCCGCGATGCGCAGGCCCGCCTGCTGGATGGTGATCCCCGGCGACGGCGCGGACAGGCCGTTGACCGTCACGAAAGCCCCGCGGATCTCGACCACGGACGACAGATTGATCGTGCCCGCCACGTCGAACACCACGTAGCGGTTTCCCTGCGACACGGCGTCACGGAGGCTGCCCGAACCGGAATCGGCGAGATTGGTGACGTGGTAGACGGGCTGGCCGTAGCCCCCCGGCGTCGACGAGCCCCAGCCGGAGTAGCCGTTTCCGTTGCTCGGCGTCGCCACCGACACGCTCACCGACTTCGTGGCCGTGCCGCCCGAGCCCGTGCAGTCGAGCGTGTACGACGTGGTCGAGCCCGGAGCGACGCTGGCGCTGCCGGCCGTCGACATCGTTCCCGACCAACCGCCGGAGGCGACGCAGCCGTTCGCATTGCTCGTCGACCAGCTGAGCGACGCGCTCTGCCCTGCGCTGATGCTCGCGGGGTTGGCCGTCAGGGAGATCGTCGGCGCGGGCGCCGTCACCGCCACGCTCACCGAGCTCGAAGCGCTGCCCCCGGCGCCCGTGCACGTCATCGCATAGGTCGAGGTCTGAGTGGGGTACACGGATTGTACGCCCGAGGTGGCCGTGCTTCCTGACCAGGCGCCCGATCCCGAACAGCTCGTCGCATTGCTGGACGACCAGGACAGGGTCGCGCCCTGCCCCGTCGCGATCGTCGCCGGGCTCGCGCCGAGCGATACCTTCGGCGCCGGTGGAACCGGCGTCGGCACAGGTTGCGTCGGCGTCGGGGCGGGTAGCGTCGGCGTCGGCTGGGTCCGCGCCGCTGGCGTCAGCGTCGGCGCGGATAGCGTCGGCGTAGGCGTCGGCACCGATACTGTCTCCGTCACCGACACGGTCACAGAGCTCGAAGCGCTGCCCCCGGCACCCGTGCACGAAATCGAATACGTCGAGGTCTTAGCCGGATACACGGACTGTACACCCCACGTCGCCGTGCTTCCCGACCAAGCGCCCGATTCGGAACAGGTCGTTGCATTGCTGGACGACCAGGACAGCCTCGCGCTCTGCCCTATTGTGATCGTCGTCGGAGTCGCACCGAGCGATACCGTCGGCGCGGGCGTCGCCACCTTGGATTTCGGCGCTCTCCGTCCCGCATCCGCGCTCCGCGGCCAGAGCGTCGTCGCGACGAGCATGGTCGCAAGTCCGCAAAAGAGCGGACGATGACGATGGGATTTGGGCACGGGTCCCCTCCGCGTACTGCAGCAAATCTCGAAGATTTGAGTGAGGGCACCGTGCAACAGGCGTGCCGCCGAGATCGGCAAAAATTCATCGGCGATCGTTGGTTATATTCATCGGGGATTTTCGTCGCTGTCGTCATATCCATGACGACTGTCGTTCATTTATGTGAAACGGAGTTATTCATGACATCACTACTGAATCGACTGGTATGCGTCGGCGCACTCACGTTGGCTTTTTCATTAGTTCCTGGCTGCTCGAATCGCATTACCGTTCCGCCGCTCGGCCCGGGCGACGTCGTGGAATTGACGCGAGCGGGAGAAGCGTTCCCGCAGGCTCGTTATCGCGTCGAGCCAGGCGACGTGCTGCAGATCCGCTTTCCTCTCCACGCCGATATGAATCAGGAAGTCGTTGTACGGCCCGACGGCAGGATCGACGTTGCGGAGATAGGTGAGCTCGCGGTCGGCGCGCTCACGCCTCAGGATGTCGAGCGGGTTCTTCGGGAGCGAAGCCAGGATCGACTGCGCGAGGCGAGCCCCGAAGTCATGATCGCGAGCTTCGCGCCTCGCAGCGTCTACGTGACGGGAGAGGTCGGAAAGCCCGGCGTGATCCCGTACCGCAAGGGACTCTCGCCGCTGCAGGCGGTGCTGCAAGCCGGCGGATTCCAGCCGACGGCGTGCCTGTCCTGCGTGGTCGTCGTGCGCGCCACCGAATCGGGGAACTCGTTCGCCAGCCGCCAGATCGATCTCGAGCGGGCCGTCATGGCCGGCGAGCCGGAAACGCTCTCGCTCGCGCCCCGCGACGTCATCTACGTCCCCCGTACATCGATCGCGGAGACGGATCTCCTGGTGGACCAGTACGTGACGCGGCTGTTTCCGTTCTTGCGAGGGGCTGGAGCCTCCTTCGGCCTCTGAGCAATAGCCTGAGACGAGCTGGGAGGCGCCCAGAGCGAGCCTGCGATTCCTTGAGCGCGCCGAGACATGAGGGGGGGCCGTTTCATGATTCTGACCTTCGCATCCATTCCGTGGTCGAACTCGTGCGCTTCGCGTGCGCGACGATCCGACCGGGGTCTGAAGTCCGCGCCACCGAGCCGCTATCCCGCCCGTTCATTGGCGATCGCTCTTACCCTCATGGCCGCCAATAGCTGCGGAGCTGGAGGCGGAGGCGACGCTGGAACGACGACCGCCGAAGACTCGGGGACGCCCATAGTAAGGGTGAGCACGCTCGCGGATTCGGGACCGGGGAGTCTCCGCGAGGCGGTTTCGCAAGGCGGCCGAACGGTGATCTTCGACGTCGCGGGCACGATCTCGCTGCAATCGGTTCTGGTGATCGGAGGCCCCTCGCTAACCATCGACGGCAGTTCCGCGCCTGCGCCGGGGATCACGCTTCACGATGCCGGAATCTTGCTCGATGGTCCGACGGTACACGACGTCGTGCTGCAGAACCTGCGAATCCGCGCGCCCGGGAGGAACTACCCGGAGGGTGACGGGATCACGATCAAGAACGGCGTCCACCACGTGGTGGTCGACCACGTGTCGGTCGACGGCTGCGCCGACGGCAACATCGACATTACGCAAAGCGCGCATGACGTGACGGTGCAGTGGAGCGTGCTGTCGAACTGCGCGAAGAACATGCTGATCAACTATGGCGCGCAGCGCGTGAGCCTCCATCACAACATCTGGGTGGATTCGCAGTGGCGAAATCCAAACATTCAGTTTGACGATGCCGCGACGGCCATGGCCCCGGACACGACGGCGGACTTCCGCAACAACATCGTGTGGAACTGGGGTGACAACGGTGGCGGGACGATCTTGCAGTGCGGTGCGAAAGCCAACGTCGTGAACAACTTCTACTTCTCGGGCGCCACGATTGCGTCTCGCAAGCAGAACGGGATCGTCAACGACGGCTGTACCGGCGGCAGCGCGCAGCCTTCCTTCTATACGGCCGGCAATGTGAGCGGCGACGACTCTTCGCAGACCCTCAACAGCCGAGGCAACGTGGTGAGCCCGTTCGCGGCAGCGCCGGTCGACACGCAGAGTACCTGCGCCGCAGCACGCGAAGTGCTGGTCAGCGCGGGGGCGTCGCCGCGTGACGCGGTCGACAGCGGCCACCTGGGCCGCATCTCGCTTCCGAGCTGCTGAGCCCGGCCACGGGCGGGCCGACTTTGTCGCCGCACCATACGCCGAAGAAGATCATGCGATTTTCCCGCAGGAGCGCGTCCGAAACTGCTTAGAGAGGCCATGGCGTGAGAGTCTGCTTTTTCACCTCGGAGCTTCGGGCAGCAGGCGCGGAGCGTGTGCTGTCCTTGCTGGCCAACGAGTGGGCCAACAAGGGCTGGGAAGTGGTCATTCTGACCATGGAGGATGGCACTGCGAAGCCCTTCTATCCTTTGGCGGACTCCATCGAATTGAGGCCCCTGGATCTCAAGAAAGAGAGCAACTCCTTCGTCTCTGCGATCGCCAACAACGTGAAAAGAGTCCGCGTCCTGCGTCGGACCATAAAGGAGATTCGACCCGACGTATTGATCTCCTTTCTCGACACGGCGAACTCCCTTTCGATCATGGCGACGCGAAGTCTGGGCGTACCGGTGATCGTCTCCGAGCGCACCGACCCTTCCCGCCGCTCGCTCGGCCGGCTTTGGGGGCGCATTCGCGACCTATCCTATCCGCGGGCGGACCTCATCGTCTTCCAGTCCCAAGGCGTGCTGGACTGGTTCCCTCCCAAGGTTCGGGCCCGAGGCGTCGTCATCCCGAACCCAGTGCCTCCTCCGCCCCCAGTCGCGGAAGGCGTGCCTCGAGAGAGCGCACCCAATCGCATCGTGGCTTTGGGGCGGCTCTCCCCGGTGAAGGGATTCGATGTGCTCCTCACGGCGTTCGCTGCCGCCTCAGCCCGGGTACCCGACTGGGTGCTGGACGTCTATGGGGAAGGACCAGAACGAAAGGCCCTTCAGCGGATGGTGAGCGAGTTGGGTATGGGCGAGCGGGTCCGGTTTCCCGGCATCACGAACCGCCCTTTCGACGTTCTAAGGGAGGCAAAGCTCTTCGTCCTGCCTTCCCGCGCTGAAGGTTTTCCGAACGCGCTGGTCGAGGCCATGGCCTGCGGATTGCCCGTGATCAGTACCGACTTCGGATGCGCCGCGAAGAACATCATCGAGGACGGAGTGGACGGGATATTGGTCCCTCCCGAGGATGCCGACGCCCTCGCGGCTGCCCTGGTCCGCCTGATGAGCGACCCCGACGAACGCTCCCGCCTCGGCGCAAACGCCTGCAGGATCGTTCAGCGATTCTCGACCGAGAAGGTACTCGCGATGTGGGAAACGACGGTCGGCCGGGCAATCACCGGCTCCCCTCTGACGAATCTGCCGGGAGGGAATGCTTGTCCAACCTGATCTATGCCTGCTGGCGCGACCCCGAGGACGCGCTCGATGAGGCGACGCTTCGGTTGGTCGCAGACCGGATCACCCCAAAGAACCTTCCGAATCTCCCGCACCGCGCGGTGGTGGACACACATGATTGCCTCGGTCTCACAGGCCCTGTGGGTGCGGCCATCTCCGCGGGAACCTCGGCGCACTTGGGAGCCTTCGCAGGTACTTGGAAGGAATGGAATCTACCCGGATCGCAGGTACCGGATGGAACCTTCGCGCTCGTCCGTTCGAAAGGATCCTTCGCCGAGGTATGTTCCGATTTCGCAGGCTCTCGAACCATCTGGTACGTGTTCGACGATCGGTACTTCCTCGCCTCTACATCGCAACGGGCGCTGGTCTGCCTCCTCGAGGGCCTTCATCTCAACCCGGCGGCTTTGGCCTGGTTCGTTTCGTCGGGCTCCCTCGGGCCTTCCGATGCCTGGGATAGGCGGTTATCGCGCCTTCCCCGCAACGCGCGCCTCACCTTGAATCGATCCCTTTGGACGCTGGACCTCCACACGTCCCCGGTTGAATTTCGGCCGAGAAGCAAAGCGACCGCAGAGGGCCGCAAGGAAATGCTAGGCGTGCTTCGGGAGGTCATCCAAAGCTACGACTTTGCCACGGGCAATTGGGCGTTACCCCTGTCTGGTGGGTTCGACTGTCGGTTCATTCTCGCGGCGCTCTACGAAGTCGGCCTGAGACCCAAAACGATGACCTGGGGGCTCGCTTCATCGATCACAGAGCCAGGCAATGACGCCTACATCGCCAAGCAGCTTTCTGAGCACTACGGACTTCACCATGACTACTTGCTGACCGAGATGTCAGGAGAGGCCCCCGAGCAGGTCGTAGATGCTTTCCTGGGCGCCAGTGGAGGTACAACGGACGAGATCTCTCCCTACCTGGACGGCCTGCGATTGTGGTCTTCTTTTGCTGGCGAGGGCGTGGAGGGCGTGATTCGAGGGGACGAAGGGTTCGGATGGATCCCCGTGAAGTCCGAACAGCATGCGAGAACCTCGGTAGGGATGATGTTACTCACCGATTTCATGGATGAGGCCTCGGCCGAGCAGCTCTCGGAAGGCAAGCAGACCCTTCCAGACGAGCTGAGGCGCCGGCCGGACGAGACCATCGCGGGCTACCGGGATCGCCTGTACCACTCCTACCGAATCCCGGTCGGCCTTGCCGGGCTGAACGATGTGAAGGCACCCTTTGTCGAGATCGCGAGCCCCTTGCTCTCACGCAGGGTGCTCGAATACGTCCGGCAACTGCCCGATCATTTGCGGACCGACAAGACCCTGTTCCGCGAGATTGCCAAGTCCGTGAGCCCGTCCGTGCCCTACGCCACGATGGGAGCCGATGACGATCGACACGACTTCCTGCGATCGGCCTCCTACACCCGCTGGCTCGAAGCGGAATTGGGAAGCGAGGTAGCTCATCGCGTGATCCCTACGCCGTTCCTTGAGGCGCTGCTTCTTGCGATCGGCAAAACGCATTCCCCCTTGACGCCCACCCGATCCCTTCGCGCGGCCCTCAAGCGGATCATTCCAACGCATTGGGTGCGGGCGGTTCGAGCGCACATGGGCCCCATCCTGCCAGGGCAACGGTTCTTGGCGTTTCGCTTTGCTCTCGCCACTCGCATGGTCCGGATCCTCGAGGAGGACGCGAAGGTGTTGAGATCAGGCGCACTCCCGCATTCGAGGTCGCTCTGCCGCCCCCTCTCGCGTGAAGGTGCATGCTGCGCGTCCTAACCGAGCACCAGGAAAACGTGACCGCACCGCAAGCCGCGCTCGTACCACGCTCGCTTCGCGAGGGTGAGGTCCAGGTCTCGCTCTGCTTCGTGGACGATCTTCGGGACCGCGGGCTCGTCGAGTCGTATTCGAGATGGCTGAGCCCGGAGGAACGTGCGAGAGGCGAGCGCTTCGCTTTCGAGAAGGATCGCCTGCTCCATTTGCTCGCACGCGTGCTCGTACGCACGTCGCTCTCCCAGCTCACCGGGGTCGATCCTGGCCAATGGCAGTTCTCACAAACCGCCCATGGTCGGCCCGAGCTTGCGAGCCCCGCGTTCGGCGCCGAAGCGCTCCGATTCAACATCTCCCACACCCCGGGTCTCGTCGCCTGCGTCGTTGCCCGAACCCATGACGTCGGCATCGACGTCGAGAGCGGCGCGCGGTCGCTTCCGACCGCGGAGCTCGCGCACCGGTTCTTCTCTCCGTCCGAGGCCGATCAACTCGCGGCATTCGATGCGCCGCTGCGGCAAGCGCGCTTCCTCGCGCTCTGGACGCTCAAGGAAGCGTATCTGAAGGCGAGAGGGTTTGGATTGTCGCTTCCGCTCGATTCGCTCTGCGCAACTATCGCGGACGATGGCTCGCTGCAGCTCGTCCTGCGCACCGATGTGGAACCCGAGCCCGCCGCCTGGTCGTTCCTCCCCTTCCGGTTCGGTGTTCACTACTCGGGCGCGGTCGCCGTTCGCGGCGGGCTCGGCGCCGGTATTCGCGCTCGGGTCGCACGAGTCGTGCCTTTCTCGTCCGAAGAGTGGCTGGCGGATGTCTCGTTGCTCCCGCCGCCGCGGGTCTTCGCCCTCGACCTCGCCTGAACCCCGGTTCTCGCTCGAGTTCCTTGCAAAACCACCCTGAAAGCAGGCGGCAGATCGCACAGCGGGCGGGCTTCCTCCCCGTCGCCATGAACGGTCACCAGGCGCCCGTTCCCGGCGCCCATCTAGGCCGCGACCCGAACGGCGATTCGGCTTGGTTCGTCCCTGACGACGCCCGGTCCGGCAAATACCTGCGTGTGGTGCGCGCGTGAGCGGCACGCTACTCCAGCCAGTCGATTTCGACCCGTTCAGCGAATCGGCGCCGACATCGCGTGCGCCGACGACCGATGCGCAGCGCGAGATCTGGCTCGCCGTGCAGATGGCGGACGACGCCTCGCCTGCATACAACCAGTGCTTCGGCCTGCGCATCGTCGGGGCGTTCGACGTCGGCGGCATGCGCCGCGCGGTCGACGCGCTGTTCGCGCGCCACGAGGCGCTGCGGCTGACGTTCGACCCCTCCGGAGAGAGCCAAACGGTGGCGACCTCGAGCAGCGGGATCGCTCGCTTCATCGATCTCTCGCGGCTCCCGGATCGAGAGCGGGACGACGAGCGCGCGCGCCTGCTCGAACATGAGGCGACCGAGCCGTTCGATCTGTCGCGCAGCCCGGCGCGGGCGCTCCTCGTGCGCGAGAGGGAGGACCTCCACACCGTCGTTCTCTGCGCGCACCACATCGTCTGCGACGGGTGGTCCGCGGGCGTGTTGCTGCGCGACCTCGGCCGGCTCTACGAGGCCGAGGTGCATGGCGTCGAAGCGCGCCTGCCCGACGCCGGGCGATTCACCGAGTTCGCGCAGGCGCGGGCGGGCGCTGCAGCGGGGCGGCACGCCGCCGCCGCCGAGAGATACTGGCTCGAGCGCTTCGCCGAGCCCGCCCCGATTCTCGAGCTTCCGCTCGATCACACGCGTTCGTCGCGGCGTTCGTTCGCAGCCGCCGTTCGCTCGCGGAGGCTCGGGCCTGAACTCCACGCGAGCCTCCGCGCGGTCGGTGCGCGCGCCGGCGTCACCTCGTACAACGTCCTGCTCGGAGCGTTTCAGGCCCTCGTCTTCCGACTGACGGGTCAGAGCGACGTGGTGCTCGGCATCCCGATCGCAATTCAGGCCTCGGCAGGCGAGCGCGAGCTCGTCGGTCACGGCACGAACCTGCTTCCGCTGCGCGCCAAGCTCGTGCCGGGCGACCCGTTCACCGAGCATCTGCGCAAGAGTCGCTCGCTCCTGCTCGACGCCCACGAGCACGCCGACGTGACGTTCGGAGCTCTGCTGCGGGGGCTCCGCCTGCCGCGCGATGGAGGACGCGTACCGCTCATCAGCTTGACGTTCAACGTCGATCGCATCGCCGCGCCCCCGACGCTGCCGCGCGCCAAGGCCGAGGTCCTGACGATCCCGAAGACGGCGCTCAACTTCGACGGCGAGATCAACGTGGTCGACGACGGCCGCGACCTGTGCGTCGAGTGGACGTACGATACGAGCCTGTTCGACGACGAGACGATCGACCGCTGGCTCGGGCACTACGCGGAGATCCTCGGCGGCGTCGCGCGCGACCCAGTGCAACCGATCTCCCGGCTCCCGTTGATGTCCGATGCCGAGGAGCAGCGGATGGCCGCGAGTGGCGCCCCCCGGGCACGACACACCGCCGACGTGCCGGTGCACGCGCTGTTCGAGAAGCAAGCCGCGCTGCGACCCGACGCGGTTGCCGCGACCTGCGACGGGCGATCGCTTCGCTACCGAGAGCTCGACCGTCGCGCCGATCAGATCGCGCATCGCCTGATCGAGCGCGGAGTTTGCCGGGGCACGCTCGTCGGTCTTGCCGCCGAGCGTTCGCTCGATCTCGTCGTCGGCCTGCTCGGGATCCTGAAGGCCGGCGGAGCTTACGTACCGCTCGACCCCGCCTACCCTGCGGATCGCTTGCGGTTTCTGGTCGAGGACGCCACGCTTCGCGTGGTCGTCACGCAGCGGGCGCTCGTGGCGTCGCTCCCGGATTCGATCGAGCCCGTGTTCGTCGACGGCGCGGGCGACGACATAGACGGCGCAACCCCCGAGAGGCCGAACGTGCGCGTGGACCCCTCGGATCCCGCCTACGTCATTTACACCTCGGGATCGACCGGCCGGCCGAAGGGCGTCGTCGTCACGCATCGCAACGTGACGCGGCTGTTCGAGACGACGAACCCGTGGTTCGGCTTCGGCCCCGACGACGTCTGGACGCTCTTCCACTCGTTCGCTTTCGACTTCTCCGTCTGGGAGATCTGGGGCGCGCTGCTCTACGGCGGGCGGTTGGTCGTCGTGCCGCATGCAGTCAGCCGCGATCCCAAGTCGTTTCTCGGACTGCTCGCGGCCGAGCGCGTGACCGTTCTCAACCAGACGCCGTCGGCGTTTCGCGCTCTCGCCGACGCCGACGCGCGCGACGGATCGCGGCACGCTCTGTCGCTGCGGACCGTCGTCTTCGGCGGCGAGGCCCTCGATCTTCCGAGCCTTCGCCCTTGGTTCGAGCGCCACGGCGAGTGCCCGCGCCTCATCAACATGTACGGCATCACCGAGACGACCGTGCATGTGACCTATCGGGAGATCCGACAGGCGGACTGCGCGGCCGGAACGGGAAGCCTGATCGGCGTTCCCCTGCCGGACGTGTTGCTGCACGTGCTCGACGCGGACGGGCGTCTCGTTCCTCCCGGGGTCGTCGGGGAGATCCACGTCGGAGGCGCGGGAGTGAGTCTCGGGTACCTGAACCGGCCCGAGCTCACGGTCGACCGCTTCGTGCGGGATCCGTTTTCGAACGAAGCAGGCGCGCGTCTCTACCGAAGCGGCGATCTCGCGCGACGTCGCGCCGACGGCGAGCTCGAGTATCTCGGGCGTATCGACCAACAGGTGAAGATCCGGGGATTCCGCATCGAGCTCGGCGAGGTCGAAGCCGTACTCGGCCAGGACGCGGCGGTGCGCTCCGCGGTGGTCATCGCCCGTGCGGATCCGATGGGCGACTCTCGGCTGTTCGCCTACGTCGTTGCCGATGGGGACCGCGGCGTCGTCGGCGAGCGGCTGCGGCGTCATCTTCGCGCGAGCCTTCCCGACTACATGGTTCCCGCATCCCTCGCCGTCGTCGACGCGATCCCCCTCACCGAGAACGGCAAGGTGGATCGGCGGGTGCTCCTCGATCTCGAAGCGAGCCGCCCGCACCCCGCGGACGCGCTCGTGCCGCCGCGCACCGAGGTCGAGCGTAAGCTTGCCGAGCTCTGGGGCTCGGTGCTTGGCGTCGACCGAGTCGGCGCCGACGACAACTTCTTCGACCTCGGCGGCGACTCGCTGCTCGCTGCTCGGATGATGAGCCGAGCGGAGATGGCGTTCGGCGTAGACTTGCCGCTGCGCCGACTGTTCGACGCGCCGACGCTCGCAACGCTGGCCGAGCTCATCGAGGCCGCCCGCTGGGCCGTCGCGGAGAGCAAGCGCACCCAGCCACCAGACGAGGCTCTCGACCGAGAGGAGACCGATCTATGAGCGCGCCCGAGCTTCTGGCCCAGCTTCGCGCGCTCGACGTGCGCGTGTGGGCGGAGGGTGAGCGAGTCCGCCTGAGCGCGCCGCGTGGCACGCTGACCGCGGAGCTGAAGAGCCAGCTCGCCGCGGAAAAGGAAGAGATCCTCACGTTCCTGCGAGCCGCTAGAGCCGTCGATGCACCCGCGACGACCGTCGTGGCGGTTCAGCGGAACGGAACGCAGCCGCCGTTCTTCGCGGTCCCGGGACACAACGGCGACGTCTTCTGCTTCGTGCACCTGGCGCGCCTCCTCGGGTCGGATCAGCCGTTCTACGCGCTCCAGCCACCCGGGGTCGACGGCTCCCGTCCTCCACTCGACTCGATCCCCGACCTCGCGGCGCACTTCGCGCGCGAGCTGCGCGCGTTCGCGCCGGGCCCCTATCGGATCGGAGGTTTCTGCGTGGGCGGATCGGTGGCGTTCGAGACGGCACGCCAGCTCGTCGAGTCGGGGGAGCGCGTGCTGCTCCTCGCGCTTTTCGGGGGCGCTCACCCGAGTGCATTCCGCGAGTCGAGTCCGCTGCAGCAATCCGTGCGCGAGCTGGCATCGCGCATCGGCAAACAGACCGCGCTACTGCGACGCTCGCCGGTCGCTCAGATCCGGCGCCTCGCGTCCGTGGCTCCGCAACGTGCGCTCCGTGGAGGCCATCGCCGCAGCGTCGAGCGAGCGACGATGTCCGCAATCCGCGGCTACGTTCCGGGCCCATTCCAAGGGCGCGTCACGCTCTTCCTACCGAACGAAGCGTGGGCGCGGTCGCCGGACCGGCCGCTCGACTGGCGGACGGTGGCCGCACAGGGAATCGAGACCGTCGCCGGTCCCACCGATTGCGACGGAGACACCATGCTGCGCGAGCCGCACGTGCGCTGGCTCGCCGCGGAGCTATTGGCACGTCTCGAGCGCGTGTCGAAAAGAAGCCAGGCATGACCATCGATCGACGCGAAAAGCTTTCCTATCGAGAGTTCGAACGAGACTATCTGCTGCCGCTTCGTCCAGTGATCGTCACCGACGCGGTGCGCGGCTGGCCGGCACTCGGCAAGTGGACTCCGGAATTCTTTCGCGAGCACTACGGCACGCTGCCGATCCGCGTCGACGGGCGCTCGATGACTCTCGGCGATATGATCGAGCTGATCCTGGCGTCCACCCCCGACCAGCCCGCGCCGTACTTGCGAAACCAGCTGCTCTCGCGGTGGCCGCGCGAGCTTCGCTCGGACGTCACCCCGCTGCCGATTTACACGCAGCCGAACTGGCTCGAGAGCCCGCTCTTGGTGCGCCGCAGATCTCTCAGCTACTTCGAGATCTACATCGGAGGCCATGGCGCGCGTTTTCCGATGCTCCACTACGACGGCCTGCACACGCATGCCTTCCTGATGGAGATCTACGGGCGGAAGGAGTTCTCGTGCTACTCGCCTGAACAGGCTCCGTTCATGTACCCGCGCGACGGCCTCGCGCGAAACAAGTCGATGGTCGACGTCGAGCGGCCGGACCTCGAACGCTTCCCGTTGTTCGCGAACGCCGTCTGCGACAAATTCGTGCTCGCCCCGGGTGAGATGCTGTTCGTGCCCGCGGGATGGTGGCACACGACACGGCTTCTCGGCCCTGCGATCAGCGTCTCGATCAGCTGCGCCAACGCGGCGAACTGGACGGACTTCGCCCACGACTATGGAATGCTCCTCGGCGGCAAGTACGGACGTCTGGTGGGACGAGCGGCAACCGCTTACCTGAGCGGACTCGGTGGCGTGCTGCAAGCGCTTCAAGATCTAATCGTGTCCTGAATTCGCCTTTTCGCAGGAGCTGCGGATGCGGCCGGTCGGGAATGCGAGGCAATTGGAGCGACGGCGGCGACGGGCTCTCGAGTTTCTGAACGAAGGGCGCGCGCCGGTTGAGGTGGCTCGACTGCTTGGGGTGGATCGGCGCAGCGTTCGGCGATGGAACGCCGCGTACCGGGTGGAAGGTGCCTCCGGCCTTGCGGCGCGCCCCGGTGCCGGGTCGTCCGCCGAAGCTCACGGAGCGGCAGCGCGAGAGATTGGAGGTACTTCTTCGGCGCGGGGCGGGTGCCAGCGGGTTCGAGAGCGATCTATGGACGTGTCCACGCGTCGCACAGCTCATCCGCCGCCGTTTCGGAATTCGCTATCACGTCGATCACATCGGTCGACTGCTTCGATCTCTGCGCCGAGCGCCCCGGCCGCTGAGCATTGGGACGTGAACCAGAAGTCTGGTTTTTTTTAGGTCTAAGTTAGGACATTACTTACACAGCATGCAGCTCGGCCGCGGCGACGTTCGAATAGTGGAGATTGAGCCGATGCCGGGTTTGCGCATCAAGGGGTGCGAAACGAGATCGGCAGCCGGCTGGGGACCCGGAAGAGCGAACGGCCCCAGTCGACCGCGTCCGATTCGAGACGGAGATCGTCAAAGCGGCGGACGAGCGTGCCGATCGCGGCTCGCGCCTCCAGCTGCGCGAGGTGGTATCCGAGACAGAAGTGCGGTCCCCCGCCGAATGCCAAGTGATCATTGTCGCGACGCTCGATGTCGAAGGTGTCCGGATCCGGAAAGCGCTCGGGATCGCGGTTGGCCGACGCGAGCATCGCCCACACCATCGAATCCTTCGGAATCGTGATGCCACCGAACTCGGCATCCTCGTGCAGGACGCGGACGGTGACGACGATCGGGCCCTCGTAGCGCAGGCACTCTTCTACCGCGCCGCCGATGAGCTCGGGGTGCGCGCGGAGCTTGGCGAGCTCCGCTGGATGCCGGATCAGCGCGCGGATGCCGTTGCCGATCAGGCCGATGGTGGTCTCGAAGCCGGCGATCAGCAAACCGATCGACTGTGAGATCAGCTCCGGTCCGCTCAGGCGGTCGCCCTCCTCTTCTGCACGAATCAACCCACTCAAGATGTCTGCGGTGAGACGTACCCGCCGGCGCTCGATCAGCTCCTCGAAATAGGCCGCCAGCGATTCACCCGCGACGCGCGCCTGCTGGAGCACCTCCGGCGGCAGGATCGGCGCGGCGAGACCGAACGTCGCCTCCGCGGTCCATACGGTGAAGCGATCGCGGTCCTCGACCGGCACGCCGAGCATCTCGCAGATCATGGTCGCGGGCACCGGCAACGCGAGGTCCGCGATCACGTCCATCTCGCCTTGCCCCGCGACGCGGTCGAGGCACTGATCGACGATGCGCTGGATCGTCTCGCGGAGATCCGACAATGCGCGCGGGGTGAACGCGCGGCTGACGAGCTTTCGTAGGCGCGTGTGCGTGGGAGGATCCTGCTGCAACATGAATAGGCGCTGGCTCGCGAGCTCGGATTCGTCGACTCCCGGAAGCATTCCGTCCGTCGTGCGTACGCCGCAGCGCACCTCACCGAGCAGGCGTGCGACGTCCGCGTAGCGCAGAAGCCGCCAGATGCCGATCGGCGTCAGGTTGACGGGATCGGTTTCCCGTAGCCTTCGCAGGCCCGGATACGGATCGTTCCGGAAGACCGGATCGAGCGGATTGCAGCCGCTCCACGGGTCATCCAGGCTCATCGGATTCACTCCACTCGCGTAGCACCCCGGAACGGCCAGAAGAAGAGGGAGGCGCGCCGCGATCGTCGCCGGCAGGCGGTCGCCGAAATCGCCGGCAAGCGCGAAGCGAGGCTTGCAATAGCTCCGCTCCCCCGCCAAGGGACGAGAGATGGAGCATGCCGAGCCAGCATGCGCTGCGTGCGGGCATGAGAACCGCGCGCAAGCGAGATTCTGCGAATCCTGCGGACGGCCGCTCGAGCGGGTGTGCCACGCCTGCGGCACCGAGCTCCGTCCCACCGCCCGCTTCTGCGACAGCTGCGGCACCTCGGTCGCAGCCGCCGAGCGGTCGACGCCGACTCGCCCGGATCCACGCGCCTACACTCCGAAGCATCTGGCGGACCGCATACTCACCTCGCGCGCCGCGATCGAGGGCGAGCGCAAGCAGGTCACCGTGTTCTTTGCCGACGTGACCGGCTCCATGGAGCTCGCCGAGCAGGTCGATCCCGAAGAGTGGCACCGCATCCTCGATCGCTTCTTCGAGATCCTCACCGAAGGCGTCCATCGCTTCGAAGGCACGATCAACCAGTACACCGGCGATGGCGTGATGGCGCTCTTCGGGGCACCACTGGCGCACGAGGACCACGCGCACCGTGCCTGCTACGCCGCCCTCCATCTCGGCGAGGAGCTCCGTCGCTTCGCGCAGGAGCTCAAGCGCGAGCGCGGCCTGACGTTCGCCACCCGCATGGGTCTCAATTCCGGCGAGGTGGTGGTCGGCACGATCGGCGACGACCTCCGCATGGACTACACGGCGCAGGGTCACGTGGTGGGCATCGCGGCCCGCCTCCAGGCGCTTGCCGACCCCGGCAAGGCCTACGTGAGCGAGCACACCGCCGCGCTCGTCGAGGGATTCTTCGCGCTCGAGGGTCTCGGTGCGTTTCGCCTGAAGGGCGTCACGGAGCCGCTTCGCGTGTTTTCGCTCGAGGGCGTGGGGCGTATGCGCACGCGCCTCGATGTCTCCCGAGCCCGCGGCCTCTCCCGCTTCGTGGGCCGTCGCGACGAGATGGTCGTCCTCGAGGGAGCGCTGGCACGGGCGATCGGCGGCCAGGCGCAGGTCGTCGGAGTCGTCGCAGAAGCCGGCACCGGCAAGAGTCGGCTCTGCGGGGAGCTCGCCGACCGCTGTCGGCAACGCGGCCTCAGGGTGCACGAGGCCCGCGGCGTCTCGCACGGAAAGCTCCTGCCCTTCCTGCCACTCCTCGAGCTGCTCCGCGGGGTATTTGGGCTCGACGAGAATGACTCGCCGCGGGACGCGCGGCAGAAAATCGCCGGCTCGCTGGTTCTTCTCGATAGCCGCTTCGAAGAGGCGCTGCCGCTTTTCTTCGAATTTCTCGGCGTGCCGGATCCTGAGCGTCCCGCGCCGATCGCCGATCCCGCGGATCAGCGCCGCCAACTCTTCGGCATCATCGCCCGACTCGTCCGCGCGCTCGGCGAGCGCGAGCCGAGCGTCATGCTTCTCGAGGATCTCCACTGGTTCGACGACGGCACGGCAAGCTTTGTCGAGACGCTCGTCGAGGCGGTCGCCGGGACGAAGACCTTGCTCGTTCTGAACTTCCGCCCTGAGTTCCGCGCCCCGTGGATGGAAAAGGCGAGCTATCAGCAGCTGCCGCTGTTGCCGCTCGGTCCCGCGGCCATCGCCGAGCTTCTCGACGACCTGCTCGGAAGCGACCCGAGCCTCGCCGAGCTCCACGAGCTCGTCCGCGGCCGCACCGGGGGGAATCCCTTCTTCGTCGAGGAAGCGGTGCAGGCCTTGATCGAAGCGGGGAGCCTCGAGGGATCGCGCGGGGCCTATCACCTCGTCAAACCGCTCACCACGCTCCGCGTTCCGCCCACGGTCCAGGCGCTTCTCGCCGCGCGCATCGATCGACTCCCGGCCGACGCTCGCGGCGTGCTCCAGGATGCGTCAGTCATCGGCAAGCGCTTTGCGGAGACGATCCTTCGCCGGGTCGCCGGTCTCGCCGATGGCGACCTCGACGAGGCGCTGCGCACTCTGCGCGCGCGGGATTTCGTGTTCGAGGAGCAGCTCTTCCCCGAGGTGGAATACGCATTCAAGCACCCGCTGACGCAGGAGGTGGCCTACGGCTCGCAGCTCGCGCAGCGCCGCCGCCTGGCCCACGCCACCGTCGCACACCTGCTCGAAGAGGCGGGGCAGGCGAAGCTCGACGAGCGCGCGCCGCTCTTGGCGCATCACTGGGAGGCGGCCGGCGAGCCGTTGGCTGCCGCGCGCTGGTACCGGCGCGCGGCGGAATGGTCGGAGGAACGCCAGTCGCCGAGCGCCGCGGCGCACTGGCGCGCAACGCGGCGCCTCGCCGCCGAGATCGCCGACACGCCCGAGAGCGTGCGCCTTCGCATCGCCGCGTGCCTCGGATTGGTGCGCGCCGCGGACTACGACCTGGTGTGCGCGGGCGAATCCAGCTCGGCATTTGCCGAGGGCCACCGGCTCGCCGTGGATTGCGACGACCGCGACTCGCGCGTCCGGCTTCTGCTCGCCTACTCCGCTCTCGTTCTCCACGACGCGAACCTCGAACGCTCGGCCGAGCTCCTCGCCGAGGCCGAAGCGGTGGCCGCGGACGTCGACGATCCGGAGCTGAAGTTCGTCGTGCGCGGCCATTCCGCGTTCGCTTGCCTGGTTCGCGGGGAGCAGCGGCTCGCCCTGAAGCGGTACGACGAAGCGTTCCGCCTGCTCGGCAACGTCACGCCGAGCGACCGCTTCGTATTGCGCCGCTACCTCGGCGCGTCGGCCAATCGGCTGATGATCGTCGCCGAGGCCGGCCGCCCCGACGAGGCCCATGCCGAGGCCGATCGGATATTGGCGATCGCCAAGGAGTCGCGTGACCTCCCATACGTCTGCATCGTGCACCTCTGCTTCGCTCGTCTCGCAAGCTATCGCGGCCACTCCGCCGAAGCGCTCCGACACGCCCGCGAAGCATTCGAGACAGCCGAGCGTCTCGGAGCGCTCGGCTTTCGAACGACGGCCCGATTCTCCCTCGGCGGCGCTCACCTGCTGATGCGCAGCTTCGACGAAGCGATCGCGGCGTTCGACGAAGCGCGGTCGATCGCTCCGCCGGACGTTCACGGAGCAGGGCAGTGGTCGGGCTTGCTGGCCAGGCTCGCCGAAGCCCACCTCGGGCGCGGGGATCTCGAGCGGGCGTTGGCTCTATCGGCGGAAGCCGTCGAGGCGGCGAAGGGCCTTAGACGCCTCGGGGCCGCCGACGTGCTTCTCAGCCGTGCGCGTGTGCTCCTCGCCTACGGCCGCGCGCAGGACGCGGACGAGATCGAACGAGCGATCGAAGCTGCGAGCGCGATCGTCGATCGTTGCGGTGCGACGCTCTACGAGGCTTCGCTCCACGAGGAGCGGTCTCGGCTCGCCCGGCTGCTCGGCAGGGGCGACGAGGCCGAACGCGAGCTCGCCGCGGCGCTGCGGGTATACCGCGAGATCGGCGCGACCGGCCATCTCGAGCGCATCGCCGCCGAGATCCCCGCGCGGGAAGAGGCCGTGATCGACGCCGCGCGATGAGCCGCGAGGAGTCCGTCCGAGCAATCCGGACCGAGCCGATGAGTCGCGGGCCTTCCTACGAAAGACGGCTGCGATTGCGATAGAGATAGTACGCGCCGCCGCTCGAGACGCCGATCGCAACCGCCGCATAGACTATGAACCCGATCAGCGGCCCGTCGGAACCGGGAGGGGGGTTCAGCGCGAAGAGGAGCAGGTTCACGAGCACGTACGACGCGTAGGCGACGGCCAGCGGCACCGCCCAACTGCGCATCGTCCAGACACCGTAGGCGTAACCGGCAAGGAGCAATCCGAAGCACGGCCCCACGATTGCGTTGGCGAGCCCATGCAGGCGATGGCCGAAGAACACGAAGCCTGCGCTACTCGCGGGGGCCATCGCCTGGGTGAGCGGTTTCGTGAAATTGGAGAGCGCCAGCAATCCGATGAGAACGGCAAGCGTCGTGAGAGCGCCGTCGCGCGCTTTTCCAGCACTCGCTTGCAGGTCGTGATCTCCTGAGCCGTGATGCCACATCTCGACGCCGAGCCCAAACGAAACACGGCCCTCGCCACGCTCGCGCGCGCCCTGACACTCTCCCGGCTCGTCGGAGTCGGCCCGTTCCTGTGGCTGCTCGTCCGTGTCTACCACGGAGCGTCCCCGAGTGCGCGCGCGATGCTCTGCTTGGCCTACCTATTCCTCGCGCTCTCGGACTTTTTCGACGGTCGGCTGGCTCGCCGTGCCCGCGCCGCGACCGCGCTTTGGGCGCGAGCGGACGTTGCCGCGGACATTTTTTTCAACGTCTGCTCCCTCGGCGCCGCCGCCTGGCTTCGACTCGTCGGCCCGTGGGTACCCGCGGGCGTCGCGTTGCTCGGCACGCGATTTCTCCTGCGCACCATGCGCAAGCGGGGAACGGGCGGCGCTCTCCCGGAAGATCGCCTCGGCAAGCTCGCCGGAGTTGCGTACTACGCCCTGGTCGGTTGGATCGTCGCCGAGCTCTCCGATGGGCGGCATCCTCGGCCGGCTGGCGCTCGCGCGCGGCGGAGATGCCGTGTTTCTCTACACACTCGTCGTGCTCTGGCGCGGACGCGAGCGGCCGATGTCATCTCGACGGCGGCGGATGAAGAGATCGACGTAGGCCTTGGGGAGAAAGAACGCCCCGAGCGTACCGTTGGCGAGCATGAAGGTCAGATGAGCGGCGAGACTATAGGCGAGTAGATCGGCCTCCGGCGCGTAGTCGTTGAAGAAGAAGATCCAAGCCGCCTGCGACGTGCCGAGATGAGCGACGGTCACCGGCAGCGCGGCGACCATGAAGACGGTCGGCAGGAATGCGAGCAGCCGGGAGAGCGGGATGTGGATGCCGAAGAGCGGCAGTGCCATCGCGTGCACCGCGAGCGCGCAGAGGAACGTCGAGGCCTTGAGGCCCAAGACGAGGAGGAGCTGACCGGGGCTCGCGCTCCGAAAGGTTCGCAGCAGCGGGCCATCGGCGTAGCCACCGGCGGCCGGCATGCGCACGAGCACGACGAGTGCAACCCACAGGGCCGCGAGCACGAGCGGCGCGGCGAGACAGACCCGCGGGGACGTCTCGCGGGAAGGCGAGCATCCCTGCGGTGGCGAAGAGGACCAGTTGAGTCACCTCGAGAAGGATCAGCGTCGCGACGGTGCCCGCGATCTCGCCGAGCGGAGTCATGAAGCGGCGGTGAAGGTAGAGGGCGAGCGCCCCCTGGCCGAGCTGCGTGTTTACGATCGACACCAGGTACGTCGACGCACGCACCGGCAAGAGATCGCGGTAGGCGAGGGGGCCGTGAAACCAACGGACCATCTTCAACAACACCAGCGTGTCGACCCCGAAGTAGAAGAGCGAGAACCCGCCCATCAGGGCGAGAAACGGCGCCAGGCGCGCCTGCGACAAAGCCTCCACGAGGCGGTGGAACGGAATGCGGGCGAAGATCAAGGCGAAGATCGCGACCGTCAGGGCGAGCGGCAGGAGCTTCGCCAGGCGCCCGCGCAACCGATCCACGGAAAGGCTATAGTCCTCGCCGGCGAGCGGGCTCAAGTACCGCGCTTTCGGGTCAACCCGTCGCGAGCATGGTTCGTCATAGTCTGCAGAGGCTCGTGTGGCGCTGGGATCCCAAGCGGCGGCAAGAAACTCCTTTTCGAGGTCGTGGACGGTGGCGTCCGTGACGGAGCCGGCGATGCTTCTGCCTTGCCAGTACGCGGACGCATGCGCTCCCCGCCTCCTGTCCGAGCTCGCGCTGGTCGCAGCGATTCTCGAAGACGCCCTTCGCTCGCTCTCGCGCCGCGACCCGACCGGTCCACGGCGGCGGGAGTTCGCGGAAGCCCGCGATTGGCTTCTCGACGACGGTCGAGCGTGGCCCTTCGCGTTTCGCAACGTCTGCGATCTCCTCGGAGTCGATGCCGCGGCGCTCCGCGATACCTTCCACGACCGCCTGGAGCCGCGAAAACGGAGCGGTCAACCGAATCGCCGCTCAGGTCGTTCTCTCGCAGGAAAGGTCCCCCCATGACCAAACCGAGCGGCGCGTCGCTGAGACTCGCATTGTTTCTGTTCATCGTGGCGCTCGGCGCGCTCACGCTCTGGGTGAGCGTCGGACACGCGCAGTAGCGGCCGCCGTTGGCGATGGGGTCCCAGACCTTTGCATTCGGGCTCGCGCCGGGCACCATGGCCGTGACCGCTCGGGTGCCCGACGACCGCATGGAGTACGAGCAGCTCTACCGCGAGCACCGGCCGCAGGTGCTGCGCATTTGCCGGCTGCTACTCGCTGATCCACACGAGGCCGACGACGTCGCACAGGAAGTCCTCTTGAAACTGTTGAACGAGCAGCGCGCGAGCGGGAACACCATTTCCTGGAGGCCATGGCTCAATCGCGTCACGGTCAACGCCTGCCGGGACCGCCGCCGGTCGGGGTGGTGGAAACGGTGGCGCTCGCAGTCGGCCGAGTTCGAGGAAAGCGAATTCGCCCACCGCGACCCGGACCCGGAGCGGGTGGCGCTCGCTGAGGAGACGCGGCGAACGATCTGGGAAGCGTTTCGCCGACTTCCTGCGCGTCAACGCGAAGTCTTCGCGCTCCGTTATCTGGAGGAATGCTCGACCGAAGAGACCGCCGAAGCGCTCGGGCTGAGCACTGGCAGCGTCAAGACCCATCTCTTTCGCGCCGTGCACCAGATGCGCGCGAGCTTGCGAGGTGCATCATGAACCGTTGTCTCGATGATGGAGTCTTGCTGTTGGCCGCGATCGGCGAGGGCAGCACCGAGCAGTGCGCGCATCTCGCCTCCTGCCGCTCATGCAGCAGTCGATACGCGCAGCTGAAGGGCGATCTCGACGTGCTCAGCACGGCGTTGCGCGGGGTACCGCCCCGCCTCGCGCCCGCACCCTCGTCACACCATGCCGACCGCTTTTGGATGGCGTCCCTCGCTATGGCCGCCATCGTCACGCTGATCGTCGCGCTCCCGTGGCTCCGTAGACCGGCCGGCACCGAACTCGCCCGGGTGAGCGGAGCGCCGTCCGACTACGGTACTCTCGCGCGACGTCGGCTCCATCAGCGCCTATGCCGAGGAGGTTTCCGCGGCGATGTTCGACACCGCCGGCGATCGGCGCCTGTCGAGCGGAATCTTCGATGTCGCGACGCGCGACAACGGCCAGAGGCTGACCCCGGACGTGGCCACGCTGCAGGAAGCGCTCGAGGCAGGCCCGGTCTGTACCGGCGGGCGATTCATCGACGGGGACTGCAACGACTACGTTTCGGCGCTGTTCTTCTGAGCGGCGCGCGGACGACAGGAAAGGACGATGGCAATGAGAGGACGAACGATCTTGATCGCGGTGCTCACCGTCGCCGCCATTTGCTTTGGCAGCGCTCGGGCCGAGCCGCCGGACAAGATGATGCCTGGCCCTCCGCCCGGAGACCGGATGTTCATCGGGGGACCAGGAGGACCACACGGCATGATGATGGGCGAAGGCGGCGGATTCATGTTGCCGCTGGTGCTCCACCGCGCGAATCTGACTCCCGAGCAGCACGACAAGGTGCGCAAGATCCTCGAGTCGGACCGTCAAGACCTACAGAAGCTCTTTTCCGCGCTCGGCAAAGCCAACGACGAGCTGTCGAAGAGACTGTTCGCGCCAGGCGACGTGGCGCTCGGCGACTTGAAGCCGCAGCTCGACGAAATCGCCGGCCTGCGCCGGCAGCTGATGGAGCAAGGAATCAAGACCGCGCTGGCGATCCGCAAGGTCCTCACGCCCGAGCAGCTCGCCAAGGTGGCTGAGCTGAAGCAGCGGATGGACAAGCTTCACGCCGAGATGCGCGAGCTGATGGGGGGGACAGATTCAATCTCCCAGTGCCTCCCCCTGACTGAACTCTGGCTTCCCCAGCCGGGCGAGTCGCGCTGTTCAGCGCTCGCCCGGCTCCTCCCTTTCGTCCCCTCCTCCTTTCATCCCCTTTCTCGCTCCGTCTCTGTTCTCTCCAAGTCCGTGTCGCGATCGCTCCCGCCGCCGCGGGACGCACGCTAAAGGCCGTACGCCGTTTGCCCGATCCGGTAAGGAGGTCGCCTCGCGGGAAGCCGCTCGAAAAGCTCAGCCAACGGACGTATAAGCGCGCGGAGGGGATCTTCGAGGCCGTCGCTGTCCCACGCGAGGTCCTCGTCGTCGACCCCGAAAATGAGGGGCCCGTGTTACTCGACCTTCGCGGTCGCCGGCGCGGCGATGAGAACGATGGCTTCGAGGGATCTTGGCCGGTAGGGGTAGCCGGTAGCCGAAGGAGGTACCGCACATGCAGAGCATCGAGACGATCGGCGTCGTTGGCGCGGGTCAGCAAGGACGCGGGATCGCGCAGCTCGCGGCGACGAACGGCTATCGCGTCAAGCTCGTCGACGTGGATCTCGCGCGTGCGCAGAGAGGGCGGGAGCGCGTCGCGCAAGACCTCGCCCGCCTCGCCGTCCGGCGCAAGATCAGCGGTGACGAGGCCGACCGGATACTCGAGCGCATTCGTGCCGAGCCCGGGCTCGCGGCCCTTGCCGACTGCGATTTCGTGGTCGAGGCGGTGACGGAAGACGTAGCGCTCAAGCAGCGCATCTTCAGCAATCTCGACGAGATCCTGCGCTCGGGCACGATCCTGGCGAGCAACACCTCGAGTATTTCCCTCACCAAGCTCGCAGCGGCCACCGAGCGCGCCGATCACGTGATCGGCTTACACTTCATGCATCCCGTGCCGGCCATGAAGCTGGTCGAGATCGTGCGCGCTCTGCAAACGAGCGACGAGACTTACGAGGCTACCTGCGACCTCGCCCGCCGACTCGGCAAGACGATCATCACCACCAAGGACATGCCGGCGTTCATCGTCAACCGTTTGCTCATCCCGCAGTTGAACGAAGCGTGCTTCGCGTTGACCGAAGGCCTCGGCACGGTCGAAGAGATCGATCTCGCCGTGCGGCTGGGCCTCAACCACCCGATGGGTCCGTTCGAGCTCGCCGATCTGCTCGGCCTCGACACGGTGCTGACGATCGCCGAGGTCCTGCAGAAAGAGTTCGGCGACGACAAGTACCGGCCGCCGACGATTCTGCGCAACTACGTGGCCGCCGGCTGGCTCGGCCGAAAGACCGGCCGCGGCTTTTACCGCTACGAGGACGAGCAAAGTCAGCCGGTCTCCGAAGGGAAACTGAAGTAGCGCCCGAGCGGCCGTGGACCGCGGCCGCCGAGGGCTCATCCGTTTCGGACTTCATCGTCCTCGCTGACGCGTAGCCATTTGCCGGGGCGCGCGGGGTCGGGTACGAACCACGCCTCGCGCCCCGACGGATCCTTGCCGAGCCTCGCTCCCGCAACCGGCGCCTTGCGCGCGCCGCCCGGGAGGAACCCCGCCTCCTGCATCTCGGCCAGGGTATCGCCGAAGGCCGAGATCACCCGCTCCAGATCCTCGTCGGTGTGCGCCGTCGTCAGGAATCCCGGCCGCCCCTCCCAGAGATGGATCCCCCGGTCCCGAAGGTAGGCGTAGAACAGGCTGGCCTGCGGCAGGTCGTGCGGAAAAGCGATCATGAACCACGAGCTGAAATGCGTGACGACCATCGGGGCCTGGAGGCGCCGCGCCTCGGCGTTCAGCCGATCGACGAAGCGCGTCGTTTTCACGTTGAGATCCCGCTGGAGCTCGGGCCCGCGCTCGTTTAGATGGTCGAGGACGGCGGAGGCTGCCGCGAGCGCCAGCGGATGGCGGACGAATGTCCCGGCGAAGAACGTGACGCCCACTTCCGGGAACGACCCGTCCCCGTACCGCCACGCGCCGCCGTCCAGCGCGTCCATATAAGCGTGGCTCCCCGCTACGACCCCGATGGGCAACCCGCCGCCCAAGACCTTCCCGTAGGTGGCGAGGTCGGCGCGGATCCCGAACAAGGCCTGCGCTCCCCCAGGGTGCGTTCTGAATCCTGTGACGACCTCGTCGAACACGAGGGCGGAGCCGGTCGCCCGGGTGACCTCGCGTAACTCGGCGAGGAACTCCCGTGGCTGGAGGTCGGGGCGGCGGCTGTGCACCGGCTCGACGAGCACCGCCGCGATCGTGCTGCCGTGCTCGCGGAGCACGTCGAGCGCCGCCGGGTCGCCGTAGTCGAGGATGACGAGATTGTCCCCCGCGCTGCTCGGGATCCCGGGTGCGATCGGAGTCGAGCGCAGCATGCCGCCGCTCACCGTCGGGCGAAAGAGCACTTCGTCGAAGATCCCGTGGTAGGCGCCCGCGAACATGACGACGCGATCGCGCCCCGTCACGGTGCGCGCGACACGGATCGCCGCCGTGACCGCTTCGGAGCCGGTGTTGCAGAAGGCCGCACGCTCGAGGCCGACCATCGCTGTCAGCTCCCGCGCCACCCGGCCCGCGAGCGCGGTCTGGGGGCCGATCTCGAATCCGCGCTGGAGCTGCTTCCCCACCGCCCGTGTCACGAACTCCGGGCCGTGGCCGAACAGGATCATCCCGAAGCCGTTCGTCAAGTCGATCCATTCGTTCCCGTCGACGTCCCACAACCGGGATCCCTTCGATCGCTCGGTGACGATCGGGTAGACGATCTCCTTCCACAGCATCCGGAAACCCGCCACCGATCGCGGGTCGGCGAGGTGCGCCCGGTTCTCCTCGGTGATGCGCTTGGAGCCCGCCGTGCGGCGGACATAGCGGTCGACGAGGTCGTCGAGCCGCTTCTGCTGGTGCTCGGTGAGCCCGCCCGACGGTCCCTTCGCGATCGCCTTGTACGGCCCGAACGACACGGACTCGGCCGACTTCGAAGGCCCACTGGCCGGGATCCCCGCGTCGTGCGCGATCCCGCCCGCCGCCTTGGGAGGCGCAGCCGCAGACGCGCTCGCCGAGGCGGCAGCACGGAAGAGCGGAGCGTCGTCGGGGAGGGCGGCGTCGAGATGCGTCGCGAGGGCCTCGAGCGAGTCGTGCCTTTCGAGGAGGTCGCGGAGGGCGACCTTGACGCCGAGGGTCTTGGTGATCGCCGTTGCGGCCTGCGTCAGGAACAAGGAGTCCAATCCCAGCTCAAGGAAGGTCGCGCTCCGCAGCAAGTCCGCATCCGCGAGTCCGGACAGGTCTGAAAAGAGCTTGCCGAGGCGCGCGAGGATGCGCGACCGGCGATCCCCTTGGGCCACGGGCTCGGCGATCGCGGCGGGCTCCACGGGCTCGTCGGCCGCCGCGGCGGTCACACGCGCGGCACCCGGAACGGTCGCGGACGCTTCCACGGGGTCGATCCAGTAGCGCTTCCGCTCGAACGGATAGGTCGGAAGTGGCACACGGCGGCGCGGGGTCCCGTGCACGGCGGTCCACTCGGGGGGGGCGCCGGCGATCCACAGACGCCCGGCGGCGAGAAGCATCGCGGCAAGATCGAGGTCCGGATCCTGACCGTGGTGGAGGGTGCCGAAGACCGCCTGCTTTGCGGGCCGGTCCTGGTGCTGGCGGATCAGCCCCGTCAGCGTGGCCCCGGGTCCCACCTCGAGGAGAACGGAGGCGGAATCTTCAAACAGGTGCCGCGCCGCGTCCAGGAACTGGACCGGCCTGCGAAGCTGCATCGCCCAGTAGCGCGGATCCGCAGCCTCGTTCTCGGTGATCCAATCCCCGGTCAGACTCGAGACCCAAGGAATCGTCGGCGCTCGTCGCGGAGTCGCCCGCACGATCTCGACGAACGGCTCGACGATCGCGTCCATCATCGGCGAGTGGAAGGCGTGCGAGGTCTGGAGGAGCTTCGATGCGATCCCCCGCGCGGCGAGCAGGGTCTCGAACTCGGCGGCAGCTTCGTGGCCCCCCGAGACGACGGTGAGGTTCGGAGCGTTGATGGATGCGATCGCCAGCCCCTGACCCAGGATCCCTTCGAGGTCGGAAGCGGCGGCGCGCACCGCGAGCATCGCGCCCGACGGGAGGTCCTGCATGAGGCGCGCGCGCTTGGAGAGGAGGATGAGCGCGTCGTCCCGGGTGAAGACTCCGGAGATAGCCGCCGCGACGTATTCGCCGAGCGAATGTCCGGTCATCGCCTTCGGGACGATCCCCCATTCCATCCAAAGCCTCGCGAGTGCGTACTCGATCACGAAGAGCGCCGGCTGCGTGACGTAGGTCTGGGTGAGCGTCTCCCTGGCGGCGTCTACGGCGTCCGGGGCGGGGTAGATCACGTGTCGGAGGTCGAGGCCCAGGTGCGAGGCCAGCACCTCGCAGCTTTCGTCCACCTCGCGCTTGAAGACGGGTTCGCTCAGGTAGACCGAGCGCCCCATGTTCGGGTACTGCGCGCCTTGCCCCGGGAAGAGGAAGGCGACGCCCGCGTCCCGGCTCTCGTTGATCCCACCAGCGGACTTCTTGCCGTCGGGCGGCTTCGCTAAGACCGCGATCGCCTCCGCGCGGTCGCGGCAGGCGACGACGCGCCGATGCGCGAACGCACGCCGTCCCTCCTGGAGGGTCCACGCGACGTCGGCCATCGGGATCTCCGGGTGCTCCTCGAGGAACAGTCGGAGGTTCGCCGCCGCTTGGTCGAGCGCCGCGGCGCTGCGGGCCGAAAGGACGAGGACCTGTTCATCGCGGGCGGGAGCCGGCGGCGGCGCGGCCGGTGCCTCCTCGAGAACCACGTGCGCGTTCGTCCCGCCCACACCGAACGAGCTGACCCCGGCGCGGCGCGGCGTGCGGCCGCCGGGCCAGGGCTGCAACGCACTCGCGACGACGAACGGGCTCTGCTCGAGCCCGAGCTTCGGGTTCGGCGACTCGAAGCCGAGCGACGAGGGGATGATCCCCTCTCGAGTCGCCAGCGCCGCCTTGATCAGCCCCGCCACTCCTGCGGCGGCATCGAGGTGGCCGACGTTCGATTTCACAGAGCCGATCGCGCAGAATCCCCGCCCCGTTGCGCCGCCGGCGCGGAAGGCATGGGTGAGTCCAGCGATCTCGATCGGGTCTCCCAGCTCGGTTCCGGTCCCGTGGCATTCGACGTAGCCGATTGTCGCGGGATCGATGCCGGCTAGAGCTTGGGCGGAAGCGATGACCTCCGCGTGACCGTCCACGCTCGGCGCGGTGAAGCTCACCTTCGCGGCACCGTCGTTGTTGAGCGCCGCCCCTTTGATCACCGCGTGGATCGTGTCCCCCGCCGAGACCGCGTCCGCGAGCCTCCTCAGGACGACGAGGCCGAACCCGTTCGAGAAGACCGTCCCCCGAGCGCGCGCGTCGAAGGCGCGGCAATGCCCGTCCGGAGAGAGGATCGATCCTTCCGTATGGAGGTAGCCACGCTTCTGCGGGAGCGTGACCGAGACGCCGCCTGCCAGGGCGACGTCGCACTGATAGCCCTGGAGCGCGTGGAACGCGCAGCAGACCGCGACGAGGGAGGTCGAGCACGCCGTCTGGATGTTGAGCGCGGGCCCCTTGAGGTCCAGCTTGTACGCTACGCGCGTCGTCAGGTAGTCCTTCTCGTTCGCCATCATGGCGACGAGCCAGCCCACGATCGCCTTCGCGTCGGCGGACCCGTACAGGTGGTTCGGCAGATAGTAGTTATTGCTGCTCCCCGCGAACACTCCGATCGACCCGCGGAAGCGTGCCGGGTCGTAGCCGGCGCTCTCGAGAGCCACCCATGCCCCTTCGAGGAAGAGCCTCTGCTGGGGGTCCAGGACCTCGGCTTCCTTGGGGTTCATTCCGAAGAAGCCGGCGTCGAAGAGATCCACCCCCTCCAGGATCCCGCGCGCCGAGACGTACCCCGAATCGCTCCTCGCGGCCATGTCGTCTGGATACGACGGCTCGAGCTCGCCGGGGGCGAACCTGGAGATTGATTCGACCCCCGCGGTCAGGTTCCGCCAGAACGCCGCGACGTCCGGCGCGCCCGGAAACCGCCCAGCCAGGCCGATGATCGCTACCCCGTCGTTCGGGTCGTAGGCGTCGGAGTACGACACGCTCAGGTCCCCCTCGGGCGGGTCCGGCGCCGCGCGGTCGCCTCGCGCTGCAGGCGTGCCCGGTCCTGCGCGGCACCCGCGGTCTCCCGTTCGTCGGTCGCGCCGGAAAGGCGGCGCGCCAGCGCCCGCACAGTCGGGTGGCGGAGAAGCTCGACGATCGCGAGATCGCGCCCCAGCGCCTCGCACAGCTTGGTGTGGGCCTGGACGAGAAGCAAGGAGTGCCCGCCGAGATCGAAGAAGTTCTGGTCTACCCCCACGTCCTCCCTCCGGAACAGATCCCGCCAAACGGCCGCGATCACCGCTTCCATCGCGTTGGCGGGGGGGAGCCCCGGGGCCATCCGGCTACGGCGTTTCGCGTCCGCTGCACGGGATGCACGGCCGCGCGTCGAGGGGGGGAGCCGGGCCGCGATCGAATCGACCGGGACGCCCGCCCCTTCCGCCTGGGCGCGCAGTGCCTCCGCGGTCGCGGAGAGCAGGATGTCCGCGTCCTGCGGCGCCAGCCGCGCGCGCGGGAACAGTAGCCGGAGCCCCAGCGCGGCACCGGGCGTGACCGTCAGGGTGACGAGGTAGGCCGTCGCCTCCGGAACGCGAATCGGAGCGATCGCCAGGTTCCGGTCGAGACGACCCGCCGCCTCGGCGCTTCGGTAGTTCTGTAACACGACGATCGAATCGAACAACCGCGCGGTTGGCGGCACCGCGCTCGACGTGCTCACGCTCTCGGGCGAGGCGTACTGATGCGGCGCCCGCTCGGCGTTGTCCTGCTGGAGACGCGCCAGCCACGCTCCGAGCGCGATGCCTCGTGGGACACGGATGCGGATCGGCACGTTGTTGACGCAAGGGCCGACGAGGGCGTCGACGCCGGCTAGCTCGGGCGGGCGCCCGGAAACGGCGACCCCGAAGAGGACGTCGTCCGCATCGGCGTGATGCGCGAGCACGACCGCCCACGCCGCTTGAACGACGACCCCGAGGGTCGTGCGGCTCTCGCGGGCGAGGGCGGACAGCGCCCGCGTGGTTGCGGCGTCGAGGGTCACGCACCGTTCGGCGATCCCTTCACCGGCTTCAGGGCTCCCGCCCAAGTCGATCGGCGTGGGCTCCGAGACGCCCTCGAGGGCGCGACGCCAGTACGGTTCGTCGTCCGGACGCGGCATCCGAAGCCAGCGAACGTACTCCCGGAAGCGCGGCGCCGGCGGAAGCATGGCATCCCGGCCTTCCCGGCGGGCCGAGTAGAACGCGGCGAGGTCGTTGAACACCACCGGCCACGACCACCCGTCGACGAGGAGGTGGTGCGTGCTCCAGTGCATTTCCCAAGTGCGCTCGCCCGTGCGCGCCAGCACGACCCGGAGCAGGGGCGGCATCGCGGGATCGAACCCTCGCGCGATCTCCTCGGTCTCGAGCGCGGTCGAGCGATTCGTCAAGGATGCCACGTCGAGCCCGCGCCAATCCTCGACGCGCCACGGGAGCGGCACGTCGCGCAAGACGACCTGGTGCGGCTCGGCGCTTCCGATGGCGACGAAAGCCGAGCGCAGGATCGCGTGGCGCACGACGACGTCGGCCCACGCGGAGCGCAGAGCATCGACGTCGAGGGGACCTTCGACGCGGAAGCGCCACGCCTCGAACCCCGTGGAGCCGCCGCCGGCGTCCATCGCGAGGAAGAGACGCTGCATCGACGTGAGGGGGTAAGCGTCCTCGATCGCCGCTGGCGGGAATGGGAGCCTGTCGATCTCCGCTTGGCTCAGGCTCGCGGCGGGTAGATCCGCCGACGTTAGCCCCCCGGTTCCTGGGGCGAGACAGTGACCGACTAGTCCAGCGAGCGCGCGCACGAAGCCTTCCGCGAGGGCGCGGATCGTCCCCTCCTCGTGCACGGCCGGCGTGAAGGTCCACGTGAGACCGAGGACCCCGTTGGCGACCTTCGCGAGCACCTCGACAGGGTGCGAGCGCCGGCCGCTTCCGGCGTGCCACGGCCCCGATCCCTCGCGCGCGAATCGGAAGAGCTTCGATCCCGCGACGACGGCGTCCTGCCGGCCGAGGTAGTTGAACAGGATTTCCGCGCGGGGAAGCGCCGCAAGGCGCTCGCGCGTCGTCTCGTCGCCGAGACGGCTCAGGATCCCCCAGCTCGCCCCGCGATCGGGTACGGCGCGGAGCTGCTCCTTGACCCTCTTGATCGCCTCTCCGGGATCGTCCCCGGGGGGAAGCTCCACATCTACGGGATAGATGGACGTGAACCATCCGAGCGTGCGGCTCAGGTCGAGCCCCTCGACGATCTCCTCCCGTCCATGACCTTCGAGATCGACGAGGAGCCGGCGTGCTCCGGTGACCTCTTTGAACGCGAGCGCGAGCGCCGTCGCGAGGAGTTCCTCGATCCTCGTCCGGTAGACCTGGGGCACCTCGTGGATCAGCTTGCGCGTGGTCGCTGCGTCGACGGCGACGTCGATCGTCCGTGCGTCCGATTCCCGATGGCTCGCGCCGGCTCCGCCCGGCAGCAGGGGAAGGCGCACGGGTTCTCCGTGCCTTACGAGCCACGCCGGAAGGCTCGCGCGCGCCTCCGCGCCCCGCGCCCACGCTGCCAGCGCGCGCGCCCACGCCCCGTACGAGGTCGTGGAGGGGGCTAAGCTCGGCGGGCACCCAGCGCCCAGCACGGCGTACGCGCTCTCCAGGTCTTCGAGGAGGATCCGCCAGGAGACGCCGTCAATCGCCACGTGGTGGACCACGATGATGAGACGGTCCGGCCGCCCCGCCCCCGAACGCACGAGCGCCGCACGCAGGAGTGGGCCCTTCCCCAGATCGAGACCGGAGTGGAGCGTGGCAGCAAGCGCTTCGAACGCCCTCCGCCCGCCTTCGCCGGCGAGATCGAGGTCGTGCCGTTCCAGGACGACGGCCCCCGGGTCGGCCGCGCTCCACCGCCGCCAGCCCCCGTCGCGGTGCTCGTATCTGAACCGGAGCGCTTCGTGCCGCGCCACAACCTCCGCGAAGGCGCGCTCGAGCCGGCCGGCGTCGAGATCGTCGCCGACCTCGAAAACGAGCGCCTGGTTGTAGTGCTCCCGCTCCGGGAGGTCTTGGTCGAAGAACCAGGACTCGATCGGCGTCAGCGGCGCGTCGCCGTCGCTCCCCGGGGCCGGCACCGGTCGCGACGGCTCGGCCCTCGCCGCGGAGCCGGCGAGCTCCGCGACCGTCGGGTGCCGGAAGAGCTCGCGCGGCGAGATCGGAAGCCCGGCCTGTCGGGCGCGCGCGATCACCTGGATTGCGAGGATCGAGTCGCCGCCCAGCTCGAAGAAGTCGTCGTGGCGGCCCACCCTGCCGGCGCCCAGGACCGCCGACCAGATCGATGCCAGCGCGATCTCGGCCTCCGTCGCCGGCTCCACGTAGCGGCGCGTTCCTTCGGCGCGCGAGGCATCCGGGGCTGGGAGCGCCTTGCGGTCGACCTTCCCGTTGGATGTCAGCGGAAGCGCGTCGAGGAACACGAACGCCGCGGGGATCATGTAGTCGGGGACCTTCGACTTGAGGAGAGCGCGTACACCGTCCACGACCGACGCCCGGTCGCCCGTCGAGGCGAGGTAGGCGACGAGACGCTTGTCCCCCGGCGCGTCTTCGCGCGCGATCACGACGCTCTCGCGCACCGCCGGGTGCTGCGCGATCACCGACTCGATCTCCCCCAGCTCGATTCGGAATCCTCGGATCTTGACCTGGAGGTCGATGCGCCCGAGGTACTCCAGATCTCCGCCGGGGAGGCGCCGCGCGAGGTCGCCCGTGCGGTAGAGACGCTCGCCGCGGTGGAGAGGGTCGGGGATGAATCGCTCGGCCGTCAGCTCGGGTCGATTCAAGTAGCCGCGCGCGAGGCCTGCTCCCCCGACGTGCATCTCGCCGGGTACCCCGATCGGCACCGGCTCTCCTTGGGGATCGAGGACCACGACGCGCTCGTCCGGGATCGGCTCGCCGATCACACTCCCCCGTCCCTCGAGGACGTCGGCGAGTCGGATCGGCCGGTACGTGACGTGAACGCAGGTCTCGGTGATCCCGTACATGTTTACCAGAAGCGGGACCGCGTCCCCGTAGCGGTCGAGCCACGGCCTGAGGCTCTGAAGCTCCAGGGCTTCGCCGCCGAAGATCACGTACCGGAGCGCGGTCGGCCGCGCTTCTTGCGCCAGGTCGGCCTGGACGAGCTGTCGGAAGGCCGAAGGGGTCTGGTTCAAGACCGTCACCCCCTCGCGGCGTACGAGGTCGAGGAACGATTCCGGGGAGCGGCTGACCCAGTGCGGGACGACGACGAGCCGGCCACCGTACGCGAGCGCTCCCCACAGCTCCCACACGGAGAAGTCGAATGCGATCGAATGGAACAGCGTCCACACGTCGCGCTCTCCGAACCGGTACCAGGCGTCGGTCGCGCGCATGAGGCGATCGACGTTGTGGTGCGTGATCAGGACTCCCTTTGGGCGGCCGGTCGAGCCCGACGTGTAGATGACGTACATCAGGTTCGACGGACCCACGCCGCTTGCGGGATTCGTGTCGGGGAACCCCTCCAGCGGATCGTCGAGGCACACCACCGTGTGGCCGGCTCCCGGCAGCCGGTCGACGAGCCCGTGTTCCGAGACGACTATCGGGGCGGCCGCGTCCTCGAGCACGAACGCCACGCGGTCGGCGGGATATGAGAGGTCGATCGGGAGATAGGCTCCTCCGGCCTTGAGGATACCGAGGACGCCTACCACCAGGTCTATTCCACGCTCCACGCACAGGCCGACCAGTTGCTCCGGTCCCACCCCCGCCACAAGCAGGCGATTCGCCAGGCGATTGGCGCGCCGGTTCAGCTCTCCGTAGGTGAGGGCGGCTTCCTCGCACCTCACGGCGATCGCGTCCGGACGCGCGGCCGCGTGCTGCTCGAAGCGCTCGTGCAGGCAGCGCTCCGGCGCGAAGACGCGCGTCGCTCCGCCTTCCGCCAGCGCCGCGCGCTCCTCTCCCGTCACCAGCGGAAGCGCGCCGATCGTGAGGCCGGCCGCATCCGGGATCGCCTCGAGCAGCGTCCGAAGGTTGCTGAGCATGCGCCCGGCCGCTGCATCGTCGATCCGCCGCCGGTCGTTCTCGATCCGCAGGACCATCTCGGCCCCGCCATATGCGATGACGGTGATCGGGTAGTTCGTCTGGCCACGGTACGAGAACCGACGCCGGGACGGGTCCGACCCCTCGGCGCGCATGAACCCGTCCAGCGTGTCGTTGTCGTAGACGACGAGAGAGTCGAACAAGGGACGACCCCGGGGAACGGCGCTCCACGCTTGGACCTTCGCGAGCGGAGTGTGCTCGACGGCCCGGACGGCGACCTGGCGCGCGCGGACGTCCTTCATAAAAGCCGGGACGCCGGCGTCGTCCTGCACGCCGACGCGCATGGGGAGCGTGTTGATGAACAGGCCGACCATGGCGCCGGCATCGGGGAAGGCTGACCGGCGGCAGGCGCGAGTCGCGCCGAACACGATGTCCTCCTCCCCGGAATAGCGGTGAAGGAGGATCGCCCACGCCCCCTGCACGAGCGTGTGGAGGGTGAGACCATGGGCAGCGGCGAAGCCTTTCAGCCGCTCGGTTGCGTCGCCGCCGAGGACGACCTCGTGCGACCCTCCGGCCGGCTCGGCCCCGCCCTCCTCGGCGACGGCGCACGTGACCGGGAGCGGGGTGGGGGCGCCGAAGCCGGCGAGGGCGCGGCGCCAGTACGCCTCGGCCTCGACCAGGTCGAGCCCTCGCAACCAGGCGATGTAGTCGCGGTACGGACGGGGAAGCCCCGGCTCGACCGTACGTCCCTCGCGGGCGGCGTCATAGAAGAGGAAAACTTCCCTGAGGACCAAGGGAAAGGACCGCCCGTCGAGCAGCGCGTGGTGGAACGACCAGAGCACTGTCCAGCTCCGCTCGCCCCATCGGACGAGCGTGAGCCTCAGCAGGGGCGCTTCGTCGAGGGCGAACGGGCGCGACCGATCCTTGCGCAGCAGAGCCTCCCTGCGGGACGCCCGCTCGTCCTGCGGCAGCGGGCCGGCATCGATCCGTGCCACCGGAATATCGACGGTCTTCAAGACCTCCTGGACCGGGGCGCCGAGCCGATTCCATTGGAAGCGCGTCCGCAGGATGGCGTGGCGGTCGACGACGCGCCGCCAAGCCCCGAGGAAGAGCTCGGGATCGAGCGCCTCGTCGAGCTCGATCGAAACCTGTTCGAGGTCGACACCCGGCGCCGCCGCTTCCAGCGCATGGAAGAGCATCCCCTGCTGGGTTGGGGAAAGCTCGTAGGCGTCCTCGAGGACAGATGTCGCCGAGCCTACCGCATCAGCTCCGGCGATCGCGGTGCTTCGCCCCGTCCGCTCGGTCACGACCGGAGGATAGCGGCTAGGAGGGCCGGAAAGCTACATCGCCTTCGATATCAAACGCCGGCCGGACGCCGTGAACGCAATGGCTTCGCAGTCCAGCACAACCTCGCGTACCGGCAGCTGCTGCACGCTTGCCGTGACCTCGCGACCTGCATATTCGCCGGCGAACGCTACAGCGCGTTCGCGGCGATCACATCGCGGTAGACGAATGCGGTCGGGCGCGGCCGGCGCTCGAGGGTTCGCCGGTCGACGGCGACCAGGCCGAAGCGCCGGGCGTAGCCTTCCGCCCACTCGAAGTTGTCCATCAGCGACCAGTAGAAATAGCCGCGCACGTCGACTCCGTCCCGGATCGCGCGCGCGACCTCTTCGAGATGCGCGCGCAAGTGGCAGGTTCGAGCCTCGTCGTCGAGCGTCGCCATGCCGTTTTCGGTGATGTAGACAGGTTTGCCGAGCGCCTTCAGGCGGACGAGATTTCGATACAGGCCCGCTGGAAAGATCTCCCACCCCATCTCGTCCACGAGGCGGTCGGGCTCCGCGGCGCGGCGGGCTCCGTCGAGCGTCACGTCTCCACGGCGGCCGTCGCAGAGCACGCGCATGTAATAGTTGATGCCGACCACGTCGTAGCTTCCGGCGAGGCCGGCGACGGCCTCGCCCTCGCCGACCGGCGATGCGATGACGCCCTCGCGTAGTCCGAGCAGAAAGTATTCGTTCAGAAACCGGTCGCTCGCTTCCGCAGAGCGACGGTCGCGCGGGCTCTGCGGGTCGAGCGGCTCGAAGTAGGGCATCGCCAACACCGGCCCGACTTCGATCGGATGCCTCGCCCCCTCATGGACAGCGCGATAGACCGCGCCGTGGGCGAGGAGCACGTGCCGCGCCACCCGTCGAGCTCGCGCCGGATCTTTCACGCAGGGCGGGTGAATCCCAAAGAGGTACCCGAGCGTCGGCACGATCATAGGCTCGTTGATCGTCCACCAGAGCTTCACACGCTCGCCGAGCCCTCGTGCTGCATGCGCGGCGAAGGAGGCGAGCCACGACGACATTCGAGGGTTCTCCCATCCGCCCGCGCGCTCCGCCCAGGTCGGGTTCGTGAAGTGGTGGAGGGTCACCGTCGGCTCGAGCCCTCGTTCGAGCATCGAATCGCAAACGCGCTTGTAGTGGTCGATCGCAGCGGCGTCGAAGCGGTCTTGCTCCGGCTCGACGCGGCTCCATTCGATCGAAATCCGGAGCGACCGATGCCCGAGCGCCGCCGCGAGGCGGTGATCCTCATCGAAGCGATGGTAGTAGTCGCAGGCGATGCCCGAGACCGAGCCGTCGCGGATGTGACCGCGCGGCGACTCGCGCAGGCCCTCCTGCTCCCACTCCCACCAGTGGTTGCGATCGCAGTTGCCTTCGACTTGATGCGCGCTGGTCGCCGAGCCCCAGAGGAATCCCTCGGGAAAGGTCAAGGCGCCACCCCCGGCCGCCCCCAACGGTGGGCTCGCTCGCCGTTCGCCAGCTCCCAGACACGACGGTGAAGCTCATCCACCCGCTCCGGGTCGAGCAACAGAATCCGCCTCTGCTTCGGCGCCAGCGCGTCCGGCCCGGCCAAGAGAGCCCGCTCGACGAGCGCGCGGCGCCGTTCGCGGATCGACGGCTTCAGCGAGCGCGGGGCGCGAAGGAGCCAACGATGGAGCGCGTTCACGTACGGATCGACGATCGCCCGCACGAAACCGTCATGCTCCTCCGTGGTGAGATCGTGCTCCTTCTGCCGAACGGCCGCCAGGCACGTTTCGAGCTCGAGGATCTCGCGCGGGGGCGCGATCTCTTCGGGCGTCGCGAACAGGCGGGCGCGGCGGGCCCGCTGCCCGATCCATACGCGACTCACGAGCACGGAAAGCGGAACGGAGAGGATCAGCGCGCCGATGATCGGCGCGAGCCATCGGAAATATTGGGGGCTGAGGAAGTAGATGCCGCCCCCCCACACGGACGCGAACAGGGTCATCAGGCCGTGAGAGCGGATCGCCTCGTTCCAACTCGTCTCGTGCTCCCCTCTCGGCGGGGAGCGCCAGACGACGATGCGGCCGATCAGATTGGTCAGCACGAACTTCGTGTGGAACAGCATGCGGATCGGCGCGAACAGGCTCGAGGCGAGGAATTCGAGAACGACGCTCGCGAGAAAGCGGGTGCCTCCTCCGAAACGGCGCGCATCGCCCCGGCAGAAGACGAGAGCCGCGCTCAGCATCTTTGGCAGGAAAAGGATCGCCAACGTCACGGTGAGGAGCGCGATCGCCCAATCGGGCCGCCAGATCGGCCATTGCGGGAAGAGGCTCGGCCCCGACGGAAAGTAGTCGGGCTTGCTCAGCACGCGCACGATCACCTCCGCCGTGCTGAGGCTCAGGAAGCAGAACCAGAGAAGCGCCGAGACGTAGGAGAACACGCCGTTCAGGAACAGCGCGCGATGAACGTGAAACAACCCCTCGACGAACACCAGCCGAAGGTGCTGGAAGTTACCCTGGCACCAGCGGCGATCGCGGTGCAGGTCTTCGAGCAGCGACGAGGGGAGCTCCTCGTAGCTCCCGCCGAGGTCATAGGCGAGCCAGATCGAGTAGCCAGCGCGCCCGAGCATCGCCGCCTCGACGAAATCGTGGCTGAGGATCTCGCCGCCGAGCGGCGGCTTGCCCGGCAGGCGGGGAAGCCCGCAATGCTTCATGAACGGCGCGAGCCTGAAGATCGCGTTGTGTCCCCAGTACTGCGCGTCGCCGAGCTGCCAGAAATGCATGCCGGTCGCGAATAGCGGGCCGTACACGCGGTTGGCGAATTGCTGGATTCGCGCGTAGAGCGAGCGCGCGTGGATCGCGACCGGCGCCGTCTGGATGAGGCCCACGGCCGGGTTCGCTTCCATCAGGCTCGCCAGGCGGACGATCGTCTCGCCGCTCATCAAGCTGTCGGCATCGAGCGTGACCACGTAGCGATAGCGCCGGCCGAAGCGCCGACAGAAGTCGGCGACGTTTCCGCTCTTGCGCTTCACCCGCACCCGGCGCCGTCGGTAGAAGATCCGGCCGAAGCCGTCGACCGCGCGGCACCAGTCGAGCCAGGCTTCCTCCTCTTTCACCCACGTGTTGGGATTGGCCGTGTCGCTCAGCACGAAGAAGTCGAACGCGTGCAGTGCGCCCGTGCGGTCGAGCGAGCGATACATCGTTTGCAAGCCGGCGAACACCCGATCGACGGGTTCGTCGGCGATCGGCATCACGATCGCCGTACGCGCTCTACGATCGAGCGCCGGTTGAGCCCCGTCGAGCGACGCCGCAATGCGAAACCGATCTCGCCGGGAGAGCAGGATCACGAATCCGGCGAGCGCCGTCCAGAAGCCGATCGAGATCCAGCCGAACAGTGCTCCGAAGAAGATGACGATCGCGGCTTCGAGAAACGTGCGGCCCTGATAAGGCAGAACTTGGAGCATGAAGCCGCTTGCGATCACGGTCGGGATCGCGACCAGCAGCAACAGAAGCGCGCGCCGGCCAAACGCGACCCGCACCCAGCGCAGGCGAAGCCGCATCGCGCGCACGGCGCGCGGCACACGACCGCCGTTGTCGCCCGGAGTTCGGCCGGTGCGCTCTGCCTTCCCGACCGCGATCAAGCGGCGGCGGAGCCCGCGTCGCTGAATCCGGTGCGGCTCCATCGATCGCCGCGCGAGCGCCGGCGTCGGCGGCGGAAAGGTGGTATTCTTGCCGAAGAGCCGAGCCAGGCGCCATTCGAGAAAGCTCCGCTCTTCGAAGGGCTTGCGGGCGGGCTCCCGCCCATTGGCGAGCTCGCGGCGAAGCGTCCGGAAGGTCTCCGAGTAGGCGTCGGAATCTGCGGGCCACTGCGCCACCGAAACTGCTTCTTCCGCCGAGCGCAGCGCGAGCGCCTGATCGCGCGACGAGCTCAAGCCGAGCGCCGATAGGTACGCGCGGCCCCGGTCGTACGCCCCTTTCCAGTCCTGCAGCAGCGCCGCGAGGCTCACCTCGATCCGCGCCGGGGTCTCCGGCTCCTGGTATGCGGCCTTGATTTCCGCCATTCCCGCCTCTGAAATCGTCCTAATCGATCAGGGGTGTAGCGTGTACGACCAGGTCTCGGTCAACGTCTCGTCCCCCTTCTGCAGGTACGCGCGCAGTTCGATCGGCTTGTTGTCCTTCGGATGAACTTGGAATCCGAGTCGCCAGCCCCCCGTGGCCGTGTTCTTCACGACGTGCTGATCGAGAAGCTCCTCGCCGATCTCTTTTCCGGAACCGACGGTGATGACCCCGCGGACGACCGTGTCGGCAGGAAGCGCCTTCAGGCGCGCGCCTTCGAAGTCGATGATGAACCGCTGCACGCCCTCGGCCGTACCATGATCCCGCCGTGTGGCGACGGCTCGCCCCCCCGGCGGCCGGTCGCTGTCGTCGCGATACCAGTAGAGGTCGTAGGCGAACGACATCGATCCCTCCGCCTGCGGTCCCTTCTCGGGGACCCAATAGGCGACGACGTTGTCGTTGACCTCGTTCTTGGTGGGAATCTCCACGAGCTCGATGTGCCCGTCCCCCCAGTCTCCGCGGGGAACTACCCACGCGCTCGGACGCTCCTCCGAGTGGGTCTCGAGCTCTTGATAGTGATCGAAGTCGCGGTCGCGTTGCACGAGGCCGAAGCCCTTCGGGTTCGGCATGCGGAACGAGCTGATCTCGAGGCTATCCGGATTGTCGAGCGGCCGCCACAACCACTCGCCGGTCGGGAACCACAGCGAGAGCCCGTCGGAGTCGTGCACTTCGGGCCGGAAGTCGTCGTATTTTCGAAGCGTGTTCTCGCCGTGGAAGAACATGCTCGTGAGCGGGGCGATGCCGACCTTGGTGATCTCTTTGCGCGCGAAGAACTTCGTCTCGACCTCGACGACGGTCTGCTCGCCAGGCCGGACCAAGAAGCGGTACGCACCGGTGATCCGTGGGCTGTCGAGAAGCCCGTAGATGGTCATCTCGGTGGCATCCACCGCCGGGCGAACCAGCCAGAACTCCTTGAAGTACGGGAACTCCTCACCGGCCGGTTGCGCCGTGTCGATCGCCAAGCCGCGGGCGGAAAGACCGAACGCGAGGTTCTTGCCGAGGGCGCGAAAGTAGCTGCCGCCGACGAAGACGATGACCTCGTCGCGGTAGTCGGGGCGGTTTATGGGATAGTGGACGCGGAAGCCGGCGTAACCCAGATTCTGCGGAACGCGGCTCGCGAAATCGTTCTTGCCGTAGTCGAACTGGCTCGGCGAGAACGGCACCTGGCGCACCCCCCGAGCATCGACCACGTTGATGCTGACGACACGGTCGTAATAGAGGCCGGGATGGAAGAACTGGACGGTGAAGTGCTGCTTGCCGTCCAGCCACAGTGATCGGTCGGGCCGGAAGCGGATGTCTCGCCACTGGTCGTAGCTCAAGTCGAGAAGCCACTTCGGCACGGTACCGGCGGGGTCCTTGAACGACGTTTTGGAGAGCTCTTTGGCGTCAGCGGCAACTCGGTCCAGGTCGAAGGCCGCAAAGGCACTTGCCACAGAGGCGAAGAGAAGCGCGAGCGTGACGAGGGACGAGATTCCGAATGGTCGACGGGTGGGAGGGAGGCTCATGTCGAAGTGTTCTGGATACTTCATTTGCAAGCGTAGGTCATCTCGCTAAGGAAGAGGGGGTGGCTCGGTCAGTCCGGTGTGGGTTGGTGGCCGTTTGGCTTGGGCTCGCGTGCACGTGCCCGGCCGAGGGCATTCGCGCCGTAGCCACGCCCCGCGTGACTCTGAAGAGGCTCGTGCTCGACGACTTCGAGGCGCCGCCCGGCGCTCGCAAGTACGGCACGCTCGACGAGACCGTTGCGGCAAAGGCACGCGGCCGCATTCAATGGAAATCCGAACGTTGCCGTCGCTCGCGCGCGGACGGCCGATGCATGCGAATCGAGTACGAATTCGGAGGCGGCCACCCGATGAGGGCGAGCTTCGCGATCGATCTCGGCGATCTCGATGCCTCTGCGTACGACCACGTGGAGCTGTGGATCAAAGGCGACGAGGAAATCGGCTACAGCCCGGCGCTGAAAGTCGGCTTCCGGCGCCCGAAGGCCGACCTGCCCCGCCTCATGCAGGACGGGACCGCCGTCGTCACGGGACTCACGGGAAGATGGCAGCGGATCGTCGTTCCGCTCAACCGCATGTCGGGAATCGAGGAGTGGAAGCACATTCGCGCTTTCTTCGTGACGCTCGAGTCGCGACGGGTCGGAGGCGCGACGCGCGGCGCCTATACGATCGACGACGTCGCCCTGCTGAAGCTCGGCGCCGGCGGCCCGACGATCGCCGACAAGGTCGTGCCGCAAAAGAAAGAAGCGTGGAAGGCCTCGGTCGGCGGGCCTTCGGCAGCGAGCCTTCTGATCGAGAAGCGACTCACGGGTTGGCCGCAGCGCCTGCTCGCCGATCGCGCCACGCTCCCCGACACGACTCGGGAGTTCGTCGAGCGCCTGGCGCGCGACACGTGGCGCGGCATCGAGGCGCTGACCGACCGCGAGAACCACCTGCCGGTGGATCACGTGACGCTGTCGCGATCCCTCGCACCGCCGGGTTCCGAGGTCGCCGACTATACGAACATCACCAACGTCGGCCTCAACTTGATCGCGATCGTGGCCGCTCACGAGCTCGGCTTCGTCTCCCCGGAAGAAGCGACCCGTCGAATCGACCAGGTCCTCGACACGCTCGGCGGGCTTGAGACGCACGAAGGGTTCTTCTTCAATTACTACGACACGACTTCGCTCGAACGCACGAGCAACTTCGTATCGTTCGTCGATTCCTCGTGGCTGACGGCGGGGCTCATGGTCGTACGGTCGACGTTTCCAGCTCTGCGCGGCCGAGCGAGCGAGATCATCGATCGACAGAGCTACGCCTTCTTCTACGACGACGTGGCCCAGCAAATGTCTCACGGCTATTACGTCAACGTGCCGACGCGATCGGAGTACCACTACGGCCTCCTCTACACCGAGCCGCGGCTCGGCAGTCTGATCGCGATCGGCAAGGGCGACGTGCCGGAAGAACACTGGTTCGCTCTCGTCCGCACCTACCCGCCGCAGGCCACCTGGCAGACGCAGCGTCCGCTGGGATGGCGAACCGAGATCGTTCGCGGCCACGCGGTCGACGAGGGCTACTACGAGTGGAAAGGCGAGAGATACGTACCCTCGTGGGGCGGCAGCATGTTCGAGGCACTGATGCCGACGCTCGTCGTCGACGAGCGGCGCTACGCGGCAAAAAGCCTCGGGCGAAACGACGAGATCCACGCCGCCGTGCAGCGGCGCTATGCGACGGAAGACCTCGGATACCCCGTGTGGGGCCTCTCGCCGAGCGTCGATCCATCCGGCAGGGGTTACGGCGAATTCGGCGCCAAGGTGCTCGGCTCGCTCGGGTACGGGCCCGGCGCCGTGGCGCCCTATGCCAGCGCGCTGGCGCTCGTGGTGATGCCGGACGAGGCGGCCGCGAATCTTCGCCGTCTCGCCGAGCGCTACGACATCTACGGCGAATACGGCTTCTACGATTCGGTAGATCCGCATTCGGGAAAAGTCGCCCGGCAATATCTCGCTCTCGATCAGTCGATGATCTTGATCTCCGCGGCGAACAGCCTGAAAGATCACTGCATCCAGAAGCGGTTCGCCGCCGACCCGATCGCCGAGCGCGCGCTGTCGATCATAGGCGATGAGAATTTCTTCGAATGAAAACGGCTACCCGCTCACCCGAGCGAGGCGCGAGGAGCCGGGGGACTGGGGACGTTACGGCATTAACGGAATAAGTCTGTGGCACCGGATGACTTCCCTATGCCCCGTTGACTTATTCCGTTAATGCCGCAACGTCCCCAGTCCCCAAGCCGCTAGCCTCGACCCGATCCATGGCGACCGTAGACTTCGAGCACGTCGACAAGGCCTACGCGACCGGCAGCCTCGCGGTGTCCGACTGCAGTCTGCACATCGAGGACGGCGAGCTGATGGTGGTCGTCGGGCCCTCGGGGTGTGGAAAATCGACGCTGCTCCGGCTCCTCGCCGGACTCGAGACCGTGACCCGCGGCACGCTTCGCATCGGCGCGCGAGTTGTGAACGACCTGACCCCGCAGGAACGGAACGTGGCGATGGTCTTCCAGGACTATGCCCTGTATCCGCACCGCACCGTCGAGGGGAACCTCGAGTTCCCACTGCGTATGCGAAGGCTCCCTCGCGACGAGATACGACGCCGGGTCGACTGGGCGGCGAACCTCCTCGGCCTTTCCGAGAAGCTCGCGCGACTGCCGAGAGAGCTCTCGGGCGGCGAGCGCCAGCGAGTGGCGATGGGGCGGGCGCTCGTCCGCGAGCCGACCGTGTTTCTGCTCGACGAGCCGCTCTCGAATCTCGACGCCAAGCTGCGCGGCGAGATGCGCGCCGAGATCGCCGAAATCCAGCAGCGCACCGCCACGACGATGATGTACGTGACGCACGATCAGGTCGAAGCCATGACCCTCGGTCATCGCGTCACCGTGCTCGATCGTGGCCGCGTCCAGCAGATTGCGTCCCCGCGAGAGCTCTACGAGCGGCCCGTGAACATGTTCGTCGCCGGATTCATCGGCAACCCGCCGATGAACCTCTTTCCGACGTCCGTCGCCAGCGACGAGCGCGGCCGCACGCTCGTCACGATCGCCGACCAATCCGTGGCCCTCGCCCCCGGGGGGAGCGAGCGGTCCTACTCCGAGGGCTCGTCGGCCGGCGGCTGACGGCCGGCGTGCGCGCCGAGGCGCTGCGCCCGGGCACGGCCGAAGACGGCGCGATCCGCGGCACCGTCGAGCACAGCGAAGCCCTCGGTCACGAGACCTTGACCGCCGTTGGCGTCGGCGGGGTCGATGGAATACGGCTCATCGTCCGACTCCCCGCGATGCAAGAGCTCGCCAAGGGCCAACCGATCGGGCTGTCGATCGACGCCGACTGCGTCTACCTGTTCGACGAGAACGGCCGGACCCTCTGACCCTTTTCCCGCGACGCTTCGAGGAGACGGACAGCGCGGTCGATTGTGATCGACCCGTACCCGGGTTGATCACAATCGACCGCAACCGCGCGGAGCGCGGAAAACAATAGACCAGTGCCGAGGGTTTTTGCGTTGGTGCCCCGAAAGAGGTTCTCTAGCTCCCGCCTTGTGGCTTGGTTGCGGGTTGGGGCGCAGACGCGCCAGCGGCAGGCGCAGGTGTCGCGTCGGGCACGGCGGCGGCGGTCGGTTGCAATAGCGGGGCGGAATCGAGGACGACGTTGGCCGGAAACTCGCTGATCGTCGCCTCGTCTGCGGAAAAAGTCTCGATCGTCTTCCCGTTCACGCGCACCGACTGAAGCGGCCGCTCGAGGGGCGGCCGGATGACGATGTTCCCCGGCGGCACGCGGAGGTCGCCGGAGAGCTGCAGACGCAACCGGTCCGGGCCCTCGCTCTCGAGCGTGTAGTTGAGCACTCCGAAATACGTCGGCAACCGTTTGACTCCGACCGGGCGCCCGTCCCCGAGCCACGCTCGCGGCACGCCGGCAGCGACGACGAGCGCGTGGTCGGCCTCACGCTCGTACGCGAACAGGGTCCGCACCGCCCGCACGAAGCTCGAGCCCACCCAGGTGTGGGGCATGTCGCCGATGAAGCTCGGCATCGTGGGATCTCGCCAAACGATCTCCTGCCACTCGTTCCATCCCGCGGGCCGCTGACTCGCAAGCATGAAGTCGAGCACGTCGAAAGCCTGCTGCCGCCGATCCAGCCGCACCAGTGCATCGGCCGTGCGGACTTCGTAGGGCGCGAACGCATCCCAACCCTCCGCGCCGTCGCGCCGCTTGCGGAAGGTTTCCAAGTACTTGTCGAACGTACGTCCCAGCGCGGGCTTCGGCAGGTTGGCGAGCTCGCCGCCCGGATCGAGCGCGATCGCCGTCGAGCTCGGGTCGAAATCACCGAGCTCCGCCGAGCCCGGCACGAAGTCGATCGCATGCTCTTCGATCGTGCGCGAGATCGACGCGTAGAGATCGGTCTTGAATTCGTCGCGCAGCTTCGCGAAGCTTTCGGCGTGCTCCTCGTCGCCCATGGCGATCGCGAGGTGCGTCGCGTCCTTGAAGGCGCGCAACGCGAAGAAGTCGTCCCAGTAGGAATGCACGGGCCGCGAGGCGTAGCCCTCGTGGCTGATCGATGCGGGCAAGAGCCCGAAGAAGGCTTCCTTCCCCGGCGATCGATAGGTCTCGGTGGTGCGCAGCCGACGTAGGCCGTCGAGATATTCGACGCCGCGCACGATCCGCGGCCACATCTCCGTGAGGAAGCCGATGTCGCGGGTATAGCGGTACACTTCTGCGACCCCATAGATGAACTCGCCGGTGCTGTCGTTCTCGGCTACAGGATCGGCGCCGCGCTGGTCCACACAGCAGGGGATCTTGCCATCGGCGAGCTGGTACGTCGCAAACCACTCGAAAAATTCTCGCGGCTCCTGCGTGAAGCCCATTTGCAGCAGCGCCGCCGACGTGAGCGCACCGTCGCGGATCCAGGAGCGGGCATAGTTGCGCGGCCCCGGCTGGAGGCGGGGGCCGTCCCGATTGATGAGGATGTATGCGAGCGTGCTCTTCAGCACGCGTGCGATCCCCTCGCCCTCGGCGGGTAGCTCGAAGCCCACGTGCGCGAGACGTCGCTTCCATCGTCGCTTCGTCTCCTCGAGGCGATCGCGCACTTCTTGCCCCGCGTCAGTGGAGGGGGGCGTGAAGCTGTCACCAGGATGGAACGGAACGGTGATCGCTACCTCCTCGTGCGCTTCAGGGGCGAGATCGAACGAGTACGCCATCGCCGCAGACCCGAAGCCGAACCGGTCGGAAGCGGCGGTCTGCGGCGGAACTCTCCCCTCTTGCATGAAGTCGCGGATCGAGCCGCTCTCGATCGACGTCGCGCCGAACTGCTCCGGGGCCTTGGTGAGGATCACCGGCTTGTCGCGATTGACCCACGCGGCGCTCGCGTCGTAGCGGATCGAGTGGATCGGGGCGACGCCGCCCACCATGTTGAGCGATTGCCAGGGAGGATCGACCTGAAAGGGGCGAATCGCCAGAAAGAGGGTCACGTGTTGCGGGTGATCGCGGTGGTTCTCGACGCGATAGAGGGCGTTCAGAGTCGAAGCGCTGCGCTCGCCCGCTGCGAACGCGGTGACGTCGAGACCCACGTGGTCGAAGTCCCAGTGAACCGACGGGATCGGCAAGTATCCTTCGTCGAGCGATTGGCTCGTCCGCGCGTTGCTCCAATCGACGAGCTTTCCGTCCACGTAGAGGTAGGGCTCGATCGAAAAGCCGCCCTTCTCCACTTCCAGCATGCCCTCCTCGTTCAGCAACGCGTTCTTGTCATCGCCGTCCACTCCGACGACCGTCCAGTAGGTCTGCTTGCCGTAGAAGTACTTCGGGTAGGCTCCGGGCGGAGACTCGGCCGCGAGCGCACGGAAGAACTGATTCGGGGTATCGGAGAACTCGAGCGCGAGGATCGAGACGGCGACGATGCCGTAGCCCTGCCCTCGGCTTGAACGCTCGAGGTCGATCCGCACATAGCGTGATTCGGCGTCCGGCATGTAGACGTATTCGTGCCCGCCCCGTCCGCTGGCGGCGACGTAGGCCGTGGTCCACTTCTCGCCGTCGTCCGACACCTCCACGCGGTACGACGTCGCGTAGTCGAGCGGATCCCAGTCGATTCGCAGACCGCCGAAATCGCGCTGGCGGACGAAATCGATCTCGATCCATTGCTCCTCGGGAGCGGCCTCGCTTCGCCAGCTGGTTTCTCGATCGTCATCGAGCGCTCGCTCGGGCGCGTGATCGGCCACCGAGCTCGAGGCCTGCACCTTCGCGGTGCGGCGATACTGGCTGGCCGGCTCGCGCTCCTCGAACTGGAAATCGTCGATCCATACCGACCCTTTGCCGCCGTTGCCGCTGGAGATCGCGAACTCGACCGCGCCCACGCGCTTCGGCATCGCCGGCGCCCCCCAGGCGAGCGTGATCCTCGTCTTGCGGATCGTGACCTGCTGCCACTCGGTCGGGAACGCGTAGTCGCGCTGCACTCTCCACCAGACGTTCTTGCCGGAGGGGTCGACCAGCTTGAACTCGAAGTTGTTGCGCGGCGCCTCGCCGCGGATCTGGAACGTGAAGGCGTAGTTTTCGGGCAGCGTCAGGTCGATCTCCTTCCGGACGATCACGAACCCGCCGTCTTTCGGGAGGTCGAAGTCGATGCGCATGGCCATGCCGGTGTGGCCGGCGTCGGGAACAATCTGGGCGGTGGCACCCTCCGAGGTCGACGCAGTCCAGCCGCTCAGTTGCTCGAAGTCGTCCAGCGTCGTCTGGGCGATGACCGAATCGTCTCCCACTAAGGCACCAAGCAGCACGAGCGCGAGCCCGAGTCTCAGTCGCGCCGACGTCGTCAGCCCCATCCGCACCAGCACTTCATCGGCCCCCGCCCCCCACGCCTGAGGTTCTGTTTCCCCACATTAGTCCTTCAGCGCCCCGCTCATGATCCCCGCGATGTAGTATCTCTGCAGGGCCACGAACAGCCCCAAAACCGGCAAAACCGTCAACACCGACCCGGCCATCATCAGCTCGGTGTCCTGCACGTGCTCGCCGAGCAGATTGGCGAGCGCGACCGGCAGCGTGTAGAGGTCGTCGTCGGCGAGCACGATCAGCGGCCAGAGGAAGTCGTTCCACGTGCCGAGAAACGTGAAGACAGCGAGCGTCACCAGTACCGGCCGGCAGAACGGCAACACCAGCGACCAGTAGATGCGGAACTCACCGGCGCCGTCGATGCGCGCGGCGTCGAGCAAGCTCTGCGGGATCGACAACGCGAACTGGCGGACCAGGAAGATGCCGAAAACGCTCGCCATGCCCGGAATGATCACCCCCAAGTAAGTATTGACGAGGCCGAGCTGCTTGAGGAGCAGGAAGAGCGGCAGCATCGAGACTTGCGCGGGAATGACCAGCGCGGCGAGCAGCGCGCCGAAGATGCGCTCGCGCCCCGGGAAGCGGAGCTTGGCGAACGCGTAGCCCGCCATCGAATTCAGCAGGAGCGAGATCGCGGTCGTCGCCGAGGCGAGCAGCGTGCTGCTCGCCGCATGACGGAGCAGGTTCATACGAGTGACGAGATCGCGGTAGTGCTCGAGCGTGAATCGACTCGGCAGCAGACGCGGCGGCACCGCCGTGGCCTCGCCGGTCGGCATGAACGACGCCGACACCATCCAGACGAGCGGCGAGAGCGTCAACACGACCCCGCACCCGAGCAGGGCATAGAGACCGATGACGGTGAGGAACCGTTTCATCGTAGCCTCGTTTGCACGAGCGTCAAGCAGAGGATGATCGCGAAGAGGACAAACGCGACGGCGGCGGCGTAGCCCATGTTCCACCAGCGAAACCCCTGCTCGTACATCAGCAGCACGATGCTGAGCGTGCGGTTTGCCGGTCCGCCCTGCGTCATCACGTAGGGCTCGGCGAAGAGCTGGAAGTAACCGATCAGTGTGATCACGGCTACGAAGAGAAACGTCGGCGCGAGCAGCGGCAGGGTGACGTGGCGGAGCTCCTGGAGGAAGCTCGCGCCGTCGAGCCGCGCGGCCTCGTAGAGGGTCTCCGGAACCGCCTGCAGCGCTGCGATGAAGACGATCATGTTGAAGCCGAAGTTCTTCCACGCCGCCATCAGGATGATCGCCGGCATCGCCCAGCGCGGATCCCCGAGCCAGTCGATCGGGCCTAGCCCGAGCAGGCCGAGCGCCTGGTTCAAGAGGCCGAACCGCGGGTGATAGACGTACCGCCACACGACGGCAACGGCGACCAGCGTGGTGACGACCGGCAGAAAGAAGATCGTGCGGAAGAGGCCTTTGAACCGGACCAGCCGCGCATTGACGAGCAGAGCCGCGCCGAGTGAAATGCCGATCGACAACGGCGCCCCCACGGCGACAAAGTATAGAGTGTTCTCGAGCGCGATCCAAAAGAGTGGATCGCGGACGAGCCGCGCGTAGTTGCCGAAGGCCACGAAGCGCAGGTTTCGCCAGCTCGCGACCGCGTAGATGTCGAAATCGGTCAGGCTGAGGAGCATCGCGGCTGCCACCGGCACGAAGAAGAAGGTGACGATCGCCAACAGGGCCGGGGCGACGAACGCGGTCCCGGCGCTCACCCGCAACCGCTCCGAGCCTCGCTCGCCGACCACGGCCATCATGAGGGAAGATGCTCATCCCGCTCGAGGAGCCAGCGCCGCTTCTCGAGCATCCGGTCGACGTCGCGATCGAGCGCCGCGAGCGCCTCGTCGATCGTCACCTGCCCGCGGATCGCGGCCTCTGCATGGCGGGTGATCTCGTCCGCGATGCGCTCCCATTCGGGGATCTTCGGCGTTGGGCGAACGTGGTCGAGCTGAGCGCGAAACGCCCGTGTACGTTCATCGCCCCCGGTCCATCCTCCGTCCAGGCGCTCTTCCGCGAGGGCAGATCACCGGTCAGGCGGTAGAGCGAGAGCTGCTGCGCGGGCTCGCTCAAGTATTCGAGCCACTGCCACGCGGCATCCTTCCGCGGCGAGCCGCGGAACATCGCCAGGCTCGCGCCCCCGGCAAGCGAAACGCCGGGATAGTGCTCGTCCGGCGACGGCCACGCCGCCGTCGCCCATCTCACGGACGCCGGCAGCCGTTCGCGGAACTCGCCGATGTTCCAGGGACCGGTCACGTAGAAGGTGAAGGCGCCGCGCGCGAAGTCCTGGTAGAGGTTCGCGACCTGGGTTTGCGTCGCCACTGGCGCCAGCCCGCGGCGAAAGAGGTCGACGTAGAACGTGAATGCCTCGCGGAACGCCGCGCTCTCGAAGTCGCCGTAGGTGTCGTGGTCGCGGAGCAGGCCCGCGCCGAGCTGGAGCGCGAGGATGACGAGCGGCTGCCATTCGTTCACCGGCAGTAGAGTAGCGAAGTCACCGGGAGGCGCCCGCTCCTTCACCCTCGTCATCGCGTCGACCCAGGTCTTCCAGTCGCGGGGCGCCGCGGAGTAGCCAGCCCCCTCGAGCAGGTCGCTGCGATAGAAGAGGAGGCGGGTGTCGACATACCAGGGGAGCCCGTAGGTCGTGCGCCCGATCACGCTCGTGTCGAGGACGCCCGGGAAGTAGTCAGCTTCCGCGACCGCCGTCGAGCTCCGCATCCGCCCGTCGAGCGGCTCGATCGCGTTCAGAGCGACGAACTCGGGAATCCACGTGTTGCCGACCTGGAAGACATCGGGCATCGCCTCGCCGACGTACGCGGTGAGCAGCTTCTCGTGCGCAGCGCTCCACGGAACCTGTTGCACGTGCATCCGAATCCCCGGGTGACGCCGCTCGAAGTCGGGAATCATGCGTTGCACGACCTCGCCCTCGCGCCCGAGCGCCCAGAACTCGACCACGGTCGTCGCCGACGGTTTGGCGTGGCAGCCCATGGCGAGCACAGCCAAGGACGCGAGTGCCAGGATTCTCCGCCGCGCTCGACTCTCGGCTGCGAACCGCGTCTTCGGGCCTCCTCCCGATCGAACCTCGCCGACAGCGTCAACGCCGAGATCGATCGATCTCGTCTCCAAAACTAAAGTATTCGACCCCCGGCCGAAAGTGCTCCCGCGGGGCGAACGCTAGCTCGGTAGGATGCCGCGTTCCCTTCGATCGCGACCAACGGGAGCGATCCGTGACGGAAGCTAGCCCGGTAGGATGTTACATTCCCTTTGATCGCGCCCAACGGGCGCGATCCGTGACGCAACCTCCCGGTCGTTACCCGTCACTGCAGCGCGGGCTGCCCGGAGAGTAGGCGCCGCGCGGCATCGACGGCGTCCGCCGTGCCGGCGGTGGCCAGCAAGTCGTTCGGGAGAAGCTTCTCCGTCCCCGTCGGGATGAGCACGCCATCCCCGCCGCGCACGATGGCGAGCACAGTGGCACCGGTCAGCCCGCGGAGGTTCAGTTCCGCCAGCGTTCGGCCTGCTGCGGGACTGTCGGCGCCCAGCCGGATGGGCACGGGAGCGCCCAACCCCGGCAGCAGCCGGTTGAGCTGCGCGAGATCGTCTTCGCGTGGGTCGGCTGCGTTCTCGCTCCTCGACTGACGCGCTAGGACTTCCACGATGGCTTCCGCGCCGGCGCGCGCATGGCTCTGAAGATCGGCCATGCTCCGCCACAGGGCGAAGGCGAGCAACGCGATGACGACGGCCATCACGGCGGCACCCGGGAACGGCGGTAAGAACGGCTGCGTCAAGGCGACCAGCGGCACTCCGATGAGCAGCAGAATGGCAATCTCCATCGTGACCACCAGCACCCGCCGCGGCGCGTCCGCGGTGTCCACACCTTCCATGCGCGGCAGGGCGGCCGTGGCCAGCAGCTGCGCCAGTGCCGACGTACAGCGAGCGATCCCGACACAGAAAGGCAGGGCAAGAGCACCCGCGGCGATCAGAACGGGGAGCCCCCGCACCGAATCGGGCAAGGGGAGGATCGTGCCAACGACTCGGGTGACGCCGTGGCCCCACACCGATGTCGCCATCACGATCGCGCCGAGTGAGACGCCGTCGAGCACCAAGAGCCGGCTGAGTCGGCGACCGCGCCCGCCGATCGTGACCTCGCGCGGCCGCCGGCGGAGCTCTGCCACCCAGGTGCCGTAGAGCGCCGCGAAGGTCTGTATCGGTTTGGGGAGATGGCGGTCGATGTACGTGGCCACCGGATCGGAGGCGCGGATGAGCCACGGCGTCGACAACGTCGTTGCCGCGGAAACGGCCACGGCGAGGGGATAGAGGAAGTCGCGTGTGGCTCCCGAACTCTGACCCACGCCGGCGATGATGAACGAGAACTCTCCGATCTGCGCCAGGCTCATGCCCGCTTCGATCGATGTCCGGAGCCCTTGGCCGGTCAGGAAGACGCCTACCGCGACGCCGATGAGCTTGCCGAGCACGACCACGACCGTGAAGACGACGATGGCCGCCCAGTGCTCCGCAACGAGGGCGGGGTTGATGAGCATGCCGACCGCGACGAAGAAGATCGCCGCAAACATGTCGCGCACCGGTCCGATGAGATGCTCGATTCCCCCGGCCTCACCCGACTCCGCCACCAGCGCGCCGGCGAGAAAGGCTCCGAGGGCCACAGAATACCCCATCCAGTGGGCCCCGAGCGCAAAGGCGAAGCAGAGCCCTACGCTGGCAACGACGGTGGTCTCCGACCGGTTCAGGTGAACGATGGCGCGCATCAGCCGCGGCACGACGAGCATGCCGCCCCCGATGACGGACGCGAGGAAGGCGAGCAGCTTCCCCGTCGTGGCCGCCAGGCTGACGGCCGAGAGGCTGATGCCAGCCGATATGGGCGTGAGAACCGCGAGAAGAAAGATGGCGATCAGGTCCTCGACGATGAGCACGCCGAAGACGATGTCCTTGACCCTTCCGCGAGCGTTCTGCTCCGCAAATGCCTTGATGATGATCGTGGTGCTGGAGATGGCGATCAGCGCGCCGCCATACAGACTCTCCAGTCGGGTCCAGCCGAACAGCTGCCCGCTCACGTAGCCCAGCCACAGCATCAAGCTGCACTGGATGACGGCCACCAGCCCGGCCGTGGGGCCGACACGGAACAGCTTCGCAAAGCTGAACTCGAGCCCGAGGCTGAACATCAGCAGGATGACTCCCAGCTCGGAGAGGGTGTGGATCGTCGCTTCGTCGGCGAAAAGCGGGAAGGGGGTGTGCGGGCTGACGATCGCCCCGGCAAGCAGGTATCCGAGCACGACGGGCTGGCGGAGCCTCTGAAAGATGACCGTGGTGACGGCGGCCACGCAGAGAACGAGTGCGATGTTGACCAGGAAGTGGTGGGCGTCGTGCATCGGCTCAATGGGCAGGAGAAGACTTAGGACAGGTTGTCATAGTATTGAGAATCTGCAGAACGAAGAGCGCTCTTGCATCCGCCGGGGCGGACGGCGCCGACTAGCAACTTCTCTCTTTTCCTTTCGATTCGCAGTATGCCGGCGTTGGCGGAGGTTTCACGACCACTGGAGAGAGGTGCTCATGCTGGTTCCAGACCGCTTGCGGGAACTATGGGGTCGGGTCGAGCGCGGCGAGACCACGGCCGAAGCCGTCATGAAGGAACAGGAACGATTGCTAGGCGACTACCGCGTGGAATGGGAGCGTGCGCTGCTCGAAAGCCCGGAGACCGACCTCAGGAGAGGCTTGCTGCGCGAGCTTGCCCTCTATTCGCACGCGAAACCGGAGGAAATGGAGCGGCGCTGCACATCTGCGCTCGCCACGCTTCGCGAAGAGTGGCGGCGCGACGTCGATCCCGAGCGCCGCTCGAGTGTCGAGAAGTTCTACGATAGCCCAACCACGATCTACGAGCTCGTCGACTGGCATTCGCTTCGCGACGACAACGGTCCTCTCGCATACGTCCTGGCGCTCGAGGTCGCGCGCCAGTCTCGCGTCAAAGCGTGCCTCGATTTCGGCTCGGGCGTGGGTTCGGGCGCGCTGCTCTTCGCATCGGCTGGAATTGCCGTGACGCTTGGCGACATTTCGACGACGCTCCTCGATTTCTGTCGCTGGCGTTTCGACAGACGGCGCTTGACCGCGGCCTTCGTCGACCTGAAAGCGACGACTCTGCCCGAGGCCGCGTTCGACATGGTCCTGGCCATGGACGTCTTCGAGCATCTCGTCGATCCCGTCGAGACGGTCGAGCGGTTGTGGCTGACCCTCAAGCCCGGCGGCTTGCTGTTCGCTCGGATCCACGCCGAAGAAGATGCCGATCGCCCCCACCACATCGTCCGCGACTTCGAGCCCACTCTCGCGCGCATGCGCGCGCTCGATCTGGTAGAGGTCTGGCGCGACGGCTGGCTTTGGGGTCATCAGCTGTTTCGAAAGTCCGCGACCTGACGGGCGCCTCGTGCCTGGCGAAGGCGCGACGACGGTGCAAGAGTGGAATCGTGTCTGAAATGAGGAAGCCCTTCGGCCCATTCAGCCGTCTCTGCCACCTGCCCGCTGATCTCGAGTCCGTGACCGTCCGCGGCGAAGAGGCGGATCCCCGCGAGAGCGGCGTCTCGCCCGAGGCGATCGAGCGGCTTTGGCACGCGGCGCAGGCCCTGTACCAAAGCGGTCTTCACCCCGCGTTGCAGATCTCGATCCGTCGCGAGGGTCGTGTCGTTCTGCACCGCGCGATCGGCCACTCGCGCGGAAACGATCCCGACGATCCGCCGAGCGCCGAGAAGACGCTGGTCCAACTCGACACACCGTTCCTGCTCTACTCGGCATCGAAGGGCGTGACCGCCTTCCTGATCTTGAAGCTCGACGAGCTCGGCCTTCTGCACGTCGAGGATCGCGTCGCGGATTACCTCCCCGAGTTTGCGAAGCACGGCAAGGACGTCGTCACGATCCGTCACGTCCTGACGCATCGGTCTGGAATTCCGAGCGTGCCGCCGGACGCCGACTTCCTGAGCGACGCCGAGCGCGCGCTCGAGCTGCTCTGCGATCTACGCCCCGTGTCACGGCCGGGGCGTTCGCTCTCGTACCATGCCGTCTCGGGGGGCTACGTGCTCGGCGCCGTCGTGCGCCGCGCCACCGGCGACGACGCGCGGGCTGCGCTGCGCAAGCACATCGCCGATCCGCTCGGGCTTCGCTGGTTGAGCTACGGCGTACGCCCCGAAGACGTCGAGCGTATCGCCTACGACGCGTTCACCGGCCCGCCGGTCCTGCCGCCCCTTTCGTGGCTCGTCGAGAGAGCCCTCGGAGACAGTGCAGAGGGCGTGGTCCGCACTGCCAATGGCCGCGCATTTCGCACCGCGATCGTGCCGTCCGGCAACGTGGTGACGACGGCGGACGAGCTGTCGAAACTCTACATGTGCCTCGCCAATGACGGCATGCTCGATGGAGCGCGCCATTTCGATCGAAAGACGATTCGACGCGCCACGTCCGAGCAGAGCTACTACGAGATCGACTTCACGCTCGGCGCGCCGCTTCGCTGGGGCCTCGGCGTCATGCTGGGCGGGCCCGTCAGCTTGTTCGGTTTGGGGACCGACCACGCGTTCGGCCACCTCGGCTTCACGAACATCCTCGGCTGGGGCGACCCCGAGCGGCGTATCGGAGTCGCGATCATCAACAGCGGAAAACCGATGATGAGCCTGGGCGCCCTGCCGCTCGCAAACCTGATCCTGCAAATCAGCCGGACGTTTCCGAAGCTACCGCCCGCGTGAGCGCCGGCGGGGTCGCAGCGACACGCGGCCGCCCGTTTGCGGGTTCGACTGTTTGAAGGCCTGCGCCAGGCGCGAGCCCGCCGCGTTTCGCCCCTCCGGATTGTTTCAGGTCGAGGCTAACCGGCGGAGCGGGCGAGTATCCGCCGCAACGCCTCGTCGAGGCCATTCGCCGTCGATCGACTGCGGAACGCGACATGGCCGTCCGGCCGGACGAGCACCGCACCGGCGTCTCCGATTCCGTAGCGCTCTTCGAAACGGCCGCTCGCTTCGCTGAAGTCGACGCCGCTCGCATACGCCGCGAGCGGCACACCCAGCCGCGCCCGCGCCGCGGCGGCGGCCTCGATCCAGCTTCGGCCCTCTCTCCCCGCAACGACCGTGAAATGCGGGCCGAAAAGATCGAGAGTCGAGCAGCGCTCGCCGTGGCGCTCGAGCCACAGATGAGGCGCGCGCTTTCCGGGCCGCGCGCTCGGCACGTAATCGATGACCTCGTCGCGCACTCGATCCGGGTCGCTGCCGTCCGGAATGATCGCGGGCGATTCGTAGCGGAAGCCGAGCTCCATGCCGAGAAAGTTCCCGTAGCGGCGCGAGGCCGCGACTGCTTCCGCGGGCGAGAGGGTCCCTCCCTCGGCGGCGGCGTTGATCGTCTGCACCATCCGCGAGTTTTCGAGCGAGCGCTCGACGTTGTAGCGCGCGACGGCGCGGCGCTCCGCCTCGTAGGTCGAGAGGAGCGCAGAACCCGCGAGGCCGGCACGCACCAGAGCGAGCTTCCACACGAGATTGTGCACGCCCTGAATCCCGGTGTTGACGCCGAAGCCGCCCGTCGGCGGCAGCTGATGCGCGGCATCTCCGACGAGCAGAACCCGACCCCGCACGAGCTCCCGCGCGACGACGCCGTTCAGCGCCCAGTTGCCGATCGACAGGATCTCGGGGGTTACGGCGGAGTCGCCGACGGCCGCGCGAATCCACGCGATGCAACGCTCCGCGCTGAAGCTCTCGAAGGTCGACGGAGAGCCGTCGTAGGCGATCTGGCAAAGCCATCGGCCGCGCGCGTCGAGAGGTTGAAAGACGCCGCGCACGTCTCGGCTCGCGACCCAAAAGAGCAGCGCGGGGCGGTCGGCGACCCAAGGGTCGAGGTCCGCGCGGAAGTACACGTTGACGAAGTGCCCGAGGCCGCGTGGCCCGTCGAGAGCGATCCCGAGCTGCTCGCGAATGCCGCTGGCAGCGCCGTCTGCCGCGAGCAGGTATTCCGCGTCCACGCGATAGTCGCGTCCGCTCGCACGGTCTCTGACGTCGACCACGACGCGGTCGTCGCAAGTGTCGACGCGCGTCACCTCATGCCCGAAGCGCAGCTCCGAGAGCCCGGCGGCTTCGGCGCCGCGGCGGAAGATCGGCTCGAAGACGTCCTGCGAAGAGAGTAGCGGAACGTCGGGGCTCACCTCGGTGCCCGGACCGGTGAAGCCAGCGGTGGGCATGCGCCCGAGCTCATCGCTCGCGAGCGTCCGCGTATAGATGATCTGGCTCGTCCACGCCCGCGGTAAGTTCACCGCCGCCAGCGCGTCGTGCACCACTCGTCCCCAGCCGCGTGCGATCTCCATCGTGCGGGTGTTCAGGTTCCGCGCCTTGGGATGCCAGGTCGTGCTTTCGTGCCGCTCGACGAGCAGGGAGCGAATTCCGTAGCGGGCGAGCTCGAGCGCGGCGACGAGCCCGACCGGCCCGCCGCCGGCGATGACGACGGGGTATGAATCCTCGCGCATGGCCATCGATTACCACGGCCAGGCCCCGCGCTGGCAAGATGGAAAATGGGCGGGGTTGACGTGGCGCCGGCGGGGAGTCGAAAAGGATGGACGTGACGCCGACCTCCTCTCCGACGCCGCCATTTCGCGCCGAGCACATCGGCAGCCTGCTGCGGCCTCGAGAGCTGAAGGACGCGTTTCGCGCGCGTGCGGAGGAGCGGCTCGGCGAGGCCGGGCTTCGCGAGGTCCAGGACCGGCTCGTTCGCGACGCCGTGCGGCTCCAGGAGAACGTGGGTCTCCAATCGATCACCGACGGCGAGTTTCGCCGCACCGCCTGGTCGGCGGGCTTCATCTGGGCGCTCGACGGCCTCGTGCCGCGCGACTCGCTCTTCGACTTCACGGACGACCAGGGCGATACGATCGCTTGGCAGACGTGCTACGCGGACCGTCGCGTGCGTAGGACCCGCGGCATCGCCACCGAGGAGTTCACCTTCGTTCGCATGCTCACCGAGCGGACCGTGAAGGTGACGATGCCGGCACCGAGCTTCCTCCACTTTTTCCGCGGCCGGCAGTGCGCGAACCCCGAAGCCTATGCCGACCTCGAGCGCTTCTGGGACGACCTCGTCGATATCTATCGGACGGAGATCGCCGACTTAGCGCGTCTCGGCTGCCGTTACGTCCAGCTCGACGAGGTGCCGATGGCGATGCTCTGCGACGCGTCTGTGCGCGACAAGGTCCGCTCCCGTGGCGAAGATCCCGACGCCCTGATTCGCACGTACGTCTCGGTCGTCAACCGCGTCCTCTCCGCTCGCCCCGCGGGGATGACCGTCGGCATGCACCTCTGCCGCGGAAACTTGCGCGGTCACTGGATGGCCGCGGGCGGTTACGACGCCATCGCCGAGAGGCTCTTCAACGATCTCGCGGTCGACGCGTTCTTTCTCGAGTACGACACGCCGCGCGCCGGCGACTTCTCGCCGCTGCGTCACATGGCGAAGGACAAGCGCGTCATCCTAGGGCTGGTGAGCACCAAGACTCCGACGCTGGAAGCAGCCGATGCGCTGAAGCGGCGGATCGACGAGGCCTCCCGCCGCGTTCCGATCGAGCGGCTGGGGATCAGCCCGCAGTGCGGCTTCGCCAGCACGATCGGTGGCAACCCGCTCCGCGAGGACGACGAGCGAGCGAAGCTCGCGAGAATCGTCGAGGTGGCGAGCGATGTGTGGGGCTAACAGGGTAGGATCTACGTGAACAAACCGCCCGCGACCAACGGGAGCGCGCGCACGGATTAGGGTCCCGACCAACGGGAGTGCGTGCACGGGTTAGAGTCCCGACCAATCTGGAGCGCGCACACGGGCCAAGGTCCCGACCAACGGGAGCGCGCACACGGGTTAGAGTCCCGACGAACGGGAGCGCGTGCACGGGCCAAGGTCCCGACCAACGGGAGCGCGCACGCGGGCCAGGGTCGCGACCAACGAGAGCGCGCGTCCGGGCCAAGATCGCGACCGACGAGAGTGCGCACACGGCGGAGCTCTCGCGACCGGCGAGAGCGGCATGGTGACGCGATCTGCGGCGCAAGTCGGCCGTGGCCGCGGCTCACCGCTTCTACCATTCTGCGATCCGCAGCTGCCCGGCAAAGGCACCTCGGCCGGTGAGCGCAGCCGCTCCGCAGCGCGCTGCGAACGCGACCGCTTCCTCGGCCGAACCGCTGGCGGCCAATCCGTACGCTAGTCCGGCTGCGAAGCTGTCCCCGGCTCCATACGTGTCAACGACCGAGGCGCGAAGCGGCGCTGGGGAATATCGCCGCGCCGGGCGGTCGCGCTCCCAGATCTCGCCACCCCTATCGCCGTCCGTCAGGACGACACGTTTCGGCGCCGGATCGAGGTCGCCGTGCCGGTAGCGCTCCGACGGGTCGCGCAGGCTGCCGACGAGCGCGTCGAGAACGACACCCGCTTCGCGGAGCACCGGAAGGATGCGCGCCGTGGCGACCAACACACGGGCTCGCCGCGCGAGCCGAATCGCCGCCGCGTCCGCCGCGCAGAGATAGACGGCATCGGTCTCGGCGAGCTCGCCCCAGGGGAGCGGGTCGCTCGCGGCCGCGGCGATGCGGTTGCCGATCACCGTGATCGTGCGCTCGCCGGTCGCGTCCACGAACGTGACCGCTCGGCGTTGCGGCTCGGCTCGCGTCGCCGCTTCGACGCGCACCCCGAGGCTCGAGAGCCCCCCGCGTGCGCGCCGACCGCGCTCGTCGTCCCCGAGCGCCGTGTAGAGCGTACACGAGCCAGCGAGCTTGGCGAGCTGCACCGCCGACACGCCACCGCCTCCGGCGGGCTCCTCCCAGGCTTCCAGGGCGCGAATGATCTCGCCCGAGGCTGGAACGCGCTCGACGCGCACGAAGTCCACCCATTCGACGTGGCCGAGGACCGCCGTCCGCATGGCACGACTCTGCCCGAACGCGCCGCAGAGATCGACGGCCGTCGAAAAGCAGCTCGACGCCTACTGCTGCTGCTGCCCCTCTTCGTCCTGCCGCGACAGAAGGTCGCGCCGCGTGACGATTGCCGTCAGGGGCACGTCGAGTGGCGGCAGCTGCTCCTGCCAGGAGAGCGACGGAAGCCGCTCCAGCTCGCGCGTCTCGACGCGCACGAAGATCGACTCCTCGCCGCGCGTCCGGCACACGCCCTTGTTCGGCGGCACGTCGGTGAAATCGCGGCCGATCGCCACCTTGACGAAGCGCTCGTCGATCACGCGATTGTTGGTCGGATCGACGCCGATCCAACCGAGGTCGGGAAGCCACGCCTCGCACCAGGCGTGGCTTTGGGACTCCTGGTTCGGCCGGTGGATGTAGCCGCTCACGTAACGCGCGGGGACGCCGAGCGAGCGCAGGAGCGCGATCATCAGATGGGCGAAGTCCTGACACACTCCCTTTCCCTTCTCGAGGATCTCGTCGACCGGCGAGGTCGCGAGCGTCACGTCGCTGGCATAGCGGAAGTTTCGATGGATGTGGTCGGTGACGCCGAGCACGAACCGGCCGAGCGGCGTGGCGCGGGCCGGTCGGATCGCTCTCACGTGCGGCTCGAGGCGCGGGGTCTCGCGGATCGAGCCGCGGAACTGCAGAAAATCGAGCACGTCGAGCGGCACGGCGTCTGGTGCAAGCGGAAACGGCGCGCGGCTCGTCGAGGGATCGGGCCGACCGGGATGTGTTTCGACGATGCTCGCCGAAAGGATCCGCACCACCCGGTGGGGAGCGAGGAGGTTGAAGTGGTGCACCCGGTTGCCGAAGCCGTCCTGATAACGGGAGGGGGAAGCCTGCGGGCTCACGGCGAGATGATAGGAGCGGCAGCTCTGCTCCGCGTCGCTTGCCGGCTCCATCCGCACTTCGGTCACCGACTCGGCCGCCGGTTCCGAGTACTCGAAGCGGGTTTCGTGCTGGATCTCGAGGATCATCGATCGTTCCCCGTCGGTCAGAGGTGCGGCGAGTAGTGCTCCTGCACCGCGCCGCTCACCGCCACGCAGTCTTCGAGAATTCGAGCGAGGAAGCCGTGCAGCCCTTCGGCGAGCACCTGCTCGAGCTCGATGAACTTGAGATCGGCGAGCACGCGCCCGAGCAGCCGCTCGGCACGGCCGAGAGCGGTGGCGTCGCCGACCGCATCGAGCGCCCGCGCGGTCGATTCCAGGCTGAAACGCACCGAGCGCGGAAAGCTCGGGTGGAGGAGCAGGAACTCGACGACCCGCTCGGGTTCTACGCGTCCGACGTAGAGCCTCTGGTACGCTTCGTAGGCCCGGCAGCCACGCAGCACCGCGGCCCACTGCAGGTTCGCCAGCGGGCGGTCGGAGGGGTCGGCGTGCTCCTGGAGGAACTGCTGCTGGCGGTCGAGGATGCGCAGCGTCTTGTCGGCGCGCTCGAGGAACTTGCCGAGCTGGATGAACTGCCAGCCCTCGTCGTGATCGAGTGTCGCGTCGCAAACGCCCTGGACCAGGTAGCTGCCCCTCTCCACCGCCTGGAAGAACTCGTGCGGCGATTCGAGAGCCTGGCTGCGGAAGTCCGGATCGCAGAGCTGCCAGTAGAGCTTGTTCAGCTCGCGCCAGATCTCGGAGTTGATGGTGCCGCGGATGCTGCGCGCGTTCGACCGTGCCCGTGAGACGCAGCTCATGATGCTGCTCGGGTTCTCGAGGTCGAACGTGAGCCAGGGGACGATCGCTTCGGGCGCCGAGGCGCCCTCCCCCGCCGGCAGCTGTTGCTGGAGGATCGCGGCCAAGCTCCTCCAGTGCCGCTCGCGGGCCGCGGTGACGACCGGTGAGGTCGAGCTCGAGGTGAAACCAGACGTCGAGAAGCCGCGCCACGTGCTCGGCCCGCTCGAGGTAGCGGCTCATCCAGAAGAGGGCATCGGCGACTCGCGAGAGCATCACGCGCGGTCCTCCGCGAGCACCCAGGTGTCCTTGCTGCCGCCGCCCTGCGAGCTGTTGACGACCAGGCTGCCGCGCGGCAGCGCCACGCGCGTCAACGCCCCGGGCACGACGTGATCTTCTCGCCGCACAGCACGAACGGCCGCAGATCGACGTGCCGGCCCTCGAGCCGCCCGTCCACGAACGTCGGATGCGTCGACAGCGGGATCGTCGGCTGGGCGATGTAGTCGCGCGGCCGGGCCCGGACCGCTCGCGGCGAACTCCTCGCGCTGCGCCGCCGTCGAGGCCGGGCCGATCAGCATGCCGTAGCCGCCCGATTCGTTCACCGTCTTGACGACGAGCGTGTCGAGGTTCGCCAGGATGTGGCGACAGGTGGCTCGGCACCAGCGGGCGGAAGGTCTCGACGTTCGGCAGGATCGGCGTCCTGCTTCAGGTAGTAGCGGATCATGTCCGGCACGAACGGATAGACGCCCTTGTCGTCGGCGATGCCCGTGCCGATGCTGTTGGCCAGCGCCGACGCTGGCCGGCGCGATAGGCGTTCACCAGGCCCGGGCACGCCGAGGGCGCTGTCGGGGCGGAAGGTGAGCGGATCGAGGAAGTCGTCGTCGATCCGGCGATAGATCACGTCGACGCGCTCGAGGCCGCGCGTCGTCCGCATGAAGACGCGGTTCTGATCGACGAGCAGGTCGCGGCCCTCGACCAGCTCGATGCCCATGCGCTGGGCGAGGAAGGTGTGCTCGAAGTAGGCCGAGTTGTAGATGCCCGGGGCTCAGCAGCACGACCGTCGGGTCGGACGTCCGCCCGGCGCGATGTACTTGAGCACGTCGAGCAGGGCGGCCGGGTAGTCGTCGGTCCCGCGCACGTCGTAGTGACTCGAAGACCTGCGGGAAGACGCGCTTCAGCACCTGGCGGTTCTGCAGCATGTAGCTGACACCCGACGGCGTGCGGCCGTTGTCCTCGAGCACGAGGTAGCGCCCGTTCGGATCGCGGATCAGGTCGGTGCCGCAGACGTGGATGTAGATGTCGCGCGGCACGCTGGCGCCCATGAACTCGCGGCGAAAGAATGCGTCCCTTCGTAGACGAGCCGCGGATCGATGACGCGGTCGCGCAGGATGAGCTGATCGTGGTAGATGTCCTTCAGGAAGAGGTTGAGCGCCGTGATCCGCTGGACCAGGCCCTGCTCGATGTGCCTCCACTCCTCCGCCGGGATGATGCGCGGCACCGGATCCATCGGCCAGACTGCGCTCGATGCCCTCCTCTTGCCGATAGACGGTGAAGCCGACGCCGTCCTGGAGCATCGACAGGTCGGTCATCGCCTTGCGGCGGCGAAATTCCTCCGCCGTGAGGCTCGCAAGACGGCGAAAGAGTCCCTGGTAGTGCGGCCGTGGCGCGAGCGCGGCCGCGAACATCTCGTCGTAGGCGGCGCTGAGCGAATACCCCCGGAAGAGATCGCCGATCGGTGCCTCGGTCGTGGCGGTCGCCGCGTCGGTCACCGTGACGGAGCACGCGTGCCGAATCGACGGGCAGCGCCGAGGAAGTAGGCAGCTCTGACCAAGACTCCTCCCCGCCCGGTCTCGAATGTAATTCTCGCGGCCGAGCAATTCACCAAACGAAGCAATTCACGTACCATCGGCCCATGACCTATTGCGTCGGCATTCTGACACACGACGGCTTGGTGATGGCCTCGGATTCGCGAACCAACGCCGGCTACGACCAGGTCAACGTCTCGCGAAAGATGCACACCTTCGTCCAAGACGGCGAGCGTGTGCTGGTGCTCCTCACCAGCGGCGGTGTCTCGCTCACGCAATCGGTCGTCGCGCTGCTGCGCCACGACTTCGACGAGGGACGAGGGCTCGCGAGCGCCACGTCGCTTTACGAAGCCGCTCGGATCGTCGGTGGAGAAGTGCGCCGCGTGGCGGAGATCGATCGCGCCGCGCTCGAACGCGACGGGGTGGCATTCAACCTTCATCTTCTTCTGGGTGGTCAGATTCGGGGCGGGACGCCCGGGCTCTACTTGGTCTACCCGCAGGGAAATCCGATGTGCGCGACGGAGGATTCGCCGTACCTGCAGATCGGAGAATCGAAATACGGCCGACCGATTCTCGACCGCGGGATCCGCTACGGCGGCACGGGGCTCGACGAGGCGGTGAAGTACGCCCTCATCTCGCTCGATTCGACGATCCGCTCGAACGTCACGGTCGGACCGCCGATCGACCTCGCGGTCTACCGGAAGGACGAGCTGCGCTTGACGCGCTACCGCCGACTCATGGCTGAAGATCCGGACCTTCAAGCGATTCGCACGCATTGGGAGCAGTCGCTGCGTCGCGCCGTCCAGGAGCTCCCGGGAATCGCGTTCGACGGAGAGCGGAGCTGACGATCCCGGGCGCGATGGCACTCCGGGGCGGCGCGCCGCCCACCCACCATGATCAGAAGAACGCCAGGGTGCGGACCTCGATACTCTGGCGCGGTGGCGCGTCAGGGCGAGAGGTGGGATCGTCGAACGCGCTGTGGGCCGTGAAACGCGCGAGCGACCGGTCGGAGTCGTAACACTTGAGCATCATCACCTCGTCCGACCTCATGCGAGGAAAATAGAACCAACGATGACCCGGGTGAAAGGTCAGCGAATAGACCTCGCCCGTACGGTCCGGGTACAGGAGATCGGTTGGAACCAGGTCCTCGAGCCTGATGCTTCGCGCATCGCACACGGCGAGCGGGGCGGTCTCGACCGGTCCGCGAATCGGCTTCCAGACGTTGATGACCGCGAAGCGCCTGCCGAGCAGCCCCTCCGCTTCCCTGCCGGCGAGATCGCGCACGCGCTGCGGTCCCGACCGCTCGGTGTAGTCGTTGTGGGCAAACCGAACGGGTTCCTTGGCGAGGCTCTGCGCGGCCTCGGACTTCGTCGAGGAGCGCACGTTGTGGTCGAAGGCGAGCACGCGCGAAGCACCGGCCACCCGCTCTACGAGCGCTTCGACCTCGCGGTAGTACCCGGCGCGGACCGCTTCGGGATCGTAGAGGTCGTCGATCGCCGTGGCATGACCGGCGAGCGCGAATCCCTGCTCGTCGAGCGAGAGGCGGGGTGAAATCTCCCGGGCGTCTTCTATCGCCACCCTCCGCCGATCGCCGCTCGTGTTGCGCCACGGGGTCCCCGCCGGCGGCTCGTAGAGATAGTAGTAGGGTCGATCCGCCATCGGCGCCAAATAGTTCAACGTAGATTCCACCATCGCTCGCTCTCCGGGCGCTCAACGAGCGCCACCTTTTAGGCCATCGTCGCCGTATCGGGTCGCCGCGCCTTCACCGCCGGGGCCGAGACGGCCTCCGGGGCCGAGATGACCCTTGCCGGGGACATGATTCACCTCGACGCGGATACCATCGGGATCCTCGAACAGCACCGAGTAATAACCGGGCGCGAACCGCGAGCCGTCTTCGGGCGGATGCACGACGCGTGCGCCGAGCTCCTCGACGACGAAGCGGTGGATCGCGTCGACGTCCTCCCGCCGCCGCGCGCGGAAGCAAAAGTGATGAAGCCCGCTGCGCAGCTGGTCGAAGGGAGTGCGGCTCTTCCCTTCGGGCACCGCGCGCACGAGAATGCCGGTGCGGCTGCCGATGCAATAGACGGTGTCCTCGTTCTTGATGAGCGTCCTCATCTCGAGGAAGTGACAAAGCTTCTCCCAGAACGGGAGGCCGCGGGCGGAGTCGTTCACCGTCAACTGGATGTGCGCAATGCCGTTCAGCTCGACTGTCATTGGACCCCCCGATCCAACCCTTATGGGTCCGGCGGCAAGCAATGACAAGCGGGGACGGGGACGTTCTTGACCTTCGTAACCTTCGTCGCGCTGTCCTACGGGATTTCCAGGATTTCGCCAACGCGAGGAACGCAACGAAGGTTACGAAGGTTCAGGAACGTCCCCACGGCACCTTGCCCGAACGCTCGGATGGATCATACGATGAGCCCGTGCTGGCCGACACACCAAAGACGACGAAGCGCCGGCTCGCGGCCGTCGTCAGCGCCGACGCCGTCGGCTACTCGCGGCTGATGAGCGACGACGAGGATGCGACGATCGCGGCCCTGGAAACAGCGCGGGAGATCTTTCGCAGCCGTGTCGCCGGCCACGAGGGGCGGGTAGTCGATACCGCCGGTGACAGCGTGCTCGCGGTCTTCGACAGTGTCGTCGAGGTGCTACAGTGCGCGATGGAGATCCAGGAGGAGCTTCGGCGACGCGGCGAAGCCGTCCCCGTCGCTCGCCGAATGAGCTTCCGGGTCGGCGTCAACGTCGGAGAGCTCGTCGAGCAAAGCGACGGGACGGTATACGGGGACGGCGTGAACATCGCCGCACGCCTCCAGGGACTCGCCGAGCCAGGTGGCATCTGCGTCTCGGAGGTGGCCTGCGCACGCCGCAGCTGCTCGACCGCATTTGGCCGAACATGGAAGCCGCGTTTTTCGAACGCTTCGTCGATGGGCTGCGCTTGGTCGATCCGACGATCCCGGACCCGCGGCTCGCCACCAGCCGACCGGCCTCACGTTCGATCACGGGGTCCATGCCCGATCGTGGCACCGACTGAGACACCACGGTAGAAATTCTCCGTTTCTAAGAGATATGAAAGACGAGAACTCGCCGCCATCGCGCGTTTCGTTGCGGCGAAGCCTCGCCGAAGGAGAACGATAGATGGAGATCGCCGTCGTCACCGGCACCAGTACCGGCATCGGGTTCGCGACCAGCGTGCATCTAGCGCGTCATGGCTATCGGGTGTTCGCCGGCATGCGGAACCTCGCCAAGGCCGATCCGTTGCGCGCGGCGGCTGCGGAGGGAAGGCTACCGATCGAGGTGATCGAGCTCGACGTGACCTCGCCCGCGTCGGTAGACCAGGCCTTCGAGGGGGTATCGGGCCACGGCCCCGTCGACGTGCTCGTCAACAACGCCGGAATCGGCGGCGCGACTCCGCTCGAGCTCACGCCGGAGGACGAGCACCGGCGCATGTTCGAGACCAACTACTTCGGAGCGATCCGCTGCATCAAGGCGGTGCTGCCCGCGATGCGCGAACGGCGCCGAGGCGCAATCGTCAACGTCACCTCGATCGCCGGGCTCGTCACCATCCCGAATCAGATCCCGTACTCGGCTTCGAAGTGGGCGCTCGAGTGCGCCGGCGAGGCGCTCGCCCACGAAGTCGCCCGCTTCGGGATCCGCGTGGTGAACATCGAGCCCGGAGTGGTGAAGACGAACATCTTCGACAATTCCGCCGAAGCAACCCGCTACGACAAAGCATCTCCCTACCAGCCGATCATGAGGCGCAACGGAAAGTTCTACGCGGCTGGTTTTCGCGATCCTGCTTGGCCCGATGAGGTCGCCGAGACGATACTTGCCGCCATCAGCAGCGCCGACTACCGCCTTCGCTGGCCGGTCGGGAAGGACGCGATCGGCTTCTCCGAGGGGCGCCGCAAGATTCGCGACGAGGAGTGGGTCGCGATGGGCGGGGAGCTGTCCGACCAGGACTACAACCAGCGCTTCTTCGACTATTTCGGGATCCAGTTGAAGTAGCCGGAACGCCGCCACGGGCCAATCTGCGCTCAGCGCGTCGACGTGCCGATCTTCTCCTGGTAGACGAGGATCTCGATCCGGCGGTTCTCGCGGCGGCCCGCGATCGTCTTGTCGTCACCGATCGGCTTCGCCGGGTCCCCGGCCCGTCAAGGCGTGTCGGCCGATCGACGGCCGGAGCTAGTGAGCTTCTTCCGACGGCCGCCTACGCGTGCGCGGATCCGCCCAAGTAGAGCGAGAGGACGTCGAGTAAGTCGCGGGCGACGACCGGTTTGGCGAGATGCGCGTTGCAGCCCGCCGCGAAGACGTTGCCGCGATCATGGTCGAACAGGCGCGCAGTGATCGCGATGATCGGCACGTGCTTCCACGCCTCCTGCTGGCGCAGGTCTCTCGCGAGCGAAAGGCCGTCTTCGCCACCTGGAAGCGTCAGGTCGAGGAGGATCGCATTCACACGCTTGACGTGCGTTTCGAGAACCTTGCGCGCTCTTTCCGCTGTCTCCGCCACCAGCACGGAGTAGTGATTGCGTGTCAGGATCGTCTTGAAGAGCAAACGCGCGTCGTCGTCGTCCTCGACGATCAGCACATAGTTGTCTTCCGCCATGTAGTAAACTCCACCCACCCCATCTTTCGCAAGGTACATGCCAACAGACTACCGAAGGGGGCCAACGAAAGAAAACCATGGAGTTGCGGCGTTGGTCGGCTTGAATGAGTCGACGAGATTGCGACGCTGTGCATTTTTTGCGAGCCATGACGGTGGCACTCGCCACCCGGACATTGGTATAGCACCGAGCGGGGTTACCGCTGCGGCGACCGGCCATTCGATGATGGAGCCACGCATCGAGCAGAAGTGGATCGAGGTCTTTCGGCGAGTACTCGAGATGTGCGCGCTGCGGCCGGGTGACGTGGTCGCGATCCTGTCGGAGACGCAATCGCGCACGGTCAACGTGCGGCTCGCCGAGCTCGCGGCGCTGGGGATCGGCGCGCGCGCCTTTCATGTCGTCCTGCCGACACCCCGCCAGACGGTGCCTGTGCCGATCCGCTCGACCGGAGCGACTGACGTGATCCAGGGCCTCGAGCCGGTGATCGCCGCGCTCGGCGGCGCCACGCTGGTGGTCGATTGTTCCATCGAGGGCATGCTCCACGCTCGCGAGCTTCCCTCGGTGCTGAAGGCCGGAGCGCGCGTGCTGATGGTTTCGAACGAGCACCCGGAGGCGCTGGAGCGGCTGCTGCCGACCGAGGATCTGGAGCGTCGGGTGAAGGCGGGGATCAAGCTGCTACGCGGTGCGCGACGCATGCGCGTCACCTCGCGCGCCGGCACGGATCTCTCGGTCAACCTCGAGGGCGCGGTCGCCGGAGGCGGTTGGGGCTACACGACCAAGCCCGGCACGATCACGCATTGGCCCGGCGGCCTTTGCCTCTGCTTCCCGCGATCGGGCGCGGTCGCGGGGACGCTCGTCCTCGACCGCGGCGACGTCAACCTGACGTTCAAGCGCTATCTCGAGACCCCCATACGGCTCGCGATCGACGCCGACTACGTGACGGAGGTCGGCGGCGACGGCGTCGATGCGGAGCTCATGCGAAGCTACTTCGCCGCGTGGGGCGACCGCGAGGCCTACGCGGTGAGCCACCTCGGCTGGGGCATGAATGCGGGCGCGCGCTGGGACGCCATGACGATGTATGACAAGGGCGATTTCAACGGCACGGAGCTGCGCGCCTTCGCCGGGAACTTCCTCTACTCCACCGGCGCCAACGAGGTGGCGGGACGCCACACGCTCGGTCACTTCGATCTACCGCTGCGCAATTGCAGCGTACGGCTCGATGACGTCGTCGTCGTCGAGCAGGGACGCCTTCAGGGAGAGCTCGCGTGATCCCGGTCCCGGCCTGTGCGGAGCGTGGCCGGGGGGCGCGAACGCTCGTCTTCCTGCACGGCATCGGCGCCGACCACCGCGCGTTCGACGATCAGCTGGAGGGCTTCGGTTCGAGCGCGCGCGTGATCGCTTGGGACATGCCGGGTTATGGCGAGAGTCGGCCGCTCGACCGCATGACGTTCCCCGCGCTCGCCGACGCCCTCACCGCGCTGCTCGACGCGCGAGGCGTCGGTCGGGCGGTGCTGATCGGCCACTCGATGGGCGGTATGGTCGCGCAGGAGTTCGTCGCTCGCCATCCGGACCGCGTCGCCGCGCTCGTCCTCGTCGCGACGAGCCCCGCGTTCGGCGGCGCTGACGGGGAGTGGCAACGCCGGTTCCTCGCCGATCGCCTTCGCCCGCTAGACGAGGGAAAAGCGCCGGCCGACATCGCGCCTGCGCTGGTTCGGGGAATGGTCGGCGACGATCCGGATCCACGGGGAGTCGCTCGCGCGGTGCAATGCATGTCCGCCGTGCCGGCCGCGACTTATCGTGCCGCTCTCCATTGTCTGGTGACGTTCGATCGGCGGGGCAGCCTCGGAGCGATCCGCTGCCCGACGCTCGCCCTCGTCGGCGAGCGAGATCGCGTGGCCTCACCCGCGGTGGTCGAGCGCATGGCGCGGGAGATCGCGGGCGCGACCTATCGAGTGCTGCCGGGGGTCGGCCACCTCGCCAATCTCGAGCGTCCCGCGCTCTTCGATGCCGCGCTCGCGGGCTTCGCCGAGACGCTGCCAACCTGAAGAGAAAATCGCCGTGGACGATCCGCCGCTCACCGAAAGGCAGCGCGAGCTCGTCGAGACCGCCCGCCGGCTCGGCCGCGAGCGGTTCGCGCCCCGCGCAGCCGAGTACGACGAGAAGGCGGCCTTTCCGTTCGAGAACTTCGACGACCTTCGCGAGGCGGGCTTTCTCGGCTTGACCGTGCCTCGGCGCTACGGCGGCCTCGGGGCGGACTTCGCGACCTACTGTCTCGTCTCGGCGGAGCTCGGCCGCTGGTGCGGCGCCACAGCGCTCACGTTCAACATGCATGCGGGAACAATGCTGTGGACGAGCCTGATGACCGATGACCTGCCGATGAGCGCAGCCGACCGCGAGAGCCACGAGCGCAATCGTAGGGGCATCTACCAGCGTGTGGTCGAGGGGGGTGCGATCTTCGCACAGACGTTCTCCGAGCCGAGCCACGCCGCAGCGGCAGGTCGCGCCCCGTTCGGAACGACCGCGAAGAAGATCGACGGCGGCTGGCGGATCGACGGCCGCAAGCACTTTGCGTCGCTGTCGGGGGCGGCCGCCTACTACGGCATCCTCTGTACCGAAGATCGCGGCGACGGAACACACGACGTGAAAGACACGCTGTACCTCGCCGTGCCCGCCGAGACGCCCGGGTTTCGCGTGAGTGGCTCGTGGGACCCACTCGGCATGCGGGCGACGGTGTCGCGAAACCTCGAGCTGGACGACGTGCGCGTTCCGGACTCGATGCAGCTCATGCCACGCGGTACGTACTACCAGGCGGCGTATCATTGGCCGCACATGTTCCTGACACTCAGCCCGACGTTTCTCGGCATCGCCCGGGCGGCCTTCGACTTCACGATCGGCTATCTGCGCGGCGACGTGGGCGGCGCGCCGCCGTCCGCCGCGCGTGCGAGCGCGGCCAAGCAACTCGCGGTCGCCGAGATGCGGATCAAGCTCGAGCAGGCATCGGCCCTGTTTCTCCGCGTGCTCGCCGAGGCGAAGTTCCAGCCCACCAAGGACGAGCGGCTGCGCGCGTACGCGGCGCAGTACACTGTGATGGAGACGGCCAACGACCTCTGCCGGCTGGCGATCCGAACCTGTGGCGGCCGCTCGATCATGAAATCGATGCCGCTCGAGCGCCTCTATCGCGATAGCCGCTGCGGGTCCCTGATGCTGCCGTGGACCGCGGAGATCTGCGCGGAGCGCCTCGGCCGCGAGAGCCTCTACGAGCCGGGCGAGCCGGACTGAGGCCGCTTGCGGCAGGAGGTCTCGTCTTTGGGCGAGACATATGGCGAGGTTGCGCTGATGGGCTCTCGACCGAAGATCGAACGGGGAGAGGCAGGAGACCTCTCTGGCTGGATCGGTCATCACGCCGATCGAAGCCCGAAGAACGTCGCTCTCCGCTACGATGGAGCGGAGATCACCTACGCCGCTTTCGACGAACGCGTGCGACGGCTTGCGACGATGCTCGTCGCCGAGTACGGCCTCCAGCCCGGCGATCGAGTCGCTCATCTCGGCTTCAACGGGCCGGTGGTGCTCGACCTGCTCTTCGCATGCGCAAGAGTCGGGGCGATTCTCACGCCGCTCAACTGGAGATTGGCGCCGGCCGAGCACCGGATGATCCTTCTCGACTGCGCGCCAAAGGTGCTCGTCGTCGATCTGCAGGTGCGCGCATCGATCGATGGCTTCGCCGACGCGCTCGCCAACGTGGCTATCGTAAACGTAGAGGATCTCCTCGCCCCGGCGACGGCGTCGGACCCGCCGACAGCCGGCGAGCGATCTCAGGCGCTGCTACTCGTCTATACCTCCGGCGCGACCGGCCGGCCGAAGGGCGTGGTGCTGACGCAGGAGGCACTCTTCTGGAATGCCGTCAACTCGATCGCCGCTCACGACATGACGAGCGCGGATCACGTGCTCACGGTCTTGCCGATGTTCCACGTCGGCGGCCTGAACATTCACACGACACCGGCGCTCCGTGCCGGAGCCTGCGTGACGATTCATCGCCGTTTCGAACCCGCGCAGGCGCTGCGGGCGATCGCCGAGGATCGCCCGACGCTCTTCCTCACGGTACCGCAGGTGAGCCTGGCGATGACAGCCCACCCCGACTGGCCGTCGACCGACGTCTCGAGCCTCCGGTTCGTGACGACCGGCTCGTCCATCGTTCCCGAGGCCGTGATACGGCCGTGGCTCCAGCGCGGCGTTCCGGTGACGCAGGTCTATGGGCTCACCGAAAGCGCTCCGGTGGCCATCTGCTTACGGCGCGAGGACGCGGAACGGAAGATCGGCTCCTGCGGCAAGCCCACGATCCATTGCGAGGCGCGGATCGTCGACGATGGCGGCCGCGAGCTCCCCACGGGCGAGAAGGGTGAGATCGTGCTCCGCGGCCCGAACTTGTTCCGCGAGTACTGGAACGATCCGAAGGCGACCGCGAGCGCTTTCGCGGATGGGTGGCTCCGGACGGGCGATATCGGCCATCGCGATGCCGAGGGGTTCTACTATGTCGACGACCGCTTGAAGGACATGGTGATCGCCGGCGGCGAGAACATCTATCCCGCCGAGATCGAGAACGTGCTCGGCGGTTGCTCCGCGATCCTCGAGGCCGCTGTCGTCGGCCGCCCCGACGAGCGCTGGGGCGAGGTACCCGTCGCCTACGTAGTCGCGAGACCGGGGACCGGCCTAACGTGCGAGGATGTGATGGCGCTTTTCGAAGGGCGCCTTGCGCGCTTCAAACATCCGCGCGAGATCGTGTTCCTCGACTCACTGCCGCGCAACGCCATGGGCAAGGTGCTGAAGTACGAGCTTCGCGCCCGCGCACGTGCCGCGGGCTAGTTGGGTAGGATGCCCGAACGGAGGTGCCAGCGATCTGTCACGCAGGCTCCTCGTGCCCCGTCCAGAAATTTAGCGTTCACGCAATCTCTGGGACGGGGCGCTGGCGACAGGAACTAGTTCGCGGCGCCACCGTTGCCGGCATAGCGGTCGCTCGGGGGCAGGGTATTGCCGGGAGAAACCGCCGGCTTCGCGACCTCGGCCGACGCAGGACGCACAGGTCCCTGGGCGCACACGTGGTAAATCGCTCCACCGATTGCCGCAAAGGCCACTACGATGGGGAGTACTCTCTGCAAGGTTTTCATGTCCGTTCTCCTGTTTCCTGGTCGGCTAAGCGCAGTACCAGCAGAGAGTTCAACAAGCGTGCCAGCGAATCTTGCCGAGTTTGCGGGATTCCCAATGCCGGGAATCACGACCGACGGTGAACATTCACGATTAGTCGTAACGAAGATGCTTCAGCTATCTAAGCTACGGAAAGCCACGCGGCCTGCAACAAGGGCGGCCCCGCGTTCGCCCCTCCGGTTAGCGGCACTCCAAGGCTCGTCATTGTCGAAACCGCTGCTTATCGATCCGGTAGCGCTTGATCATGGACTCGAGCGTCGTTGCGGGCACCCCGAGCCTTGCCGCCGCGCCGCGAGATCCCGAGACCTGTCCGCGGCATTCGGCGAGCGCGGACTCGATGAGCTGCCTCTCGTTCTGGCGAAGATCGCGGGACGACGGATCGCTCGCCGCGGCGGCATCGCGAACCGCGCCGGGCACCTCGGCGACGTGGAGATCGGCCTCCTCCACGCGGAGCACGCCGCCCTCGGCGAGGATCGCGGCGCGCTCGATGATGTTTTGCAGCTCGCGCACGTTTCCCGGCCACGGATAGGCGATCAGCCGTTCCATCGTGCGCCGGTCGATCGTCTCGAGCTTCTTGCCGAGTCGGGCGGCGTAGCGCGCCGCGAAGTATTCGACGAGCATGGGAACGTCGTCCTTACGGCTGCGCAGCGGCGGCATCGCGATCGGAAAGACGTTCAGCCGATAGAAGAGGTCTTCCCGAAAGCGCCCCGAAGCGACGGCCGCGGCGAGGTCACGGTTGGTGGCGGCGATCACCCGCGCGTCGGTGCGAATCGTCTGTGAGCCGCCGACGCGTTCGAACTCGCCCTCCTGGAGCACGCGCAGCAGCGCGACCTGCATCTCGGGAGGAAGCTCGCCGATCTCGTCGAGAAGGATCGAGCCGCCGCGCGCGAGCTCGAAGCGGCCGACCCGTCGCGCGAGCGCGCCCGTGAAGGCCCCCTTCTCGTGCCCGAAGAGCTCCGAGCCGATCAACCCCTCCGGCAGGGCCGCGCAGTTGACCTTGATGAGCGCCCGGGCCGAGCGATCCGAACGGCGGTGAATCGCGCGCGCGATCAGCTCCTTTCCAGTGCCTGTCTCGCCGGTGATGAGCACGGTCGAGTTCGTGTGCGCGACCCTCTCGATGCGCGCCAGCACCGTCTGCAGGACCGGCGAGCAGCCGACGATCTCCTCGAACATCGATTCCTGATCGATCTCTTCACGCAGAACGAGATTCTCCTGCTGGAGCTCGTCCTTCAGGCGGCGGATCTCCTCGTAGGCGAGCGAGTTCGCGACCGCCATCGCCATCGGCCGCGCCACGCCTTCGAGGATCGCCACGTCCTCGGAGGTGAAGCGCTGCGGCGACATGCGCGAGAAGATGATCGCTCCGATCAGGCGGTCGCGGACGAAGAGCGGGGCGCGCACGTAGCAGCGAACGCCGACCGCGACCAGACGCTGATCCTCCGGGAATCGGGTCTCCGCTTCGAGGTCTTCGCCGACGTACGCCCTGCCCGTCCGCGCGACGTGAGCAACGGCCGAGCCCGCGAGTGGAAAGTAGGTCGGGATCTGCTCGGGGGGGACGTTGAGGCCTCGGGCGGCGGCATCAACGAAAGTCTCGCCGCTCCTGCGGGCGTGACCGACGACGTGAATCCCGTGCGCGCGCACCGTCTCGCCGTCGACCGTCACCACGCCGATCGCGTCCACCGGCACGATCGTTCCAAGCACCCGTGCGACGGCCTCGAGCACGCCGACGAAATCGAGCTGCGCATTCGCAGCCTCGGACACCTCGAGCAGGATTCGGTACTTCTCTTCTGCTGCCAACGGTTTTTCGGCTTCCATCATGAGGGTCGCGGATTGTAGCTGAAAACCCGCGGTTGCGATTGGCGAGAAGAAGACAACTAGCCCCGAAGCGAAATTCCCGTGGTGCCCCTTCGATCCGAAATTCGCGCGGGTCCTGTCGTCGGCGCAGCCCGCGCCGTGCTCGCTGGGCGCCCCTCCCAGCCGCTCCAGGGTCCTTCACGTCGCTCCCGCTGGTCGCGACCCGGCTACGATCGAGACACGCTGGTGTAGTAGCCCCGGGCCTTCGCCCCGCATTCGCTGCGCGCGGCGCGGGGCCGAACAGTCGCGTAGACTGTTCGGCACGCCGACGCCACCCGCGCGAATTTCGGATCGACGCTAGTCCGCCACGAGCAGCGGCGAAGCCGCTCCGCCGGCGACGATCCACAGCTGGTGCGATGCCCGCGTGACCGCGACGTGTAGCCGGCGGCGTGCCTCGGGCGTCATCGGGTACGCCGACGCGGTCGCGTCCGGAACGACGACGTAGTCGAACTCGAGGCCCTTGGCATTGTCGACGTCGGTCACGTCGATGCCGGGCTCGAAAGTGAACTCTCCGTGGAGGACGAGCCGCGACTCGGGAAGGTCGGCGACGAGCGCGTGAAAGCGCCGCGCCACATCTGCGTCGGCGGCGATCACCGCCACCGACGCGCTCGGCTCGCGCTCGATGAGATCGCGCAGAGCGCCGGAGAGGAAGAGGTGCGCCTGTCCCTCGCTCGGCATGTGGAAGAGGCCGATCGGCGCGCCCTCGCGCGCGGCTTGAGCCGGTGTTTCGGGAGCGAGCGGGCCGAGGAGCTTCCGTGCGAGCTCGGCGACGGGCCGCGGGCACCGGTAGGTGGTGGGAAGCCGGCACGTCGCGGCGTCGCTCGCTCCGAGTGTGGCGAGCGCCGTTTGCCAGCCCGCGAAGCTCGACGCTGTCTGCTGCGCCTCGTCGCCGGCGAGCGTCACGCTCGCCGGCTCGCCGAGGAGCTTCCCGAGCACGGCGAGCTCGAAGAGCGAGAAGTCTTCGGCCTCGTCGAGCACCAGCAGCGAGATCGGGCGCGCGTCGAGTGTCGCCGTTCTCGCTCGCAGGAAGAGAAGAATCGGCAGATCCTCCAGATCGAGCGTGCCGGCGAGCTCGTCGGGCGTGCCCTCGGCGAGCGCGCGGCCATCGATGGCGCGCTTGCGCTCCGGGTCGGCAATCGACGCGAGCTGCCGCTCGAGCGGCTCTTCGAGCTGCCGCATCGTGTGCCGCACGGTCTCCGCGACCGCTGTCTTCGGCAGGTCGCCCGCAGACGCGGCAATCACCGCATCGAGAAAGCCGCGGTCCGTGAACGCTTCGGTCAGCCTGCGGCGCAGGCGGGCGAGGTTCGTCGCGGTCGAAGCGGTCGCGGCGAGTCGATCCCCAAGCTTGCGGTAGAGCGACGGATGGCGCTTCAGGCTCGAAACGAGCGGCGGGGAGTCGACACAAAGCCGAATTCGGCTGCCGAACACCCGCCTCGCAAGCTCCGTCGACCACGTCGCGACCGTTTGCACGAGCCCCGGGGCGATCTGGAGCGGCTCGAGCAGCCGCCGCGCCAAGCGGGCGAGCCCCTCTTCCGGCATCACGACCTTGGCCGCCGACAGAGGGTACTGGCGAGGATCGGTCACCGAAATCCTCGCGATCCGGTGAAGCGCCACGGTCGTCTTGCCGCTGCCTGCGCTGCCGAGTACGAGGAGTGGCCGAGCGGGTGTCGCGGATACTGCCGCGTATTGATCGGCGTCGAGCAAGGCAGTCACGTCCGTTCGCTTCGCCCGTCCGGCGCCGCCGATGCCGACGCCGAGGATTCCAGGGCGGGCGGCGGTGCCCGCACCCCCGGATTGCAGAGAGAGCTCGGCGCGCTCGGTCATCCGCCAGCTACCCTCGCGGGCGCGCTCGAGCACGAGACGATCGCCGACGATGCGTGTGAGACAACCGTTCTCGATGACGACGATCCGGCGGGCCGTGACTCTGCCCTCCGCCACCCGGCCCGGAAATGCTTCTTCGAATCGGTCGCCTTCTCGATACCGGTAAAAGATCCGCGCAACGGGCGCCACCCTCCAGTCGACGATGCTGACCCCGCCCGCGGTGTCGAAGAAGCTCGTGTAGCCGAGAAGGTAGTCCTCGTCGCCGCGGCCCTCGTCGAGCCGGAGGTGCGCGATGTATGGAGAGCGCGCGTCGGGAAATTGCGCGCTCGACCGACGCTCGGCCAATCGGTGCTGTACGCTCAAGTCGTGGAGCAGAGCGGGCAGATCGGCCTCGGAGGCTGTCGCCGCTTCGTCGCGGAGCGCGCGAAGCGCTTCCTCGGAACGCGGCCCGCGGCCGCGTGCGCGCTGCGTCGCGCGCTGCCACGCCTTCTCGAGTGACGTACGCACACGCGCGAGAAGGGACTCTTCCTCCTCGACGACGGCTCGAGCTTCCGCCGGCAGCGATGCGAGCGCGTCACCCATCTTCCCTACCTCTCCCTAGCTTTCCCTAACTCCACGACGGATGAAGCCCCCGCAAGCCCCGGGTCGAAGAGATTTCCCGATCGGACCAACGACGGAGACAGCGATTGCCCAAACGCCCGCGGCGGGGCGCCGCTTCCGCTTGCTTGTCTCGAAACGTGCTGCTGGAATGAGGCTCGAGGGTGCGGGGGGAATTGATCTCGAGGTGCGCGCACGCGGGAGCGAATGGATCCCCATCGGTGAGGTATGCCGGAACTACCGAAGCCGAATCTTAGCAAGATCAAGACCCTCGTCATCGACGATGACACTGCCATCCGAGGGGTCTTGCAGAAGACGCTCACCGAGTGGGGCGCGGAGGTGGTCGAGGCGGACACCGGGCCGAGAGGAATCGTCGAACTCGCGCGGGCCAGGGACGCGGGTCACCCGTTTCAGTTGATCCTCGTTGCCTCGGCGATGTCTGCGATGGACGGATTCGAGGTTGCCGAGCACCTCCGTTCGTACGTGACGGAGTTCGCGCACACGATCCTGATGGTCGGCCCGGAACAGATTGCGTCTCAACTGTCCCGCGCCCGGCAACTGGGGATCCCGTGGGTTGCGAAGCCTCTGACGCGCTCGGCGATCATCGGCGCGGTCTCGACCGTGCTCGACGTGGCGACCGGCGAAGAGCCACCTTCGTCCGAGCCGACGCCCAAGCGACGCTTTCGGATCCTTTTGGCCGACGATAACTCCGACGTCGGATGGATCATCCGGACCCAGGTCGAGGGCCCCGACTACCAGGTGGACGTCGCGCGAGACGGCAGCGTCGCGGCCGATCTCTTTCGCATCGTCGACTACGACCTAGTGCTCATGGACCTGCAGATGCCGGACTTCGACGGCTATTGGGCGACGCGGCAGATTCGCGAGTTCGAGCGGGAGCACCAGCGCCGGCACGTGCCGATCATCGCCGTCACGGCGTTCACTCACGAGGAGGACCCGCGCAAGAGCCTTCGCGCCGGGCTCAACGGCTATCTGGCGAAGCCCGTTTCGAAGGACGTCCTCTTCAAGGTCATTCAGAAGCACCTCGGCCAGCCGCGACCGGCTAGCGATACGAAGCCGGAAACAGATACCACGTCCCGCGCTGACTAAATCCCGCCGTTCGTTCCGGTTGCTCGCTTCTCAGCGCAGATTTCATCGCTTCTCGTTGGCGTGGTCCCTCAAAGCGTCGAAAATTCGACGCCGCTAGGGGCAAAATTGAAAAAATTACCACGACGATCGCTGCCAGTCTGCGAAAACATCAAGGACATCAGAGGTCGCGACCTCGAAGGTCCGGTACGTCCCTTGCAGTAGCGAACGACATGAATGAAGCAACACTTCGCTATAGAGCCGAGCGGGAAGGTCAAACGATCCTCCTCCTCCGCTGGGTCTTGATCGTAGCAACGGCCTATCTACTTCTCTTTCACAATACCTATCTCCAAGCGCCACCCGTCATCAGCGCATTCCTGGCCGTTTATCTCGCCTCGAACCTCGTCGTCGCTGCCTTGCTCCGGCGAATGCGATCGCAAAAGCGGCTCGAGATGGGAATCGCGGTCTTCGACGCCGCGGCGCTGTCCGTAGCTCTCTTCCTGACCCGGGACTTCTCCACCGATTTCTTCCTCCTCTACTTCGTCGTGATCTTCATGGCCGCGCTCACGGAGCGACTCTCGTTTCTCGTGGTGATCGCGGTCGCCATCAGCCTCCTGCACCTCTCCGTGACGATGGGAGCGCTCTCGCTGAGAGCGTTCTTGGCGAGCGGAGCGCTCCTGCGCGTCGCTTTCCTCTTCGTCGTGGCGCTGTTCTTCGGCTACCTCGTCGAGCGGGTCCGCTCGGCCGAGCGTGAGGCGGAGGAAGCTCGAAAGAACGAGAAGATCATCACCGATTTCGTCGAGGAGGTCGTCACGAGCTTCAAGACGCCTCTCGGAGCAATTCAAGCGATGGCGGAGATCGCTCTCGAGCCGCAGACCCAGTGGCTGACCCTGGAGCAATCCGAGCTCCTCCGCCGCATCGATGCAAACGCCCGCCACGTGACGAGGATCGCCTCGAACCTGCTCGATGCGCGTCGCGTGCAGGCGAACCGGCTACAGGTACACCCCGAGTCCGCCGACCTAGTCGACGTCGTCGAGGAGGTCTTGAGCGTGGTCCGCACGGCGAGCGACCTCAAAGGGATCTCGCTCGGGTTCGAATCCGCGCTGGGCTTGCCGCGCGCCTACGTGGACGTAAATCAGATCGATCGGGTAGTGTGGAACCTGCTCGACAACGCGATCCGCTGCACTCCGGCCGGTGGCGAGGTTTCGGTCTCGCTCGGCTATGCGAATCGCCAGATCGTCTTCAGCGTTTCCGACGACGGCCCGGGTATTTCCGACGCCGACCTGCCGATCGTCTTCGACGCGTTCCGGCGCAGCAAGAGCGGTCGCTTCACCAGCTCCGGCTTCGGACTGTTCATCGCCAAAGCCATCGTCGAAGCTCACGGCGGGACGATCGAGGTCGAGAGCGAGGTTGGCGGCGGCGCAACCTTCACGGTCCGTCTCCCGGTCAGTCCGTCGGCTGCGGAACGAAGCGCGCCCTCTTACCCGGAGCCGCGCGTCGCCTAGCCGCGCCCGTCAGAGAGCGGAAAGATCGGCATTGCGTCTTTGCCGCTTGCTTGCTTCGCAGCGGATCTGGTGAAATGAAGCGACCATGTCGAGGCAAGCGTGAACCGTCCAGCGAAAGCGCCGCCCGACGGCAGGGTCAGACCCTCGTGGGGTGAGAGTTGTCCAGCCCGCTGAATCTGAACGGCGTCAAGACGCTGGTCGTCGACGACGAGCGTAGGACCCGAGCGGTCCTCATGACGACACTCGGGGAGTGGGGGGCGCAGGTCGTAGAGGCCGAAACGGGGCCCCGCGGTCTCGCCGAGCTAACGCGTGCAAGAGACTCGGGTGATCCTTTTCATCTCATAATTCTCGATACGAGCATGTCGCCCATGGACGGGTTCGAAATCGCCGAGCATCTGCGAGCGCACCCGCAGGAATTCAGCCGGATCATTCTCATGCTCGGGCCCAATGAAATCACCCAGGAACTGCCCCGTGCGCGCAAGTCGGGCGTTGCGGCATACGTGGGGAAGCCATTGGCGCGGGCCGCGGTCGTAAGCGCCATCGCCGCCACGCTGAACCTCGAGGTGAAAGAGGCACAGCCGCCGAAACGGTTCCGAATCCTCCTGGCCGAAGACACGCCGGACGTCGCCTGGATCATCCGCACGATCATCGAGGGACCAGATTACCAAGTGGACGTCGCCCACGATGGCGGTATCGCCGCCGACCTCTTTCGGATGCTCACCTACGACCTCGTTTTGATGGATCTCCAGATGCCACACTTCGATGGCTACTGGGCGACCCGGGAGATCCGCAACTGGGAGCGCGCCAACACCCTAAAGCGCACCCCGATCATCGCCATCACAGCATTCGCGCACGAGGAAGATCCCAGGAAGAGCTTCGAGGCGGGCCTCGACGCCTATCTGGTCAAGCCGGTCTCGAAAGAAACGCTGTTCAAGCAGATCAACAAGCATCTCGCCAAACTCCCACGAACGAGCTGATCGCGCCCGTTCGGTAGTCGTGTAATGCCGGTTTTCGAGGCATGCGCCGCGCGCCGACGTAGGTCGTAGTCCATTCCGCGTAGTTTTTTTTCTGGCACAACCGATGCTTCTTCCCGCGCCCCAGGAGCGTGCATCCTAGTTCGCTTCCGTTAGTCGCGAATCGGCTCGGCCGTGCTAGCGGCCGAGGTAGCCTCGCTGAAGCCTAGAGGTGTAGGGGTAGCTGGTGTCGCTTCGAGCTCGATCATTCGACAGGCCGGCCGTGGACGCCGGCGTCACTTCGCCGATCCAAACCTATCTCGAGAGCCTCCATCGCAGACACGCTACCCTTCGCGAAGGCACGGTGGCCACCTACATTCCGGAGCTGGCCAAAGCAGATCCGGATTGGTTCGGCATCGCGCTCGCCACGACCGACGGCAAGCTCTACACGGTAGGCGACACGAGCCAGACGTTCACGATCCAGTCGATCTCCAAGCCGTTCACGTACGGGCTTGCCCTCGAGGACGTAGGGCGCGATAGCGTCCACGCAAAGGTCGGCGTCGAGCCGACGGGCGACGCCTTCAACTCGATCAGCCTCGAGCCCGGAAGCGGCCGGCCGCTCAACCCGATGATCAACGCAGGCGCCATCGCAACCGCTTCGCTCGTCGCCGGCCGCTCACCGCAGGACAGGTTCGATCGGCTGCTCTCGGTCTACTCGCTCTATGCGGGTCGAGAGCTCTCGCTCGATCGTGCCGTGTACGAGTCCGAGAAGGCAACCGGACACCGCAATCGCGCGATCGCCCACATGCTGCGCAATTTCGACATCCTCACCGGGGATCCGGAAGCTCCGCTGGATCTCTATTTTCGGCAATGCTCGATCGCCGTCGATGGTCGCGACCTGAGCCTCATGGCGGCGACGCTCGCCAACGGCGGCGTGAACCCGCTCACCGGGGAACGCGCGATCCGGACCGAGCTCGTCGAGAACTTGTTGAGCGTGATGACCACCTGCGGCATGTACGACTACGCCGGGGAGTGGCTCTACTGGGTCGGCCTGCCGGCGAAGAGCGGTGTGGCGGGCGGGATACTCGCCGTGCTCCCCGGACAGCTCGGTATCGGCATCTTCTCGCCGCCGCTCGACGCTCGCGGAAACAGCGTCCGCGGGATGCGCGTCTGCCAGGATCTCTCGCGCGACTTCGGCCTCCACTTCCTGCGCGTCCCGCGCTCCGCGGGCTTTGCCATTCGACGGCAGTCGACTCTCGCCCAGCTGAGCTCGAAGCGCGTACGTGACGAGCGGCAGCGCGCGCACCTCGACGCAACCGGCGACCGGGTGCGCGCCTATGACTTGCAGGGCGATCTGGTCTTCTCGGTCATCGAGGCGCTCATCGCCAGGATGATCGGGGCGCAACCGGTGCTGCGCTTCGCGATCCTCGACATCCAGCTTGTCACTCGCATCGACGAGTGGGCAGCGGGAGTCTTCGCCGACCTGGTCCTCGAGTTCGCGGCGTCCGGCCGGGGCGTGGTCTTCGTGGACGCGGGACGACACCGGCGCTTCCTGCGCCAGGTCGAGGAAAAGCTGGCGGCAGCGGACCGACAGGAGCGGCTACTGACGTTTTCCGATCTCGACGCCGCCCTCGAGTGGTGCGAGAACCGGTTGCTCGGGGAGGCGGAGATCGCGCCCCGCTCCGAAGCGATCCCGCTCTCGGCGCATGGCCTCTGCCGGGGTCTCTCGCCCAAGGCCGTGAGAGAGCTCGAGGCGGTCCTGGTGAGGAAGAGTTTCGCGCCGGGTGAGCTCATCATCCGCAGCGGTGAACCCGCGGACCGCCTGTACCTCCTCGTCCGCGGCGAAGTGAGCGTGGTCATCGTCCTCGCGAGCGGCCGCCTCATGCGGCTCTCGACGCTATCGCCGGGCATGACGTTCGGCGAGCTCGCCGTGGTCGACCGCGGGGTTCGATCGGCGGACGTGCGCGCGGATGGACGGGTGGAGTGCTACGCGCTCTCGATGGAAGCCTTCGACGAGCTCGCCGAGAGCCACCCCGCGCTCAAGCTCCAGCTGCTCGAGAATCTTCTCCGCAACGTGTCGCAAATGCTCGTCCGCCTGAACCGGCAGGTGATCGCGCTTGCGGAATAACACCTCCACGCCGACCGCGTTCTGTGCCGAAACGAGCTCCACCGAACGCTGCCAGTGCTTGACACGGAACCGAAAATTGTCGATGCGTCTGCGCCTGACGGCATTATCGTCCGTCACCGAAGGCGGGAGGCCATCGTGATGACGGTCTTGGTTCGATTGGAGGTTTGCCGGTCCCGGCTGCGCCGCGCCGTGCTCGTCTCCACGATGGTGGTCGCGCTGCTGCTCGCCGCGGCGGCATCCGCTGACGAGCCGCGAGCCGGAGTGGTGACGACGCTCGAAGGCCAAGCGGATCTAGCTCGCGCCGAGCAGGTGCGCCCGCTTCGCTTCAACGACGACCTCTTCGGCCGGGATCGCATCGACACGAGCGAGCATGCCCTCATCCGCGTGCTGCTCGGCGGCAAGGCGATCGTCACGGTGCGCGAGCTCTCGAGCCTCACCATCGGGGAAGCTCCCGAGCGCGCCGTAGTCGACCTGCGTGAAGGACGGGTCGCTCTGGAGGTGGCCAAGAAGTTGCTCCGGCCCGGCGAGGCGGTGGAGATTCACACGCCTAACGCGATCGCGGCAGTGCGCGGCAGCTTCGTGGTCGTGACGGTAAATCGCAATCACAACGAGTTCGAGACGACCGTGGTCACTCGCGGAGTGAGCCTTCCGGTCGAAGTCTCTCTTCCCGGGCAAGCTCGGGGCGTCGACCTCCGCGAGAATCTGCTCGTCGTGCTGAGGGGTTCGGGGCCCAACGTTCTGATTTCGACGCCGCGCCGGCTGACTCCGCAAGAGGCGACTGCGGCAGATGCTGCCGCCCGTGCACCGCGGGCCTCGGAACACGATTCCCATCCCGCAGCCGGGCTGAAGACGAATCTCTCGGAGGAGGCCGAGCGCGCAAAGAAGGAGCTCGGGTCGCTTCAAGACAGGCAGCAGGTGAGAAAGGATCCGTCGACCGCTTCGATCGGGGTCGACGAGACGAAAGCGTCGATCGTCGCGGCCGGAGCACCAGCACCGCCGCCACCACCGGCACCGCCACCGCCTCCTCCTCCACCGCCACCACCTCCTCCGCCTCCTCCTCCGCCGCCACCGCCACCACCACCGCCACCACCACCTCCTCCGCCGCCGCCACCGCCGCCACCACCACCGCCTCCACCACCGCCTCCTCCACCACCACCGCCTCCTCCACCACCACCGCCGCCAGCGGCAGCGCATGGGCTCGGAGGCGGCGCTTCTCCTGGACGCGCCCGCTAGGAGTCCGCTCGACTCCCTTGCATGGACGCCTCTTCATGCGCCGCTTGAGCAGCGCTCGCACAGCCCGCGTCAATCGAAGTCGGACCGCTGCTAACCTCGATCCGAAATTCGCGTGGGTGGCGTCGGCGCTCGGCGCCCGCGCCGCGCGCAGCGAATGCGGGGCGAAGGCCCGGGGTGGCGCAGCGGCTGGGAGGGGCGCCCAGCGCGCACGGCGCGGGCTGCGCCGACGACAGGACCCGCGCGAATTTCGGATCGAAGGGGCACCACGGGAATTTCGCTTCGCTGCTGACGGTAGCCGTCGAGCCGGCGCCTACGGGAGAGTTCGCGCGACCAGAGGGAGCCATCAGGGCAGCGCTTACGGCAGGACTCTCGCGGCCAGCGGGAGCGACTCGTGACGCCCGTGATATCTGTAACGCCGATGAGGCCGATGAAGTGCGTGACGCGGTCTCCCCGCAAAGCTCGGAGCGCGTTTGTGCCGCTTCTCGCTCTGCTTCTCGTCCTCTTCGCCGCACGGCAAGCCGCGGCCGCGAGCAAGGCCGAAGCGGACGTCTACGTCGCCGTCGCCGTCGAGGCCTATCAAGCGAAGCGCTACGACGAGGCCGACAAGGCGCTCGGCGAAGCCTTGGCGCTCGACCCCGAAAATGCCGACGCCCTCTACTACACCGGCCTCGTCCGCGTCGCCCAAGGGCGTCTCGAGGACGCGGCGGCGGCGTTTCGTGAGGCGAGCCGGTTCTCGCCAGGAGATCCGGCGATTCCTTTCCAGCTCGGCGCAGTCTACTTCCATCTCGGGCAGGACGACCAGGCGCGACCCCTCCTCGAGCAAGCGTTCCGCGAGGATCCCTCGCGCGACCGGCTCGGTTACTACGTCGGGATGCTGCGCTACCGGAGCGGCGACTACGCGGGGGCGATCAGCGCGTTTCGCGCCGCGAAGAGCGACGATCCGGAGATCGCAGAGCTCACGCGCTTCTACTCCGCGCTCGCCCTCGTCCGGCTCGGACAGCCGGCCGAGGCTACCGCGCAGATCGAGGAGGCGCTGCGCCTTCAGCCCGCCTCGCCGCTGACAGGCCCCGCCGAGCGCCTGCGCGCCGCGGCGCTCGGCACTCGCGCGGGCGAGAAGCGACTCGGCCTGGTGTTCCGCTTCGGCGGTTACTACGACGACAACGTCGCCGTCGTCCCAAGCGGCGGCAACGGCCCGGAGCTCGCCGAGCTGCAGAACCGCCAGGCAGCGAGCCCTGGGGCGCTGGTCGCGCTGCGCGGCGACTACTCGCTTCTCCGCAGCGGAGCATTCGATGCTACGGCTACCTATTCGTTCTTCTCGACCTTCAACAGCGACGTTTCGGGACTCAATCTCATCGACAACCTCGGCGGTCTCGCCGCGGGTTACGGGGGGATCGTCCGAGGTCTTCCGTATCACGTCGCAAACGAGTACAGCTTCGAATATCTAACCCTCGGCGGCCGCGAATACGTCCAGCGCCATGCCGTCGCGCCCTGGGCGAGCGTCGTATGGGCGGGACAGATCTCGGGGATTCAGCTGCAGTTCCAGGACCAGCGCTACGCGAATCAGGGCGACATCTCGCCCGATGACGACCGCACCGGCCGGGAGTGGATCGCCGGGTTGTTCCACATCTTCCGTTTCTCCTCCGACCGGCATCTCCTGCGCCTCGGCTATCAATTCGATTACGACGACACCGACGGGAAGAACTTTCGCTACTTGGGAAACCGCGTGCTCGCGGGCGGGCAGTACACGCTCCCGTGGTACGACTTGCGCGTCAACTACAGCTTCGACGTCCAACTTCGCAATTACCAGTACGCCAACACCGACTTCCCGACTGACGCGCCTGGCACGGTCCAGCGGTTCGACACCGAGTACAACCATTTGGTGTGGGTGACGTACCCGTTGCCTCGGAACCTCGATGTCACGCTCTACTATCAGCGCACCGACGCGATCTCGAACCTCGACCCCTTCAGCTTCACGCGGAACGTGGTGACGTTGGAGTTCGCGTGGACCTACTGAGGCGACGGCGGCTCGCGATTCGCGTCGCCGTCCTCGGCTCGCTCGCGGCGGGACTGCTCCTCTCCGGCGCGCTCGAGCGCTTCGAGCTACAGGCGCTGAACGGCCAGTTCCATCTGCGCGGATCACGCCTGCCGCGCGCGCCGATCGTGATCGTCGCGATCGACGAGGACGACTTCGACGAGCTCGACATCGCCTGGCCGTTCCCGCGGAAGCTCCACGCGCAGCTCCTCGACGTCCTGAGCGCGGCGAAGCCCGCGGCGATCGGCGTCGATCTCTTGTTCACCGAGCCTTCGCTGTTCGGACCCGAGGACGACACGGCTCTGTCGCGCGCCGTCGCCGCGGGGGGCAACGTCGTGCTCGCAGCGGACATCACCGAGGTCACGGACGGGAGGGTGACCAAGACCGACATGAATCCCCCGCTGCCGGAGATTCGTGCCGGCGCTGCGGGCTTCGGCCCGATTAACTTCGCGCGCGACGAGGACGCATTCGTGCGCTCCGGCGCGCTCACCCAGATGCATCAGCGCCGGGCGTTCCCGGCCTTCGACCTGCTCCTCTATCGTCTCGCCGCCAAGGCCGGCATCCGCGCCGCGCCGTTGCCCACCGAGAACGCCGTCTGGATCAACTTCCGCGGCGGGCCCACGACGTTTCGAACCGTCCCGTACCACCGGGTGCTCTCGCACGAAGTTTCAGCCGAAGACCTCGCCGGGAAGATCGTGCTCGTGGGTGCCACCAGTCCCGCCCTGCACGACGTCTTTCCAACCCCGCTCGCCCCGCAGGGAACGATGCCCGGAGTCGAGATACACGCCAACCTGCTCGAGACCCTCCTCCAGGGTATCGCCCTACGGCGCGTCCCCCGCCCGGCGATGCTCGCGGCCGTGTTCGCCGCGTCGGTGTTCGTGCTGCTGGCGACCGAGCGGTTGCGCCCGCTGGCGGCGCTCGGGCTCGTCGCAACCGCCGTCCTTTCCTGGATCGCAGGCGGCTTCGTCGCGTTTGCGACCGCGAACGTCTGGGTAGACCAAGTCCCGGTCCCGCTGGTTCTCGTCGGCGGCTATGGCGCGACCGTGTTTGCGAACTTCGTCCGCGAGCGCCGCGAGAAGCAGCGCCTGTCGCGCTTCTTCTCACCCGCCGTGGCGAACGAGATCGTGAGGCACCGCGAGCACGCGCTCGACAGCTCGCGAAGGACGATCACGGTGCTGTTCTCGGATCTACGCAACTTCACTTCGATCTCCGAGCGCCTGGAGCCGGAAGAGGTCGCCGAGCTCTTGCGCGACTACTTGACGGGGATGACCGAAGCGGTGTTCGCGCACGGCGGCACCGTCGACAAGTTCGTCGGCGATGCCGTGATGGCGCTCTTCAACGCGCCGGTCGATCAAGCCGACCACGCCGAGCAAGCGGTAGCGACGGCTCTCGACTCTCGCAAGCACCTCCGCGAGCTGTCGGCCCGCTGGGAACGGCGACTCGGAGCGCCGCTTCGTGCCGGCATCGGCATCCACACGGGCGAAGCGGTGGTGGGAACGCTCGGGTCTGCGCAGCGGCTCGAGTACACGGCGATCGGGGACACGGTGAACGTGGCGTCTCGCGTCGAGGGCCTCACCAAGGACCTCGATGCTCTCATCGTGGTGAGCGAATCGACGTGGGCGGCGGTCGAGCACCGCGTCAGCGGCCGCTTTCTCGGCGGTACGCCGGTCAAAGGAAGACGTGAGGCGGTGAAGGTATACGCGGTCGACGGCTGGCGTGACGAGGCGCCGGTCCTCGGCGAGCGCGCTTGATTTGATTCGAAAAGCGCGAGTGGCTCGTCGAGTTCCACGACGCGGACATCCTCGCCACCGAGGTAGTCGACTACAGAAGCGTAATGGCGAGCGAGCAGGCGCGGGTGAACGGCTACGTCGTCGAAGTCGAACACGAGGCCGCAGGGAAGATGGTGATGACCGGCGCGCCGATCTCGCTGAACGGCGACGTTCGACAAACGGCTCCGCCTGCTCCCGAGCTCGGCCAGCACACCGAGGAAGTGATGCTCGAGGCCGGCTATTCGTGGGAAGACATCGTGCGGATCCGCGACACCGGCGCCGTGTGACGGAAGAAAGGAAGCACGCGGATCTATCATCCGCGGAAGTGCGGCATGACCTTCGTTGCGAAGAGCTCGAGGTGCTCGTTCATCCGCTTCACCGGGAAGCCCGGCGGGATCGTCCACGTGTAGTAGCGCTCGATCCCCGTCGCCGCGACGTATTCGTCGATGCGCCCGACCGCGGCTTCGGGTGTGACGATGTCCAAGAGGCCGCTGGCGCGGAGCGCTTCGTCGTCGGCAAGGTGCGGAAAGAGCTTCTGTCCCGCTTTGTCGAGCCACTGCGCATACAGGTTCACCTGATAGCGAACGTGGGGCGCGATCTCCCGCCACGTCTTCTCGGGATCGCGGGCCACGATGAGCCAGAAGTGGCCCCCGGCGAGGCGCGCCTTCGCCGGGTCTTTGCCGAGCGCACCGAGCTCGGCGCGGTAGCTCTCCGCGAGCGGTGTCATCTGACCGGTGCCGATGTAGCCGTCCCCGAGTCGAGCGGCGCGGCGGACCGCGGCGGGACCGAATCCGCCGACCCAGATCGGTGGCCGCGGCCGCTGCACGGGCATCGGAGCCAGGCGCACGTCCTCGATCCGAAAATGTCTCCCGTGGAACGTGACGGTGTCGCCTTCCCACAGCCGTCGGATGATCTCGAGGCCTTCGTTGATTCGTGTCCCACGCTCTTTGCGAGAGACGCCGAGGCCGGCGAACTCCTCGACCCGATACCCGATCCCAACGCCGAGCTCGAAGCGCCCGCCCGAGAGGATGTCGACGGTCGCGCCGTCCTCGGCGACGCGGACCGGATGGTAGAGCGGAAGAAGAAGCACCGCTGTGCCGATCCGGATCTTCTTCGTCCGAGCCGCGATCGCCGCTGCCTGGACGAGCGGCGATGGGGCATGCCCATCGTCGACGAAATGGTGCTCGGTCAGCCAGACGTCGTCGTAACCGATCGTCTCCGCCCAGGCGATCTGCTCGAGCACCTCGGCGTACAGGTTCTCGTAGGAAGTCCGCCATTCGGCCGGATTGCGGAACGCGTACCACAAACCGAAGCGGAGCTTTCGTCGCCCGGTCGCCGGGTGATCGATGCTCTTCACGGATCGAAGGTGGTCAGATCGGCCCCGTCGTCCGCCACGAATACGGCGAGCAGCTTTGCGGGCTTGCTGCGGCTCGCATTCTCGCTCACGACGTGGTGCGCGCCCGGGCCTTCGAAGAACGACTCGCCCGCCTTGTAGACGCGCGCATCACCCTCGTCGACCCGCGAGCGGATCTCGCCCGAGACCACGTACGCGAACACCACGCCCGCGTGATGGTGGGGCTTGGACGTTCCTCCCGGTGCGTAGTCGACGGCTACGGCCGTCAGGGTCTTTCCGGGAACGTTCGGCAGCTTCTGCGAGAAGACCACCTGAACCTGATCTCCTTTGGCGACGGCGAGGCGCGGCGATGCGGCGGTGGCGGCGAGCGCCAGGAGCATCGCGGCGGCGACGAGAAAGGCTCGTCGTTCGAGTCGAGGTTGTCCGGTCATCATCGTTGACCTCCGTTCGGCAGCTGCGCGCGGCGCGCATCGCGCGTTACGCCGGCCACGTTGTCGCTCTCGTGCAGTGGCCCGTCAAGGATCGCGCCCGTTCCGCACGGATCTCGAAGTTTCCGGTGCTCCGCGTTAAAGAGTACCGGAGCGGAAGGAGTTCTCATGAAGGACCGAATCGTATCCGTCGAACGGGAAGGGGCGGTCGCCGTCGTGCGGTTCGATCGCGGCGGAAGCTTGAACGCCTTCAACCAGACGCTGATTCGCGAGCTGACGGCCGTGGCGCGCGGCTTCCACGACGATCTCGAGACTCGCGCGGTCGTCGTCACCGGCACCCGCGAGGCCTTTTCGGCCGGCATCGACCTGCGCGATCCCGAGACGTGGACCCGCCCGGCGAGCGACGTCGCCGCGCGCGAGCAGTTCCACGGCGGGGTTCGGCTCTGCAGGGCATGGGAGGACATGCCGCAGATCACGATCGCGGCGATCGAAGGTCTCGCGGTCGGCGCCGGAGTCGCTCTGGCCATCGCCTGCGATTGGCGGGTGATCGCCCGCGACGCGTACCTCTATGTTCCCGAGGTGCGGATCGGGCTCAACCTCCAATGGGGGGCACTGCCGCGCCTCGTGAGCCTCGTTGGCCCCGCGCGCGCGAAGCGGATCACGATTCTCTGCGAGCGCATGGGGGCGGACCAGGCGGCGCTGTGGGGGCTCGTCGAGGAGGTGGCGGAGCCCGGACGGGCGGTCGAGGTCGCGCGCGACCTCGCTCGTCGGGCCGCGGAGATGCCTCCCGTCGCCACCCGCATCGTCAAGGAAGCCGTGAACGCGACCGCAGGCGCACTTCACCGCGCGACGTCGTTCGCCGACGCAGACCAGAGCGCACTCACCGCGACCCATCGCGACGCTCACGCCGCTCGGGCTGCATTCACCACCCGGGATCGCGGCTCGTCGCAGAGCTGAACGGCAACCCCCGCATCGGTGGCCCTCAGATCGGCAATGCGTTCTCTGCACCACCCGGCCCGCACCGCCGCCGGTGCGAGCGTCACCCCCACGATCGAACGCAAGAGCCAACTCGACGCCACCGCCGTTTCGTGCCTGCTGCTCTGCTGCACGTTGTGGGGACTGAATCACGTCGCGACGAAGGTCACGCTCACCGAGATTCCACCGTTGATGCAGGCGAGCGCTCGCTCGCTCGGCGCCGCGCTGCTCGTCGCGCTCTGGGCGCGCTGGCGCGGTATTCCCCTTCTTGACCGCGACGGCACGCTCGCGGGTGGCCTCCTCGCGGGAGCACTCTTCGCCGCGGAATTCGGCTGCATCTTCGTCGGCCTGCAGTTCACGGCGGCGTCCCGCATGATCGTCTTCATCTACCTCGCGCCGTTCGTCGTCGCGCTCGGCATGCCGTTCATCGCCCGAACCGAGGGCCTCGCCCCCTTGCAACTCGCAGGTCTGATCGCCGCCTTCTCCGGCGTTGCCTGGGCGTTTTCCGAAGGTTTCCACGCGCCCGCGGCAGGCGAGCGACAATGGATCGGCGACGCGCTCGGGGTAACCGCCGCCGTGCTCTGGGGCGCGACGACGCTGGCGATCCGCGCGACGCGGTTGTCGACGGCGAAGGCCGAGAAGACGCTTTTCTACCAGCTGGCAATATCGGGCGTGCTCCTCGGGGTCGCGTCGGCGCTCGTCGACGAGCCCTGGCCCGTGAAGCTGACCTCGACGTCGCTGCTTCCGCTTTCGTTCCAGACCGTCATCATCACGTTCGCGAGCTACTTGCTGTGGTTCTGGCTGATCCGACACTACCCGGCCACGCCGCTGGCGTCGTTCACGCTGCTCACGCCGATCTCCGGGCTGCTCGCCGGCGTGCTGCTGCTCCATGAGCCGATCACGGTTCGTCTCATCATCGCGGTGGCCGCGGTGGCGGCCGGCATCGCGATCGTCAATCGCCCGAGCAGCTAACTTTGCGCTACCGATAGGTTGCGAGCGAACGCCGCGAGCGCAAGAAGCCGACGATGACGTCGATGATCGCCGCACCACCCGCCCGCCCTTGCGCCCCGGCAACCCGAGAGCAGGAGGAGCGCTATGGTCCTTCCGGCGCAGGCGCCGTCGGCGAGGCCGATCCGACGTCGGGGAGCGTCGGAGACGGAGGGGGTGTCGGCTCTACCGTCGGGCTCGGCGTCGGGACTGCTGTTGGCGTATCCGTCGGGAGACGCTCGGGAGCGCCTTGAATGACGATCTCGACGAGCGGTCGCTGGAACACGGCGATCGGGTACGGCGCACTCGCTCGCCTGGCGGCCAGGATCGCAACCCCGATGCCGACACCCGCGAGCAATATCATCCCGCCGAAGGCGAGAAGGATTTGCGCCAACCGACTCATGCGCGGCCGGGGTCGGACCCGCGAGGGCTCTTCGTCGTCACCCCATTCGGTTGGTCCCCCCACGGTGCGCCCCTTAACAACGAGCCCACGGTCCTGCGGTCGGCCGTTGCCCGGCGTCCAGAGCGGAATTGATCCGGCGCGGAAGACCCGAGCTTCGGAAAGACGGATCGCGGATGGGCTCGGACACCGTTGGCGCAACGTGCCTACCTCGATTCCTTGCGGTACTCAATAGAGGTGTCTGACCGCTTCCGCCTTCCTCCTCCCGAGGCTCGAGCCTCTCGCCGGCGTCCTCTGCGTGCGATCGCCGCCACCGGGATCGTGCTCGGCATCGCCATCCGCATGTGGGTCGCCGCCGCCGCCGAGGGCAAGAGCTTCAGCGACAACGCCGTCGTCGCCTTGATGGCGATGCACGCTCTGCGCGGCAATTTCTACGCCTTTTATTGGGGCCAGAGCTACATGGGTTCGCTCGAGCCGCTCGTCGTCGCTCCGTTCTTCGCGCTCTTCGGCGTCGGCGATCGCGTGCTTTCGGCGGGCCTGCTTCCATGGTGGGCCGCGTTCGCGACGGCCGTCGCCCTCGTCACGAGGCTCTGCGCCGGCGCCGGCGGGGATATCGCCGCGGCTATCGCCGTCCTCCTCTGCGCGGTCGCACCCGCCGAGCTTCAATTCTTCGAGATCACGGCGCGCGGGGGTTACCCGGCAACCCTGGCGTTCGGGACGACACTGCTCTGGCTAGCGCTTCGGATGGTCTACGAGCCGATGTCGAGCAAGAGTCGCGCATGGCACGTGGTCGCGATCGGCGCAATCGCCGGCCTTGCCTTCTGGACGAACTGGCTCGTGCTCCCCTACTTCGTCGTCGTAGGCTTCTATCTCCTGCTCGCCGACCCACGACTGCCGTTGCGTCCCTCGGCCTGGATCGCGCTCTGCGCGTTCCTCTGCGCGAGCCTGCCGCTCTGGGTCTACAACTGGCGCCACGGCTTCGCGTCGTTTTCCCTCGTCGGCCCGCTCCCGGACGCGCCGCCCCGCCTCGCCACGCTCGCCTGGGCGCTCGCGGTCGGAGTGCCGAACATTCTCGGCGTGCGCGACCTCCATGGTGTCTGGCTCTTCGGCTGGGCCGGCCGGGCCTTCGCCGCGGTGGCCCTGGCCGGGTTCGTCGCTGGAGCCGTCGCACTTCGCCACTCCTGGCTGGCGATCGCAAGGGGCCGGATCCGCGACGCGAGCCCGCGCGCGGCGCTCTTCCTCCTCACGATCGCAACCGTCGGCGTCTACGTCATCACCTTGCCGAATCGCTTCCAGATCGGCCGCTACCTTCTGCCGATCGCTTCCGCGTCGATCCCGCTCGCCGGGCTCGGCATCGCCTGGCTCGTCGAGCGCCAGCGCGCCCTCGGCGCCGCGCTCCTAGTGGCGGTGGTCGGTTTCTACGGCGCCCAGACGGCGAAGCTCCGGCACGACTTCCGGACGGCGAGCGCACGCTACACCGCCGGTCCGATCGAGGCGCTCGCCAAGCACCTCGTACGCTCCGGCATCCGCTTCGCATACGCCGACTACAGCGATGCGGCCGTCGCCACCTATTTCGCCAAAGAGCGGGTGGTCCTCGCCGACTACGCGGAGCGCTACTACCCGATGGCCGAGGTCGACTTCCGCGATCCGGCGATCGTGGTCAGAGACGAGCCGGGATCGACGGCTGCGACCACGCTCGACGCGCTCGATGCGAAGTTCACCGAGACGCGGATCCCCGGCTACCAAGTCTACTGGCCGCTCCGCTACGACGGCGTGCGACGTTCTGCGCTGTCCCGCGCCAGGTGGCGGGCGTCCGCCAGCGTGAACGGCGACGACGCGAGCCTCGTCCTCGACGGCGACCCCTGGACCTACTGGTCGGCTCCGTCGGACTCACCTCGCCCGGTCCTCACCATCGATCTCGGAACCGAAGAGGAGATCTCAGGAGTTTACCTGGCCCTCGGCGAGCGGCCGGGCGATGCGTTCCATCACGTGCGCGTCGAGGCTTCCAGCGACGCCTCTGCGTGGCAGCTCGTCAAGGAGGCGCGGTGGAACTTCCCGGTGACCTTCCGGCCGAATGGACAGGTCTCGATCTTCCCGGACAACGTACAGATGGTCCTCTTCGCCCCACGGCGCGCCCGTTGGCTGCGCCTCGTGCTTCTCGAGGCTCATCCGGAGCGCAGCTGGTCGGTCGGAGAGATCGCGATCTTCGGGACGCGTCGGGATGCCGGCGAGAGCGGCGTCCCCATCGAGCTTCCGGTCCTTTCCGATCCCACATCTTCCGAGATGCTCGAACGGCGCCTCCGCGTTGAGGTCGATCGCGAGCCTTGGAGCAATCGCCCCCTCCTCCACCTTGCCAGCCTCTACCGAAGGCGGGACGACCGGGAACGGCTCGAAGATATCGAGCGGATCGCGGCCAGTCGGTTCGAGCCGCAGACGCTCGTAGGCTGGCGGTTCGGGCCCGACCTCGTCTTCGTCGGGTACGACTGGCGGGCGCTGGACCCGAGGCGGTTCGAGATCACCTACTACTGGTGCGCGGCGCGAAAGATGGCCGTCGACTACGCAATTTACGCTCACTTCGAAGGACCGGGGTTCCGCTTCCAGGACGACTACTTGCTCGGAGCCCATGCCCGCACGACTACGACCTGGGAAGCCGGCGAGATCGTCAAGGAGAAGCGTGTGGTCGAGCTGCCCGGGAACGCCCCCGACGGAGTCTACGCGCTGAACCTCGGCGCGTGGGATCCGGAAGCGAAAAGGCGGACCGAGCGGGCCGGCTCGTGGTGGAGAAGGAGAAGCGATGTCCTCCTCGACATCGTCGTCGGCCCCGGGGAAATGCGCTGGGTCCGACGGACTGTTTCGCCTTAGGAGCCGTCCGAGTAATCGCCCGTCGCCGATGAGCCGATCGCCGGCGCCTCGCACCGCAAAATTCCTCGGAATACCACAGAGTATTCGTCGGAATTTTCCGGGTGCGATGCTTGGCCCTCGACCCATCGGCTCGGTCCGGATTACTCGGACGGACTCCTAGCGCCGTTTCCAAATGCTAGTACTCTTCCTGCCGCACAGCGGCTAGATTCCGTGTATGAACTTCGCCCGGAACAACCACGCGCTGCTCGATCCGGTACCGTTACTCGCGTCCGGTTTGGTGGCGCTGTTCGGGTGCGCGACGCGGGTACCTCCTGCGGCCGTATCGTGGAAAGACGCGATCCCGCATGCGGCACCGGCCGGTGACCTGAACTTCGTGACAGGCGTCGGCTATCTAAAAGTCGAGACCGACACCGATCTTCGTGTGATCGGACGTGATACCTACTACAACCTTCGCCGGCCGTACGACCTCTACTCCGACGACGGCCGTCTCTTGGAGGCGGACGTCGACAATCGAGACGGACGAACCGGTGAGGAGCCGGTCGTACGTCCTACCGCTCCCGGGCGATACATCGTCGCTTCCGTCTACGGCACTACGTACCGCAGGGTTCAGGTGGAAGTGCGCTCCGGCGCCCTGACGGAGGTGCCGGAGGCTCTGCTGCGGGAGGCGCCGCCAGTCTTCGCCCGTTGATGTGTCGCGGATGTCGACGCGGCACGGCGGTCTTGCTCCGCACGTCGACACGACTCAACCCCCTGCCGCCGGAGCGGTCACGTGCTCTGGCAGAACGCCTACTCCAATGAGGCGTGCCGGGATCCGACGAAGCACCGGCAACTTCGCGAGCAAGCGAACCGCAAGCGGCGGCGAGATCTTTCCGTCGGCCGCCAAGACCCTCGTGATGACCCGATTCTGAATGAGCAACTGAAGCCCCTGCGTGATGCGTGTCGGCAGGTCGCGCCGGCGCTGGACGCGCTCGAGGTCTGCGGCGATCAGCCGATCGGCGGCCAGCGGCGATGCAAGTAGGTTCGCTGCCGCGACCGCGTCTTGAATCGCCAGGTTGATGCCGACTCCGCCGATCGGCGACATGGCGTGCGCGGCATCGCCGATGCAAAGGAGCCCCGGGCGATGCCACCGCCGCAGCCTGTCGACGCGCACCGTCAACAGGTCGATCGAGCTCCAATCGGCGATCTCGCCGGTGCGACCCGCGGCAAACGGTGCATTCTTCGCGACGCGCGCGCGAAAGGCTTCCACGCCCTGTTCTTTCAACCGCTCGATTGAACCTTTGGGGATCACGCAGCCGCACTGCCAATACTCGCCGCGGTTTATGAAGATGAAGATTTGTCCGGTCTCGAAGCGACCCATCGTGTCGCCGGGATCCTCAGGCCTTCGAGAGATCCGAAACCAAAGAACATCCATCGGTGCCCCGAGCTCGTGGACGGCAAGACCAGCTGCTCCCCGTACGGTCGAGTGTCGCCCATCGGCCCCGACGACCAGCCGCGCGCGCACCTCGAGCGGACCAGCGGCCGTGCTCGCCCGGAGTCCGACGACCGCGCCGGCTTCTTCGACGAGGCCTGTGACTTCCGCCTCCATCAGCACCTTGAAGCTCGGGAGGCGACCGCCGCGCTCGGCGAGGAAGCTCAAGAAATCCCACTGCGGCATGAACGCGATGAAGCGGCAACGGGTCGGCAAATGGGTGAAATCGCCGACCGCCACCGTCTCGTCGCCGATCTGAACGCTCAGCGTGCGGACCTCTTGATGGGGAAGCTCGAGCAGGCCTTCGAGTAGACCGATCTCGTGCATGACTTCGAGGGTGGACGGATGAATCGTGTCGCCGCGAAAGTCCCGCAGAAAGTCGGCGTGCTTCTCGAGAACCAAGACGTCGACGCCGGCTCGCGCGAGTAAGAAGCCGAGCATCATTCCCGCGGGCCCGCCACCGGCAATCGCGCAGCGTACGGTTTCCTGCTTCACGGTCGTTCGTCAGCCGCAGCCGCCGTACGCAACGCTACCACGGCAGATCGTAGGGCTGAAGGCGTGATCGCTTGCGGGGTCAACGCGCGAAGTTCACCAGCGAAACGGGATCAAGCGATAGCGGGGTCGTGGTTCGGCACCGAGAACGTAAAGATCGGAAGCATGAGGCCGCAAGGAAGCCGTGACGTAGTTGCGGGCGGCGGCTTCGAGGTAGTAGGAAGCTTCGATCTTCGCCCTGGAAGAAGACCGGCCGTCGAAGCGTGATCGTCGCCGCCCACCAGACGGCGGCACTGAAGGAGACCGCCGTGGAAATCGAAGCCCCGCTTCAAGAGCACCCGGCGTGGCGCCCCGATGACCGCTGAGCAGCCAGAGATCTCGCCGGCGACGCCCACCAGGAAGACTCGTGGTTGCCTCTTCTGGGCGCTCGTTACGGTGGTCGTTCTGGCGGTGGTGGCCGGTGGCGGCGGTTACCTCGCCTACCGCTACGCGATTCACAGGGTCGTCGCCGCCTACACCGAGGTGACGCCGCTCGATCTTGGGGAGTCGGCGCTCTCCCCGGCAGAGTTTGGTGCACTCGACGGACGGCTCGCCGGCTTCGCTCACGCCGTCCGCAACAAGACCCCCGTGGAGCCACTGGTGCTTACCGGTGACGAGCTCACGGCCCTCGTCGCTCGCAGTCCCAAGTTCAGCCGGCTCGGCGGACGAGCACGCTTCTCGATCGGGGACGGGGAGATCCGGGCCGACCTCTCCGTTCCGCTCGCGCGGATGGGGTATCCGGACCGCTGGTTTAACGGCTCGGCCGCCTTTGCAGTCACTCTGGAGAACGGGGTGCTGATCATCACGCTGCGGTCGGCCTCCGTCAAAGGAGAGACCGTCCCCGAGTGGATCGTCGGGAAGCTCCGGAACAGGAATCTGGCGAAGGATCTCTACGAGGAGCCGCTGGCAGCAAGCTTCATCGCCCGGCTCGAGTCGATCGAAGTGGGTGACGGGCGGATTACGTTCGTTCCGCGCATCCGGAGGTAGCGCGTCGAGTCGACGAACGGCCCCTCGCGCGCGAGGTTCGCACCGTGGACGCCCTCGAGAGGCGGCCGGGGACGGGAAAGCTCCGCCGATTCGTCCCGCTTTGATCCGGCGGCGGCGCGTCAGGAGGAGCTATCGACGAGCCAGGAAGACTTGGTGATACGGGTTCTTGATCTTCAGCTTCTCGAAGCTGGTGAACCCGGCCTCGATAGCCATCCTCCGAGCTTTGTTCTCCCCGACCACGACCCCGAGACCTTCGCCGCCGTCGGCGAGCGACACGGTCATGCAATGCATCGTGCTCGCGCCGTAGAGCATACGCCCCACCGGGTTCAGGTTCTCTTCCAGGTTGTCCGACGCGTCCGCTTCGGACCAAAGGAAGACACCACCCGGCTTCAGGACGCGTCGAATCGCGGCCAGCGCGGCTCGCGGGCGCGCCATGTCGTGCACGCAGTTGAAGGCCATCACGAGGTCGAAGCGATCTACGAACGGAAGATCCTCCGCCGCGATCCGCTCGAACGAAATCCGCTCCGCGACTCCGGATCGAGCGGCTTTCTGCCGTGCCCGCTCGATCGAGCGGAGGTCGACATCGTAACCGAAGAACCGCGAATTTGCGTACGCCGAGGCGACCGGAATGATCGATTGACCCGCCCCGCAGCCGACTTCGGCGGCCTCGCCTCCCGTGCTCAATCGCTCGTGAACGTCGTGCACCGCGGGTATCCATTGCGCCGCCACCCAGGTTTCGTAGCCCGCCTGAAAGAGCCGTTCGATCGCTTCCACGATTTCCGGGCCGAAGTCCGCAAACGGAACGCCGCCGCCGTGCTGGAACGCTTCCGTCAATCTCGAAATCTGTCGGTAACAGGTGACCGCGTATTGGAAGGCGCCCGCCGTGAAGAACGTGTTGTCCTCGCGGGCGAGCACCATCGCCTGCTCGGTGTTCATTCGGAAGGTGGCATCGGCGGGGCTGTAGTCGAGATATCCGGCTGTCGCCATCGTCGACGCCCACTCGCGCACGTATCGTTCATCGAGGTGCGTGCGCCGCGCGATGTCCAAACTGGTCATCGGCGCGCCGTCGGCCATCGCCTTGAAGATCCCCAACCGATCGCCGATGTACGCCAGCGCCACGGTCATCGCCGCGCCGAAGTCGACGCCGACCTGCTGCGCGAGCGCCTGGGCCTTCTTGGAATCTCCGGCGGCTCGCGTCATGGCTTCTCTGCTACATCAGCGTCCGCTGACAGTACAACGAGCTCGAACGGTCTTTGCCGATCGGCTTCCAGAATCATCCATCCATCTCCGCGCCGGGCTTGCGGTCGGCGGGGCAAAATGCGTGTCACGACCAGATCGAACCCCACTGGCTTCGCCTCGCCCCGATTGGTACCTCGAGACTCGACCCCCGATCCTTGGGCATCGTGGCCAGGGCTTCCCCGCGCGATCTCGGTGAATGAACGGGGAGTAGGAGGAACGGATGGCGAAGATGCGTGCAGTCGAAGTGCGAAGTCCCAAGGGACCTCTTGAACTCGTCGAGCGCGAGATCCCAGAACCCTGCACGAGCGTCGTGCTGAATCCGCCCGCCATGCAGGCGCCGACGTCGTGCCGACCGGTGCCGCCACCGAGGCGCAGCAGGGCTCACGTGCCGATTCACCCGGAGATGCCGAACGCGGCGCTCAGCACGAGACCGCCGAGATACGTCACGCCCACGGCGGCCGCGACGATCACGAGGTTCGTCAGCACGCGCTTGCGCACGTCCATGCCGGAAAGGAACGCAAGCACTAGCGAGACGAGCAGCGTCATCGCTCCGCCGACGATCGCAGGCGCTAGGATCGTCTTGGCGCCGAGCATGACGGGAAAGACGGGCACGAGAGCGCCCACCAGGTAGCTCACGCCGACGACCATCGCGGAGGTGAGAGCGGTCTCTCCCCCCTTCGCACCGGTCGACGGCTCGCGGCTCAAGAACTCGTCCCTTCGCCGCTCGGTCTGCGCCACCTCTTCTTGCGAGCTCGTCGCGACGTACGCGCCCGCCGCCATCGAGAACGCTCCCGCTACCGCGGTCGTCAGCGCGGCGAGTAGCACGGTGATCGGCCTCGCAAACGCCGCGAAGAATCCGCTCACGGCTCCGAGGATCTCGACGAGCCCATCGTTGAGCCCGAGGAAGATGTCGCGAATCCGCTCGGGGTTGATCTTCCGTTCGGTGAGCTGCGTGACCACTTCGTCTTCGTGACGAAACTCATCGTCGAGCACTTCGCGCACCGCCGCACCGAGCGGTCCGTCATGGTACGTGTCCCAAACGGAGAGATACTTGCGAATCCCGTAGACCTCGATCGCCTCCAGGATGATCTCGATGCCGAGCGTTCCGAAAACGCGCGCAACGAGCGAGAGGAATCGAAGTTTCAGTCGCCGCCCGAAGTCGAGCCGGCTCCGGCGCATGTCGAAGAAATCTTGCCAGAACGAGAAATGCCTCGATTCGATCGGGATGAGGTCGTCGAGGGTCTTGCGAACCTCGTCGCTCGAGTGCTTGCGCAGCTCCCGATAGAGCGACAGGTCGAAGAGCTCGTCCAGAATCAGCCGCTCCGCTAGACGCTCGTCGTACTGCGCTCGCGCGGCGATCGGCGCATCACTGGAACGAGGAGGCATTCCCGTCCCTACTCCTTCGCTGCGATGCGGGAAAGGAGGTGGTCCTCGATGCCGCACGGATGAGTGTGGACCGGCACGCGAACAGGACCTGGCGGCTCAGACCAAGGATGGTCGCGCTTTTTCACGCCGTCGCGATTCCACGAACGTCGCGCACGATGGCGCGCAGGGCGCGCACGCCCTCGACGAGGCGGGGGCCGGGGCGGCCCATCCAGGCTTCCGGCACGCAGTAGACACGGTCGTTGGCGATCGCGGGCACCTGGCGCCATGCCTGACGACCGCGAACGACGTCGGGGCGGAGCTTCTCGGGCTCGACGCCGCACCACGAAACGACGATTGCCTGCGGCGCGGCGGCGATCACCTCGTCGTCACCGACCGGCGTGCTCTCGGAGTCGCGTGCCCCCCACGGATTCGCGGCGCCGGCGATCATCAGCATGTCCGTGACCCACGAGCGCTTGCCGGGAACGATCACCGGCTTCGGCCACCACTCGACGAGGATCGGGGGACGCGGGGTCGATGTCTCCGGTGCCGATCGCAGCTCTTCGCGCATTTGCGCGGCGAGCGCGCGCCCGCGCTCCCCGACGCCGAGAGCTCGCGCGATCCTCTCGACGTCGACGTAAACGTCCGCCAGAGACTTCGGCGCGAGCACGAGCAGAGGCAAGCCTGCGCGCTCGAGCGCCGCGACGACCTTCTCGTGGCCGGGAACGGTCAAGGAGCTCAACACGAGATCGGGCTCGAGCCGCTTGACCCGCTCGACGTCGACGCCGAGGTCCGGACCGATGCGCTGCAGACGGCTCACCACTTCGATCGGATAGTCCGAGTGGTCGTCGACGCCGACGAGAAGATCCGCACAACCGAGCGCGCAGACGATCTCGGTATTCGAACACGTGTGGCTCACGATTCTCACATCGAGCACCGCTCGCGCCCGGCCACGAAGAGCGCGTTCGAGCTCTTGCAGAGACCTGCGTACTCCGCGGTCTCCATGAGGTCGGCGAAGACCTCGCCGCTGCGCACGACCTGCGGCTTCCCGTCGTCGACGTCAATACGTTCGCGAATCGCGTGGATGTGATACTCGAGCATCTGGCTCTGCCGGCAACGGCGTGAATCTTTAGAATAGACGAGCTATCACTCCATTGGGAGGGCACACAGATGGACGTCTCTCAGGCTTACGTCGACGCATTCTTCGCTGGATGTGACAAGATTTCGCTGCTCGAGCTGACGAAGATCCAGGCGAAGGTACTCGTTCCGGTCGTCCGGGCGCTTCGGAAGGAGCTGGGAACCGAGCGCGCCAACAAGATCGTCGCCGACGCCCTCCGCGGCTGGTCGCGCGAGCTCTACGGCAAGATCGGTCAGGAGATGCACGGTCGTCCCTCAGAAAAGTTCGATGCGATGCTACAGGCGTGGATGCCGAAGATCGGCGGGGACGTCGACTTCGAGACGCTACGACAGACGCCCGAGCATTTCGACTTCAACGTCACGGGATGCCGATACGCGGACTTCTTCCGGCAGTTGGGGGAGCCCGAGCTGGGAGCGTTGCTGCTCTGCGAGGCGGACCTTCACGTTACGGAGGTCATCGGCAACCCGGACGTGAAGCTCGAACGCACGCAGACGATCATGAAGGGCGCGAAGTATTGCGACTTTCGCTGGCGGATGAATCGGAGCGGTCCAGCCTCGGAATAGGGGAAAATGACGAGCGCGTCGGCCGGACGACCAAGGAGGAAAACATGCCAGCACACAAACCGGAAGAGTGTGACATCCTCATCGAGAAAGCGCTGAAGAACCGAGATTTGGAAGCCGCCGTCGCGCTCTATGAGCCGAATGCGAGCATTGTCCTGGACTCAGGCGAGGTCGTCACCGGTCGAGCGGCGATCCGGGAGGCTCTCAAGGGCTTCCTCGCGCTCGACGATATCCATTTCACTAGGGAGATAAGAGCAATTCAAAGCGGCGATGGGAACCTTGCCATGTTACGAGGGGCATGGAGCGCCACCTCGACCGGACCCGATGGTAAGCCGGTCACCGTGACCGGCAACAACGTGGAGGTGGTGCGCCGCCAGCCGGATGGGACATGGTTGTTCGTGATCGATAACCCACGCGGGGCGGATTGAAATGGACGCCGAGTCGGCACGGCGGACGCCGAGGAAGGGCGCGAGGAGCTACGAAGCGGCAAACTCCATGGCCGCTCGACGATCACCTCGGCGTGGCGGACACGGGGACCCGCTCGGTCTTCCCCTTCGGCCAACCCAGACCTTCCAGCCCCGGCACCCCGGCCGCGGCGGCGGCGCTCTCGGCAGCCTCCCGAAGCTCGGCGAACGACTCTTTCAAACAATCGGCATAGAACCACACATCGGGGATCTGCCGGGGGTCGACCGTCGCGCCGATCGTCAGCACCTGGTTGTAGCTTATGATCGCGTTGAACAGGCCGATGTTGGCCGACAGCATTCCGCACCCGAAGCTGCCGAGAACCTTGTGGCCGGCCATGTACAGCGGGATTTGCGGGCCGGGGACGTTCGTCGAGACCGTGTTGAGAAGCGTGTTCGGAACCTCGATCTGCCCTGCGATCGCCTGCACCCACGCCGGGGCAGCGTCGCCCTGCCTCGTGATGGCGAACAGACTACCCGCTTGATCCTCCTCTTTCAGCCGGTCCATCGCCTTGCGCTCGGCGGTGTGCCGTTCCACCGCGTCGAGGACACCGACGTAAAGCGGAGCGATCATCATGGAGACCTGGTTGCCGAGCGCGCCCCGCCCTCCGGCTGCCCGCATGCTCACCGGGCACATCGCGCGCAACTCCAGGCCTTGGGTATTCACCTGCTGGTGGCGCAAATACTTGCCGATGGCTCCCGCCACGATTGTCAGCACGAGATCGTTGACGGTCCCGCCCAGCAACCCGCGGATGGCCCGAACCTCGGCGAATGGGAACTCAGCCCAGGCGACGTCGCGCTCACGCGAGATGGGGCCGTTGAACAACGTGCGCGGTGCCGGCTGCAGCATGGTTGGCAGCGAGCGGAGCAGCGCGCTGGCGGTCTGTTGAGCGCGGACGACGGCTTCGGCGGGCCGGAAATCCGTCCACCGCTCCGCCGCCGCCACGAGCTGATCCCGCACGGCGTCGCGCATCAGCGTGAACGCGTCGGGCACGGGTGACGGTTGCCACGGCGTCGTGGCCGGCGGAACCGGGGCAGCGTCGCGGCTGAGGTCGTGAATGACGAGCATCAAGTCGACGCCGGAGACGCCGTCGACCATCGCGTGGTGAAACATGGAAAGCACGGCGGTGTTGCCATCGGCTCGGCCGTGGACCACGACCATCTTCCACAGCGGCCGGCTGCGATCGAGCAGCGGGGCCAGCTGCTTTGCGATGGCCTTCGCCATCATCTGGTCGTCGCCCGGCGCCGGCAGCGTCTCCTCCGTGATGTGATTGGCGATGTCGAAGTCGGGGTCGTCTTGCCAGGTCGGATGGGTGATCCCAAACGGCGCGGGGACGACCTTCTGACGAAATCGTGGCATGAGGTGCAGGCGTTCTGCGATGACCCCGGTGACCTCACCGAGGGTCATGCTGCCCTCGTACACGGCGACCCCTACGCCATGCATCGGCTGGTTGGGGCGTTCGAAGTAGAGGAACGAGGCGTCTTGGGTAGTCAGTCGCGGATTCAGTTGATGGCTGATCATGCTGCCTTCCTCTCACGAAGCCACCGGCGCTCCCAGGGCCGGCGGGCCACCCTCAATCAACTCCCGCGGTGCGGGCGCCCGGCCAACTTCCTTAGCACTATGGGTCGCCATGCGGACGACACTCAAGGATCAGTAGGACGTCGTCCCGGGGTCGTCAAGCGCAGTTGCTTTGACTAGTATGAGACTACTAGTAGGGGGTCAGCCCGCCCGGCCCGACGATGGGCGGTGAGAACGGTCGGAGCCACAACAGGAGTGAGCGATGCCAACGCCGAAACGCAAGCGAGACTATCCTCGGAGCATAACCCTCGACAACGACACGCCGATCAGCCTGCGCCTGATGACGCCCGCCGATGCAGACCGAATCATGGCGTTCGCGCGAGCGCTGCCCGAGGAGGATCTCCAGTTTCTCCGCTCGGACATCACCGATCCGAAGATCGTCGCTCAGTGGGTACAGAACATGGCCGCCGAGCGCACGATCACGATCTTAGCCGAGGCATCCGGCGACCTGGCTGGATATGCGAGCCTCCACTACAACCAGGTCACGTGGCAACGTCACCTCGGCGAGATTCGCATCCAGGTAGGACCGCGATACCGGTCGCACGGCCTCGGTCGAGTGATGGCTGGAGAGATCTTCGGCGTTGCTCGTGATCTCGGCCTCCGCAAGGTCGTCGCCCAGATGACCGCCGAGCAGAAGGGGGCGATCGCCACTTTCGAGCGGCTCGGCTTTCACCCGGAGGCGCTCCTCCAGGACTTCGTGATCGACCGCGGGGGACGCACCCATGACCGAGTCGTCATGTCGTACGACGTCGAGGGACTGACCGATCGCGTCGACTGAATCGTCGCGCCAACACCCGACGGAGGCTCCACTGGCGAGCGTCCGAGTCGGCGGTCAGGACGCCGCTCGCGCTCGAGGCGGCGACTTCCTCGTCGCCGAGACCGAGGTGATCGCAGGGTCGAGCCCTGGGGTAAGCCGCAAGGCATGCTCCGTTGGCGTGGTGCCGTAGCAGGAGTCCGTCCGAGTAATCCGGACCGAGCCGATGAGTCGAGGGCCAAGCATCGCACCTGGAAAATTCCGACGAATACTCTTGCGGTATTCCGAGGAATTTTCCAGGTGCGAGGCGCTGGCGATCGGCTCATCGGCGACGGGAGCGATTACTCGGACGGGCTCCTAGACCGCCTGCCACGGCCGGTTAGATCACGCGGCGGGAAGGGGTCGGCGTCTTGTCGGAACTGCTCACGCGAGCTCAGGCGAAGCGACTGTGGCTGCGCGCCCTGCGGCTCGATCGACCCGATCCTTTCGGCGCAGGCGGAGCTGCGACGACCGCCGCGGTGCAACACCTCGGCTACGTGCAGATCGACACGATTCATGTGATCGAGCGCTCGCACCACCACATCCTCTTCACGCGCATCCCGCGCTACAAGCGAGCCCACCTTCAGCAGGCGCAATCCAAGGACAAGACGGTCTTCGAATACTGGACGCACGCGCTCTCGTACGTGCCAACCCGCGACTTTCGCTTCTTCGCCCCCGCGATGAAACGCTCACAAACGACGCCGATGTCGTGGTTCAAGAGGGTGACGCCGGCCGACCTGCGCAAGGTCCTGAGACTGGTCAAGCGCCAAGGCGCGCTGACGATTCGCGACATCGACGACGACGTCCTCGTCGAGAAGGACCATCCATGGGCCAGTCGCAAGCCGTCGAAGCGCGCGTTGCAGTTGGCGTTCTTCAACGGCTTGTTGATGGTGAGCGAGCGCCAGGGAATGCTCAAGACCTACGACCTCACCGATCGGCATTTCGGGTGGGACGAGCGACCGAGGCCGGCGTCAGAGCCTGAAGTGCTCGCCTATCTTCTCGAGCGTGCCCTGCGCACGCAGGCCGTGGTCAGCGTCGACTCGATTTGCCACCTCGACGCCAAGAGAAAAGCGGGCATCAAGAAGCTCATCGAAAGCAAGATACGCAAAAAGGAGCTCGTCGACGTCACGATCCGCGGAGCGGAAAACGTGCAGCACTGGGCGCAGCCCGAGCTGCTCGCTTCGGCACCGCGCCAAGAACACGACGTCACTCGTCTGCTCTCGCCGTTCGACCCGTTGGTCATCATGCGCAAGCGAGTGGAGCTGTTGTTCGAATACGAGCATCGCTTCGAAGCCTATCTCCCGAAAGAGAAGCGCGTCTTTGGTTACTTCGCGCTGCCCGTCTTGGTGGATGACGACATCGTCGCGCTCGTCGATCTCAAGACCGACCGCGAACGACGCCGGCTACTCGTGCAACAGTGGACGTGGGTGAAACGCGGCAAGTCTGCCGCAAACAAACGACGAATCGAAGACGAGCTGCATCGGTTCGAGCGCTTTCAGCTCGACGTGTGACGCAGCTACTTCAGTCGTGGCGTCGCCGCAGGCGGCTCCGAGGCTCGATTTCGGCGCGTGTTTGGTTTTCCGGCGCGCTTCGGCGCGGCATGCTTTCTGCTGGAGAGACTCACGTGAGGTTTCCGCTGCGCAGCGGCCGATCTCGCACTTCGGCGCGCGACGAACGCGTCGCCGGGTATCGAGTAGGAGCGAGAGGTCTTGGCATGGAGCCATCGTGGATGTTCCGGTTGGCGAGGTATAGGCTCCTCGTCGCGTTGTCGCTGCTCCCGTGTGCTGCGCCGGTGTCGCAGTCGTCGGCGCAAACGATCGTCCCTCAGCCGGGACTCTCGAGCCCCGCACGGGGCGCAAACATTGTCTTCATACTCACGGACGATCTGTCCACGGACTTGGTCCAGTACATGCCGCACGTCCTCAAAATGCAGCAGGATGGTGTCACGTTCGCCAACTATTTCGTCACCGATTCGCTGTGTTGTCCCTCGCGTTCGTCCATCTTCACCGGGCGCTACCCACACGAGACGGGTATATTCGAAAACGGCGGCCCTGACGGTGGCTACATCGCGTTTCGTGACCATGGTTACGAGCACGCGACGTTCGCCACGGCGGTCTCGGCAGTCGGTTATCGGTCGGCGATTCTCGGCAAGTACTTGAACGGCTACGTGCCGGTCAGAGATCCTCCAGCGCCCGGCTGGACGGCGTGGGCAGTCGCCGGGTTCGGATATCCCGAGTTCAACTACGACCTCAATCAGGACGGCGGAGTCGTCCACTATGGGAATGCGCCGGCGGACTATATGACGGACGTTCTGTCGAGACTGGGGGTACGCTTCATCAAAGAAACGGCCGAAGCCCCTTTCGTGCTGGAAGTGGCCACCTTCGCGCCCCATGCACCCTACACGCCGGCGCCCCGCGATGCCGAGGCGCTGCCCGGCGTGCGGGCTCCGCGAACACCCGCGTTCGACGCCGTACCCTACGCAGCGCCTCGATGGCTGCGCGCTCTTCCGGCGCTCTCGGACGCTGACAAGGCCAGCATCGACAGGGACTACCGCAAGCGCGCCCAGTCGGTGCTCGCCGTCGACAAGATGATCGGAGAACTGCAAGAGGCCGTGGCCTCGAGCGGTGAGGCGAGCAATACGTATTTCGTTTTCAGCTCCGACAATGGGTATCACATGGGCGAGTATCGTCTCATGCCGGGGAAGATGACGGCGTACGACACGGATATTCACGTTCCGCTCATCGTCACGGGGCCTGGCGTGCCGTCGGGGCGGACCATCGAGGAAGTCGTCGAGAACGTCGATCTTTGCCCGACCTTCGCCGAGCTCGCGGGCGCGGCCGCCCCTGCAGCTGTCAGCGGGCGCAGCTTGGTCCCGCTCCTCCGCGACCCGGACGTTGCGGAGTGGCGAACAGCCGCGCTAGTCGAGCATCGGGGACCGCAGAAGTCAGTGACCGATCCGGATTTGCCCGCGCCGCGCAGCGGGAACCCGCCGACCTACGAGGCGATGCGTACGAGGACGTCGTTGTATGTTCACTACGCCGATGGCGACGACGAGTACCATGACCTCACGGCCGACCCCGACGAGCTACGCAATACGTTCATGTCGCTCCCCGGCGAACAGCAAGAATCGTTGCACGCGGCGCTGCGGGCGCTGAAGACTTGCGAGGATGCGAAGAGCTGCTGGTCGGCGGGGCAGTCCGGGTAGCGGCGCGACGGGCAGCGAAGGCACCCTGCGGACCCGACCACGGGGCGTTCCCAAGATGGCGCTTCGCTGCTAGAGCCCGATACTGCAGATGGCCCGCGTCCCGGGAAAGGATCACGAGAGTCGCGCCGTCCGGGCGCTCAGGGAGATCTTCGATTCGGGCCGGCCGCTCACTTACGTACGCTCGTCAGAGGAGCAGCGGGTCGGCCAGCTCCTGCGCGAAGCGGTCCGGAGGTCGCAGGGCAAGGCGTCACGCGTGTGGACGTGGAGCCTCACCGAAGCGATGCGCTGCGACGATGGCACCGGCGAGGCCGGCGCATCCGCCCCCCGCGCGGCGCTCGACTTCATCGTCGCGCACGAAAAGTCCGCCGTCTTCCACCTGAAGGACTTCCACGAGCCGCTGCGCAGCTCTGCCGAAGTCCGCCGCCGGCTGCGAGACGTGTACGAAGCGTGCCTCGGCCAGGGTAAGTTCGTGGTCATCACGTCGCCCGTTCGCTTCATTCCCGACGAGCTCGAGCGCAGCATCGCGTATCTCGAGCTCCGCCCACCCGACTTGATCGAGCTCGCTGAGTTCGTACGGGGTGAGAACGCACGGCTGCACGCCGGCGCGACCATGGACGATGCGACCGTCTTCTCGATCGCGCGTGCGCTTCAGGGCCTCACTCTCGACGAGGGCCGGTTCGCGATCCGCCGCGCGACGCCGGGAAGCGGCGGCCTCGGTCAGGGGTCGGTGCCGGCGCTGCTCGAGGAGAAGCGCCTGCTGGTCAACCGTACGGGTATCGTCGAGTACGTGGCCGACGGCACCGACCTCGGGCACGTGGGCGGGCTCGAAGACTTGAAGCAGTGGCTCCTCGAGCGGCGAAAGCTCTTTCAGCTCGGCGACGACCTCGCTGCCGACATCGTGCCGAAGGGCGTCCTCGTCATGGGGATCTCCGGTTGCGGCAAAAGCCTCTCCGTCAAGGCGATCGCGTCGTGCTTCGGGCTGCCGCTCTACCGAATCGACATGATCGAGATTTTTTCCGGCCGGCACGGGAGTCCCGAAGGGGCATTCGTGCACGCCTGCCGCATGCTCGAAGAGATGGCGCCCGCCGTGGTGTGGTTCGACGAGATCGAGATGGCCGTGAACTCGACGGTGTCGAGCGGCGACCAGGGCCGGATCTTCGCATTCTTCTTGACCTGGATGCAGGAGAAGGCGCGGGGCCTCTTCGTCGCCGCCACGGCGAACCGCATCGATCTCTTGCCCGCCGAGATGATCCGCAAAGGTCGCTTCGACGAGGTGTTCTTCGTCGACCTCCCCGTCGACGACGAGCGGGTGGAGATCTTCAAGGTGCATCTCACGCGGCGCGGAATCGACCCGGGCGCCTTCGACGTCCAACGGCTCACGACCTTCAGCAAAGGATGGACGGGTGCCGAGGTCGAGCAGTGCGTGGTGTCGGCGCTGACCACCGCCCGGCTCCAAGACCGAGATCTGACCGACGACGACCTCGTCAACGCGACCAACAACGTCGTCCCGCTCTCGCGCACGATGAAGGAGCAGGTCGACCAGATTCGCCGCTGGGCATTCGCGCGCGCGGTTCGGGCTTCGCCACGCGAAGTGAAGAGCTGACGACGAGAAACGAGCCACCCAGCAATCCAAAGTTTGGCGGATGCTCCCGCGAGCGGGTCAGGCCATGGATGAGAACGATCGGGTTCGACTCATGACCTGACACCTCGCTTTGGCTTGTTTCGCACAATTCCCGTCGGCTCCTCGTCGGGTTCCTGTAGATGGGTGCGATCGTGGTGGTGGATGTCCTGCGACGCCGGCAATTCGCGTCTCGCCGAGCACCATGCGGTCACGGAGGAGGGCTCTTGCTTTTTCGCCACCGAACGCGTCATCCGTGAGACATGCAGCGCGTCGTCGTCGCTCTCCTCACGAGCGGGCTGGTAGCTTGCGCTACCACGAGACCGATTCTCTATGAAAACCAGAAGTACCGGGAGGTCGGCAGGGCAAGTGCCGACCGCGATATCGCCGAGTGCAGTGATCTCGCCGACCAGGCTGGCGCCACGCCGGGTGCGGGCAAGGCTGGACAAGCTGCCAAGAACGTCGGCGTCGCCGCCGCCGGAGGCGCAGCTGCGGGCGCGGTTGGCGGCGCCATTGGCGGCTCACCCGGCATTGGCGCCGCCGCCGGTTCGGCGAGCGGTGTGGTGTGGAGTCTGTTCTCGTCGATGTTCGGATGGATGACCCCGTCGCAACCGAGCGACGCGCACGTGAACTACGTGAACATGTGCCTCGCTGAACGTGGATACCAGGTGGTGGGCTGGAAATAGGTCGGGTCAGCGCGTCCGGGCGGGCGAGGCGACGGCCGCGCTGAGAGAATCGGCTACGTTTGGCTACGCGAAAATCTCGTCGAAGAAGGTACGCATTGCCTTCCACGATCGCTCGTCCGCCCTCTTGTTGTACTCGATACCGGGATTGCCAACGCGGCCGGCCTCCGGATTCGTGAAGCTATGCTTGACTCCGCCGTAGGAGATTATCTGCCAATCGGCGCCCGCCTTCGTCATCTCGTCCGCGAACGCGTTGACCTGCGCGGCCGGAACAAAAGGATCGTCGGCTCCGGTGATGACGAGAATCTTCGCGGTCACCTTGCCGGCCTGCGCGGGCATCCCGGTCTGGAGCGCGCCGTGAAACGAAACGATGCCCTTGAGCGGAGCCCCGTCGCGCGCCGCCTCGAGCGATAGCGCGCCGCCCATGCAATAGCCGATCGCGGCGAGGCGGGCCGAATCGGTTTGCGGCAGTGAGGCAAGTTTGTCGAGCCCGACACGTATCCGCCGGCGCGCCGCCCCCGGTTCGCTGAAAATCGCGGTTGCGCGTTTGATCGCCTCCTGAAGATCGGTGATCTCCTCGCCGTTGCCGTACGGATCGCCGGCCAGCGCAACATAGCCGAGACGCGCGAGCTCCTCAGCGCGGGACTTGGCGTTCGCACCCAGGCCGAACGCTTCAGGCATCACCAGCACGCCGGGCCGCTTACCCGCTTTCTGATCGTCGTAGGCAAGATAGCCTCGCAGCGTCACGTTGCCGTCTTTGTACTCGAGGGTCTCCGTTTTCATCGCGATGCTCCCGTGGTTTCGGAGTCGATGAAATTCGTGCGATATCTAGCACCGCGATCGGATTTCGACCACCCCACTAACGAGATCGAGCGGCGAACGAACGTACCGGAGGGGAAACGACCGACGGACTCCATCAAGCGGAGCCGGCGAGCCGCACACTTACAATAACGGATATCGTGAAGCTCAGTTGGCGAGAAAGGGCTGCTAAAACCAACTGCTGATCGTAAACACGGCCCGCTGATTTCTCGTCTGATTGGATCGAGGATCATGCAGCTTCGACGGATCGGTGGCCTTCTCATGGTCGTCTGGATGCTCGGCGCGAGCACCGCGAGCGCCGAGGAGCGCGCTGTCCAGGTCGCCGCCATGAAGGTGACCGTGTGGTCGCAGAAGACCGACGACGTAACCGGACAGCCGGTGATCGTCTTCTCTCACGGCTTTCACGGGTGCGCTACGCAATCGCGCTTCCTCATGGAAGCGCTTGCGTCGGCTGGCTACTTGGTGCTGGCACCGAACCACCGAGATGCCACCTGCAACGGCGGTCCCGCGCATTGGCTAGAACAGCCGCAGACGGCTTTCCGCAAGCCAGGGAAGTGGAGCGACGCGACGTTCTCCGACCGTGGCGATGACGTGCGGCTTGTAATAGAAGCCGCTCGCACCGACGATCGCTTTCGCCGCGCGGATTGGTCGCGGCTCGGTCTCGTCGGGCACTCCCTCGGCGGCTATACAGTCCTCGCCCTCGGCGGGGCGTGGCCGCAATGGAGGCTCGCGGGCGTGAAGGCCGTGCTCGCACTGTCGCCATACAGTCAGCCGTTCATCGGACGCGGCTCGCTCCACGGCTTGGGCGTGCCGGTCATGTATCAAGGCGGCACGCGGGACTTCGGCATCACGCCGGCGCTCGAGAAGACGGAGGGCGCGTACGATCAGTCACCGGAGCCGAAGTATCTCCTTGTGATCGGCAAGGCCGGGCACTTGGCTTGGACCGACATCGGCCGGACAGTGTTTCGCAAGCCAATCGTCGACTACAGCGTCGCGTTCATGAATCGCTACGTGAAGGGACAGCCG
>CAVQIG010000010.1:0-117296 GCA_963712515.1 uncultured delta proteobacterium
CGCCTTGCCGCCGCGCCGCCGGATCCGAAGGTAACTTGCCACACTCGCCGCAAAACTTCATCCCGCGAAGATTCTCGAAGCCGGACCCGGAGCACTTCATCCGGCGAGCTCTCTTCGCGACCTGCTCCGCGCGGATCGGGGCGCCGATCTCCACGAAGAGGCGATGGACCTCGCGGAGTTCGCGCTCGCGCCTGGCTTCGTCGCCGTTCAGTCTTGTTAGCTCGGCACGCTCGAGCGCGGCGTTCATCGCGTAGAGCATCCTGGTTGCCCTATGCGTTCCGCATATCGGCGTGAACGGCGTCGCGTTCTTCGTCCATTCATTCGAGGTTTGCTGCGCGCGGAAAGCGAAGAGGCACTCTGCGAAGCCTGCGTGTGTCCGCTCAGTGTCCGATCTCGCTTCCTTGCTTGGTGCGGGGCTTCGCAATCTGACTCAGACGGAAAACCGGAGAACGGTTGCTTGCGCCTCAACCCTGCTAAGGGCACGGCCCCGGCCGTGCCGATTCTTGCTCATCCGGAACCGACACCGGGACCGCGTCCCCTCAGCAGCGGCTTGATAGAAGGCGAAAGGCTCTTTGGGAGGGCAATTACCGTGCTTTCGCCCTGCTTACGTTACTGCCGTAGCGCCACCCCGGCCCCTCAACTCCATTCGTGCAACGTCCCGCTAAACGACCGCGTGGCTAGATCAATCACGCCATCAGCGGCCATGGTGCGTCCATCGGAAAAGTAGGTGGTCGCACGGATTCGCCACTTGTGGGTGCCGATCTTTTCCCAGGTCCCTGCCCCTTTGCTGTTAAGCTCCTCGCCGCTATCCAGATACGAGGCCCCAGCCCAGCTGCATGTCCCGCCTTTTGCCCCGGGCGCATCGCCGACAGCAGTCAATGTGCCCAGGGCTGGCCCCGTAAGGCCTTGCCCCTTCGCCGACCCTTCAAAATTACCCTGGATAGTCCCGCCGGCCCCCATGGCAGTGTACGTTAACGATGTCGACTTGAACGAAAATTCCCCCAGCTGTTTTCCTGTCGCCATACGGTGATCCTCCTTCGATTGACAGGTTTGATTTAATCCCTCCTCTCCTACCTACCGTCCGAAATCACGGGGGCTCAGGCGGCGGTGCTCGTGCTCGCTGTGGCAGTTTGCTGCTTCGGAGTATTCGCCTCATGGTGTGACCGGGTGTTTGAAACTGCCGGGCGCGACGCCCGCCTTCGAGAACGCGCCGCCCCTCCGTCACCGTCGCCGAAAGTGGAGTCACGATGACGTCGACCGCCATGAGGTCTCTTACTCGCATGCAAGACCTCGCCCTTCGATCCCTGTCGAGGCTGGAGCATCAGGTATGCCAAGGCGACGACTCGCTGGCGTACGGCCGAAAACGGTCTTCCCCAGTCGGAAAACCGAGCGCCGCGCTCTTGGCCTGGCAAAGATGCGCGTGAGCTGTGCCCAGGAGCTGGCTCCTTTCGCGACATGGTGATGCCGAGAGCGGCATCCGGACAATCGCTTTCTAGGATCGGGACACCCATTCTGCTGGCACGATCGGTGCTCTCGTCACCGTGGAACATGAGCTCGCCGGGAAACGGCTAATGAAGGCAGGAAGCTACTTAGCGCGGGCTCGACGCCCGCAACCCAACCGGGGCGTTGGCGGGCGAGCGGCTCCCTCCATCATTCCCGAAAGGATACCCCAGATGTCATACTTCGACTTGAACCTGGATCTTACAGCGGAAGACAAGGCCATCCGCGACGCGGCGCACGCTTTCGCGCGCGATGTCGCCCGGCCGACCGGCATCCAGCTCGACCGCATGACGGCAGAGGAAGCCGTCGCCCCCGCTTCTCCCATCTGGAAGTTCCTGCGCGAGGCGTACCGCCTCGGCTACCACAAGGCCGGGTTTCCCGTGGAGGTCGGCGGCCTGGGGTTTACGCCGATGCAGAACCATCTCCTGATGGAGGAGATGTACTGGGGGAGCCTCGGCCTGGGCGCCGTGATGCTGCTGGCGGCGTGGCCGTTCGCGAAGCTGCTCCACACCGGGGACGAAGCCCTGATCAAGGAGTTCGTCGTGCCGTTTTGCGCCTGCTCCGACGCGAGCATTCGCGGCTGCTGGGGCATCATGGAGCCCGACCACGGCTCTGACCACATCGGCCAGGGCGAGGCCTTCTACACCGACCCGAAGCTGCGGGGGACGGTGCGCGCGCGGCTCGACGGCGACTCCTGGGTGATCAACGGCGAGAAGGCTGCGTGGGTGTCGGCCTCCCCGATGGCCACCGTCGCCATGCTCAACGTGCAGACGGACAACAGCATGGGACTCGCGGGCGGTGGCACGTGCATGGTGCCCCTCGATCTGCCGGGCGTGTCGCGCGGGCGGCCACTGGAGAAGGTCGGGCAACGCGACATGCCCCAGGGTTCGCTGATTTTCGACGACGTCCGCATTCCGCGCCGCTACATGTTCAGCGACGCAGCCGCCCATGCGGAGTGGGTTGCGGACAACCTCGCGTTCGGGAACACGGGAATGAGCGTGGTGGCGCTCGGCCTGGCCCGGGCCGGCTTCGAGGAGGCCTACACGTACGCCAAAACGCGCGTCCAGGGCGGCAAGCCCCTCGCCGACCACTACGCGATGAAGATCCGGATCCATCGCATGTTCACGAAGGTCGAGGCTATCCGCGCCTTCAGCCGCGTGGTGTGGAATCTGAATTCGACCGTCTACCCACCGGTGCCGGAATACGCCTACGCGGCGAAGATCTTCTGCACCGAGACGGCGCGCGAGGTCATCGAGGACGCGGTACAGATCCACGGGGCCAACGGACTGACCAAAGAGTACTTCATCGAAAAGGTGTGGCGCGACTCGCGCGCGCTGACGATCGAGGACGGCGTGAACGACGTGCTCGCCCGCCTGGGCGGACAGATTCTCAACGAAACCTTTCCGCGCACCAGCGTCACCCGGATCGCGTAGGAAGCGGCCGAGCCACGCGCGGGAGGGTGCCATGGAGCGACTCTGGGACATCGAGCAGATCAAGCAGCTGAAGGCGAAGTATTGCTATTACGTCGACGAGTATTTCGAGGATCCCGGCAATCTCGGGCGGCTGATGCACGAGGTCTTTACCGACGACACCGAACTCGACTTCGAGACGGTCGGAACGGCCAAGGGGCGCGCCGAGACGGAGGCCTTCTTCGTTAACGTGGTCTTCCGCACCCTCTCCTTCTCACAACACCTCGTGCACAGCCCGCTGATCACGTTTGCCGGCGCCGATGAGGCGGACGGCAAGTGGCACTTCTTGGTGCCGTGCACCATGACCGACGCCAATACGGCCGTGTGGCTCTCGGGCACCTACCGCGAGCACTACGTGCGCCGCGGAGGCGCCTGGTACATTCAGCGCCTGCACGCCAAGTTCTTCTTCATGACCCCGTTCGATCAGGGGTGGGTGAAGGCGCCCAACATCCTCGGCGGGGGCTGAGTCGGGACGCGGTGGCGGTCGACCCCGGGGGCCGGCTGGTCGGGAGAACCCCTCTCTTCTGCTTCCACATCTGCTTCCACAAAGAAGAGCCTGTGAGTGCTGACGCCATCAGCTGCGCAAGATGCGTTCAGGACCACGCTTACCGCAAGGCAGTGGTGGCGCAGGTGAGGTATCTCGTACGGACCAACGCGAACGCATTCGTCGGTAGCTGCCATCTACGGAGCCAGCCCGGCTGGGTGCCCGGGCTTGTCGACGGCGTCGAGCGTGCCGTGATCGTTCCAGGCCGCCGCCTTCATAGGGGTACCCCGAGCGATGGTGAGTTTACACGCAAAGCCCGACGGCGGTATACGCGCCGGAGCGGAGGCGAGAGCGATGGCGACGTACATCATGCTCAGCAGCCTGACCGACGAGGGACGAAAAACGCTCAAGGAGCGTCCCGAGCGCTTGAAGGAAGTGAATCAGGAGATCGAGCGCATGGGGGCGCGCGTCGTCACGCAGTATGCGGTGCTCGGCGTCTACGACTTCATCAACGTCATCGAGGCCCCAACCAACGAAGTCATCGCGCGCATCTCAGTGGAACTCGGCGCGCGCGGCACGGTGCAGTTGACGACGCTGCCGGCGATCGGCATCGACGCGTTCACGCAGATGCTGCGGGAGGGCGGCACGAAGTAACCGAGGCGGGTCGCGGAATGCCACGATACGTGATGCTCACCCGACTGAACGCGGCGGGGTTCGAGACCATCGCCCGGCGTCCCGAGCGCATCGCCGAGGTGCATCGCGAGTTCGCCGCGCTCGATGTCAAGATCGTCGAGCAGTACGCGCTCTTCGGTCCATACGACTTCCTTACGGTCGTCGAGGCGCCGCACAACCTCGCGGCGTTTCGTGCGGCGGTGGAGCAGGAGACACACGGCCGCACGCGCACCGACGTGTTGCCGGCGATCGAGCTCGACCTCTTCGTGCGCCTGCTCGGGCAGACCACCGAGACGGTCGGGCCATACCCGTGGCAGGTAAGCCCGTGGGCGCGGTTGGTGCGCCGGCTGATGCGCTACCACACGATCACGCGCTACGTGTGGAACTACTGCAAGCCGTTCGACGTCGAGGGGCGTGAACGTTTGGCGAAGCTCGAGCATCCGGCGATCTTCATCGGCAATCACTCGAGCCACATGGACGCGTTCGTGCTGTTCTTGTCGCTTCCCGAGCGCTTCCGGCGGCGCGTGGCTTTCGGCAGCGCCGCCGATCGCTGGTTCCTGAAGGGGCGGAAGGGAATCCAGAAGCAGCCCTGGTACCTGTCGCTGACGATGAACGGTTTTCCGATCCAGCGCGGCGGCGGGCGGGCCGCGCTGAGCTACGCCGAGTGGCTGCTCGACCAGCGCTGGTCGCTGGTGATCTTTCCGGAAGGGACACGCTCGACGAGCGGCAAACTCGCGCACTTTCGTCACGGCGTGTCGATCCTGGCTCTCGCCAAGGACATCGCCGTGGTGCCGATCTTCATGGACGGATTGCGCGAGCTACGCCCGAAGGGCGCGCAGGAGATCAAGGTCGGGCCGGTGCGCGTGAAGATCGGCGAGCCGATCCGCTTCCCGCCCGACACCGCGGTGGCCGATGCCACGCGCGTGCTCTACAACACGATGGAGCGGATGCGCGAGGGCATGCGCGAGAGCCGCACCCCGATCAGCACCGTCGCCCGCGCGCTGCCCGCTTGAGGAGAGTCATGGCCGATACCCACCTCGCCCCGCCGCCTCGCCTCGCAGGGCGTATTTGAGGAGCGGACGCCGGGCTCCTCGATCGGATTCGTGCCGTGCACGATCGCTCCCGTGGGACGTACGGCCTGCCGAGTATCCACGCGGAGCTCGGCGCTCACGGAGTCCGTGTGGGCCGCAAGCGCGTCGCTCGCCTCGCGCGCGGCCGGCTTGGCCGGCGTGAGTCGGCGCGAGGGTACGGTCACTACACGGTGCGACCGCGATGCCCGACGGGATCGCGGGCGTCGCGATGCCCGACGACGTGCTCCAGTTCGTGAAGTCGAAGATGTGGACGCGAGGTGCTTCGGCGTGTAGGAGCGGGGATGTGGTGGTGGCGGGGGTTTCGCGGGCTCAGCGAGCTGCCCTCCGCATTCTCCGCAGAACTGCTCCCCTGGCTCGTTCGCCGCTTTGCAGGAGGCGCAGACGAGCGCGAGCTTAGCCCCGCAATGGGCGCAGAACCTTCGGCCGGCTCGATTCTCCCGGCCACACGTTGAGCAAGGCATTGATAGCGCTCGCCGTGGTCAAACAGGCGAGCCTTGAAGCTGGCGGACGCTTGCTCGCTCAGCTGAGCTTGAGGGCGACCTCCTCGCCCTTCCCGACCGGGACGGTGACCGAGAACAGCTCGGGGTGTGCTTTCACCCGCGCGAGGTAGTCGGTCAGCTCGCTGGCGTGCGACACGGCGTTGTCGGCGACGAGCAGCCCGCCCGGAACCAGCTTCGGCACTGCCAGCTCCAGATAGGCGCGGTAGCTCGCACGATCAGCGTCGAGGAAGATGAGGTCGAACGGGCCGGGGAGGCGCGGGAGCGTGTCGGCGGCCCGGCCATGGATGATCTCGACGACGTCCCGAAGGCCCGCTCGCTCTAGGTTATCCCGCGCGAGCTTCACTTTATCGGCGTCGGCCTCCAGCGTGACCACCCGCCCGCCCACTGCCTGCGCCGCGTCCGCGAGCCAGATGGTCGAGTATGCGTTGGACGTGCCTACCTCTAGGATGCGCGCGGCGCGGGCCGAGCGGATGAGGATCCACAGGAGGCGTCCGGTGTCGGGCGTGATGTTGAGCATGCGCCGGTTGCGCTCGGTCTCCCGCTCGTCGTTGTCGTTCCCGAAGTGGGCCAATTCGTCCAGCAGACGAGTCAGCACGTTGTCCATGCGAACCTCCGATGTTGCATCCCTGCGGAGCCTGAGCATAAGGGCCCGGTCATGCGTGTTCCAAATCAATGGTGCGCCCCGCCGTCATGCGCATCGGGCATGGTCGTGGGGATCAATCTTCATGCTGCCTAACGCCAAGCAATCAGCGGCGGCGCGAAGCGCCGTCTGCATGCTGTTGTTAGGCCCCAGGCTGTGCGACTGCTGCGCTGTGATAGAAACTCATGAGGCCCAGGTTATGATGCCATCGTATTCTTTACCGATGAATTGCACGAGACAAAAGCCGTGGCCGAACGGATCGCCCATGAAGGCGATGCGGCCCCACGAGTACGTTTGCAAGTCGCCCTCGACGAGCCGGTGCGGCGGGGATCGGTGAGGGCGCTCATTGGAGGATGTCAGCCCCAGCCGTATCGCTCGATCAAGAGTTCGCGAAGTCCCTCCTGGGGTTCTCCTCTGAAACGAAACTCAACGTCCCCCGGGTTAGCCTTTCCGTTCACGACAACCTTCAGCTCGTCGAGCTGCATATCCGATACGGCATCCAAAGAGAGCGCCTTCCTGAGCCGCAAGTGAACGAACATGTCGCCGTTGAAATCATACTCAAAATCCATGTCGATCAGCACGTTCCTTTTTTCCCTGGCCAGGACAGCTGGCCAGATCGGGCACCAACATGGCCGATTTTTCATGGCGGACTGCGTGTCAATATGACGCGCGTTCGGCATGAGGCGGATCGGAATCCCCTAGTGGTCAGTACCCCGCTCGACGCCGCAGAACTGTGTCGCGAACCCGGCGTGACGGTGCTGCCGGAGTGGAGTGAGGAGAAGTCCTCGTCCGAGAGCAGCGCTTCGCAGCGTCTCGGGTGAATGCAGGTGGCGCTGAGAAACTCCTCGGGGTCGTCGGTCCAGAGCGCCGACAGGCGACAGCGAACACAGGAGACCTTGAGTAGAGTGTGCAGCACCTCCGACCTCGGGTGCGCTTCGTTCACTTTGATGCCACGGCCTTTCAACTCTCGAACGTTGGGTTTCACGATCGCCCTTTGGGCCTCGGAGTTGGAACTCATCTCAACGAGGCCGGGAGCCTGCCCGGTGTCGCGCTCGACGACGACGGACCCTGATTCGGAAATTCCTGCCTTCGAGAACAGCGCCTCCAGGGCCTTGTTGGTGACCGCGTATGCGAGATTGCCGATGTAGAGCATCTTCCCCACCGTGATCACTCCTTTGCGGACGCGGCAGTCGCGACCGCATCTCAGGTCGGGACCTTGCGGCAACGATACCTGCTGTCGTTGCCGAGACTTCCTGAGAGTGGGGTGCGGGAAAGAGAACGCCCGAGAACTTCTCGCGCCGGACGGTCAGGCTCAGCATCGCAGCACGTATCACTCATCTTTCGGCGGTGCAATCACGAAGAGCGTAGAGACAATCGTTGAAGCGCATGCGGAACTCGGCGTCCGCGCCGAACACATCGAAGAGAGCTTCGTCGAGAGGATCGCGAAGAAGCGATCCATGATCCGGTGCCACTCCTCGGGGTCGAGCTGCTCGGCCAACTCCATCGAGCCCTTCACGTCGGCGAAGAGGACGGTTACCTCGCCTGTCGACTTGGCCGTCGTTACGCTTTTCGAGGGTTGCCTAGAATCAGCTTCGGGCGGATAGTGCGGCGCTGCCCTTTGACGCGAGGCGCCCCATGCCCAGGCATCGCCGGATCCATTTGATCAACCCGAAGGCCGACACGTTCGCCACCCGCCCGCTGTTCTTCGGCAAGGCACTGTACTCCCCGGTGGCGGGCCTGCTCACGGTCGCCGCGCAGATTCCTGCTGACGACTACGAGGTGGTTCTCACCGACGAAAACATCGAGCCCATCGACTTCGACCTTCAGGTCGACCTGGTGGGGATCTCCGCGATGACCTCCTACGTCAAGCGAGGGTACGAGATCGCCGATCGGTTCCGCGCGCGCGGGACGCCGGTGATCATGGGCGGCGTACACGCCAGCTACATGCCCCAGGAGGCTCTGAAGCATGCCGACGCCGTGGTGGTCGGGGAGGCCGAGCTGGTCATGCCACGGGTCCTCGACGACCTCGCAAACGGTCGCCTCGCGGGCATCTACAAAGCGGATCTCTTGCATTCGATGATCGGCCTGCCTCGACCTCGCCAATCGCTCTTGAAGACCAATCGCTACGTCAACAAGGGGTTCATCCAGACTTCGCGCGGCTGTCATCATGGCTGTCTCTTCTGCGCCGAGCCCACGATGTACGGGCTGCGCTTCCGCTACAGACCCGTCGACGAACTGGTCGCGGAGGTCGAAGAGCTCGACGAGCGAGTCATCCTACTCAACGACGCGGACTTCTTCGGGACGCCGAAGCGGGCGATGGAAGTCATGAGGGCCTTCAAGGGGCGGGGCCTCAAGTGGCAGGCGGCCGTCAACAGCCGCGAGGCGAACGACGACCACCTCCTCGAGCTGGCAGCGGAAAGCGGATGCTTCATGCTTTCCATCGGGTTCGAGTCCATTTCCCGAGAGACGCTGCGGAACGTCCACAAGTGCCAGAACAATCCCGACGACTATCGGGCCCTGGTCGAGAAGCTGCACAAGCACGGCATCATGGTGCTCGGGCTCTTCATCTTCGGCTTCGAGGGCGACGAGCCTTCCGTCTTCGACCAGACCCTTCGGTTCACCGTCGAGGCCAAATTCGACATGTGCGGCTACTCGATCCTCACGCCCTACCCCGGAACCATCAACTGGTTCCAGATGATGCGGCGCCACCAGATCGTCTCGTTCGACTGGGACAAGTACGATCAGTCGCACATCGTCTTCCAGCCGACGGGTCTCTCGACCGACCAGCTGTATCGAGGATATCTCGATACCTACGACGGCTTCTACACGGTGCCCTCGATGCTGCGGCGCTTTCCCTATGACGGGTCTCGCAGCCGCGCTTACTGGGCGATCTACAACGCCTTCTTCCGCAAGGGCGGCATCGTCACTCGTGACAGGGAAGAGTTCATCGGCGTCGCGACGCCCTGCCCGGACTCGCCCGCCGTCCCGCCGCTTATCCCCCAGAAAGCCGCGTGGCGCGCGTTGGTGCTCGAGACGGACTCCTGTGAGTCGCCGGCGGAAGTCGCAAACGGCGCCGCGGCGCTTCTCGGGAGTTGATTCGGGATCACCCGCGCTGCACGGAGGTGCACGAACTCTCGGCGAAACGGAGGATCCTAGTGGCAACGGAAGAGCTGGTCTGCGCGGCGTCGGAGCTACCGCCAGGGAAGGTCACAGGGGTCGGCCCCTGGGCGGTCGGGAACTCGAAGGGCAATCACTTCGCGGTGACGCGGCGCTGCCGCCACCTGTACGCCGACCTCGCCGGTGGCACCATCGACTCCAAGGGATGCCTCGTGTGCCCCTGGCATGGGGCGCGCTACGACGTGAAGACGGGCCGGATGATGCTCGGCCCGCAGGGTATCTTCGCGAAGATCCCCGGGCTCGGCGAGGCATTCAAGCTATTGACGCAGGTCCTCCCGCTCGGGCGCCGCGCGGTTGTCGAGCGCAACGGCAAGATCTACGTCACTTGAGCGCGCGGACAACACGCCGCTCTTTGTCGGCCAGCGGCGCTTGGCCAAGCGGTGTGAATCTGCTGAGGCACGGCATCGCCACGCAACTGCTCGACACTGGGTTCTGGCGTTTGCAAAAAGCTAAGATATTGATTCGAAATGACCGTGGTTAGCCATGGCCCATTGGGGGTAATTTCGCCGTCCCACCACTTCTTCAGACGCGCCCTGGGATGCCCGGCTCACGCACTCAGCACCGTCGCGCAACCCATTCTACCGCTAGTGCCCCGGATTCGGGACACTAGAGTATCGGGCGCCTGCGCCATGCCCCGCGACGGTTGCGACGACGTCGACTAGCATGCTCGGCTCGATCGGCTTCCCGACGTGCACCTGGAACCCCGCCGACAGGGCCTTCATCCGGTCCTCACTACGCCCGTAGGCGCTCAGCGCCACGGCCGGCACGCCTCCGCCATCTTCCGTCTTCCGAGCGCGGACCTTGCGTATGAGCGTGTAGCCGTCCTCTCCGGGCATCGCGATGTCGGACACCAGGATATCCGGCACCCAGCTGTCCATGGCTGTCAGGGCCTGAGTCGCTGAAAGGCACGTGCGAACTTCGGCACCGGCTTGCTTCAGGACCACCCCAAGAATTTCGCAAGCGTCCTCGTCGTCATCGACCACCAACACCCTGAGCCCGTAACACCTCGGGCTTGTTGCCGAGTCTTCCTCGCCGACCGGTGGGGCTGGTTCGACGTTGCCGACCGACGTCCCCAAAGAGAGGAGTGGCAGCGTCACCGTGAAGGTAGCGCCAAACCCCTCTCCCGCACTCTCTGCCCGCACCGTGCCTCCGTGCGACTCGACGAGATGTCGAACCACCGCCAGCCCGAGGCCCAAGCCTCCCTCTGCCCTGGTGATCGAGCCGTCGGCCTGCCAGAAGCGCTCGAACATCCGAGGGAGTAACGCTGGCCGGATTCCACGGCCGTTATCGGTGACGGTCAGGCGGAGGTGCTCCCCGAGGCGCGCCAGCCGAACCTCGACTCGGCCGCCAGGCGGTGTGAACTTGATCGCGTTGGAGGTGAGATTCCACACCACCTGTTGGAGCCGCTCGGGATCGCCGGAGATCAGGCCCATCTCCAGATCGAGCCTGGTGTCGAGTGCGATGCCCTTGGCCTCGGCCGCCGGCCGCACCGATTCGATCGCCGCCTGGATCACCGGCTCCAACACAATCGGTTGAACATTCAGTCGCAGCTTGCCCGTGATCGCTCGCGAGACATCGAGGAGATCCTCGACGATCCGCGCTTGCAGCTTGGCATTGCGCTCGATCGATTCCACGGCACGTTTCATCGCCGGGGCGTCAAGCTGCCTTTCACGTAGAAGGAATGACCAGCTGAGGATCGGCATGAGCGGGGTCCGTAGCTCGTGGGACAGGACGGCGAGGAACTCGTCCTTGCCCCGGTTCGCGGCTGCCAGCTCATCGGCCAGGGTTGCCAGGTCACGGCTTTGGCTCGAGAGCGCGCGCTGGAGCACGTCGCGGGTACGCTTCAGCATGACGAAGTTGGCTACCCGCGCGCGCAGCTCCTCGGAGGCAACGGGCTTGGTGAGAAAGTCCTGGGCCCCCTCTCGTAGAAGCTTGACGCGCAGCTCGTCGTCGGCCTTCGCGGTCAGCACGATGATAGGTATGCCCTCGAGCTCGGGGTGGGCACGCAGCTCGCGCACGAGCGCATCGCCGCCCATCACCGGCATCATGATGTCGCTCAAGATCAGGTCCGGCCGCAGCTCGAGCGCCCTTTCAAGTCCCTGACGTCCGTCGAAAGCGGTCGCCACCCGGTAGTCTGGCGCGAGACAATCGGCGAGGAACCTGCTCATCTCCAGCTTGTCCTCGAGCACGAGAACGAGGCCCTGGTCGCCGCTGCCGCTGATCGCGACGGCCGGCTCAATGCGTGGTCGCAGCTCCGCCACGGTCTGTTGAGCGACATCATCGAGCGTAGCTCGTACCGCCTGTTCTGCTGGGGAGGCTCCGGCCGCTACCCCGATGGGAGCCTGGGCCGCGAACGGCAGCTTCACTCGAAACAGGGCGCCGCCGTCTGCGCCGTCTCCGACCTCGATGCGTCCGCCGTGGCGCTCGACGAGCTCCTTCGCGATTGCAAGCCCGAGACCCGTTCCGCCGAAGCGCCGCGTGGTGTTGTCGTCGCCCCTCCGGAAGCGCTCGAAGATCGCCTCGCGTAACGCTACGGGGACACCGGGGCCGTTGTCATCGACCGAAAGGACCACATCATCGCCCTCGACGCCCAACCCCACTCGCACCCGTCCACCGTCGGGCACGAATTTCATCGCGTTCGAGAGCAGGTTCAACAACACGCGCTCGAGCTTTCCGGGATCGGCCATCACGGGTAGCGAGTCCGGAGTCCCGACCGACAGCTCGACCTCGCGTTCCCTCGCCACGACCTCAAAGAGAGAGGTCGTCCGGCGAACGAGCTCGACGAGGTCGAGCCGCGACCGATCGAACTCCATGCGACCCGCTTCGAGCTTGGCGACGTCGAGGAGGTCGCTCACGTGCTTGAGTAGCGCCTGCGCATTGCGCTCGATCGTCTCGAGATCACGACGCGCTTCCTCCCCGCACGAGGTCAAGAGCTTGCGGGTGGGCCCGAGGATGAGGGCCAGCGGCGTGCGCAGCTCATGGCTCACATTGGCCAGGAAGACCGACTTCGCACGGCTCGCCGCCTCTGCTTCGTCCTTCGCTTTCGACAGGTTGTCGATCAGCTCGAGGTTCTCGAAGCGCAGCCGCACCGAGCGAACGAGCAGAGCACGCAGATCCGATGCCAGCAGGATCGTCGCGGCCCAGAATGTCAGAAGCAGGAGACCCGTCGCCACGCTCGAGGGAGACCCTCCGGCGAGCAGCTCGGCGATCATCGGGAAAAACGTCGCCGTCAGGTAGGCGACGAAGGCCGGCCGAACCGGTGCGAGCGCGACCATCCCGCCGACACCTGAGCCCCCCAAGACGAACAGCAGGAAGAGCTGGTAGGGCATCGCGACCCGCGGGTAGAGGAGAATCGAGGCTGCGCCCCAGCCGGCGCCGGCAAGCCCGTAAGCGACGGCCAAGGCCCGCCGCCAGGATGCGATTTCTCCCGAGACGTGCGGCGCGCGCGTGAACCGCCACACGACGACGAACGCCGGAAGTGTCAAGAGCCCAAGCGAGACCACCCAGAGGAGCAGAAGGTCCCGGGGAGCGGCGTTCCACAGCACGAAGACGACGGCGGCAACCGTCAGCGTCCCGGTCACGAAGCCGGTCGGTGCCTGCCGTACTAGGTACTTGACGAGCTCGGTTTCGATCTCCTGCTCGAACTCGGGCGGGCGTACGTCGAGGTTTTGCAAGGGGTGATCACCCCTCTGGGGCCCGGACGCCGGCGTCCATCAGCACGGGGATCTGGTCGTCCTCCGGTTTCTCGACAACGACGTGGAGAGACAACCCGTCTATCTTCATGGCGGTCCCGGGCAACCCTCGTATCGCGCGCTCATAGATTGGATGTCAATCCGCCACGGAAGCCTGCCTTTGAGTTCTCCATGCATCGGCCGACTTGAGTCGGATGGGGCCGTTCGCACGAGATCGTCATCAGTAGGGCGTGCCGTCCTTGTGGACGAATCGCCACTTTCCTTCCACGAGCACGGCCCGCAGGTCGTCGTCGGGATAGCTCCCCTCGTCTCCGGGAGTCCTGTCACCGATCTCCAGGTACACTACGTCTTCCGCCGTCTCGTTGACCAGGTTGTGGCCGTTCCCGGTACCCGCCTTGAAGCCCGCGCACATCCCCGGGGAGAGCGGCGTTCGCCCCTCGTCGGTCCGGAGCGTCGGGTGCCCTTGCAGGATGTAGACGAACTCGTCTTGCTTGGAGTGCGCGTGACGTAGTGCGGAGACCGCGCCGGGCGCCAACCGCGTGAGGTTGACCCCGAAGCTCTCGAGCCCGAACAGGTCGCCGAGCGGCCGCTTCACCCTGCCCGCCATGCGGGAAGCGAACGGTTCCGGGTAGTTCGAGGGCTTCGCGCGCGTCGGCGCGTCGGCCGCGTTGACGGCGATCGGTTTTGTCTGTTCTGGCATGGAAAGCTCCAGGCGCGTCGGGATGCCACGGGGATTCAGTGCAGCATCCTCAGCATTTCCAAACCCCCGTCAACCCAGGTTCCTTGGCAGGCGCGGCACCGATCGCGGCGTCGATCGTCGCCGACAGCCAGCCGCTCGGCGACGAAGCAACGTCGCTCGCCGCGCGGACGAGGACCAAAGCATGCACAGGGTCTCGTCTTCGGTCGCGGAAGTCGTCGCTCCCACAAATGGAGAGGGGAGTCGGAAGCTCCGACTCCCCTCTCGTGTTTCAAACCCCGGCGGTTTTTTTTCCGCCTTGCTACACGGCCCGCAGGGTGACTCCCCGCTGCTAGTCCCGAGGGGGTCCAGCCGAGCATTCGGCCCGTTCGTACGTCGTTCGGAATTCTCGGATGGACCCCCTCACAGCGTGGCTTGCAGGAACCGCTCGGGGCGGTGGTGCCTGGGCGTCCCAGGCTGACAACCACCCGTTTCAGCGATCAATCGGGTGACCCGGCCTAAGGACCCACCACCTCACACGTCACCATTGGAAAATACATCATGGCTGGATCACCTCCTTCCTCGGCGTGTGCACCACGCAGGCCCAGAACACCTGCCAGCCAAGAACCGGCCGCCGAATTGCCGGCCCGAGGCCCGGTCCGCGACGTCCCGTCCCATTACGGGAATCGTCGCGCCAAGGGGCTCGTGAGGCCCCGACCGTGGAGCGCATTCTACACGAACGCTCTACGAATGATAACGATCTACGAGGCTGTCGACTGCCGAAAACAGACGCGGCCTACCATCTCGCAGCTGCCCTAGGAGCTCCGCGCTAGTCGGCAGCCGTTCCTACCCTCGTTCGATGCGGGACACGCCGCCCATGTACGGCCGCAACACTTCGGGCACCGTCACGCTGCCGTCGGCGTTTTGAAAGTTCTCGAGCACCGCGATCATCACGCGAGGCAGAGCCAGGCCGCTGCCGTTCAGCGTGTGGACGAACTCCGGCTTCCCTCCTCCGACTGGCCGAAACCGGATGCCCGCCCGCCGCGCCTGGAAATCGCGGAAGTTCGAGCACGAGCTCACCTCGAGCCACTCCTGGCAGCCGGCGGCCCACACCTCCACGTCGAACTTGCGGGCAGCGGTGAAGCTGAGATCGCCGGTGCACATCTCGACGATCCGATGCCGCAAGCCGAGCCGGCGACAGACATCCTCGGCATCGTCGAGCAGCCCGTCGAGCTCTTCGTCGGAGTGATCGGGATGAACGAACTTCACCATCTCGACCTTGTCGAATTGATGCCCGCGCTTGATGCCACGCACGTCCCGCCCCGCACTCATCTTCTCGCGGCGAAAGCAGGGCGTATAGGCGACGTGACCGATCGGCAGCCGGGCGCCGTCGAGGAGCTCGTCGCGATAGAGGTTCGTGACCGGGACTTCCGCGGTCGGCACGAACCAGAGGTCGTCCTCGGCATCGCGGTAGAGGTTGTCGGCGAACTTCGGCAGGTTACCGGTGCCGACTAGACACTCACGCTTGACCATCGCGGGGGGGTAGACCTCGACGTAGCCGTGCTCGCGCACGTGTAGATCGATCATCCAAGCGATCAGCGCTCGCTCGAGCCTCGCGCCCGCGCCGATCAGAACGTAGAAGCGCGATCCGGAGATCTTCACGCCGCGCTCGAAGTCGAGGATCGCCAGCTCAGGCCCGAGATCCCAGTGAGGGCGCGGCGCGAAGTCGAACCGCGGCTCCTCGCCGACCGTACGGACGACGACGTTGTCCCGCTCGTCGCGGCCAAGCGGCACCGAGGGGTGCGGCAGATTCGGAACCTCCAGGAGCAAGCGCTCGAAGGACGCCTCGGCCTCGGCCAACGCCGTTTCGAGCCGCCCAAGCTCCTCGCCCGCGCGCTTCATCTCCGCGACCGCTCTCGCGCGCTCCGTGGGATCTTGGATGCGCGCGATCTCGCGCGAGCCCTTGGAGCGCTCGGCGCGTCTCGTCTCGACGTCACGGATCAGCCGGCGGCGCTCTTCGTCGGCGGCGAGCAGGCGCTCGAGATCCGATGCGCCGTAGCCGACCTTGGCGAGCTCGCCCCGGTAAAAATCGGGGCGCTCACGAATCGCGCGGATGTCCAGCATCTATTCGATGACCTCGAACGCGTTCTCCAGGTGCTCGATTCTGGGGCGGCCATCCTGCCATTCGACGGCGATCACATCAAAGCGCGCTCGTCGATCCTCGAGGCGCCGTCGCGCCAAGTAGTCGGCGGCGAGCCGCGAGAGCTGCCGCTGCTTGCGCGGGTCGACCGACTCGAGCGGCGTGCCGAAGCGCGTGCCGCTGCGCCCTCGCACTTCGACGAACACGAGCGCGCCGCGCCGCTCGACGATGAGATCGATCTCGCCGAATCGGTTACGCAGATTGCGCGCCACGAGCGTGTAGCCCGCCCGGCGCAGATGGTCCCAGGCGACATCCTCGCCTGCACGACCGCGATCTCGCCGATTCACCCGGCGCGCACCCGCGAGGGATCCGTGCCGGACGCGAGCGCGGCGATCACCGAGTCGATCTCCCGATCGAGCTCGCCGGGAGCGAGTGCGCGCCCCGAGAAGCGCGCCTGGTGGTAGAGAGCCGTCGCCCGCGCCACCGCCTCGGCCTGACCGTCGAGTCGCGGCGCGACGCGGCGGCAGAATTCGAGGGGGGTCTCCGCCGGGTGCTTCTCCAGACCACGGGCGGCGAGCGCGCCGAGCAGGCGTACGTAGCATCTCGTCGCGGCGGACAACGCGGCCACGCGGAGCGCATCCCCCGTTCGCCTGCTTCGCCAGAAATATGCCGCGACGACGAGGACCAAGATTCCGAGGGCGACGGCCGCGGATCGCGCTTGGCCGCGCGGGCGGGACGGTGCTTGGCACGTCGCCGCGGCCCTTGAGCGAGCGCCACCAATCCTGCGAAAGCCGCTCCCAGACGCGGCGTGAGGTGTCGCGGAGCGAAAGCGCCGCCTCCGCCTGGTCTTCGAGGGTGTAGTTGATCACGTAACGATACCAGCGCATCTCGAGGGCATCGATCGCGGCCGCGATTCGCCGCCGCACGCTCGACGGGTGGGGCGCTCCCGGCGGAGTAGGATCGTACGTGCGCCAGGCGCCGTCCACGTAGGCCTCGACCCAGCTGTGAGCGTCGCTCTGGCGGATGACGAAGTAGTTGCCGTAGGTGTTCCACTCGCCTCCCGCATAACCGTTGACCACCAAGCTGGGGATTCCGACTGCGCGCAGCATCACCGCATACGCGGAGGCGAAATGCTCACAGAAGCCGCTGCGGGTCTTGAACAGAAACCGGGCCAGCGGATCCTCGCCGCCGTTGTCGCCGGGCTCGAGCGTGTAGCGGAAGCCATGGCGGAAATAGCCGAGCAGCGCGTCGGCTCGCGCCGCGGCGCCGCCGGCGCCCTTCACCTGCTCGCGCGCCAACTCTACGATGCGGGGGTCGATCGCCGGCAGCGCCAGAGTCTCGGCGCTCGGCGGAGTCCTGCGCGGTGCGAGCGAAGCCAAGACTTCATAGCGGATCCGCACCCCGATCGGCCGGATCACCCGCAGGTTGCCGATTTCGTCGATCGCAACTTCGCCGAATCGGCCGCGGATCTCGATCGGTCGCCCGGCAACGAACAGCGCGGAGGTATCCTGCGGCTCGAGGATCACTTCTTCGCGCACCAGCGCCGCCCCCGGCGCTCGCTCCGAGGACGTGAAGAGCCCTACTTCGGGGCGCATCAGCGGCCGCTGTTCCTGCGGCCGACGCCGCCATTGCCGCCCATCGAAGTGATCGAGCGCCGCGCCCCGCCATCGTGCGCCGCTGAAGAGCTCGGGCCGCTCGACGGCGACGCGCAGGGCCACCGTGTCGTCCTGCTTCAGCGTGGACAGCGTGCCGAGCCCGACCTCCTCGGAAAAGCCCGTGAGCACTTGCCCACCCGAAAACGGAGCGGCGAAATAGCCGGCGCCGACCCGCGGGAAAATGACGAAGATGACGAGAGTCGAGACGAAGAGCACGACCGTCGTGGCGGCGATCGAGCGAAAGAGCGATGGCTCGACGAACGGCTCCTCTTCGAGCCGATGGGCGCTCGGTCGACCGGTGATCTCCCGGCGCAACTGAAAGAGCACCAGTACGCACGGCGCCAAGACGAGATAGGCGAAAAAGAGCGCCGCGAAGATCGGCTCCACCGTGAGCGCCGAGGCGGCGAGGAGGTGGAAGAACGACAGCGAGTAGATCTGTAGCCAGTCGCGGTTCTCCTTCGCCGAGGCGAATTTCAGCCCCGCGAGCACCAGCAGGAACTCGGCGATCGGCCGCACGGGCGACGCGCCGCGCACCACCACCGGCCACAAGGCCACGAAGAGGGCCACGAATATCGCGATGTTGGCCGCTCGGCTCGAGATCTGCGGGCCGCTTCCGCGCCACTCGCGCCAGAGGCTCCACCAGATCCCGAGCACGGCGATCGCGACGTACGGGATGCTCACTTCGTGGGTGGTGGCGAGCGCCAAGACGCCGACCAGCGCGAGCAGGTGGCTGCCGATCAGGAACTGCTTCTCGAACGTCAGGCTCATGTCAGGCCACTCGGACTATCGTTCCCGGCGGAAGCTCCGGCGGCTCGCCCGCCGTGACGAACACGCCGCCTCCATAACGCTCGACTTCCTGACGCCATTCACGAAGCTCGCGATCCTCCGGCGACGGCTCGCTCGAGGTCGGCTGCACCTCGGCGAGAAACGTCAGCGCCGCGCGCAGTGCCGACGGGCCGCCTTCGCGGAACGATCGGCCCCAGGAGAAAAGGCGAACGGCTCGCCCGGCGCGCCCCGTTGCCCAGACGAGGGAGGCGGCGCGCTCGACGGCGGCCTCGAACCGCTCCCCCGCCGGCCCGCGGCTGTCGAAGAACACCGCGATGGGACAATCGAGCGCCTGCGCGTGCTCGGTGACCATCCACTCACCGATCCGCGCCGAGACCCGCCAATGAATCCGTCGTGGATCGTCGTCGGGAAGCTTGCGCCGAAGACCGATCACCTCCTCGCCGAGGCGATGCTTGCGAAACGCATTGTCGCCCGCTTCGCGCGAAAGGCGCCGTGCGCCCGCGCCCCCTACCGCGGGGAACACCATGCACGGCTCTCTCGCGGGTACGATGCGCGTCTTTTCGAACAGGCCGAACGGGAACCGGGTGACGACGTGGACGCTGCGGAAGCTCTGCAAGCCGCGCCGGGGGAAGCTCCAGACCGAGAGGAACGAGCGTTCCGCGCCCGGATCCAGCCGATCGAGGAAGCCGACTCGTCGTCGTGGCTGCCCCGTCATTCCATCGCAGATTTCGACCGCGTAGCTCGCGCGCTTGTGACTCAAGTTTCGCACGCGCAGCTCGAGCGGGGCGGCTGCGCGCGCGAAGATCTCCGCCGGAATGCGCCGCTCGATCCGCAAGTGCCGCACGGCGCGCTCGGAGAGCAGACCCGAAACCACGATCAGCGACACGAGCATCGCGAAGACGAGATAGAAGAGATTGTGGCCGGTGTTCAGCGCCGCCAAGCCGATCGCGACCGTCACCACGAGGAAGAACCATCCCTCCCGGGTGAGACGAAGGCTCCTGTAGGGGTAGATCCATTCGGTCCAGCTCTCGACCTCGTTGGCACGCCTGCGTAGCTTCGCGGCGGCCGCCCGCAGGCCAGACAGCGTTGACTCCGAAGCGAAATTCCCGTGGTGCCCCTTCGATCCGAAATTCGCGCGGGTCCTGTCGTCGGCGCAGCCCGTGCCGTGCTCGCTGGGCGCCCCTCCCAGCCGCTCCGCCACCCCGGGCCTTCGCCCCGCATTCGCTGCGCGCGGCGCGAGCGCCCAGCGCCGACGCCACCCACGCGAATTTCGGATCGAGGTTAAGATCACAGCGGCACCCGCACGCCTTCGAGAATCGCGGCGAGCACGCTCTCCTCGCGATCGAGCTCGGAGATCTCTTCGCCCCGGAGCTGCAAGCGGTGTGCGAGCACGGGCACCGCCAGTTCCTTGATGTGATCGGGGCGGACGTAGCTGCTGCCCTCGACGAGCGCCGCCGATTGCGCGGCCCGATAGAGCGCCTTGGCGGCGCGGGGGCTGGCCCCGAGCGCAACGGCTACCGATTGGCGCGTCGCGGCGACGATGTCGAGGATGTAGCCCACGAGCGCCGGGTCCACACGCACGCTTTCGACGGCGTCCTGTGCGGCGCAGACCTCCGCTGCGGAGAGGACCGACTCGAGCGTCGCGCTCGAAGCGCTCGAGACCAGGATGTCGCGCTCGGACTCGGCATCCGGATAGCCGATCGAGATCCGCATCAGGAAGCGGTCGAGCTGCGATTCCGGCAGCGGAAACGTGCCGTGGTACTCTCGCGGGTTCTGCGTTGCCAGCACCATGAAAGGCCGCGGGAGGGGGTACGTGTGATGGTCGACGCTGATCTGTCCTTCGTTCATGGCTTCGAGAAGCGCGCTTTGCGTGCGGGGACTCGTGCGGTTGATCTCGTCGGCCAGGATCAGCTGATGGAACAGGGGTCCTTCCTTGAAGACGAACTCCTGCGTTTCGGGCCGGTACACCGAAACCCCGATCAAGTCGGACGGCAAAAGGTCGCTGGTGAATTGGATGCGCTGGAAGGAGCACCCGATCGAGCGGGCGAGTGCCGAGGCGAGCGTCGTCTTGCCGACTCCCGGAACGTCCTCGATGAGCAGATGCCCGCGTGCCACCAGACAAATCACGGCCCGTCGAACCGCGGCGGCTTTGCCCTTGATCACCCGCTCGACGTTTTCGATCAGCCGGCCGATCCCCTTCTCCATGGCGCGCGAAACCCTCAATCTCTCAAGGTACTGGATACGGCGGGACCCATTCAATGACGCGGCGACTGGTTACGGCCTTGCGGGGGGTCGCCCGGGCGAATGGCTCGCCGGCGCGGAAATCCTCGCTTGCTTCGAAGCTCTAGCATCTTTGACAGATCGCTCCCGTTGGTCGCGATCGAAGGCAGCCGGGGACTCCGATGGAAATGCCTTCGCTTCCGCTCGCGGCTCGCAAAACTTCGAAGCTGCGCTCCGATTTCCGAAGGACTCGCCGGCTGCGCTTCACTTCGCCCGGGCGACCCCCCGCAAGGCCGTAGCCGGTTGCCGCCGAATTTGAGCAGCCCGCCCTCCTGTGTTACCGGAGCGGGATGAAGATCACCGTCGAAGACGTGCGGCACGTGGCCGCGTTGGCACGGCTCGAGCTCTCCGCCGCGGAGGAAAATACGCTCGTGGCGGAACTCGGTGCGATCCTCGCGTACGTCGATGCCCTCACCGATCTCGATACCGAGGGAGTTCCGGCCACGGCCAACGCCCTCGACGTCGGTCCTGTTTTTCGCGAAGACGAGGTGCGTAACGGCCCTGCGGTCGACGCCCTCCTCGAGAACGCCCCCGACCGCTGGCAAGGGTTCTTCCGCGTGCCCAAGATCATCGAGTGATCCGCAGGTCGGAACTCTGACTTGAAGATCGATCTCACCTCGCTGACCCTGGCCAGTGCCGCCGGTCGCCTGCGCCGCCGCGAGATTTCCGCCGTGGAGCTGACCGAGGCCTGCCTCGAGCGCATCTCGGAGACCGATCCGAAGCTCCATGCGTTCCTCACCGTGAGCGAGGAGGAGGCACGTCGACAGGCCGCGGCCGCCGACGAGCGCCTCCGCGCAGGGAAGCCATTGTCGACCCTCGACGGGATCCCGCTCGCGCTGAAGGACGTCTTCGTCACGCGTGGAGTGCGGACGACCGCAGCCTCGCGGATTCTCGAGGGCTTCGTTCCTCCGTTCGACGGGACCGCGGTCGCTCGCCTGCGTCGAGCCGGTGCCGTTTTCATCGGCAAGACGAACTGCGACGAGTTCGCGATGGGCTCCTCGACCGAGAACTCCGCCTTCGGTCCGTCCCGCAATCCCTGGGACCTCGAGCGCGTTCCAGGCGGGTCTTCGGGCGGCTCGGCCGTCGCCGTGGCCGCGAGCCAGTGCCTCGGCGCGCTCGGCACCGACACCGGCGGATCGATCCGCCTGCCCGCATCGTTTTGCGGCGTCGTCGGGCTGAAACCGACCTACGGTCGCGTCAGCCGCTACGGCATCGTCGCCTACGCTTCTTCGCTCGATCAAGTCGGCCCGTTCGCACACGACGTACGCGACGCCGCGATCCTCCTCGAGGCGATCGCGGGCCACGATACGATGGACTCCACGTCGGCGCGCATCCCCGTGCCGCCCTACCAGACCGCGCTCGGGACGGAGCTCGGGCAGGTTCGGCTGGGCGTCCCCCGCGAGTACTTCCAGGAAGGCATGCAGCCGGAGGTCGACTCCTGCGTGCGCGAGGCGATCGCGGCGCTCGAGTCGCTCGGCGCCACCGTCGAAACCATCTCGCTGCCGCATACCGCGTACGCGATCGCCACCTACTATTTGATTGCCACGGCGGAGGCGAGCTCGAATCTCGCGCGCTACGACGGCATTCGCTACGGTCGCCGCGCGGCGGGTGCCCAGAGCTTGATCGACACCTACCGCCGATCGCGCGAGGAAGGCTTCGGCACCGAGGTAAAGCGCCGCATCATGCTCGGCACCTACGCGCTTTCGGCCGGCTACTACGAAGCGTACTACGGCAAGGCGCAGAAGGTGCGAACGCTGGTCCGCCGGGATTTCGAGCAAGCCTTCGAGCGCTGCGACCTGCTGGTCGCCCCGACGGCCCCGACCACCGCCTTCCGCCTCGGCGAGAAGCTCGGCGACCCGCTCACCATGTATCTGTCCGACGTGCTCACCATCTCCGTGAATCTCGCGGGGCTGCCGGGCATCTCGATCCCGTGCGGCGTCGATGCGGACGGGCTGCCGATCGGCCTGCAGCTGATCGGCCGACCCTTTGGCGAAGAGACGTTGCTGCGCGCCGCCTACGCCTACGAGCACTCGACCGACTGGCATGCGCGACGACCACAATCCATCCCCGATGCCGAGGCGCCGGAGACTTCGCGATGAGCTTCGAGGCGGTCATCGGTCTCGAGGTCCACGCGCAGCTTCTCACCCGATCGAAGCTCTTCTGCGCCTGCTCGGCGGAATTCGGCGCGCCACCGAACTCCCATGCGTGCCCCGTCTGCATGGCGTTTCCCGGCGTGCTGCCGGTAACCAATCGGCAAGCGGTCGAATTCGCGATTCGCGCCGGCCTCGCCACGGGGAGTCGTATCGCGCCGACGAGTCGCTGGGCGCGGAAGAACTACTTTTACCCCGACCTCCCGAAGGCCTATCAGATCAGCATGTACGAAGAGCCGATCTGTATCGGTGGCGTCGTCGACTTCGTTCTCGACGGCGAGGACAAAAGCGTGCGTCTGACGCGCATTCATCTCGAAGAGGACGCCGGCAAGAACATCCACGACGCGCACGCCGACGCGAGCCTCGTCGATCTCAATCGCGCCGGCGTTCCGTTGCTCGAGATCGTCAGCGAGCCCGACATCCGCAGCGCCGCGGAAGCCGCCGCCTATCTGCGCGCGCTGCGGTCGATCCTTCAGTATCTCGAGGTCTGCGACGGAAACATGGAGGAAGGAAGCTTTCGCTGCGATGCCAACATCTCGGTGCGTCCGGCGGGGGCCAGCACGTTCGGCACGCGCGCCGAGGTCAAGAACATGAACTCGTTTCGCGCCGTCGAGCGCGCTCTCGAGCACGAGATCACGCGCCAGATCGAGGTCGTCTCGGGCGGCGGCCAGGTCGTGCAGGAGACGCGACTGTGGGATGCCGAGCGCGAGCGCACCCGATCGATGCGCTCGAAGGAGTTCGCCCACGACTATCGGTATTTCCCCGAGCCGGATCTGCCGCCGCTCGTGGTTGGTGAAGACTGGATCGAGGACGTCCGCCGTCGCTTGCCTGAGCTTCCCGCGGCGAGACGCGCGCGTTTCGAGCGCGAGCTCGGCTTGCCCGCTTACGACGCTGAAGTCCTCACCGCCCGACGCGACGTCGCGGACTACTATGAGGCGGCGCTCGCCCGGCACCGCAACCCCAAAGCGATCAGCAATTGGGTAATGGAATCGGTCCTGCGGATCGTCCGCGAACAGAAGCTCGACGAGCGCCTGCGCATCACCGCATGGCCCGTCGCTCCCGAGAACCTCGCCGGGCTCGTCGCGCTCATCGACGAAGGAACGATCAGCGGCAAGATCGCCAAGACGGTCTTCGAGGAGATGGTCGCATCGGGAAAGCCGCCCGCCGCAATCGTCGCCGAGCGCGGGCTCGTACAAATGACGGATCGCGGCGCGATCGATGCCGCCGTCGAGCGCGTACTCGCCGCCCATCCCGACAAGGTCGCCGACTACCGCGGCGGAAAGGACAAGCTCTTCGGGTTCTTCGTCGGCCAAGTGATGAAGGCGACGGAGGGCAAAGCGAACCCGAAACAGGTGAACGAACTCTTGCAGAAGAGGCTTCGAGAGTAGGACCCCGCGCCACCTTCCAGCGCACTCGTCTGGACCGGTGCCGCCGAGCGTGGCTTCTCGCCCTTTCATCACAGGTTCTGAGCTCTCGAGGTGGCGGCAAACGAGGATTTCTCCCTCGTTTGCCGCCACCTGCCACCCTCCAGCGCCCCGCTGGAGCTCCTTCGTCCGCTCGCGCTATTGCTTGTCGCCTGGGGCGGTCGTGACCTTGCCCTTCAGGCTCTCGTAGAGATGGTCACCGATGCCGCGCACGTTCTTGACCTCGTCGACTGTCTTGAACGGGTGGGCGGTTCGGTAGTCGATGATCGCCTTGGCCTTGGCAGGCCCCACTCCCGGCAGCGCGACCAGCTCTTCCTGTGTTGCGGTGTTGAGGTTGACCTTCTCGGCCGCAGCGAGCGGGGCTCCGACCGCGAGCAGCGACGCCAGGGCGACGGTACCCGCGAGCCGACGAAACGTGGTTCTCATGCGCGTTCTCCTTTCTCGGGTTCGAGGCGTTACGCCTCGTCGTGGCGTGGAGCACGCGCCGTGCCGGGCGTAGAGCCTCGTCGCGTCGTACGCTTTCCGCCCTGCGGAGCCGATGGCGTGAAACGGCGGGTTCCGAAACCGAGTCACACGAGCGTACTTCCGCCGCGTAGCGTCGGTTCGAGCGGCGCGACGGAAACGAAACGAGCCGTTACGCGAGCGTCGCCGGGACGCAACCGTAGAGCTGAGCCTTGCTCCGGAGGGGGATCCGCATCACCAAGCTTACCTCGGTCCGCCGGCGATGGGGGCGAGTGCGATCGAAACCGTGCGCGGATAGATAGATGATGTTCGAGGGCCATCTATCGAGGGGCCCCGATCGCTTCTTCCTACTACGTCAGATTTGCGTCGAAGAGCGAACTTCGGCGCACGCAGTTTTCTAATCGTGCCGTCCCAAATGGTGGAATTTATTGATTTTAAGGGGTCGAGCGGCTCTGGCATCTGGCTTGCGTATCGCCTTGATTGGAAAGACACGGCCATGCGTGCCAGCGGGAGCCCATTCGACATTCTCGATTTGCTCGCCATCCTTCAGGAGAACGCCCTCATTCAGCTGACTAACCCAGGATCGAGTCACTGCGAGGCGTGTGGGCGGCTACATTTTCGTCAATGGTTCCGAGGGGGCGCGGGACACCAATTCTATGTTTGCACCGTCGCCCGGCACGCGATGTTCTACGACTTGGCGTCGGGATGGAGGCTCGTGACGCTTCACGACCTCGTACGCTGGCTCTTGTGGTCGCTGGCGACGGAGCGCGCCGCGTGAGCTCCGACGGGGCTGCTCCTCGGAGAGATCGTTTAGCCAAGATGTCGCGCGATCCGGAACCCTCGCCTGCGAAGAGCCGCCAGCGTGTCTTGCGCCGATGCTCGGAGCGCGAAGATGAGCGCCTCCAGCTCGTCCGACTCCGTCAGCGGCGGATGGATCGTCGGCCTGCGCGGGATCACGAGGCTCCGCCCGGCCGTACCCCTGAGAATTCCCTCGAGGTGATGCCGATCGTCCTCGCTGAGCTCGGTGATCAGCACGGCTTCATCGGTGACATCGATGCGCATGCGCTCTCGATTCCAGTCTCTACTCTATCGGAGCGCATCCGTATACCGCGCGAAGGCGGCCGATGATTCCCGCCCGCAACGTCACATTCCGCCGCCATCCCCGCGACCTTCACGGGCTTCGTGTCGTTCTTCCTACTGAGAGGCGCATGCGCTCGATCGACATGATCGCTCCGCTGCAGACGGCCGGCAACCGGACGGAATCATTTTCTACTGCGGTTTACGTCCCGCCCGAGCGCTGAGACCTCCTCAAGCGAGAATCCCCACCCCCCGAGCGTGGTCGCGACCTGCGGCTGCGCTCGGGGGCCCCCCCAACTGGGTCTCACATCTGTCTGCCCAGCAACCGTCCGAGAACGAATCCCGTCGCGACCGCAGCCGCGACGGTCGCGAACGGGCGCTCGCGGACGAACGTCTGCAGCCAAGAGTCGAGCTGACCCGCGAAGTCTTGCGGTTGCTCGGGCCGCGGTAGCCGCGTCTCCTCTCCCGTCGACTCGCCGTTGGCTCACCCTTCGGACCGGCGACGCTTTCCCTGACGTGATGCCGAGCGCCCTCGGTCCGCTTCCGAATGCTCTCCGGCGAGTCGCTTGAGCCGCGGGTCTTCATCGAGGACCGTAACCACGGCCTCGGCGATCAAGCCGAGCCCCTTCGCATCGGTGTGCCAGCTGTCGGATTGCAGGTCGATCACCCCGAAGGATTCGAGCGAACGATAGACGGGTCCCGACGAGCTCGCGGGCACGACGAAGCGGCGGATCGCCGGCACATCGAGACCTTCCCACACCCCTTCGCGGCCGCCGCTCGTGTACGCATAGTGGATGACTCTGCCTGCAGGAAGTGACGCCTCGTAAGACCACACGCCGTCGCCGCCGACCTCGTCTCCGGCTCGTCCGTCATCATGAAGCGCGACGCGGTTCGGAATCAGATCGCCGAGCGCGGGGTGATCTCCCACTAGAAAAAGCCCCCGTGCAACGGAAGCGCCCGCAAATGACGCGCGAAAGACCACTTCCGTCGTGCCCCCCGCGGAGCTCGGGGCAGCGGGCGCGAGCGTCGGCTCCGCAGCAAGAGACGGCTGATCCGTGCTCGCTCGGAGGCCGAGCTGCCGTGCTCGCTCCGTTGCGCTGCGCCACCGTTCGAGGGCGAGCAACCGATCGCTGTGGATGAGCGGGACCGCCTTCTCGGAAGTAACACGCGCCATCGCGGCGCCATAGGCGCTTCCATCGATCTCGTTGTCGAGAACGATCACACCCGCGCCGCGGCCGCGCGCCAGACCGATCATGTCGCTCAGGTTCCTCTCGTAGTCGGCGACCGACACGCGAGTCGGCTCGAGAGCGTCGGGATGCTCTTTTCGAGCATAGTTTTCCAAAGCGCTCTGACCACGGAAAGCGTCGGCCGTCGATGGTGCTCGACGCCGCGCGCAGAGCGCCCAGTAGCGAAGGAGCTTGTAGACCTCGCTTCGCTCCAGCCACGCCGCGAGCCTTCTTCCACAGCCCGGCGGGCGCGCCCGCCACATCCTTGTCACGATAGCCGACCTTCCCGTCGTTCATGCCGAAACCGAGGATCACGAAGTCCGGGTCCCATTCGATCGCCTGGCTTCGGAGCAGCTCTCTTCCTTGGAACGACGAGTAGCCGAGCACACCGAGATTCAGCACCTCGAAGCGACCGCCCGGAAAGCGGCGTTCGAGCAGCCGACCGAGCTGCCGCGGGTACGTCTGGTCCTGCGGCACGTTGGCGCCGAACGTCCACGAGTCGCCGAGGCAGAGGATGCGGAACGTGCCGCGAGGCTTGCGGTCGGTGAACTCGGTCTCGCGGAACCCACGCGAATCGAGCGTGACGTCCCATCGAGGCTGGTGACGCACCGATGGGGGTAAGCGCGGCGAGAATCGGCGGATCAGCTCGAGCCGGCCTTCGTCGCTTCGAAACGGAATGAAGAGGTCGATGTAGCTCTGTCGGAACCCGCTACGGTTTCGCCAGATCAGTCGATCGTCCGGCTCGAGCATGTGCGTCGAGTCCAGCCAAGGCGGCTGAGGCCCGTAGTCGTCGCCGAGCGTGTACGGAAGCGGAATCGCCTCGACGTAGTGATTGCGCGCGAGATACGCGATGCGGAGCGCCAACTCGCCGGCGACGATGAACGCAACCGTGCCTGCAATCGCCTTGCAGATAGCTCCCCGCGCCGACCGTTCCATGCGAGCGTTTCTCGCAACATCCCTAACAGTCACAAAGACAAGAGGCTCCTCGCCTTTCGACAATCGAACACTCGGCCGCCGAGCATGTCGCACCCTTCGCCGTCGTGGTAGAGCCTCCGACGAGGAGCAACCATGAGCCCATTCATGTTCACCGAAGAGCAAGAGATGTTCCGCGACACCGTGCGGCGGCTCGCGGAGGCGGAGTTTCGCGACGGCTATCTCGAGCGCGCAACGTCGTCCGAGTACCCGCGCGCGGCGCTCGCGATCCTCGCCAAGAACGGCCTCCTCGGCCTCGCGGTGGCCGAGGAGCTCGGTGGACAAGCGGCGGAATTCGTCACCATGGGCATCGCCATCGAGGAGCTCGCACGCGCGGACTTCAACGTCTCGTACGTGGCCTTCAACTCGATCCTCACGGGCGGGCTGGTGAGCCGCCTCTTGCCGGCCGAGGAGCGCAACCCGTGGGCGCGCGGCGTCGTACGCGGTGAGCGGGTCCTCGCCGCCGGCTTCACGGAGCCGCGCGGCGGGTCCGACCTTCAGGGCCTCAGGCTGCGGGCCGAGCGCGATGGTGATGGCTGGCGGCTCACCGGCGAGAAGACCTCGGTCACGACGAGCCCTCATGCGGAGGCGGCGATCATCCTGGCTACGGTCGATCCGTCGCTCGGCTCGCGAGGCACGCTCGCCGTCCTCGTCGATCTCAACGACCCCAGCGTCTCGCTTCAGCGTTTCCGCGACCCCGGGTTCCGGCCGCAGGGGCGTGCGGCGGTGGCCTTCGACGGCACCTACGTGCCTCGCTCTCGTCAGCTCGGTGAGGTCGGCGAAGGCTTCAAGGAGATCATGCGCGAGTTCGAGCTCAGCCGAACGCTGCTCGGCCTCATGTGCCTCGGCACGGCGCGGCGCGCGATCGACATGACCGTCGACTGGGTGAAGAGCCGCGAAGCGTTCGGGCGGCCGATCTCGAAGTTCCAGGGAGTGTCTTTTCCGCTCGCCGAGCACGACACCTACCTCGAGGCGGCGCGCTGGCTGGCCTACCGCTCGCTCGGTCTCCGTGACGCGGGCCAATCCCACAATCGCGAGGCGGCCATGTGCAAGTGGTGGATGCCGCAGATCGCGTGCCAGGCGATCAATGACTGCATCATCCTCCACGGCCACACGGGCTGGTCCGAGGAGATGCCGCTCATGCAGATGCAGAAGGACGTGAGCGGCCTGCAGATCGGCGATGGCACGCCACAGATCCAGAAACTGGTGATCGCCCGCAGCCTACTCGGCCGCGAGTGGGTCTGAGCACGCTTTCGGGCGGGACCGTCTCCGCAAGACGGGCTGCGATCGTCGCTAGAAGAGCTGGCTCAGAATCATCAGCTCGCCGACTACCCCTACGAAGAAGGCGGCCGTTCGCGCGTAGATGATTCCCGCGAGGTACGTCGCCGCGTGTGCGACGCGCGCCCAGAAGAAGAGAGTCGCTCCGAGCGCGGTGGTCGAATTGGCTTTGCCCGTGAGGTGGGCGACGATCACGAGGATCGCAAAGGGAGCCAAGTTCTCGACCAGGTTGTTGTGCGCGCGCTGCCCCCGATCGGTCCACTCCGGCACCGCGATGGGCTTCTCACGGTTGCCGAACCCCCACTCGATGCCGCCCGGCGCGAGCAGGCGGCCGGTTCCGTAGGTGAGGAAGAAGAACAGCGATAACAACCCCGTGTAGACGAGCATCCACAGATCGGTCGTCATGATTTCCTCCCGTGGCCTCGTGTAACCACCGACGTCCCGAAGCTGTCAACGAAAGCGCCAACCAGAGGCTCAGACGCCCTCGACGGGTCGCGCCGGGGATCCCTCGAAGAACCTAGCGATTCTCGCCGGCGAAGGCCCGGCGCAAGATCGTGAAGAGCCTTTCCTGATCCTCGGCGGGCAAGCCCTGGATTCCCGACGGAGGCTCGGACAAACGCTCGATCAGGCGAGCGCGCAGAGCAAGCCCCGTCGGCGTGAGCACGAGCTTTTTCACTCTCCGGTCCGCGGCGTCCGCCCGGCGCTCGACGAGCCCCTGCGCCTGGAGGCGATCGACGATCCCCGTGACGTTCGATGGATCGCAATCGAGAGCCTCCGCGACCCGGCACATCGCAACCGGTACGTTCGGGTCGAGCCGCTCGAGCACCTGGCACTGCGCCTGCGAAAGGCCGAGCTCGGCAGCGATCGACGGCAACCGCGACCGCTCGGCAGCCAAGACCCCGAGCAGCAGCCGCCATGCGTCGCAGGCGCGTCCCCTTCGAGCCATCGCGCCCGGGATTTTATGGATTCACTCGATCGTTGACAACCTCAAGCATGTGCTTACCTTGCGATCCATGAAGAGCCTCCTTCGGTTGGTTTCGCTCGACGACATGGTCGTGTTTCCCGGCATGGACCTCACCTTGCCTCTCGACCTCGGCGACGACCGCCGCGTGCTGCTGCTGCCGAGGCACGGCAACCAGTACGCCAAGGTCGGCGTGGTGGCCAACGTGGTCGAGCGGGTGCGGATGCCGGGGCGGGGCCAGGCGGCGGCGCTTTCGGCCGTTCATCGTGGCGTCGTCGGCGCGGCACAGCCCGGCGCCGACGGCAGCCTGCACGCGCACGTCGAGGAGCATCCCGACGTGTCGCCTCCCGCGGCGAAGACCCACGAGCTCGAGCGCGAATATCGGGCGGTGGTCCAGGAGATCCTCGAGATCCGCGGCGACGATGGACGGCTCGCCACCTTTCTTCGCTCCATCACCGAACCCGGCGCGCTCGCCGACACGGCCGGCTACGCGCCCGATCTGACCTTCGAGCAGAAGGTCACTTTGATCGAGACTCTGGACGTCACCGAGCGTCTGCGGCTCGCTCTCGAGCTGCAACGTGGACGGCTCGCCGAGCTCCAGGTACGCAAGCGGATCCGGGACGACGTGGAATCCGGCGCCCAAAAGCAGCAGCGCGAATTCTTTCTCCGCCGCCAGCTCGAAGCGATCCGCAAGGAGCTCGGCGAAGCCGATGCGTCGATCGCCGACGACTACCGGACGAAGATCGCGGCTGCGGGTATGCCAGACACGGTCCGTCAGCAGGCCGAGCGGGAACTCGCGCGGCTCGAGCGCATGGGCGAATCGCCCGAATCGTCGATGATCCGCAGCTACCTCGACTGGCTCCTCGCGGTCCCCTGGTCTCGTCGCTCCGAGGAGCACCTCGATCCCGATCATGCCCGCGGCGTGCTCGATCGAGACCACGCGGGTCTCGACGACGTGAAGCGGCGAATCACCGAGTACCTCGCCGTGCGAAAGCTGCGCGCTGAGCGCGGAATCGCCGACGACCGCCGCTCGGGCGCAATCCTCGTCTTCGTCGGGCCGCCCGGCACGGGCAAGACGTCGATCGGCGAGTCGATCGCCCGGGCCACCGGGCGCAAGTTCGTCCGCATGTCGCTCGGCGGGATCCGCGACGAGGCGGAGATCCGCGGCCACCGCCGGACCTACATCGGCGCCCTGCCGGGGCGGCTGGTGCGGGCGCTGCGCGATGCCGGCACCATGAACCCGGTCATCCTGCTCGACGAGGTCGACAAGGTGGGCGCCGATTGGCGCGGGGACCCGGCGGCGGCGCTGCTCGAGGTGCTCGATCCGGCGCAGAACCACGCGTTCCGCGATCACTACCTCGACGTCGAGCTCGATCTGTCGCAAGTGCTCTTCATCGCCACCGCGAACGTTTCGGAGACGATCCCTGCGGCGCTGCTCGACCGCATGGAGACGATCCGCTTCGACGGCTACACGGTCGAGGAGAAGCTCGCGATCACGCGCGACTACCTTTGGCCGCGGCAGCTGGAGCGCAACGGCCTCCGCGCCGAGGAAGTGTCGATCGACGACGCGGCGCTGCGCACGATCGTCACCGACTACACCCGCGAAGCGGGAGTTCGGCAGCTCGAGCGCGAGCTCGGCAAGCTCCTGCGCTCGGTGGCCACGCGGATCGCATCGGGTGACGCGAAGGCGCTGAACGTCGATCAGGACGAGCTTCGAGCGGCCCTCGGTGCGCAGAAATTCTTCCAAGAAGCTGCGGCGCGCCAGGTCCAGCCGGGAGTGGCAACCGGCCTCGCGGTGACGGGCAGCGGAGGGGAGGTGCTCTTCGTCGAAGCGGCGACGATGGCGGGATCCGGCAACCTGCTGCTCACCGGGCAGCTCGGCGACGTGATGAAGGAATCGGCCAGGATCGCCTTGACCTACGTGCGCAGTCGCGCGCAAGCGCTCGGCATCGACGAGCGCGCTTTGGCGGCGCGCGACGTGCACGTCCACGTGCCGGCGGGAGCGACGCCGAAGGACGGACCGAGCGCAGGCGTCACCATCGTGACGGCGCTCGCTTCGCTGCTGAGCGGTCGGCCCGTAAAGAAAAGCCTGGGCATGACGGGCGAGATCACCTTGCGAGGCCGGGTGCTGCGGATCGGCGGCCTCAAGCAAAAGGTGCTCGCGGCGCAGGCCGCGGGGCTCCGCGAAGTGCTGCTGCCGCAGGCCAATGTACCCGATCTGGAAGAGATCCCGGCCGAGGTGCGGAGCGAGATGCGCTTCTACCCGGTGGACTCGATCGATCAGGTGCTCGAGATCGCGCTCGAACCGCCGACCGTCGCGATGGCCGCGTAATCCCGAGGCGTCGCAACCTACACCGAGCAGCCGGAAGGAAGGATGAGCGCGTCCGTTTGCGTCGAGCCGTACTCGGCTTGACGCAAACGGACGCAACCGCGCGAAGCGCGGAAGCTCGTTTGCCACGCCGCTGCCGGGGGTGCATCGCATCGCCTCCTTGCTCAAGCGATGGCTCCTCGGAACCCACCAAGGTGCGGTCAGCAACCGGCACCTCGACTATTACCTCGACGAGTACACCTTCCGCTTCAACCGACGAACATCCACCTCGCGTGGGCTGCTCTTCCACCGACTCATGGAGCAAGCCGCGTCCACGGCCAGGACGCCCTACCGGGGCCTCGTCGGCGGTTCGGATGCGGCGGCCGCAGGGCGAACCTGGTAGGCGACCGCAAGATGTTGGGGTCACTTGCGTAAAGTGGATACCCCCCTTCAGGTTATTGCCTCGGCGCTTTTCGCGCCGTGGGTCCATTTTTCGATCAACCCGTGAGCACGGGTCGATCGAAAAATGGACCGCTGTCATCACGAGCGAAACGCGAAAGGGCGTTGGAGGCACTCCATCGGCCTTCTACGACAACGCGCCGCTCGCGGCGATCCGCGCCAGGTCCTCGTCGCCGTAGCCGAGGATCTCCTGAAGGACCGCGATCGAGTGCTCGCCGAGGCACGGGGCGGGCGCGCGCGGCCCGTTGTCGTAGCCGGCGATGCGGAACTGGTGCCCTTCGTACGGCACCTCGCCCATCTCCGGATGGATCATCGGGCGAAAGAAGCGCCGGTGCAGGAGCTGCGGATCCTCGAGATGATCGCTCGACCGCTGCACCATGCCGGCCGGCACACCCGCCGCTTGCAGCCGCTCCATCAGCGCGCGCGGCTCGTATCGGCGCGTGAACTCGGCGAGCTCCCGGTCGATCAGGTCGCTTCGAGCGCGCCGGCCGGCGCCGGTATCGAGCTCCCGAGAGCTCGCCCACTCGGGATCGCCGAGAACGTCGCGCAGCGCCCGCCACTGAGCGTCGGTTTCGACCGCGATCGCGCACCACTCGTCGTCTGCCGGCGCACGGATAGGCGTCGTGCGGCGCAGCCGTCGGAGAGTCGTTCCCGGCGCGCCGCGGCATGCGGCCGCTCACCTGATAGTCGAGGAGCTCCGGGGCGAGGAAGTACAGCGACGACTCCATCTGCGCCTGGTCGACGTACTGCCCCTGCCCCGTTCTGCCGGCGATGATCGAGCGCTGCCATCAGCGTCGCGGCGAGAAAGCGCGGCGCGATCGTGTCCGTGTAGGCGTTGAACGGACCGGCGGGCGGACGGTCGTCCCAGCCGGTGATCTCGTAGAAGCCCCAGATCGCGGCGGCGTGATAGCCGTATCCGGCGAGCGAGGCGGCCGGCCCGGTCTGCCCGAGGAGGCACGTGCTCGCCATGATGATCGACGGGTTGATCTCGCGAACGACCTCGTAGCCGAGGCCGAGATCCGCGATCGTGCCGGCCGTGAACGAGTCGAGGCAGACGTCCGCCCAGCGCGACGAGCCGCTTGGCGACCTCGAACCCCTCGGGCATTTTCAGGTTGAGGGCCAGCGACAGCTTCGACGTGTTGAAGGACGCGAAGAACTGGCAGCGGTTCGGCCCCGCCACGTTGTCCTTGAACGGGCCGACCAGGCGCAGCCGGTCCGCGGGATGCACGGTCTCGACGCGCACGACCGTCGCGCCGTGGTCGGCGAGGTACTTGGCGGTGATCGGCCCGACCCCGATCCACGAGAAGTCGGCGATCTTGACGCCGGCAAACGGGAGCGCCGGAGTCGCGCTCGCCGCAGTCGTCACGGCGCGCTCACGCGCCGGCTCGAGCGAGCTCACGATCTCGTCCGCGTGCTCGCCGACGGCAGGCGCTTGCCGCGAGAACGAGACCGGCGTGCGCGAGAGCTTCACGAAGGCGCCCGTCGCGCGCAGAACGCGCTCGCCCGCGCGGTACGGCTGCCAGTAGCGTCGCGCTTCGAGGTGCTCGAGCGCCAGCACGTCGGCTACGGTGTTGACCGGCGCGATCGTCACACCCTCCGCGACGCCGCGCGCGAACAGCTCGGCCTTCTTGTGCTTTGCGCAGAACTGGCGGATCTTCTCCTGCACTTCCGAAAGCGCATGCGTCAGCCCGGCGCCGGTCAGCATGCGCGCCTCGTAGGTCGACCAGTCTTCGCGGCGGCCCACTCGGAGCTCACCGTGCCGTCCTCGATCAGCCACGGAATCAGGCGCGTCGAGCGTAGCCGTCGTCGTGATCAGTACCACCTCGCCGTCGGCGCACGGATAGACGAGGGGCGTAGTGAACGTGCTCAGCTGGAGAACCGTTCCGCTGCGCTCGATGTCCTTCCCCTGGATCGCGTGGGCGATCATGGCGTTGAGACCGGTCCAGAAGACCGCCGCCTGGACGGAGACGTCGACGAACTGCGCCTCGCCCGTGGCGAGACGGCGATGATGCGCCACGAGCGCGCCGACCGCGCTCTCGGCTGCGGCGTGGTACCACGTCTGCGGGACCGTGATACGAACCGGCGCGGCGATCTGCTTCGCCGTTCAGCGCCATCATGCCACCCATTGCGGCGAGCGTCAGATCGCTTGCGAGATGGTGAGCATAGGGGCCGTCCTGGCCGAACGGCGTGATCGCCACGTAGACGATCCGCGGGTTCACCGCGCGTAGAGCCTCGAAGCCGAGCCCCCGCGCCGCCATCGCGCCCGGCGCGGCATTCTCGAAGAGAAAATCTGCGCTCGCCACGAGCTCTCGGAAGCACCTCCGTCCGGGTTCGGCGTCGATGTCGAGCGCGATCGAGCGCTTGCCGCGGTTCAGCGCGTGAAAGCGCAGGCTCTCGAGCCCCCGTGGTAGAGCGGGATCGATCGGAGGCTCACGTCGCGACGGGCAGCCCTGCGGGGGCTCGACCTTGATCACGTCGGCGCCGAGGCCGGCCAAGATCAGCGGGCCCAGAGCGGCGCGGGAATCCGTCAGATCCAGGACTCGGTAAGGGCTCAGCATGTTCCTCTCCCGCCAGAGTTCGCCGCGACTTTCAAGTAGCTGGCGGGGACCCCGCCCGAACCGCTATCATCACGCGCGTGAAGCGCCTCTCGATGACCGTTCTGATCGTCGCTTGCGTGGCGCTCGTCTCGCGCGGTGTTCCCGTCGTCGCTCCCTCCGCGAGTCTCGCGCAGGAAGTGGGCGAGATCGAGACTACCGCCGACGAGGATGCCGCCGAACCCGATTCTAGCGATGAAGGGGCCGGCACCCTTGCCGATCCCCACGGGCCCGCGGCAAACGACGACGCCGAAGAGGACGAGCCCGCCAGCACCACCGAGGAGCGGAACCAAGACGAGAATGACGACGAGGGTGCGGCCACAGATGAGGCGGGCAGCCGACCCGCCTTGGTGGCCGACGGCCAGTGGCAAGATTTGGAAGCGCTGTAATCTGCAAATCGTCGCTTCACCGGCGGCCGATCGCCGACAGAATCGCCCGAAGCTCTTCCCGAATGTATGAAGGCCAGGTAAAACCTTCCCCGCCATGAACACCCTCAGCGCGCGCGCCGCTCGGAAGCTCTCCTACACGGCATTGATCGCCATGATCGGCATTCTCGTCGGGGCTCCGCGAGCACATTCGCAAACCGCCACGCCGACCGAGACACCGACTGAGACACCGACCGACACGCCCACGCCTGCCGAGTCCGCCACGCCGGCTGCGTCCGCCGCAACGACAGCAACCCCGACCCCAACTCCGACCCCAACGGCAACCGCGTCTCCCACGGAGACCGTCGCTCCTACGCAAGGGGGAAGCTCGGCTCCCACCGAGACTCCGGTTCCTGTCCCGACGATAGCGCCGACTCCATTCGTGGGCGGCAGCGCTGGAGTGACCGGCGTCGCGGATGAGTTCGGCACGGGAGGCGAGACCTTGGACGCCGGGAAGTTCGAAGTCCACAACACCACCGAGCAAACGGAACGGATCACCCGAGTGGAGATCCAGGCGACCGACCCCGAGGTCGTTTCCTCGCTGAGTCTGAACGGCAAGTCATCGACTACGAGCGAGACCGCGACGGTGGCGTCACCGGCGACACATAACGTGTTCCTTTTCGATACCGGCGTGGAGATCCCCCCGGGCGAGACGGCGACGTTCTCGCTGAGCGCGGTGATCGCCTCGCAGGCTGAAACGACAGCGGCGGCGACCGCGACGCCTGGTACGGGGCCGACGGCGACGCCGGAGCCCACCGCCACCTTCACGCCCGACCCCTTCGCCTTGGGCAGCCGCGGCTCGGTGCACGTCGTGGCAGCGGCGGCGATTCCGCTCCGACACGCCGGAGGAAGCGACCGCGGGCGCGGTAGCTTGGCGGCGATGCTCGTGCTGCTGGCACTGGCTGCGGCGAGGCGAAGCGATCGCCGCGGGTTTTCCGCTGCCTTGTTCCTTCTCGCGATGGCAGCGCTCCTATGGATGAACACGTTGCCGGGCTGCGGCGCCGAGCAACCGACGAGTCAGACGGTCGGCCGGATCCGCGGCGAGACCGACTCGGGACCCGTCACGTTCGCGGGCGTGCCGTTTTCGATCGGTACGGTCTCTCGCCCTCAAAACCTCGTGTTCCCCGGCGGATCAAGCGCCAGCGCGACTCGTACGCCGATTCTTTGAGCGGCCGGTTCCTTTCCCTGCAATCGACGCGACGGTTCTGCCTGCCTTTCGTAACCGGCAAAGGCAGGGCGGCAAGGAGTGCCCATGGTCGATCCCGACGTCTTCAACGAAGTCCCGATCTTCTCGCTACTCGATGCGGACGAGCGCACGGTGCTCGCGCAGCAGGTCCATGCGCGTCACTTCGCCAAAGGAGAGACGATCTTCAAGACCGGAGATCCGGGCGGTCATGCCTATCTGGTTCAGCGCGGACGGGTGCACATCAGCCTGACCGACCTCGCCGACGAAGAGGTGCTCGTCGACGTCGCAGACGATGGCGGCCTGTGCGGCATGTCGTCGCTCCTGGCCCGCGCCGATCACCTGACGACCGCCGTCGCCGTCGAGGATACTCAGACGATCCAGATCGATCGCGAAGACATCGCCGCGCTGCTCCAGAGAAAGCCCTTGGCGGGGCTCGACATGATGACGATGATCGAGAAGCAGCTGCGCGCCACGCACGAGCTGATGCGCACGCGCGTCACCCGCAATCCCAACACCGAGATCGAAGCCGCCGAAACGTGGGGCGATCGCTCCGCCGACACCGTGGCGAGGTTCGGCGGCTCGTGGCGGTTCGTCATCAGCTTTGCGGTGATCCTGACCCTCTATGTCGTGGTCAACGTCATCCTGGCGAACCCGTGGGACCCCTACCCCTTCATCCTGCTGAACTTGTTCCTGTCGATGCTGGCGGCCGTGCAAGCGCCGGTCATCATGATGAGTCAGAACCGTCAGGACTCGAAGGATCGCGTGCGGAGCGAGCTCGACTATCGGGTGAACCTCAAGGCCGAAGTCGAGATCACGGAGCTTCTGCACCGCTTGACCCGCATGGAACAGCGCTTGATCGACCGCCAGCGGCCGACCAGCTGAGGGCTTCGCGGCGCGTCACGGCGAAAATCGCCGGCTTCGCCAAGCGACTTCACGAAGACTTTGCGAGTAGTCGGTGGCCGTGCTTCGCGCACCCTTGACTGAGGTGACCGCTCTGGCAGGCTCCCGGCTGGGCGTCGTCCGGCGAGTCGAGGATCGCGCCCTCGATCGACCAGGAGGAAGCGCGATGGATCACTTGCCGGTTGCAGTCGACGTTTCGTGCACCGAGCGCACGTTGGAAGTCGCTCTGTCCGATGGCCGCACGCTCTCGGTTCCACTCGCCTGGTTCCCTCGGCTCTTGGTAGCGACGCCCGAGCAAAGGGGCCGGTGGCGGCTCGTGGCGGACGGCCAGGGAATCGAGTGGAGCGAGATCGAGGAGGACATCTCCGTCGAGGGGCTCCTCTTCAGTAGCTGAAGTAACTGAACGCCCGGATCCGCTCCTCAGGGAGCCGGTCGGCTCGACGAACGGCCCTGGGGGCCGGTGTCGGTAAGCTCGCGGTCGTTGATTGACCGGTCAACGAATCTGTCGTAGGCCCCCGCAGACGAGGCGGCGTCATGCCGAACGATCCCGACTTCGATTCCTTCCGACTTCTCGCCAAGGGTCACGGTTTCGAGGACTTCACCGAGGGACAGGTCTTCGAGCATCACTGGGGGCGAACGTTGACCGAGGCGGACAACGCGCTGTTCGCGACGCTGGCGCTGCGGTTCACCCCTCTCTACTTCAACGCCGAGTACGCTCGCGCCCACGGCCATCCGAACGTCGTCGTCGACCCGCTGCTCGCGCTCTGCACGGCGGTGGGCCTCTCGGTCGAGGATCTGTCGGAAGCCGGTGGGCCTTTTCTCGGAGTCGAAGACGTCGAGTTTCATCGACCCATGTACCCGGGCGACACGCTCACGGCGCAGAGCACCGTGGTCTCCAAGCGGGAGTCCGAGAGCCGTCCGACCTTCGGCGTCGTCACCTGGAGGACCGAGGGACGGAATCAGCGCGGCGATCTCGTGCTCAGCTATCGCCGTACCAATCTGGTGGCGAAGAAGGGGGCGCGATGAGCGGGCTCCGCGGCTTTCTCGAGCGCGTGCCGGCGGCCTACTACACCGACGAGCGCCAGGCGATCCTCGAAACGGCGCGCGAGTTTGCGCTGAACGAGGTCCTGCCCGTCGCCAACGAGCTCGACCCGGTCCAGGGCGAGATCCCGATGGACCTTCGCGAAAAGATGGCCGAGCTCGGCTACTTCGGGATCCTGATTCCAGAGGAATACGGCGGCCTCGGGCTCGGCATCTTCGAGTACGTGCTCGTCACCGAGGAGCTCGCTCGAGCCTGGATGAGCGTGGCGAGCATCATCGCGCGCGGCAACGGTCTCGGCGGAGGATTCAGCGAAGAGCACCGCCGCAGGATGCTGCCGCAGATGGCGAAGGGGGAGTGCCTCGGAGCCTTCGCGCTCTCCGAGCCTAGCGCGGGCTCGGACGTCGCATCGATTCGTTGCCGCGCCGAGCTCGTCGGCGACGAATGGGTCGTCAACGGCCAGAAGATGTGGTGCACGTTCGCCGACGGCGCCGATTTCATCATCTTGGTCGCCCGCGCCAAGCCGTACGATCCCGATCACCGCCACGCAGGGATCGCGCAGTTCTTGATACCGAAGGAACGGGGAAAGTTCCCGTCGGGGATCGAGGGCACGCCGATGCGCAAGATCGGCTATCACGGCTGGAAGACGTGGGAGCTGTCCTTCAACGACTTCCGCGTCCCGAAGGCGAACATTCTGATCGGCCGCGACGACGACGACGCGTCGGCCGGGTTCAAGCGGACCGCGAGTTGGCTGTCCGTGGCGCGCATCCACACGGCCGCCCGATCCGTGGGCCTCGCGCGCGGCGCGCTCGAGGACTCGGTCGCCTACGCGCAAGCGCGCGAGCAGTTCGGCCGGCCGATCGGCGATTTTCAGGCGATCCGCTTCAAGATCGCCTGGATGGCGACCGAGATCGAGGCCGCGCGCGACCTCACCTACGCAGCCGCCGACAATTCGGATCGCGGTCGTCGGAACGACGTCGAGGCCTCGATGGCGAAGCTCTTCGCGAGCGAGATGGCCGAGAAGGTGACGAGCGAAGGCATCCAGATTCACGGCGGCGCCGGCTATACGAGCGAGTGCGCGGTGGAGCGCTACTGGCGCGACGCGCGCTTGACGAAGATCTTCGAGGGGACGTCCGAGATCCAGCAGCGGATCATCTCCGACGCGTATCTGCCGAGGCCGAAGAAATGATCCGCGCGACCCTCACCGGCCCCGGCGCCTACTTCGAAGACTTCGAAGTGGGCCAGAAGATGCGCCACGCGCGCGGCACGACGATCGGCGAGGTCGAGAACCAGATGGTCACCAAGCTGGTGATGAACACCGCCGACGCCCACTACAACGAGCATCGAGCCAGAAACACGCCCTTCGGTCAGCGCGTCGTCTTCGGGCTCGTGACCGGCTCCGTGGTCATAGGCCTCGCCACCCAGGACACGGCCGAGCAAGCGCTCGCCGAGCTACGGCTCGACAAGCTCCGCTTTCGCGCTCCCGTCTTTCACGGCGATTCGCTCACCGCCTACAGCGAGGTGCTCTCGAAGCGCGACGCCGATCGCGAGGATGCGGGTGTGGTGCGCTTCAAGCACTGGGGCGTGAAGCACGACGGGACGGTCGTCTTCGAGGGGGAGCGCGAGGTCTTGCTCAAACGCCGCAGCCATTGGGGAACGCGATGACCGAAACGGCCGCGTCACGGATCGCTCCCGTTGGTCGCGATCAAGGGAGATCGAGCACCCTGGGGGGCGAGCGCACCGGTCCGCTGTCCGACGTCCGCATCCTCGATCTCACGCAGGCGCTCGCCGGACCCTACGGCACGGCCCTCCTCGCCGACCTAGGCGCCGACGTCGTGAAGATCGAGCCGCCGGGTGGCGATATCTCGCGCCCGATGGCGCCGCTGCTGAAGGACTTCGCCCCGCCGGGATCGAAGCGGCCCGCGGGCTGCGACTACGGCGGCTACTTCGCGAGCATCAACCGCAACAAGCGGTCGATGGTCCTCGATCTGCGCCGAGACGAAGATCGCGACTGCTTCCTCGAGCTCGCGGTCAGCGCGGACGCCGTGGTCGAGAACTCGCGGGTTGGCGTCATGGACCGGCTCGGCGTCGGCTACGACGTCGTGAAGGGCGTCAATCCGCGGATCGTCTACGCGGCGATCCGCGGCTTCGGCGATCCGCGCACCGGCGCGAGCCCGTACGCCGAGTGGCCGGCATTCGACATCGTCGCGCAGTGCATGGGGGGCCTCGTCGGCATCACCGGACCGACGGAGAGCGCGGGGTTTCCGAACGGCGCGAGCGTCGGCGACCTCTTTCCCGGCAGCGCTGATGGCGCTCGGCGTCGTCTCCGCGGTTCACGCCGCTCGGCGCACCGGCAAAGGCCAATTCCTCGACGTGTCGATGTACGACGCCATCCTCAGCCTCTGCGAGACGCTCGTCATCAACTACTCGTGCGCGAACCGCGTTCTCGGTCCGCGCGGCTCAGGTCATCCTTCGCTCTGCCCCTTCGACGTCTACGCGGCGAGCGACGGAGGCGTCGCGATCGCCGCACCGACCGACAATCACTGGGAGGCGCTCTGCGAGATCGTCGGCCGGCCCGACCTCGTCGAGGATGAGCGCACACGCGACAACCGGCATCGCTCCGAGAATCGTGGCTTCGTGACCGAGATACTGGGCGCCTGGACCCGAGCCCGCACCAAGAAGGAGGTCGTTCGGCTGCTCGGCGGCAAGGTACCGGTCGGCCCGGTCAACAATGCAGCCGACGTGTTCGCCGACCCGCACGTGTGGCTGCGCCGGATGCTCGTCGAGATCGAGCCGCCGGGCGACAACGGCTCGATGATGGTCGTCGGCACACCGATCAAGCTGACCGAGACGCCGGCGGGGGTCTATCGGCGACCGCCGCGGCTCGGCGAGCACACCTCGGAGATCCTCGGCGAGATCCGGAAACGAAAGGAACCCGAATGAGCCTTCGCCTGCGACGGTCCGAGTTGTCGACACCCGGCTCGAATCCGAAGATGATCGAGAAGGCGGCGCAGAGCGCCGCCGATCTCGTGTTCCTCGACCTCGAGGATGCGGTCGCGCCCGCTCAGAAGGTCGCGGCGCGCGACCACGTGGTGCGCGGCCTCACCGAGCTCGACTGGGGCAAGAAGCTCCGCGCGGTGCGCGTCAACGACGCGCACACCGAATGGGCGCACGACGACGTCATCACCGTGGTGGAGGGCGCCGGCGAGCACCTCGATCTCCTCATCATCCCGAAGGTGAAGGCGCCGCGCGACGTCTGGTTCTTCGAGACGCTGCTCGACCAGCTCGAGAAGAGGCTTCGTCTGAAGCGGCCGATCGGCCTCGAGGCGCTGATCGAGGAGACCGAGGCGCTGTCGCGGGTCGAGGAGATCGCCGCCTCGTCGCCGCGCCTGGAGGCCTTGATCCTCGGCTTCGGCGACCTCTCGGCGAGCCAGGGGATGCGTTTGGGTATCGGCGCGGACGGCGCCGATCACTACCCCGGCGACATCTGGCACCACGCGCGCGCGCGAATGATCGTCGCCGCCCGCGCTCACGGTATCGACGCGATCGACGGGCCGTTCGCAAACTTCAAGGATCCCGACGGCTACCGGCGCGAGGCCACGTGGGCGGCGATGCTCGGCGCGGTCGGCAAGTGGGCGATCCATCCGAGCCAGATCGAGATCGCCAACGACGTCTTCGCGCCGACGCCCCGCGAGATCGAGACCGCCCGCCGGATGTACGAAGCGTACCGCGCCGCGGAGCAAGCCGGGGCGGGCGCGGCCGGGGCCGGCGGCGTGCTGGTCGACGCGGCGGCGGCGCGGATCTTCGAGGGCGTGCTCGAGCGCGCCAAGCTCTCGGGGCGGATCGCATGAAGCGGCGCTGGGATCATTTCATCGCCGGGCGGACCACCCTGCCCCGCTCGGGACGCTATCTGGACGACTACAACCCGCTCACGGGGGAAGCGATCGCAGAGGTCGCCCGCGGCGATCGAGCGGACGTCGACGCCGCCGTGGCTGCCGCGCGCGCGGCGCTTCCCGCCTGGCGCGACCGCCGGCCGATCGAGCGCGGGCGCATCCTCACCGAGATCTCCCGCAAGATCCGCGAGAAGCGCGCAGAGCTCGTAGCGCTCGAGTGTCTCGAAACGGGCAAGCCGGCCGCTCATACACCGTGGGAGATCGAAGTCGCGGCGCAGTACTTCGAGCTCTACGGCGGGCTCGTCAACGCGCTCACGGGCGAAACCATCGACCTCGGCGCCGGCTACCATTCCTACACGCGCCGTGAGCCCTTCGGCGTGGTCGGCGTGATTCTGCCGTGGAACGCGCCGCTCAACCAGGCGGGACGCGGCATCGCGCCCGCCCTGGCCGCCGGAAACACGGTGGTCGCCAAGCCATCGGAGTTCACGTCCGCGTCGCTCCTCGAGCTTGCGCGGATCGCCGTCGAGGAGTGCGGTCTACCGCCTGGGGTCGTGAACGTCGTCACCGGCACGGGCGAGGAAGCCGGCGCGGCGCTCGTCGCCCACCGCGACGTCCGCAAAGTCGCCTTCACCGGCTCGGTGCGGGCGGGACGCGAGGTCGGCAAGATCGCCGCGGAGCGCATCATTCCCCTCACCCTCGAGCTCGGCGGGAAGTCGCCCAACATCGTCTTCGCCGACGCCGATCTAAAGCAGGCCGTGCCCGGATCGATCCGCGCCTTCGTGCTGAACGCCGGCCAGGTCTGCCTCGCAGGTACGCGCATCCTGGTCGAGCGTTCGATCCACGACGCGTTCGTCAACGCGATGGTAGAGGCGCTCGAACGGGTCGCGGTCGGGTCTGACGAAAAGGCGATGGTCGGGCCGATGACCACGAGGGCGCAATACGAGAAGGTGCAGCGCTACTACGAGATCGCACGGCAAGAAGGTGCGGTGGCAGCGGCCGGCGGGGCGCTGCCGAAAGATCCGAGGCTTCGCGGAGGTTGGTTCGTCACGCCGACGATCTACACCGGGGTGCGCAACGACATGCGCATCGCCCGCGAGGAGATCTTCGGCCCGGTCACCTGCGTGATGCCGTTCGACGACGAGGACGAGGCCGTTCGCGTCGCCAACGATACCGACTACGGCTTGGCCGCCGGCATCTGGACGCGCGATCTCGCCCGGGCGCATCGCGTCGCCGCGCGCCTCGAGGCGGGGCAGATTTACGTCAACGAGTGGATGGCGGGCGGCGTCGAGACGCCGCTCGGCGGCTACAAGGGGAGCGGCTACGGGCGCGAGAAGGGAATCGAGGCGCTGCACCACTATACGCAGCTGAAGTGCGTGACGATCCGGTTGTAGAAAGGCTCTACCGCCTACCGACTATCAACCACCCAACGCCTTTACGGCGACGGGAGCCGGTAGCCGTCCGTGAGGGATCCTATGGAACGATTCGACGGTAAGGTCGCCATCGTCACCGGTGCTGGGTCGGGATTCGGCGAAGCCATCGCCGCGCGGTTCGCGCGCGAGGGCGCGCGGGTCGTCGTCTCCGACGTCAACGACGACAACGGCCGCCGCGTCACCGCGGCGATCGAGAGGGAGGGAGGTACAGCCCGTTACGTGCATGCCCTCGTTTCCAAGGCGGCGGAGGTGAAGGCGTTGATCGATTCGGCGGTCTCCGCCTTCGGCGGCCTCGACATCCTCGTCAACAACGCCGGGTTCTCGCACCGGACGGTCGGGCTCTGGGACCTCCCGGAGGAGGAATACGACCGCGTCCTCGCGACCAACGTGAAGGGCGTCTTCCTCGGCTGCAAGTTCGCGATCCCGGTCATGAGGCAGCGGGGTGGCGGTGTGATCGTCAACACCGCCTCGATCGGCGCCGTGGCGCCCCGGCCTGGCGTCACGGTCTACAACGCGACCAAAGGCGCGGTCGTCACCCTGACGCGCGGCCTCGCCGGCGAGGTCGCGCAGTGGAAGATCCGCGTCAACGCCGTGAATCCGGTCGCCGCGGAAACGGTTCATCAAGACCGCGCTCGGCGTCGATCGGATACCCGACGAGCTACGCAAGCAGTTCATAGCCGGAATCCCGCTCGGGCGGCTGACCCAACCGAGTGACGTGGCCACGGCCGTTCTATTCTTGGCCTCGCCAGAAGCGGAGTTTCTGACCGGCGTCTGCCTCGCAGTGGACGGCGGCCGCAGCATCTCGTGATGGGCCGCGTGAACATCCGAGATACGAAGCGTCGTCGCGCTCGCGCGTTCGGTTGCGGCGAGAGCGCACGAAAGGGGAACGTGAACCATGAGCCGAATCACTGCGGCGAACCAGGCGGCGCTCCTCGAGGCGATCAATTTTGATCCCGAGTTTCGACTCGCGGCGCGCTACTGGAACGGTAGCTTCCGCCTGGGCATGGGTCCGGACGAGGCATACGTCTTCCGGATTCGCGACGGACGCGTGTTCGACGTGAATCGCCAGCCTACGCCGTTCGACGCGTGGGACTTCGAGGTCGGCGGACCAGCCGACGGCTGGAAACGGCTCCTGTCCGTCGTTCCCCCGCCCTTCTATCAGGACGTCGCGTCGGCCCTCCTGCGGCACGGCTTCACGCTCGGCGGAGACGTCGAATCGTTCTTCGCCTACCACGGCGCGCTTCGCCGCGTGATCGACGTGATGCGGCACACGAGTTCCGGCTAAGTGCTAAGGAGCACACCATGACACGATTCGCCGACGTCACCGGACGCTACCTCTACCTTACCGTCGAGGGCACCGAGTATCGCGTGTACTTCGAGGAGGCGGGCACGGGGATCCCCGTGATCCTCCAGCACACCGCCGGCGCCGATGGGCGCCAGTGGCGGCATCTCCTCGAAGACCGCGAGATCACCAAGAGCTTCCGTTTGATTGCTCACGACCTCCCGTATCACGGGAAATCGCTGCCGCCGGCGTCAGGGCAATGGTGGAAGCGCGAATACTCGCTCACCCAGGACTTCTTCATGAAGTTCATCGTCGCGCTTGCTCATGAGCTAGGCCTCGACCGTCCGGTCTACATGGGGTGCTCCATGGGAGGTCACCTCGCCGGGGACCTGGCGCTCCACTACCCGGAGGCGTTCCGAGCCGTGATCGGCGTCGAAGCGGCGCTCGCCAGCAAGGGCACCGATACGCTTCTTCCCTGGTTTCATCACCCTCGCCTCTCGAACGAGTCGAAGCCGAGCCTCATGTACACGCTGATGGCGCCGCAGAGCCCCGAAGCGAGCAAGCAAGAGACGATCTGGATCTACAGCCAGGGTGCTCCGGCCGTCTTCAAGGGGGATCTCCACTACTATTCGCTGGAGCACGACCTGACCGAGACGGCGCACCGCATCGACACGAGCAAGGTGGCGGTCTACCTGCTCGGTGGCGAGTACGATTGGTCGGCCTCCCCGGCCGACGTCCGGGCGCTGGCCGACCGCGTGAAGGGGTCACGGTTCACCGAGATGGACGGGGTGGGTCACTTCCCAATGTCTGAGAACCCCGCGGTCTTCCGCCGCTATCTCATGCCGATCCTGGAAAGCATCCGCAGCGCTCGGTGAATTGCGGCGCGGCGAGCTCCCGGCGCGACTCCGCCGGCGATGACCGCACCCCCTAGATCGCGACCGGTCTGCCGAGCTCGAGGGCTTCCAGCGCGGCCGAGGCGGCCGCATCGCGGCTCGGGAAACTCTCGGTGCGGATCGTCGGCGGAACCGCGATCTGTCGCTCCACGAGCATGCCCGCTTTGTGGAGGGTGACCTTCACGGTGCGCGGAGAGAAGCTCCCATCTCGGTTCGCGATCAACGACACGCGCGCACCGCGATGCGGATGCCAAAACGCGGGCGTCCGCTCGACGGAGCCGGCGCGCCCCGCCCGATCATTCGTTTCCCTGATCCGCGTCATCCTAGCCCGGCTTCGTCACGCTCCATCCGCAACGGTAGCAGCCACCCGTACCAACTACCAAGCGCAATCGCTACGGGCGGAAACTTCGTCGATCGCTCCCTCCGCTTTTCCAAACGGTTCAAAACCGCGATCGGGCTTCGGGGTTTGTCCGCCCATACCGGCGAGCGGTCGCGTTGACGGACCCCGTCGCTGCTCCTAGAACCTGCGGGCGTGAGCGAAACCTCGGCGCTACGCTGGCACGCGCCGGCCGCGGCGCTGGCGGCCCTCCTCCTTCGCCTCTCCTTCGTCTGGCTGTTCCCCTACTTCGAATCCGGAGATACGCCTGTATACGAGGAGCTCGCGCGCAACTGGCGCGATCACGGGACCTATGGTCTGGCGATCGACGGCAATCTCGTGCCTGCGGACCTCCGTACCCCGGGCTACCCGGCGTTTCTCGCGGCCGTACATTGGCTGATCGGGCCCTCCGCGACAGGGGTGATGGTCGTGCAGGCGGTCGCGGACACGCTCGGCTGCTTCGCCATCGCCGCGATCGCCGCGCTGGCCGCGCCCGAGGCAGCTCGCCGGCGGGTCGCTACCGCAGCCCTCTGGCTCTCGGCGCTTTGCCCGTTTACCGCAAACTATACCGCGACGGTTCTCACGGAGGCGCTCGCGGTGGACCTCACGGCGGCCGCTCTCTTGCTGCTCGTGGCCGACGGAGAGCGGTTCTGCTTCCCCGCCGGCGTCGTGACTGGCCTCGGCACCCTCCTCCGGCCGGACGCCGTTCTCGTGGTGGCCGCGGCCGCACTGGTCTTCGCTCACCGCTGGCGCCGGCCACGGGATTGGCGGAAGCTCGTACGCACGGGCACGCTGATGGGTGCGGGTCTGCTCGTTCCGCTGGCTCCTTGGGCCGCCCGCAACTGGGTGACCCTCCACAAGGCGCAGCTTCTTGCCACGCGCTACGCCGAGGCGCCCGGAGAGTACGCTGCCCGCGGGTTCTACGCGTGGACGTTCACTTGGCTCTGGCGGGTGAGCGAGGTCGAGCAGGTTCCGTGGAAGCTCGACATGGAGCCCATCCAAGCGGACGACGTTCCGCCGACCGCCTTCGACTCTACGGAGGAGCGCGCACGGGTGGCCGACCTGTTTGAACGATACGACCGAACGACCACGATGACGCCCGAGGTTGACTCTGGATTCGCCGCGATTGCCAGCGAGAGGACGGCCCGAAACCCGTTGCGCACCTACGTGACGATCCCTTTGTTGCGGGCCTGGACGATGTGGTTTACGCCCCGGGTAGACATCCTACCGGTCTCCGGCTCGCTTTGGCCGGTTCGCGCGCAGTGGGAGGATGATCCGGCGGGCTATTGCGCGACCGTACTCTTTGCTCTGCTCGGATTCGGCTGCGTGGCGATGGCCGCAGCCGGCGCCTGGATCGCCCGCGGCCGCCCTGCGACGGCAATCCTCGCTACCTTCATCGTCGTCCGCACGGTATTTCTTGCGACGGTCGCGCTCACACCGGAGCCGCGCTACGTACTCGAGTGCTTTCCGGCCGTGCTTGCTTTGGCGGCAGAGCTCTGGTCGCGGCCCGGAACCCCAAGCAAATCGACCGATAGAGTGCTTCTCGAATGAAGCTCCGCCTCGGGATCCATCGCGCCGTGGGATGAGGAAGCAGCATGGACCGAAGCTCCACGTTGCATCGAGCTGCCCGAACCCGTCATGCTGTAGATTCGACGACAGGAAACCGAAGGCCCGAGACGGCGGTGATCACTCGGCGAACAATCGCTCTCTTCGCAGCGTTCGCTGCGGCCCTCATGGCCGGCTGTACTGAGCTCGCAAATACGGGATCAGGTCTCACGAGCGGCGGCTACCCGGATTCTCGAGACCCCTACTACGGCCGTGATCCCTATTCCGGTCGCGACCCCTACTACGGCCGCGGCGCCGAATACGGCGAGGAGCGCGAGTGGGAGACTCAGTCGCGCCCACCCATCGACTGCGCGCACATCGGCGACCGGATTCGCTTCGATCGCCAGAAGATCGCCGAGATCGATCCCGCCAAGCACCACAAGGCGCTCCAATGGTACCGCGACGACCTGCAGAACGCCGAGCGCGACAGAGACCAGTGCCGGGACTATGAATGGTACCGGCACCAGCAGCGCGAGGGGGCCCGGCACGAGGAACAAATGCGCCAGCAGGCGGAGATTCGGCGCCAACAGGCGAAGTGTCAGCAGGTCGCGGATCGCATGCGCGTCGACCGAGCCAAGATCGCCGAGATCGATCCGCAGAAGCACCACAAAGCTCTGCAGTGGTACAAGGACGATCTGCGCAATGCGGAGCGTGACATGCAGAGCTGCCACTGAGCGGCATCAGGCTCCGGGCCGCGGGGATTGGCGCTTGCTTCGAAGCCTTTATTCGTAGCCGGTAGCCCGAGCCGGCTTCTTCCTCAACGACCTTTGAGCACGACGCCTGGAAGCGGCCCCTCCAAATCGACCACGTCCCGACAGCCCTCGCGGATGGCGACTCCGTTGACGATCACGGACTCGATGCCGGACGAGTCCGAGACGAGCCGCGCGGCTCCGGCAGGAAGGTCGTGGACGCGCCGAAGCCTTCCCGCCGCGACGGTCGCCGGGTCGAAGACGACGAGGTCGGCAGCGAGGCCCGTCGCGATGCGCCCTCGGTCGGTGAATCCGAAGATCTCCGCCGGCCGCGAGGTGAGCATCCGGACCGCGCTTTCGATCGACAACAGCTGCTTCTCGCGGACCCAACGAGCGAGAAGGTCCGTCGCGAAGCAGGCATCGCAGAGCTGGCTCGCGTGCGCTCCAGCGTCAGACAGTCCGAGCATCGTCGAGGGATCGACGAGGCATTCGGCGACCTCACTCTCGTCGGTGTTCACCGCCGCCATCCGGAAGCGCGCCTCGAGGTTCGACGCGAGCCCGAGGTCGAGAACGAGGTCGACGGGATCGATGCCCCGCTCGTCGGCGACCTCGATGACGGTGCGCTCCTCGAGCTCGGGCGCCGTCGGGGAGTACGAGATCGTGGTCCGCTTCCAGCGCTCGGCGATGCGCGACGAGCCGTGGCGGCCCGCCCGCTCGCGAAACGCACGGCGAAACTCGGGATCGGCGTAAATTCGCTTTTTCCCCTCCGCGTCCGACGCCGACACTTTACGGAAGAGCGAGAGTCCCTCGAAGAGGAAGGGCTCCTTCCAATCGAACTCGAAGTTCAACGGCCGGGGCATCACCTGCGGGTAGACCGGAAGCCCCTCGCGCTGGAGCGCGCGGCTGCGCTCGAGCAGGGGTCGGTGCGAGCCCGGTCCTTGCATGCCCGTGAGGAGTGCCGTCCAGGTAAACGGCCGCCCGTTCGTACGGCTCACGGCCGCAAACTGGTCGAGGAAGAAGTCCGGCCCGAAGGCTGCTTGAACGACACCCCGCTTGGCTCTGCCGAGCGTGGCCGCTAGCGCCTGGACCTCGGCCAAGTCGGCGGCGCGGCTCGGCGCCGGTCGCCCGTCGAAGACGACGTGCGTCGGTGATCGCGACGTGGCAAACCCGACGGCCCCTGCGTCGATCGCCTCGAGCACGATCGCGGCCATGCGGTTGACCTCGTCGTCCGTCGCCGTACGCTCCGTGGCGGCTTCACCCATGACATAGAAGCGGACGGGCGTGTGCCCGACGAATGCCCCGACGTTGATCGCCGTCCCTCGCCGCGCGAGCGCGGTCAAATACTCCGGAAACGTCTCGAACGGCCAATCATCCCCGAGGCCGGCTTCGAGCGCTTCGCGGCTCATCCCCTCGACCTTCTCGAGCGCGCGAGTGATGAGCGAGTGATCCTTCCGCCGCGTCGGCGCGACACCGAATCCGCAGTTGCCCATGACGACGGACGTCACGCCGTGCCAGGGAGAGATCGTCAGCATCCGGTCCCAGAAGACCTGCGCGTCGTAGTGCGTGTGAACGTCGATGAAGCCGGGGGCGACCACCCGGCCGTCCGCATCGAAGACTCGGCGGGCGCTCCCCTCGACGCGGCCGACCGCGGCGATTCGACCGCCAGCGATGGCCACGTCGCCGCGGACTCCGGGCGCCCCGGTCCCATCGACGATCGTTCCGCCGCGAATCAGCAGTTCGTAGTCCACCCGAGCCTCCTTATCGGAATCGTACCCGCGACCGCGGCGATCGAGGCACGATTTTCCGCGATCCGGCCTCTTGCGTACTCCGGCCAGTCATCCCCATATACATAGTCGCACTCGATCGTGAGGTCGAGCGGTCACCGCCACGGAGACTCGATCATGAAAGCGATCCGCATCCATCAACCGGGTGGTCCAGACGCACTGAAGCTCGACGAGATTCCGGAGCCGAAGCCGGGTGCGGGGGAAGCGCTCGTCAAGATCGACGCCGCCGGCCTCAACTATATCGACGTCTACCTGCGCGAGGGCATCTACAAGGCGCCGCTCCCCTTCACGCTCGGCCTCGAGGCGAGCGGAACCGTGGCCGCAGTCGGCGCCGGCGTCACGGAAGTGAAGGTCGGCGATCGGGTCGCATACACGGGCGTGCCGGGCGCCTACGCCGAATTCGCGGTCGCTCCGGCCGCACGCCTCGTCGTCCTCCCGACCGGCATCAGCACCAAGCAGGGCGCCGCGGCGATGCTGCAGGGGATGACGGCGCACTATCTCGCCACGGCGACCTGGCCGCTGCGTGAGGGCGACACCTGTCTCGTCCACGCGGCCGCGGGCGGCGTCGGTCTGCTGCTCTGCCAAATCGCGAAGATGCGCGGCGCACGGGTGATCGCGACCGTCTCGACGGGAGACAAGGCGAAGCTCGCTCGCGAGGCCGGCGCAGACGACGTCATCCTCTATTCCGAGCAGGACTTCGCAACCGAGGTGAAGCGGCTGACCGGGGGCAAGGGGCTCCAGGTCATCTACGACGGCATCGGCAAGGCGACGTTCGACAAGGGCTTCGATTGCCTGGCGCCGCGCGGGATGATGGTGCTCTACGGACAAGCGAGCGGGTCGGTCGGTAGCTTCGATCCGCAAGTGCTCAACACGAAGGGCTCACTGTTCCTCACCCGCCCGAGCCTGAACCACCACATTTCTACACGGGAGGAGCTGCTGGCGCGCGCCGGCGAAGTGCTCGGCTGGATCCGCGACCGCAAGCTCCGGCTACGCATGGAGCTCGAGTATCCGTTGAGGGACGCGGCCGAGGCCCATCGCGCCCTCGAGGGCCGCAAGACGACGGGCAAGGTGCTACTGATCCCGTAACCTCGCTCCGCGAGCTTCCTGGCGCGCTCGCGAGCGCGACTTGCCGTCACTGGGCGGTCCAGCCTCCGTCGATCACGAGCTCCGCGCCGGTCACGAACGAAGACTCGTCGGAGGCGAGGTAGAGGGCTCCGTACGCGATGTCGTCCGGTCGCCCGAACCGGCCGATCGGCTCGCCCTTCATCCACTCCGCCCTCGCCGCCTCGGGGTCGCTTTCGGTCTCGATCACTTCGCGAAGCATCGGCGTCTCGATGACTCCGGGGTGGATGGAATTCGCTCGAATATTCTCCTTGGCATGCGCCAGAGCCGTCGACTTGGTGAGCAAGCGCACCGCCCCCTTCGAAGCGTGATAGGCGGCAAACCCCGGGGAACCGATCAACCCGAAGATCGAGGAGGTATTGATGATCGAGCCGCCGCCGCTCTTTCGCATCGCCGCGACCGCGTGCTTGGTGCCTAGAAAGACGCCCTTGGCGTTCACCGCCATCACCTTGTCCCACTCGGCTTCGCTGGTCTCGACCTCGGGTTTCGTGTTCTCGACGCCCGCGTTGTTGAACAGCACGTCGAGACGGCCGTAGCGAGCGACCGTGAAATCGACCATCTGTTTTGCGTCCGCATCCCGGCTGACGTCCGCGCGCACGAAGGACGCCTCGCCGCCCGCCGCCTTGATCGCCGAAGCGACCTGCTCACCTTTTTCGGTCTGGACGTCAGCGATCACGACCTTCGCCCCTTCGCGCGCGAACAGCTTGGCCGTCGCCTCGCCGATGCCGGACGAGCCGCCGGTGATGAGCGCAACCTTTCCTTGAAGCCTTCCTGACATGTTCGCCTCCTCTTCTGCCGATGGCGGCGGAGAACGCCATCCTTCGAGTTTGATCCCATAGCCGTGTATTCGATCCGCGCAGAATTTGCGACCGGATAGTTCTCTCGTTCGCAGTGGGCGAGGCGAGCGCGCCTCGATAAGCCGCTTCCGAGCAGACGGCTGTGCTCTCTTCCTGTATGATTCATTCTTACAGCCATGAGAGAGACCCTGACCGTCAGTCTGCCCGGCAAGACCAAGCGGCTCATCGCGCGGGCGGCCCGCGAGCGCGGGCTCACGACGAGTGAATACGTTCGCCTCGCAATCCATCGGAAGCTCTGGCAGGACGCCGTAGTGGAATCCCGCCGCCTGGCGCTGCCCCGTGCCCGGTCGAGAGGAGTCTTCACCGACGAGGACGTGTTCCGGCTGATTTCGTGAGGGTCGTCTTCGACACGAACGTCATCGTCGCTGGACTCGTCGCGGAAGGGCTCTGCCGGGAACTGGTAGAGATACGCTTCCCGGAGCACATCGCGATCCTCTCCCGCGTGCTCCGGGACGAACTCGTGGAGAAGCTGCGGGACAAGTTCAACCTCTCCGCTGATGACCTCCCACTCCTCGATCTCTATCGGCGACACGCCATCTGGGCTCAACCCCTCGCACTCGACACGAGGGTCTGCCGCGATCCCGATGACGACGGGGTACTCACGACGCATGCAGATGATGCCCGAGACTGCGCGACGACCCCGCCGTCGCCAATTTCCACGACCCGCGCGACAACATCCGCGGCGGGGTCGGTCACGTGCGCGAGACGCGCCGGTTCGTCGTCGCGGTGCTTCGCGTTCACGCCCGGTATCTGCGACAAAGAGCGGCGAGCTAGCGTGTAGCTCAGACCCCGCAATGCCCGCCGAGCACTCGACTGAGCTTCTCTGCCATCCGTCGACAAGCAGCCCGGCCGTTCGCGGCATCGCGGCGCTCGTACGCCGGGCTGCAAGCAGCATGCTCGACATGAGATTCCGTCTCGACGGGGACATGTCTCGCATCCGCGTTCCGTCTCCGAGCGCGCCGCGCATCGCCACGCGGCTCTGGGAGCACACCTGCTTCGAGGCCTTCGTCGCGATCGACGACCGACCCGCGTACCACGAGTTCAACTTCGCGCCGTCGGGCGAATGGGCCGCCTACGCATTTCGCGGCTACCGCGACGGCGGGTCACTCGCGGACGAAGCGCTCGCGCCGTCGATCACGCTGCGCACGACCGACCGCCGGCTGGAGCTCGACGCGCTCATCCGCCTCGATCGCGTCTCCGGAGCCCATCCCTGCGCCCCGCTCCGGATCGGGCTCTCGGCGGTCATCGAAGCGAACGACGGAGCGCTCTCCTACTGGGCGCTTCGTCACCCCGCCGGCAAGCCGGACTTTCATCACGCCGAAGCCTTCGCTCTCCGGCTTGAACCATGAAGCCGGGCAGGACTTCTTGTCACTGTGAGATGCGCATGATATTTCTCTCTTGATGCGTACGAGGCTCACGAGTCGCGGACAGGTATCGATCCCGTCCGCTCTGCGTCGCAAGTTGAAGCTCGCGCCGCAAACGCTCCTCGAATGGGTCGTCGAGGGCAATACGCTGCGGGCGATTCCGATCCCCGACGACCCGATCGCCGCACTCCGCGGATCGGGCAAGAAGGGAGCGGTCGCTCGGCTACTTGCCGAGCGCGCCCGCGACCGCAAGCGCGGTGGTTGATTACGTCCTCGACACTTCGGCGCTGCTCGCCCTGCGCGGCAACGAGTCCGGAGCCGCACGCGTCGAACGGATCTTACGGGGGGCGGGCCGAATGCGCCCGCGCGTACTCGCATCGTTCATGACGCGAATGGAGCTCCTTTATCGGATCAGCGCCGATGAAGGTGAAGAAGCAGCGGGAGCAGCAATACGACTGGTGGACTCGACGCGCCTACGCTGGATCTGGTGCGATCCACCAATCCTGGAGCGAGCTGCCCGGATCAAGACCCAAGGAGGCCTGTCCGTCGCCGACGCGTGGATCGCCGCGACTGCGATCGAGTACGCAGCGGTGCTCGTCCATGAGGACCCGGAGTTCGAGAGAGTCGCCGGGCTACGCCACGAACGGCTCGCGCCTTAGTGCTCCCTTTCGGAAATACGGTGACGTAGGCCGAAGGTCATCGTGGTCGCCTGCAAGGCGCGACGACGAGCGATACTCTTGCGGTATCGCGAGGAGGAGCAACGCAGCAGGCGGCAACGAGGACCGAGGAATACGTCGCCGTATTTCCGAAAGTGAGCACTTAGCCTTCACGGCATCAGCCAGCCTGTGAATCATGGATCTGCGCAGAGCTCGGGACATGTCACGCGCCTGCTGGAGCCATCCCTTCAGGAGTGCTAGCTCGGTAGGATGCTCGACCGGAGACGGGATCGCGACCAACGGGAGCGGTCCGTGACGCGCGCTCCTAGGCCTCGATCGCCGTGAGATTCGGTATCGATCGCCTGCTCGCGGAACGGGCGCTACGAAAGCCGCTCGCCGGCCGACGAGTCGCGTTGGTCGCACATCCCGCGTCGACGACGGCCGATCTCGTTCATTCGCTCGATGCGATCGCGGCACTCGGCGAGCTCACGCTCACGGCCGCATTCGGACCGCAGCACGGGCTACGCGGCGACAAGCAGGACAACATGGCCGAATCGGCGGACTTCGTCGACCCGCTGCACGGCATCCCCGTTTTCAGTCTTTACGGCGAAGTGCGGCGCCCGACGGCGGTGATGATGGAGCACCTCGACGTCCTGCTCGTCGACCTGCAGGACGTGGGAACTCGCGTCTACACGTTCGTCACTACGCTTCGCTACATCCTCGAGGAGGCGGCCATGCGCCGCAAGGCGGTCTGGGTCCTCGATCGACCGAACCCGATCGGCCGTGCGGTCGAGGGACTGCGCCTACGCGAAGGATGGGAGAGCTTCGTCGGCGCCGGTCCGCTGCCGATGCGGCACGGACTGACGCTCGGCGAGCTCGCACGCTGGTTCGTGCGACGGCTCGGCCTCGACCTCGAGCTCGAGATCGTCGCCATGGAGGGCTGGGCGCCCGACCGAGCACCGGGCTACGGGTGGCCGCTCGGTGAGCGTGCTTGGGTGAACCCGAGCCCGAACGCTCCGAATCTGTGGATGGCGCGCTGTTACCCGGGAACTGTGATGCTCGAGGGCACCACGCTCTCGGAGGGGCGCGGCACGACGCGTCCTCTCGAGGTGTGCGGTGCTCCCGATCTCGACCCGCGGACGCTCGTCGCGAAGATGGAATCCCTCGCGCGCGGGTGGACGGCGGGCTGCCGGCTGCGGCCGTGCTGGTTCGAGCCGACGTTTCAGAAGCACGCCGGGAAGCTTTGCGCCGGCTTTCAGATTCACGTCGAAGGCGGCGCCTACGACTACGAGCGATTTCGTCCCTGGCGTCTAGTGGCGGCCGCCTTCAAGGCGCTGCGCATCCTGCTGCCGGACTACGAGCTCTGGCGCCGCTTCGTCTACGAGTACGAGCAGGACCGGCTCGCCATCGACCTGGTCAACGGCAGCGACGTGCTGCGCCGGTGGGTCGACGATCCCGTCACCACCGCGGCCGATCTCGATCGGCTGGCCATCGCCGACGAGGCGGCGTGGCGCGACGAGCGCGACGCGGTCCTGCTTTATCGCTGAGCGGCGTCTCGGCCCCGAGCGTGTCTCGAAGCCGAATTCGACCGCCATCGTCGGGCACGATCGCGCTCAGCGAGCCGGGACCTCGAGCTTGAAGAGCCGGGCGGCATTGAGGCCGAGGATCTTCGCGCGAGATTCATCGAACAGATGGGCCATCTGCCGCTCGATCGCCTCCGCCGAGTGCGGCCACGAGCCCTCGTGGTGGGGGTAGTCGTTCGCCCACAGAAAGTTGTCGGCGAGGTCGAGCTCCTCCGCGATCGCCAGACCCGCGGCGTCCTCCTGGAACGACGAGAAGCCCTGCCGCCGGTAGTACTCGCTCGGCAGCAGCTCGAGCTTTGGGAACGCCCACATGTGGTGCTTGCGATAGGCTTCGTCCATCGCCTCGAGCGCCCACGGCACCCAGCCGATGCCCGCTTCGATCGTGGCGAAGCGGATCTCGGGAAAGCGCTGGAGGACGCCCGAGCCGCAGAGGTTCGCGACGGGCTCCATCGTCGGCGAGAGCGAATGCGTCACGTAGTTGACGATCGCGCCGCCGTGCCCTCGGGCGGCGCGGGGATCGCGCCCCGTCGAGACGTGGAACGTGATCGGCAGGTCGGCGGCGGTGACCGCCGCCCACAACCAATCGAACTCCGGCAGATTGTAGTTCGGCTGGTCGGCGTCCGGAGGCCCCCAATATGGCTTGCACGGGAGCGTGAGGCCGCGAAAGCCCGCCTTTACCGCCCATTCGATCTCGGCGATCGCTCCCGCCTGGTCGGCGGGCGCGATCGCCGCCATCGGCAAGATGCGATCCGGGTAGCCGCCGAGCGCATCGAGCGCCCAGCGATTGTACGCGCGGCACATCGCCGAAGCGAACTTTGGGTCCGGCGTCGCCCAGATGAGCAAACCCTTTCCCGGGAACACGATTTCGACGTCGACTCCGTCGCGCGCGTGGTCGCGGATGCGCGCGTCGGCGGCCGCACCCGCCGCGGCGCGAACGCGGTCCTCCGCCGCCATCGTGTTCTCTGCGAGGTTCGTCCGCAGGCGCTGCGGCCGCCAGCCTTCGCTCACCAACCAGCGCTCGCCGTTCGCGTCGACTTTGATGTGCGGCAGGCGATCGCGATACTCGGGCTCGATTCGCGTCGTGAGGTAGTCGTTCGGCTCGTTCGCATGGCAGTCGGCCGAGACCATGAAGTACTTGTTCGGGTCGCCCGGACGGGCCGTCCGCCACCAGCCGTCGATGCCGGGCGTCGCGAGCCGCCAGGCGTTCGCGTCGTCAACCGTCGAAATCGGTTCGTTCACTGTGCTTCTCCTTCGATCTTCCACTGTACGAGCGTGAAGGGGACATCTGAATCCACATGGTCTTCGAAGACCGCACGGACGCGTGCGCCGATCTTCGGCTCGCCGCCGACTAGGTTTCCGATCATGCGAACGCCCCCGGCTTGCGGCAGCTCGATGAGCACGACCACGTAGGGCGTGGCACTGCCCAGCGCGGGGTGCACGGGGTGCCACACCCGCTCCCAGCTGTAGACGCGGCCGACGGGCTCGACGGCGATCCACCGGGTCGAGAACGATCGACACGCGTGACAAAGCCACTCCGGCCCCCAGCGCCAGGTCCCGCAGTCGACGCAACGCTGCACGCGGAGTTCGTGGATGCGAGTGCCCTCCCAGTACGTGCGGTCCAAACCGTCGCGCGACGGCCGAGGGGCGGGTAGCCCGGGCGGAAGCGCGCTCACGAGAGCGTCTCCTCCGTTCCGTAGAGGCACGTGCTCGTGACCGGAACCATCGGCCCGGCGACGGCAAGCGCGACCGCGGCGCCGGGAACCTGATTGCAAGACTCGCCACGCAGCTGGCGGACCGCTTCGAGCTGAATGCCGAGGCCGTGCATGTAGCACTCGGCCAGATTGCCTCCGCTCGTGTTCAGCGGCAAGCGCCCCTTCGGCGCGATCAGATTTTCGAACGTGAGGACCTCGGCGGCGTTCTCGTAGCCGCAGAAGCCGTGCTCGATGAGCGCCATGACGACGCCGCCCGTGAAATTCTCGTAGACTTGCGCCACGTCCACGTCGCCAGGCCCGACGCCCGCCGTCGCCCAGAGGCGCTTTGCGAGCGTGCGGAAGCCGCCGCTCTCGTAGTCCGGCTCGTTGTGGAGCGGCGCTCCGCAGCGCCATCCTCCTCCTTGAGCGGCGCCGAGGAGGTAGACCGGCGGCTTGGCGAGGTCTCGAGCGCGCTCCGCGGCGACGAGCACCATCGCCGCCGCCCCGTCGTTCTCGAGGCAGCAGTCGAAGAGGCGATAGGGCTCGACGATCCAGCGGGACGCATCGTAGGCCTCCGCGGTCAGCGGTCGGCCGCGCATCACGGCCCGCGGATTCTGCTGCGCGTGATGGTACGACGCGAGCGCAACCGCCCGCATCGTCGAGCGCGGTACGCCGCGCACTTCGAGAAGACGCGTCGACTTCATCGCGAAAATCTGCGCCGGCGAAAGAAGACCGTAGGGGACCGTGAGCGCGGCCTCGCCGCTCACGCTGCCCGCTGCACGCGCCTGGCCGAAGCGCCCGAACTGTCCCTGCGCGAGGGCGCGGAAGACGACGACGCAGTCCGCGAGGCCCGCGACGATCGCCGCCGACGCGTTCGCCACCGCGGCGGCAACTCCACCTCCGCCGTGCCCCCATTGCATGTTCGACAGCCGGAGCTCCCTCAAGCCGAGCGCCGCCGCTAGTCGTGAAGGCTCGTTTCGATCGTTCGAGTAGGAGGCGAATCCGTCGACGTCGGTGATGTCGATCCCCGCGTCCGCGCATGCCGCGAGAATCGCGCGACACGCGAGCGCGAACTCGGCATCGGGCGATTCGCCTCGCCGGTAATAGCGCGTCTCGCCGATGCCGGCGACCGCGACCCGACCACGGATTGTGCGCGCATTGCTTTCCACGACGATCGGCCCCGCAGTTCTATAGCCGACGGCGGGTGGCAGCGTAACCCCGGCCCTTCACCTCCGGTGCGGCGTTAGAAACCCGCGTGGATTCCAAGCGTTGCCCCGTGCAAGTGTTCGCGGCCTCGCCAGTGTTGAACCCTTCAGTTGGTCGGCTCGGATTTGCGGGCGTGAGCGAACGCAGGCAACTCCGCGAGCGCAACAAGGCGATCAAGGAGGTCGCCCAGCAATGCGTGCGCCCTGGACTGTCTCGCTTCCGGTTCTCGTTGCTTTGAGCGGCGTCCTCTCCGGACCCCTCGTGTCGCCGCCGCAAGCCGCGGCGTACGATGATGACGGCTACTACAGCGATGGCTACCGCGACTATGACGACGAAAGCGACGATGCGCTCGGTTCCGACGCAACCTACCGCTACTTCCGAGATGAGCTTGCCCCGTACGGCGAGTGGCTCCAAGTGGCGACCTACGGCTGGGCATGGCGCCCCCGCGGTGTGGGTCCCGACTGGCAGCCCTACACGGTGGGCCGCTGGATCGACACGGACTACGGTTGGACGTGGGCCTCGGACGAGCGGTGGGGCCGGTGGCCGTACCACTACGGCCGCTGGGATTGGGACCGGCGTTACGGGCGCTACGGTGGATGGGTGTGGATCCCCGGGCGACGTTGGGCGCCCGCGTGGGTCGACTGGCGAGAAGGCAACCGCTATTGGGGCTGGGCACCGCTACCGCCAACGACCGCATGGCAACCCGGCATCGGCATCCCTACACGGACGATCACCATCGAGCCGCAACGCTACTGCTTCGTCGAGAAGCGCTACATCGTCGAGCCCAACGTTCGTCGCTACGTCGCACCGCCGGCGCGGAACGTGACGATCATCCACGACACGACGAACGTCACCAAGTACACGATCGTCAACCACAGAGTCGCTAATCATTCGATCCGCGCGGCCACCGTCGAGAAGGCAATCGGTCGTGAGGTGCCCCGATACCCGGTCGCAGAGGTGGAGAGCGCCGCGCCCCGCCTGGCCGAGCGCCACGGCCGCCCGCAGGCCGATCAGCTTCGGACCGACGCAGCCGAGCGCGAGCGAGCGGAGCGGGAGCCTCGGGCGGCACAGCAGGCCGACGTCGAACGGCAGCGCCAAGAACGACAACAGGACGTCGAAGCGCGCGATCAGCAGGCGCGCGAGCGTCAGGCGGCGCAGCAGGCCGACGTCCAACGGCAACACCAAGAACGACCACACGATGCCGAAGTCCGCGACCAGCAGGCGCGCGAGCGCCAGGCGCGACAGGCTGACATCGAACGGCAGCGTCAGGAACGACAGCGCGATGCCGAAGCGCGCGGCCAGCAGGCGCGCGAGCACGAAGCGAGACAACGTCAGGAGGCCGCACGCTCGCGCGCGGCTGCGAATCAACAAGCCGAACAGCGCCAGGAGGCTGTTCGCCCCGCTGAACGCGCTCGCGCAGAGCAGGGCAAGGCAGAACAGCAGGCGGCGAGGCAGCAGCAAGCAGAAGCCGAGCGGCGCCGGGCGCCCCGTCCCCAACCCCAGCCGCAACAGCACAAACAACAGCAGCAGCAACCCACTCCACGGGACGGCAACTGATCCACACCGGGGATGTCGCTTCGCTCCATCCGCTTCCGAGGCGGTGACCCTTCTCGCAGAGATGGAACGTACGACATCCTCTGGTCAGACGCTGAAAGAGCCATCGCTTCGAGCGTGCCAAAGCTCTCCGGCGGGCGCCGGGAGCGCGCCTGGACAGTGCGCGGTAGGTAGCAATCGGCTCAGCCGCTCCGACCGAGCGCGGGAGACGTTGACGCAGCGACGAAGCTGCGCGAAGAGCCTTACCCGTGAGTGCCTTCGTGATCGGCGAGCATTTCGTGTTGGGGAGACCTATGCTCGCCACGCCGAGAACCGGCGTTTCGTTGATTCGATGGCAGAACGACCCTCGGACGAAGGTCTCGGTCGAGAGGCTCTGGAAAGGAGCAGCGCGTGGAACCACTTGCCACAGGGTATGGTCTGATCGAAGCGCCAGTTTGGGCTGGCGATCGGGGCTTGCTTTTCAGCGACGTCCTGAACGGCGGGGTCCAATGCCTTTCGCCCTCCGGGACGGTCTCCACCGTCTTGCCGCAGCGGCGCGGGATCGGCGGGATGGCGCTGCATGAGCAGGACGGGCTGGTGGTGGGCGGCCGCAACATTTCCTACGAGAGCTTCACCGGCGCGCGCTCGGTAGTGTTGCTGGAGCGCTCCGTCATGCCCGACGCAGTGGGCTTCAACGACCTGACGACGGACGCCCGGGGCCGAGTCTACGTCGGCTCCCTCGCGTTCCGCGTGTTCGCGGGGGATCCTCCCAAGCCCGGTTACCTACACGTCATCGATCTCGACGGCACCGTGCGCACGATTGCGGACGGCGTCTGGTTGACCAACGGTCTCGGCTTCTCGCCCGACGGCACGCGTCTCTATCACAGCGACTCGCACGACGATCTCGTCCGCGTTTACGACGTCCACGCCGACGGGTCGGTCGGCCCGTGGCGTGTCTTTGCAAAGCTCGGAGGTGCCGTCCCGGACGGCCTCGCCGTAGCGGCCGATGGCTCCGTGTGGGTGGCAGCTGCGCACGGCGGATGTGTGATCGCGTTCGAGCCGGACGGTAGCGAACGGCGGCGGCTAGCCGTGCCGCTGCCGATGGTCACGAGCGTTTGCTTCGGCGGCAGCGATCTCAGCGATCTCTACGTAGTCACCGGGTCGCAGGGGGGCCCGAACGCAAATTGCGGGACTGTCTATAGGACCCGCGTCGAGGTCCCCGGACTGGCGCTCAGCCCGGCGCGAGTCCGGCTCGGCTAGCCCTCGGCCCGGCGACGAAAACCAAGCGCAACAGGGCGAAGCGCTGAACTCAATAGACCGATTCGGTGGGTTATTTGTCTTCCGCGCTTACGCGCGGTTGCGCTCGGTTTCGATCGACCCGAGTACGGGCCGATCAAAACCGAGCGCGCTATCCGGTGGCCGAAGCGCTCGTACTGAAACTGAGGCATTACCCTTCATTCCGGGTCCCCTGTTGACGGCTCCACTCGGGGATTGGCATCTTCAGCGAGGACCACGCGCGGAGAAAGGACGGAACCACGGAGATGGCAACCGAAACGAGTAGTCCCTTGCCGGTCGTCGACTTTCTGAAGATTCCGGCCGACGGCGAACCGTACCTCGAGGGACACCGATGCAAGGTCTGCGGCGCGGTGTTTCTGGGCGAGCGCAACGTGTGCTCGAAGTGCGGTACGCGCAACCAGCTCGAGGCGATCCACCTCTCGGATCGAGGCCGGCTCCACGTCTACAGTATCGTTCACCGATCGTTCCCGGGAATCGACGTGCCGTACGTCTCCGCAGTGGTCGATCTCGAAGGCGGCGGCACGGTGAAGGGCAACCTGATCGGGGTGCCGCCCGATCCGGCGAAAATTGCGCTCGGCATGCCGGTGCGCGTGGTCTTCAAGGACGCGCTCGGCCGCAAGGACAAGCAGGGGAACTCGTATCTGAGCTACTTCTTCGAGCCGGCGTAGGCGCTCTGCCGCGCCATGGCCCAAACGCGAGGAGACGAACAATGAGTGACGTCTACATCGTCGGTGTCGACATGATCAAATTCGGCCGGTTCCCCGAGAAGAGTGTCCCGGAGATCGGGGCCGAGGCCGCGCTGCTGGCGCTCGATGACGCCGGCCTCAAGATCCAGCAGATGGAAGCGCTCTACTGCGGCAACCTCTACCAGGCCAACGCGATGATCGGGCAACGCATCCTGCAGGAGATCGGCCAGACGGGAATCCCCGTCGTCAACACCGCGAACGCCTGCGCCACCGGCGCCACGGCGTTTCGCGAGGCGTGGATGTCGATCAAGGCGGGCATCTACGACCTCGTGCTCGCGGTCGGCGTCGAGCAGATGGGCAAGGGCCTTCTCGGGGGCACCGGCACCGGTAAAGGGATTCCCAAGGAAGGGCTGCTCGGCTCCGGCACGATGCCGGCGGTCTTCGCCGAGGCCGGCATGGAGCACACGCGGAAGTACGGCACCACGTTCGAGCAGTTCGCCAAGGTCTCGGTGAAGAACCATCACCATTCGACGATGAACGCGAAGTCGATGTACCAGCTCGAGACGCCGCTCGAGATGGTGATGAACGCCGAGATGATCGCGTATCCGAACACCAAGCTGATGTGCTCGGTAAACGTCGACGGCTCCGCGGCGGCGGTGCTCGCCTCGGAGAAGAAGGCGAAGGAGCTCGGTCTCATGAAGCGCGCCGTGCGCGTGCGCGCCTCGGTGATGACGAGCGACCCGTGGCAGGAGCGCGATCTCGTCATGCCCGACGTCAACACCTGCACGCGGCTCGCGGCGAAGAAGGCCTACGAGACGGCGGGGGTCGGCCCCGAGGACATCGATCTCATCGAGCTTCACGATTGTTTTGCTACCGCGGAGATCCTCCACTACGAGAACCTCTTCCTCTGCAAGGACGGCGAGGCGGGGCGGATGATCGACGAGGGCGCCACGGCGCTCGGTGGAAAGATCCCCGTGAACGTGTCCGGAGGGCTGCTCTCCAAGGGTCATCCGCTCGGCGCGACCGGCATCGCCAACATCTACGAGGTATCGACCCATCTACGTGGCGAGGCGGGCAAGCGACAGGTCGCCGACGCGCGGCTCGGCATGACGCACGTGATCGGTCTCGGCAGCGCCTGCGGCATCCACATCCTCGAGCGCGTTTCGTGAGCGGCTCGAGCCGCGCCGGCACGTGAGGGCGAATGCGCATCGGCGTCGTCAGCGATACCCACAACCACCTGCCGAACGTCGCCCGCGTGGTGGAGCTCCTGAACGCGGCCGGCGTCGAGCGCGTCGTCCACACCGGCGACATCACCCAACCAAAGACGCTCGAGGTGCTCGCGCGCCTCGAGGCCCCGCTTCATGCGGTCTTCGGAAACAACGACGCAGGCGAGCGCGCCGCGCTCGAGGCCGCCGGAGAACGCCTCGGGATCGCGCTCGCCGACCCACCGCTCGAGCTCTTTTGGGCGGATCGGCGGATCATCGTGGTGCACGACCCACGTGATCTCGAAGCACGGGACCTCCCGGACGTCGTCCTCCATGGGCACACGCACCGGCGGACCATCGAGCGGACGGACGGGCGCCTGGTCTTCAATCCGGGTGAATGCGCCGGCCATCTGCCGGGATACAACGCAGTCGGCCTCGTCGATCTCGCGACTCTCGAAGTCGAGATCCTGACCTTCTGAGGCAACTGCCGCAGCTCAGGCGGCGCAACACGAACGCCATGGCCGAATCGGAGCCGCGCTTCTCACGGATCACGGAAGACAGCCTCGCCGCGCTGCGGAGGCTGATCGGCGTGCCGGTCGAAGATTCCGTCGAGCCCTGGTGCACCGAGGCAACGCGCGACAACATCCGTCACTGGGCGCATGGCATCGGCGACGACAATCCGCTCTGGTGCGATCCGCCGTACGCGGCGACGACGCCCTACGGCCGCGTGGTCGCTCCCCCGTCGTTCATCTTCACGCTGAATCGGTCGTTCAGCGGCTACGTCGCGGGCCTTGCGGGCGTCCACGCGATGTTCGCCGGCATCGACGTCACCTGGCACCGACCGATTCTGCTCGGCGATCGGCTGAGCACGAAGGTGCACCTCAGAGACCTGATCGAGCACGAGACCCGCTTCGCCGGCCGATCGATCCAACAGATCTACCGTTGCGAGTTCTACGGCGAGGGCGGAGCGCTCTTGGCCGAGGGCGACAGTTGGTGCTTCCGCACCGAGCGGGACACCGCGCGCGAACTAGGAACGAAGTACGAGGCGCTGAAGGCGAAGAAGCCGATCCGCTACACGCGCGAGGATCTCGCGAGGATCTTCGCGCTCTATCGATCGGAGGAGATCCGCGGCTCGGCGCCGCGCCACGCCGAAGACGTCCGTGTCGGTGAAGCGCTGCCGCGGATGGTCAAGGGCCCGATGACGGTGACGGGCTTCATCGCCTTCGCGCAGGGATGGGGCGGGCTCTACATCCGCGCCAACAAGCTCGCGTGGAAGCAGCTCCAGAAGCATCCGGGCCTGGGAATTGCCAACGAGTTCGGTATTCCCGACGTCCCGGAACGGGTTCACTGGGAGAACGAGCTCGCGACACGGGTCGGGACTCCGGCGGCCTACGACTACGGTCCGGAGCGCTGCTCCTGGATGTCCCACCAGCTCACCAACTGGATGGGAGACGCCGGGTTCCTGAAGCACCACCGCGTCGAGATCCGTCGCCACAATCCGGTCGGCGACACGCTCTATATCGACGGCGAGGTGACGCGCACGTTCGAGGAAGACCGCGCCCACTACGCCGAGATCTCGCAGCGGGCGTCGAACCAGGACGGCGAGTTGTCCGTGATCGCGAAAGCCGTCGTTCGCCTGCCGTCGCGGGGGCACCCGGCGTGAACCATCCGGCGACGCCCGCCGTGGGCATGACCATGATCGACAAGATCCTCGCCCGCCATGCGGGCCTCGACCGCGTCGCCCCAGGCGACATCGTCGTCTGCGACGTCGACATGGCGATCCGCATCGATCTCGAGTTTTCGATCGCGGGGATGGATCTCGAGCCGAAGCGAATCGCCGACCCGGAGCGCATCGCGGTGATCCTCGATCACGCCGTACCGGCGCCGACGATCGGTGATGCCGCCGGTCAGGCGCGCGCCCGGGCGTTCGCGAAGAAATTCGGCATCGCGCGCTTCTACGACGTCGGCAACCACGGCATCTGCCACCAGGTCATCCTGGAGAGCGGCCTCGCGCTTCCGGGCCAGATCCTCGCCTGCACCGATTCGCACACCATCGCGTCGGGTGCTTTGAACTGCGCCGCGCGCGGCCTCGGGCCGATCGAGATGCTGCAGATCGTCTGCACGGGCAAGACGTGGTACCGCGTCTCGCCGACGATCCGCTTCGAGCTCGTCGGCACGAAGCCGCCCGCCGTCTTCGGAAAGGACGTCTTTCTTCACATCGCGAGCCTCGGGAGCGCCGAGGGACGGAACGTCGAGTTCGGCGGGCCCGGCCTTCGGGACCTGACGCTCGACGACCGCTCTACGCTCGCCACGATGTGCGCCGAGCTGAGCGCGAACTTCGCGACCTTCCCCGCCGACGACGTCGTTCTCGACCATCTCCGGCGCGTCACCGACGCTGCGCTCGAGCCCGTCGAGAGCGACCGCGACGCGGACTACGCCGCCGTTCACCGGATCGACCTGTCCGCGCTGGAGCCTCAGGTTGCGAGGCCCGACTTCATCCCCGGGAACACGCTTCCCGCCTCCGCCGTCGGCGACGTACCGATCGACCAGGCCTTCGTCGGTTCGTGCGCGAACGGCAAGCTCGAGGACTTGCGTGTCGCCGCGGCGGTCGTCTCCGGCCGGCGCGTGGCGCCAGGCGTGCGCTTCCTCGTCACCCCGGCGTCTCAAAAAGTGTATCTCGAGGCCGTGAAGCGCGGTTACGTCGCCACCCTGCTCGAGGCGGGCGCGGTGGTAACCAGCTCGACCTGCGGCGCGTGCTACGGCGGCCACATGGGTGTCGTCGGCCCTGGGGAGACCTGTCTCACCTCGAGCACGCGAAACTTCAAGGGCCGGATGGGGAGCCCGGACGCAAGGATCTACATGGGCTCTTCGGCGACGGTCGCCGCCTCGGCGATCGCCGGAAGGATCGTGGACCCGACGGCGTATCTTCACGAGGCGGGCATCGCATGATCATCGAAGGACGCGCTTGGCTCTTCGCCGAGCCCAACATCAACACCGACCTCATCATGCCGGTCACGGCCTTCCGTCTTCCCATCGAGGAACAAGTGAAGCAGGTGTTCGCCTCGCATCGGCCTGGCTGGGCACGAGAAGTGCGCGAGGGCGACGTGCTCGTCGGCGGTCCGAACTTCGGCACCGGCTCGAGCCGGCCGGGCGCCGAGCTCCTGCGTCGGCTCGGCATCCGCGCGCTCGTCGCCGAATCCGTCAACGACCTCTTCTACCGCAACTGCGTGAACTACGCGCTGCCGCTCGTCGAGTGTCGAGGGGTGACCCGCGTGGTCCGCGAAGGCGACGTCGTGCGCGTCGACGTGGCGGAGGGAACCATCCAGAACCTCGACACGGGCCAGATAGTCCGCGGCGCACGGATGCCCGAGCTGCTGCTCGACGTCATTGCCGCGGGCGGGCTTTTGCCGCGGCTGCGCGCGCAGGGATATCTGTGAGCTCGGCAGGGCGGCTGCGCGAGCTCTTGGCGCGGGACGGGCTGGTTGTCGCGCCCGGCGTCTACGACGGCATCACCGCGCGCGCGGTCGAGCGCGCGGGCTTCGAGGCCCTCTACATGACGGGCGCGGGCACCGCGGCGGCGCTCGGCTATCCCGACTACGGCCTCGCAACCATGACCGAGATGGTCGAAAACGCCGGACGGATCGCCGCGGCCGTCTCGATCCCGCTGATCGCGGACGCAGACACCGGCTACGGCAACGAGCTGAACGTCGTGCGCACCGTGCGCGAGCACGAGCGGCGCGGCGTGGCGGCCATCCACCTCGAGGACCAGGTCTTTCCGAAGCGGTGCGGCCATCTCGACGAGAAGCGGGTGATCGGCGCCGAGGAGTTCTTCTCGAAGATCCGGGCCGCCGCTTCGGCACGGCGGAACCCGGACTTCGTCATCATCGCCCGCACCGATGCCCTTGCCGTGGCCGGCTTCGACGAAGCCATCGAGCGCGCCAACGGCGCGCTCGAGGCCGGGGCCGACGTGGCGTTCGTCGAGGCACCCGAGACCCTCGACGAGGTCCGGGAGGTGCCGCGGCGGGTGCGCGGCCCCTGTCTCCTCAACTACGTGCTCGGCGGCAAGACGCCCGCCCTCGACCTCGACGCCGCCGAGACCGTAGGCTACCGGCTGGCGATCGTCCCGGGCCTGCTTCTCGTCACGTCGCTCCTCGCCTGTGAAGACGCGCTCGAGGAGCTTCGCGCCAAGCGCCGCCATCCGCCGCCGGCGCGCGCCATGAGCCTCAAGGAGGTCTTTCGTCGCTTCGGCGCGGACGAGTGGGACGCGATCCGCCGCTTCGGATCCTCGTGAAGACGAGCCGACGTCGGAGCGCGCGCTCGGCCGTAGCTTAGTGCTCCCTTTCACTAAGCCTCGATCCGAAATTCGCGTGGGTGGCGTCGGCGCCGGGCGCCCGCGCCGCGCGCAGCGAATGGGGGGCGAAGGCCCGGGGCTGCTGCAGCAGCCTATCTCGATCGCAGCCGGGTCGCGACCAGCGGGAGCGACTTGCAGGACCCCGGAGCGGCTGGGCGGGGCGCCCAGCGAGCACGGCGCGGGCTGCGCCGACGACAGGACCCGCGCGAATTTCGGATCGAAGGGGCACCACGGGAATTTCGCTTCGGATTAGGAGTCCACGAGTACGTTCGCCTTCGGGTAGTCGCGCACGTACTTGAGGAAGCGGGCAAGGCCGCGATCGGCCGGGACGAGCGCGCCCTCGCGAAAGCGGATGCTGTTCATCACCGGCGCGTCCTGTTCGATCAAGCCGACGAAGAAGGCTTCCGTCATCGCAACCTGCTGCTCGCACGCCTCGAGAGCCTCGGTTGTCGCCTCGTGCGGCCGCGGCGCCGCCGACACCACCCACCCGCGCGTGTAGCCGTTCGGCCGCGGCGTTCCCGTGTACATGGTGAGCATTTTGCGGCCGTCCATCGTTCCGCGCAGGCAAAGCGTGTTGGTGCCGAACACGCGGATCCGTTGATCGAAGGCGCCGAAATCGGAGGACGCGAACCGCATGTCGTACTCGAGCCCGTAGTCGACCGTGCGGATGTCGTTCGGGTCGAACTCGAACTCGAGACCATGCAGCACCTTCAGATGCTGGAAATCGACCGAGTTGGTGAGCAGCACCCAATGCTCCACCGGAAACTCCGCGACCGGCACGGTGCGGTAGCGGAGATCGCCCTCGGCGAAGTCCGTGAAGCTCGGCGGCGCATAGAGTGGCTCCACGCCGTTGAAGGCCCACACGAGCCCCCAGCGCTCGACGGTCGGCAGCCGAGTGACGCGCGCTTTTGCCGGAATCTTGTCGCCCGCGGGGATGCGGGTACAGACGCCGTCGTCGCCGTACCGCCAATGGTGAAACGCGCAGCGGATCTCGTTGCCGACCACTTGCCCGACGCTGAGGTCCGCGCCGAGGTGGGCGCACCACGCGCTCATCACGCGCGCCACCCCGTCTTCGCCGCGCCAGACGACGACCCGCCCGTCGAGGTAATCCGCCCCGATCGTCGCGCCCGGCGCCACCTCCTCCGACATCGCGACCGCGTACCAGTTCTGCTCGTAGAGCCGGACGTCGTTCCCGTCCTTCGCCTCTGCCATGGGTCCCTCTCTCTCGCCGCCGATCCTAGACTCAGGGAGCGTCCGCGCGCCAGGGCTTCGCCCCGTCTCGGGGCGGGACGACGTCAGGAAGGGATGCCGCGCGCGCGCAGCTGCTGGCGGTCGATCTTGCCCGTGCCGGTCTTGGGGAGGCTCCCGAGGTACTCGACGTGGCGGGGATACTTGTAGGGCAGAAGCTTCCCCTTGACGAACGCCTGCAGGTCGCGCGTCATCGCCGCGTCCCCATGGTGGCCCTCGCGCAGAGCGACGAATGCCGCGAGCGTCGTCAGGCGCGTAGCGTCCTCGATGGCCAACACCACGCACTCGCGGATTGCGGGGTGCTCGGCCAGGCAGCGCTCGATCTCGAGCGGATAGACCCATTGACCGCTCACTTTCACCAGATCGTCCGCACGGCCCTCGAAGAAGTAGAAGCCGTCGTCGTTCTCACGGAAGCGGTCGCCGGTATGGATCCACTCCCCGCGCATCGTCTCGGCCGTCTTGTCCGGGCGGTTCCAGTAGAACGGCGCCTGCGAGTCGCCGCGCACCCACATGATGCCCGACTCGCCCCTCCCGACCGGCCGCCCCTCCGTATCGGCGAGCCGCACCTCGTAGCCCGGCACGCGCATCCCGCTCGCGCCGAGCGTCTGCCGCTCGACGCGGTTCGATAAATAGATGTGAAGCATCTCGGTCGAGCCGAGCCCTTCGACGATCGCCAGGCCGTAACGCCGCCGCCACTCGTTGAAGAGGTCGCCCGAGAGCGCTTCGGCCGCCGACACGCAGACGCGCAAGCTCGAGAGGTCGCGCCTCTCCGACCCGGGGTGAGCGACGAGCGCGTTGTACAGCGTCGGCAGCCCGAAGAAGAGCGTCGGGCGATGTCGCTCGATCGCCGCGAACACCGCCTCCGGTTCGGGGCGCCCCGAAAGCAGCACCGTCGTCGCGCCCGCCGAGAACGGGAACGTCAGCGAGTTGCCGAAGCCGTACGCGAAGAAGATCTTCGGGGGCGAGAAGACGACGTCATCCTCGCGGATGCCGAGCACCCGTCTTGCGTAGCTCTCGTAGGTGTACGCGGGATCGTGCTGGAGGTGTACCACTCCCTTCGGCCGCCCGGTCGAGCCCGAGCTGTACATCCAAAGCGCCATCTCGTCGCGATGCGTGGCGGCGCACTCGAGCTCCGCGCTCTGCGCCGCGAGAAGTTGGTCCCAGTGACGAACGGTCAGCGTCGCGTCGAGCTCGCCCCGGCCCTCTCCTGCGAACACTACCTGCCGCAGACGGGTCGTCTGGACGTTCTCGTGCGCGAGCGCGTGCGCGAGACGACCCTCCACGATCGCCGCTTCGGCTCCCGAGTCTTGGAGGAAATAGGCGACCAGCTCGGCCGGCGAGAGCGTGTTGATGAGGATGGGTACGAATCCAGCTCGGATCGCGCCGAAGATCGCGCCGGCATACTCGGGCGTGTCGTCGAGCAGCACGAGCACCCGGCTCCCCCGCGCCAAACCCATCCGTCGCAAACCGTTCCCGACGCGGCAAGCCATGGCACAGAGCTCGGCGTAGGTGACGCGCCGCTCGCCGCAAACGATCGCCGTCTTCGCACCGCGGCCCGCGGTGAGGTTGTCGAAGAGAATCGAGCTCGCGTTGTAGCGCTCGGGCATCGCAAAGCCGATTTCGGCGACGCCGGGCGTAGCTCGCGGCACGGGATCGATCACGCGCCCGGGGTCTGCGAAGCGGGGGTCGCTACGGCGCTTCCCGTCCACGAGACGCATGAACCGCGGCGCTTCCTCGCGCAGCCGCTCGTCCATCATGCGCCCGCTCCTCGTCATGTAGTCGTGGGCGATCTGCCACGGCTCGAGCCGCATCTTGTCGGCCATGCGCTCGTACCAGTACGAGCTCTGGTTCGCGGCGGAGACGAGCTTCTCCACGATCGGACGGCGACTCCGCTCGAAGCGATCGAGTGCGGCGGGCACGTCGTCATCCGCGTCGTCGAAGGCACGCGCGAGAGAAATGGCATCGTCCAACGCCAGGCGCGTCCCCGAGCCGATCGAGAAGTGCACGGTGCGCAGCGCGTCGCCGATCAGCACCGCCCGCTCCGCACTCCAGCGGCGATTGTCGACGAGCGGAAAGCCTCGCCAGACCGACTTGTTCGACAGCAGCGGCTTCCCCTCGAGGTCGGGGCCGAACAAGCGCTCGCAGTAGGCGCGGCTCTGCAACTCGTCCATGCGGTCGAGCCCCGCCCGGCGCCAGGTCGCGGCATCGCACTCCACGACGAAAGTGCTCATCGTCGGGCTGTAACGGTAGTGGTGCGCGACGAATACTCCATCGTCGTTCACCCGGAAGGTGAGCGTCAGGCACTCGAAAAGCTGGGTCGTGCCGTACCAAACGAACTTGTTGCGGAGCCATTCGATCCGCGGCTCGAAAGCCCGCGCGAGCGCGCTGCGGACGATCGAGTTCACACCGTCGGCGCCGACCACGAGGTCGAACGCGGCGAGGGGAGCGAGTGAATCGAGCACCCGCTCGAACTCCAGGCGGACGCCGAGCGCTTCGCACTGGCGCTGCAGGATTTGCAGAAGCGCGATACGGGCGATCGCCGCGAAGCCGTTGCCGTCGATGTCGACGCGCACGTCGCGGTGCACGATCCGCTGGATCGACCAAGACTCCATGGCGGCGGCGAGCATGGCATGCATCTCGGGCTCGTCGTCCGCGAGGAATTCGAGCGCGCCGCGTGAGAATACGACGCCGAACCCGAACGTCGCGTCGCGCGGGTTCTGCTCGATGACGACGATCTCGTCCTTCGGCCGGCGTCGCTTGAACAGCAGCGAAAAAAAGAGTCCCGCCGGCCCCGCGCCGACCACCGCGATGCGCATGGGGGGCACTTCACTGCGTTTCGTGTCGTAAAGGCAATAGCGCTCCATCCGCCGCTATACGAGCCTTCGGTACGAATGCTCCGGAAAGACGGAGGGCGCGGTCGGTCGGGATCGGCCCGTACTCGGGTCGATCCCGACCGACCGCAACCGCGCGCAGCGCGGGAAGCAACAACCCTCGGCGCTGGTCTTTCACGATCCGCGCGGGGCTTGGGGCGGAGCACGCTAGGCGGCCGAGGCCCCCGGACGCGCGCGACTTGCGGGGATGTGCAGCCTCCCGATCGTGCCCTCGCCGGGTTTGCTGACCAGGTCGACCGAGCCCTGGTGCGCCTCCGCGATCGCGCTTACGATGAAGAGCCCGAGACCCGAGCCGACCACCCCCTCGACCTGGCTTCCCCGCCGGTACTTGCGGAAGAGCCCGCCGATCTCCTCGGCCGGGATTCCCCGCCCCGTGTCGGACACCGAGATGACGAAGTCGGCAGCGGTACGCTCGACGGAGACCGAGACGCGGCCGCCGGCCGGTGTGTACTTGATCGAGTTGTCGATCAGATTCGACACGGCCCGTTCGATCTGACCGCCGTCGACCTCGACCGGCGGCAGGCTGGGCCCACTCGCAAACTCCAGATGGATCTGGTTTTGCTCCGCCGCGGAGTACGCCCGAGCGACGGCTTGGCCGACGAGCGAAGGCAAATCGGTAACGACCGGATGGATGCCGAAGTGCCCGGCCTCGATGCGGTTCGCGTCCAGAAAATTGAGCGAGAGCGTGAGGACCTGATGGAGGCTCGTCTGCATCAGCCGGACGAATTTCGCTTGCCTTGCGTTCAGCGTTCCGCATGCACGGTCACAGAGCATCTCGAGCATGACCTGGATGACCCCGAGCGGGCTCTTGAGATCGTGGATGACGGACGAGACGAACTCCGCGTGCAGTCGCTCGCGCTCCGCGGCCTCGAAGGCCTCGCGTTGCGTGGCGCGGATCTGCTCGGCGATTTGGCCGACGGAAAGCCCAACGGCGAAGAGGAAGGGAAGTCGCGCGGAATACTGCGCGAGCGACAGCCGGTTGGGCTCGATGAAGGCCGACAGCATGAGGAGGTGCACGACTCCAGCGGCGAGCGAAGCCAGGAGCACGAGAGAGAGGCTCTGACCGAGCACGCTGATCAGGATGATTAGAAAATACAGGCCGAAGAACGTGCCTGAGGTTTCCTTGGCAATCAGCAGCCCGACCGTCACGGCGAGGACGTCGAAGAAGATCACCGCGCCGATCAGGTGCTCGGGCCGCCGGAACCACGAGCGGATCGACCCCCAGAAAAGGCCCGTGGCAAGGTACGCCGCCACGTAGAGGGCCGCGAGCGGGTTGGCTTCGCTGAGCGGGCGGCTGAAGATGACGAGGTAACTCGTGGCGATGATCAGGAGCCAACGCAGCGGGGGAATGGCGTCGATGTTCGGCGAGCTCTCTTTGCGCATCGCGTTATCGCCGGTCTCGACCTCGCTCTTGTCGCCTGTGCGGTTCGCCGTCACTCGTGCCCGGCCGGGCCGTTGGCCCGCCGGCGATCCCTCCGCCTGGCAGCCGCCCTCTCTGCAGCCGCGAGGATCGCCGCTCTCGAGAAGGGTTTCGGCAAGACTTCGGAAGCCCGCAGTCGCCGGGCCTCCAAGGCCGCGCCGGGTTCGGGCAGGGCGCTGACGATCACGACTTCGACGTCCGCGTCGATCTTGCGGATGCGCTTGAGCGTCTCGATTCCGCTGATCGCCGGCATCATCAGGTCCAGCGTGATCACGTCGACCGTGTTCTTGCGGAGAGTGTCCAGCGCCGCCCAGCCGCTCTCGGCGGTGAGCACGTTGAACTCGGATTCGAGGACCAGCCGGAACGCTTCTCTCGGACCGCTCTCGTCATCGACCACGAGAACGGTCGGCCGCGTAGCCGGCTGTGCCTTTCCGATCATGCTCGTGAGGCGCAGCATACGACATGCCACCGAGGCCGTTTCTGTCGCTCTCTCGCGAGGGTCATCGGAACAACGTACATCTTCGAACGGGACTCGAGCGATTTTGTGCGATGGAAACTTCAGACGCGAGTCAGACTTGCCGAAATTCGGAAACACCTCGACGCCGAGATGTGTCTCGACATCTCGGAGCCGAGGTCAGAACTCCGGAGACAAAGGCCGGGAAGCTCTTGGGCTCGCGTCTTCCGATTGCCCGCTCGATTCTAAACGCTCTGGTGCTCGACCTCGTAACTCACGGGGAACTCAACCTAGGAGCGTGCGCCACGGATAGGTTGCGAGCGAAAATCGCCAGCCGCCGCGAGCGCAAGGAGCCGACCCCGACCGCGTATCTCGGCGATACGCCGAACCTAGCTCGCGGCGAAACGGAAACGCAGCCGCAGACCTCCACGAGTGCTTCGGAGACGCGGTGACCGCGGCGCTCGGCCGCGGCGAGGAGGCGCGGGCGGTCCGTCACGACGAGATCGAGACCGCCGAGCCCCTCGCCGCGCCCGTCGCGGGCCGTGACGAAGCGGACCACGCCGTTGTCGAGCGACAGGAACGGATGAGGACCGTCTCGCTTCACGGGAACCTCGAGAATCTCGCTCCAGCGGGCGGCGAGCGCTTCGGGCTCGGGGCTTTGGATCTCCGCAGCCGCGATCGCGCGTACGATGTCCGTCCGGACGGCACGCTGCCACTCGCGGCCCGCCGGCTGCCAGGCTGCGTTCATGTCTTCGCCGCCGATTTGCATATCGATTTCGAGGAAACTACCGCCCGTATCGCGCGGATGGAGCTGCATCAGGCGGTACTCGGGCTCGTCCTGGGCGAGCGCCTTGCGGATGCCGAGCTCCTCGACGTGGCGCTTCCGTCTAGCGTGGTCGTCACACTGGAGAATCACCATGTAGCCGCCGTCTCCACCACGCCGCTCCAGATAGCGGCCGCCGGCGGTGCCCTCGCGAATCGGCGACACGACCTCGAGAAACTGCTGCCCGACGGGGAACACCGCGTTCTCGAGGCCGAAAACTGCTACGGCGGGATCGCGGTAGGCTACTTCCAGGCCGAAGACGTCTCGCAGCTCCTCGACGACGGGCGCAAGCCTACGGGCGACGAGAGCGATCTGTCGGAGCCGAAGCATGTTACCCCCCTCTTTCTCAGCGGCCCTGAAACCGCGGCTTGCGCTTCTCGACCTTCGCGGCGAACGCTTCGCGCGTATCTTCGGTAGTGAAGATACGTAGATGGCGCTCGCTCTCGAGCGCCACGTAACCCTTGAAATCCATCCGTTCCGCGTCGACGAAATTGGCCTTGAGCGTCCGAAGGGCGATCGGCGCCGCTCCCGCGAGCCGCTCGACGATCGCCTGCACCTCGGCGCGGAAGCGCTCGTCGGGAAACACGCGAGAGACGAGGCCGATCCGCAGCGCCTCCTCGGCTCCGAACTTGTCTGGGAAGAAAAAGAGCTCACGAGCGCGGGCGGGGCCGACGATCCGCGCGAGCGTCCACGGACCGCCCATGTCCCCCGCGACGCCCACGTCCAAGAACGCCGTATTGAACCGCGCCGACGCGGCGGCGAAGCGGAGATCGCAGGCGCATGCCCATCCGAGCGCCGCCCCGGCGCAGGCCCCGTTGATGGCGGCGATCGTCACCGCCGGCATTTCGTGGAGGAGCACGGCGGCGCGGAAGTCGTCCGCGGTAAGATCCACGGGCCGTCCTTCTTCCGACGCGACGATCTGGAGATCGGCGCCCGGAGAGAACGCGCGCCCGGCTCCCGTAAGCACCAGCACGCGAACCTCGCGGTCCTCCGCCGCCGCGGTGAGCACATCGCGCGCCTCGACGACCATTCGGTTCGTCATCCCGTTCATGCGCTCGGGTCGATTCAACGTCAGCGTCGCGATCGGCCCGGTCTTCTCGTAGGCGACGGTCTCCAAACGCATCTGGGTCATGCGGGCTCCCCTCGAGGGAGATCTAGCGCAGATCCAACGGCGTGAACACTGGCGGCTTGCTCGAAGGGTTACCCGACGAGGCGCCGACCCTGCGGCGGATCACGAGCCGTGACAATAGAGGCACGCGCCCGAGACCGATCCGGCCAGAAAATAGTTCGGCGGCTCGTGCTCGGCCGCGGTGCGCGCGGCGCGAAGGTCGTCGGCGAGCGCTTTGAGGCCCTCTCCGAGCTGCGGGTGGTTGGAAGACCACGGGTCGGGGCCGAGCTGTTGAACCGTCTGCTCCATGTCGGCGAGCAAGAGCACGATCTGCGAGTGTGGATCGCGCCCGGGCTCCGACTCACCGCGGAGCAGCCGACGAAGCTCGAGTGACTGGTGTCCAAGCAGCCACATCGCCGAACGCAACTCGGATTCGGGAATGTAGCGGAACGAAGGCGGGTAGGTGGTTCGACGCAGAAACTCGGGAAGCTGACTGTGGCAGGCGGCGCCGGACGCCACGAGGAGAACGACGCCCAGCAACCGAACGCGGATACGCACGAGACGATCTACGAAACGGGCCGGGAGCCGCCGCATCGGTGGATCACAATCGCGGAAGCGGAACGCGAGGTCAATGCCGCTCGAGGCTTGACGAGTCTCGGTCGCCTGCGGCAAGTCCTGCGCCTCGATCGCAATGAGGCCAGCCGCAGGTGCTCGCGCAGGTGCGACCTCGGCTAGTGCGGAGGTGTCGATGACGGATGCAGAGTTTCTGAGCGGGGTCTCGATTTTCTCGTCGCTCGCCGACGACGACGTTCGTGAGCTGGCAGCCCTCTGCCGGCAGGTCGCGCGCGAAGACCAGCACCTGGTCTTTCGGCAGGGCGATCCGCCGGCCGCGATGTACCTGATCCGCGAGGGCAAGGTCGAAATTTCGGTTTGGACGGAAGACAACGAGGAGCTCGTGCTCGCGGTGCTCGGCGATCGCGACTTTTTCGGCGAGCTGGCGCTCTTCGACGGCTCGCCCCGGACCGCGACGGCGAAGGCGGTCGGGCACCTCGAGCTCATCGAGATCCGCAAGGACGATCTCTTTGCGTTCCTCCGCCGCAATCCCGACGCGTCGCTCTCGATGATGAGCGAGATCTCCCGTCGGTTGCGGGCGGCAAACTCGTTGATCGAGCGACGGACCACCCGAAACGTCAACGAGCTCATCGAGAAATCGTACACGTTCGGAGACCGCTTGGCCGACCGGATCGCGCAGTTCGGCGGCAGTTGGGCGTTTCTGATCTGCTTCGCCGTCACGCTCTTGCTGTGGATGGCGGTGAACAGTCTCGAAGCGATCTGGCATCCCTTCGACCCGTTTCCGTTCATCTTCCTCAATCTGGTGCTTTCGTGTCTGGCCGCCGTTCAGGCACCCGTCATCATGATGAGTCAGAATCGGCAAGCGACGAAGGACCGCCTGCAGGCGGATCTCGACTATCAGGTCAACCTGAAAGCAGAGCTACAGATCCGAAGCCTCCACTTGAAGATCGACGAGCTGCGCATGACCGAGCTCCGCGACTTCCTCGAGCTGCAACGGGAGCAGCTCTCCATCCAGCGAGAACAGACGGAAATCATGAAACGGCTCGGCCCCGCTGCTTGAGCCGTGCGGTCGCTGCGGTCGGCGGACCGAGCAAGCTCCGGCGCCTGCGCGCTCCGCGCCTCTCCCATCGGCTGGCGGTCCAGGTTCTCGACAGTGACATGCTACCGCGCGCCGCGCGGCGTGCTTCGCAGCGTCCGTTCGCGCAACGAATCATAGATGGGGTCGTTGCGTAGGAGCGTCGGCGCCAGCATCGCCACGAAGCATGCCCCGAGCATCGGGAGAAGCATCGTGAGGCTGCCGGTCATCTCGGTGACGAGCACGATGCCGGTGAGGGGGGCGCGCACGACGCCCGTGAAGAACGCTGCCATCCCCACGACGGCGAATCCTTCCGCTTGGATGTCGAGATGAGGAAACGCGATCCGGCAGAGCATTCCAACGTAGAGGCCGAGCTGGGCTCCCAGCACCAGCATGGGGGCGAACAGCCCGCCCGGCGTTGCGGCGGCGTATGACAGCGTGCCGAGCCCGAACCGGATCAGGAACAGTAGCGGCAGCACGCCGAGCGTCTCTGCGCCGGTGAGCGCGCGCTGGGTGATCGGATCACCGCCGCCGACCAATTGGGGTGCGAACCACGCCAGCATGCCGACGGCCGCCCCGATCAGTCCAGCGCGGAATTCCACGGGCCACCGTCCGAGCCGGTCCGCCGCCGCGAGTGTTCCGAGCAGAGAACGGTTGTAAGCGATCGCCATGATCCCGGAGACGGCACCCAGCAAGAGGTAGAGCGCGTTCGTTGCGGCGCCGGGGTAGGTAAGTGTCTCCACGTGGAAGTCCGGAGCATCACCGAGCAGCACACGCCCTGTCGCGATCGCGGTCGCCGACGCACCGAGCGCGGCGATGGCGATTCGGAGCTCGAACCGTTTGACCAGCTCCTCCAGCACGAAAATCGCCCCGGCCATCGGCGCGTTGAACGCGGTCGCGAGCCCGGCGCCCGCGCCCGCGGCGAGCAACTCTCTGCAATCCGGCCAGCTCCGGCGAAACACCCGTCCGACCAGGTGAGCGATGCTCGCCCCCATCTGCACGCTCGGTCCCTCGCGGCCGAGGGCGAGCCCCGAGCCGATGGCGAGCAACCCACCGAAGAATTTCACCGGTATGAGTCGAAACGGCGCCTGCGGGATCTCCTCGTTCAGCACGGCCTCGACGTGGGGAATGCCGCTCCCCGATGCGTGCGGCGCGAATCGGCGGACGAGCCAGGCCGCCAGCGCGGCTGCGGCAGCACACGTCGTCACGACGAGCAAGAAGCCTGCGGCAGGTATTCCCGCGTGCTCCCTGGCGATCAGCGCAGCGCGCCAGCGGTCCGCCTGCTCGAGCGCCAAACGGAAGATCGCTCCCACGAGTCCCGCGGCCGCGCCGACGGCGAGCGCCAAGAGCGCGAGCGCCACGAGGCTACGCTCGGCCTCAGGTTCCATCGCATGCTCCGGGTCACGGCTCATCGAGCGCGTCTCCAGGCAGAGCCGTGACGAGAGAGCGGCACGGAGGACGGTTCGTAGACCATATTCCCGACTGCGGTCAATCCGCGTTTCGGTCAATCCGCACTACGGACATCCGCACTTCGGTCGAGCAGGGTCGATCCAGAAGCCGACAGAACGCGGCAGAAAAAAGACGTTGACAAGGGAATCACGATTCGAATACAAATTGACCCCACTCAAAAATGAGCACGCTCAGAACAGCGACCGACAGGCAAGCGATCGGTGAACCCTCCCGCCGCGAGCGCAACAAGCGCAACAAGCAAGAGCGCATCTTGAGAGCCGCCCGCCGGCTCTTCGGCCGCAAGGGGTTCGAGCGCACCACCACGCGCGAGATCGCCGACGCCGCCGACATCGGCGCCGGGACGCTCTTCCTCTACGCCGGCACCAAAGGGGACCTGCTCGTATCGATCTTTCGCGACGAGTTCGATCGCATCGTCGAGCGCGCGTTCGCCACCCTTCCCGCGAAGACCCTGCTCGACCAAGCCCTTCACGTGTTCGGCGAGCTGATCGCCTATCACGAGCGGGATCCCGGGCTCGCCCGCGTCTTCGTCAAGGAGCTGCCATTCGTCGAGGACCGGCGCCACGGCGTCGCCGCGACGATGGCGGCGCTGCTCGGTGGCATCGCGCGGCTGATCGACGACGCGCAGGTGCGCGGCGAGCTGCGCGCGGGCCTTCCTCCGACGTTGCTCGCGCACAATCTGTTCGCGCTCTATTTCGCTCAATTGCAGAGATGGCTCGGCGGTGATCCGATCCCCGCAGCCAAGCGCGACGAGGGTCTTCGTGCCTCGCTCGAGCTGCAGCTCGCGGGACTCGCGCCCCGGTCAGCCGAAGCCCGAGCGGGGGGGCGATCACACGCTCGCGTTCCCTCCACCATGGGGGCGAGCGCGAACCGCAAGCTACGAGGAGTCCGCTGATGGGTGCACGCACGGGAGAACAGTTCCTCGCGGGTCTCCGCAAGCCGCGCGAGATCTGGGTGGGCGAAGACAAGGTGGGCGACGTCGTGTCGCATCCGGCATTCGCGGGCGCGGCGCGGACGATGGCCGAGATCTTCGATCTGCAGCACGAGGCGGCGACGTCTGCCTGACGCCCGACCGGGAGACCGGCGAGCCGATCAACGTGAGCCACCTGATTCCGCGCTCGCGGCAGGATCTCGAGCTGCCGTCACCGCGGTCTCAAGCACATCGCGGAGTACACCGTGGGCCTGATGGGGCGCACGCCCGACTACATGAACGTCACGTTTGCGGGGTTTGCCGGCCGAGCCGACGAATGGGCGAGGAACGGCAACGAGCGCGGCGCGGCGAACCTGGTCGCGTACCAGAAGTTCCTCGCACGCAATGACATCTCGCTCACGCACACGATCGTCCATCCGACGATCGACAAGGCGCTCGGCGACTCGTCTGCCGGCGACGACGTCGCGCTGCACAAGGTCGGCGACACCGAGCACGGCATCGTCGTGCGCGGCGCGCGTATCCTGGCGACGCTTGCGCCGTTCGCGGACGAGCTGGCAGTCTATCCCGGGCATCCGCTGCCGGAAAAGGCCGACGACTACGCGCTGTCGTTCTGCATCCCGATGGGCACGCCGGGGCTCAAGTTCCTCTGCCGCGACAGCTACGCCACTCCCGCGGCCCCGCTTCGACCGTCCGCTGTCGAGCCGCTTCGACGAGCAGGACGCGTTCGTGATCTTCGACGACGTCGAGGTGCCGCGGGATCGCCTGTTCATCGACGCGAACTGCGAACGTCTACAACACGGTGATGACGACCGGTTGGTACCCGAACATCATGCAGCAGACGATGATCCGGGCGCAGACCAAGCTCGAGTTCGCGTACGGCCTCGGCACGCGAATGGCGGAAGCGATCAACGACAACTCGCCCGCCACGGCGCAGATGCTCGGCGAGATCTGGACGTACGCGGAGTTCGCGCGCGCCGCGGTCCACAGCGCGGAGACCGACGCGTTCGAGTACGGCAACGGCGTGTGGTTCCCGAACGGCGGCCCGCTCGACCGCGCTGCGCGCGGCGCTGCCCACCTGGTTCCCGCGGGTCGCCGAGATCCTCGACCCTGGTCGGTTCGCACAATCTGCTCGCGACACCGACGGCAGACGCGATTTCGAGGACCCGGCCTGCGCGACCTGATCGACCGTTATCTGCGTGGGGCGAAGGAGACGACCGCCGAGATCGGGCCCGGATCTTCCGGCTCGCGTGGGACTTCGTCGGCAGCGCACTCGCCGGGCGGAACGTGCTCTACGAGCGCTTCTACCTCGCCTCGGGCCCGCGCAACTATCAGATCGCGCACATTCTCGCTCAAGGATCGCGCGAATCGCTTGCTGGATCAGCTGCTCGGTTTGGTCGCGCGGTCGATCGACGGTGACGGTGTGGCCGGGAGCGTCGAGAACTTGCCGGGGCAAACCACGAACTTCACGCGGACGAGCAAATTCTGAAGGAGTACGAGCGATGGCAACCGCCAAAGTCGGTGGCGTCGACGTTTCGACCGCACACTTCATCGACGGGAAACGCGTCGAATCGAAGCGGACCTTCTCGGTCGAGTCACCGATCGATGGCCGGCATCTCGCCGACGTCGCCGCTGGCGGCGCGGAGGAGATCGACGCCGCGGTGGCCGCGGCGCGAGCGGTGTTTCCGGCGTGGGCGGCGCTCGGGCCCGAGGGCCGACACTCGATTCTCAAGCGTTTCGCCCAAGCGATCCGCGACCGCCTGCCGGAGATCGCCGCCGTCGAGACCGCCGACAACGGCTCGCTCCTGATGGGCAACGTCGCGCGCGTGGTGCCGCGCGCCGCACTGAACATCGAGTTCTTCGCCGATTGGGCGCTGAAGCTCGGAAGAGAGACGATCGACTCGCCCGAGGTGGTCAATCACGTGCGCTTCGATCCGTCCGGGGTCGCCGCGCTGATCACGCCGTGGAACGCGCCCTTCATGCTGACGACGTGGAAGGTCGGGCCGTGCCTCGCCGCCGGCAACACGGCGGTGGTCAAGCCGCCCGAGTGGGCGCCGCTCACCTGCTCGCTGATGGCGGACATCGCCACCCAAGCGGGCGTGCCGCCCGGCGTGCTGAACGTCGTGCAGGGCGTCGGCGAGGAGGCGGGCGCGGCGCTCGCCGCGCATCCGGACATCGATCGGTTGAGCTTCACCGGCTCGACCGACACGGCGAAGCTGATCGGCCAGGCGACCGCGCGCTCGCTCACCCCGGTCAGCTTCGAGCTCGGCGGCAAGTCCCCCTACATCGTCTGCGCCGACGCGGACCTCGACGCCGCGGCGCAGACGGCGGCGGCGCAGTACCTGAACGCGGGCCAGGTTTGCCTCGCCGGCACGCGGATCCTGGTGGACGCGAGCGTCGCCGACGAGTTCCAGGCCAAGCTCCGCGCCGCCGCCGCGCACATGACGGTCGGCGATCCGCGCGAGAAGACGACACGCGTCGGCCCGCTGATCACCCGCGAGCACTTCGCGCGCGTGGAGGGATTCGTCGAGCGCGCGTTCTCGGCGGGCGTGAAGCCGCTCTGGGGCGGCCATCGCGACCGGGCCGGCGGGCTCTACTTCGAGCCCACGCTGCTCGAGGGCGCCCGCCAGGACATGGAGATCGTTCAGCGCGAGGTGTTCGGTCCGGTGTTGACGTGGCAGACGTTCCGCGATGAAGAGGAGCTCGTGCGCCTCGCCAACGGGACGCGCTACGGGCTCGCCGCGATGGTCTTCAGCAAGAACGAGGAGCGCGCCATGCGCATCGCCCGCCGCGTCGTCGCGGGAACGGTCTGGGTCAATTGCTTCTTCGTGCGCGAGCTCGCGGCGCCGTTCGGCGGCAGCCGCGATTCCGGGATCGGGCGCGAGGGCGGCACCTGGAGCTTCGACTTCTTCTGCGACGTGAAGAACATCGCCGCGCTGAAGGGATCATTCGCCTGAAGGAGAGAACGAGGATGAGCGTGCTCGACGGACCGCGAGAGGAGTGGCGCCGCATCTTGCACGAGGGGCAGCCGAAGTGGGTGCGGCCGGCTGGCGAGAGGCTGGTGCTCGGCGACGGCAGAATGGTCGCGGAGGCCGAGGCCGTCTACCTGCCGCCCTGCGATCCCACCAAGATCCTCTGCATCCATCTGAACTACGAATCGCGCCGCGCGGAGTTCCGCGCTCCGCAGCTCGAGACGCCGACGTATTTCCAGAAACCCACGACGGCGCTGAACAGCCACCGCGGCACGCTGCTCCGCCCCGCGGGGCACAAGTATCTCAACTACGAAGGCGAGATCGCGGTGATCATCGGAAGCCGATGCGCAACGTCGGCCGCGAGGAGGCGTGGGACTCGATCGCCGGGTTCGCGCCCGCCAACGACGTCGGCTGCCAGGACTATCGCGACACCGACGCGGGCTCGATGCTGCGGGTGAAGGGCCAGGACGGGTTCTGTCCGATCGGGCCAGGGATCGTCCGCGGCGTCGACGTGCGAAAGTCGACGGTTCGAACGTACATCAACGGCAACGTCGTGCAGGATGGGGCGGTCACCGAAATGATCTTTCCGATCGACTACATCCTCGCCGACCTCTGCCGCTTCATCACGCTGCTTGCCGGGCGACGTGATCCTCTCCGGAACGCCGAAGAACTCGCGGCCGATGAACGTCGGGGATCTCGTCGAAGTCGAGGTCAGCGGACTCGGGCGGCTGTCGAATCGGGTGGCGGAGGCACCCTCCCCGGCTCATCGGATCGGTCATCAGCCCACTGATTCGGACGGCGTTCGGCGCGTCGCGCTCGGCTCGGACTTCTTCAAGGGCGAAGCGCGATGAACGGCGCCGAATGCCTGGTTCGGACCGCGCTCGCCGCCGGCCTGGAGGTCTGCTTCGCGAATCCCGGGACGACGGAGATGCCGCTCGTCACGGCGCTCGATACGGTGTCGGGCATGCGGTCCGTGCTCGGTCTCTTCGAAGGAGTCTGTACCGGTGCGGCCGATGGCTACGCCCGCATGACCGCCAAGCCGGCGATGACGCTGCTCCACCTCGGGCCCGGCCTCGCCAACGGCCTCGCGAACCTCCACAACGCGCGGCGTGCGCGCTCGCCCGTCGTGAACGTCGTCGGCGATCACGCGACGTGGCACCTCGCGGCGGACGCGCCGCTGACGAGCGACATCGTTTCGCTGGCGTCACCCATGTCGGGATGGGTGCGCTCGACGAAGTCGGCGGCGTCGCTCGGCGACGACATGGCTGCAGGCGATCGCCGCGTCGCTGGCGACCGCCGGGGCAGGTCGCCACGTTGATCGTCCCGGCCGACTGCCAGTGGGACGACGCCGTCGCGCTCGGCCAAGCGGCGCGCGTCGCCAAGCGGGCGCAGGCCTCCGGCGCCGCCATCGACGGCGTCGCCGAGCGACTGCGCTCCACGAAGCGGGCGGTGATCTTACTCGGCGGCGAGGCGCTCTGCGAGCGCGGCCTGAACGCCGCGGCGCGTGTCGCCGCGGCCTCGGGCGCGCGGCTGATGACGGAGACCTTCACCGCGCGCATCGAGCGCGGCGCGGGAATCCCGCCAGCCATCCGCCTGCCCTACTTCCCCGACCAGGCCCTCGATGCGCTCGCGGGGGTGGAGATCGTGATCCTCGCGGGAGCGAAGGAGCCGGTCTCGTTCTTCGGCTATCCGGGAGTCCCGAGCCGGCTCGTCCCCAAGGGCGCGAGCGTCGAGGTGCTCGCTCGGGTCGAAGAAGACGCGAGCGGCGCGCTCGAGGCGCTCGCCGAGGCGCTCGGCGCGCCGAAGTCGGTCGCGCGCTCGGCCGACCGAGCGTCCCTCCGCTCCGAGCGGCCCGCTCACGCTCGCGAGCCTCGGCGCGGCGCTCGCTGCGCTGCAGCCCGAGAACGCGATCCTGGTCGACGAGAGCGCGACTTCCGGCGGCCCCTATGGTGCGCTCGCTTCGGCGGCGGCGCGACACACGTGCCTGATGCTCACCGGAGGAGCGATCGGCCAGGGTCTCCCGACCGCCGTGGGCGCGGCGATCGCCTGCCCGGATCGCCGGGTGATCGCCTTTCAAGCCGACGGCAGCGCCATGTATACGCTGCAGTCGCTCTGGACGATGGCGCGCGAGAGCCTGAACGTGACGACCATCCTCTGCTCCAACCGCGCCTACCGAATTCTCCAGATCGAGGCCGCGCGCGCAGGCAACGTCGAGCCGGGACCGCACTTGCGTGGCTTGACCTCGCTCGAGCCCCCCGTGCTGGATTGGAGCGCACTGGCGCGCGGCTTCGGAGTCGCGGCGGTGAAGGTCGACACCGCGGACGATCTGGTCAAGCATCTCGGCCGTATGCTGCGCGAAAGCGGTCCCGGCCTGATCGAGGCGACGCTCTGACTGCACTACAAGAGATCGGAGGAGAACGATGGTTCAGGTGACCGAGCTCGGCTACATGGGAATCGGCGTCAAGGACGTCGCCGCGTGGAAGGACTTCGCGACGACGGTCGTCGGGTTGGAGCTCGTCGACGAGGGCGAGCGCGACCGATGCTACCTACGGATGGACTACTGGCACCATCGTCTCGTCCTGCACGAGGACCGCGCGCGACGACGTCCTCTATCTCGGCTGGCGCGTCGCGGGCGGCGAGGAGTTCGCCGAAATGCAGCACCAGCTGTCCGCCGCCGGCATCCGATTCAGAGTCGGATCGGAGGAGGAGGCAGCGGAACGGCGGGTGCTCGAGATCCTGAAGCTCGAGGATCCCGACGGCCATCCGACCGAGATCTTCCACGGCCCGGAGGTGCAGTTCGCCAAGCCCTTCCATCCGGGCCGCCCCATGCACGGCCGCTTCAAGACCGGCGCCGGCGGCCTCGGCCACTGCATCCTTCGCCAGCGGGACATGAAGGCCGCGTATCGATTCTACAGCGCGCTCGGCATGCGCGGCGGCGTCGAATACAAGGTCGCGATGGGAGCGCGCGTGCTCACGCCGATGTTCATGCACTGCAACGAGCGCGATCACTCGGTCGCCTTCGGGATCGGCGGCCCCGAGCGCCGGATCAATCACCTCATGATCGAGGTCGACAACCTGGACGACGTCGGCCTCACGCACGACTTGGTCCGCAGCCGCAACATCCCGGTCACGATCGCGCTCGGCAAGCACTCGAACGATCACATGTACTCCTTCTACTTCCGAAATCCCTCGGGCTGGATCTGGGAATACGGGTGGGGCGCCCGGCCCGCGACGCATCAGTCCGAGTACTACGTCACGGACGTGTACGGGCATCAGTTCGAGTCCGGCGGCTTCGACTTGAAGACCGAGTAAGCGATTCCCGCCGACTTCGCTCTTCAAATACCGAGTCGCGCGGCGAGCTTGTGGCGCTCGTCGATCGCGTCACCGAAAAGAACCGCGCTCGCTTTCGCGCGCTTGAAATAGAGGTGCGCGGGGTGCTCCCACGTGAAGCCCATTCCGCCGTGGATCTGAATCGTCTCCGCGGCCGCGTGGAGAGACATCCTTGAGCGATGGCCCCCCGCCGATCGGCTCGGGACGCAGTAAGCGCAGCGCATTGCGTGCGTCGCCGCACTTTTACGTTTTCTTCATTCTTCATTGCTTCCAGCATCGCCGCCATCTTCTGGTGGATCAGGTTGATCGCCTTTAGCGGGCGCAGCATCACTTTGAAGTCGACGATCCTGCCATCCTCGCCCCAGCGGATCAGGTCGATGCCGTTCACGCTGATGCCCTCGATTTCGACCATGAATTCAAGCGCCGCCTCGCCCTCGCCGACGATCTCGCGCACGTATCGGACCGTGTCGTTGAACAGGACGTGAAACGCTCCCATCAAGTACAGCCGGGTCAGGGCCTTACCGACCTGGGGGTATGAACCACGGGAGAGTGAAACACGGCATCCTCGGCCAGAAGATCATCCAGGCCGGAAATCTCCTGGCCTTTAACGATGCGGTGCCAGCTCGCGATGGTGTCGATGGTCATCTCTCATCGTCCTTCGTACCAGTAGATGGGCAAGGTCATGCCCTCCGAATCCGCCAGCCGAAGAACTTCCAACATTGAAGATGATCAACGCCCTGCGCCCAGGCCGGTTGCGGCGAAGAGCGGCCACTGCCCGGGCACGCCTTTTAGGGCGTGGCTGCCACGATCGACGAACTCGAGCCCCGAGCCGGTTACCAGGTCCTTGACCGTGCTCGAGACCAGGATCTCGCCCGGACCCGCCAGCGATACGATCCGAGCGCCGACGTGAACGGCGATGCCGGCGAACTTCTCTCCCGCGACTTCGCACTCGCCAGCGTGGACGCCCGTTCTCACCTCGAGCCCGAGTGGTCGCACGCCTTCTCGGATCGCGTCCGCACAGCGAACGGCTCGAGCCGGCCCGTCAAAGGTAAGGAAGAAGCCATCGCCTGCCGTGTCGATCTCGCGTCCGCGGAAGCGGCTGACCTCCCGACGCACGACCTCATGGTAGCGGCCTAGTAGATCGCGCCAGTTTTGGTCGCCCAGCGCCGCCACGCGCTCGGTCGAGCCGACGATGTCGGTGAAGAGGACGGTGGCGAGAATGCGGTCCCACTCCGGAGCGCCGCGGGAGCCGGTCAAAAACTCCTCGACGACGTCGAGAACCACGTCGGAGCGATCGGTCGCGAGCATCGAGTCGGTGCCGGGAAGCTCGACGAACCGGGCGTCCGGAATGTGTTCCGCAAGGTAGCGTCCTTGCTCCGCATCGCTCAGAGGATGCGCACCGCGGTGCAGGACGAGCGTTGGGCAACGGATGGACGGGAGGATACTCCGCATGTCTAGCGAGTAGCTCATCGGCAGATAGCCGGTGAACTCGCGCGGTCGTGCCGAAGCGCGCTGGTAACGCGCGAGCCAACGGCGGAACTCCGGATCATCGGCCTTGCTCGGTGACCAGAGCGTCGCCGCTTCGTCTCGCCCCCAGAGCTCCGCGAGCCGCCGCAGGGTGCGTTCAACCTCCTCGGCGCTATGTCCGCAGGGGTAATCTTCGGCGGCGAGGTATCGCGCGGACGTATTGGCGAGGAGCAACGCGCGAATTCTATCCGGATGCGTAGCGGCGAAGAACATCGCCTGCGGGCCGGCGTCGTTCCAAGCGAAGATCGCGGCCTCCGTCGAGCCGACGGTGTCGAGAATCGCCCCGAGATCTTCCGCGTCGTCTTCCCACGTCGGTAGGGGATCGAGTGGCACCGGATCCGAGGCACCGCAGCCGCGGGTGTCGAGAAGGATGAGCCGGCTGAAGGAAGCGAGCCTACGAAGGAAACGCGCGTGGTGGGGCTCCTCCCAGCGGAGGTCGACGTGCGACAGGATGCCCGTTACGAGCACGAGGTCGCGGCCCTCGCCGAGGACTTGGTAGGCGATCCGGTCTCGGCCGAACTCGGCGAATTGGGTCTCGGCATCCACGATCGAAAACGATCGCGTTCGAGTTGGGTTACGTCAAGGGTGCGAGGCCGCTAAGTTCGCGGCCGACTCTCCCGTCTTTACGGACGCTGAAATCCTCAGCAGGTCACGGATCAGACAGTCGCAGCTATCAGCTCCCAAGCCCTCAGCGGCGTCACATCGGCCGGCTGCCCCTCGTAGTACCGCGCGGCGACCTCCGGAGTCAGGCGCAGGACCCGACTAAAGCCCGCTGACAGGAGGCGAGGTTCGAGCTGTTCGGGCGCGAGGTACGAGATCCAGGGCTCTCCTCGATCCACCGCCGAAGCCCGAGCCGCCGTGGAAATCCTCTCCTCGTCTGGAGCGAGGCCTTCGAACGGACGGATGACGTCGAAGACGACTTCAGAACCCGGCGCGTGACTCGCCACTAACGAGAGCGTTCGGTAGATGCCGCGACGCCACACCGTGACCACGAAACCGTAGATCACGTGGCGAAGAGAAGTATGCCCGGGATGCCAGCCACAAGCGTAGCTCGAACGAGGGCCGAGAAAGGCTCATTTCGTTCTCGCGCCGCCGCCACGAGTGTCGCGCCGACAGCTGCCAAGAACAGGCTGAGCACACATGTAAGGATGGGAGGCACGATGGCAAAGTAGCTGAGACACAACAGAGCGGGCTTCGCCAACGCGAACTCGATGACGAGCGCCGTTACCGGCAACCAGGCGAGCCGACGGTAGACGACCTCCGTGCCCCATGCCTTTGGGCCCAGCAGCAGCCCTAAAATGAGCGCGGCGACACCAAAGCATCCTAAAAGTCCGGCGGTTATCACGTGACCGATCGGCTCTTATGCCGGCTGGCCCAGCGGGCTTCCGCATCCCAGGCAGAAGCGCATGTCGGAGAGGTTGGCTCGTCCGCGGCGCACACAGCCCTGCTCCGCCCGGAGCGTGCTCCCGCGACGGCCGCAGAATGCGGCGTCTTCTGGGAGGCGAGCCTGGCACCCGAGGCACTTCATCGGGCAAGCTCCTGCTCTGCGCGGATCGGGGCGGCGATCTCGAGGAACAGCCGGTGCGCCTCGAGGAGCTCGTGCCGATAGATGATCTCGTCTCCGGCCGGCCGTGCAACGTTCGCGCGCTCCACGAGCATGAAAGGCGCGTACGCGCGTGGAGCTAGCGGCCGCGAACCCAGAGGGCCTCCGGCCCGCGGAACGAGATGTTGGGATGGAAGGGCGGATAGGCGGGACAAGCGGCCTGGTTGACGTAATGACGCGTCGATTTCGGCGTGGGGCGCGGCTATCAGCCACACGAGTTCCGCGGTTACGGCGTGGATCCGACGAAATCGCGAGGAATTTTCAACGAGGCGATCGAGATAATCCTGCAGGCTTGGACGCGCGAGCGCGTCGACTATTCCGGCGTTCATTTCGACGTGCACGACGTCCCCGTAAGGCCGAAGCCGCTGCAGAAGCCCCATCCACCCGTCTGGATGGCGGCACTCAGCCCCGAGAGCTTCGTCCAAGCCGGGCGCAAGGGCTTCAACCTGCTCTGCACGCCGGTCTTCGGGTTCGCGGGCAAGACCGCGATCGAGAACCTGAGCGCCTATCGTCAAGCGCTTCGCCGCGCCGGGCACGACCCCGCGACGCGCCAGATTGGCGCTCTCTGCATGGTCTACGTGGCGGAGGATCCGCAGGCGGCGGTTCGCGATTTCGCTGACCCGGTGATCTGGTACTACCGCACGTTCAGCAAGTACATCGCGCCGCCGGCCGGCGAGCCGCCGATCAAGACCTACGAGCCCTACGCCGGAGTCCGCGACCTGGCGGCATCGGTCAGCGGATAGGCGGGACAAGCGGCCTGGTTGACGTAATCGCTCCAAAGGGATATTCGCTTCCCTCCTCCGGGCACTATAGGCTGTGGCGATGATCGACTCGCCGCCTGCCCGGCCCCGAGCTGGGTTCGACTATCCGCGGAACCTCGTTGAGTTCGGTGAGTTCTTCCCCGACGAAAAGGCGTGCGTCGCGTACCTGGAGCGCCTGCGGTGGCCGGAGGGCTTCATCTGCCCGAAGGGCCACGTAGCGGCTGCCGCCTGGCGCTCGGAGCGAGGCCTCAACGTTTGTCCCACGTGCCGACGGCAGGTGTCCGCGACTGCGGGCACAATCTTCGAGGGTACGCGCAAGCTGCGCCACTGGTTGCTCGCGGCCTGGGAGGTCACGAGCCAGAAGTACGGGGCCAGCGCGCTCGGCCTGCGACGAGTCCTGGGGCTCGGGAGCTACGAGACGGCCTGGGCGTGGCTCCATAAGCTCAGGAGGGCGATGGTCCGTCCCGATCGGGACCGACTGGCGGGCGAGGTCGAAGTCGACGAGACGTACGTCGGCGTAGAGGAGCCCGGCGTCCTCGGGCGCCGCGCGATCAACAGGTTGATCGTCGTCATCGCCGTCGAGATGAACGAGGGCAGGATCGGCCGCATCCGCCTGCGGCACGTCCCGAACGTCAACGCCACCAGTCTCCAAGGGTTCGTGGTCGACGTCGTCAAGCTCGGCAGCCTCATCCACACCGATGGCTGGCAGGGCTACACCGGCATCGCCACGAAGGGCTTCCGCCACTGCGTCACCGTGACCAGGACATCGTCGGAGCCAGCCCACATCCCATTCCCGGGCGTCCACCGCGTCGCCTCGCTCCTCAAGCGTTGGTGCCTCGGCACCCACCAAGGCGCCATCAGCGAGGAGCACCTGCCCTACTATCTCGACGAGTTCACCTTCCGCTTCAACCGCCGCACGTCCAAGGCCCGCGGACTGCTGTTCTACCGACTCGTCGCACAAGCCGTCCGGACTCCCCACGTCGGCACGGACGCGCTTTTCCGTGGGACCGGCCGAGGGCGACTCTCCCGCCGCAACGCAAGCCACAAGCGGTAGCGATCGGAGGAGGGAAGCGAATATCCCTTTCGCTCCATATCCGACGCTGCCGAACCGGCGAGAGACCCCGTTTTTACGGCTACTTCGGTATCACCGAGCAAGACGCGGCTCAGGCGGCGCGCGACAAGATCGCCGCGCGGATGCTGCTGCTCGACGAGACGCTCGTCGAGGGGCTCCCGCTCCTATTTGATTTCCTCGGCGTGCCGGATCCCGTGCGGCCGGCTCCGCCTCTTGGCCCCGAGTCGCGCCAGCGACGGCTGTTCGACCTGATCCGGCAGCTTGCCCGCGCGCGCAGCGCCCGTGAGCCGGCCGTCGTCCTCTTTGAGGATCTTCACTGGTTCGATCGGGCGAGCGAGGAGTTCATCGAGAACGTCGTCGTCGAGAACGCGCCCGGTAACCGGATGCTCCTGCTCGTGAACTTCCGCCCCGAGTACCACGCGCAGTGGATGCAGCGGTCGTATTACCAGCAGCTTCCGCTCTTGCCGCTCGGCCTAGAGGCGATCAAGGAGATCTTCGCAGATCTCCTCGGCGGCGATCCGTCGCTCCACCAGCTCCGCGAGCTCATCCAGGAGCGCACGGGCGGCAATCCCTTCTTCATCGAGGAGATCGTCCAGTCGCTGATCGAGACAGGTGTTGTCGCGGGAGCCAGGGGTGCGTATCGCCTGGTCACGCCCACGGAAGAGATCGGCCTGCCCGCGACCGTGCAGAGCGTCCTCGCGGCGCGGATCGACCGCCTGCCCGAGCGGGAGAAGCATCTGCTCCAGACGGCGTCGGTGATCGGCACGAAGTTCTCCGAGCCGATTCTCAAGCGGGTGGGCCGACCTCGGCGAAGGAGAGTTGCCGGCCGCTCTCCATGCTGTTATGAGTGCCGAGTTCCTTTACCAGGAGGCGCTCTACCCGGAGGCCGAGTACGCCTTCAAGCACCCGCTGACGCAGGATGTTGCCTACCGCTCGCAGCTCACCGAGCGAAGAGCCGGCGTCCACGCCGCGATCGCGCGTGCGATCGAGGAGATCGACTCGGGGAAGCTCGGCGAGCGCGCAGCGCTTCTAGCCTATCACTGGGAGCATGCGGGCGACGCTCGGGAAGCGGCGAAGTGGCATCGGCGAGCGGCCGAGTGGGTGGGCCTCAACAATCCTGCCGAGGCGCTGCGGCACTGGCAGAGGGTGCGGGAGCTCCTGGACACCCTCCCGGAGAGGCCGGAGAACCTCGCTGAGAGAGCAGTCGTGCGCGCCCAAATCATGCTGCACCTCGCTCGTATGGGCGATCTGGAGGACCAGGCAATCTCGCTTTTCCAAGAAGGACGGGAGCTCGCGACGCGGAGCGGCCACCCGCACGTCCTCAGCCAGGTCTTGAACGGCTTCGGCTACCTCCGGCTCTTCGCCGGGGCGGTCGCAGAGGCGCTGGACCCGCTCCTCGAGGCGATTCGGCGCGCCGACGAGACGCAGGACATCGGCTTGCGAGTGGCCGTTCGGGAAGGCCCCTGCCAGGCCTATCTCTATGCCGGGCGGCTACGCGAATGCCTTGCCACGGCAGAGGAAGGTCTTCGCCTCGCTGAGGGAGATCTCGGCCTCGGTGCCGATCGAATCGGGCTCAGCCCGACCCTTGGTCTCTCGTCTGTCCACGGCCTTGCCCTGAGCCTGATGGGGAATCCTCGCGAGGCCGCAATCGAGCTCGACCGGGTGATCGACCTCGCGCGCACGTCTCAGCAGCTGCTACCGCTCCTTCGCTCGCACACCTACCACGTCATGCGCTGTGAGGTCACGGGCGAGGTGGCATCTGCTCTGGCGCATGGCCGAGAGGCGGTGAACTACGCCGAGCGGACGGGCAGTCAGATCGCGCGAAGCTTCGCCTACCTCAGCCTCGGGCTCGCGAACGTCTTGAACGGCACATGGCGCGATGCGCTCGAAGCGCTGGAGCAGGCCTTCGCGATCGGAAGGGAACGACAGCTGAGGGTCTGGGAAGGGCGGGTGCTCGGGGCGATGGCGGCGGCGCATCTCGGCCTCGGCGATCGTGCAAGGGCGTTGACGCTTGCGGAAGAAGCGATCGGTTTCACCCGGCGGCTGGGCTCCCGACTCTGGGGGTTCTCGGCTCTACTCACCCGAATCCGCGCTCTCCGCGAGACCCAGGGCCTTCGGGCGACGAGCGAGATCAAGGCCGCGCTCGCCGAAGCCGACGCCTCGATCGAGATGTCGGACGCGAAGAGCTACGAGCCCTTCGTCCACGTCGAGCGCGCCGAGCTCGCTCGACTGAACGGCGACGATGACACCCGCCGGCGTGAGCTCCACGGAGCGCATCGGCTATTCACCGCGATGGGAGCCTCCGCTCACGCGGAGCGGCTGGCCAAGGAGCTCGGCCTATCGGTGGCTTCCTGACCCCGTCCTCGTCACGGGGAAAAGCTCACCCAGGCAAGCCCTTCGATTGCCGCGAAATGGTCGTCGGAGGAGAGAAGGTTCGCTCCGGTCTCCATTGCGTGCGCCGCAATCCACACGTCGTTCGTCGGGATCGGTCTTCCCTTGCGCCGGAGCAGCGCGGCGATCCGCGCGAATCGATCGGCCGTTGTGAAGGAAACCGGCAGGAATTCGACGTGTGGGTTCTCGAGAAACGCCTCGAGTTGCTGGCGATTGCGAGCTTCCCGCGACCCGACTCGGAAGCCGAATAGTAGCTCGCCGACGACGACCGCGGAAACGATGACGCGTTCCGCGCGGCGAACATGGTCTGCGACCTCGCCGTTGCCGCGCATCAAACCCGTGTACGCGTTCGTGTCGAGCAGCACCCTCACGACCAGAGCGAATCGTCGACACGCTCGAAGGCGCCGATCACCCGCAGGAGCTCCCGCTCGTCGCGGGACGACCACGAACCGATGAACGCGTCCAGGGCCCCTCCGACCACCGGAGCACGGGCGGGTGTCGGCTGAACACTCGCACCTTTTCGCAGAACTCTCAGTGCCGCCCGGTTGAGGGAGATCCCCTCGTGTCGAGCGACGCGGCGGAGGGACGCCTCGAGCTCGCTGTCGAAACCCCGAATCGTGAGTTGCTTGATCCTCTTTCCCACTGATGACTCCGTATGAATCATAGTGAGTCATCTAGCATCGATCGTCAACCGATGAGCTCCGGATGACACGACGCCCATGTGGATCGCCAGCGCCGGCGCGAATGGCGGTCCGCACGAAGGAGGCCAGCCGCCGGCTGCGGAGGATTTGTCCGCCCGAGCTTCAATCACGCTCAGCGGCGCGTGAAGCTTTAGAGCCGCGTGCCTGGACTACCTTGCCAGCGTTCCACGATCACCAACCTGCCGCTGTCGCCGCCGCTTGAACGCCCGTAGCCAGCGGGTCTATGGGTGCAGGCAGTTTCCGAGGAACCGTCAATGCGGTGCACGGCCTGCGGCTTCGAGCCAAGTGCTCGCCGAAAGCGGCATGAACCCCAGCATGCTTTCGGAACCGCAGGTTCTACTCGTGAAGCAGCTCCAGCATAGAACATTGCGTAGTATGCGCGTTCATGCGGTCCTTCAGCTCCTGCGGCTCTTCCATACTACCTTGAGGCCTCACAGTCATGCGACCGCAGAGTCCGGGCGCTGGAGTTTCGGGGAGCTCATCTCGTGAAGTGCGCGGACTGCGGCTTTGAAAACCCCGTCAGCACGAGGTTCTGCGGCAACTGCGCGAAAGCCCTGAAAGCGCTTTGCTTAAGTTGTGGCTCCGAAAACCCGCCCGGGTTCCGATTCTGCGGCCAGTGCGCGAAGCCACTGGACAGCTCAAGCACGGGCGAGCCGCCTCGAGGTCCCGATCCCCGCGCCTACACCCCTCGCCACCTCGCGGAGAAGATCCTCACGTCGCGCAGCGCCCTCGAAGGCGAACGGAAGCAGGTGACCGTGCTCTTCGCGGATCTCAAGGGCTCGATGGACCTCGGCGAAAAGGTTGATCCCGAGGAGTGGTACCGGATCATGGACCGCTTCTTCCAGATCCTCTCCGACGGGGTCCACCGCTTCGAGGGGACGGTCGACAAATTCACCGGCGACGGCATCATGGCGATCTTCGGCGCCCCGATCGCTCACGAGGACCACGCCCGGCGCGCCTGTTACGCCGCGCTGCATTTGCAGGAAGAGCTTCGACGCTACGCCGAGGAGCTCAAGCGAAGCCGCGAGTTGAGCTTTGCCGTGCGCATGGGCCTCAACTCCGGAGAGGTGGTGGTGGGAACGATCGGGGATGACTTGAAGATGGTCTACACGGCCCACGGCAACACCGTGGGCCTCGGCCAGCGGATGGAGCAGCTCGCCACGCCCGATCAAGTCTACCTGACCGAGAACAGCGCAAAGCTGGTTTCGGGTTTCTTCCGCCTGCGCGATCTCGGCCCTTTCGAGCTGAAAGGGGTAAGCGCACCAATCCAAGTCTACGAATTGGAGGGCGTGGGCGCGCTCCACACCCCGCTCGAAGTCTCCCGCTCGCGCGGCTTCTCGCGCTTCGTCGGCCGTCTGGACGAGATGGCGGCTCTGGAAGCGGCGCTCGCGCGGGCAATCGGCGGGAGCGCGCAGGTGGTCGGCATCGTCGGCGAGCCTGGCGTCGGGAAGAGCCGGCTCTGCTTTGAGTTTCTCGAGCGCTGTCGGGCCCGAGGGCTTTCGATCTTCCAGGCGCATGGCGTTCCCCACGGGAAGGCGATCCCACTGTTACCGATGCTCGAGCTCTTCCGGAGCTTCTTCGGCATCACGGAGCAGGACTCCGACCAGGCCGCCCGCGAAAAGATCGCCGGCAGGTATGTCCTTCTCGACGAGAGCCTGCGCGAGGTTCTGCCTCTGGTCTTCGATCTCCTCGGCGTTTCCGATCCGGAGCGCCCCGCTCCGCCGATGGACCCGGACAGCCGCCAGCGCCAGCTCGCGGCCATGGTCAAGCGCGTGACGCAGATGTGGGGCCGACGCCAGCCCGGAGTAACGTTCCTCGAGGACCTCCACTGGTTCGACGGAGGGAGCGAGGGGTTTCTCGAACCGATCGTCGAGGCTCTGCCCGGCACGCAGTGGCTCGTGCTCCTGAACTTCCGCCCCGAATACCACGCTTCGTGGATGCAGAAGTCATACTACCAGCAGCTCCCGCTACTGCCGCTCGGGCCGGAGGCGATCGCGGAACTGCTGCGGGATCTTCTCGGCGGAGATCCTTCACTCGCCGTGCTCGGCGAGCGGATTCGAGAGCGCACGGGCGGAAACCCGTTCTTCATCGAGGAGGTGGTGCAGGCGCTCGCCGAGACCGGAAGGCTCGCGGGCGCGAAGGGAGCATATCGGCTCGTAGGGTCCGCGGCCGAGCTGCGCCTTCCCGCCACGGTCCAGGCCGTGCTCGCGGCTCGCATCGATCGGCTCGCCGAGCGGGAGAAGCAAGTGCTGCAGACGGCCGCCGTGATCGGCAGGGAGTTCACCGAGCCGGTCCTGCGCCGCGTGGTGGAGCTACCCGAGGTCGACCTCGCTGCCGCGCTCCAGAAGCTCGCGAGCGCGGAGTTCATCTACGAGGAGGCGCTCTACCCGGAGGCGCAATACACCTTCAAGCACGCCCTCACGCGGGAGGTCGCCTACAACTCGCTACTGAACGAACGGCGCCTGACGCTCCACGAGCACGTAGCAGAGGCGATCGCAGCAATCTTCGAAGGCCGCCTCGAGGAGCACTTGAGCGAGCTTGCTCACCACTACACCCACAGCCGGAACACCCGGAAGGCGATCGAATATTCGCAGCGTGCGGGAGAGCACGCCGTCGAGCTCTCGGCAAACGCGGAGGCGATCACGCATCTGACGACGGCTCTCGAGTTGCTCGAGACGCTGCCGGACAGCCCCGAGCGCGTCGAGCAAGAGCTCGCCCTGCAGATGACCCTCGCGGTTCCGCTGCTCACCACGAAGGGGTACTCAGCGCGCGAAGTGGAAGACGCTTACGCCCGCGCTCGAGAGCTTTGCCTCCGAGCAGGCGAAACCCCTCGGCTCTTCCCGGTGCTGCACGGATTGTGGTGGTTCAATGTGACCCGCCTGAATCTGCGGTCGGCGCAGGAGCTGGCGAAACAGTTACTTGCCCTGGCCGAAAGCTCTCGAGATCCGTCTCTCATCGTCGAGGCACATTATGCCCGTGGAGCGACGCTCTTCTGGCTGGGAGACTTCGCTCCGAGTCGGGATCATCTTGAGCGGGGAATCCATCTCTACGACCCACAAATTCACCGCTCCCATGCCTTTGTTTACGGGCAGGACCCGGGGGTCTTTTGCACATCCAATCTAGCTCTCGTCTTGTGGCTGATGGGCTATCCTGACCGCGCGCTGGCGAAGAGCAACGAGGCTCTCGCGCTGGCCCACGATCTTGCTCACCCCTTTAGTGTCGTCCTTGCGATCTTTCATGCCGCCGCGGTGCATCAGCTGCGTCGCGAGCCGCAGCTCACGGAGAAGCGCGCGGACGCAGTGATTGCTCTCTCGGCCGAACGAGGATTTTCGTTTTGGCCGTGGTTGGCATTGATCGTGCGAGGCTGGGCCGTAGCACAGCAAGAGCGGGGAGCAGAGGGAATCGGGCAAATCCGAGAGGGCCTGGCGGCTATTAGGGCCGGAGGAGCAGAGATCGGATTGCCATGGGGCCTCCCTCAGCTGGCGGAGGCGTTGGAAAGTAACGGACGAGCCGAAGAAGCGTTGAACGTACTGGCTGAAGCGCTCGCAGTCTCTAGCAAGAATGGCGTCCATGCCAAGGACGTGGAGATCTACAGGCTCAAAGGAGAGCTGCTGCTGCCTTCTTCACGCGCTGCGAACCGCAGCGAGGCGGAAAGTTGCTTTCGTCGCGCCATCGAGGTCGCGCGCCGACAACAAGCGAAGTCTTGGGAGCTCCGCGCGGTGACGAACCTGAGTCGCCTTCTGCAGAAGCAGGGCAAGAAGGACGAAGCTCGCCGAATGCTGGCTGAGATCTACGGCTGGTTCAGCGAGGGATTTGACACGGCAGACTTGAAGGACGCCAAGGCGCTCCTCGACGAGCTGTCAACCTGACGAACGACGCATGCACTGCCCAGCCTGCGGAAACGAGAATCGCGAGGGTGCGAAGTTCTGCCGCGGCTGTGGGGCGTCGTTCCAATCGGCGTGCCCGAAGTGCGGCGCGGCTCTCTCACCGGAGGATCGCTTCTGCGACTCGTGCGGCCACCGTCTCGGACAGCCAACGCCCGCCGCTGTCGAGCCTCCGGATCCTCGCTCCTACACTCCGAAGCACCTCGCCGAGAAGATTCTCACCACCCGAAGCGCCCTCGAGGGGGAGCGAAAGCAGGTCACGATCCTCTTCGCCGACGTCAGGGGATCGACGGAGCTCGCCTCCGAGCTCGACCCGGAGGAGTGGCACCGCATCATGGATCGGTTCTTCCAGATCCTGGCCGAAGGCGTTCACCGCTTCGAGGGCACGGTCAACGAGTACCGCGGCGACGGCAGCGGATAGGCGGGACAAGCGGCCTGGTTGACGTAATCGCTCCATATCCGACGCTGCCGAACCGGCGAGAGACCCCGTTTTTACGGCGCGCATAAGGAACCTGTCCACCAAAATCACGGCGCCGGCGCGCCGGCGACCGCCCGCTCCCCTCCCGCGTCGGCCGCCTGGCTTCACGGGCGGCCCTCAGCGTGCGGACGCTGGCCCGCGAGGCAGAAAGGCAAAGAACACTTCACCCGGACCTGAGCCTCACTCAGCGCGCTCGGCATGCGCGGCGGCGTCGAATACAAGGTCGCGATGGGAGGGCGCGTGCTCACGCCGATGTTCATGCATTGCAACGAGCGCGATCATTCGATCGCCTTCGGGATCGGCAGCCCCGAGCGCCGGATCAATCACCTCATGATCGAGGTCGACAACCTGGACGACGTCGGCCTCACGCACGACCTGGTGCGCAGCCGCAACATCCCGATCACGATCGCGCTCGGCAAGCACTCGAACGATCACATGTACTCCTTCTACTTCCGAAATCCCTCGGGCCGGATCTGGGAATACGGGTGGGGCGCCCGGCCCGCGACGCATCAGTCCGAGTACTACGTCACGGACGTGTACGGGCATCAGTTCGAGTCCGGCGGCTTCGACTTGAAGACCGAGTAAGCGATTCCCGCCGACTTCGCTCTTCAAATACCGAGTCGCGCGGCGAGCTTGTGGCGCTCGTCGATCCCGTCACCGAAAAGAACCGCGCTCGCTTTCGCGCGCTTGAAATAGAGGTGCGCGGGGTGCTCCCACGTGAAGCCCATTCCGCCGTGGATCTGAATCGTCTCCGCGGCCGCGTGGAAATATGCCTCCGAGCAGTATGACTTTGCCATGTGCGCGGCGACGAGCAGCTCCTCGTCCCGATCCGCGGCGCGGAACGCCGCGTGGTACGCGGCGGAGCGCGCGAACTCGACCTCGACGAGCATGTCGGCGCACTTGTGCTTGATGGCCTGGAAAGACCCGATCGGACGGCCGAACTGCAGACGCGTCCGCGCGTACTCGGTCGCCATCTCGAGGCAGCGCTGCGCGCCGCCGGTCTGCTCGGCGGCGAGAGCCGTCACCGCGAGAGCCAACACCCGCTCGAGCCCCGCCGTTGCGTCGCCGGCCGAGATCCTCGTCGCCGGCGTCCCCGAGAACACGAGCCGCGCGAGCTTTCGTGTGAGGTCGAGCGTCGGCAACAGACGCCGTTCGAGCCGTGGCGCCCCGCCCTCGACGCGGAAGATCCCGACTCCGTCGTCGGCGCGGCCGACGACGAGGATCACGTCTGCCGAATGGCCATCCGCCACGAACCTCGCGATGCCGTCGAGACGCCAAGCCGTGCCGTCGCGCACCGCGCGCACCGGCGGCGACTCCGCCTCGCGGCCGTCGTCGTCCGCCGTTGCGACCGCGACGATCGCGCGCCCCCCGGCGATCTCGGGGAGAAGCTCCGCCTGGACCGCGGCGTCCGCGATGGTCGTGAGCACGCCGACGGCGAGCACCGCGGTCGACAGATAGGGCCCGCAGAAGAGCACACGTCCCATCTCCTCCATCACGATCGCGAGCCCCACCGGGCCGAGCCCCGCTCCGCCGTATCGCTCGGGGATGGCCAGCCCCGGAAGCGCCATCTCGGACGCCAGACGATCCCAGACGCGGGCCTCGAAGCCGCGCTCGGTCTCCATCGCCGCGCGCACGGCGACCTCGCTGGATTCGTTCTCGAGGAATCGGCGCACGGCCTGCCGCAGCTCCTCGTGCTCGTCGGTGAACGCGAAGTCCATCAAGAGCTCCTCGGCACGTCGCGCCACGGCACGTCTTTGTCCGCGCGTGGCTCGCCGGGCAGGCCGAGAACTCGCTCGCCGAGGATGTTGCGCATGACCTCCGACGTCCCGCCCTCGATCGAGTTCGCCCGCGAGCGCAGGAATTGGTACTTGGCGATTCCGAGCTTCGTTCCGTGGCCCTCGCCCGACGGCCGGCGCCGCTCGTAGCCCGCTTCGTAGACGAGCGCCTCGGCGCCGATCACGTCCATGCCGCACTCCCAGATCCGCTTGTTGAGCTCCGCCTGCGCGAGCTTCCCGACCGAGCCCTCCGGCCCGGGATTTCCGGCCTTCTGCGCGACGCGTGCCCGCTGGGTGGTCATCCGCAGTAGCTCCGAGTCGATCCACAAGCGCGTGATCCGGTCGCGAAGGATGGCTTCGGCTTCCGCGGAGAGCCGCTTCGGATCGCGCGCCTTCCAGAGGTCGAGCAGAATCCCGATCGATCCCCCGCCGCGACGCGATGCACCGCCGCCGCCGATCGCGCTTCGCTCGTTCATGAGGGTGGTGATCGCCACGTTCCAGCCGTCGCCCTCCGCTCCGATCATCCGGTCGGCGGGAATCCGCACGTCGGAAAAAAAGACCTCGTTGAATTCCGCCTCGCCGGTGATCTGATGGAGGGGCCTGACCTCCACGCCCGGGCTCTCCATGTCGAGGAGGAAGTACGACAGGCCCTGGTGCTTCGGAACATCGGGATTCGAGCGCGCCAGCAGCATCCCCCACTTCGAGAGGTGAGCGAGGCTCGTCCAGACCTTCTGACCGTTGATGATCCACGAGTCGCCGTCGCGGACGGCGCGCATGGCGAGCCCCGCCACGTCGGAACCGGCACCCGGCTCGCTGAACATCTGGCACCAGATGTCCTCGCCCGTGAAGATCCGGCGAAGCAGGTTCTTCTTCATCCACTCCGTGCCGTGGGTGAGCACGGTCGGCGCCCCCATACCGATGCCGATCGGATTGACCATCATGTCGTCGTAGAGGGTCTTCGCGTGGCGGCGAAGCTCATCCGTGACGACGGCCTGAAGCTTCGGCGATACGCCGAGGCCGCCGAAGTGGTCGGGGAAATGGACCCAGGCGAGGCCGTGGTCGAACTGCTTGCCGCGAAATGTGAACTGATCCGTGTGATCCGGGTGCGCCTCCGCCACGAGCGTGCGGACGCGTGTGCGGATCTCCTCTTCGCTCATCTCTCGGTATGCCATGACAGATGACCTACCATCCGGGCCGAGCGGAGAGAAGCGACCGAACGGGGACGGCGTGGTGCTATGCAGACACAGCGGGGGCCGGGCCCGCTGTCGCAGGCCCGGCCCCCGGCTTCGAGGGAAACGCGACTACGCGACTACGCGGCCGTGCCGATCACCGCCTTGGTCTCCAAGAACTCCTCGAATCCCTCCGCGCCCCACTCCCGTCCGTTGCCCGACTGCTTGTAGCCGCCGAACGGCGCCGCGAAGTCGGGGCCCGCGCCGTTGATGTGGACGTTTCCGGCGCGAAGCCGCGCGGCGACGCGCTCCGCGTGCTTCACGTCGCCCGACTGCACGTACCCGGAAAGCCCGTAAGGTGTGTCGTTCGCGAGCGCGATCGCTTCCTCTTCGGTCTGGTAGGGAAGAACGCAGAGCACCGGTCCGAAGATCTCCTCGCGGGCGATCGTCATGTTGTTGCGGACGTTGCCGAAGATCGTCGGCTTCACGTAATAGCCCTTGTCGAGCCCCGCCGGCTTGCCGAGCCCGCCCGTCACCAGCTCGGCGCCTTCGTCGATGCCTTTTTTGATGAGCGCCTGGATCTTGTCGAACTGCATCTTGCTGGCCACCGGCCCGAGAACCTGCGCGTCGCTCGCCGGATCGCCGACGACGACCTTCTCGGCCGCCGCCTTGGCGAGACGCAGCGCCTCGGCGTGCTTCGCCGCCGGGACGAACATCCGGGTCGGCGCGTTACAGGACTGGCCGCTGTTCATGAAGCAGGACTGCACGCCGCCGGCGACCGCCTTGGAGAGATCGGCGTCCTCGAGGACGATGTTCGCCGATTTGCCGCCGAGTTCCTGCGTGACGCGCTTCACGCTATCCGCCGCGTTTTTCGCAACCTGGATGCCGGCACGCGTCGATCCGGTGAACGACACCATGTCGATGTCCGGGTGCATGGCGATCGCTGCCCCAACCGTAGGGCCGTCCCCGTTCATCATGTTGTAGACACCCGGCGGCACGCCCGCCTTATCGAAGATCTCGGTCAGGATGATCGCATTCAGCGGAGTGATCTCGCTCGGCTTCAGGACCATCGTGCAGCCGGCCGCGAGAGCGGGCATGACCTTGCACATGACCTGGTTGATCGGCCAGTTCCACGGAGTGATGAAGCCACAGACGCCGATCGGCTCCTTCACGATCTTCGTCTTGCCGCGCTGCTCCTCGAACTCGAAGCCCTGCAGCACCTGGAGCGTCTGCGCGATGTGCGCCATCCCGACCGGAGCCTGGGCGGCGTTGGCGAGCCACTTCGGCGCGCCCATCTCGCTGGAGACGGCCGCGGCGAGGTCGCCAAGGCGCTCCTGGTAGCACGCCATGATCTTCTGGATGAGCGCCAGCCTCTCCTCCTTGGTGGTTTGCGACCACTTCGGGAACGCCTTGCGAGCCGCGGCTACGGCGCGATCTACATCCTCGGCAGTGCCGAGGCTCACGCGGCCGATCACCTCTTCGGTCGCCGGGTTGACGACGTCGATCGTCTTCTTCCCGAGCGGCTCCACCCAGCGCCCGTCGATGTAGAACTTGAGTTGCTCTCTCATCTCGACCTCCTTCGAATCGTATGGTTCCGAGCAAGCCGGAATCCGCGCATCTTCCCTCCACCGGCACCTGGACGCAAGCGCCCGACGGCGACGACGTTCGCGAGAAGCGGGCCCTACTCGACCTCAAACAACATCCGGAAGATCGACCCGCCGCTCTTCGGAAAGTCGGCAATCGATCGTCACGACGACGATCTTAACGCGTCCGGCCTTCACATCTGCGGTCCTGGCCGTGTTGCCGTCACGCGGCGTGAGCGTTAGTGTCCTTCGTCGACTTCTGTCGGATTCATCCCGAGGAGGATGCCATGCCGAGCCTAGAGTACGAGTTCAGTTACCGTGCCACGCTCAAAGCTCTGATCAACGTCGGGGCTGGGCCCTACGGGAATCGTAACATCGCGGAAGTGACGGGCGGGGACTTCGAAGGGCCTCGACTCAAGGGAAAGATTCTGAGCGGCGGCGCCGATTGGGCGCTGGTCGGGCCCGACGGGCGAGCGCGCCTCGACGTGCGCACCCAGCTCCTCACGGACGACGGCGCGACGATCTACCTCGCCTATTACGGGATCATCGACTTCAACGAGAAGGCACAGAAGGCGCTCGAAAAGCAGACCGGGACCGAGTTCGCGGACCACTACTGGCGGACGAATCCCCGCTTCGAGACCGGCGACCCGAGATATGCCTGGCTGAATCAGACGCTGTTCGTGGGAGAGGGCCGGATGCTGCGGGGGCTGGTCGTCGAGTACCGGGTGTACCGGGTTACGTGAAGAGTCACCGCGGAGACTCCCCTTTGCCGTTCGACTGACCGTCGACGATTCCCCGCCGCCACACGATGCTCGCCGCCAACGGAAGCCTCGGATCACGCGCCGCCCGCTTCTTCTTCATGCACCTCGGCAGTCTCGTGGCGGTCGTGGTGTTCTTCCATCTCTACGGGGCGAGTGGCTATTCGGCCGACGGGCTTCGCTCGGCGCTCGTCACCGCGCTCGTCGTCAAGAGCGGTTACATGGCGCTCGCCTACTGGTACGGCGAGCACAAGTATTTCGACTTCGGGATCTGGCTCATGTTCGCCGTCGGGACCATCGCGGCCTATGGACACATCGAGCCACTGACGGGGCTCTTCCGCGTCTACCCGGCCGCCATCCTCTTCGTCACCCTCGGTCTCACCGCCATCGTTCCGCTAGCTCTCGGTCGCGAGCCCTTCACCTACTACTTCGCGCGTCGCCAGCTGCCGTCCTGGCAGCTCAAGACAGCCGAGTTCCACGCGGTCAGCCGCGTGATGACCCTCTACTGGGCGCTGATCTTCTTCGCTGCGGCAGCGTTGTGCGCGTACTCTCCTCTCGACCCGCGCTTCACGTTTCTCTTTCCGAACCTGCTCGTCTTCGGCCCCGGCATCACGGCGCAATGGTGGTTGCCGCCGCTCTACTTCAAGCTTTTCCCGCCGAAGCTGCCGGAGCACATCGAGCCCCTCATCATGGGGATGCCGATGGCGTTCGACGCCGAGGCGGCGAGCGATGCGCGGGCAACCATCCAATTCCGCGTCAGCGGCGAAGAGCCCGGCGACTACTGGCTGCGGATCGCGAGTGGAAAGTGCGAGAGCTTCGAGGGCGTCGCCGATCGGCCCGATCTGACCGTGCATACACCCGACGCCGTGTGGTTGCAGATCGCGCACGGCAAGCTCGACGGCGCGAGCGCGCTGGCCGAAGGCCTCTACCGGGTCGACGGCGACTACGCGATCCTCGCCAAGATGCGCGAGTGGTTCGCACGCGCGCAGTGAAACCTCCGGCGACCGAGGGACAAATGGTGACGAAGACGAGGAAGCGAAGCAGCGCGCGAGGGAAGCAAAGCAAGGAGCTCTTCACCCGGGCGTTCGAATCCGTGTCCCGCGTCATGCGCGAAGGGGCCGCCAAGCATCCGGACAACGACTGGGTGCGGCGAACTCCGGACTACCACCTCGGGCGCACCGAAGAGCACCTGCGCCTCTTGCACGAAGGCGACCAGCGCCAGGATCACCTTTCACACGCAGCGACCCGCTTGCTGATGGCGCTCACGCTTCGAGAGCTGGGCTGAGACGAGAGCTGAACATGGCTCGATTTCGAAAGGCGTTGCCTCAGCTTGGCGGTGATTTCTTCCTCACCGACGGTGGCATCGAGACCACTCTCATCTTCCTCGAAGGACTCGACCTCCCGGATTTTGCTGCCTTCCATCTCTTGAAGCGCCCCGAAGGCGAAGCCGCTTTGCGCAAGTACTTTCTCACCTATGCCACGTTGGCGCAGCGGTTCGGCACGGGGCTGATACTCGAAAGCGCCACCTGGCGCGCGAGCACAGACTGGGGCGCGAGGCTCGGGTACACCGAAAGGGGCCTGGCGGACGCGAATCGCCACGCGATCCGCTTGCTCGAAGAGATTCGCAACGAACGGACGACTGGCACCGAGAAAGTCGTCATCAGCGGATGTGTCGGTCCGCGGGGAGACGGATACGTTCCCGGCCGTGCGATGTCTGAAAGGGAAGCAGAAGCGTACCATCTCAAGCAGATCGAAACGTTCGCGGACACCGCCGCGGACATGGTGACGGCGATCACCATGAACTACGTGGAGGAGGCCGTCGGAGTCGCGAGAGCGGCCCGGGCGGCCGGCATGCCGGTCGCGGTCTCCTTCACCACGGAGACCGATGGCCGGCTCCCGACCGGACAGACGCTTCGGGAGGCGATCGAGCAGGTCGACGCCGCCACGGCAGGCTATCCGTCCTACTACATGGTCAATTGCGCTCACCCGACCCATTTCGAGCACGCCCTGGCCGAAGCGGAACCGTGGACGAAGAGGATTCGGGGTCTGCGAGCCAATGCCTCGCGCAAGAGCCACGCCGAGTTGAACGATTCCCCCGAGCTCGACATTGGCGATCCTGACGAACTCGGGATGCAGCACGCAGCGCTGAAGAGGCGGCTGCCGCAGCTAAACGTGATGGGCGGTTGTTGCGGCACGGATCACCGCCACCTCGAGCGGATCGCCGCGGCATGCGCGCCGCTATTCGCAAAGCTCACCGCTTCTTGAGCGAAGTGGATCGCGGGGCAGCGCGACGCCCGCGTGCGAGAATGAGCTTCGGGGGCTGCTTCGGGCTCCTCGTCGTCAGGGAAGCTCCGCGCAAGGTCTCGCCGAGCCGAAGTAAAGCGCAGCGGGCGAATCTTTACCGTCCCAACTGAAGCCCGGTGGCACGTCAGCACGTGCTGAGCAGCTCCCGCACTTTGGCCTTGAACTCCGCCGAGTCGATCGGATCCTCGATGCGCTTGGCGGCCCGGTCGATCGCCTCGTTCTCGAATCAGCCTAAAACCATCGATATTATGAAAAGTTGGCTCAACGAGCACGCCTCTGGGTGATGCTGGGGCGAGAGGATCGTCAGAAGGCGTCTTTTGGCATCGCTCAATTTTCGTGGGCGGCCTGCTTATCTTGATTTCGTCCCTCTGACGCCAGGCGGGGTGCGCTTCATCACGAGGCAGCTCTCGCTACCCGCAAATAGCCTGAGCTGGGGAGCAACTACGACGAATTGTTACCCAGTCTCGAAGCCTGCCGATCGTAGCCGAGCCGACGTGGAGTGTCGCTAACCGTAGTCAGTAAGGAGGTTGTGCAGCTTGATAGAGCATGAGGAGCCTAGCGAGGTCGTTTGCTTGCTTTTGTGCGGCGGGGGCCTATTCCTGCTTCACCTCGTGTAGATAGGTCGCAATGTCGGCTGCCAAACCTTTCTTCCTCGCGTCGAGCTGCTGCCACATCAGCCCGAGGTCTACATATTCGCTTCGCTGTGACGCGGTGAGTGAATCAAGGAAGGCTTGTTTGGCGGCTCCTGTCGTGAATGCGGCGTATTCCTTGGCCTTTTGTATTTGATCAGGTGTCAAGGAATCACTGAATTCCTTCCCTTGCAGCTGGACCGCTTGCATCTGGGAAATGAACGCTACCATTCGGTCACTCAGTATCTGGGCTCTAGGATCAGGACGTGGCGACATGACGCAGGAAATGAAAAGAACGGAGGCAGCCAACCACCAACGCGGGGCCATCGTTCGCCGTCTATGCAGCGCCTGCACGGTCGAAGCTTTTACCGGACTCTGCGTTCTCCGGTCATGCAGAGGAGGAGTCCAAGAAAGGGCGTGCGATACCCTTGCGACAGTCGGCGACCCTCGGTAGAAGCTGGGTTTTCTTCGGTGCTAGTCGCGTCGTTTGGCATCGTTCGGTGCGGTCGTGGTATCAGCACCCGTATCAAGCACCCGGTAGTTTCACACTCGCGCTCGCCGACGCCACGTCTTCCACCGGCTCGGCGGCAAGACTTCGGGCGCGACCATGCATGTGCCGAAGGATCGCCCGCCACGCGCGCGTCGGGTCCACCCCGAGCCACGCGCTCGCAGCGTTGAAGGTGAGACGGCCGACGTTGCCTTCGACAACCCAGTACCGCGCCGCTCGCACCTCCGCAGGCGGCGCCTTCAACCGACCGGCGATGATGTCCCGCGAGTCGGCCAGCACGGCGGCCACAAGATGCAACTCGCCCGCGCACGGCGTGGCTGGACCGCGCGGCAGGACCTCGACCGGCATGAACAGAGACTCTGGCACTCGCGGCAGGATCGCCCGCGGCTCCATTGGGAGCAGGTTGGCTTCCTGCCCGCGTGGGTGAAGCCCTGGCTGTGACCTCCGGCTCCATGCCGGTAGACTTGCAGCAATTCGTGGGCGACGTGCCCGCGTGCATCAAGCTCGTAGACGCACGACGACCGCAGGCCGCGAATGCTCGAACGGGCGCGCCCTACCACCCGGGATCCGTCCGCACACGGAAACGGCGGCCGTCGCCCTCATCGCCGATGACCTCGCGACTCTCTCCCCGAGCGTTACATGGGAGCAGCCTCGGAGTTGGCTACCCGGCGGCTCGCGCGAGAAGTGCGACCTCTGCATCGGGACTGCGCCGTCATGGGAATGGGCCGTCGAGGTCAAGATGCTCCGGCTCATGGGGGACAACGGGAAGCCGAACGACAACATGCTGATGCACATCCTGTCGCCGTATCCCGCCCACCGGAGCGCCCTCACCGATCGGCACGAAGCTCGTTCGGTCGGGCTTGCTGGGCAGGAAGGCCATCGTGATCTACGGCTTCGACTATCCGGCTTGGCCAATGGACCCGGTGATCGAAGCGTTCGAGATGTTGGCGAGCGCCCGCGTCACGCTGAGCGCACGTTCGGAAGCGGCCTTTTCCATCTCATGCATCCCGTGCATCAGCGTGGTCGGGTATTCGGATGGGAGGTAGGGACTACAACGCGAGTAGTGAGCTGAGGGCCACCAAGCCGGTGGCATCGAGAAGAAGACGTCGCAGGTTGGATTGATGGCTGCGTACTAGGAGATCTTAGAACTCTAATCGCAGGAATCAGGGTCCGTTCTAACACGTCATCGCCACAACGGCCTCTTGGGGGCTGCAACTTCCTGCTCGCCGCTGGCTGCTGCATGGCAATCGAGTACTTGGGGCAGGTATACGGCCAGGGTCGCGATTCCAGCTCTGCAGCGAGACGCTACGTCGAGGACTTTCTTGCTCCCGTCGATGCACGATACGCGCAGGTCTTCGGCGTATGGTGGTCAGCCTTCGACCGCCTTCGACAAACTCCTGCCGGATCTGTTCGAACACTCGCTCGTGTCGATGAGCGCCGAGGACGCTCTGCGGTTTCTCGGTCGCAAACCCAACGGCCACTACCAGGGCGAAGCGACCGCCGATCTCAAGCGGCGCCGGGAAGGGAGATCAAGTTCCGCATGAAACGCAACTCCATCAAGATGTACGACAAGTGGAGCGTCCTGCGGATCGAGACCACCATTCATAACCCGCGCGAATTCAAGATCCTGCGAAGGATCCATGGCTCGCTGCGGTGGCTGCGCATGGCCAAGGGCGTGGCCAACTTCTGGCGCCTCAATCAACTCGGTCAGAGCGCCAACGCCCGCTTCTCGAAGCCCTCGCCTCCGTCCAACCGACGCACGAGGCCGTCGCCGAGCTAGCTCGGCACGACGGCGGCGCTTCTGCTCCTGCCGCTCGCGTCGAGCCTCCTCGCGTTGCCTGCTCTCGACCCCGCTCATCGGCGATGCGGCGGGACGACGCGGAGACAATCCCCGCGCCCGCCCCTTCGTGAGGTACGGTCGGTGCCCGGTGAACTGAGAAAGCCGGAACACCTTTTTTGCCCCACGCCTTCGACCGGGGCCATCTGCACGGGGGCTGCGGTGGTCGTGGTGACGCGCTCCTCGCTCCCGACTCCACGCGTCGATGGATATGAAGCCGAGCCGACCTGACGGCATCGCGTGAAGGCTTTTAACCGAAGCATCGCTTATCCTTGAGCGGCGCGCGATCAACGCTTAGCGCGAGCACTCACGTCTTCGTCGCACGTCGGCTCGAGGCCATCGAATGGGTGTTGGACGACCTCGACCTCATCCTGGTCATGTAGGTCAACCCCGGCTTTGACGGCCAGCCCTTCATCCCGTCGTCCATCGCCAAAGTCCGCCAGGTCAAGTCGCTCGTCGGCAAGCCATCGGATCGAGATCTCTGTCGACGGCGGCCTCAACCGGGACAAGGCCCGTCCCCTCGCCCAGGCCGGGGCGACGATCCTCGTCGCCGGCACCGCCGTCTTCGGCGCCCAAGACCCCGCACGAGCCATCAAGGATCTCCGGAGCGTGTCGGAAGCAGCGAAGTAGTCCCGGCGCCTCCGGCTCCCGCGCCAGCCCGTCTCTTATCGCTTCCGCTTCGATGGCCTCTGACGCTTCTGCTCCGCCTTCGCTTTCGCGCGCAAGCCGAGCGTCACGCGCCCGACCTCGACATCCTCGTAAATCTGTCGCAGGGCAACACGATGCAGCCCCCGCGCGAGCCCCTTACCGCCCTGAACCACGAGGCGGCAGCGATGGCGCGCGTCGGCACCGAGACGAACGTCGCACAGCGGCAGGCTGCCGGACGAACGGAACGGCCAGACGCGCCCGACCGGTCTTGCGATCGATCGAGATCCCGCCGAACGCGTCGCGCGGCAAGACCGCCATCATTGCAAGTGGCACCTCGAGCCACACCTTCAGCTCCCTCCGGCAATTGCTGTAGCAGCTCGAAGTGGAATTCTCGGGCGCGATCCGGCGCACCGACGATGAGGAACTCCATCACTGCCGGATCCGCCGATGGGTCTGGCAGCACGTCCAGCACGTCGAAGTTTCTCCAGGCAACATTGTTCTGATTGCGGATGAAGTTGATGAATGCGGTCCAATCGAACGCGGGGATCGACGGCGGAATAGGAGGCGCGGGATCGCGAGGATCGTCGAGCACCGCGACGAAGCACGCGTGATCGCCGACCGGCGGAAGATCCGCCTTGGGCCATGCGAGCGGACCCGTGACCGCCAGGGTGTCTCCGACCGGAACTGCGATGGGCGCGGTGGTTCCGATCTTGACCCACATGTTGGGCGTGATGAGGGTGGCAACTTCACTCCAGTAGACCGTGGCGGTCGTGGCCGCCGCCGGTGCCGTGCCGCGATTGCGCATTCGCACATAGATAAAGTTGTCCTGGCCGTGCTCGATGGCATCGCCGAGTGTGTCGTTGTTCTCGGTTCCGCTGCCTTCGCCGAAGCTCAGATTGGGATCGGCGACCAACGCGGTCCGAACGATCACGTCCGGGCTCACGCTCACGAATCCCGTGCTCGGCACTGCGCCGCTGTCGCCCAACGCATCGCGCAGGTACACGTCCGTGACCAGTCCGAGCGAATTCTGGATGATCTGTTGCAGGTCCGGCATGACGCCGATCGCGCCTGCAACCATCACCCCCTGGGTCGTTCCGGTCGCCGCGTCGGCCAGAATTCTGCGCATCTGTCCCGGCGAAAGCAGCGAGCCGGTGGCTGCACGATACAGTCCCTGAACCAACAACGCCGCCCCCGTGATGATCGGTGACGCGCCGCTCGTGCCTCCAAAGACGCTGGTGTACGTCGTGTTGTTCCCCACTCCCGCACTCAGATCGCCGTACCCCGCGCTCACGATGTTCTCGCCCCATCCATAACAGTCCACGCGTGATCCGAAGTTCGAGAAGTTCAGACGCTCGTGGGGCGTTGCCGACGACGCGGCGCCTACGAGGATCGCACCCGAATCACGGAAGTCGGCGCTGGTCCGATTCAGGCGCTTGTGCCCGGCAGTATCCGTCCAGTTATCGAGATCGTTTCCCCCATTGCCACCAGCCTCGATCACGATCACTCCACTTGCCACCGCAAGCCGAATCGCGTCGAAGTCTCCATCGTCGCTCTCGGTTGGAAGCAGCATCGCTCCGCGCTGCACCTCGAGCAGGAGGGCGTGCGGAGCCGGCATCGCCGCGACCGCCGCCACGATCGCATCCGCCACATGCAGCGCAGTGCCGCCCGCCGCTTCGAAGTGCGACACCACGCGCACCGAGGCCAGCGCCGGCGCGATCCCCACGATACCGCGGGTATTGTCCACGCCCGCGACCTCGCCGAGCACCGAGGTGCCGTGATTACCCACGTAAGTGCCAACGCCATCACGATTGCTGTTGAATATCAGCGTTGGGGCCGGCAGATCCTCGTGCCCCAGGAACCAGCCCTGCTCGAGATCGACGAAATGCATGCCGGTGCCGTCGCCGCTAGCCTGCGTCCACGCCCAGCGCGCATTGATCCCGGTGGGTGCTGCGTCGAGGTAATTCTGCGTCGCCGCGAATGTGTCGTCGGCTGCGTTCACGACCGGATCGCTCACCGATTGTTCGCGGTAGGCAAGGTCGACCTCGGGCAGCTCGCGCAGTTCTACCAGCACCTGTTCGAGCGGGTCGCGCAACCCGCGGGCTTCGAGCCGCCAGTACGACGCCAGGCTATGAAGCGGCGGAAACTCGCTGCGCCGGGCTCGATCCTCGATCTTCAGCAGTTGTTCGATCGAGACCGACGTGATGAACCGTCGCGACGACAACTTGTGGCGTTTCAGTAGCGTCGCCAGCCCCCCCAGTTTGAATTGCTGCGCAAGTGCATTGAGCGTGGGTGCACGGTTGGAAACCACTCCGCGCAACAGCCGGATGATCAGAAAGCCACTGAATTCGGCAGGAGTTTGCGTGTCGCTGACGTTGATCGGCGGTTTGGTCCGCTTGGGGGGGCACACGTGCGTCCGGAGTTCCTTCCACTGGGCGTTCATGGGCATCTCCTTATGGTGTGCTGCGCTACATCGGATATTGCTCCAGCAGATTGAAACTGAGAGCATCGCGCCTTGCTTACATAACCTGCGATCTCGGACGCTGACCACCCCTCCCGATTTCTCTCACGGAGCGCCCGTTTTTATGGAGCCGTTACCGTGGAAGTGAGTGCACGGCGTTCGGTTCCATGGATGTCCCCAACGATGTACTCGGGGCGCAACCGTTTGGTGCAAATTCCGGTGCTCCACTGGCTTGCCAACGAATCAGCAGATCGAAGGCTTCGATCAGCCGCGAGCCCGATCCAGAAGTGAGTCGGAGCACCCAGTGCGGGAGTTTTGCTACTCCAACCCACGGGCACGTTTGACTTCTGTTCGACCGTCTTGGTATCGAGATTCGCCACATACACTTGGAGGCGCCCCTGGTTGGTCACGTCGGCCGGCCTCGAAAGGAACGCCAGCCTGTGTCCGTCGGGGGATACCGTCGGAAAGCGTGCGTCGTTCGGCAGATCGGGCGCCACTACGTCCGCCGTCGCCGGCGCCGTCAGTCGAATGCCGACGATGCGTCGCTTCGTGTCGACAAGCGCCGAGTAGTACACAGCCGTGCCGTCGGGGGCCCACGCCGCGAGGTCGCTGTCGAGCGTGAATATCTCGCACGCCGTATCGGCTGACTGCAGGCCGCAAGGCTCGACACCGGTCACACGGCAGATCAGATCGTGCGCGGCAGTGGGAGCCACAGATCCTCGTAGCTCTTGACCCATCCGCCCGGAGTCTCTCGGTAGTGCGCAATCCTGCCCCGACACGGTCCTGGGTTCTGGTCGCAATCGAAGAAGAACAGATCGAGCGCCGTGGGTGACCAGGCGGGAGCGAATGGGAATCCGCTTACCGTGATCGTGTCGATCGTCGTACCGCCGGCGAGGGCAGTCTTCACGTACAGCGTGTGGACGTCGTCGCCGCATACATACAGCCGTCCGTCGAGGGAGGGCGAGCAGCCGTGAACTGGCGACGACGAGCCAGGCGTCTTGCGCAGACCGCTGAGATCCGAGAAGTAAATTTCTCGCTCGACCTTGCCCCATTCGCTCGGCTCCTGAACCAGCAGGGCGAATCCAGTCACTTGGCCGTTCGACTTCTGGAAACCTTGAAACAAGTTGGAGCGGCCAACGCGAGCGACGCGGCTCGGTGATGACGCGACCTTCCTCACCAGGTCGCAAACGTACAGGTCGTAGAACGTCCTGTTCGCCACGGTGCTGGCGCAGAATTCGCCGTCCGGCACGACGCCCCGATGAATGAGTACTCGCGTGCGGTCGGGCAACCAGCCGACAAATTGAGTGACCGAGAACGGAGCGGCCAGGAGTTCGGCGTGGATCACATGCATCTCGCCGGTGCGCGCGTCGAGGAGCACGGCCGTTTCTCCCTCGACGGCCGCGTGACTGTTGAATCCTCGCTCGGGTAGAAGGGTCAGGCCGATCAGGTCGCCACTCACCCCGCTCGCCTGCGCGGCGGTTGCGACGACGGCGAGCGACAGATATACGATTCGCGATATGGCGCGCAATTCACTCCTCCATGGTGTCAGTCAGGCATTTTGGGCTGCGCTCTTATGTCGGAGCGGTCAGGCACCTGTAGGGCGCTTAGGCGAGTACCTACAGCGTCTGCTCGAGCGTCGCGTTCCATCCAAACCGGTGACGCCTGGAGGTCGGCACCACGCCGCTGGCCGCGCCCGTCATGGTGAATTGGCCTTGGAGTGTCCAGAGCACGTCCTGGCCGGGAGCCGCCTGGACCGGCGTCTTGAAGAGATAGCCTTCGAAGAAGAAATCGCGTTGTAACCTATTTGACCGCCCGGCCCCAGGGTGAACGTGGTCAACTGCAGGGTGATGGCTTGAGACGACTCATCCCAGAATCCGTCCCGGAACTCGGAACTCGATGTTCCTAGGCCAAGGGGAGCCACACTCAGGATGAAAGTCACCACCCCAGAAGCACTGACCGTCTGGATCTGCAGAATCCCTTCGTGCCCTTCTGCCGCGAGCGACCAGTCCCCTGTGAGAAGTGGCATCGATCCTCCCTTCGGACGTCTCCCGAATCTTCTCGCCGCGAGGGACTAGCAGGCAAGCGCATTCGCAAGCAAGCCCGGCGGATACGACGGCGGGCGGGAAACGCGGGCCCCAGCCGTTCAAGCGGGAGGTAGCGCGACATGTGGGGCGCCGTCGTCAATCGCGACGGCATCGTGTGCGCCGTCGCGTTCACGGGAACCGACCGCGGTCGCCAGTGGCCGGGATGGCCCGGCCATTCCGGTAGATTGGGGCTGATGCCAAAAATTACTCGCTCTCTTCTGCCGGCAGCTGTTTGCTCCGCGTCTTCTGAAATGAGACCGCACTGGGCCTCGCGGTACCACGTTGGCACGCACCAGCCGATGAAGGCGCCGATGCTAGCCGAGATAATTATGATGCCGGCGAGAGGCGGGACTTGGTACCCCCATGGTTTGCGATGCCGGTTGTCCTCTCGAGCAGCAGAGCTCTCACCAAGTAGGCGCCGATGAGCATCACCGTCGCCATCGCGCCGCTTTCCATAGCGCGTAGCTGGAGTCGGCTCGCCCGTACTCTATCGTTGTCGAGGCAGAATGCAGTCATGAAGGCCGTCAGGAACGTAAGCACGAACCAAGGGTGCACGACGCCGATGCGCGCTATTGAACGGGGAAGGCTTCGGAAGATGAGAGTATGGAACCAAAGGCTGATCAACAGCCCACAAGCGGAAGCCACCAATCCGACAGCAAGATAGTTGCCAACCGGACGCATACGCTCCCTGGCCGGTCGGCCTGGCCGGCGACTCCGCTCGTAGACCGCGCACGCGACAGCAACGCTGTAGATGACCGCGATCATGAGTGTCCTAGCAAGGGTTTCCTCCATCGACATCGACGAACGCACGCCGGGTATGCACACGAAACAGAACAACAGAATCATCCAAGCCGCCAAACCCACCACGAGGAGCTCGTCGAGGGCAAGATGATCATCCATTGAACGCACCGAGAACCCGATTGATCGTAGGTGGGCAGCTCGCGCCTTTTGTGTGATGTCGCACTTGAGGAGCGCGCGGCTCATGAGGGTGATCATCGCTTGGGTGCAATTGGCGCTCTGCTGCTGAAAATCACCGAGGTATGCCTTCACTGCCTGAATGTGTCTGGTCCCCGGCCCGTCGCTGCCTCCGTTCTCCTTGGCCATATCCAGCGCCATCTTGGCTTTCGGAACTAGCCGAGAGTACTGACGCTTCAGCTCGTCTACCTCGAATCGGAAACTGCCCATGAAAGCGGCAAAATGGCGATCTTCCTCCCACTCGTCGAGGACCGACCTCAGCACGCTAACCCTCGTCCAGGATTGCCGTGCCCCTAGCGTGTCGCTCGAGTCTAGTGCGAGGCGTCCATCTCGAGTTGCGCCACAAACGCGCCGGTCTGTGCCTGAAGCTCAGGGGAAGGTGCGAACTGTGCGCGTCGCATTTCGCGGCGAGGCGTCTTACCTCGTGGGGGATGGCTGCCAGCGCTTGCAGCCACTCGCGGAGCCGCTTGTCGATCTCGGCGACGCCAGGGATTGGGGCAGAAGGGCGCCGAGCACAAAGGCGGCGAACAGTGCCGGACTGCTCGTGCCGTTCTGAATCGCCGGGAGAATCGGAGCGAGTATGGCGACAGGATTCGCTGACGTCGCCAGAAGCGCAAAGGCCGACAACGTGATTACATAGTAGACGATTGCAGATGAGTGGTAGCGTATCGCGGTCGTCGACGAACGGTTCGATGAAGGCGTATTGAAGCGCTCGTTTGCCGCAAGAAGGACCAGCAGGGCACCGATCACTACATCTATAGCAGGCATCGCTCTTCCATAAGAGCCCGCAGCAAGTTCAGCGCCAACGCACCGGATGGGCCTGCGCAGCGGGTTTCGGATGGATTTGGCACTCCGCCGTACACTTCACTGGACACCAAATCCATTCTGCCGGACTCCCGAGTCAGACCGGGCATCGGGAGCCGACCCTAAATCCCCCGCTGCTCCCCATGATGTGTGGCCTCGCCCTGCACGGAAAGCGGCGCCAAGTTTCGAAGTCTTGCGAGCCGTGAGCGGGAGCGAAGGCGAATTCGAAACTTCCGCCGCTTTCCGCGCCCGCGAGCCATTCGGCTCGGCGAGACCTTGCGCGGAGCTTCCCTACAGGTTGCGGCCCGTCGGCGGGCGGCGCAAGGCGAGCAG
>CAVQIG010000011.1:0-387006 GCA_963712515.1 uncultured delta proteobacterium
GGTCCCGCCCTTGCCCTTGCGAGTGAAGCTCAGGTGGTAGTAGGGGCCGTGTTTTAGCGGGGGAGTGCCCTTGCAGCGGCAGCCTGCTGAGCCGCAGACGGTGTACTGGCGGGAGAGACTCCCTGGGCGCAGTTCTTCGAGCTTGGCCAGCTCGCGCTTGACCGCTGCGATCTGAGTCCTCAGGGCGCGTACCCGTTGAATCATCCGCTTGGTAGGTAGCACGCGGTAGCTGTATCATGCTAATGATACAGCTACGAGGTGGCGTGGAGGTCTAAAGCTACCCAAACCGTTTCGTTTTGCGGGGTTCTTCGAGGTCACTTCGTACAGCGACTCACTCGTGATACCCATACCCACCAATTCCCATTGAATCTCTTGCGCGTCAGCCTGCGTGCACTGACAACATAACGCAGAGGCCTGCGTCGCACGTCCGATCGCGGCGCGCGATGTCGCTGAGCGAAAGGATTCACGCGATTCGCCCTTCGCCGTCCAGACGGCCAGACGACGCACTCTGTGCTCTCGCATCCGCCGTTCTGCGGTCGCGACGGCATCGTGTTGCCTTCATGAGCCCGCCCGAAAGCTCGAACGTCATCTCACGATCGACGACACCACCAAGTCGGCAAGCGCTCCCATGCGCTCGAAGTGGTAGCTGTCCTCCATGAGGCCCGCGGAGAGGAAAGCAAGGCTCAGATCTCGTTCGGGATCGACGGTGAAGCCGGTCGAGCCGGCGCCGAAGCCGCCAAACGTGCGCGGAGAATTGAGGACGCCGAAAAGCCCCGGGATGTTCCCCTCGCCCCGCACGAAGAAACCGACGCCGATGTTGGCGGGATAGAACTCCCAATGCCGATAGCCGACGAACACGTCGAAGAGGATGTTGCGAAGCGTGCCGGTATGATTCCGCGTGCAGAAATCGATCATCGCCGGCGAAAGAATCCGCGCGCCGTCGAGCTCACCGCCGCGGCGGAGCATCTCGGCGAAACGATGGAGGTCCTGGATCGTCGTCAGGCAGCCACCGCCGGGGATCTCGCATCCGGGTGTGCCGAGGAGCTCACCGACGGCCTCGAGGAGGTCCGGCTGGATGAGCGCGGGGAGCCCGCGGTAGGACGCCCGAATCGGGCAGAGTCGCGGCAGCAGGTCCTTTCTCGGCCCGAGCGCCGTGTCCCGCATGGCGAGCGGCTGAAAGAGATCTTCGTCCAGCATCTGTGCGAAGCTTCGCCCGCGGCCGTCCGCCCGCAGGCACACCGCGGCGATCACGTGGTGAGCGAGCAGGATCGAATAATTGACCCGCTCGCCGGGCAGCGACTCGAGGGGCAGGCCGCAAGCGTACGCGAGGGACTTCTCGATGCTCGTCAGGACGTCCGGCGGCACCGCCGGAATGGCCGACATCACGCCGCTCGTGTGGGTCAGCAGATGAAAGAGGTTGACCTTCTCCTTTCCGAGCGTGCCGAACTCGGGAATCAGCTCCGCGATCGGAGCATGGAGTCGCAGCGCGCCCCGCTCGACGAGCGACAAGGCGAGTACATTGGTGAATTGCTTGGCGATGGACATCGTGGCGAACACGGCATCCCTGCCGAGTCGTTTTCCTGCCTTGCGGTCGGCAAAGCCCTCGGTCACGTCGAGCACGACCCGCCCGCCGCGCGCCACCAGAAGCGCAACGCCAGCACAACGTTCGGCGTCGATGTCGCGACGGATCGCCTGAACGACGCGGTCGAGCCGCTCGACGCCGAAACCCTGCTCGTTCACTCGCTCTCTACTCATGTTCCCCTCCGTTCGTCCCGCCGACGTATCACTTCCGCGTTGACCCTCGTACGAAATCTTTCGTGCAGAATCAAATTCGCACCCCTTCCGCAAAGCGATGGGCTTGCTTTTGCCGGGTTGATTGCGCAGCCCCGGGGAGATCCGACGGTGGCCAGTGCGCACCTCGTTCCGGCTCGCCAGATCAGCTACGAGTACGGCTTCCACGAACACTCCGGTTGGGGAAGGCAGATCGGCGGATGGGCCCACTTCGGCTCGGCGAAAGGGCCCTGGGTATGGCCGAGATGAGGCGAGTCGGGCGAAAAGCTGCCCGCCGTCGGCAGTGTCGTGATGTCGAGATGGCGGCTCGCCCTTCTGGCTGAGGCCGCTCGCTTCGCGTCGAAGATCCGGATGCTTCTCCGGAAACCACACCGGTCCAGAAACTCCACGCGGCACCTCCTTTGCGACCGGCCTCAGCCGGCCGATCCGCTCATTTCGGCCTCACGTCTATAGGGGGAACCGGGGGGAAGCAGTGTAGAGCAGGTAGAGGATCATGGCTCTTGCCTCCTCACCGTGGATGGACCTTGGTCGATCAGGAGCCTGAGGGGCTGAAACTGCCAGCGCAGACCGATAACCCCTGGGCGCTTGCAGCTAGCTGTGACCTTCGTCGATGCAGATGAGCTCCATCATGCCACCCTCGAGTGCCGCCTGCGGAAGCGGATTGTTCGAGGCTTTGACCGCGCGCTTTCGACTGTGGAGCTTTCCAGCTACCACGTTGGAGTGGTGGCCCCAGCCGCTTCATTCCGCCTATCCTCCCAACTCGCGCCAGGCGGCGGTATCGTACGTCGCCCGAACTGAGGAGTTCTCGCGTGGACCTATCGCTTTCAGTCGAACAGGAGATGTTCCGGAAGACAGCCCGGGATTTCGTGGACGGGGCGGTCATCCCGCACGTACGAGACTGGGATCGCAGCGAGACCATGGATCGCGCCATCGTGAAGAAACTCGCCGAGGTCGGCTTCCTCGGCCTCACGGTGCCCGAGGAGTACGGCGGCACGCCGTGCGACTATCTGTCCTACTGCCTCGTGATGGAGGAACTAGGCCGGGGAGACTCGTCGGTTCGTGGCGTCGTTTCGGTCAGCCTCGGCCTCTGCGGCAAGCCCATCCTGAGCTACGGGACGGAGGAGCAGAAGCGGCGGTGGCTGACAGGCATCTGCGCCGGGAAACGGATCGGCTGCTTCGGTCTCACCGAGCCCGGCACCGGTTCCGACGCCGGCAACCTCAAGACCAAAGCGGTCCGGGACGGCGACCACTGGATTCTCAACGGCTCCAAGATCTTCATCACGAACGGCACCTGGGCCGACGTTGCTCTGATCTTCGCCCGCTCGGGCGGGCCCGGCCCGCGCGGGATCACCTGCTTCGCCGTCGACACGACGAGTCCCGGCTTCGTGGCTACCGAGATCAAGGGCAAGCTCGGTCTGCGTGCGCAGGCCACCGCGGAGCTGTCACTCTCCGATGTGCGGGTGCCCGACTCCGACCGGTTGGGTGACGAGGGCAGGGGGTTCGAGATCGCCATGAACACGCTTCACAAGGGACGGTTGAGCGTGGGCGCGGGGTGCGTCGGCATCGCCCGGGCCGCCCTCGAGGCGAGTGTCCGCTACGCCAAGGAGCGTGAGCAGTTCGGCAAGCCCATCGGCAGCTTCCAACTGGTGCAGGAGATGCTGGCCGACATGGCGGTGGAAACCGACGCCGCCCGCCTCCTCGTCTGGCGGGTGGCTGACCTCATCGACCGCCATCTGCCGTTCGAGACGGAAGCGTCGATGGCGAAGTACTACGCGAGCGAGGTAGCGGTCAGGGCCGCCAACCTCGCCATCCAGGTGCACGGCGGCTACGGCTACATCGACGAGTACCCGGTCTCGAAGTACCTGCGCGACGCGCGCGTGATGACCCTCTACGAGGGCACCAGCCAGATCCAGAAGTTGCTCATCGGCCGGAAGCTCACCGGCATCAACGCGTTCTCTGGATGATCCACGACGCGCAGCGCTTCGCTGATCGACGGCTGCCGCACCCTCGAATGCCCGAGAGGGGCCGCAGCGAGATAGCCGGCCCACATCGTGTGGAGGCGGCTGGAACTTAATAGACTAGTGTTTCGAGAGGAGGGCATCATGGCTGAAGAGAGGCAGTTCGGTTTCGGTACGCTGGCGGTCCACGCGGGACAGCGGCCGGATCCGGTGACCGGGTCGCGTGCGGTGCCGATCTACCAGACCAGCGCCTATGTATTCGAGGACACAGACCAGGCGGCGAATCTTTTTGCGCTGCAGCGCTTCGGCAACATCTATTCGCGCATCATGAACCCGACGGTGGCGGTGTTCGAGGAGCGCATTGCTGCGCTCGAGAACGGTATCGGCGCGGTGGCGACGTCGTCGGGGCAGGCGGCGCAGCACATCGCGCTGGTCTCGCTCATGGACGCCGGCGACGAATTCATTTCCTCGACGACGCTCTACGGCGGCACGATCAATCAGTTCGACGTCACCTTCCGCAAGATCGGCATTAAACCGATTTTCGTGAACATCAGCGATCTCGATGCCATCCGGCGCGCGGTCACGCCGAAGACCAAGTGCATTTTTGCCGAAACGCTCGGCAACCCCAAGATCGACGTCCTCGACATCGAGGCGGTTGCCACGATCGCCCACGAGAATGGAATCCCACTGCTGGTCGATAACACGTTCGCCAGCCCGTACTGCTGCCGGCCGATCGATTGGGGTGCGGACATCGTGCTGCATTCGGCCACCAAGTTCATCTGCGGCCACGGCACGACGATGGGCGGCGTGATCGTCGACGCCGGGCGCTTTCCGTGGAACAATGGCAAGTTCCCGGGGATGACCGAGCCATCCAAGGGCTATCACAACCTGCGGTTCTTCGAGTACTTCGGCGATTTCGGCTGGCTGTTGAAAGCGCGCGCCGAAATGCTCAGGGACTACGGGCCGTGCCAGAGCCCCTTCAATGCCTTCCTCCTTCTGCAGGGCCTGGAGACGCTTCACGTGCGTATGGAGCGCCATGTGGCCAATGCGCGCCGGGTCGCCGAGTTTCTCAAGCAGCACCGCGCGGTGAGCTGGGTGAACTATCCCAGCCTACCCGACAGCCCTTTCCACGCGCTGTCCAAGAAGTATCTCGCGAAAGGACCCGGAGCGATCTTCACCTTCGGCATCAAGGGCGGCCGGGAGGCCGGCAAGAAGCTCATCGAGAACGTCCAGCTGTTCTCTCACCTGGCCAATGTGGGCGACTGCAAGAGCCTGATCATCCACCCGGCGACGACGACCCACCAGCAGCTCACCGACGAGGAGCTCGCCGCCTGCGGCATCGGTCCCGACATGATCCGGGTCTCCATCGGCATCGAGGATATCGACGATATCCTGTGGGACCTGGGTCAGGCGCTGGAAAAGTCGCAACAAGCGGCGCCGGTCACCGAGACGCTGGCCATGGCCGCCGGGGAGGAGCAAGAGCCGCACGGCCATAGCCTGCTCAGCAAGGCATTCGGCGCCCCGTACCAACGTTGACACACAAGTACGAACACGACGGAGGTCCAACATGGCAGTAGGAGACCGCACCCATCTCGGCGGAACAGCCTATGACCGCCTGCGCATTCTGACCACTTGCCGCAACATAGCCATGGTCGGCTTGTCATCCAACCCGTACCAGCCGAGCTCGTTTGCCGGGATCTATCTTTCCGCGAATGGCTACAACATCATTCCGGTCAACCCCTCCCAGGCGGGCAAGACGATCCTTGGCCAGCGGGTTTACGGGCGAGTGGACGAGATCGACAAGCCTGTGGACATCGTCGACGTCTTCCGCCCGGCTGCGGAAGTCCCCGAGATCGCGCGCCAGGCCGTGAAGATCAAGGCGAAGGTGCTCTGGCTCCAGCTGGGCGTGATCAGTGAGGAAGGAGCCCGCATCGCGCGTGAAGGCGGGCTGGAAGTGATCATGGACCGCTGCTGCAAGATCGAGCACGCGCGATTCTTCGGCGGCCTTCGAGTCATCGGCCTGAGCACCGGCGTTCTGACCTCGAAACTGGCGCTGAAGATTCCGGTTTGAGCGGTCGGCGCCGGACTTGAGGACAGGGACCGGCTACCTTGGCGCGCGCCTTCGCATTCTTGGGAAGGTTCGATTGCGGTGATTCCCAGGCCTGGGAAGGCGACTGGTCGGGATTCCCGATCTCTCCGACGTCGCAACCAAGACCACGGCGGGCAACTACGTAGCCGGAGACCACGTCTGCGGGCATCTCCACGGGCGCCGGGGGCATATGCTCGAACGGCACGGGCCTTGCTGTCCGCAATGTTGGAGAAAGAGGAGCGCGAACAACAAAGAGTCGGGCTTGGTTCGCATCTGAACGCGAGGCACCGAGCGTGCACGAGCTGGCGATTTGCAGCGGGATCATCGAGGTGGCGCGGGGAGCCCTGGAACGGCTCCCGCCGCCGCGGCCGCGCGTGTCGAGCGTCACGGTTCGCATCGGCCGCCTCACCTCCCTAGTTCCCGATTCGCTTCGCTACTACTTCGACGTTCTGACTCCGGACACGCCGCTCGGCGGCGCGGCGCTCCTCGTCGAAGAGGTGCCGATCCGCGCCCGTTGCGGCGAATGCGCCGCGCGCTTCGAGATCGACACGCTTTCCTTCACCTGCCCGAGCTGCGCATCGGGATTCGTCGAGCTCCTTTCCGGGCGGGAGCTCCAGGTGGTGTCCGTCGACACGGTCGACAGTGAGCCTTCGGAAAGGCGCGAGGTGTCGCTTGGAAATTGAGGTGCTCGAGGGCGTTCTCGATGCGAACGAGCGGATCGCGCGCGAGAACCGCAAGCGGTTCGAGGCCGACGGCTGCTTCGTCGTGAACCTCATGGGCGCACCGGGCAGCGGCAAGACCTTGATCCTCGAGCGCACGCTCGAACGGCTCAGGGGGACGGTGCGGGCCGGCGTCATCGAGGGAGACGTTCGCGGCTCCCTCGATGTCGAGCGACTCGCGCGGTTCGGGGTTCCGGTCGCTCAGATCAACACCGATCCGCTCTTCGGCGGCGAGTGTCACCTCGATGCGCGCATGGTCGCCCACGGCCTCGCCGAGTTCCGCACGGCGGGGCTCGACCTCGTGCTCATCGAGAACGTCGGCAATCTCGTCTGCCCGGCGGAATTCTGGGTCGGCGAGGATCGCAAGGTGATGGTGCTGTCGGTCGCCGAGGGTGATGACAAGCCGCTCAAGTATCCACTGATGTTCCGCGAATCCGCGCTCCTGCTCCTCAACAAGATCGATCTTCTCCCCTACGTCGACTTCGACGTCGCTCGCTTCCGGCGAAACGTCGCTCAGGTGAACCCGCAGCTCTCGGTCATCGAAATGTCGGCACGGAACGAAAGGGGCATCGACGATTGGGTCGGATGGCTCCAGACCGAGATCGCCAGCGCTCCGCAAAGGAGGACGTCATGTGGGGGGATCTGAACGGCTCGATCATCCCGCGAAGGGCTTCCCCGAAAGGCTGGGGACGATCTCCGGCCACGCGCTGGGAAGAGCGCGGCATCTCGCGCCGGAGCTTCATGAAGTTCTGTACGGCGATGACCGCCGTGCTGGCGCTGCCGGACCGTTACGTCGTGCGCGTCGCCCGAGCGCTCGAGAGCGTGAAGCGGCCCTCACTCGTCTGGCTCGAGTTCCAGGACTGCGCGGGCTGCACGGAGTCGTTTCTCCGCGCGAGCCGGCCGTCGGTCGGCGACATCGCCCTCGACATCCTCTCGGTGAACTACCACGAGACGATCATGGCCCGTCGGGCAAGGCCGCCGAGAAGTCGCTGATGGACACGGTGCGCGGCGAGAGGGGGAAGTATCTGGCGGTCGTCGAAGGCTCGATCCCGACTCGGGACGGCGGCATTTACTGCACGATCGGCGGCCGCACCGCGCTCGACATCGCGCGCGAGGTCTGCGGCAACGCTGCGGCCACGATCACGGTCGGCGCTTGCGCGTTCTACGGAGGCTGGCCTGCCGCCCGTCCGGACCCGACGGGGGCGGTCGGCGTCGAGCAGGCGGTTCCGGGGATCACGCTCATCAATCTACCCGGGTGCCCGCCGAACGCGGTCAACATCACGGCCACCGTCGTCCACTTTCTCACCTTCGGGAGTCTCCCCGCGACCGATCAGCAGGGCCGGCCGCTCTTCGCCTACGGCGAGCGCATTCACGACCGCTGCGAGCGGCGTGCGCACTTCGACGCCGGGGAGTTCGTCGAGGAGTGGGGCGACGAGGGGCACCGCAAGGGCTGGTGCCTCTACAAGATGGGCTGCAAGGGACCGGCGACCTTCCACAACTGCCCGTCGGTTCGCTGGAACGACGGGACGAGCTGGCCGGTCGCCGGCGGGCACGGCTGCGTCGGCTGCGCCGAGCGCCACTTCTGGGACACCATGACTCCGTTCTACCGGCATCTGCCGGAAGTCCCCGGCTTCGGCGTACAGACGACCGCCGATCGGATTGGCAAGTCCGTGCTCGTCGGCACCGCCGCGGCGTTCGGCGTCCACGGGGTGCTGAGCGCGATTCGTTCGAGGCTCCGGCCGCTTCCGGACGACTCGGCGCAATCGCAGAAATCCGAGAAACAGGAACCCGAGAATTAGCGAGAATTAGGAGGACCGATCATGGCCAAGATCGCAATCGACCCGATCACCCGCATCGAGGGGCACCTGCGGATCGAGGCGCAGGTCGAGGGAGGGAAGGTCGCCGACGCGTGGAGCTCGAGCACGATGTTCCGCGGCATGGAGATCGTGCTGCGGGGTCGGGACCCGCGCGACGCCTGGCTCTTCGCCCAGCGCATTTGAGGGGTTTGAACGACGGTTCACGCCAACTGCTCCGTGCGAGCAGTCGAAAACGCCCTCGCCATCGAGATCCCGGACAACGCCCGGATCATCCGCAACCTGATCGCGGGGATCCAGTACGTCCAGGACCACGTCATTCACTTCTACCACCTGCACGCGCTCGACTGGGTGGACATCACGGGTGCTCTCGCGGCCGACCCCGCCGCGACCTCGACGCTCGCGGAGTCGATCTCGCCGTGGCCGAAGTCGAGCGCGGCGTATTTCAAGAGTGTCAGGGATCGCCTGAAGAAGTTCGTCGATTCCGGACAGCTCGGCCTCTTCGCCAACGGTTACTGGGGCCACCCGGCCTACAAACTCCCGCCGGCGGCGAATCTCATGGCCGTCGCTCATTACCTCGAGGCCCTCGACTGGCAGCGCGAGGTCATCAAGATCCACGCGATCCTCGGCTCGAAGAACCCTCATCCGCAGACCTACCTCGTCGGCGGCATGGCGATCCCTCTCGACCCGAACAGCGCGGCGGCCCTGAACGCCGACAAGCTCGCGCTCCAGCACCAGCTCCTCGTGACCGCCAAGGACTTCGTCGATCAGGTCTACATTCCCGACCTCTTGGCGATCGCATCCTTTTATAAGGAATGGGCGTCGATCGGATCTGGAGTCGGAAACTACCTCGCCTGCGGCGAGTATCCGACCGACACGAGCGGAGACCCGAATCGCCTCTGGTTGCCGCGCGGAGCGATCCTCAATCGCGATCTCTCGCAAGTCCATCCCGTCGATCACAAGCGGATCGCCGAGTACGTCACGCGCTCCTGGTACGACTACTCCGACGGTGATGCGGTCGCGAAGCATCCCTGGGATGGAGAGACGAATCCGCGTTACACGGGCCCGAAGCCGCCCTACGAGTTTCTCGAGACCGAGCAGAAGTACTCTTGGCTGAAGGCGCCGCGCTACGAAGATCGGCCGATGGAAGTGGGTCCGCTGGCGCGCATGCTGGTCGCCTACGCTTCCGGGCATAAAGACGTGAAGGCCGCGGTCGACGGCGTGCTGAAGACGCTCGGCGTGGGGCCCGAAGCCGCTGTTCTCGACCCTAGGCCGGATCGCCGCCCGCGGGATCGAGACTCAGCTCACGGCCGCCGAGCTCTTGAAGTGGCACGACCAGCTCGTCGCCAACCTCCGCCGCGGTGATCTCAGGATCCACAACGGCTTCCGCTGGGATCCCTCGACCTGGCCGCGCGAAGCGCAGGGCTACGGGTTTCACGAGGCGCCGCGCGGGGCGCTCGGACACTGGGTGAGGATCCGGGACGGCGCGATCGTCAACTACCAGTGCGTCGTGCCGAGCACGTGGAACGCGTCGCCGCGTGACGCGAAGGGACAGCGCGGACCGTACGAGGCCGCTCTCCTCGGCACGCCTGTCGCCGACGCCGAGCGGCCGGTCGAGATCCTTCGCACCGTCCACTCCTTCGATCCCTGCATGGCGTGCGCGGTGCACGTGACGGGGCCCGGGCGCGAGCCGATCACGCGCATCCAGGTCGCATGAAGGGCGCCGACGATGAATCGAACCGCGCTCTACGAACGAATCTACGTCTGGGAGCTTCCCGTTCGCGTCACTCACTGGGTGAACGTCGTCACGATCCTCGCTCTGTCGTTCACGGGCCTCTACATCGGCTATCCGTTTTTCGGCGGGTCGTTTTACGTGATGACCTCGATGCGGGCGATCCACCGCGTGAGCGCGTATACGTTCACCGCGAGCGTCTTGCTCCGCACCTACTGGGCCTTTGCCGGAAACGAGTGGGCATCGTGGCGCGCGCTCTTCCCGGAGCTCTACCGCAAAGGGCGACGGGGCATGGCGGAGACCTTTCTCTACTATACGTTCCTGCGCCGAACGCCGCCGGGAGCGACCGGACACAACCCGCTCGCGGGCCTTGCGTACTCGGCCGTCGTGTTCCTTTTTCTCGTGCAGATCTTCACGGGGTTCGGCCTGCTCGCGCTGCAGAAAGGCGGCTGGTGGCTCGCCGTCTTCGGCTGGGTCTTCTCGCTCGGAAGCCCGCAGGGCGTGCGCCTCGTCCACCACTTCGTCATGTGGCTTCTGCTCGGCTTTGCCGTCCATCACGTGTACAGCGCGGTGCTGATCGACGTCGACGAGCGAAACGGCGTGATCACCAGCATCGTCTCCGGCTACAAGTTCGAGAGGCGGCGGACATGACGGCGTCCACGCTCATCCTCGGCCTCGGCAACGTGCTTCTCCAGGACGACGGTCTCGGCGTCTGGGCCGTGGCGTCTTTGAAGCGCAGCTTCCGTTTCCCTCCGCACGTCTCGCTCGTCGACGGCGGCACGCTCGGGCTCGAGCTACTTCCTCTCCTCGACGGCGTCGAGCGGCTCCTGCTGGTCGACGCCGTCCGATGGGACGGTCTCCCCGGCACGATCGTGAGGCTCGAAGGCGCGAGCGTGCCCGAGGCGCTGAACCTCAAGATGTCGCCGCATCAGGTCGGCGCGCAGGATTTGCTCGCGGCGGCCGAGCTTCTCGATCGCCGGCCACCTCGCGTCGTCGTCTTCGGGATCGTGCCGGAGCGACTCGAGCCCGGAGTGGCGCTGTCTCCACAGATCTTGCGGGCCCTGCCGGAGCTCCAGGAGGCCGTTCTCCAGGAGCTCCGTGGCTGGGGGATCGGCTGCACCCCACTCGAACCCCCAGCCGGTCCGGTTGCGTGGAGCCCGTCACGCTTGGCGGCCGCGCGATGAACGGGGCCGCAGCCCTACATCTCCGTGTCGAGGGAGTCGTCCAGGGAGTGGGCTTCCGGCCCTTCGTCTACACGATCGCGCGGCGGAACGATCTTTCGGGATGGGTCCGCAACACCTCGAGCGGAGTCGAAATCGAAGTCGAGGGACTGCCGGGAGCGATCGGATGTTTCTTGCGGGACCTGCGCAAGGAAGCGCCGCCGCTCGCCCGAATAGAGCGCGTCCGCGAAACCAAGATCTCGCCGCGGGGATTCGACGTCTTTCGGATCGAGGCTTCGAGCAACGGGGACGGCACCCAGCCGGTCTCTCCCGACGTGGCGACCTGCGCCGACTGTCTCCGCGAGCTCGGCGATCGCTTCGATCGGCGCTTCGGCTATCCGTTCACGAACTGTACGAACTGCGGTCCTCGCTTCACGATCACCCGCTCGATTCCCTACGACCGCGCGAACACCACGATGCAGAGCTTCACGCTCTGTGAAGCGTGCCGCGCCGAGTACGAAGACGCTGCGGACCGCAGGTTCCACGCCGAGCCGAATGCGTGCCCGGCCTGCGGTCCGCGGCTCGCGCTCGTCGATGGACACGGGCTGGCGATCGCCGGCGATCCTCTCGCTGTAGCCGCTCGCATGCTCGCCGGCGGGCGAATCGTCGGCATCAAGGGAATCGGCGGCTTCCATCTCGCTTGCGATGCGACTCGAGAGGACGCGGTACTGCGCCTCCGCCGGCGGAAGGAACGGGAGGAGAAGCCCTTCGCGTTGATGGTGGCTGATCGTCAAGTGGCGGAGCGAATCTGCGTCCTCTCGGCCGCGGAGGGAATGCTTCTCGAGTCAGCCGCCAGACCGATCGTGCTCCTCGACGAGCGTCCTGGGTCGGGGATCGCCTCGGCAGTCTCGCGGCCGCTCCGTACGCTCGGCGTCATGCTTCCCTACACGCCGCTCCACCATCTTCTTTTCTCCGCCGATGCAACCTGTCCACGGGTATTGGTCTTGACGAGCGGAAACCGTTACGGGGAGCCGATCGCGATCGACGACGCCGAAGCGCTCAGCCGCTTGAGTACCATTGCCGACGCGCTTTTGATCCACGACCGACCGATCGAGGTGCGCTGCGATGATTCGGTCACCCGCGTAGTCGCCGGAGAAGAGCTGCCGATCCGTCGCTCGCGCGGTTACGCCCCGTATCCAGTCCCTCTGCCGCTCGAGTCGCCGCCGCTCCTCGCGTGCGGGGCCGACCTGAAGACCACGGTGTGCGTCGCTCGCGGCCGCCACGCGTTCCTCTCGCCGCACATCGGCGACCTCGAGGACATCGAGACCTGGCGGTCGTATGCCCAGATGGCGGCGCACATGGAGTCGATCTTTCGCGTCCGTCCCGAGGTGATCGTCCACGACGCGCATCCCGACTACTTCTCGACCCGCTACGCGCTCGGACGCGATCCGGCACTCCCACACGTCGCGGTGCAGCACCACCACGCCCACGTGGCCTCCTGCATGGCCGAGAACGAGCTCGCGGGAAGCGTGATCGGCGTCGCCTTCGATGGTACGGGCTATGGGGCCGACGGGGCGATCTGGGGCGGTGAGTTCTTGGTCGTGGACTACGCTTCCTTCGAGCGTGTCGGCCATCTCGGGTACGTGCCGATGCCAGGAGCGGCGCGGGCCATCCATGAGCCCTTCCGCATGGCGCTGGCACACCTGACCGCAGCCCGCGGCTCCATGCCTGGCATCGAGGCGACTGCGCTCGGTGCGACGGAGGCCGAGATCGACGCGATCCAGTGGCAGATTGCTCACGCGGTGAACGCGCCGCTCACTTCGAGCGTCGGACGGCTCTTCGACGCGGTCGCCTCGCTCGCTGGCATCCGTCATCGCGCGCTCTACGAAGGTCAGGCGGCGATGGAGCTCGAGGCGTGCGCGGCCCGCGGGGAGAAGGGGGCATATCCATTCCCGATCGCCGGCGAGCAGCCGGCCATCGCCGATCCTCGGCCCGCTCGTCGCCGCGGTGGCCGACGAGGTCGCGCGGGGGGTCGCTCCGCCCGTCGTGAGCGCACGCTTCCACAACTCGGTGGCGCGGATGGTGGTCGAGATGTGCGAGCGGGTCCGCGCTGCGACTGGCCTCTCGCGCGTGGTGTTGAGCGGCGGAGTATTCCAGAACTCGACACTTCTCCAGCAAGTACTGGGACGGCTCGAGGCTCGCGGTTTCGCGGCCTTCCGCCATCGCAAGGTGCCGCCGAACGACGGCGGCATCGCTCTCGGCCAGGCGGCGATCGCCGCCGCGCGGATGAGGGAGGATCGCTGACGGTGTGCCTCGGGGTTCCGGGAAAGGTGCTTGAGGTCCAGGGTAACATCGCAGTCGTCGACTTCTTCGGCCTGCGACGGCCGGTGCTGCTCGACGTCGTCGATGAGCCTGTCGAGCCCGGCGACTACGTGCTCAATCACGTGGGTTACGCGATCCGGCGGATTCCGCCCGAGGACGCGAAGCGGACGCTCGCGCTCTATGAGCAATTGCTGGGCGAGGCGCCCGAGGACGCGATGGCTGCGGACGTACGTGGAGAAATCGCAGCCACCGGCGAGCGGAAGGGACCCGAGCGATGAATCCCGCTGAGCAGGCGCTCCGCGAGCTCAAGTTCCGCGATCCCGAGCAGGGCCGCGCGCTCGCAGCGACGCTCGCCCGCGTCGTTGCTGGCCTCGGGCGAGCTCCGGTGTCGGTCATGCACGTCTGTGGCAGCCACGAGCAGGCGATCGCCAAGTTCGGATTGCGAGCCACCTTCCCGAGGAAGCTTGAGGTGATCATGGGGCCGGGCTGCCCGGTGTGCGTGACCGACGTCCCCGAGGTGGACGAGGCGGTGGCGCTCGCGCGTCAGGGCGTACGTCTCGTCACGTACGGCGATATGCTGCGCGTGCCTGGCAGCGCGAGCTCGCTCGGCGACGCACAGGCCGATGGCGCGCGCGTCGACGTCATCTACGGCGCGGCGCAAGCTGTCGAGATCGCGCGTCGCACCGGCGATGAGGTCGTCTTCTTTGCCTCCGGCTTCGAGACGACGGCGGTCGCCACCGCGGCCGTCCTGCTCGGCGAGCCACCTTCGAACTTTTCAGTGCTCTCCGCGCACAAGTACATTCCCCCCGTCATGGAGATCGTCGCCGAGATGCCCGGGACGCGAATCGAGGGCTTCCTCGCCGCCGGCCATGCCGCAACCATCACCGGCTGGGCGGTCTTCGAGCCCTTCGTCGAGCGCCACGGGATCCCGGTGGTGGTAGCGGGGTTCGAGCCGCTCGATATCCTCGCCGGGCTCGTGAAGCTCGTCGAGCTGATCGCCGAGGGTCGGCCGCGCGTCGAAAACATGTATCCGCGCTGCGTGACCCGAGAGGGGAATCGCAACGCCCAGGAGCGACTCTGGCGGGTCTTCCGCGCGACTGGAGGATGCTGGCGAGGGATCGCCCACGTCCCCAACGGGAACCTGAGGCTCCGTGACGAGTTCGCCCGGTTCGATGCGCGGCGCCGCTTCACGATCGACGTGCGCAGCCTCTGCACGCGCGCGCCGCGAGCGCTCGTCGACCAGTGCCGTTGCGGGGAGATCATGGCAGGCACCGCCTCGCCGCACGATTGCCGGTTGTTCGGCAAGGAGTGCGTGCCGGAGACGCCGGTCGGCGCGTGCATGGTCAGCAGCGAAGGCACGTGCAAGATCTGGCACCAATACGGCGGCCATCCCGATCTCGGGAGCCGGCCATGAGGCCACGCTCCACGGCGCTCGACGAGCGCATCGCGCTCAAGCATGGGGCCGGCGGCCGGGCGATGCGCACGCTCATCGAGCAGGTTCTCGCCCGCGGCTTCACCGACCCCGCGGGCGCGGAGGGCTTCGGTCTCGCGGCGATGGACGACGGCGCCGCCGTGCGCGTCGGAGAGCACTGGCTCGTGATCACCACCGACTCGCATGTCATCCACCCGATCTTCTTCCCCGGGGGTGACATTGGGCGTCTCGCCGTCGCGGGCACGGTCAACGACCTCGCCGTGATGGGGGTGACCGATATCCTCGGCTTGACCTGTGCTGTGATCGTCGAAGTCGGCTTCCCGCGTGCGGACCTCGAGCGCATTCAGGAATCCATGCAGGCGACTTGCCGCGAGGCTGGGACGACCGTGCTCACCGGCGACACCAAGGTGATGGGAAAAGGGGAGATCGATGGGATCGTCATCAACACCACCGGTATCGGTCTCACCCACCGCGTCGTGCCCGACCGTGGCCTTCGTCCGGGGGACCGCATCCTCGTCAGTGGCACAATCGGTGATCACGGGCTCGCCGTGCTCGCCGCCCGTCACGGCCTGGAGCTCGAAGGCGAGATACGCTCCGACGTCGCTCCGCTCGGAGGCCTGGCGCGCGCCGTGCTCGCCGGCGGCGGCGAAGGGATCGTCGCGATGAAGGATCCCACCCGCGGAGGCCTGGCGAGTGCTCTCCACGAGATGGCGGAGAAGAGTAAGGTCGGCATCCTCCTCGAGGGAGGCGCCATCCCGGTTTCCCCGGCGGTTCGTGCGGCCGCTGAGCTCCTGGGTATCGACCCGCTACACGTTGCGAACGAAGGCAAGGCGGTGATTGGGGTACGCCCTGAGGCGGCGGAGGAAGTTCTCGTGGCCCTACGCAACCATCCTGCGGGACGCGACGGCGCGATCGTCGGTACCTGTGTCGAGGAACCGGTCGGGCGAATCGTTCTCGATACCGGCTTTGGGCGGCGCTTGCTGGTCGAGCCGGAAGGCGAGCCCTTGCCGCGCATCTGCTGACAGGACGCCACGAAATGGAGCACATCCGTACGGAACGTGACGGCGCGGTCGGCGTGATCACGATCGCGCGGCGCGAGCGGTTCAACTCGCTCGACGTGAAGACGGCGCAGGATCTGCGCAAGGCGGGGCTCGGTCTCGCGCGGGACGAATCGGTGCGCGCCGTGATCCTGCGCGGAGAGGGGGGAGTCTTTTGTAGCGGCGCCGACCTGAAATACATCCGCGAGGGAGGCGACGAGAAAGATCTCGGCTACCTCCAGCCCGAGGCGGCGCGGCTTGGCGGGCGCGGCTACGGAGAGGTCTTCAAGCAAATCCTCGAGTACATCCACAGCACGATTTCCGAGATCCGCCGTGCTCCGAAGCCGTTCGTCGCCGTAGTCGACGGCGTGGCCGCCGCGGGAGGCTTCGGGCTCGCCATGGCGTGCGATCTCGTTCTCGCCTCGGAGCGCGCGAGCTTCGAGTGGGCCTACGGTAAGACGGGGCTGACCGGTGCAGAGAGCTCGACGTTCTTCCTGCCGCGGCTCATCGGTCTGCGGCGATCACTCGAGCTCGTCTTCCTCAACCCTCGGGTCGAGGCCCGGAGAGCGCTCGCGATCGGCCTCGTGACCGCGGTCCATCCGGTGGAACAGCTCGACGCTGAAGCGCGGGCGGTGGCGAGCCAACTGGCCGCGGGTCCGACCAGCGCCTACGGCGTGGCCAAGCACCTCCTCAATCTCGCCTCCGGAGGCGACCAGCTCGACGGCCATCTTGATCAAGAGCTCGAGAGCTTGGCACGCATCGCCGAGGGTGCTGACTTCGGCGAGGGGCTGGAGAGCTTCCTGGCCAAGCGGCCGTCGAGATTCGAGGGCAGGTGATCGCAGGTCGATCGGCGACGAGTCGACGATCCGTGCGCGCGTGGCGCTGAGAAGAAGGTCGGCTCTTTGCTCATCCGTGTCGCCGCTCGGCGCGGCTGCCGACGAAGCCATCCAGCGTGGCAAAAGTCGCGCGATCGCGGGGGTATGTGTCGCAAGGCGGCAGTCGGCTCCAACGGAACCATGATGCCCGCGATTGTGATGTGCGGCTAAGACCCAAAGGTGCCGTGCGAGCCTCTCTCTCGCCCACGGCACGTCAATTGCTAGTCGGTAATTCAGGGAGTTTTTGAATCTCCCGACCACAACGAGGTTCGCGAACGCTCTGGAGAGACTGGTTCGATGGACAGCTATCCGCCAAGAGAAGTGCTCAAGGATCTGATCGAGGGGAAGCTCGACTGGCCGCGCGTCAAGCAGATCATGAGCTCACCGAAAGACGCCGACCGTTTCGAAAAATACGTCGCCCTGATGCAGGAGCGGGTGCGTTGGCCGGAGAAAATCCTGCTGCCGCTCGGCGAGCACCTATATGTCGTCGCCAAGGGCAAGCAACGCGTCGTCAAGTGCGATTGCGGCTGCGAGTTCGGGGACTGGCGAGAGAACTGGAAGCTCAAGGCTCTGATCCATGTGCGCAACACGCGACAGAAGCTCGCAGATATCTACCCCGGTCCGCGAAGCCCCGATCCGGCTTGGTGCGAGATCCGCGAGTTTTATTGTCCTGACTGCGGGGCGCAGCTCGAGGTCGAGAGCGTTCCGCCCGGCTATCCGGTGACGTTCGATTTCCTGCCCGATATCGACGCGTTTTACTCCCAATGGGTGGGCAAACCGCTCGACGTGCAGGTGCCAACCGAGGACAGGAGTCTGAAGGTGACCCGCCGGTGGGCAAGCCAGGTGAATCGCAAGCCGACCCGGAAGGAGGCGAGGAATGCCAAGGCAAGCAGCGCTGCGAAAGCTAGCCGAGCCCATTAGGAAGAGCCTCAAGGAGCGGATGGCCGAGAGCGAGGTGCTCTGGAAAGAAACCGGCCACTATCACGCAATCCGCGAGCTCGCACTCAAGGAAAGAGATCCGCTGCGCTACGAGCTGTTCCACTCGCGCCTGCTCTCGACGGTGATCGCGGCGCGCGAGGTGGCCAAACAAATTTCGTCTTCGGTGATGACCCGCGAGGAGGGCGAGCTATCGTTCGCGCTCTACACCCCTGAGGGCGATTCGGTCGTCTTCTCAACCGGGATCATGGTCCACATCGGGGTGATGGGGAACTTCATCAAGTGGATGATCAGGAACGACTGGCAGGATGACCCAGGAATAGCCGAGGGGGACCATTTTGCCAACAACGACGTGATGATCTCTGCTGTCCATGTTCCCGACGTCTACTTTGCGACCCCCATTTTTCATCAGGGCGAAATCGTCGGATGGTCTTCCGGCGTGACCCACGTGCTCGAGGTCGGGAGCATCACGCCCGGTGGCGGGATGACCTCGCTTGCGGTCGAACGGCAGCTCGAGGGGATACACATCTGCGCCGAGAAAGTCGCGATCAACGATCGGCTCCGCCGCGACTACGAACTCGGGATTCGGCGCAATACGCGTCTCGCTTCGTTCTGGCTGCTGGATGACCGGGCGCGGATTACTGGGAACGTCTTCATCCGGGAAGAGGTCAAGAAGATCATTGCCGAGTTTGGACTCGACTATTACATGGCGGCCATTCGAGAGCTGATCGAAGAGGGCCGCCGGATTCATCTGGCGCGGGTGCAGGAAAGGCTCATCCCGGGCCGCTACCGCAATCCGTGCTTCCATACCAGCATGCTCAAAGGCAGGCCCGGTGTGCTCCCGCAGGCGAACGCCGACAAGCTGCTTCACTATCCGGTCGAGATCACGGTGCGCCCCTCGGGAGAGATAGTGCTCGATCTCGAAGGCGCGAGCGCGTGGGGCTTTCACAACTTCAACGCTCCCCCGGGTTCGATCTACGGCGGTCTTTCGATAACGCTGGCGCAGGCGCTCGACTTCGACGGCCGCGCCAACGGCGGCTGCATGCTTAACGTGGTGCTGAAGCTGCCGTATGGCTCGATCGTCAACCCCGACTACGACTTCGTCTCGACCGGGTTCTCCTGGGGCAGCGTGATGGCGATCTTCAACGGCTTCCTCAAGTGCATGAGCCACGGATTCTTCTCGCGGGGCTACCTCGAGGAAGTTCTGACCGGCGGCAATATCACGACCGCGGTCGAGTTCGGCGGCAAGGACCAATACGGCCGCCAGACCGGCGGCGTCAACGTCGAGGTGACCGCTTCAGCGGGCGGCGCGCGAGGCGTTACCGACGGGCTCGACGCGGCTTGGTCGCTGTGGAATCCGGAAGGCGACCAGGGCAACGCCGAGATGTGGGAGCTGCTCTACCCGCATCTGTATCTTGGCCGCCGCGTGATCGCGGATTCGGGCGGGGCGGGCAAGAATCGCGGCGGATGCGGCTTCGAGAGCCTCTGGATGATCCACAACTCCAACTTCGTTTACACCTACCAAATCCCCGGGATCGTCAACATCGTGACCAACTACGGCATCTTCGGCGGCTACGGTGGCGGTTCAGGCTACGTCAACATCGCCAAGAAGACTGATCTCGCCAAACGGATCGCCGCTCACCTGCCGATTCCGCATAGCGAAGGTGATCCGAAGCGGCCCGACATCAAGCGGCTGCTCAAGGGCGAAATCCTCACCGGCAAGGACGCGCAGTACATCAGCGAGCCGCTCAAGGAAGGCGCGCTCTACGAGAAGCTCTACCTGCCCGGAGGCGGCGGCTTCGGCGACCCTCTGGACCGCGACCTGAGACAGATCGAACGCGATATCAGCCTCCACTTCGTGTCCGAGGAGGCGGCCAGGAACCTTTACGGCGCGGTCGGCAAGGCCAACGGCGACGGGGAGTGGAAGGGCGACGCGGCGCGTAGCGAGAAGCTGCGAGCCAGGATGCGCAAGGCGCGGCTCGCTCGCGCAGTGCCGGTCGAGGATTGGTGGCGAAGGGAGCGCGAGCGAATCCGGGGCGGGAAGATAAAAGGCGAGACGGCGGAGATGTACGCCGAGTGTCTGAGCCGCTCGCCTGATTGGGCGAAAGACTATCGCGAGTTCTGGACGCTGCCCAGGAATTTTTCTTTCCTAGCCGCACAACAGGACTGAGGCCCGGTCGAGAACGCAGGCGGCAGATTCGGGAGGCTCGGAAGCATGACCAGCGAAAGCGTACCACAACCGGTGATCGTCACCTGCGACGCCGGCGGAACGATGACCGATATCCTGCTGGTCGACGCTGCCGGAGGGTTCAGCGTCGGCAAGGCCTCGACCACCCCTCAGGATGAATCGGTGGGGTTCTGGGAGTCGCTCGAGGACGCGTTCTCCCAATGGGGCGTGACGCTCGACGGCGGCGCCAATGGCGTGCTGAAGCCGCTCAAGGTGTCGATCTACACCGGCACCACGATGCTCAACACGCTCCTGCAACGACGAGGCAAGAAGGTCGGGTTGATCATCACCAAGGGCTTCGAGGACAGCTTCGTCGTGGAGCGCGGCTTTCAGACGGTGGCCGGCTATTCATATGCCGACCGGCTCCATACCGTGACCCACGCCCACAACCCGCCGCTGGTGCCGCGCCGGCTGGTCAAAGGGGCAACCGAGCGAGTTGACCTCTTCGGCAAAGCGGTGATTCCGCTCTACGAGAACGAGGTTCGCGACGCCGTGAAGGAACTCGTCGGGGCCGGCGTCGATGCGATCGCGATCCTGTTTCTGTTCTCCTATATCAATCCCGCCCACGAGCAAGCCGCGGCGCGCATCGCGTGCAAGACCATGAAGAAGCTCGGGCGTGAGGTGCCGGTGTTCATCTCGAGCGAGGTAAGCCCGACCATCCGCGAACTGGCGCGCCTGAATAGCGTGGTGATCCAGGCCTACGCCGCAGAGCCGGTGCGCGAACAGTTGTTCCGGATCGAGAAGCGGCTGCAGAACGCTGGCGTGCAGTACCCTCTGCAGACGGTTCTCGCCTACGGCGGACTGGCTTCAGTGCGCTATCCGCGGCTTTACGAGAGCGTCGTGTCGGGCCCGGTGGGGGGGCTGTTGGGGGCGCGGTACCTGGGCGAGAGGGTCGACATCAACAACCTCATCACCGCCGACATGGGCGGCACTAGCTTCGATGTGGGGCTGGTGACCGAGGGCAAGATTCCGTTGGTACGCGAGCCCGAGTTTGCCCGCTTCCTTTTCAACCTGCCTATGGTGACCATCAACTCGGTCGGAGCGGGCGCCGGGACTTACATCCGACTGGACCCGATGACCAAACGGATCATGCTGGGGCCGGAGAGCGCCGGGGCCGATCCGGGCCCGGTTTGTTACGATCGGGGCAACGAAATCCCAACCGTCGTCGACTGCGATTTGATCCTGGGCGTGGTGAATCCGGATTACTACTTAGGGGGCAAGATCAAGCTCAACAAAGAAAAGTCCCTCGCCCGGTTCAGGGAAGAGATCGCTCAGCCGCTCGGGCTGGATGTGTACAAGGCAGCTCAGGGCGTTCTCGAGCTGATCAATGCAGTGATGCGCGACCAGATCCGTTCGCTGGTTCTTGCCAAGGGATACAGCACCGCGGACTACACACTGATAGCGTTCGGTGGCGCCGGCCCGATGCACATGGCCGGATTCACTGAGGGACTGGATCTCAAAGGCCTCATGACGGTGCCCTATGCGGCGGCGTTCTCCGCCTTTGGTTGCGCCACGGTCGACTACAGTCATCGCTACCAACGTTCGACTCACATCTTCGTGACGCCCGGCGCGGAAGCGGCGGCCAGGGTGGCGGTTGGCAAGCAGCTGAACCGGGCCTGGGAGGAGCTGGAGACGAGAGCGCTGGCCGAGATGAAAATCGAGGGATTCGCCCCCAACGCAGTTCATCTCCAGCAGGTGGCCTTCATCCGTTACGGCGGCCAACTCGACGACGTCGAGGTCTTTTCCCAGGTGGCGCGGATAGGGGGAGCCGAGGATCTGGACAGGCTCATCGCACTTTTCGAGGAGCTCTACGCTCGCATCTACGTGAGTGGTGCGCGGTTCCCAGAGGCGGGGTTCCAGATTCTGGAGGTTGGGATCTTAGCCACGGTCCCCAAGGTCAAGCCGCTGGTCGAGAGACGTCCACTCGGTCCACCCGCCGTTTCTTCGCGGGCGCTCAAGGAAGCTCGGAAGGTTTACCATCACGGACGCTGGCATGAGGCGCGGATCCTCGAGATGGACGAACTCGGGCCCGGTAACCTGGTCGAGGGTGTGGCGGTCATCGAGGCGCCCAACACCACGCTCTTCGTGCCCGAACACAGACGGGCCCGCCTCGACGAATGGGGCCTGATTTGGATGGAAAGGGTCTCGTAACAGCGCAACTGATTTACTTTCGATGAAGGAGTGCTCGATGGGCGTAGCAATTTCGGAAGGCGTAGGCTTTTTTGTAGTGGCGTCGCATATCAGCAAGAGTGCTGGTGATCGCGAAGAATAAGGTCGCTGTTAAGTCGAGTGTGTGAAACCCATCGGTCAAACACGAGATCTCCGATGTACTACTTTCCGATCGACATCAAAGCGACAATGACCGGCCCCCAGGCGGTGAGCACAATGTTACCGACCGCATACGGGACCGTGTAGCCCAACACTGGAAGCTTACTCTGCGCTTCGTCTTGGATCGCGCGCAACGCCGCGGTCATCGTGCCGGCGCCAGAGCAGGCGCCCAAAAGAATAACGGGATTCATTTTCAAGACGTATCGACCGAAGAGAATCGCTACGAGGTGCGGCAGTAGGGCTGCGACGATACCGACGAAGACCAGGCTTATACCTGATTTCTGCAGGCCGGCAATAAAACTTGGACCTGCGCTCAAGCCGACAACGCCGATAAAGACGCTCAAACCGACGGTGTCGAAAACCCACATCGCGGCCTCGGGAATGCGGCCGAAGACCCGGAATACGGAGCGAAGCCAACCGAACACCAGCCCCATGATCAGCGCGCCGCCGCTGGCGGTAAGCGTGATCGGCAGTCCCGCGATGCTCACGGAAAGAAGGCCGACGAGCCCGCCGAGCACGATGCCCGTGCCGACAAAGATCATGTCCGTCGCGTTGGTCGGCCAGTCGGCGTAGCCGATCACGTCTACGGCGCGATCGACATCCGCTTTAGCGCCCACCAGATTCAGCAGGTCGCCGCGTTCAAGGTGAGTGGTGGTCGTAATCGGAATGTCCGTATTGCGCGCGTGAGCTTGCGCAAAAATACACCGCGAAAATGGGTTCGCCAGGGTTCCGATTGGCTGAGTTCGCGCAGAGGTCTTCTGGCCGAGAGCCTTGTTTGTTACGCACCACGTCCAAAATCGCGACTGGGAAAATCGAGCAGCTCTTTGTCGTCGACTTCGGGGCCGACGACGACGCTTCCGCGCTCCACCAGAATCTCGTCTCTCGCCGCCACGGCGATTACGTCACCCTGATGAACGACGGTGTTGGGCTCAGGTTCGATGATCGGTACCCGCGCGGCGAATGCGCTGAATAAAGACCCGAACTTCCTTGGGCATCGCTTCGAGCTCAGCGATGGTCTTATTGGACGAGCTTTCGTTGGTTACGCGGTAGGCGCGCACATCGAACAGAGCGGGCCGCGGATGTGATTCCGGGCTGCTCCTCTGTTCCGCCGGATACTTGCGCCTGCATCTTCTTGGCCTCGTCCTTGAGATTCACCCCCATCAACTTCGGTCCGATCGTCGGAAGGAACCAGACGACCGCTGTGGTTCCCACGAGGTAGGTAACGGCATAGGCAACCGGAATGTTGTTGAGCAGGCGGGCCTTCTCTGCTTCCGCAATCGCGAGCCGATTGATCGCATCGCCCGCCGTGCCGATCACCGTTGACTCGGTAAACGCTCCAGCGCAGCAAGCCGGCAGCCGTCCCGATGTCGTAGCCGAAGAGCTTCGCCGCAATGAAGGCGGTCGCGAGACAGGTGACGCACAGAACCAATGTGAGCGCCATTTGCGACAGCGCGTCACGCTTGAGGCCGCGAAAGAATTGTGGTCCGACCTTATAGCCGGTGGTGAAGAGGAAGAGGTCGAAGAAGACTGTCTTTACGAGCGCGCGGTACTTTGACGTCGAGCTGTCCGATCAACACGCCAGCGAAAAGTGTACCGACGACGGTTCCCAGGCTAAAGCCGCCGATCTTAACGCGGCCGATCGCAAAGCCAATGGCGAGCGCGAGGAATATGGAAAGTTCCGGATTTTGCTGCAGGGCGTTAGCGAAATAGTGCATGGTCGTTATCTCCCGATCGTTTCGAGCGGGAGATTTCGTCTCCGCGATGTGCTCGCCTTGATCTTCAATCGGCCTTCCGTAATGACTGGTTCTCCTACTTTGCTGTCCTTTCCTCTGCGACACCTTCCATTCCGCGACATAACCATCGGCGGTTCCATGAGGAACTTAGTGCAACCTGGCGGCTGTCGGCAACCATGCCAAGATGGCAATCGAGTCCGGACATTCACCTGTTGCGTTGGGTTGGCGTTGGCTGGCGCTCGCCGCGCTACTGTTCGTGGCTGCGTGCAGTCAGAACCGGCGGTTCCGCCTCGCAGACGCCTCCCCCCGGTGAATGGATGGACTGGCGGCGACTTGGCCGAGACGTGGCGTGACTTGCTCACCGCTATTGATGCTCTTGTCTCTGAAGCCGGCACCGCGCAGCGGCTTATCGCTGCCCACGCCCGGAAGCTCCCGAAGGCGTACCGCTCGACCAGCTTGCAGTGACACTCGGGCAGATTCTCGACCATGTTGATGGCGGGGGTTCTCTTGGTCTGAAGACCAGGATGACCAAGCGCGCCTGGCACGCCCTCCTCGAAACGTGCCGCATTGATGTTCGCCGAGACCAGGCCGTTGAGAAGATCCGCGCGCTCGCGGGCCGGACGAACTGCAGGCCCGCGGCGACGCGGCAACACGGCGTGATCGCTGGCAGGGTGGGCGTGACCGCTACTACGGCACCGTGGCTTCGTGCGCCGGCCGTTTCAGGGTTCCGTCTGTCCGGCCGGCGACGGGCAAGCTGAAGACGAAGGTGCTTCCCTCGCCGAGCTTGCTCTGTGCCCAGATGCTCCCCCCGTGCGCCTCGACGATGCCCTTGGCGATCGCGAGGCCGAGGCCCGCGCCCTGCCGAAGCGTGTGCTCGGGCTGCCAGTAGCGATCGAAGACGTGCGGGAGGGCTTCCTCGGCGATGCCCGCACCCGTATCCCGCACCGAAAAGACAACGACGTTCGAACTCGCTTCCTGGATGTAGACGTGGATCTCCCCGCGCTCCGGCGTGAACTGGATCGCGTTCCCGAGGAGGTTCGAGAAAACCTGAATCACCCGCGGCCGATCCGCCACTACCGCGGGCAGACCCCCTGGGGCCGTCAGTTCGACGTGTATGCTCTTCGCCGAGGCCAGGGGCAGGAACAACGCGAGGGCCTCCTGTGCCATCGAAGCAGGCTCCTCCGCCCTCTTCTCGAGGGCGAGCCCGCCCGCCTCGAGCCTCGCCACGTCGAGAAGGTCGGAGATCAGGCGGCTCGCCTTCTTCACCGCATCCGCGACGTGACGGATCGATTTCAGCATAGCGGACCGGACCTCGGGCGGCGCCTCCCCCCTCTTCACCAGGGTCCTGAGGGCCGAGGTGTTGAGGTTGATCACGTTCAAGGGGTTCTTGAGATCGTGGGACACGATCGCCACAGTGTCCTCTCGCGCGCGGACAGCTCTGCCGGCTTCCTCGTAGAGGAAGGCGTTGTCTGCGAGCAGCGCGATCCGGTCCGCCACCACCCTCCCGAACTCGACATCTTCGTCGGTGAACTGCCTGTGCGACCTGACCAGCGAGACCGTCCCGAGCGAGCGACCGCGAGCGGCGAGAGCCAGCCGGAGGCAGGATCTCGTTCCGAGAGCGCGCGCGATCTCAATCGCGCGTGGAGAGAATCCCTGGGAGCGAAGTTCTTCCATTCCATCTGAGGTCTCCGAGAGTGCTTCCCCTTGTCCGGCCGTCGCAGGAATCACGGCGAGATCGGGTTCGATGCGCCGCATTTCCTCCATCAGCTTCTGCTTCAAGGGGTCGCGATGCACCGCCACGACCCTCTTCGGGACGCCGCCTTCTCCCATCAGGTCGATCACGCACCAATCTGACAGGTGCGCGACCAGAAGTTCCCCTGCGCGTTGCAGACGGGTCCGGCGCTCGAGGGGCTCGCCGAGCTGCTCGCCGATCTCTGCGATGATGCGTTGGCGGCGCTCGACCGCCTTCAGCTGGCTAACGTCGCGAATCGTCGCCGTGACGAGCAGACCGCCACCGTCGAGGGCAGGAACGGGGCTGAGGGAGATGTCCACATCGAACTCGCTGCCGTCTTTTCGTCTGGCCGAAATGTCGAGGCCGGCCCCGATGGCGCGTGCCAGGGGCTCGGCAAGGTAGCGGTCCCGGAGGGCGACATGGCGGTCCCTGAAGCGCTCGGGTACGAGCATCTCGATCGGTTGACCGATGAGTTCGTCCGGCCGATAACCAAACCAGTACTGCGTCTGCGGGTTGGCCAGCCGGATCTTCCCTCGCCCGTCGACGACCACGATCGCGTCGTGGGCGGACTCGAACAGCGCCCGGTACCTCGCCTGGGCCTCGTGCAGCCGCTGCTCCGCGACCTTGCGCTCGCGCATGTCGCGCACGAATCCCTGCCAACGCCCGTGAGGCAAGATCTTCGTGCTCACTTCCACCGGGATGAACGTTCCGTCCTTGTGCCGGAGTCGCCACTCCTCTACCTGAACGGTTCCGGGAACGAGGAGCTGCTGCCTCACGGCCTCCAACCTGGGCAGGTCCTCCGCGGGGATGAAGTCCGCGATCCTCTTGCCGACGATCTCCTCGCGCCGGGCGCCGAGGAGCGCGCAACCGGAGGCGTTCACATCGAGATATCTGCCGTTCAGGTCGGCCGTGAAGATGGCATCGGGCGCCAGGTTGAAGAGCTGCCGGTAGAGCTCCTCCTGCTCGCGTGCCGACCTCTCGGATCGCCAGCGTGCGACGTCGACCTGGTCGAGCCTTCTCGCCGTGACCCACGTGATGACCAGGAAGGTCGCGGGAACGAGCACCAGAGAGAAGGCATGCGCAAGCAGCGGCTCGAGGTGGTCCGCCTTCTCGGCGATAGACGTCAGCGTCTCTACGATTGGCGGCACGACGAAGAGCACGACGAGGAGTCGTCTCGCCATCACGCCGCCGGCCGTGCGTCTCACGAAGAGGGAGGCGAGCCCTCTTTCGGGCTCCAGACCGAGCGAGGCGATCGTGAGGCACAGGAACGCGAGCGCCGTGAGGATCGCCATCCCGATGGTCGGTGCGGGCGAGAACATGCTGTACAGCGCGCTCGCGCCGAGGAGATGCCCCGTCAACGACAGAAGGGCGAGAATAGCGGAGAGCAGCAACAGCCCTTCGGCAACGCGGCGCGAACGACCTGCTCGCCGTTCGACTAGGAGGATGGCGAGAGACGTCAACGCGAAGCACAGGGCGGTTTCCGGAGACGGCCGAAGCGGGCCCGAAGGGCTTCCCAGACCCACGAGGAGAGGCAGCCGCCCTACGCCGAGGTCGATCGCGAGGACGTATTCCGCGCTCGTCGTTAGCCCTATCACGAGCCCGACGACCGCGAGGGACCGCCCGGCGATCCGCCGGGCCGCCACGTGTCGGCGGCGCAGGCAGAGGAGCGATAGGGCGCACGCCAGGAGGCCCACGGCAGTGAGCGGCACCATCACCGGCGAGCCTGGCGCGACCCGCTTGAGGCCGGGGACGTCGAGGAGCCAGCCCAGCAGCGACGAGGTCGCCATCCCCATCACCAGCACGTCCGCCAGCAACGAGATCCCACGGAGCTTCCAGATCAGGCGCTCGTCCTGGAGCTCGGTTGTGTCGTCGGGTGCGGTCACGCTTCGCGCGCTTCCGGGACTCGTCGGCGGGATCGAGTCGCTAACCAACCCTTCCACTTCTCGCACGGAGCACCCTCCTTTATGGGGCGCACTTGCGCCCGTCAACCGGCTCGGGGTGATGGGTTACGTGTTCCTTCGCCGCACGACACGCAGGGTCGAGTTGGGATCATCGGCGCGTCGCAGCACAGCCTGGTCGCATGACAGTCTCTTCCCGAAATTCGGAATAGAACCGTGACTGACCGGCTTCGCTACGCGCTTGCCTGGGACCACGAGCTCTGCCGCGCGGTGCTCGCGGCCTTCATCCGCGCCCTCCTCGGCTTCGAGCGACGCCGAGCCGGCACGACGGCGCCCGCCGTTACGTCGACTCGGCCGCTTATGGCCGCCGCCTTCAGGGCACGTCGAGAGTATCGCCGGGCGGGCCCCGATGATGGGGCTTCGGCACATGGGCCGGTTGCTTGGGCGAGCCACCGATGGGCACCGTCCGGGTCAGGAACTCGATCACGGCGTTGGCGAAGACGTCGTTGCGATCGCCTGCCACCATGTGGCCCGCGCCGGTAATGTTGACATACTCGCTGTGGGGGCAGAGGGTGAGAAAATTCTGCGCGCCTTCCTCGGACAGAACGTCTGACAATCCGCCCCGCACCAGCACGGTGGGCAGGCTCAGGGCGCGGGCGCAGGCCGACAAACGTTGGAGGCGCTTGTCCATGTCGCGGCGCATTTGCATGAAGCGCGGATCCCAGTGCCAGCGGTATTTGCCGTTGGGCGCACGGCGCAGATTCTTGGCCAGACCAGCCAGATCCTTGGGCGGCTTGCGATGCGGCTGATAGGCGGCGATGGCAGCCGCCACCTCTTCCAGGGTATCGAAGCCTTCGGGCTTGTAGTTCATGAAGACGCCGATCTTCTGCACGCCTTCCGGTTCGATCTGCGGAGCGATGTCGACCAGCACCAGGGCCGTCGCATCGACGCGATCCTCGCCGACCGCCACCAGGCTGGTGCCGCCGCCCATGGAAGCGCCCACCAGTACCGACCGCGCGCCGTTCAGCGCCTTCAGCAGGCTGCAGAGATCCTCGACCATGATGTCCTGACCGTAGACGCCATCCGGCGCCCAGTCGGAATCGCCATGACCGCGCGCGTCGAAGGCGATGGCGTGATAGCCGGCGCGACCGAGCGCTTCGCCAGCGCTTTTCCAGGCGTGGCGGGTCTGTCCACCGCCGTGTTGCAACAGGACCAGCGGACCATCGGAGGGACCCCAGCTGTCGCCGGCCAGCATCACGCCGCCGACCCCCGGCCAGCGGTACATGGGGTCCGGCGTCCCGGGCAAACGTTCTCCTGCGCTCATGCTCGAGGGGGGCGGGTGGAAACGACCGGCCTATTGTCGGCTCTGGCCGCCGTTCGTCAAGTACGCTTTCGCACGTCGGCTCCTGCGCCTCGTGCTCTGACTTTAGTGTCGCGGCATCGAGCCCGCGCTTCGTGCAAGTATCGAGCGATTGCGTTATCAGTGGAACATCCTGTTCCAGTGGAGGCGCACCATGGCTCGACTAGCGGGCAAGATCGCGTTGATTATCGGCGGCGGCGCTGACGGTCCCCCCAACGCAGGCGAAAAACTCTCGATCGGCAACGGCCGCGCCACCGCGATCATGTGCGCGCGCGAAGGCGCCGCCGTGATGGTCGCCGATCGCTCGCTCGAACTCGCGCAGCAGACCGCCGACGCCATTCGCGAAGAAGGCGGACGCGCCGAGGCGGTCGCGGCCGACGTGAGCATCGAGGATCAGTGCCGCGGCGCGGTTGAGGCGACGATCAAATCATTCGGCGCTCTGCATCTGCTCGTGAACAACGTCGGCATCGGCATCGGCGGCAGCCTGCTGAAAACCACCACCGAGCAGTTCGACACGATGCTCGCGGTCAACCTCAAGAGCCATTTCCTCACGATGCGCTACGCGGTCCCCGAGATCGCGAGAGCCGGTGGCGGCGCGATCGTCAACGTGTCGTCGCTCGCCGCGCTGCGCAGCAACCGCATGATCTCCTACGAGGCGACCAAGGCCGCGCTGCTCGGGCTGTCGCGGTCGGCGGCGGTCTCGCACGCGTGCGACAACATCCGCGTCAACACGATTCTGCCCGGGCTGATCAATTCGTCGATGGTGCGGCGGCTGATCGGCGATCGCGAAGCGCAAGTTGCGCCGGGCATCCCGATGCATCGGCAGGGTACGCCGAGCCGGCGATGAGCTTGACCATGGCTGCTCCTACCACGCGTCTCGGCGCATCTGTCAACGGCAGCGAGAGCATGAGTGGAGCGATCGTAGAGCTGTTGAGTGGCAGGGTTGGCGGCGAGGCGCAGGACGCGACGGCCGCCGATACGAGCGAGTCGACCCGCGCGGGCCAGCGATCTCGGCGAACGCGGGATCGACGGCACCCAATCGCGGAGGGTTTGCAATCGGCTGGGTCCGGCTGCCGAACGAATGCTCATTTAGCCAATCGGCGAGCGGTCTTCCAGACCGGCTTTCTCGACACGAGCCACCTCATCGAGCAAGTTGACCTCCGCCATGGAAGCGATGCGCCGATCGGAGAAGAGGGAGGAGCAGCACGTCGCGTCTGCAACTCCCGTTGGCGAGGAACCGGCCGGGGCTCGGCTTCACGTCATCACGGGCGCGCTCATGCTGAGCCTCTTCCTCGCGGCGACCGAGACGACGTTCGTCACCACGGCGATGCCGACGATCGTCGCCCAGCTCGGCGGCCTATCGACGTTCTCGTGGGTGTTCTCCGGCTTCATGCTGTCGTTCACCGCGAGCATCGCCGTGTTCGGCAAGCTCTCCGATCTGTTTGGCCGGCGGCGCATCTACATCGCCGCGATGGCGATTTTCCTGACCGGGTCGCTGCTCTGCGGCATCGCGCGCGACATGACCGAGCTGATCGTCTACCGGATCCTCCAGGGTATTGGCGCCGGCGGGTTGATGCCGCTCATCTTCGCGATCATCGGCGAAGTGTATTCGTTCGAGCAGCGAGCGCGTGTGCAGGGCCTGTTCGCGAGCGTATGGGGCCTGGCATCGATCCTCGGTCCGGTCGTTGGCGGCTTCCTCGTCGACGGGCTCTCCTGGCGGTGGGTGTTCTTGCTGAACCTTCCCGCCGGTCTCCTCGCGACGACTGTTCTGCTGCTTGTGTGGGCGGATACGAGCCCGCGCGGCGGTGGACGAATCGACTACCGGGGTGCAATCGCGCTGGTCGGCGGGATCGTGTCCCTGTTGCTCGCGTTGCTCGCGATGGGGCGCGTCGACGCGTGGCGCTCGCCATCGACGTGGGTGTTGGTCGCGGTCGCCGCGGTGCTGTGGATCACGCTCTGGCGTGTCGAGCGGAGCGCGGATGATCCCATCGTGCCGGTCGATCTGTTCGGCGATCGACTGTTCTTTGCGGCGTGTGGACAGGCGTTCGCGGCGGGGTTCGCCGTGTTCGGCAGTTTGACGTTCATTCCGCTCTTCGTGCAGACGAGCTTCGGCGTCGGCGCGACCGAGGCGGGCGCAGCCCTGATCCCGCTGCTCCTCCCCTGGGTCGTATCGAGCAACGTCGGGAGCCGTCTGATCTTGCGTTTCCCGTTTCGCACCGTTGCGCTCTGGGGAGTCGCGTTCGTCGCGATCGGGCTCGCCGGTCTGACGATCTCGGGAATTGCAACGTCGCGCGCGCTCTACATCGTCGAGACGGCTCTCGTCGGGATCGGCATGGGATTGTCTTCGCCGATCTTTCTGATCGCGGTACAGACCTCGCTGCCCAGAGCGAAGCTCGGGACCGCGACCTCGACCTTGCAGCTCTGCAGGAGCATCGGCGTGGCGATCGGTGTGACCGTCATGGGAGCGATTCTCAGCTACCAGGTGGGGAGCGGACTCGAGCCCGCGCGCGAAGAGCCTGCCTCGTCGCGAAGTGTGGCTGTGCCGCCGCTCTCCGCGGAGGTGCGTGCAGGGCTGGCTGCGGCCGAGCGAGGCGTGTTCGGCGCCGCGTTCTTGGCGGCGCTCGGCAGCTTGGCCTTCACGTTCGTGGCGCCACACCGGTATCTGCGAGGGCGCGTCGAGGATCTCCCGGTCGCAACCGGCGTCGCCGATCCGCTGTGACGCCGCTGCAGTCGTCCGTTCTTCTCCAACTCGCCGCCCAGACGTTTCTAAAGGCGACCGGCGCACTCGATGACTTCGACGCCGAGCGTTTGTGCGGCAAGGTGCAGGCGGCAGGCGGACGGGGGGCGCGCTCTTCGTGGTGACGTTCGTCGTCGGCGAGCTGATTTACGTTTCCGGCTCAGGGTCGACGAGAATCATGCCTCGTGGCGAGCGACGAGGCCGAGGCGGATGTCTTGAAGCGCTGGGCAGCGGAGCATCTCGAACAGCTCGGGTTCATGCCGACGTGGGCGATTCAGCTAGTGCGCGCTTCGAGAAAGACCATCTCCCGGAACGCCGATGTCGCGCGGCGTTGAGAGCGAGCCGGTCTCAATCGATCCGGACGAAGGGAAAGCGCCGTCGAGCGAACAGCCAGTAGACGGGAGCCCCGAGGAAGAGGACGCCCAGGCCCGTGACGCACTCGACGGGCCGCGCGACCATCATCGAGATCGCGATGCCGACGTTCGCGAGGATGTAGAGCATCGGCACCACGGGGTAGCCCGCCGCGCGGTACGGGCGCTCGCGCTCGGGCTCGCGACGGCGGAGCACGTAGAGGGCGGTCGTGTCGGCGATCGTGGCGAGGACGATCGCGAACGTCGTGTAGTCGAGCACGCGCGGCATCTCGGTGAAGACGAGGACCAGAACCGTGGCCGTCACGGACTGCGCGATGACGGCGACCCACGGCGTCCGTGAGGTCTCGCTGAGACGCGCCGCGTTGCGGAAGAAGAGGCGATCCTGCGCCATCGCGTAGACGATCCGCGGGCCGACGAGCGTGTTCGCGTTCAGGCAGCCGAAGGCCGACGCGAGGATCATCGCGGCGACCACGAGGCTGCCCCTCTCGCCGAAGAGGACGCGCCCTGCCTGGAAGCCGACGTCGGGCATCCCGACGATCTTCTCCATGCCAAGGCCGTACACGAACGTCGCGGTGACGAGCAGGTAGATCGTCGTGCAGATCCCGAGCCCCCAGAATAGCGAGCGCGGGAGGTTCTGGCCGGGCTCGGCGATCTCGCCTGCCACGTAGACGCTCGCGTTCCAGCCGAGGTACGAGAAGATCACCGGAGAGAGCGCCACGCCGAAGCCGGAGACGGTCGCGCTGCCGGCGCTCGAGAACGGCGCCGCGGCGGTGTGCCCGCTCCCGAGGATCGGCCCGAGGATCACGAGCGCCGCCAGCGCGGCGATCTTGAGGTACGCGGTCGCCGTGTTGAGGCGCGCCCCCGCGCGGGTGGCGTAGGCGTTGACCCCGGTGGTCAGCCAGATCATCGCGATCGCGACCGCGATCTTCGCGCCGGGGGCGAGAGGCACGAACGACTGGAGCGACAGCGTGAAGCCGATCGCCAGGGTCGCGACCGTGCCTGCGAAGATCGAAAAGAACGAAAGCCAGCCGACGAGGAACCCCGCCATCGGGTGGTACGCCACGCGCAGGTAGACGTAGTTGCCGCCCGCGCGCGGGAACATCGCGCCGAGCTCGGCGTTCGCCAGAGCGCCTGCGAGCGAAAGCGCGCCGCCCACGAGCCAGGCCGCGAAGAACCAGGGCGCGTTCGGCAGCACCTTGGCGATGCTTCCTGGCGTGAAGAAGATGCCGACGCCGATCACGGAGGAGACGACGAGCATCGTCGCGTCGCGGAGCGACAGGACGCGCGGCAGCTCGGTCGTGATCCCGATCTGGCGTCCCGCCATGGCGTTACCAGAGCACGTCCTGGTCCTCGACGACACCGGGCAAGGACGGCACGCGCACGTCGTTGCCCTCCACGCGGAGCATGCCGGAGAACGTGCCCACGGGCTGGAGGAACCGGGAGCGCACGAGGCCAAGGTTCGTTTGCTACGCGTGCACGGCGCCCGTCGTGGAGACCAAATCGAGTCCGTCGCCGGTGAGCCCTTCAGCAAGAGCTCAGGCGCTACGCGGATGACTTACGGCTCGACCGCGGCCTCAACTTCTCCGTCAAGATGGGCCTCAACTCGGGCAATTCTCCTCCATTCGCCGGAGCAAACGGAAGTCACTGCACGCGCGTCTCCGCCCCTCCCCCGGGCCGGAGGCGTATCGCGCGGTACGAGCATTCGCCGTGCCCCCGCTGAAACATGCTGTTCGCGATCAGCCAGACGCGCCGGATCCGCTCCGGCGGCCTTCCGATGTGCGCGACATAGTCGGCGTACAGATCCCTGTCCTCGTCGATCCAGCGGCCGAGCTCGGCCGTGCCGCTTCGGACCGCGACGTGGTACTCGCGCTTCGCCCACGTCGGCAACGGACACCAGTACCCCGTCTCCACGGGTAGCCCCGCGCTCCAGTAGTAGGTGAGGTCGATTCCGTTCGAGAACTCGACCGCGATGCTCAGGTAGTCGTGAGTCGGCAGTATGTCTTCGGCGAGCGTCGACGGAAGCGCATCGACCTTCCAAGACCAGGCGAGACGCGTTCCTTCGGTGAAGGGCAAGTCGATGTCGTGCTGCAGGATGCCAGCGTCACAATCGGTCTTGCAGTGAATCGCGGCTTTGTCGGCCTGCGGAGCGGAGTAGATCTCCGACTCGCCGAGGAACCAGAGGTAGTTCCAGCCTTCGGGACGAAGGACGGGATTCGTCAGCCGGTCGATCTCGAGATCGATCAGCGGGTGCGGCGTCGCGGCCTGGAGGGTGCGAAGGCCGTCGAGCGGTTTTCCGCTCCAGCGCAGGAGGATGACCGCGATCGCACCGGTGACTCCGCGGTACGCATCCGCCGGAGTCGCGAGAGTTCCGGAGGGATCAGCCCATTCCCCCGGGAAGTAGCTCGCGAGCCGGAGACGGCCCGGCCTTTCGGCCCGGAACGTATGCGTGGCCCGCGTACCACGAAACACCGGTCCATCACCGAGTCGCGCCCAGAGCTGAAAATGCGGGCCAATGAAGATGTCGAGAAGCGCCGAGAGATACGCCCGCCCGGCTGCCAGCCACGTGACGAATTCTCCTTCGGCGAGATCAATGCCGGTGTCATACCAAGGAGGGCGATCGGCGGGCAGCTCGACGAGTTGGTGAGCCCCGAGTGATCCACTCGCGCCACGCGTGGCGATGCGGTCGGCGAGCGCCCGGATCTCGGCGACGTCCGTCTCGGGTTTCTTTCCCGGGGGCAGCCCGCCACTCAGTCGAAGGAGGGTGACCTGGCCGATTCTCTGAACGGTAACGGCCGCGCGACGAATTTCGGTGAGCAGGCCCATCGTTCGAATCTCCTCGCTTCAGCTTCTAGATTCGGACCGACATTGATCCCCGACAGCACCACATCGACCTTGTCCCATTGCGAGATGCCGAGCGCAACGCAGTCGGCGGGCGTGCCGTTCACGCGGTAGGCCTCGACCACGAGCCGTTGCGTCCGCTTGTACGAGAGCGGGCGAGAAGAGGTGATCGAGTGCCCGGCCGAGGAGCGCTCGACGTCCGGCGCGACAATGCGCGCTCGCCGAAGTCGGCGGCAGCGCGGGCGAGCGCCGCGAAGTCGGGGCTGTAAACGCCGTCGTCATTGGAAACCAAAATTCGCATGATGTGTTTAACGACTAGGCAACTGGTTCGTTCCGAGCCGCCCTTGCGCGTAACGTTGATTCATAACCCCGAAGCCGGCGACGAGACTCGGCCCACCCGTGGGCAGCTCGAGGCTTTGATCAAGGAGGCGGGCCACAGGGTGCGCTACCAGTCCGTGAAGGAAACAGGCTGGTCCAAGGCGCTCAAGAAGGAAGCCGACCTGATCGCCGTGGCCGGCGGCGACGGGACTGTCGCCAAGGTGGCGCGGCGGATGATCGGCGGAAAGGCTGCAGTCACGGTGCTGCCGATGGGCACGGCGAACAACGTCTCCCGGACGCTCGGAATCGCCCATCTGCCGATCACGCTGCTGATCGCGTCCTGGGAGAACGGCCAGCGATTGCCGTTTGACGCGGGAATGGCCGAGGGTCCGTGGGGCAAACGGCACTTCATCGAGGGCTTCGGCACGGGGCTGTTTCCACGCGCCGTCCCGCACATCGACTCGAACGAGACGATCGCCGAGATCGAGGACGTCGAGGTGAAGGTCACCTACACGCTGCAGATCCTGCGCGAGTACCTCGACAAGTGTCCGGGGACGGAAGTGAAAGGCACCCTGGACGGCGAGAACATCTCGGGGCGTTATCTCCTGTTCGAGGCCATGCTGATGCGGTTCATTGGTCCGAACCTCCACCTCGCGCCGAACATACTCCTTGACGACGGAATGTTCGACGTCGTGATGATCTACGATGGCGACCGTGCGGAGCTGCATGAGCATCTGGCAACCTGGCAGGAAGGCGCGCTCTGGCCGGCGGAGTTCAAGACCCGACAGGGCGCGCACCTCCAGATCGAGTGGAACGGGTTTCCGGTTCACATCGACGACAAAGTGTGGCCGCGCGAGGGTCAAAAGCCCAAGCCGGCCGGCAAGATCGAGCTGACGATCGAGCCGAAGGCGATCGAGTTCCTGGTGCCAAAGGATCTGCCGGAGCCCCGGCTGCAGCGCTGAACGCCCATGCCGCCCGCGCCTCGTGCTCGCTCAGCAGCGTGGCGGCCCCGCAAAATGAGGCCGGCAAGCGAGACCGTGCGGCGCTAAGCGACTTCACGCTGCGGCGAGAGATACCGCTGGCTGCTCGCCAGAACGCCTCGAAACGTCGACCTCACCAGCAACAGCGCTCGCGACAATATGTCGCGAGCGCAATCTCATAGTTGGGCGCGGATCTCTCCGCTTCGTCGTGGGCGAACACCATGCCCGTCGACCTCAAGCTTTGGCTCACGCGACGCGACACGCATTCTTCTGCGCGGCCGGGTCACCCCCGCGCCTGACGACGCCGGGCTTCCGGGTCGGCTGCGGGGCGCTATATTAGGGTTGTAGTTGAAGGTCGCCTGATGCCGCCCGCGGACCCTCGCGGTCCTCCGGGTGTGCTCGCGGCCTTCCGAGTGGTCTGCTTCGCAGGGGACCGGACGGTGAGCACCGGACAACCAGCCGTCCGTACCACCCGCTCAGCCACGCTGCCCATGAACGCGTGCGAAAATCCGGTTCGACCATGCGTGCCGATGATGATGAGATCGGCGGAGCCCTTCCGCGCGCTCTCGACAATGACCGCTGCGGCCCTGCCCTCGCCGATGCTGCTCCGCACTCGAACGCCTCGCTTCGCGAGGCGTGCCACCTCGCGAGCCAAATGAGCACGCGCCGTCTTGTTTTGCATCTCGACCACGGATGCTACCGCTCCCGCGCTCAGAATGTCTCCGCTCGTGTACAAGGGCTCCACAACGAAAAGCAAAACGAGTTCTGCCCGGAACGCCTTTCCGAACTCTGTTGCGAGCTTCAGGGCTGGCATCGACGCCTCGGATAGATCCGTCGGCACAAGGATTCGTTTGATGCGCATGAGCGGCTTTCTTTTCTCCGTGCTGATTGACGGTAACACGATACGGCCACGGGCGTTACCGCTCGGTGCGGCCTTGTGCAACTGCTTGCTGCGCACGGATTTTGTCGATCGCGTCCTTTCAGGACCCCTTGAACACCATCCAATAGATGTTCACGAGCGGCAGCGCGACCGCGACCGCGCCGAAGAACTGCCATCGGCGGCTGAGTCTCCAGTAAACGTCGGGGATCGGCTCCGTCGCACTGAGCGAGCGCGCGATCCGCGCCTGGCGAATCTGAATCGGGATCAGCACCGTCGCCCACACGATCCCGGAGGCGATGAAGAGCAGCCGGCCCCAGACCAGCCAGCGGATCGTCCACGTGCTCGACATGAAGCCGTAGGCCATGGTGTCTCCGGCCATGATCGTGATCAGCGCGCCGGGAGCGGTGAACACCCAGTCCGTCAACGTCACTTGCCGCTGAGCAAAAGCGATGACCCTCGGATCTCTCGTGCGGTCGGCCATGATCTTCCACCAGGCCGTGACGATGATGTTCCCGAGCAGTAGGATCACTCCGAAGATGTGGAGTCCCTTGAGAAAAAGGTAGGTGCGCACGCCGCCCTCCCATGCCCGCTCGCGTGACGAGAGTGATGCGGACGATGGGTAGATGGGAGTCTTTGCGATGGCAAAGCAAGGGGCGGGCGCATCCGCAACGCCGGGTACCTGGAGCGGCGAAACGGCGCGCGGCTCTGGCTCAGCATCGTCACAGCGGCGCTGCGCTCGCCGTAGCCCGTGGCCTGCGTCAGCAACGCATCGACTACCCGCTTCGATTCTCGGTCAGCAGACTACCACCGCGGACCCGGTCCCCGGCGAGGCCAGCCACGCAGTCAGGCGAGGTAGCTCTGGTATTGCGGCGTCCACATCTTCGACTTCACCAACTGGAGCACGTCGTCGGGCTTCGCGACGCCCGCGATCCCGTCGGCGAAGGCAACGGCGGCCACCGCCGCGCCGATGGCCGCAGAGACCTCCCGGATGCGCGCCAGCGACGGGTAGATCCGGCCCATCTCCAGGTCGGCCTCGGAGGTCTGCTGCGCCAGAGCCTTGGCCGCCTGCGCGAACATGCGGTCGGTGACGTGCTTGGCCTCGCTGGCGACGACGCCGAGGCCCACGCCCGGGAAGATGTACGAGTTGTTGCACTGGCCCGGAACGATCGTCCTGCCCCCGAAGCTGAACGGCGGGAACGGACTGCCGCTGGCGAAGATGGCCTTGCCCTTCGACCAAGTGTACGCCTCCTCCGCCGTGCACTCCGACTTCGACGTCGGGTTGGAGAGCGCGAAGATGATCGGGCGCTCGTTGAGCCGAGCCATTGTCTCGACGACCGACCGATGGAACGACTTGGCGATCGTCGAGACGCCGATGATGGCGGTCGGCTCGAGCGCCCGAACGGCACCTAGGAGGTCCGGTACTTGCGGGACGTCGTGCGCGTAGCGGAGCTTGTGCTCGGCCAGGTCCTCTCGGCTGCGCACCACGAGCCCTTTCGAGTCCACGAACCAGCAACGGCGGCGCGCATCCTCGAGCGCCATGCCCTCGTCGACCAGCGCCGAGACGATGAGATCGCCGATGCCAATCCCAGCTTCACCGGCACCGAGAAAGAGGATGTTCTGATCCCGGAGCGACTTCCTGGTCAGACGCAGCGCCGAGAAGATGCCCGCGAGCGTGACCGCTGCGGTACCCTGGATGTCGTCGTTGAACGTGCACGCTTTGTCCCGCCAGTGCTTCAGCAGAGGAAAGGCCGTGGTGTTGGCGAAGTCCTCGAACTGGACGAGGGCCTTCGGCCAGGCCGCGCGAGCCGCGGTGATGAATTCGGACACGAACGCGAAGAATTCCGGGCCGCGCACGCGGCGCTGGCGAAGCCCCATGTAGAGCGGGTCGGCCAGCAGCGCCTCGTTGTCGGTGCCTACATCGAGCATCACCGGGAGGCACGTTGCCGGATGGATGCCGGCGCACGCCGTGTAGAGCGAGAGCTTACCGATCGGGATGCCCATCCCGCCCGAGCCCTGATCGCCCAGGCCGAGGATGCGCTCGCCGTCGGTCATGACGATCACCCGCACGTCACGCTGCGGCCAGTTGCGGATGCTCGCGGGGATGTTGCCCCGGTCCGCGTACGAGACGTAGAGACCGCGCGAGCGCCGGAAGAGGTGACCGAATTGCTGGCACGCCTGCCCGACCGTGGGTGTGTACACGATCGGCATCATGGCTTCGAGGTGTTCCGTCAACACGCGGTAGAAGAGCGTCTCGTTGCGATCCTGCAGGCTCACGAGATGGATGTAACGTTCGAGGTCGTTCTCCTTCCTGCGGTAGTTTTCGAGCACGCGCCCGACCTGCTCCTCGATCGTGAAGACGTGTGGCGGTAGCAGGCCCTTCAGCCCGAGCGCGGCGCGCTCGGCTTCGGTGAACGCCGTGCCCTTGTTGAGGAGTGGATCGCGAAGCAGGGCGACGCCCCGCGGCACGCCGGGCTTGGGTTCGGGGTAGCTCTCGGTCACCACGGTCCGCTAGCTTGCGGCGCTTCGAAGGGCGACGCAAGCCCGAGGACGCGCACGCCGCTGCGGTTGCTGTGTCACAGCTTCGCCAAGTCGACCAAACGTGTCAGAACCACGTCGGAGTCAAAATGCCGGCGCGCCAACTGCTTGGCAGCGCTGGCGTGGTGGTGGTAGTTGGCTTCGACGTTAGCCAGCGCGTCGGCAGCGCCGTCTAGATCCGTGAACGTCAACAACCCGGCGCCGGTCGGCAAATGGCTGCCGAAGCCGGTGTCTTGCATGATGACGGGCCGGCCGGCCGCGAGATAGCAAGCACTACGGTCGCTGAACCAGCCCGTACGCCCAGCGGCGTAACCGTGCTTGACGGCCGTGACCTCGCCGCGTGACGCTTGAATATAGTTGCGGTAGGAATCCGGCGTGGCGGCGTGAAGGCGCGGCGAGACCAGATGCCAGCCGTGCTCGATGAGCGCCCGGCGCTCCGGTTCGTCCGGATGGATTGCCAGGCACAGCTCCAATGGCACCCCCGAGCGCCGCGGCAGATCGATGATCCGCACAAACTCTTGTGCCTTCTGCCCGTACCAGACGGCATTCCACTCGACCGGGCCGTAGCCGCGCCAATCGGCGACGGTGGTGTAAGCCCGGCGCGATGGTAGTGCCGTCTCCCAGTGGTCCAACACCACCGGCGGCAGGGTGGGTTGCCATTGCCGGCTCGCACGTCGGCATCGGGCAGTCGGGGGCACCCAGGTTGAGGCCGACCGTCACGTACAGCTCGTGCCCCGGGAGGTTCATGTCGACGCCATATTGAGTCTGCCAGATCTGCACGAAGCCGGGATCCAGGTCCACGTACATGCGGCGGCGCACCTGGCTCGATATGGAGGTCAGGTGAAATCGTCCCGACATATTGACCAGTAGATCGGAGCCCCCGGCGAGCTGCTCGAGCTCGTGGCGCGACAAGCCCACGTGCCCCGGGCCATCGATCTCGATGAGGCCCGCGCGGTCGTCGAGCCCAAAGCGCTGCATCACCTCGGCAAAGTAGCGCGCATTGGCTGACTCGGCGAAGGCCACCGGTTGCCACTCGCTGTCGATGCAGCGCTGTTTATCAATGTGCTCGATGTAGTAGGTGTCGAAACCAAGTCGTCGAAAGCCCAGCACCCACTGCAGAAAGGCCCAGGTGTTGCCGCCACCACCGAGCGGGTGCGCCGCAATCGCGCCGGCCACGAGGATGCGCTTGGCCATGAGGGCCTCCGGGTACAGGTCGGTGTCTTCCGAGCTTGATGGTCGTGAGTCAAGTGTCCTCCCCGATGAGCGCGAGGCGCGCGTGCTTCATTGGACGGAGGCGCCTCGGCAAAGCCGGCCATCTTGTAGCTCTGGAGCTTTGGCGCCCGCGAAAACACTAGGAAATTCGGCACTCGAGCGGGTTCAATCCCCGTCTCCTGCTCTGAGAATCAATGGGCTGCCGGTCGATCCCCGCCGCAAAACGCGATAATCGTGGAGATGTGAATGCGAATCGCGAAGCGCGTGATTTCGGCCTTGCCGACCTCGCGGACGAAGCATGGAGGCCCGCTGCGGAGCTCGGGCTGCTGCTGGTCGAACCCGTCTTCTGGGGTGTCGGCGCGCGCCGCGGCGATGGGCGGCCGGTGCTCGTCCTGCCCGGGCTCTACGGCGGAGACCGTTACCTGGGCCCGCTGCGCGACTGGCTTCGCCGGATCGGCTACAGTCCCGTGCCTTCCGGTCTGCAGCGAAATCCAGGATGGTCGGAGTCGCTTCTCAGCGAAGTGGGGGAACTCGCGGAAGCCCAGTTTCAGCGCAGCGGTCAGCGGGTGACAATCATCGGCCATAGCATGGGCGGCCTGCAGGGACGTGCGGTAGCGGCTCGCCGCCCCCGAGTCATCCGCCACGTGATCGCGCTCGGTTCACCGTTGCTGATGGCCCGAGGCCGCCTACCGGATGAGGTGCGTATGACTGCGATCTATAGTCGCGGCGACCGCATCGTGCGCCATCCGGCCGCGATGGAGCGCGATCCCCGTGCAACAAACGTCGAAGTCTCCGGGAGCCACATCGGGCTGACCTTCAATCCGGCGGTGTACCGAAGGCTCGCGAGCATCCTTCCCGCGCCGGATCGCGAAGTGATTTGAGCGGCTCGGACTCGACTACGCTGACTATGGAGCGATGAAGGTGCGGTTCGAGGCGTCGCTCGAGGGCCTCGGCATGGAAGACGACGTGGATGTCAAGCGGGTGATGAAATGAAATTCTCTCTATTCTATCTGACGAGCTACGTCGAAGAGGTCCACGGCAGCGTGCGCGGCCTCTACGACGGCCTTCTCGCACAAGTGGACGAAGCCGAGCGGATGGGCATGGAGGCGGTGTGGCTCGCCGAGCATCACTTCTTCGACTACGGCGGCCACGTTCCGTCGATCCCCGTGCTCGGCGCGGCGATCGCGGCGCGAACGAAAAGGCTGAAGATCGCCTCGGGCATCGTCATCATCGGCCTCCAGGACCCGATCCGCGTCGCCGAGCAATTCGCCATGCTCGATCAGCTCTCGGGCGGGCGCGTGATCTTCGGCATCGGGCGCGGCTTTCAGAAGTGTGAGTTCGACGCCTTTCAACGGAAGATGGACGACAGCCGGATCGCGTTTGAGGAAGCGCACGCGGTGATCCGCAAGGCGTGGAGCGAGGATCGATTCTCGTTCGACGGCAGGTTCACGAAGGTGAAGAACGTGCGCGTGCTGCCGAAGCCGCTGCAGAAGCCGATGCCGCCGTTCTACGTCGCCTGCGCGTTCACGCCGCAGTCGTTCCAGTGGACGGGCACGCAGGGCCACAATCTCCTCGTCGTCCCCTACGCGTCTCCCGACCTTGCGCTGGTGAAGCAGAACATCGATCTCTACCGCTCGTCGTTCGCCGCCGCCGGCCACGGCACATCGGGCGAAGTCGTCTGTGCGTCGCACTTCTATTGCGGAGAGACCGCGGAAGAGGGGAAGCAAGAGGCCGCGCGCGCCACTGATGCGCTACCTGGGGCAGTTCTCGGAGTCGAGCCGCGACGCCCAGCACTCGGAGGCCTACGTCGGCTACGACGGCCTCAGCGAAGCGCTCACCAAGTTCGATTACGACACGTTCCTCTATCCGAACCGTGTGGTGTTCGGCGATCCGGATCAATGTGCCGCGCGCATACGCGAGCTCGAAGCCATGGGGATCACGCACGTCGGCATGCTCATCGACTTCGGCGGGCTTCCCCGCGACAAGATCTTGGCGTCGCTCGAGCGCTTCCGGAAATACGTGTTGCCGAAGTTCGCCTGACCGCAGCGGATGCGATTCGATGGTCGAGAGGGAGGTTGGGATGCCCGGCCTCGCGGAAGGACAAGCCCGAGCTCGACCTCCACGCCTTGTCGCCGCGGCTGCTCTTTGCGAGCGGCGCCCGGCTGAGATAAGGGGCTGAGGGAAAGGGGACCGAGCATGGCAGCGACCGTCCTTTATCGTGACCAGGTTTCGGAGATCGGAGAGGCGTCAGCCGAGGGAGAGCACCTCTGGGTTCCAGTCGCGGATCTGGAGCGGGCGAGTGGCTGGCAACTCAAGCCCGAGGGGGCCTGCAAGGGGGAGGTGTGCGTGCCGCTGCCTCGAGACCGGTCGTGGCTCCGCGGGGACCGATTCGATCTCGCCGCGCTCGCGCGCCAGGTCGGCGAGCCGGTCGTTCACGACGACGAAGGTCGCGTGTGGCTGTTCGCCGAGCCGGCTGATATCAAGCGCAGCCGGCTTCGGTCCGGCGAGGCACCCGACTTCGCGCTGCCCGATCTGAGCGGGCGCATCCATCGTCTGTCCGACTACCGGGGCAAGAAGGTCTTGCTCTACGCCTGGGCCTCCTGGTGAGGATGCCGCTTCGACCTGCCCGTGTGGCAGGCCATCTACGAGGAGCTCCGGGGCCAGAACTTCGTCGTCATCGCGATCGCGCTCGATAGCGCCGGCCCCGCGGCGGCGCGGGCCGCGATCGAGGCCGACGGTCCGCCGCCTGAGCTCGCGCCAGTCGCGAAGAACCTGATGGGCTGGGACGACGACCTCTGGAGCCGTGCCGGACGGCCGACGTATCCCTGCCTGATCGACGAGAAGCACGTCGTCGCCGAGCTCTACGACATGGTGAACGTGCCGACCGCCGTGTGGATCGACGAGAAGGGACGGATCGTTCGTCCCCCCGAGAGCGGTGGATCGACCGACACGTTCCGCAAGATGGATCCGGCGACGTTCGCGTTGCCCGAGGACGCCGCGGCAGCGGGGCGGAAGGCCCGGAGCGTCTACGTCAACGCACTGCGCGACTGGGTGAAGAACGGCGAGCGGAGCCCCCACGCGTACAAGCTCGAGGAGGCCATCCGCCGCACGCGCATGCCCACGGCCGACGCCGCGCTGGCCACGGCGTGGTTCCGGCTCGGCAAGCACTTCCAAGAGAAGGGCGATCTGGCCGCGGCGCAGAAGTATCTCAAGAAGGCGGTCGCGCTTCGCCCCGAAAGCTGGAACTTCCGACGCCAGACCTACGTGCTCGCCGACCCGGCGCTGACCGGACAGCTGAACGCGCAGCCGGAGTTCTTCGCGGACGTGGCCTCGCTCGGTGATCGGCACTACTACGAGCCGATCGACATGGAAGGGATGCCCAAGCCGGATTGATTCGCGTCCTGGCCGCCGGCCCCAACTCCAGGTAGCGCCTACTCGAGCTGCCAATAGAAGCGCTTGTTGTCTTTGCCCTTGTTGTCGAACTTGACCAACCGGGCGCGGCCGATCTCGGCGGTCGAATGCACGTGCGTGCCGCCGCACGCCTGCGCATCGAAGCCGGCCATCGTCACGATGCGGACTCTCCCGTCGACGACTGGGGGCGTGACGTTGAGCGTGCGCACCAGCTCGGGCCGCCGGCGGTACTCGTCTTCGTCGATGACCGACGCGCTCACGGAAAGGCCGCGGGCGATGACCTCGTTCACTCGAGCCTCCAGCTCGGCGAGTTCGTCGCGCGCGAAGGCGGGGAGCTTGAAATCGATGCGCGAGCGATCCGGGCCGAGCTGGCATCCGGTCATCACGCCGCCGTAATGGTCGCGCACCAGCGCGTTGACGATGTGCAAGAGCGCATGGTGCCGCATGAGCGCATGTCGAAACGGCCAGTCGATGGCGGCCTCGACGGGGGTGCCGACGGCGAGGTCGCATCCGACGCAGTGCCAGATGCGGCCCGCCTCGTCTTCGCGCACGCCCGACACCGCGATCGCTTCGCCGAGCGCGACCAACTTTCCTCGGTCGCACGGCTGACCACCTCCGCCGGGGTAGAACACGGTCTGGGACAGCGTGCACCAGCCGTCCGTGCTCGCGGTCACCTCCGCGGTCGTCGTGCGGCAGTAGGGGTCGTCCAGGTAGCGCCTGTTACCGGCCATCATCGAGGAAGAGTATCCTCCATCACGATGGGGTCGCGCATCAGGCTTCGCGCGGCCGCGTGCCGGGTAGTACCATCTTCATCCGGATTCGGTCGCGCACCGACGTTCGCGGTCGCGGGCTGGGATGCGAGCGACTCACAAGAGGAGACGACATCATGACCACCCCGACCTCGATCGCTCAGCTCGATCTCGCTCCCCCGCCGGACAGGATCTATTTTCAAAGCGACCGGGAGTGGCGTGAGGAGTTCATCTACTTCCTGTTGGTGGATCGCTTCCATGACGATCAAGCGAGGGCCTGCACCCCGCGCCCGGCTCGGTCGCCCGGAGTGGCCGTACCCGACGATTTCTACGGCGGCAAGCTCCGCGGCATCACCCGGAACCTCGACTACATCGCCGGCCTCGGCTGCACGGCCATCTGGCTGTCGCCGGTCTTCGAGAACAATCCCGGCGCGTACCACGGCTACAACATCAACAGCTATCTCAGCGTCGACCCGCACTTCGGCACCAAACAGGATCTGGTCGACCTGGTAGACGCCGCCCACGCCTACAAGAGGAACGGACGCGCGCATCCTCTGCGCATCATTCTCGACGTGGTGATCAACCATTCGGGCGACAACTGGACGTACCAGGATCAGGCCGAGCCGGGACTACGCCGGCGATCAGCAGTTCCCGTTCGGAGCCTGGCGCCGGGGCGACCGACCGATCCCCACCGAGCTCCGGAACCCCGACTACTATCACCGCCGGGGCAACATCACCGGATCGGGCTGGGACAGCTATCCCGAGAATCAGCACGGCGATCTGGTCGGGCTCAAGGACTTCGCCAACGACGACGACCAAGCCGGCTCGGAGCTCATCAACATCCTCATCAAGGCTCACTGCTACTGGATCCGCGAGGCCGACATCGACGGCTTCCGCGTGGACGCGGTCAAGCACATGGGCGAGCTCGCCTGCTCCCGCTTCTGCTCGGGCGTCCGGGAATACGCTTACTCGCTGGGGAAGCGGGGCTTCTTCCTCTTCGGCGAGGTGGCCGCGCCCGACGACGAGATCATCGACCGCTACATCGGCCCGAACACCTCCCGCGGGGCCGGCGCGGACACCGTCTTCTTCGGCCTGGACTCCGTGCTCGACTTTCGCCTCGCCGAGGGCAACGCCTCGAACGCGGCGCTTCGGGACGTGCTCAAGGGCTTCGCGGAGCCCGCCGCCCTCATCCGCCGGTTAGCGGCGCAACAAGCACGTGCCCTCAACCGCGGCGAGCTAGGCCGCTACCTCGTCACCTTCGTCGACAACCACGACTCCTTCTGGCAGCCGGGCGGCCGCTTCGCCAACGGAGCGCCGGACGATCAGGTGATCGCCGCCGTCGGCTATCTACTGTGTGCTCTCGGCACGCCGTGCATCTACTACGGGACGGAGCAAGGTTTCGAGGGCCACGGCGGCGACAACGCCATGCGGGAGGCCATGTTCGACCGGTCGACGGCCGGGACCAATCTCCTGAACACTGGCTGCCGCGTCTACACGGAGATCGCCAAGATCGCGGAGGTGATGCAGACGCACGCCCTCCCTGCGCTTCGGACGGATGTATTTTCGCGAGATCTCCGGAGACGGTATCCACTTCGGCTTGCCCTTCGGATTCGCCTACACTCTGGCCTTCTCCCGCATCCTCTACGGTCGCGAGGTGCTCGTCGCCTACAACGTGGCCGGCCAGCCGCGCCAGGACGCCGTCATCGTCGACGCCACATTGCACAAGGTCGGCGACGTCATGCGCTACCGCTACGGAAACACAGGGAGCGTGCCCGTCGAGCGCGCTCCGGACGGCTCGACTTTCGTGAGGGTACCGTTGGCGCCGCACCAGTTCGTCGTCCTCGAGTAGTGGCCCGGCAGCGGTCACGGAAAGAATGGCACGATCGCCATCGGCACGATCCTTCGAGCTTGGCGTTTGACGAACCAGCAAGGATTGTGTCCGGGGGATCGCCAGAACTCGCGGGCAGGTCACCGTTTCGAACGGGTCGTCGGCTTTCGCCGCGGCCATCTTCCGTCGGACGTAGAGATCATCAGCCGCCCAGACGGCAACGACCAGCAAGGCTGAGCCGAGAAGCGCGCGTTTTGCGATCGGGTGCATGGTCCTTTGATCTGGCTCCTGATTGCGCGCATTGTGCGTGAGCGTAGGGAGCAATCGACTGTGCGGATTGACGAGTCGGAAGAAGTCCTCCGCTTCTGGCTTCCCGAGCTATCGAGCGCCGACCACGCGCGGATGGTCCGGCAGTTCGAATGGTGGTTTCGCGGCGGGGCCGACTCGGCCGTTTCCGAGCGGTTTTCGATGCTCCTCGAGCGCGCGACGCGCGGGGAACTCGATCACTGGGCGCAGATGCCACGGCCTCGGCTGGCGCTCATCGTCGTTCTCGATCAGTTTTCGCGCTCGGTTTATCGGAACACCGCACGGGCGTTCGCGCAAGATCCAAAGGCCGTCGCACTGGCGCTTGAAGGGATCGAGGTCGGTCACTATGCAGCCCTAGAGACCCCGTGGGAGAAGACCTTCTTCGTCCTACCGTTGGGGCACTCCGAGGAGCTCTCGCATCAGGAGCGTGCGGTCGACCTCACACGGCAACTCGCGGAACAGGCGCCGCCGGGGCTCCGGAAGATATTGGAGCACTCGGCGTCGCAAGCTCGCGGACATCGAGACGTGATCGCCCGCTTTGGGCGTCATCCTCATCGCAACGCGATTCTGGGGCGACAATCGACTCCGGAGGAGCTCGAGTACCTAGCGAGCGGCCAACTCGTGCACACCCGCTCGCCGCCAGCAATAGGATGGGACATGCCGTTTCGGGCGAAATGGAAGAAGGCTCTGATGATCAGGGGCCGCGAGCGCGGGGAGAGTGTCCAATGGAAAAGGCTCTGGCGGGTTTGAAGATCCTCGATCTGACGCAGTTCGAAGCCGGCACTTCGTGCACGGAGATGCTCGCGTGGCTCGGCGCGGACGTCATCAAGGTCGAATCGCCAAAGGCGGGCGAGCAGGGGCGGTGGCTGCTGACCGAAAAGCAAGGCGTCGACTCGTACTATTTCATGCTGCTCAACGCGAACAAGCGCAGCATCACGCTCAATCTGAAGAGCGACGAGGGCCGCAAGATTTTCCAAGACCTAGTGAAGAAGGTCGATATCCTGAGCGAGAATTACTCGCTCGGAACTCTCGAAGGGCTGGGCCTCGGCTACGACAGCGCTCCGCGACATCAATCCACGCCTCATCTACCTCACGATCAAGGGCTTCGGCACCACCGGGCCGTACAGCTCGTACAAGAGCTTCGACATGATCGCGCAAGCGTCCGGCGGCGCGATGGGCTTGACCGGATTTCACGGCACACCTCCACTGAAGCCGGGGCCGACGATCGGCGATACCGGCACGGGCATGCACGCGGCGATCGGTGTCCTGGCTGCCTATGTCCAGCGCGAGCGCACCGGCAAAGGGCAGAAGGTTGAGCTGTCGATGCAGGAAGCGGTGCTGAATTTCTGCCGTGTCCCGATGATGGGCACCTATGTGACGCGTAAGCCGGTGCCGCGCACGGGCAATCGTGTCCCGGCCGCTGCACCCGGGGATATCTACCCGTGCGCCCCGGGTGGCGACAACGACTACGTCTTCATCCTCTGCACCACGCCCGAAATGTGGAAGAACCTCTGCAACGCGATCGGGCAGCCCAACCTCGCCGACGATGAGCGATTTAACGATGCGCGGTCGCGCGCCCACAACGTCGAGGCGCTGACCGCGATCATCAACGAATGGACCGGCAAGCACAGCAAGCACGAGGTGATGAGAATCCTCGGCGAAGCCGGCGTGCCGTGCGGCAAGGTGCTGGACAGCGTGGAGCTGCTGAACGATCCGCACATGAAAGAGCGCGGCATGATCGTTACCGTGAATCATCCGGTGCGCGGCGAGTTCACGATGCCGGGGTGCCCGGTGCGGCTGGAGGATTCTCCGGTCGAGGTCAAGGCTGCGCCGCTCCTCGGAGAACACAATGGCGAGGTGTACGGCGAGCTGCTGGGGATGACGGCCGCAGACCTGGAACGCCTGAAGACCGACGGCGTCGTCTGAGCCGGCAGCCTGTAGTACTCAGTTTAACCGGCCCCTACGGCCTGAATTGGAGCGCCCTGGGCACGAACCGAGCCGGCTGCGAGACCACCTTGTATGCCGTCTCCACCCACTCGCAGACCATGCGCCGCGTGTCCCTCGGGTCGATCATCTCCTCGATCTGGAACTTCGACAGCGGTCCCAGAGGTCCCCGGGCGCTCTCGATGCGCGCCATCAGCTCGGCCCGCAGCGCCTCGGGGTTCTCCGCCTCCGCGAGCTGGCGCTTGTACGCGGCCTCGATGCCACCCTCCGGAGGGATGCCGCCCACGTCCGCGGCCGGCCACGTCACACGCACCGACGGCCGTTCCTGCGGGGTGGCGTAGTTGTTCCCGGCTACGCCGAAGCTCCGGCGCATGAGCACGGTGAAGATGGGCACGCTCACCTGGGCAAAAGCGATCATCCACTCCCCGCCCCGGCGGATCGTCCCGGTGAGCTCGTGCTCGAGGCCTACGGCGAAGCCGGGGTTGTCCACGAGGTTCAGGATCGGCACGTGGAAGAGGTCGCACAGATCGAGATGCCGCGTGAGCTTGCTGCAGCCGTCCGCCGTGAGTGCGCCGCCGTTCGGGTGTCTACTGTCGGACGCGAGGACGCCGAGCGTGTGGCCGTTGAATCTCACGAAGCCGGTGATCTGGTCCGTGCCCCAGAGCGGCCCGATCTCGAAGAACGAGCCGTCGTCCGCCATCAACCGGATGGCTCTGCGCATGTCGAACGTCGTCGTGCGTTTTCGCGGGATGAGCGAGAACAGCTCTTCTTCGCGACGGTCAGGCGGGTCGCTCGGGTTAGGCGGCAAGATCGGGGGCGGCTCGTAGACGCTGGACGGCAGATACGAGAGGAACCGCTTCGTCATCTCCGCCGCCTCTTCCTCGGTCTCCGCGAGGTTGTCGACCGAACCGTTGCGGCAGTGGATGTGCCACCCTCCGAGATCCTCCTTGGTGATGTCGTACCCCATCGCGTGCTGCACGACGGGGGGCCCGGCCACGAAGAGCTGCGCGATGTCGCGCACCATCACCGAGAAGTGGCCGAGCACGGCCTTGGCGGCGCCGATGCCGACTACGCTGCCGAGCAACAGGTTGACCACCGGTACGGTGGCGAGCTGCTCCGCGTAGAAGGAGCTGCCCAGGTGCCCAGGCAAGAACGATCCGCCGGTGCCCGCGACCCGCGGCCTGCCTGGCTCGATCGCGTCCCGGCTCTCCTTTCGCGCGGCTCTCGCCTTCCTTCTTCTGCTGGGGGACCATCGCGGCCACACTGCCGCCCCCCGACGAGCCGTCCAGCATCCTCACGCAGGGCGCGCGGAGCTCCAGCGACAGGCGGTCCAGATGCATGCTCTTTGCCGCGATTGCGCCGTCCGCGTGCCCGCCGCGTGACGTGAAGTCGTCGGCGCAAACCACCGCCGTGCGGCCGTCGATCTTGCCCCAGCCCCCGACGTGGTTGGCGGGCGTGAAAGCCGTGACGCTCCCATTTTCGTCGTAGGAGGCGAAGCCGGCCACGCTCCCGATTTCCTGGAACGAGCCGTCGTCCAGCAACAAGTTGATCCGCTCCCTACACGTGAGCTTGCCGCGCTTGCGCTGGCGGATCACGCCGGGGTCGGTCGAGCCGGGCGCAAGCCTGTCGTGCGCGAAGCGCTTCAGGGTGTTGATCTCTTCCAGAAGACCCCGCCATGTCCCGCCGCCGGCCTCGGATCGTGTGGGAGCGCGGCGCTCGGCGGCACCGTCCGCCTGTGCGACCAACGCCACGACCTGCCCGGCCGCGACGGTGTCACCGACGCTCAATGGCTGCACGGCGGTCACCACGCCCGAGCACGGCGCCGCGAGAAGGGTTTCCATCTTCATCGTACTGACGACTAGCACCGTGTCGCCGGCGGCCACGGTGTCGCCCTCGCGCACGCGGAGCTCCACTACGGCGCCTCCCATGGGGCACTCCACAGCTCGCGCTCCGTCTCTCGCGTCGAGGCTCGGCATCGGAGAACCGGCCGCGGCTCCGAACGAAACCGCCCGGCCAACCGAATCCGCGCGGAGGGTCGTGGCCTGCTTCTGCAGGAAGGCCAACGGCCCACCGTTTGCGCTCGCGGAAGACGCCGCGGCTCGGAGGATCTCGGGGTCCTCCTCGAGGAGCGAGGTCCGCGCATCTCCGGCCCGAACGTCCGGGTGCAAGAGGATGGCGCGGAGCTCCGGCAAATTCGTGGGCAGCCCCGCGATGTGGAACTCATCCAGCGCACGGAGCGTTCGATCGACGGCAGAGGCAAGAGACGACGTGGAGCTGGACGAGCCGATCACCTTGGCGAGCAGCGGATCGAAGTCCGGCGGCGGCGCGTAGCCGAGATAAGCGCAGGCGTCGACCCTCACACCGGGCCCCGAGGGCTCCTTGTAACCGCTGATCGTGCCCGCTCCCCGGGCCACGACGCGGGCCTCGACCGCAAAGCCCCGCGGCGCGCCGACGGCTCGCTGGTCGCCCAAGCCGAGCGCAGCGAGCGTCGCGCCGGACGCGATCTGGAACTGCGCCTCGACGAGATCGACGCCCGTCACCTGTTCGGTCACGGTGTGCTCCACCTGGATACGCGGGTTGCACTCGATGAAGAAGTATTCGCCGGTCTCCGGAGAAACGAGGAACTCCACGGTCCCCGCGTTGACGTAGTCCGCTGCGCTCGCCAGCTTGATCGCGTCCTCGAGGATATGCTCTCGCAGCGACTCGTCGAGACCCGGCGCCGGCGCCATCTCCACTACCTTTTGGTGGCGGAGCTGCACCGAACAGTCCCGCTCGTGGAGGTGGATCACGTTGCCGTGCGCGTCCGCGAGGATCTGCACTTCGACGTGTCGCGGGCGAGAGATCAGCCGCTCCACGAACACCGAGCCGTCGCCGAAGGCAGCCTGCGCCTCGCTTTGGCAGCGGGCGAAGGCCTCGGCCATCGCTTCCGCGTTCTGCACGACGCGCATCCCGCGCCCGCCTCCGCCTGCCGACGCCTTGAGCATGACGGGGTAGCCGAGCTCGCGCGCCAGCTCCGACGCTTCGTTCGGCGACGTCAGCGCCTCGCCGCTTCCGGGTACGATGGGGATGCCGAGAGACCGTGCGAGCGAGCGTGCGCGGATCTTGTCGCCGAAGAGGGCGAGCACCGCGGGCGGCGGACCGATGAAGACGAGACCCTCGGCCGCGCAGAGCTCGGCGAATGCAGGGTTCTCGGCCAGGAACCCGTAGCCTGGGTGGACGGAATCGCAGCCGCTCGCTTTCGCGATGCGGATGAGTGCGCCGGCGTCGAGGTACGCCCCGACCGAATCTTTGCCCTTGGCTCCTCGCGCTACGATCTCGCGCGCTTCGGTCGTGAAGCGGGTGTGTAGCGAGAAGGCATCGACCGGCGCGTACACGCCCACGGATTCCACACCGAGGGCGGAAGCTGCCTTGGCGATGCGAATGGCGATCTCGCCTCGGTTGCCTATCAAGACGCGTCTCAACAAGGGAATCTCCCGCTGAACCGGACACTGAATGATCGACGGTTCGTTGTCCAGATTGCTTCGGGCCGTGAAGCACGCATCCCGTGCGTGATACTCAGGAATTCCTACGGGGTCTCGCGTCGTGGGCCGTCTGTCTATCGACTTGCCCATTGGTGTCTCGATTGGATAAGAGTTTGAGCAGGGATACGCAGTCCCAAACGACTCCTCGCGCAGCATGCCGGGTCCTCCGACGATCCGGACGGCTCTCGCTAACCCTTCTCAGCAGGCTCTGGTCGTCGGCGATCTCACGCGCTCCAAGCGCGCAAGCGGCGAGCGTAGCGGTAGTTCATTCTGAATTTCTCGAATGCGATGGAGGTAGTTCCGTCGGAAAAGCTTTTCCTCGAGATCTGGCACCGAGCAGCTCGATCCCGAAGAGTGGCTCAAGATCCTGGACCGCTTCTTCCAGATGCTCACCGACGGCGTGCGCCGCTTCGAGGGCACGGTGAATCAATACACTGGCGACGGCATCATGGCCCTCTTCGGAGCGCCGATCGCGCACGAGGACCACGCGCGACGGGCCTGCCTCGCCGTTCTGCACCTGCGCGAGGCGCTCCGAGCCCATGCGGACGAGGTGCGGTGTACTCATGCGACAAGCTTCGCGACCCGGATGGGGCTCAACTCGGGAGAGGTTGTGGTCGGCCGGATCGGGGACGATCTGCGCATGGACTACACCGCCCAGGGGCACACCGTCGGTCTGGCGCAGCGCATGGAACACCGACTGCGTCCGATTTGACTTTCCTTACTTACCTCCTTACCGTCCGGTCCATGAAGGCAACCGTGACCAGCAAGGGGCAGATCACGATTCCCCATGCGATCCGCAGGAAGCTCGGCTTACACCCGGGAACGGTTCTCGATTTCGACGCCGGCGCCGATCATCTTCGAGCGAGGAAGAGCGTCGATCCGACGCGAATGCGCTCCGTCGTCGGCGTCGGCCGCTCCGAGCTCAGGCACAAGAACCTGGAGGAGTGGCTCGATGAGCTGCGCGGCCCTGTGGAGCTCCCCTCCGCTCGACGAAGGCGCCGGTGACGACGGCAGTCGATACATCGGTTCTCATTGCGATCGCGAAAGGGGAAAGCGATGCGGAGGCGTGGGTGGATCTGTTGATCGCCGCCCGCTCCGAAGGGGATTTGGCCGTCTGCGACGTCGTCGCGGCGGAGTACTACGCCGTTCTCATGGACGCGAGAAAGTTCCGCCGCAGCCTGCGCGACCTGGGAATCGTCTTCAGTCCGACCTCGCTCGCGGCTTCTCAGCTCGCCGGCCGCATCTTCAAGGACTACCGACGTCAAGGCGGACCGCGAGAGCATCTGGTGCCCGACTTCCTGATCGGCGCGCATGCTTCGGAGCACGCTCACCGAATCGCAGCGATCGATCGCGGCTACCTTCGCCGCTATTTCCCAAACCTCACGATAGTCAGACCGCGGTGAGTTTGCGTCCCGGCTCGTCGCAAAAGTCTGATCGACTAGACTGAGAACCCTCAGCCACGCGGAACGTGAAGAACTTGAAGAGCCGCTCGTTCGCTGGTTCCGGCATGCCCTCCGAAACCCGGAGGCTCGCCGCGATCATGTTCACCGACATTGCGGCCTACACGGCCCTCACTATGACCGCGTATATCTCGCGCCCTCTCACCTGCGCCGCGCCGAGATCTACGAGAAGCTCGGCGACCGCGAGAAGGCAGTCTTCCATTACTCGCGCTTCCTCGAGCTCTGGAAGGATTGCGACGAAGAGCTCCGGCCACAGGTGACCGAGGTAGAGAAGCGGCTCGAACGGCTGAAGGGGCGAGTTTGAAAAACGCTACGCCACCCGCACCTGCCCGCCCGGCGCTCCTGCCTCGTTGTCCAGCGCGGCGTAGTCGTCATTCTTGCTGTAGGCGTAGGGTAGGAACGCCTCGGCGTCGATGCGCGCGAGCGTCTGGCAGCGGCTGTAAGTGTCGGCCTCGACGTAGGTTGCCCCGAGCACCTCGCGGATCTCGATCTCGCCGAGCGGGTCGAACACGGTGTTGGCGAGCGCAAGGGTCGCTTTGCCGCTCTCGATGAGCGTCGGCTTTGTCTTGAAGCTCGCCATGACCAGCACCGGATCCCACTCGAGGCCCTTTCCGTCGCACTTCGGCAAGAACTTGTAGTGGAAGTTGATGAAGCCTCCCTCCGCTAGTGGCTCCTTCTTCTGCATGGTCGCCTCGATACGGATGATCGGGCTCCCGTAGCGCTCGACCCGTCCCTTGAGCGTGCTGCCGCTCCGCTCGAGCGTCGTCTTCGCGTATTTCTTGGGCTCACCGAACACTTCGCGGCCGAAGATGATCGCCGCGTCCGTCGACATCTGCATCGCGAGGCAATAGTCGCCCACGTGTTCCTCGTGCCGCGCTTGCACGTAGAAGCAGGCGCCGGAGAACGCGTGGCAGACGTTGCTGCGGCCCCAGTGGCCGAGCATGACCGTCGCCACGGGCTGCTCGGTCGGTTCGAGGCCGGGGGGCAGCACGTGGCGGATGATCTCGGGTCTCGTGAGGTATTGGACCGTGAGCAGCTGCGCGCTCAGGAAGCGCGGCTCCGCGAGTCTAGTCTGGATACGGGCGATCTCTTCGTTGGTCTTCACAAAGCCCATGACGTATCTCCTCTTGCGGGGTCGACGAGAGGGCGAAACCTGATGCGTCGGCTAGTGGATTGTAACAGCCAAAACGGTAGTGGAGCGTGCGAGCAATCGTGGTCGCTGGCAAGGCGCGACGACGACGAATATGGCGTAATATTCGGAGGAGGAGCAACGCAGCCAGCGGCCGCGAGGGCCGCACGATCCGCTGCCGTTTTGGCTGTTACAGTCCACTAATGTGCCGCCGCGGCGGCGGATGGCCACTCTGCATGTCCCAGCTCGGCCTCGGGATGCTTCTCGTAGTAGCGCTGGTGATAGTCCTCGGCGGGATAAAAGGATCCCGCCGGGAGGATCTCGGTCACGATCGGATTGCGGTAGCGGTGGCTCTTCTCCAGCTGCTCCTTGGAGGCGATCGCAGTCGCCCTTTGGGCGGGCGAGTAATAGAAGATCGCCGAGCGATATTGGGAACCGACGTCCCATCCCTGCCGGTTGGGGGTCGTCGGATCATGCTCGCTCCAGAAAACGTCGAGCAGATGCTCGTACGAGACCTTGGCGGGGTCGAACTCCACCAGCACCGCCTCCGCATGACCGGTTTGATCCGAGCAAACCTCCTCGTAAGTCGGGTTGGGCTTGGTTCCGCCCGTGTAGCCCGAAGTCACGGACATCACGCCCTCGATCTTCCGGAACGCTGCTTCGGTGTGCCAGAAGCACCCGGCGGCGAACGTCGCCTTCTCGACGGTCCCGGGCGCTGCCTGCACTCCCGTGGCGAGCGTCAGAGCTAGTAGAGCGATACGGATGATCGCCTGTGTCATCGAGTCAGTTTCCGGAAATCGCCGCGCGCGCCGGTTCGAAATTCAGTGCCACGCCGTTCATACAGTATCGGAGGTGCGTGGGAGGCGGGCCGTCGTTGAATACGTGCCCCAGGTGTCCGCCGCAGCGGCGGCAATGAACCTCGGTGCGGGGATAGAAGTACTCGATCCCTTCCGCCTTCGTGCGGATCGAGTCTTCGAGCGCGGCCCAAAAGCTCGGCCACCCGGTGCCGCTCTCGAACTTCGTCTCCGACGAAAAGATCGGCAGGCCGCAGCCCGCGCACCGATACACACCCGCGCGATGCTCCTTGTTCAGCGGGCTCGACCATGCACGCTCGGTATCCTCTTCGCGGAGCACTTCGAATTGCTGCGGCGTGAGCAGCCGCCGCCACTCGGCTTCCGTCTTGGCGACCTCGAAAGCAGCCGCGTCCGTCGCTAGTGCGGGGCCGAGGAACCCGCCCCGGCGCATGCCGACGATGACGAAGCCAGCCCCAGCAAGGAGAAAGATCCGTCTTGTCGTCGACGTGTTCACGAGCATCTGTGGATCTCAACCGCAAGCGCCATGCGAAAGTTCCGGGGACTACGTTTCACCACTACCCCGGTCGCTCCAGCGGCTCAAGGAGCGTTTGGGTCAGTTTGCTCTTGGCGTCTTACGCGCCTCCGCTGATACGGGCAGAATCCTTGGGCCGCATGGAGACCAAGCCTCCGAGAGCGAAGCCGTTCGGCCATCTGGGTATTCCGGTGCCACCGATCGGTCAGGGCACTTGGCAGATGGAGCGTGACGATCGCCGCGCGGCAATCGATGCGATCTCCCGCGGGATCGACGCCGGGCTCATCCACATCGATACGGCCGAGATGTACGGCGGTGGCGAGGTCGAGGAGATCGTCGCCGAGGCGATCGGTGGACGGCGGGAGCAGGTCTTCCTCGCCTCCAAAGTCCTGCCGTCGAATGCATCTCTCGAGGGAACGCTGCGTGCGTGTGAGCAGAGCCTGAAGCGCCTGCGCACCGACCACCTCGACCTCTATCTTCTTCACTGGCCGGGTCCCGTCCCGCTAGAGGACACGATTGGCGCGTTCGATCGGCTCGTCGAGCAGGGAAAAATCCGGACGTGGGGCGTGAGCAACTTCGGCGTCGAGGATCTCGAACGGGCCATCGCGATCGCGGGCGCCGGCAAAGTTGCCTGCAACCAGGTGCTCTACCACTTGGGCGAACGCACGATCGAGCACTTCGTCCTGCCCTGGTGCGAGAAGCATGAGGTCGCCGTCGTCGGCTACAGTCCCTTCGGCAGCGGACGGTTCCCGTTGCCGCATACGGCCGGAGGCCGGGCGCTGGCGGAGATCGCCTCGGGGCACGCTGCAACGCCCCGGCAGGTCGCGCTCGCGTTCCTCACGAGACGCCGCTCGCTCTTCACGATCCCCAAAGCGGCTCGCAGGGACCACGCCATCGAAAATTCCGGGGCTGCCACGATCGTCCTGAGCGACGCGGACGTCGCGCGGATCGATCGAGCATTCCCCTTGGGAAGGCGCCGCCGCGGCGTGCCGATTCTGTAGCGTGTCGACGAGCTCACGAGCGCCGCTCACGCGGCGAGCCGGTAGACTCGCTTCGCCGTTCCGCCGAAGAGCGCCGTCCTCTCGCTCGCGGAGGCCCCTGCCGCCAGCCGCTTGAAGGCGTTCCAGAGGACGGCGTAGCTGCAGGTGATCTTGTCGACCGGGAAGTTGCTCTCGAACATGCATCGGTCCGCTCCGAACGCGGCGATGCAGGCATCGATGTAAGGTCGCCACGCCGCGGCAAGGTCCGCCGACGCCGGGGGCTTCTCGCGGCGATGGAAGTCGAAGGGACCTATTCGCATGCCGAGGCCGCCCAGCTTGACGACCACGTTGGCGCAGCCCGCGAGGCGCCGAATCGAGTCCTTCCACGTCACGAACACGTCGTCTCGGCGACCGGCATAAGGACCGATACCAAGCGGCCCGCCAACGTGATCGAGGACGATCGTCGTCTCCGGAAAGGCGCGCGCCAGGTCGAGGAGCTCGGGGAGCTGCGGGTGGTAGAGCCATGCATCGAAAGAAAGGTCGAAGGGCGCCAGGTTGGCAAAGCCCGTGCGGAAGGCCGCGCTCTCCAGCAGTCCGCGCGGCGGATTGGTGTGGCTGTTGCGGACCTCCTCGCTCGCGTCCCAACCGGCGGCATGGCGGATGCCGCGAAAGCGGCGACCCCCGGCGGCAATGTGCGCTTCCAGGACGGGCCTGACGCGATCGCCGAGCGTCAGATCGGCGAAGCCGACGATGCCGGCGCAGATCTCAAGAGATCCGTATTCGCCGCCGGCACTCGTCGCCGCGATGCCGTCGACGAATTCGGTCTCGCCGACCGGACGTAGCTCGGAAGGGCCCTCCGTACGATACGCCGCCATGCACTCGACGAAGACCGTGCCGATGATTTTGTGGCCGCTACCGAGGTCGGCGAGCAAATCGGGCAACAAGTAGCTGTGCTCGGCTCGCTCCCATAGGTGGTGATGCGGATCGATGATCGGCAGGTCTGGCTCGAGAATCGCTTCGGGCTCCTGCCGTGCCAGCCAATCGGCATTCGGGGGAAACGCGTTCGCCGATCGAGAGGGCCGCCTCCGTCCTTCCATGTGGCTTTCTCCGGGGTCGCTCGTCGTTCCTGCGCCAAGCTAGGCACGAGAGCTCAGCAGCGCAACTTCCCGCACGTCCAATGAGAGCCGAAGCGCCGGTTGCGCGGGTCGGCGCGGTAAAGGAGCCCTTCGCTCTCTGGCCACCGACGCGAGCGCGTTCACCGGTCGAGTTTGGCGCGGGAGGCGCTCTCAAAACCCGCCACGAGTCGGGCGATGATGACCACGAGGTAGAAGGTGCCGAAGACGGCCTCCAGCATGGCGAGCGAGCGTGCCTGCGGCGTGACCGGAACGATGTCGCCGTAGCCCAAGGTGCCGAGGGTCACGAAGCTCAAGTAGGCAAAGCTTTGCAGCAAGGTCAGGGGGGACTGCTGCGCCGCGGGAGCCCATTGAAAGGATCCGGGGTGGAACAGCTCGGTGAGGGCGTATGCTCCACCCCACGCGAAGCCCGCGAGCAGGTAGACGCTGAGTGCTCCGTAGATCTTATCCGCGGTGACCTGACCGGGCCGTACCACGTAGCCCAGTACGCCGACCAGCGTGAGGATTCCGAACGCGATATAGAGGCCGAGGGCGAATCCCGTCCATCTGGGAGAGCTCGTCGCCAAGGCAAGCAGGGCGACAGCCAGGGTTACGAGGCCCAGCAGGAATAGCGGGATCGAGTAGCGCCAGCCCCCTCCGATCGCCCGGACCGCGGAGGCAAACGCACTGATCTCGAGCAAATAGAGAACGACGCGGGCGCGGACGTCCTCGAGCCATGGTCCGACAGCGAGTATCGCCAGCAAACCCAGCATGAGGAAGAGGCATCGATTCTGCTTCGCATGGCGACCGGCTGCCCCCAGGTTTTCCAACATACGTAGCGACCCTCTCCCCCTCCGGTGGTGCCCCGTCCGAAGCACCACCCATTCCTTGGCCCTCTCGACGAAGACGCTTTCGCAGTCAAGGCCCGAGGCCGCGAGGTTCGCCGCGCAGCGTTCGATGTCGGTGTCGAACGCGACGAGCGCAGAGCACGTCGGCTATTCAACCGTTCAAGTGCTCGCTGGCGCTCCGCGTTCACCGCCACATCAGCGAAACCGTCATCGCGATGCCGATCACGATCACCGCACGGCGCACGAATGCTTGCCCGAGCGAACGCGCCAAACCCGCGCCGCCGTAGCCGCCGGCGCTGGCGCCTATGGCCATCACCAGGGCGTCCGACCAGAGGACGCGCCCCGAGACCGAGAAGCAGACCGCGGCGGTGCCGTTGATGAACACCGCGAGCGTGTTCTTGACGCTGTTCATTCGATGCATGTCCGTGAGGCCGAACAGCGACAGCGCGGCGAGCATGAGGATGCCGATGCCCGCGCCGAAGTAGCCGCCATACACGGCCACGAAGAACTGAAAGCTCACCGCCGCCCACCAGGATCCGCGGCTGAGACCGTCGGCCGCCGGCGCCGCGGCAGATCGCCGCGCGAAGCGGTCGCCGGCTGCGAAGAGGGACGTCGCAAAGAGAATCAGAAACGGAACGATCGCTGCAAACGTGCGAGAGGGCGTGCGCAGCAGCAGCATTGCGCCGAGGATGCCGCCGGCGAACGACGGTGCCAGCAGCACGCTGATCCACTTCCGACTCTCCCGCAGCTCCCGCCGAAAGCCGACCATCGCTCCGAGCGAGGCGGGCCACAGCCCGATCGTGCTCGTGACGTTGGCGACGATCGGGTCGCGGCCGACCCAGATCAGAGCCGGGAACGAGACGAGCGTTCCGCCTCCCGCAACGGAATTGATCATTCCGGCGACGAATGCGGCGAGGAAGATCGCGAGCGAGGCGGGCGACACGGCACCCCACACTAGCGCACGCACGCGGTTCGGCAATGCGACCGGCAAGTCTCCAAGCGATCCGCGCCCCGCCACCCTTGCGGCGCGTCGCCAGCCCAGGCTAAGGGCGGAGAATGCCGAGCCTGCTGCGCATCCGCAATCCGCACGCGTAGACTCTTCGCAGAGCGAGGGATGAAGAATCTTCTGCCGATCGCAGAGAAGATCGCCGCGCGCCTGAAGGAGCGCAACGAAACGCTCGCCGTCGCCGAGTCGTCGGCCGGCGGCCTCATTTCGGCGGCTCTCGTGGCGCAGCCGGGTGCTTCCCTGTTCTTCGTGGGCGGTACCGTCATCTACACGATCGAGTCGCGCCGTGCGCTAGCGGAGATTCCGGACGCGGCTCTAAAGGGAATCCGCGCCTCCACCGAGGCCTACGCCCTTCTTGCCGCCCGCGCGATCCGCGCGCGTCTGCGAACGACCTGGGGTGTGGCGGAGAGCGGCGCCTCCGGCCCAACCGGAAATCGCTACGGCGATCCGCCGGGCCACGCGTGCGTCGCCGTCAGCGGCGCAACGGAGCGCGCGCTGACGATCGAGACGGGCCGGACGGACCGGGTCGAGAACATGATCGTCTTCGCGGAGAAGGCATTGGCGCTCCTCGCCGAGGCAATCGGCGTCTGACCCTCTCGCATCTGGCGGACGAACGGGGTAGTCCGGCTTTGGAAGGAGAGCGTCATGGACAAGGCGAGCATCGTCATTCCCAAAGGTCAGGAAGGACTCTACGAGCAATTTCATTTCGCCCCCGCCGTGAAGGACGGCGACCGGCTTTTCTGCTCGGGCGTGATCGGGGTTGGTTCCGACGGCAAAACTTCGCCCGACCCCGAAACGCAATTCACGCAGGCGTTCGAGTCGCTTTCGGCGGTGCTGAAGGCGGCAGGCGCATCGTTTGCCGACGTCGTGGAAATGACCACCTTTCACGTGGATCTCCGGAAAAACCTCGGGAAGTTCATGAAGGTGAAGGACAAGTATCTGCGGGAGCCATTTCCGGCATGGACCGCGATCGGAATCACCGAGCTCGCGTTTGCCGGTGGCCTCGTCGAAATCAAGGTGATCGCGCGTCTACGGACGTGAGGAGGGCGAGGCTCAGAAAGGCCGAACGGGCGGCTCGATCGTGTCGCCGCAGGTCGAGCCGCACTGCGGGCACACGTACTCGTATTTGTCGCCGTTCGGCAAGACGAGAAGGAGGCGCTTTCGCACCGGCACCGCCACGCGACATTTCGGGCAGGCGAGAAGCGTCGCATTCATCCGCTCGAAGGCCGCACGCGGGGCTCGCTCGGTCGGCATGTTCACTAATTAGTACGTGCCTCGTCTATCGCGCAACGTGCTCGACTCCACCAAGCGCGCAGACACTTGCATAGGCACCCCCCAACATCCAGAGTCGGCTCAAAAGAGGAGGCCATCATGGCAGAAGCGAAGGTTCCCGCGGGTATGCCCGACTGGATTCAGAATCACGTGCGACAATACCTCGAGAGCGGCGGCAAAGAGGGACACATGTGGGACTCTTCGGTGGTGGGCGGTCCGGGCCCCCTCCCGACGCTCCTCCTCACGACGACCGGTCGTAAGTCGGGCACCAAGCAGCTCGTGCCTCTCATCTACGGCAAGACCGAAGGGGGCGTCGTCGTGATCGCATCCAAGGGCGGCGCGCCCGAGCACCCCGGGTGGTACCGAAACCTCACCGCCAACTCGGAAGTCGAGGTACAAGTTGGCACGGAGAAGTTTCGAGCCAAGGCATCGACTGTCGAGGGCCCGGAGCGAGCGAAGCTTTGGGATCAGATGGTCGGCATCTACGCGCCGTACACGGCGTATCAGAAGAAGACCGAGCGGAAGATCCCCGTGGTGGTGCTGAAGCGCGTCGGGTAGTTCCCGGTTGGCGAAGCGTCGCTCGCGAGGTGCGAACAATCGGAGCGGGAGCTCGGACACGCTCATCGTCACGGGCCGACCGGCGTGACGAGAAGGTCGTCGACCAGCACTCCTCGAGGACGGGTATCAGCGCCAATGTCGAAAGACACCGGGGCGACGCGCAAGAAGACGGCGCCGTCGGGAGTGACCGCGGACTTCGGGATGACACCCTCGTAGTAAACCCCCCCGGCCGCGTCGCGGGTCGCGCGCAGCGGGATCTCCGTCTCGCCGAAGCCCGCCCGCAGTGTCGACGAGACCTCTGGCGTGGCGGCCGCGAGAACGTGGAGGCCCAAGCGATAGTTGCAACCCGGCTCGAGACCGATGCGTAGCGTGGATTGCGGCGCGCTAGTCCACGCGCCGTAGCCGGCAGGCATCACATCCGGCGGGTACCAGCCGCTTCCCGGCAGCGGCCGATCGAAACGAATTCGCACCGCTCCGCCAGCGCTTGCGCGCAGCTGGGGTACGTCGCCCATTCCCACGAGCCGGAGCGCGACGGAAGCGAACAAGCCGAACGCTCCGAGCGCGATTGTGGCTCCCGCGGGCCAGCGCCACGAGCCCAGCACCGAGGCGCCGCGCGCCGCTCTGCCTTCGGGTCGAGGCAGCGGGAAGAACCGCTTGAGCGACATGCAGTGCCGCTCGAGCACGTGCCACGAGACTACGGCCGCCGCGTACGAGGCAAAGAAGACGAAAGTCGTGAAGGCGAGCTGGATGGGCAGTCGACTGCCGCCGATCGACAGTGCCTCCGCGTGCGTGCGGAACCAATGCGCGGTTTCCGCGACGATGGTCGCGTGGACCAGATACATCGCGTAGCTGCGCCGGCCGAGCGCGACGAGCAGAGGCGTTCGGAAGACACGGACGATCGAGCGACCTTGCGCGCCGACCACGAGGAGCATCAAGGCCGAAGCATAGGCGCCGGCAAACAGGCTGTAGCCGACGGATTCCATCGCCGCCGTCGAGGGACTAGGAGATCGTGTTCCCAGGATGATCGCCGCGAGCCCCGTCGCGCAGGCGAGCAGCACGATCCGCGCCCCGCGTAGCAGGCGTTCCTCGTCGATCGGCTCGCGAACGATGATCGCGACGAACGCGCCCGCTCCGAGTGCGTCCATGCGACACGGCGTCAGCATGTAGGCGGCCGCGAAGCCGCATCCGAGTGAAAGCAAGGCGACGCGGACGGCTCCAGCGGCGAAGAACAGCACGCAAACGACCCGCTTGAAGTCCCGCGGCCCGAGGCCCCACACCAACAGAGGCCAGATGAGGTAGAATTGCTCCTCGACCGCCAGGCTCCAGAAGATCCCGAGGTCGAACGTGTAGACTTCGGGCGTGGATAGTTGGAATGCGAGGGCGACGTTGGTGAGGTACGAAAAGAGGTAGAAGAGGTCCTTCCCCGAGAGAGCGGGCAGCTGCGCAAGGACGCCCGTGCGCATTAGAAGCAAGCGGAGAACGAGGAACGCGTAGTAGGGCGGAAAGATGCGGAGCAGCCGGCGTGCATAGAAGTTGCGGAAGTCGAAGCCTCGCCTCGAATCCTGGAGGATGCCGGTGACGAGGAATCCCGAGAGCACGAAGAAGAGATCGACGCCGCTCCAGCCGAGACCAGCGATCCGCGCGTAGAATCGGTCTGGAATGCTTGCCGCCGCCGGCAGCAGGAGACTGTGGTAGACGAGGACGAGCGCAATCGCCGCGCCACGCAGGCCGTCGAGCGCCGTGAGGCGGCCCGCGCGGTCTGCAACCTCTTCCAGCTTCAAAGGTCCGATCCGCTTTGTCCCCGGCTCGGGGCGCCTATATCACGTAAGGCGCCAGAAGATCCTCATGATGACGCCGGGCCGGCCCCGTTTCGCGTCGGGTCGACCGACAAGCGGTGCCCGAACTGCAGGAGCTGAAGCACGTAGAAGCAAACGAAGCGTGAGGCTCAGGAAGACCCGGCGCGGATGGGTCGACGCGCCTTCGTGGCGGGGCGGAACCCGAGGTGGTAAGGGATCCGAGCGATGAGTGTGGTCGAGAGCCAGCCCCTGCGACATTCCAGTTTCTACGTTGGAATATGATATCGCCGGGGGATATTACGTAGAAACGAAGATGTCGGCAAGGCATAGGACAGGTGCCGGCGGCCGGCCGCCGAAGTTCGATGAGCCGCGCCGTCCGGTGACGGTAACGCTTCCAGAGCGGACGCTCGCCCAGCTCGCCGCGGTCGACGCGGACCGCGCGACCGCGATCGTCAAGGTGGTGGATTCGTTGCTTCCCGCTTCGAACGGCCGGAAGCTCGTCGATGTGGTCGAGGTTGCGCCTGACGCCGCCATCATCCTCGTCGCGCCGAGCCGCTGCCTCCGTCGGATTCCCTGGCTGAAGCTCGCCGAGTTGTCGCCCGGCCGCCACCTCGTCACCATTCTTCCGGGCACTCCGATCGACTCGCTCGAGATCGCGATCCTCGATCTTCTCGAGAGCTTGCCGAAGAGCGAGACCTACGAACGGAAGGTTCTCGACGAGCTCCGCCGGCTGATCGGCGCGGGCCGGCGAGAGCAGAAGATCACCAAGTACGAGATGCTCTATGTCCGCCCTGCGGCAGGCCGCCGTGGTGGCTCGTCGTAGCGGTAGCAGGTGGTGAACGACAGAGTCCGGTGAAGGAGGTTGCGGCGAGCATGAAACCAAGACTGCAGCGGGCCCCTCTGATCGTCTCACTCTTCTTCCTGGCCTTGCCGGCGTCGCGCGCCGCAGAGCCGCCTCCGAAAACGGTAGCCGTGCTCGATGCCCCGTACGAAAAAGTCTGGGACGCCGCCGTCGCCTCGCTCCGCGACTCCGGCTACCGGATCTCGAAAGAGCGGCGCTCCAGCGGCTTCGTCGAGGGCCAGCTAGGCCGGACCATCACGCACATGGGCGAAGGAGACCCGTTTGCGGAGCTCAAACGCATCTCGTGGACTCGACGAAAGCATCCCGGACGTGCGCAGCGCCTCGGAGTACCGCGTCATCCTCAATGTCGACGTCAAATCGGCGACGCCGGAGCGTACGCAGATCGACGTGCGCGGACAGATCGTAGCGGTTGACCGACCGCGGGGTCGTCGCGGAGTGCCGCGGCCGATCCCGGTCCCGTCGCGCGGCGTCGTGGAGGCAGAGCTCCTCCAGCACATCCGCGAGCGGCTCGGGCTCGCGCCGTAGCACGATCGAGCGGAGGCTGGATCGCGCGGATCGGAAACGTCAACCGCGAGGCTGTGACCCCACTCGGCGACCGTCGACGAACCAGTGCTCCTTGCCCTTGCGGAGCGCGAGCGACACGAGGGCACCGGCCTCCGGCACTTTTCCGCCTTCGGGCATTCGGTAGACCAGGTCTCCGCCCTCGCCGCGAGCGTGGACGAAGTGATCGGCGCCGAGATTCTCGGCGAGCCGCACACGGACGCGAAGCGGGCCATCGCCGGGCACGAGATCCTCGGGTCGCACGCCGAGGGCGATGCGACCCTCGGGAAGCGCAGCTGCGACGGCGAAGGACACGCCCGGGGCCCGGAACACCCGCTGCCGCTCGATCTCGCGGATTTCTCCCTCGAAGAAGTTCATCGACGGGCTGCCGAGGAAGTCCGCGACGAATCGATCCGCGGGACGATCGTACACGTCCGAAGGGCCACCGACTTGATGGATGCGTCCGCGGTTCATGACCACGACGGTCTGCGCGAGCGTCATCGCCTCCGCCTGATCGTGAGTGACGTAGAGCGCGGTGACGCCGAGGCGGCGATGGAGCTCGATCAGCTCGAGCCGCATACGCCCGCGCAGCCGCGCGTCGAGGTTGGAGAGCGGCTCGTCGAAGAGAAAGAGCCGCGGCCGCCGTACGACCGCTCGCCCGATCGCCACCCGCTGCCGTTGCCCGCCGGACAGCTCCCGCGGCTTGCGGTCGAGGAGCTCCGAGATGCGCAGCAACTCGGCGGCCTCCCGGACGCGGGACTCCCGATCGCTCGCGGCCATGCGGCGCACGCGCAGCGGGAACTCGAGGTTCTGGCGAACCGTGAGGTGCGGGTACAACGCGTAGCTCTGAAAGACTAGGGCGACGTCCCGGTCGCGGGGCGAGGCGTGCGTCACGTCTTCGTCGCCGATGCGGATCACGCCTCCGTCGATCTCTTCGAGCCCCGCCACGGCGCGAAGCAAGGTCGACTTGCCGCAGCCCGAAGGCCCGACGACGACGCAGAAGGCGCCGTCGTCGACGGTGAGATCGATCGCGTCGAGCGCCGCGACGCCGCCGAACCGCCGGCTCAACCTCTCGATCGTCAGCGACGCCACGTCATCCTTTGATCGCGCCGGCGACGAGGCCGTGGACGATCCGGCGCTGCAGCGGCAGCACCAGCGCGACGAGCGGCAGCGTCGCGACGAGGGATGCAGCGGCGATCTCGCCCCACGGCATCGAATACTGGCCCGGGAAGAGGGCGATCCCGACCGGCAGCGTCTGTTTCGTCGGGTCCGAGAGAACGAGCAGCGCGAAAAAAAATTCGTTCCACGAATAGATGAAGACGAGGATCGCGGCCGTGAAGAGGCCCGGGGCTGCCAGCGGAGCGATGACGCGGCGAAAGGCGGCGAGGCGGGTGCAGCCGTCGACCCGGGCCGCGTCTTCGAGGTCCGCGGGAAGGTCTTTGAAGAAGCTCGCGCAGAGCCACACGGCGAGCGGCAGCGTCAGAGACACGTGGGGCAACACCAAGCCGGGGAGAGTGTTGAGGAGGCCGAGCGCGCGCAGGATGCGCCATACCGGACCGGCGATCGCCACCTGTGGAAACATTGCCGCCGCGAGAGTCAGTCCGAGAATCCACCGACGTCCGGGTACTGGCAGTCGCGCGAGCGCGTATCCTGCGGGCGAGGCCAAGAGCAACGTCGTCGCCGTCGTGGCGAGGGCGACGATCAGGCTGTTCATCATGTAGCGTGACAGGCCGTGGTCGACGAGCGCGGAGCGATACGCCGAAAGCGTCCCGGAGGGCCAAAAGCGGGGCGGCACGGAGGTGATCTCGACGGGAGTCTTCAGCGACGTGCTCACGAACCAGAGATACGGGGCGAGGCTGAAGCCGACGCACAGCGCCACGCCGATCCACAGCTCCATCCGGACCTCGTGCCGGCGACTCACCGCCGCCCTCCCCAGAGATCGGATCCGACGGCGCGAACGTAGACGATCGACACGGCGAGGCTGAGCAGAAAGACCACGGTCGAAACCGCCGCGCCGCTGCCCATCAGTCCTTCCGCGAAGCTCCGCCGGTAACCCATGTACTGGAGCACGTCGGTCGCATCCGCGGGACCGCCTTGTGTCATCACGAACACCAGGTCGAAGACGCGGAAGGCATCGATCGAGCGAAACAGCACGACGACGACGAGCGCCGGCCGCAAGAGCGGCAGCGTCACGTGGAAGAGGCGGCGCGATTCGCCCTGCGCCATCGACGGCCGCGGCTTCGTCGAGGTCCTGCGGAATCATCTGCAATCCTGCGAGGAGGATGAGCGCGGCGAAGGGCGTGGTCTTCCAAACGTCAGCGGCGATCACCGCGGCAAGCGCGCCTGCGGGCTCGGCCAAGGGTGTGGCGCCGTCGAAGAGAAAATACGAGACCGGCCCATAGCGGTCGTTCAACAGGAAGCGCCACATCTGCGACGCCACCACGGTCGGCACCGCCCAGGGCACGAGCACCGCCGCCCGAACCGCGCCACGACCGCGGAAAGACGCATGCAGGCACAGCGCCACCGCGAGGCCGAGCACGGTCTCGAGCGCCGTGCTCACAGCGACGAATTCCAGGGTCGTAGCGAGAGATCGCCAGAAGAGTGTGCCGGACGCGAGATCTCGATAGTTGCCGAGACCCACGAACGGCTCGCCGCGCTGAGGCAGGCTGAGGATCGTTCCATGGAGGCTCAGCCAGAACGATCCGATGACCGGGTAGAAGGCGAAGAGGGCGAGCACGGCAATCGCCGGCGCGACGAGCATCGGGCCGAGGCGCCGGTCGAGCCACGACGTGAAGCGCCGGCTCGCCGGTGCTGCCGCGGAGCCCGTCACCCTGCGAGCCCCAAGTAGCGGTCGATCTCCGCTTCGGCCCCGCGCGCCAGCGGCGCCAGATCCCCGTCGGGGATCGAGATCGCCGTGCTCAGGAACCGCTGCAGCGCACCGGACACTGCCGGGTACATCGGCGTCACCGGCCGCGGCACGGCAAGCCGGAAGGTTTCTTCTTGACCGGCGAATTGGGCGTTGCGGCGAAGGACGTCGTTGTCTTCGTAGAGCCGCGCCCGCGTGGGGCCGAGCGATGCGTTCACGGCGAAGTACTTCTGCATCTCGCGCGACGTCATGAACTCGATGAAGGCCCACGCGGCGTCGGCGTGACGAGAAAAGCTACTGATGCCGTAGAGCCAGCCGCCGAGTGTCGACCGACTCTGGCCGCCGACAAAGTGCGGCAGCGGCGCGGTCGCTACCTTCCCGGCGACGCGCGACTGCTCGGGATCGTTGGCGACGTTCCAGGCATAGGGCCAATTGCGGTGGAACACCGCGAGCCCCTGCAGAAAGACCGCGAGCGATTCCGGCTCCTGGTAGGTGAGGACGCTGCGCGACGCGAGGCCGCCGATAACGTGGTCGCGTACCCAGCGGATTGCTTCGAGCGTGGCGTCGTTCCCCAACGTGGCATGCGTCCCCGACTCGTCTACGAACCGACCGCCGTTGGCGGTGACGAACTCCAGCATGTCGCAGACGAGTCCTTCGTACTGTTGGAACTGGCCGGAATAGCCGCGCAGACCGGGCTCTTCCGACTTTTCGGCGGCGACGATCCGCCGCGCCGCCGCTTCGAGCTCTGGCCAGCTCTTCGGCACCGGGAGGTGATATTTGTCGAGCAGGTCCCGCCGATAGTAGAGTAGCCCGGCGTCGATGAAGGCGGGTACCGCGTAGATCTGCCCGCGCCAGGTGCTCGCCCGGATCGGACCCTCGAGAAATTCGCCGCGATCCTCCGCTCGAAACCGCGAATCGATCGGCGCGACCCAACCGGCCGCGGCGAACTCGGCGAGCCACACGACGTCGAGAAAGTAGACGTCGATCCCCGGATCGCGATTCTTGAGCTTCTGCGTCACGAGATCGTGGAACGCGGTCGAGGAATGCGGGCCGATCTCTCGAACGACACGGATCTCGGGATGCGCGGCGCCGAAGCGACGAAGCGCCTCGTCCCAGACCGCGGGCTGGTCCGCCTTCCAGGTGACGAAGTGGAGCGCCCGTCCGTCGTCCGTCGGTCGCGGCCCACAGGAGAGACAGAGACCCAGGACGACCCCGATCGATCGAACTGCGGCTCGCCGCAGAGAGGTGCCACGCGCAGGACACGATCCTCGGTCTCGATTCGGGGCGCGTCCTCTGCCGTTCCCTGTTCTGGCGGTGCCGTACAAGCCAGAAGAGCCCACCGAAGACGAGAGCATCACTGCCGACCGGTGAGGAGCCCCGCAGCAACTCGCCGGGCGAGAGCAATCGGGTTCATCAAGGTCGTCTGCTGGTCGCCTTCCGATTCGGCGCGTTCGCCGGAAGAGACTCGGCAGCGAGGAGTATCGAGGAGCGGGTTCTCGGCATCGGTCGCCGCCACAATCCATGCATCACCCGCTCGCGGATCGCCGAGTCGTCGAGCCCGAGAAGGTCACAACACCAGGCGAACCCACTGAACCGACTCGAAGCCTCTTGGATCCAACCTAGCGCCGCGCCCGCTTCGCCTACGGATGCGGAGGTGCGTCCGAGGCAGATCGCCACGGCATCCGAGAGAATGGCCGCCCAGAGAGCGCGCTCGGGATAGCCGATCGTCGGTGGCGCTCCGCCTTGGTGGCATTCGTGCTTGGCCTGCGGGCGATCTCGATGGGGCAGGCCCACGGAGCTCTGGCCGGTGGACGAAAGTGGGTCGTTCTCCGTGCGCTCGGCCACGACTTTGTCCCGCAACGCCATCGACGGTCGTTCTCACGGCGATCATGGGCTGCCCCCGTCAGGCGGGCAAGCCGCGATTTTATCCGTTCGCGCCACGCGGCGACCCGCCGCCGTCCGCAACCTTCAACGAGGAGCGCTGTTCGTCACTCGAGGGGCACGGAGGACTCGGAGTATGCTCTTACGGGCGACACGCGGACCTTCTTATCTACGGCTGGCTGAGTCGCAGCGCGCCGGAGCAATCGAGATCCCGGTTAGAACCGAATTCGTGACCGAGTTCGGCGATCGGCAAGCGGATGGTCAGCACGACGCTGTCCTTCGCCTCCTGAATCGCTGGAGAGCGCCCGTGCTCTCCGACGAGGAGATCGACGCCCTCGCCAGAGTCTTCCTCATGAAGCCGGGCCACGAGTTCGTTCCCTTTTTTCTGTGGATCGACGATGCGATGAAAGCGGTGACTCACCGCCGGTGAGGTGACGATCATCGGCATGGCCGCTTAGACCGGCACAGCTAGGCACCTCGGCCGAAGATGAGATCGCGGCCCGCGGAGCGACCAGTGACACACGCTTCCCCGGCGAGCGGCGTAATCGACTTGTCTGGGCAATCCCACGACCCAAATCCTCCCGAAGGCGATTCAGTGGCGGTGATGGCTGATGCCGTCACTCATTCAGAGCGCGCTCGAGCACGCTCTCGAGGATGCTCAAACCCTCGTCGACTAGACGATCGGGCGCCGTGAGAGGCACGAGAATTCGAATGACGTTGGCAAACGGTCCGCAAGTGATGAGGATGAGACCTCTCTCGCGAGCCTGCGCAATTGCGTTTGCGGCCAAGGCGGAAGCCGGCTCTCGGGTGTCGCGATCGCGCACGAGCTCGAGCGCAAGCATCGCACCAAGGCCCCGAACCTCGCCGATCGAAGGCAAGCGCGCGGCCAACCCTTCGAGGCGCACGCGAATGCGCTCTCCGAGCGACCGGCTCCTTTCGAGCAGGCCTTCTTCCCGAATCACATCCAGGACGGCGAGGGCGGCCGCGCAGGCGAGAGGATTTCCTGCGTAGGTGCCGCCGAGCCCGCCAGGACCAACGGCGTCCATCGCATCGGCTTTGCCGACGACCGCGGACAGCGGCAGCCCGCCGGCCAGGCTCTTCGCCGTGACGATCAGATCCGGCTCGACGCCGCTATGCTCGATCGCGAAGAACTTTCCGGTACGGGCGAACCCGCTCTGGATCTCGTCGACGACCAACAGAATGCCGTGCTCGTCGCAAATCCGTCTGAGCTCGCGCAGAAACTCGAAGGGAGCGACGTAGAAGCCCCCCTCACCTTGAACGGGCTCGACGATCATCGCGGCGATCCGGGCGGGCTCGATGTCGGAAGAGAAGAGCGCCTTCAGGGCCCGTAGCGAGTGCTCGATGTCGATCCCGTGGAAGGGAACGGGAAATGGGGCGTGGTAGATCTCGGCGGGAAAGGGGCCGAAGCCCACCTTGTATGGGGCCACCTTTCCGGTCAGGGCGAGCGTGAGCAAGGTGCGACCGTGAAAACCGCCGGCAAAGGCCACGACACCAGCGCGTCCAGTGTAGGCGCGGGCGATCTTGACCGCATTCTCGACGGCCTCGGCACCGGTCGACAGGAGGAGGGTCTTCTTAGGCCACGAGCCCGGCGCCAGCGCGTTCAAGCGCTCGGCGAGCTCCACGTAGAGGGCGTAGGGCACGACCTGGAAAGCGACATGGGTGAAACGCTCGAGCTGGTCGCGGACCGCCGCGGTGATCTTCGGATGGCGGTGGCCAGTGTTCATGACTCCGATGCCGCCCGCGAAGTCGATGTAGCGACGACCTTCGACGTCCCAGATTTCTCCGTTCTCCGCTCGCTCGGCGTAGACCGGGTGGGCGTGTGCGACGCCACGAGCCACCGCGGCCGTCCGTCGCGCGTGCAAATCTTGGTTGGTCGTCATGTGTGAGGCCATCGCCGCTACTTGAGAACGACGGCGATGACGTCTGCGTCGACCGCGTCCCCTTCCGCCACCCTAACGGCATCGACCCTCCCCGCGATCGGCGCAGGGTGCGGCACTTCGGTCTTCATCACCTCGAGAACGAAGAGCACCTCACCCGCCGTGACCTGATCGCCGGGCTTCACGAGCACCTGCCAAACGCTTCCCGGTAGTCGCGTCTTGACGTTCGCGCCCAAGTTTCGCCCTCCCTCAGATTTCCTGGCGGACGACGCGCTCCAGCTCGCGCCGCAGCTCCTGCGCTTCGGTCACGGTGATCGACTTCATCCGGTAGACGTCACCCGGCTTCGACTGCCCGAGCTTCCAGAATGCCGCGGATGCGATCGTGTACGGACAGATGAAGCCCCCCATGCTCGGCCCGTCATGTACCAGGATGATCGGCGTCTGTCCGCTCAGGTTCACCGCTCCGAGCGGATAGCCCTGATCGATGATGTTCGACGGATCGGCTCCATGCTCCGGCGCCTTGTCGAGCGCCTTGGCGGTGAACGTCCATTCCGGACCCTCGAGGCGAAATCCCGTCCGATCGCTCTTTCCGGAAAGCTTCCAGGCGCTGGTCACGAAGCGATCGCGAGCCGCCTCGTCGACCCAATCGTCGTTCGGGCCGGGTACGGCCTCGATCACCCACGTCTTGTCACGCGACAGTGCTGGCCGCCCCTTCTCGGGGACGCGAAGTCCAGCCCGTCCGACACCACGCCCCACGGGAACGTCCTGGCCGGCCTTCAGGGCGTGCCCGTCCATGCCGCCGACGCCCGCTTTGTGGAAGGTCGAGCGCGAGCCGAGCCAGAGCGGGGTATCGATGCCGCCGGCAACAGCGATGTACGCGCGAGCGCCGAGACGAGGGAACGACAGCGCGAGCTGCTGCCCCGGCCGGACGGCAAAGCTCTCCCACATCGGCACCGTCTCACCGTCGAGGCGCGGATCCATTTCTGCGCCCGTGACGGCGACGACCGCCTCCTCACGAAAGCGGATCGTCGGTCCGAGAAACTGGCACTCGAGCGCCGCGGCGCCCGGCGGGTTACCGACGAGCCGATTTGCCAGCCGGAAAGACCAGCTGTCCATCGGCCCCGACGGCGGGAAGCCTTGTGCCCAGTAACCGATCCGCCCGGGGTAGTCTTGCACGCAGGTCTCGAGGCCGGGTTCGACGATTTCCAGCATCGTGCTCCTCAGCTACGCCCGGGGGCGTCGAACCCGCGAATCCACTCCTTGTATTGCCTCACCGAGAACTTCTGGTACTCGACGACGTTGTAGACGTACGTCCCTTCGCTCACCTTCGCCTCGACCCAGTCGAATTCCTCCCGGCCCACCGGAACGAACCGCACACGATCGCCCGCGCGGAACAGCACGATGCTGTCGCGGAACACGGGGAATCGACGCTTGGGGTCCCAGATCGGAACCGGGGTTCGCGCGAAGATCTGGTAGCCGCCCGGCGTTGCGACCGGGTAGATCGCCGTGGACGCACCGCCCATTCCGACGGTTCCTTGCGGCGTCCACGTCCTGGCTGGGTTGTACTTCGGGGCCGAGAGGCGGCAGCGGGGATCGAGCGGCATCATGAACGGCAGTCCCGGCCAGAATCCGAGCGATGCGACCCAGTACTCCGTCCCGGAATGGACGCGCACGAGGTCTGCGGGATCGGCGAGATTGTTGATCCGCGCGACGAACTCCGGGTCCGGCTCCTTCTTCTTGATCTTCGCACAGTAGTCCTCGACGCATTCGCGCGTCCACGGGTCGAGGTACATCGTCGGGATGTAGAAGAGGCGGCTCCGGAGCTCGATGGCCTCGGATGGCCCGAGCGAGCCGACCAGACGTCCGAGCTCGCTCACGAGATCGTCGTACGAAAGCTCGTCCGGTTCGTAGTGGATCAGAATGGAAGCGAAGCACGGCGCGGTTTCGACGATCCCTCGCGTCCGCGCCGCGGCGATCGCGGTCGCGAGACCTTGAGCGATGAAGTTGAGCTCGAGATTCATCTCGTTGCCGAACTCGATCAGCACGTAGCGATCACCGCCGGAAAGGAATCGCGGTTCCGAATAGATCATGACGTGGTCCGTCTCGTCGAATCGCCGCCCGACGTCAATGCAGGTATTCCTCGAGCGCTGCCCGGACGGCCCGTGCGACCGCCACGGCGCCGGGCGTATCCGAATGCACGCACACGGACTCGACCACGACTGGCACGTCCTTTCCGGATATCGATCGGACTTTGCTCTCGCGAATCGCCCGCAGCGTCCGGGCTGCGGCCGCTTGCGCGTCCACCGGCGCGTGCTCGCGGGTGATGATCAGGTTGCCGCCGTCGTCGTAGTCGAGGTCGGCGTAGAACTCGCGCACGAACGGGATACCGCGACTCTCGTACACCCTCTCCTGGGCAGTTCCAGCCATTCCGAGCAGCGATACACCGAAGACCTCCGCCGCGTCGCAGATCGCCCGCGCGACGTCCTCGCTCCGTGAGGCCATACCGTAGAGCGCTCCGTGGGGCTTGATGTGGGACAGCGGGAGCCGCGCCTCGTCAAGAAATCCTCTGAGGGCACCGACCTGATAGATGATCGAGGCGGTGAGCTCCTCGGGCTCTATCTTCATCTCGCGACGGCCGAAGCCTTGAAGGTCGGGCAGCGAGGGATGGGCGCCGACGGCGACGCCGCGCTCCTTTGCCAGGCGCACCGTCCGCCGCATCACAGTCGGGTCCGAGGCATGGAAACCGCAGGCCACGTTCGCAAGCGTGATGTACGGCATGATCCCGGCATCGTCGCCCATTTTGTACAGGCCGAAGCTCTCGCCCATGTCACAGTTGATGGTGATCCTCACCGCAGTCCTCCTGCTCCCGGTTCACCGAGACGGATTCACGCCGATGGCTGGCCGAGCGGCGGTCGGGAGCGATGCCATTCCGTAGCTTGCTCGTAGACATGTGCGATCCTCAAGACCGTGGAATCGTCGTACGCGCGGCCGGTGAGCTGGAGGCCGATCGGGAGCCCGGCGGAGCTGAATCCGCACGGCACGGACACCGTCGGGAGACCGCACAAATTGAACGGTCGGGTCAGTCGGGGAAGCAGCGCGAGCGGCGGTTCGTGCTTTCCGCCGACGGTGACGATCTTCTCTTCGATTCGCGGCGCCGGGGTCGGGGTCGTCGGGGTGAGGAGCACGTCGAACCGCCGCATGGCTTCGACGATCCTACGATTGTAAAGAGAGCGGGCGCGCTGCGCCTGCAGATAAGCTGGTGCCGGTGTGAGCGCACCCACCTCGAGGCGAGTTCGCACCTCCGGATCGAAGTCCGTCGGCCGCAGCCGCAGATTGTCGTGGTGAATCGTTGCCGCCTCCGCGAGGAGGATCGGTGAAAAAATCGCCATCGCCTGCTCGAACACCGGGATCGACACGGGCTCGACGATTGCCCCGAGTCGCTCGCACAACTGCGCGGCCCGACGTACCGCGGATTCCACCTCGGGATCAAGGTCATCGAAGAAGTACTGCTGCGGGATGCCGACCCTGATGCCGCGGATCTCGTCGCCGAGCGCGCCCTCGAAGTCCTCGGCCGGGAGCTCCGCCGAGCTGGGGTCCCGCGGATCGTGACCCGCAATAGTACGCAGAAGGATCGCGGCGTCGCGCACGGAGCGGGCGAGCGGTCCCGCGGTGTCCATGCTCCAGCTCAACGGAAACACGCCGTATCGGCTGACCCGGCCGAAAGTGGGCTTCATTCCGACCACCCCGCACAGGCTCGACGGGATGCGGATCGATCCACCCGTGTCGGTGCCGAGCGCAGCAACGCACAGGCCGGCCGCGACCGCCGACCCCCCTCCACCGCTCGATCCGCCCGTCATCCGCTCGGGGTCCCAGGGATTGCGCGCTGGTCCCCAATGGGGATTCTCGCTCGTCCCGCCGAGGGCGAACTCGTGCATCTGCTGTTTTCCGATCACGACCGCGCCCGCTTGCCGCAGGCGCTCGACGGCGGCAGCGTCGAAGTCCGGCACGAAATCGGCCATGATCTTCGAACCCATCGTCGTACGTAGCCCTCTAGTGAAGAAGAGGTCCTTCAATCCGATCGGAAGCCCGTGGAGCGGCCCGAGGGTCTCGCCTCGATGAATGGCGCGCTCTGCTTGACGGGCTGCGGCGCGCGCCTCGTCTCCGACCACCGTCACATACGAGTTGAGCCGGTGATCCAAACATTCGATCCGTTGCAGATGAGCGTCGACTAGTTCGACCGGGCTGATCTGCTTCAGGCGCACCAACGCTGCGGCCTCTGAGATCGAAAGGTAGTGTAGATCCGAGCTCAGCACGGGTGTTTCATGCGCGTCTCGGCACGAAGACGGTTGCCGGCTCTTCACGGCTCAGATCGAGCGCGGCGAGGCCGTCGACACCGTGCAGCAGTCGGTCGCAGGCGGGCTGCAGGAGATCGATGCGGTCGAGGTCGAGAACCAGGCCGACGAGCTCCGCGGCCGCCTTCAGTCGTTCCCGTGACACTCGCTGCTGGTTCGTCATTTGCTTCGATTCCTCTTGCGGAGCCGCCAACTGGCGGCTGCGTTCGGGAGGACCCCCGTCTCCCGGGAGTGGGAGGGAGAAACGCCTCGCTGGGAGACGGGGGGTGCAACACTCGACCGTGTCCAGAAGTCAGGTCGGTTCGAGAACCGGCACCGTCAACGGAGCTCCCGAATCCATTGCGCACATCGTCTGACAACGTACCTCAGCCATGCAGCATGAGGAGCATATCCATTGATTCTGGTGAAACGGGCAGAGTGCGAAGTCGGATCGGTGAAACCGCTTCCTGCAGACGACGCAAGCTAGCGTCTCTTCAGCGGCGGGCGGCACCTCGACCGAGCGCCGGAGATAGGCGTGGGTGAGTCGTTCTTGACCGAGGGTTGCGGCGACGACGCCCGGGAGGAGGAAGGGAACGACGATCGAAAACGGCACTGCCAGGGCGTGGCTTTCTCGCCCGAACACTCCGCTCCCCATCACGCAAGCGACCGCGACGGGTACCCACATTGAGACCAAGCCGACGACGTTCCAATCGGCGAGGTAAGCGCGCCGGACTTCCGACCACGAGGGCAGCTGGTATCGGTCGCGCACGAAAACGCGCTCGCCGATCAATGTGCTCACCCAAGCGCAGAGAAAGATACTGATGTAGATCGTGACGAGTCCGAAGTTCTCCCGGAAGGGCGTGAGGATGATCACCGTGGCGATCGCGAGGAATGGGACCACCCAAAATTGGCGTCCGGGCACGAATCCGAAGATTCGGGCAAAGAAGTTCGACAGCCCGAGCGTTCCCCCGTACAAATTCAGCAGGTTGATTCGGACCTGGGTCATCAGCGTGACGAGAAGTCCGAACGTCCCGATCAACCGCACGAGACTGACGCCCGGATCCGGCTGGCCGCTCGCTGCGAGCATGAGGATTCCGACCGAGTACATCAGCAGAACGGGGAAGAGCGTATTCACGACGACGAACACGATCGCTCCGAAACCGCGATCCTCGCGGCGGATGAAGCGGGCGACGTCCATGTTGAAGACGGCGAGAATCGCGCCGAGGACCCCAATGTAACCGCTGACCGCCTCGAGGACGCTCCAGACGTCCCAGGGCTTGGCGTTTTCAGGTGCCGCCCACCACGCCTGGGCATTCTGCAGGCTGACCCGATCATCCCAACCGGTGAAAAGCGCATAGAGCGCGATGGAGAGGCCGATGAAATACAAGTAGAGGGTGATCCATTGGATCTTCGTGAGCAGTACCATTCCGAAGAGCCCGATCACGATGAAGCTAGCACTGGTCAGCACGGCCCAGCCCCAGTACGGCACGGCTGGCACGGTCTCGTGCAACGCATGCGCCATCACCGAGCCTTCTGCCGCAAAGTAGAAGCCGCACACGGTCGCATAGAGCAGTGAATTGAGGGCCGAGCCGATGTAGCCGAAAGTGCTTCGGCTCAGAAGGTCAGAGTTGATGCCCTCGTTGATGACGTGACGAATGATGTAGTAGCAAACTCCAAGCGTATAGACCGTCGTCACGACCGCGCCGATCATGGCGGGAGCGAACCCGAGCCCCGCCGTATAGAGCGCTCCCGACAAGAGATAGATCATTGCGGTGGACACACCGAAGGAAGTGAACGTCGCGCCTAGGTAACCCCACCGCCAAGTCGCGGGGATGCGGCGGACGCTGTGATCGTCCATGGCGACGTCGCGGCCGCCTTCTCGATCGAGCGTGGGGCGAGTATCGAAGACGTCGCGTTGCTCGAGTCGGACTATCCGTACCGCGGTCGTTTTCATGTGAGCCGGGCCGCTTCCTTTCGTAGAGTCGCGCCGGCTACTTGGCGAACGGGATGGCGACCGGTCGCATCGGTGAACCGGTCGAACCACGCAGTCGCAGCGGCGCGCCGAAAAACGCGAACTCGCAGATCTTTTCCCCGGCGAGCTCTTCGAGCATCATCACCTCGATGATCATCACCCGGCAAAATCCCGCGTCGGCATACCGACGAAGTAGTCAACCGACAGACCGCAAATCCGTGTCGGATCGATCCGTTCGAGAACGCGTCCGCCGCATTTCTTTGATCGATCGCCTACGGCGGATTGCATCCGCCATGCCGTACCTTCCGACGTCTAGGATATGGAGAACACTTCATTTTTCGCTATCGGAGCACTCTACGGCCACGAGCATTCGTGACCGCTCACGATATATCGGAATCGAAGGTCGAGGTACGAGCGGTCCTCTGCTGCGGGCAGTTCGCCCCGAAGCGAGATTATCTAGAGGGATAGAGGGGCGAAACGCGCAAAATTTCGGATCGAGGTTAGCTCTAGCTCACGAGGCGAGGAGGTCGGCGGATGTTCAATCGCGCCATCCGGCTGCGGAGCGTGTTGGGATGGACTCCGAGGACCTTGGCTGCGCCTTTCGTGCCATCGATGCGCCAGCCGGTTTCTTCGAGGACGGCTCGGATGTGACGACCTTCGACCTCCGCGAGCGTCATCGATCGAATCCCTGCGGACCCGGCGGACTTCGTCACTGGTACCGCGCTGTTACCGAAGATCTCGGGGCCTATGTCGAGAACCGGACCGGTCTGCAGCAGGATGGCTCGTTCGATGATGTTACCCAGCTCACGGATGTTCCCCGGCCAGGAGTAGTGGATCATGGTATCCATCGCGGCCGGGCTGATCGACGTGAAGGTGCGGCCGAACGTACGAGCGTAAAGGCGGGCGAAGTGCTGCGCTAGCGCCAGAATGTCGGCCGGCCGTTCTCGAAGCGGCTTCAACTCGATGTTGACCACATTGAGGCGGAAGAACAGATCCTGGCGAAAGCGACCCTTGGCGATTTCCTCCTGCATGTCGCGGTTCGTTGCGGCGATGACGCGCATGTCGACGCGTATGTTGTCCGTACCTCCAACGCGTTGGAGCTGCCGATCTTCGAGGACCCCGAGCAATTTTGCTTGGGTCTCCAAAGGCATCTCGGCGATCTCGTCGAGGAATATGGTGCCGCCGTGACTGAGTTCGAACCGCCCGATGCGTCGTGCTTGCGCGCCGGTAAAGGCGCCTCGCTCATGCCCGAAGAGCTCGCTTTCAATGAGCGTCGGAGCCAGCGCGGCGCAATCGCATTTTACGAACGGGTGGTCCCGGCGGGGACTCCAAGAATGCAGGGCTCTCGCAACCACGCCCTTACCTGTGCCCGTCTCTCCTGTGATCAGCACGGTCACGTCCACCTTCGAAAGCGTCATCAGGCGCTCCAGAAGCGGGCGCATCGACGGACAATTGAGCAGAAGGAGATCCGCGTGCTGATCCGGGCTCACCGTCTGCATCAAGTATTCGTTCTCGCGTTCGAGGGCCTCCTTCTCGCGACGGATGATTTGGAAAGCGCGTGAATTCGATACCGCGATCGCGATCTGATCGGCGATTTTCGCGAGTAACTCCACGTCGACTGCTCGAAGGCCCGATTCCTTTCGACAATTCACGTTGAACGTGCCGACCGGCTTCGTGTCTACGAGCAGCGGTATCGTGAGCCCTGTGTGCATCCCTTCCTTCACGAGCTGCGTGTCTTCGTAAAACGGAACTCCTTCGCCGAGCGCTCTCGATAGGAACGGGCGCCCCTCGTCGAATGCCTTTCCGATTCGGCTTCCTTGGTGGGGGACGACCCATCCCTTGCCCGCTTCGGAGTGCTCCTGAAGAGCGAGCGCGACGACCTCGAACTCGTCCCGCGTAGGATCGTAGAGGGCGAGGCTCGCGCGATCGATCTTGAGCACCGTCCCCACGACGCGTGCGATGGTGTTGAACAAGAGCTCCGGCTCCAATTGAGTCGTGAGCAGGTTGGCGATTTCGAGCAGCAGCTGGTAGCGGTCGCCCCGCCGCCTAGGTTCCCGGCCTCCCACTTCGGTCAAGCCAGCGTCGGCTTTTGCCGTGGACAAACCCGTAACCTCTCGTTCAAAAAATGGTCATATACTAACGCCCGGGATTCTCGTCAAACCTCGCGCGCCCTCGCCTGGCCCACTGGCCGATTGCTTCGGTCCACGAGATTTCGTGAGGGGTTGGCGAGCTGTGGTCGGTTAGGCTCGGGAAGGCATGGGCCTTCGGCTACTTTTCTCTTGGCATACTCGATGCTTCATCGCCCCGAAGGACGGCCTGTTCGGCAAGCACCCGCCGAACGTCGACGCACGTAAGGTAAGGAGAGAGCTTCGATGAAGGCTCCGGTCCGATTGACCGTAAACGGCAAGAATCACGAGAGCTCGATCGATACCAGGATGGTGCTGGCCGATTTCTTGCGCGAAGAGCTCGACTTCACGGGCACACACGTCGGCTGCGGTACGGGCAGCTGCGGCGCGTTCGTGATGATCGTCGATGCGATCGCCGCCGCCGCTAGAGCGATGAGGTCGAGCGAGAATCGGGAGTCCGGGGGGAGGCCGCAATGAAGTACGTTGGAAAACGCGTGCCCATGATGACCAACCGCAAGCTCGCGATGGGCCGCGGCACGTTCACGGCGGACGTGAAGCTTCCGAAACTCTGTTGGCTTGCGCTTCTTCGCAGCCCCTACGCCAACGCGCGCTTGGTGTCGATCGACGTCACGAAGGCGAAGGCGGTGCCTGGAGTTCTCGACGTCGTCGTCGGGGACGAGATCGCCCACGCTGTTGGCCCCACGCCCATGGCGGCCGATCCGGTTACGTTCGGCGGACGGTCGAGGCCGAGCTACGCCCTCGCGATTGACCGGGTGGGTTTCGTCGGCGAAGCGATCGCCGCCGTCGTCGCCGAGGACCGCTACGCGGCGCATCGCGCAGTCCAAGAAATCGGGGTCGAGTACGACGAACTGCCGGTGGTATCGGACCCTGAAGAGGCGTTGCGTCCGGGCTCGCCGCGAGTGGAGCCAGATTGGCCGGACAATGTCCTGATCCAACGGGATTTCGTTCGTGGTGATGCCGATCGGGCGATCCGCCAAGCGGACGGCGTCGTGCGGGGCCGCGTGAAGGCACAACGCTACGTCCCGGCGCCGCTCGAGCCGCGAAGCTTCGCCGCCAGTTGGGATGCTTGCGAGGGCTTCTTGACGCTTTGGTCGTCGACGCAGATGCCACACACACTGCGCGCACTCCTCGCGATGCAATTCAACCTCCCCGAGACGAGGATTCGCGTGGTCCAACCCAACGTCGGGGGCGGCTTTGGGCTGAAACTGCCGCTCGCACCGGAAGAGGTGCTCGTGGCTTACCTCTCGCGCAAGCACGGTCGAGCGGTGCGTTACGTCGAGGAGCGCACCGAGCACTTGCTCGCCGCCGGCCATTGCCGCGAGACGATCCTCGAGTTCGAGGCTGGGTATCGCAACGATGGACGGATCGCTGGTCTCAAGGTGCGCGTCATCGCGGACGTCGGCGCGCAGCGCTACGGCACCGGCTGGGCGCAAGCGTTCGTCACCGCGTATTCCTTACCGACCTGCTACAAAGTCGGTGACTGTCGCATCGAAATGACCGCCGTGTGCACGAACAAGTGCGGCTGGATGGGATATCGGGCGTTCGGCAAAGAAGCCGCGGCATTCCTGATGGAGCGGGTTCTCGACCGGATCGCGGACGCTACCGGTGTTGACCGGATACAGGTGCGCTTTCGCAACTTCATCCCGCCAGAGGAGTTTCCGTATTCGCAGGTCTCCGGCGCGATCTTGGACAGCGGAGACTACGCGGGGGCGCTCGAGAAGCTGCTCGCCCTGGTCCGCTACGAAGGCTTCGCCCGCGAGCGGGAGGAAGCACGCCGAGAGGGCCGTTACCTCGGGCTCGGCATCGGTCTCGCACTCACGCCAGAGGGGTGCGCGCTGCCGAAGTCTCCGATCCTTCAAGGCTACGACGGGACCACCGTCAAGGTGTCGCCATCCGGGCACGTGACGATTCTGACCGGGGTGACGTCGCCGGGATGCGGCAACGAGACCGGCATCGCGCAGATCGTCGCGGATCGGCTTGGGGTTCGGCTCGAGGACATCCGGGTGGTGCAAGGAGATACGGATACGTGTCCTTACGGGATGGGCAACTACAGCTCGCGTAGCATCATGATGGGCGGCTCGGCGGCTCTAATCGCCGCAAACGACCTTCGCGCCAAGATCTTCAAGGTCGCCGCCAAGGCGCTGGAGGTGACGCCCGAGGACCTCGAAGCGGAGGACGGGCGCGTCTTCGTGAAGGGCGCGCCCAGTCGGAGTCTCCCGCTCGCTGACGTGGCCAAGATGATTTACTTCGACGCTCACGGCCGCGAAGCGTGCGACGTGGAGCCGGGACTCGAGGTGACCCGCTACTACCGAATCGACAATGTGTACCACCAGCCGGAGACGCAGGGTCGTTTCAGCTCGTATCCTACGTGGCCCTACGAGGCGGCCGCCGCAGTGGTAGACGTGGATCCCGCGACGGGCATCGTGCGTCTGGTCCGTTACGCGATCGTTCACGACTGCGGAACGGTCGTGAACCCATTGCTCGTCGACGCGAATTTGCAAGGCGGAATCGCGCAAGGGGTCGGCGGTGCGCTCTACGAGCGCCTCGTCTACGACGAAGGGGGACAGCTGCAAACGACGACGTTCATGGACTACACCCTTCCGACCGCCCTCGAGATGCCCCGGAACCCGGAGTTCCGGATGGGACATCAGGAGACGCCTTCGCCGTTCACTCCGATGGGCGTGAAAGGCGCCGGCGAATCCGGCATCTCCGCCCCTCTCGCCGCGATTCCGAGCGCCGTGGAGCACGCACTCTCGCACCTCAAGCTCGAGCTCATGGAGACGCCCATCACGCCGGATCGCCTCTGGAAAGCGATCCGCAAAGCGGAGGAATCGTCCCGCGGCAGCTGATCGCCACGCTTCTCGTCGATCTCCAGAACTTGCCGCACGAAGCCGAGCACTCCCCGAAGGAGTTCGCCACTCAGAACTCTCTGAGATTCTGCCGCAACGTCGGGTGCCTGTATTCGGTCCGCACGAAGCCTCGCCGTTGCAGAGCGGGAACGAGACCTTCAGTCACCTCGAGCACCTGCCTGCGGCTCGTGGCCTGGTTGTGCGTCGTGATGAGGAATCCATCGCCTCCGGTCTCCTCGATGATCTCCCCCATGCGATCGGCGACGCCATCGGGCGTCCCCAGAAGCTCGATCGAAGATTCGAACTCCGACGATTCGTAGATGAGCTGCCGGAGCGTCTTGCCGCTCCCCCATTGTTGAAACTTGTCGAGCGAGCCTTGTTCACCCTGGGTCGTCAGATGCGGCAGCGGCGAATCCAAGTCGAATTTCGCAAAATCGATGTCGGTGATGGCCGAGATGAGCCCTAGGGTCTGTTCGATGAATGCCTGAGATGAGACGAGCCTCTCCTTCTTGGCGAGCGCCTCTTCGTGGGTCTCGGCGAGCGTGGGAATGACCAGATACAACACCTTGATGTCGTCCGGGTTCCGGCCATGAGCCTTGGCGCGCTCCCGGATGTCATTGCGATACCACTTCATGCCTTCGAGACCGTCGGCGAGAGTGATGATCGACTCTGCGTGCTTCGCAGCGAAGTCCCGCCCCTTGGGCGATCCGCCGGCTTGAACGAACACGGGACGCCCCTGAGGAGACGGCGCGGTGTTCAGCGGACCCCGGCACTTGAAGAACTTTCCACGGAAGTTGATCGGCCGGACCTTCTTGTAGTCTGTGTAGGTCCCCGTCTCGCGGTCCATGACGATGGCGTCCCGATCCCAGGAATCCCAGAGCTGGTTCACGAGATCCATGTACTCGTGCGCCATGTCGTAGCGGAGCTCGCGAGGCGGAAGCTCGTCGAGTCCGAAGTTCTGCGCCGCGGCGTTTTCGGCACTGGTGACGATGTTCCACCCGAACCGTCCTCGCGAGATGTGATCGAGCGTCGAGCTCAGTCGGGCGAGCAGAAACGGCGGATAGCCCAACGTGGACATCGTGATCACGATGCCGAGCCGCGTCGTCGCGGCGCTCATCAGCGCGGCGAGCGGAGCCGGATCGTGCTTCGGCACCATCCCCAGAGCCTGCTTCAGATAGATCTCCGAAGTGCCTCCGTAAGCTTCGGAGACAGACAGCTTGTCTTCGATCATTATGTAGTCGAAACAGGCTCGTTCGAGCATCTTTGCCACGTCGACGAAGAATTCGCCCGTCCAGGGCGACCCACCATTCTCGAACGGCCCGTTCCAGAGATCAGGAGTGAAGTTCAAGAACCAACCTAGATGGAAACGCCCCACAGACATGGATGCTCCTTTGAAGTTCGGAAGGTTCTCCCTAGTTTCAGCCGCGCCTCGACGCGAGAGGCCGCGGGCCCAGGGACTCCCCTCGCGCCGGAACGATCTGCTTCAGCTTGAGCAGGGCTCCGACCAGACTCGCGAGCTCGCGCTTGGCGTCATCTGACGGGACGCCTCCGATGAAATCCGACGAACACAGATAGACACTGGTAGGCGCGACGATCGCGCCGAACCACGCGAGCACGTCGCGGAGATGCCAGTCGACGCCGAGGTAGTGATGTTGCGTCGCCCCCATTGCCACGATTCCCACGGGCTTTCCGCAGAGAGCGTCGACGGGCAGATGATCGAGCACGTTCTTCAGTGCACCGGTAAAGGAGCCGCGATAAACGGGGCTCGCGAGCATGACGACGTCAGCGTCACGCACACGGGCCACGATGGAAGTGGTATCGTCACCGAGCTCGTCGGGCGGCCGACCGTCGGCAAAGGCGACGCGGCAGTCGGCCAAATTTATCAGATGAGATTCGAGATCCGCATCGATGGACTTCGATGCTAGTGTTGCTTCCAGCGCGTTGAGCAGTCGCCCGGGCGGAGTGACGCTGCCGAGAATCGCGATCAGCTTAGCCACGGCATCGATCCCTCCCCTCGATCCGCATCGTTGCTATCGGCGCATTGCATCAGCTGTGCCATGCGGAAGTCCTCTAACGCGCCGCGGAAGGGCGGTTTTCGGGTCGGTATTGTGGGGACTATCTACGATAGATCGTCGTCCCCCACGGAATATCGGGAGTAACGCATGAACGCTCGCCTTGGCGAGGAGAGCCCATCAGTGGGGAAGCCGACGATCGCTAGCTCCTGAGGAACACGCCGACGCAGCAGGTGATGAGTCGTTGCGGCCGCATCGAGTGGTCCGTCCATCCACGCCCGCGAGCAATCGTGAGTCGACCCACGATTGCTCGTGGAATCCAAGACCGGCTGCCTGGCTGAAGAGGCTAAGCAGTCCGATCAAGGGAGTTTTTTCTCTGAGTACAGGGCTGGCATGCCTGATGCTACCCAAGGAACGCGCGAGGAATCCAGTTGCTTTTCGCAGTGATCATCGGGAATGCGCCCGACACTCAGGCAGGTGCGAAATGGTGTGACGAGGAGCGGCAGAGGTTCCTCGAGGCCTTGAAACGCAGCGGAAGGCTCGTGCTCGAAGGAACCTACGGAGAGAGCGGAAGCCTGATGTTGATCGACGCCGCGTCGACGAACGATGCGCTCGCGTTTCTCCACAACGACCCATACGTCCTCGCCTCGAGTCGGGTCCAGATCCGTCCATTGTCACTGAACTTCGTGAGTAATCTGGACAAGACACCCGTCGAGGAGAACCGGAAGAGAGCGAAGCGCCGCTCGAGGCGCCGCAGCGGGGTCACCGTCATCGAGGGTCGAAAGCGGCAGGACCTCGGTTGATCGCTGAATGGTTTTTGAAAGGAGCGCCTTAAAGATCGAGCTTGCGCGGCTTTCAGCCGGACGAACTGCAGAAGCGAGACGCAGAGCACCCACCTACGGAGGAGCGTCAGACGTGCCGGTGCCCAGGGCGCACCAAACGCCACGGGAACCAAGGGAGGAGCCATGAGAAGAGGAGGACGCAGAGGCCCGATCGTGGGATCGCTGATCGTCGTATGCGCGCTAGCGATGCTGCGGAGCGTGCACGCTTATCAGGCGACCCCAGACTTGGAGATCCGTGCGAACTACCGGCAGGAAGCGTACATGCGTCTGCCGCAGGGAACGGACCGCACGTTCTTCAATGCAAACACCGGGGAGTTCCAGACGGAGAAGAACGACATCCTCATGACCCAGCGCAACGAGCTGCGGATCGACGTCGAGCTGGCGTTGCACACGGAGTGCCTGTGGCCGTGGCTCGGCAAGTCACGCTTCGTCATGCAGATGCGTCCCTGGTTCGACACTTCTTACTATGCCGGTGACAATGGCGCGTCGTCGCATCGTGCCGAGTTGAGCCCCTACTGGACCAACAACGTGTCCGCCGCCGGCGGACTCGACGGTGACGCCGCGAACGCGCTGCGCGATGAGGGCGACCCGTTTTTTCGCGAGTACTACATCGACATCGCGCCGGAGCATTTCTTCTTTCGGATCGGTCGGCAGATCATCCCGTGGGGGAAGTCGGACGGAGTCTACATGTTGGACATCGTCAATCCGTTCAACTTGCGGAACCCTACGATATTCGAGGAGGAAAATATCAAGATCCCGGTCTGGGCAGCCAACTTGAACTGGCAGCCAGGTCCCGACCAGAACCTACAGGTGCTCTATATTCCCAAGTATCTGAACAACGTCTGGGGCGGCATCAACGTCAGACGGAGCGACGGGGCATCGATCGAGAGCCGATTTCACGACTGGACGTACCAGATCGTGGGCTTCTTCAACGATTTCTACAACGGAGAGTTTGGATTCAAGGTTCCGGTCGACATCCGGACCCCGGCGAACACGATCGGCAACTCCATCGTGGGCGCGCGCTGGAGCGACAGCATCCAGCGCATCAACTACACGCTCAACTTTCTCTATACGTTCACCCCGAACCTGATCGACTTTCCCAACGCAGGCTCCTTTCTCAGCCCAGATCTCACGAGCGTCATACGTCAACCAGGGCCGGAGCGCATGTACGTTGCCGGTGCCTCAGCCGACTATGACGTCAACATGGGCAACGACTGGCTCGACGGCTTGGTGTTGAGGTCGGAGACTGCAGTCACGATTCACGACCAGTACTACAAGGGGGCAGTCGGGAATCCAGTAAACACCGACCACTGGGGCCTACTCGAGCGGTCTCGACAAGACGATCCTCGCCGACTATCTGGATCGCCCCGTGTTCGCGAGCCTACAGTACTGGCACGACCTCGTGATCGACGCGGAGAACTGCAATGGGTGCGGACCGAACGCAGGGAGTTACCAGGATCTCGGGTTCAACGGCGGGCATCAGGGCCTGCGCGGGCCCTACAAGAGCCTGCTGACCCTCTATATGTCGAAGAACTTCCTCCCGGGCGACATCGTCATCGCCGAGTTCTTCACGCTCTATGAGCTCCAGTTCGCCGACTGGTGGGTGCGCCCGAAGCTCACCTGGAAGGTCGACGACTGCACGACGGTGGCCGTCGGTTGGAACGTCTTCGCAGGCGGCGTGCAGACGCCCTACGGCGAGTGGAAGGACAACACGAACGCTTTCGTCGAGTTCAGGCGGGTCCTCTTCTAACAAGCCGAAACCGTGCAAAGGAGCCATCATCATGAGGGCATCAACAGTGAGGATGCTGCGAGTAGGGGTTCTCGTTACGGGTGTGCTGCTGGCGACAGTCTTCGCGTCGGCGATGGACGTGCCGACGACGATCGCCGGCAAGTCATACAGCATCACGCCGGGTACGGGCGGGACGTACGTCGTCAAGTGGGGCGAGGACTCGATGACCTGGCAGGCGAAGCCGTACATGAACGAGCCGCTCAAGCAACAGGGGCCGGCGTACTACGCCCAATGGGCCCAGAAAGGGATGGCGTTTCCCTACGAGCTCTCGATGGAGGAGCGGGAAAAGCTGTCCGGGGACGACGTGATGGACCGTTGCGTCGCGTACACTTACTACGGTCCCTACCATCAGGGCGGCACGGATATCTGGAACAACCTCGTCGTGAAGCCCGACGGAAGCCTTCGAGAGACTCAGCACTTCATGGAACTGTGGCAAACATACGTCGGAGACAAGAACCAGGACTATCTGTCCGCGGAGGAGAGACCCGACGTGTCCCGCAAGTACCTGTGGATCGCACAGGAACCGCAGGAAGTACGCGGGCAGGGTGGTGTCACGACCGACTACTATGCACGTGACAAGCGTCCTTCCGACACGTGGTATACGCCGACGGTCCGCAAGGTCCGACGGCTCGCCGGGTCCGTGTCGAAGCAGTTCTTCCCGGGCACGATTCTCCGCTACGAGGACGTGTCGCACGTCAGGGCCTTGCCCGACCTCGACTACAAGGTCGTAGGGCACGAGCTCTTCAAGGCCGATCCATCGGTCCACGGTTACGGGCCAAACGAATACCCGGACGTGAAACGGGCCGATCACGGCGGCGAGGTCGCCGTCATCGTAGAGATCACGCCGAAGCCCGGAACGACCTGGTGGTACGCCAAGCGCCGTATCTACTGCGGCATGGAGAGCATGGCGTATCTGTACAGCGAGGAGTTCGACGCGAACGGTCGTGCGATCCGCAAGGTCGCACGGGGAAGCATTACCGGCGACTCCGCGACGCTCGGCACCGGAGGACCGGCGCCCGACTGGTACATGATGTGGGGTGCGCTCTTCGTGCAGGATCTGCAGAGCGGGTTCAAAGGCGACATGTGGGCCAGCAACGTCCAGTTCAACCCGGATTGGCCCACGGACATCTTCAACAATGCGACACTCCTTCGCGAGCCTCGACAGCTGGGCTTTTGGAAATAGTCGGGCCTTTACGACGGTAGTCTCGGCGAGGGGGCGCGAGTGACCGACGAGAGTCAGTACCAGGGACTGGACCTCCGGCTCGCGAAGCTCGCCCGCTTTCTGATCCGTCGACGACGAGAGGCCCTGTTTCTGCAACTGCTGGTGTTCGCCGCCTGCATCTGGGCGAGCCTCGGGCTGCGACTGTACGACGACCCGAACGCATGGCCGCCGAAGGACGACCCCTTTGTGCAGCTGAACCAAAGGATCGCCACGACATTCGGCGGTGCCAACTCCGTCAGCATCACCGTAACGGCCGCCGACGGGACAATCTTCACCAAAGAGAATTTGGGAACCATCAAGGACATCACCGACGCGCTCTACCTCGTGCACGGCATCATTCCGTATGCCGTGCGCTCGATCGCCGCGCTCGAGGCCAAGCGCTTCGAGTTCGTCGGGCTCGGGACCGAGGACGAGCAGATGATGATCACGCCGTTGATGCCGGAGCGGCCGCAAACGGAAGCAGACACGAAGATCGTGGAGGAGGGCGTCCGCGGTAACCCGCTCGTCTACGGCGTCCTGGTGTCGAAGGACGTGAAGACCGCGCTCATCCTCGCCGATTTCCGCTCCGAGTCTCGGAAGGGACAGGAGTTGCCGGTGACCGAGCCGGTCGCGATCTACAAAGCGGTGAGCGCGATCACTGCCAAGTACGCACGACCGGGCATCACCATTCGCGCCGCCGGCACGCCGATGATCATCGGCTGGGTCAACAGCGATGGGCTCTGGTACGTCGCCGTCGCATTCGTGTTCTTTCTGGCAATCATCGCCGGCACGCTCTGGTATGGATTTCGAACGTTCAGCGGGGTGTTCCTGCCGCTGCGCGTGGCGATCCTGGGCGCGCTCATGGGATTCGGCCTCTATCGGCTCTTCTTCGGATCGGTCCTTTACTCGGCGGCGGCGTTGCTGGCGCCTTTCATCGTGGTCGCGGCTGGCGCCTGCCACTCGGTGCAGTTTCTCACCCGCTATTTTTCCGAGGAATATCCACGCCTCAGGCATACCGAGGACGCGATCGTCAGCACCTTCGTGTCGCGGCTCCGGCCCATGCTGATCTCGCTGCTCTGCGACCTCGTACCGTTCGCGATCATGGCGATGATCCCGTTCGAGAACGTGCGTGCGCTCGGCATCGTGGCGGGACTCGGCCTGGCATCCCTCACCTTCGACGAGCTGGTCTTGATGATCCCCGCGCTCAGCTCCGTCACGCTCCGGGAGATCGAGCGCTCGCAAACGGGAGTCCAGCGGGCGAAGGGCTCGGGGACCATGGAAGCATGGCTCACTAGGATCGTCCGCGGCATCCTCTCGCGACCGGTCCTCGGTCGGATGATCGTAGCCGCGTGCGTGCTCGCCACCGTCTTCCTAGCCTGGGACATCGGGGAGACACGAGTCGGACAGAACAACAGCTACGCGATTCACAACTACCTGACCCGGTCCTGGAATCGCAGCGACCTCTTCAAGATGGAGCGGGAGATCAGCTCGCGCTTCGGCGGCGTCTACCCGATGACCGTGCTGATCGATCCAAAGCCGGGCCAAGAGAAGAGCCTGGAGGAGCCCACGATCCTGACGGCGGTCGACAAGCTCGCGACGTTCCTGCGCCAGCAGCCCCACGTCGGCTACGTCGCCGACCCTGCGACCTACATCAAGACCCGCTACATGTTCGTGCACGGCTTCGATCCGAAGTTCAACGTCGTGCCTGGGTCGGTCCAGGAGATCGGCGAGGGACTCGAGGCGTTCGCCGCTCAGACCCCCGGTGCGTACGACTGGCTGTACGACGAGGACTACAATGCGGGGGTCGTGATCGCGTACATCGACAGCACGGCGCCCGAGGTGGTTCAGGATCTCGTCGAGGCGACGCGGGCGGAGGCCGACAAGGTCTTCCAGGGGTTGCCCGTCGACGTCCGTGTGGCGGGAGGGACCGTTGGAATCGCGCAAGGGTTCAACCGCAACATCAAGTATTGGTTGATCGTGGGCGCGGTACTCGGCTTCCTCGGGACGTTTCTCCTTGCGGTTCCCTTCATCGGCTCGGTGCGCCTGCCCGCGCTGCTCATATTCCCGCTGGTTCTCAGCACGCTTGCAGCGGTCGGCTTGATGATCACGGCGGGCATCGAGCTCAACTCCAACGCTACCGCGGCTCTCGCCATTGCCAGTGGTGTCGGCATCGATTCAGCGGTGTACCTGCTCTACCGGGTGCGCGAGGAGTACCAGCGGCTCGGCGACTTCCGAGAGGCGCTGGTACAGGGCTACGTCAAGATCTTCCGCGCGCTGACCGTATCGAACGGCGCGCTCATCCTCGGCTGTTGGGCGCTGGTGCCGATCCCCCTGTACGTGGGGTACGTGGGCTTCGGGATGGGGCTCGTACTGTTGCTCTGCTTCGTCTTCAGCGGGATCCTCTCGCCGATTCTCTGGAGTTGGTTCGGTCAGGACATCGTGATCGGCAAGGCGGACCGGTCGAAGGTGGTCGCAGGGGCGGCGCTTTCGCGTCGAGTCGCAAGCCACTGACACCGCCCGGGGGAGCTCGACGAAATCAACCCCCTGTAAAAACCGGCACGCCAGCGACGTGCGGGAGCTCTTCGATCCTCGGGTGGCCGCCTTCGACCGTCACCCCGACGCCGTGTCCGCGCGGCGTCGGCCGCAACCAGGAAGGATGCAGCAATGAAGTACGTGGGCCACAGCGTCGTCGGCAAGACGAACCGCATCCTGGTGGCGGGAAAGGGAACCTTCGTCGGGGACATCTCGCTGCCGGGCACGTGCCACATGACGGTGGTTCGCAGCCCCCACGCGCACGCTCGCATCCGCTCGGTCGACACCTCACGCGCCGATGCGTTTCCTGGGGTGGTCGCTACGCTCACGGGGAACGAGATCCGCGACGCGACGAAGCCGATTCCGGTGCATAGTCCAGCGCTCGGCGAGAAGGGCTTCCAGCTCTACGCGCTCGCGTTCGACAAGGTCCGGTACGTCGGCGAGCCGGTGGCGGCGGTAATCGCTGATACTCCCTACGCCGCGAGACAAGCGGCCGACCTCGTGCAGGTGACGTACGAGGAGCTTCCCGCGGTCGTCGATCCCGTTAAGGCACTCGAGCCCGGGACGCCACTCGTCGTAGACGAGTGGGGGGACAACATCCTTTCCTCTCGCATCCAGACGCACGGCGATCCCGACCGCAGAATGAAGGAGTGCACCGGCGTCGTTCGTGGGACAGTCCGAACCCAGCGATATACCGGCGCCTCGATCGAGCCGCGGGGCTACCTCGCGAACTACGAGCGCTACGGCGATCGCATCACGCTTTGGGCGTCCACGCAGTCGCCGCACTCGCTTCGACTGTTTCTCGCAGAGATCCTCGGCATGCGCGAAAGTCAGATCCGAGTCGTCCAGCCGCATGTCGGAGGCGCGTTCGGGCTGAAGCTTCCGACCTATCCCGAGGAACCGCTGATCTGCTACGCCGCGCGAAAGCTGGAGCGGCCGGTGCGGTGGATCGAGGAGCGGACCGAGAACCTCGCCGCCGGTGGGCATGCGCGCGAGATGCAGCTCGAGTTCGAGGCCGGCTACGCATCGGACGGCAAAGTCACGGCTCTCAAGGTTCGCCTCCTCGCCGACGTCGGAGCGCCCTCCGCGCTTTGCGGTTGGGGTATGGGCAACGTCGCGGCGTTCCTGATTCCCGGCGTTTACAAGGTTCCGAACGTGCAAGTCGAACGCGTTACGATCGTTACGAACAAGTGCCCGTGGAACGCGTACCGAGCCTATGGCAAGGAAGCCGCCTGCTTCATGCTCGAGCGGATCATGGACTTGATTGCCGAGCGTACGGGCCTCGAGCGGCCGGAGGTCCGCTTCCGCAATTTCATCCAACCCGAGGAGTTTCCGTACAAACAAGTCTCGGGCGCGAGCCTCGACAGCGGGGACTATCCGAAAGTGCTCGGTCGCGCACTGGAGGCATCGGGGTGGAGCGAGTTTCCCGCGCAACAAGCGGAAGCAGCGGCACGCGGAGAGCTGCTCGGCATCGGACTGGCGTTCGAGTTGACGCCCGAGGGGGGATGCATCCCGAAGTCATCGCTGCTCTCGGCCTACGACGGGACGCGGGTGCGCGTGAACCCGACGGGCGACGTGGTCGTGATGACCGGCGTTACGTCGCCGGGGTGCGGCAACGAAACCGGCATCGCGCAGATCGTCGCCGACGAGCTCGGAGTACCGGTCGAAGACGTCGAGATCGTACAAGGCGACACGGACGTCTGTCCCTGGGGACTCGGGAACTCGAGCTCGAGAAGCGTCATCTTCGGCGGCTCGGCTGCGAAGATCGCGGCCACCGAATTGCGCGAGAAGATGTGCCGTGTCGCTTCGCGGATGCTCGAAGTAGCGAGCGACGATCTCGAGGTCGGCGGCGGCCGCATCTCGGTACGGGGCGCGCCTGCGCGCTTCGTCAGCATCCGCGATGTGGCGGGGGCCCTTCATCGAGACGCGTTCAGCCTGCCGGTGTGCGACGAGGAGCCCGGGCTCGACGTCACGCGCTACTTCCGCCACGGGAACTTCGAGGCGATGAACAAGAAGCCCGACCCTGAGGGCCGCCTGAACTTCTATTCGACCTGGCCGAACGGCGCGACTGTGGCGGTGGTGCGGGTCGATCCGGAAACGGGGGTCGTCAAGGTGCTCCGGCTTCTCAGCGTGCACGACGCGGGGGTGCTGATCAACCCGGTGCTGGTGAACGCGAACCTGCACGGCGCATTCGCCCAGTCGCTCGGCGGGGCCCTCTACGAGCATCTCGTCTACGACGATGCCGGGCAGCTGCTCACCGCAACCTTCATGGACTACACGATTCCGACCGCGGTTGACGTGCCGAGCTTCGAGATCCATCACGAGGAGACGCCGGCTCCGTTCAATCCGCTCGGGGCCAAGGGAGTGGGCGAGTCGGGCATATCGGGTCCGATGGCCGCCGTCGCGTCGGCGATCGACGATGCGCTTCGCCAGGCGGAGCTCTCCGTGCACGTAATGGAGATGCCGTTCACGCCGCAACGCGTGTGGCGGTACGTACAAGAGGCTCGGCGAGCGCGGGCGGAGACCGAAGCATGATCATCGACGCACACGCCCACTGCGACGTCCGCTTCGGCTTAAAGCACACGCCCGACGTGCTCATAGACCGCGAAGACGAAAATCCTGGGTCCAAACCTGCTCGGGATCCTGGCTCGTGAGGGAGGATCGCAATGGCACGTATCGTCAAGATGACCGCGGACCGCTTCGATGCGATGAACGGAATCGACATCGAAGCGTGGTCGGACTGGGCGACGAAAAAGTTCGGAAAGGCGATCGTGTTTCCGACCAAGCAGCCGCTCTACGGAACGTACCTCGAGGGCGATCCGGACGGCTCTTTCATCGGGACGGACGATGACGGCCGGCCCGTCGCCTACATCTTCACGCGGACTTTCGGCAAGGTCGGCTTCTTCGGACCTTTCGGCGTGGTGCCGAAGTTCCAGGGCACGCACCTCGGAAAAGCCATGGTTCGTGCGACGGTCGAGTACATGGAGCGGAGCGGCTGCACGACCATCGGGCTCGAGACGATGCCGGAGACCGCGTACAATCTGGGCCTCTACTCGAAGCTCGGGTTTCGTCTCTTCACGCTCACCCTGCGTCTTCTGAAGCAGCTCGAGCCCGGACCGACCGACCTTCCGGCCAACGTGCGGGTCGTTCCGAAGGCAGACGAAACACTTCTCAAACGGATCCGCGAGATCAGCTCGACTCTCGAGGAGGGGTTGGACTTCAGCAAGGAGGTGCGCCTGCTCGCGAAGTACCCGATCGGCACCTGCCTCACTTACGCCAAGAACGGCGAAGTCGTCGGCTTTTCACTCTGCTACTTCTTTCCGGAGACTGTCGGCCTCTATCCACCGTGCGATCCCGAGAACCTCCGCATCCGGCTGTTGGCGATGGACGCGGCGCGCTGCGGGCAGGAGGATCTCCGGGCGTTCATCGGCGCCTGTGAAGCGTACGCGCGCTCGATCGGCCGTCGGACGATCGTTACGCCGATATACGCGGAGTACTTCACGAGCCTCGAGACCCTTTACAAGGGCGGCTATCGGGTCCACGACGGCTACCCCTCCCTCGTGAAGCTTGCCCAGCACGAGTACCACGTTCCACACCCCGATGCGGTCTGTCTGTGCGAGTGGGCCGGCTGAAGGGTAGGAATGGCGACGCTGCCGAAGGTGGAGCTCGATCGGTTCCTCGAGCAGAGCGACATCATCGCGACTCTCGCGACCCTCGACGAGACGAAAGCGCCCTATCAGGTACCCGTGTGGTACGAGTGGGACGGCCAATCGCTTTGGATCATCAGCAAACCGCGCGCGCGCTACGTGACTCACGTTCGCCGCGACCCCCGGGTGGCCGTCTGTATCGCCCGATCGAAGCTGCCTTACGTGAGAGTGCTCATCCAGGGGACCGCGGAGCTAGTTCCCACAGACCTCGAATGGCTCCCGATGGGCCACCGGATGGCGGATCGCTATCTCGGCAAACCTCGAGGAGCGGCGTACATCGAGAAGACGAAGCACTGGAAACGGATCTACATTCGGGTCGAGCCGACGGAGATTCTCTCGTGGGACGGCGGCGCGAGCGGGCACGAGTGGGGTGAGCATTACGTCGAAGACGGCGCTCGTCGCGCCGCGCGAACGGGGCGTGGCCGAACGCCCCGAACGCGCAGACCACGAGGTTGAGTCGGCCCTCTTCGGCCGGGGCTGAGAGTGACGATGGGCTCCTATCTGACCGAGGTCGCGACCCGACTCGTCGCCTTCGACACGGTGAGCGACCGGAGTAACATCGCGCTCATCGAGTACCTCGCCGATCACCTCGAGGGACATGGTTTGCGGGTGGCGGTGCAGCGCTTCGAGATCGCCGGCGTCCAGAAGGCGAATCTGGTCGCCTCGATCGGTCCGGCCCACCCCGGCGGCTTGGCGATCGCCGGGCACGTCGATGTGGTCCCGCACGCGTCTCAGCCCGGCTGGACGCACGATCCGTTGCGCCTGGAGATCTTGGGCGACCGCGTCTACGGGCGCGGTACGTCCGACATGAAGGTCTTTTTGGCGCAATGCTTGGACGCGGCCGCATCACTCGATCGGCGGTCGCTTCGGCGACCTCTTTCGTTCCTTTTCACCGCAGACGAAGAGATCGGATCGGCCGGCGCGGCTCTCCTCGCACCACGGCTTGCCGATCTGCTCGCGGATACTCCTCTTCCCGAGTTTGCGTGGATCGGCGAACCGACCTCGTACGACGTGTTTCACGCGCACAAGGGGCTCGTCCGCTTCGGAGTGATCGTGCGCGGGCGGGGAGGGCACAGCAGCCGACCGTACCTGGGCGTGAACGCGATCGTGGTGATGGCGAAAGTGATCGAAGAGATCGGACGCGCCCAGGCGGACCTCGCCGATCGCCGCTCGACCGCACACGCGAGCGCGTTTCCCGAAGCTCCGTACACGACTCTGAACGTCGGCACGATCGCCGGCGGAACGGCGACGAACGTGATCGCCGAGGAAGCGACGTGCTCGGTGAGCTACCGGCCACTACCGGACATGGATCCGCTCGGCCCCTACCGTGAGATCGCCGAGCGTCTCGAGAGACTCGATCTCCACGACTATGCCTCATCGAATCTGCTCGCGTCCGTGCAAACGACGGAGCCTTCCGTGGTGCCGGCGCTCTCGTCGCCGACCGATACGGTGCTGGAGCGAGCGCTCCTCCGTGTTCTCGGGCGCAAGAGCTCGACGGGAGCACTTTTTGCCACGGACGGCCCCTGGCTCGCCCAACAAGGGATCGTGACCCTGATCTGCGGACCGGGAGACCTCGACCAAGCGCATCAGCCGAACGAGAGCATCGGCCGCGACGCGTTCGAAAACGGTACCAACGTGATCCTCGCAGTCGCGGGCGCGGTCTGCAGCTGAGGGGCGACGCTGCTGGGAGCTCGACAACCCACGATCGTCGTCTCGGAACGGCACGCTACCACGAGAAGGGGGACGCGAATCGCCGAGCTATGGACAGGCCGGCACCATGCTCGCGTCGTCCGGGCGAGCGGCGACAGGAAAGCCATCGGGACGGTCCGAGATGGCCCCGCGAGCGTTCGTGAGCTACCCACGAATCATCGTGGAATCCGCACCGGTCAGCGGTCCCTCATTCGGCAATCCTCTGCGCGTCCGCTGTATTTTCACTCGTCTCGGTTGGCATGCACCATGCTTCACGTCCAAAGAGGAGTTTCTCTGTAAGGAAGCCCCAAGCCGAGGGCGCAGACCAAGAGCGGTTCACGGCGGCAGCACTACGTGACGGTCATAGGGCCGCAGCGGAAGATTGTAGACTGGGCCCGGAAGGAGTGATCTTGCAGGTCGAATACTCTCACCTGCTTGCGTATCCGAGAGAGCGCGTGTGGAAGCTTCTTCTCGATGCCGATGTACTCTCACGCCTGCTTCCCGGGGTTGAGAAGTTCGAGGCGAAGGGCCCGGACAAGTACGCCGTCGTGATGAAGCTCGGGGTGCCGTCCGTGAAGGGCATGTATACGGGGTCGGTGGAAATCGTCGATAAGAACGAGCCATCGAGCTATCGCCTCCGCGGCGAGGGCAAGGGCACACCCGGTTGGGCGAAAGGCGAGGCGCTCATGACCCTAGTCGACGAGGGCGGAAACACGCGGGTCATTGCCAAAGGACAAGCACAGGTCGGTGGCACGATCGCAGGCGTCGGCCAGCGCATGATGGAGGGCGTTGCCAAGGCAATGGCGCGGGAATTCTTCGAGTCTGTCGAGCGCGAGCTTCAGGGTCAAAAGCAGCAGGCGACGACGGTTCGATTCGGCTTCCGAATCATCCTGATCATGTTGCGCAACTTCTTCGATTGGCTGTTCGGAAAGCGCACGCCGCAGGACAACCGCGGCTGACGGTGACGCCGGTCGTGGCAGAGAAAAACGTCTCGAACGACGAGAGAGTCTCATGCGAGGAGGCCAAACATGAAACCACCTGAATTTCGCTACGTGGCGGCGCGCTCGATCGACGAGGCAATCGCCGCGCTGGCCAAGCACGACGGCGACGCCAAGGTTCTCGCCGGAGGTCAGAGCTTGACTCCGATGCTCAACTTCCGTTTGGTCCATCCGAGCCTCTTGGTGGACATCAATCGGATCCAGGGGCTCGATGGCATTCACGCGAGCAAAGGCGGCCTGAAGATCGGGGCGCTCACGCGGCACCGTACGATCGAAGCGTCGTCGGTCATTCGCGAGCGTCAGCCGTTGCTCGCCGCCGCTGCGGCGCAGGTCGGTCACCTCGCGATCCGAAACCGCGGCACGTTCGGCGGCAGCATCGCTCACAACGATCCGGCGGCCGAGTTTCCGATGGTCGCGTTGCTGCTCGACGCGAAGATCAAGGCGAAGGGTCCAGCGGGGGAGCGATCGATCGCTGCGAAAGATTTCTTCGTCAGTTACCTCGCCACCTCGCTCAAGGAAGGCGAGATCGTGACCGAGGTCGAGATCCCGGACCTTCCGGCGGGCACGGGATGGGGGCTCGAAGAGCTTTCACGGCGTCCGGGGGACTTCGCGCTCGCCGCAGTCTGCGCGGCCGTGACGTTGAAGGACGGACAGTGCGCAGCCGCGCGCATCAGCATGGCGGGCGTCGGACCGAAGGCGCTGCGTGCCACGAGCGCGGAAAAGATCCTCGCCGGCCAAAAAATCGGCGACGAGCTCTTGAAGAAAGCCGGAACCGCTGCGCGCGGCGACGCCGATCCGACGAACGACGTCCACGCATCTGCGGATTTTCGTCGTCACCTCGTAGAGGTCCTCACGGAGCGAGCGCTGCGAGCGGCGTGTGAGCGCGCAGGGCGCGCATAGCGCAAGGTACGCAAGAGATCATCCGGCGAAGCGCAACGAATCGAAACAAGGAGATCTATCGTGGCGGAACTGCACAAGGTCAAGGTGACGGTCAACGGGAAAGTCTACGAGCGACAAGTCGAGGCGCGGCTCTTGCTGGGAGACTTCCTGCGCGACGAGCTCGGCCTGATCGGGACCCACTTCGGGTGCGAGCACGGCGTGTGCGGTGCGTGCACCGTGGACCTCAACGGCGACACGGTTCGCTCTTGCCTCATGTTCGCCGTCCAGGTGGACGGTTGCAACATTACGACCGTGGAAGGTCTCGGAGATCCTGAGCATCTCCATCCGATCCAGCAGTCGTTCTGGGACAATCACGGCTTGCAGTGCGGCTACTGTACGCCGGGCATGATGCTCACGGCTCTCGACCTGATCAAGAAGTACCCGCTGGCGAATGATCAGGAGATCCGCGAAGGGTTGTCCGGCAACCTTTGCCGCTGCACGGGTTACCAGAACATCGTGACGTCGGTTCGAGAGGCGGCGAAGCAGATGCAGGTCGAAGCCTGCGGCCTGACTCGCGTGAGGCTCGATGTCCTCTCCAATCCGAGCGGTCCCGACTGAGGCCGCGGAGCCAATGCCGAAGAGCGTCGAACGAATCGAAGACGTCGAAGGTCTGCTCGCGGAAAGCGGCTATGTGGGGGACCGCGAGATCGCGACGGCGATCTTCCTCGCGATCCGTCTGCATCGGCCCATTCTCGTCGAGGGGTATGCCGGCGTCGGGAAGACCGAGATCGCAAAGACCCTCGCGCGCGCTCTCGGCGCAACCCTGTACCGACTGCAGTGCTACGAGGGCCTCGACGTCTCGTCGGCGCTCTACGAGTGGAACTACGCGAAGCAGATCCTGCGGATTCGGATGGAGGAAAGGTCGATACAGAGCGCCGCCGAGAAGGAAGCGACCATCTTCAGCGAGCCGTATCTGCTGACGCGTCCGATCCTTCAGGCGTTGATGCACGCGTCGGAGAACCCCGTGCTGTTGATCGACGAAGTCGATCGCGCCGACGAGGAGTTCGAAGCCTTCTTGCTCGAGATGCTTTCGGAGTACCAGGTCAGCATTCCGGAGCTCGGTGTGATTCGTGCCGAACGGCCGCCTCACGTGGTCTTGACGTCCAATCGGGTGCGGGAGCTCGGGCGACGCGCTGAAGCGCCGCTGTCTCTATCTGTGGATCGGGTATCCGACTCTTCAGAAGGAAATGCAGATCGTCCAGACGAAGATTCCGGGGATCGCCGCTTCGCTGGCGCAGCAGATTTGCCTCTTCGTGGAATCGCTGCGGACGATGGATCTCGACAAACGGCCCGGTGTCGCGGAGACGCTCGACTGGGGAATGGCGTTGATCGAGCTGCATCAGGAACACCTTTCGCTGGAAGTCGTCCAGTCGACGCTCGGCTGCGTGCTCAAGTCCTTCCGTGACATCGAGCGGGTACGACGCGCCCTTCCCGAGCTCGTCGTGCAGTCGATTTCGAAAGGATCGTAGACGAGCGACGAGGTATGACGAACCGCGCTGCAGAAGCGAGAGACTTGGTGGATGCCGTCGTACGGTTCTGCCGGTTTCTCAAGCTGTGGGGTACGCGGATTCACCCCGATGCGTCCCAAGCCGCGCTTCTCGCGCTGCGGGAGATCGACCTCGGCAATCGTCAGGATTTTCGCACCGCGTTGCGGATGGCGATCATTCATCGCCCCGAGGATTTTCCGCTCTACGACCATCTGTTCAACGCGTTCTGGGGAGACGGCATCCGTGGCAGCGAAGCGGGACGCGCCAGCGATGCATTCCCGAATCGCCCAGTCGATGCCAAGCGCGTCGGCGAAGACCGTACAGGATCCGGAACCCGACGAGGCCGAGCGACCACCCGACATGAAACAATCACTGGTCCGCTCGGTCCGACAAGCTCTCGAGGTGGCATCGGAGCCGGATGTCGAAACCGCGCGCGCCGCGCCGGCCGGCATCGTGCCGGGCGAGTCGGTGGTCCCGAATCTGACACGGGCCGAAGCGGCCGAGCTGGATCGCCTGGCTCGCGGCTTGGCCCCCGTGCTCGCAACGCGGCGCTCGCGGCGATGGACTCGCGACGCGCACGGCCGCTCGATCGATCTGCGCGGTGCCCTGCGGGGCAGCCTTCGATATGGAGGGGCCCCGGTCGAGCTGCCCCGACGCAGCCGCCGTCTCACTCGCACTCGGCTCATCCTTTTCTGCGACGTGAGCCGGTCGATGGATCAGCATGCCGCATTCTTCCTTCAGTTCTGCGCTGCCGTGCTGCGGCGCTTGTGGAAGGTGGAAGTATTTCTGTTCGCGTCCGACATCGTTCGGGTTACGCCCCTTTGGCTCCGGGAGACTTGGTCGAGCCTCAAGCTCCGCGTCCCCGATTGCGGCGGTGGCACCCAGATCGGCGGATGTCTCGCGCGCTTTTGGGAAAATTACGAGAGCTCGCTGTTGAACGGACGACACCGTCGTGATGATTTTCAGCGACGGCCTCGACGCAGGTGATCCCGAAGTTCTCGACAGAGCCCTCGAGGCGATCAAGCGGCGGTCGCGCGCGATCTTCTGGCTGAATCCGCTGCTTCACCTGCCAGGCTACGAGCCCACGGCGCGAGGAATGTCCATCGCTCTGCGCCATGTGGACGTGTTCGCTCCCGCTCACGATACGGCGAGCCTCTGGCAGCTGGTGGAGCGATTGCGATCGGTCGGAATACGGGCAACTGGCGGGGAGAACGCCTCCGAAGACGTTCGCGCGTCCGCTCGACGGTGAGTCGGAGCAATGCGGTTCGGAAATTCTCGCTTCCACACGAAGATATGAAAATAGAAGTGGCGGTCGCCCCCGAGTGTTTGGTTGTAGCTCTGCCGCGCTGAAGAGGGAACGTAGATCCGAAGGAGGACATCATGGCAACGACACAGGCGTTTGGCGCACGGGTAAAGCGCGTCGAGGATCCGAAGTTCCTCGCCGGGCAGTCGCAATACGTCGAGGGCATATCGCTACCGAACATGCTCGGTGTGGCGTTCGTTCGCAGTCCACACGCGCATGCGCGAATCAAGTCCATCGATGTCAGTAAGGCGCTCGCACACGAGGGGGTCTACCGTGTGCTGACGGGGGAGGAGGCGAAGAAGATCTGCAAGCCGATCCGGGTCGACGTGCCGCCCGGGAAGTTTCCCGGCGCTTACAAAGCATGTGATTTTCCGGCGATCGCCACTGGAAAAGTACTGTTCGTGGGAGACATCGTCGCCGCGGTCGTCGCGGACAACCGCTACGTCGCCGAGGACGGTGTCGAGCTCGTCGAGGTGGATTACGAGCCCCTGCCCGCCGCGATCGACCCCGAGAAGGCGGCGCAGAAGGGAGCGCCGATCATTCACGAGGAGTGGGGAGACAACCTCATGTTGACCGCCACCCTCGAGGGTGGCGAAGTGGACAAGGCGTTCAGCCAGGCGGAGGTCACCGTCAAGGCCCGCTTTCAAATGAATCGTCACTGCGCCTCTCCGATGGAGGGACGTGCCGTGTTGGCCTACCGTGACCGGGTGACCGACACCATGACCGTATGGACCTCGACGCAGATGCCGCACATGGTTCGCACGAAGATCGCCGAAGCGATCGATTACCCAGAGCACAAGATTCGCGTCATCGGCCCCGACGTCGGCGGCGGCTTCGGCCTCAAGTGTCACATCTTCGTCGAGGAGCTGATTCTGTCGATGCTCACCCGGGAGCTGAACCGGCCGCTCAAATGGGTCGAGGATCGGCGCGAGAACCTCTTCGGCTCGTATCATGCGAAGGACGAGATCTGCTACGCCGAGCTCGCTCTCAAGAAAGACGGAACGATCCTCGGGATGAAGGCGAAGTTCGTCGGCGACATCGGTGCGTACACCTCCTATCCCTGGACGCCCGCCTTCGAGCCGCTTCAGGCGGCGATGGCGACTCCGGGGCCGTACAAGATCCGCAACGTCCGGATGGAGGCGATGGCGGTCGCGACGAACAAGACCACGTCGAGCGTGTACCGCGGAGTCGGATTGCCGGCTGCTCAATACACGATGGAACACATACTCGACATGGCGGCGGCCAAACTGAAGATGGATCCGGCGGAGTTGCGTCGAAAGAACATCATGAATAGGAGCGATTTTCCTTGTAAGTCCGCGACGGGTCTCAGCTACGACAGCGCCTCGCCGCTGGAATCGTTGGAGCAAGCGCTCGGGCTGATCGAGTACGACAAGGTTCGAAAGCAGCAAGCCGAGGCGCGAAAACAGGGGCGCTACATCGGCATCGGCATCAGCTCGATGATCGAGATGACCGTCTTCGGGTACGAGTACTGGCGGGCGATCGGTTGGAAGAGCGTGTCGGGTTACGACTCCGCCCACATCCGAGTCGATCCGAACGGCGGTGCTACCGTGAGCGTGGGCACTTTCGGCCACGGCCAGGGACACCCGACGATCTACGCACAGCTCGTGGCCGACGGCATCGGCTGCGACGTGAAGGATGTCACGTTCATCCAGGGCGATACTTCCGCGACTCCCTATGGATGGGGAACGTGGGGAAGCCGCAGCGCAGTGGCCGGCGGTGGTGCGGTCATCAAAGCGGCCGAGAAGGTGCGCGAGAAGATGTTTCGTGTGGCGGCGAACCTACTCGAAGTGAGCCCCCAAGATCTGGAGCTCTCCAAGGGAAAGGTCTCCGTGAAGGGCGTGCCGAGCAAGAGCATGAGCGTCCGCGAGATCGCGCAGGCCGCGGTCTACACGGCCGATGTCCCGGCCGACGACGAGCCGGGGCTCGAGGCCAGCTACTACTACAAAGCGCCGACCCCCTACGCCAATTCGACGCACATCGCGGTCGTCGAAGTCGACCCGCAGACGGGAGCGGTGAAGTTCCTCGACTACGCCGTCTCAGAGGACTGCGGCCGCATGATCAACCCCATGATCGTCGATGGTCAGATCGCGGGGGGCACGGCCCAAGGCATCGGTTTGGCGATGTTCGAGCATCATCAGTATGACGACGGTGGCCAGATACTGACGACCTCGTTCATGGACTATCTGATTCCTACCGCCGCTGACGTGCCGCACATGAAGTTCGGCCACCTCGAGACGCCGTGCCCGATCTCGGTCGGCGGCATCAAGGGGATGGGCGAAGGTGGCGCGGTCGCGCCGCCTCCGGCGATCGCCAATGCGATCAGCGACGCCCTGTCACCCCTCAACGGCTGGAAGCCAGTGGAGAAGCTGCCGATGTCTCCGGAGGTCGTGCATCGGCTGACTGTGGCCTGAGAGCTCCAGTCGCAGCAGGCGAAGCCAACGATGCGCGAGATCCTCATAGAATTGCGCCGCCTCCTCGATGAGTCCGAGCCGGCCGCTCTGGTCACCGTCACCCGCACGACGGGGTCGGCGTATCGGAAAGAGGGCGCCAAAATGATCTGCCGCGACGGCGGTCGGCTCATCGGCTCCATCAGCGGAGGTTGTCTCGAGAGCGATGTCTACGAGCGCTCGGTTCGGGTGGTCGAGCGCAATCAAAACGAGATGGTCACGTACGATACGAACGCCGAGAACGACAACATCTGGGGGCTCGGGCTCGGCTGCAACGGAACCGTGGAAGTGCTGATCGAGCCGATCGGATGGTGGCGTTCGACGGACGGGCGTGAGGTATTTCGCGAAATGAGCCTGCGGGTCCGTGACGGCCAGCGCTGCGCGATCGCGACAATTCTCGGTAAGGACGGGACGCCCGTGCGGGAGGTGAGGAGACTATTGGTCGACGCTCGGGGAACGACACACGCTAGCTTCGGCGATCGGTCGCTAGACGCGACGGTTGCGAAGGAAGCAGTGCGAATTCTCCGGGAGGAGAAACTTCGGCCATCGAGAAGAATCACCCTCGATTCCGGAGGATCGAAGTACGACGTTTTCGTCGATGCTCTAGTGCCCCCGATGCGGTTCCTCGTGTTCGGTGCGGGGCATGACGCGTTGCCGCTGGTCCGAATGGCGCGTGAGATCGGCATGGTGGTCACCGTGATCGACAGTCGACCGCAGTTCACCACGGAGGACCGCTTCCCCGATGCCGATCACCTGGTCTGCGTGGAGGCGGAACGTGTCGCGGAGAAGGTTTCGTTCGGCGGACGACCGGCAATCGTGCTGATGTCGCATCACTATCTGAAGGATTTGGCCGTCCTCCGTCAGATCTTAGAGTCAGAAGAGGAGTTCGAGTACATCGGAGCCCTCGGACCACGCGCTCGTACCGAGCAAATGCTGGCAGATCTGCGCCGAGATGGTGTGAGCCTGCCTTCGACAAAGGTGGCGGCGATCCGCGCCCCGATCGGGCTCGATCTCGGCTCGGAGTCGCCCGCCGAAATCGCGCTGGCGGTCCTCGCAGAGGTTCTGGCAGCAAGAAAGGGCCGCTCGGCACAACCGCTGCGGGACAAGAAGACAGCGATCCACGAGGTCGCTTGAGAGAACTACCCGGAGCCGCTGGCGTGCGCGACGACGGAAGAAGCAAGCGATGGCAGTGACGAAGTTTTTTGGCGCTCGGGTGAAGCGCGTGGAGGATGCGCGCTTTCTGTGCGGCCAAGCGACATACACCGACGACGTCCGTCTTCCCGGGACCCTTCATGTCGCTTTCGTCAGGAGCCCTCACGCGCACGCGCGTATCGGGAAGATCGACCGCGAGCGAGCATCGAGTCTTGCGGGCGTGCGCAGGATCTTCGTAGGGTCGGACATCGACGGCGTGTTGAAGCCGATGGGCCTGCCGTTTCGACCCGAGGTTTTCCCGCCCACGGTCTTCAAGCAGTGCAAATGGCCGTGCCTCGCCATCGGGAAGGTTCGGTACGTAGGCGAGCCCGTCGCCGCCGTGCTCGCCGAATCACGCTACATCGCGGAGGACGCGGCAGAGCTCGTAGACGTCGACTACGACGTCCTTCCCGGTGCGGTCGACCCGGAAGCCGCTCTCGAGCCGGGTGCTCCTCTGGTCCACGAGGAGTTCGGAAACAACGTCGTCATGCAGCTCTCCGGGGGAGGCGGAGACGTCGATCGCGCCTTCGCCAACGCCGCGTTCGTGCTGCGCGAAAGATTCCGCACCAACCGCCATTGCGCAATGCCGATGGAAGGGCGCGCCACGCTCGCAACGATGAACGCCGACGGCGACATCACGTTGTGGACTTCGACGCAGACCCCGCACCTGGTCCGCACTCGCGTCGCCGAGCTGATGGGCTTTCCCGAGCAGAAGCTGAGGGTGATCGGTCCCGACGTCGGCGGCGGGTTCGGCCTCAAATGTCACGTCTTTCCCGAGGAGGTGCTCGCCTGTCACTTCGCTCGGGAGATGAAGGGACCCGTGAAGTGGATCGAGGACCGGCGTGAGCATTTCCTCGGGTCGTTCCACGCGAAGGACGACATCGTGGAGTGCGAGATGGGCTTCGCGGGGGACGGTACGATCCTCGGCATGCGGGCGCGCATCATCGGGGATCTCGGCGCCTACAGCGCCGATCCCTGGCCGTCTCCGTTCGAGGCGCTGCAGCTTGCCGCCGCGCTGCCGGGTCCCTATCGGATCCAAGACTACGCGTACGAGGTCGTAGCGGTTTGCACGAACAAGACGACGCTCAGTGTCTACCGCGGCGTCGGGCTACCTGCCGCGGTTCTCGTCCAGGAGAGCCTCATGGATCTCGCTGCCCGGCGGTTGAAGCTCGATCCCGCGGAGATCCGGCGCCGCAATCTGATCCGCCCCGAAGAATTTCCGTACGTCTCGGTCACCGGCCTCGCCTACGACAGCTCGAGCTCGACGGATGCGCTCGAGAAGGGCCTCGAGATGATCGACTACGAGGCGTTCCGGAGACGACAGGAGGAGGAACGCCGTCGCAATCGCTATCTCGGAATCGGGATTTGCACGTACATCGAAATGACGACGTTCGGCACGCGATACTGGGCGCCGCTCGGAATCGAGCACTGCGCCTATGACTCGGCGAACATTCGCATGGATCCGAGCGGCGGTGTCGTACTCAGCGTCGGCACGTTCTCGCACGGACAAGGACATCATACGACGTATGCCCAGATGATCGCCGACGAGCTCGGCGTACGCGTGGAAGACGTGAATTTGGTGCAGGGAGACACGAAAGCGACGCCGTATGGTTGGGGGACTTGGGGCAGCCGCAGTGTGGTCGCCGGCGGCGGAGCCGTGATTCACGCCGCGCGCAAGGTGAAGGAGAAGATGCTGCGGATCGCCGGTCACGTTCTGGAGGTGAGCCCTGCGGATCTGGAAGTCGTGCCCGGTCGGGTGCAGGTGAGAGGGGTGCCGTCGAAGTCGATCACGGTGAGGGAGATCGCGCGCTCGGCGGTCTTCTCCGCGTGGAAACTGCCTGCGGGAGAGGATCCGGGTCTCGAGGGCACGCACTACTACGATCCGCCTCCGGTCACGTTCGCCAACGCGACCCACATCGCCGAGGTCGAAGTCGACGTGCCCACGGGCGCCGTGAAGATCCTGCGCTACGTCGTCGTCGAGGATTGCGGGAAGCTCGTCAACCCGATGATCGTCGAGGCACAGGTCGCCGGAGGCGTCGTGCAGGGCATCGGCAATGCGCTGCTCGAGCACCTGCAATACGACGAGAGCGGACAGCTGCTCACCACCTCCTTGATGGACTATCTCGCTCCGACGGCGGCCGACGTTCCGGACTTCGAGATCGGACACATCGAGACGCTCACGCCTCTCACCGTCGAAGGCGTCAAGGGAATGGGAGAAGGCGGAGCGATCGGCGCGCCCGCCGCGATCGTCAATGCCGTCGCCGACGCTCTCTCGCCGTTCGGGGCGAAGGTCACCGAGCTTCCGCTGGCGCCGGAGCGGGTCTGGAAGCTTGCGCGCAGCTGATGGGGTGACCGGACACGCCTTCGGGGCCTCGATCGGGCGAACGAGGAGTCAGAACGAGATGAAATCGAGCCTGATCTATAGCTACCAGATCGAGAACAACGATGGTTACCGCACGTTTGCCGATTCCGTCGAACAGATGGTGGTCGCCGAGCAGTATGGGTTCGAGACCACGCTGATCAGCGAGCATCACCTGGTCGAGAACGGCTACTTCCCGGCGCCCATGGTGACCGGCGGGGCTATCGCAATGCGCACCAAGAAGATGCGCTTGGGGTCCGGGCGTGATCCTGCTGCCGCTCTACAATCCGCTCCACGTCGCGGAGCACGGTACGATCCTCGATGTGATCTCGCAAGGACGGTTCACGCTCGGCGTTGGCCAGGGCTACCGCAAGGAGGAATTTGCGGCGTTCCAGATCCCTCTCACGGATCGGCCGGGTCGAATGAGAGAAGGCGTGGAGGCGATCCGCGCGCTGTGGACCCAACCGGTCGCGAACTACCAGGGCAAGCACTTCAGTTACGAAAACGTTACCCTTCGTCCGCTTCCGACCCAGAAGCCGCACCCGCCGATCTGGATGGCGGCCAAAAAAAAGGCCGCCGTCCAGCTCGCGGCGAGGGTCGGCGACGCGTGGTTCGCGGACCCGATCACCCCGCTGTCGGTGTTGAAGCAACGGATGGAGGACTACAAGGCCGTCCTGCGGAGCGTGGGTAAGCGCGACAGCGGCTTCGAGTTCCCGCTGATGCGCGAGGTGTATTGCGCGGAGACCGACGCGAAAGCCTGGGAAGAGGCCTGGGAGCCGATGCTTTACATCTATCGGGAATATCTCGACTGGGGACACATGCTCGACGAGCGCGGCGAACCAGTGGCACCGGGGGACGACCGGGCGCTCGATTTGCTGCGCGGACGGTTCATCGTCGGGAGCCCCGAGACCTGCATCCGCGAATGCGAGAAGTACCGCCGCGAGCTCGGAGCAACGAACCTGATCATGCGCATGAAGGCACCGGGGCTGCCGCCCGAACGGGTGATGAACTCCATCCGGCTCTGGGGCGAGAAGGTCATGCCTCAGATCAAGTGAGCGGTATGGAACGATCGAACGGACCCAATCCTAGCCCCGAGGGTCGGCTCGCAGAGCTACTCGACTCCGTCGAGTCGGTCGAGCAGGCATTTGCCCGCGAGAACTACATCGCCGATCGAGCGCTTGCATTGACCGTGATGCTCTCGGCCCGCCTCGAGAAGCCAATGCTCCTCGAGGGAGAAGCCGGCGTGGGCAAGACCGACGTAGCCAAGGTACTGACCCGCGTGCTCGACACCGACCTCGTGCGGTTGCAGTGTTACGAGGGCCTCGACGTCAACAGCAGCGTCTACGAGTGGAACTACGCAAAGCAGGTGCTGCGGATCCGCATGGCCGAGGTCGGCCACGAAGCCCGCTCCGACCTCGAGCACACGATCTTCAGCGACGAATTTCTGCTCTCGCGGCCGCTGCTGCGCGCGATCCGCCACCAAGGCCCTCGCCCTCCGGTCTTGCTGATCGATGAGATCGACCGTGCGGACGAGGAGTTCGAGGCGTTCTTGCTCGAGGTGCTGTCGGACTATCAAGTGACGATTCCCGAGATCGGAACGATCATCGCCAAGCACCGGCCGATCGTCGTCTTGACGTCGAACCGCACGCGGGAACTGAACGACGCGCTCAAGCGGCGGTGTCTCTACCTGTGGATCGACTACCCGACACCGGCCAAGGAGCGCGAGATCGTCCGTCGCAAGGTGCCCGGAATCGCCGGCACCTTGGCCGAGCAGATCTGCGAGGTGATGAAGACGCTGCGTTCGATCGACTTCTACAAGCGCCCCGGCGTGGCCGAAACGCTCGACTGGGCGCGCGCGCTGCAAGGACTCGGACTCTCCGAGCTCGAGCCGTCCGTCATCGAAGAGACCGTCGGCTGCGTGCTCAAGTACCGAGACGACGTCGACCGCCTGCGTCAGCTCGGCGGGGCGAGGATCCTCTCAGGGAACATCCCCGAGGAAGGGGAGGGGCGCGCTGGATGGAAATGAGGCCGGGCCACGAGCAGGAGGCGGCGAGTGATCTGCTCGGGCGGATGCTCGCGTTCTTTGAGGCGCTGCGCCGAGCGGGGCTGAGCGTGACCCCCGGTTGCATGATCGACGCGCTGCGCTCGGTGCGACTCGTCGGGATCATGAATCGGAACAATTTCCGTTTGGCGCTGCGCACGAACCTCGCCACCAGCCGAGACGAGGAAGCCATATTCGACCGAGTCTTCGAGGCATTCTGGGCGACGGCGACCTTCGAGGTGCAAAAGAGCGAGCTAAGGCTCGAACCCCGCGAGGACGACCGAAACCGCGAGCTTGCCGAGGGCCCTCAGGACCTTCGCGGCAGCCGCCTGCAGTACAGCCCCGACGAGGCCACGGGTACGAAGGACCTGGCGGGTCAATGGCCGGGGGGATCGAAGGAACTGGACCGCGCGATCCGTGAGCTCGCCGAGCGGCTCGCGACGCGACCGAGCCGGCGGTTCCGGATGGCGCGGCGCGGGCGGCGCATCGATCTGCGACGGTCGCTGCGCAAGAACATGCGTTACGGCATGGATTTCGTGGAGCTGGCCCGTCTGCGTCCGAAGCTTCGCAAAACGCGAATCGTCATGTTGTGCGACGTCAGCGGCTCGATGGATACCTACACGCCGTTCCTGCTCGAGCTGATGCTCGGTGTCCAGAAGACGTTGAAGAACTCGCGAACGGTGGTCTTCAGCACTCGGGCGACCGAGATCACCCGGGAGCTGCGACGGCAATCGGTCGGCGACACATTGAGCGCAGTCGCCGGTCAAGCTCGGCATTGGTCGGGAGGGACGAACATCGGACTCGCACTCCGGCAGCTGAACCGCCGGGTCATGCAGGAGGGATCACCGAGTGCGACGGTCGGCGTGATCGTGAGCGACGGCTACGATCAGGGAGATGCCTCGATCGTGCGACGGGAGATGGAGGCGCTCCGTCGGCGGACGCGGTCGATCGTCTGGGTGAATCCGCTCCTCGGAACCGAGGGGTACGCGCCGCTCGCGAAGGGCATGCGCGCGGCACTGCCCTATGTGGATCATTTCTTGCCTGCGCACGACGTCGCGTCGCTCCGTGCGCTGTGTCGCACGCTCGCACAGGCATAGGCATGGAGGCGAAAATGAGCGGCTACGCGGAGCCGGGATACATGGAGGTCAGGTCGTGAAATACATCGGAACGAGCGTTCAGGCGCTGCCGAATCGACAGTTGGCGGCCGGCAAGGGCACGTTCGTCGACGACGTCTATCTCGACGGCATGCTGCACATGGCCGTCTCGCGGAGCCCGTACGCGCACGCCCGCATTCGCAGCATCGACACGCAAGGCGCCGAAGCCGTGCCCGGCGTCGTCTACGTGATCACCGGCAAAGAGGTGAAGGAGAACAACGAACCCGATCATGGAGGCGTACGACACCGCCGCGATGGGTGCAAAGGGCGTCAAGTGGTACGCGCTCTGTCCGGACCGCGTCCGGTTCGTCGGCGAGGCCGTGGCTGCCGTCGTCGCCGAGGACAAGTATCACCGCGTACGAGGCGCGCGACCTGATCGAGGTCGACTACGAGGAGCTGCCGGTGGTGCACGACCCGGAGGAGGCGATGAAGCCGGGCTCGCCGCTGGTCGAGCCCGAGTGGGGCGACAACATCATGGTCAGCGCGAGATTCGCGACCGGCGATCCGGACAAGGCGTTCGCGGAGGCGGACGGTACGATCAGCGGCGTCATCAGGACCCAGCGGTATCACCGGCGCGCCGATCGAGCCGCGGGGCTGTGTCGCCACTTACGATCCGTACCAGGATCTCCTCACGTTCTGGGACTCGACGCAGAACCCGCACCCGCTCCGGGTCTACCTCGCGGAGACGCTGCGGAATTCCCGAGACGACGATCCGGGTGATCCAGCCGCACGTCGGCGGCGGCTTCGGGCTGAAGATCGCCGACCTTCCAGGAGGAGCCGCTGGTCGCCTACCTTGCGCGCAAGCTTGCACGGCCCGTCAAGTGGATCGAGGAGCGCACGGAGAACCTCCTCGCCGGCGGCCACGCGCGCGACACGCGTTTCTACTACGAGGCGGCCTACAAGAAGGACGGGACGGTCACCGGCATCCGGCTCGAAGGTGATCGCCGACGTCGGCGCGCCGATCGCGCTCTGTGCGGTTGGGGCATGTCGTTCGTCACCTGGTACTGCCTCCCGTGCCGTCTACAAGATCCCGAACGACGCGACGTCAGCTCTTCTCGGTCGTCACCAACAAGTGCCCGTGGAACGCCTACCGCGGCTACGGCAAGGACGCCGCCTCGTTCCTGATGGATCGCATCATGGACGAGCGTCGCCAGGGCGACCGGCGTCGACCGGCCGAGGTCCGGCTTCAAGAACTTCATCCAGCCGGACGAGTTCCCGTACTCCGCAGGTCTCCGGCGCGATGCTCGACAGCGGCAACTACCCGGGCGCGCTCAAGCGCGTGCTCGAGATGATCGACTACGAGGGCTTCCCGAAGCTGCAGGAGGAGGCGCGCAAGGAGGGCCGGCGACATCGGGCTCGGCATCGGCCAGGAGCTGACGCCGGAGGGCTGCTCGATGCCGCGGCTCGCGTTGCTCTCGCGGCTACGACGGCGACCGAGGTGCGCGTGAGCCCCGACCGGCGACGTGACCGTGCTCACCGGCGTCACGTCGCCGGGCAGCGGCAACGAGACCGGCGATCGCCCAGATCGTCGCCGACACGCTCGGCTGCGAGCTGAAGCGCATCCGGGTCGATCCAGGGCGACACGGAGACGTGCCCGTTGGGCTCTCGGCAACTACAGCTCGCGCAGCGTCATCATGGGCGGCTCGGCTGTGCAGATCGCCGCTACGGAGCTCCGCGAGAAGATGCTCAAGATCGCGAGCGAAGATGCTCGAGGTCGACGCCGGAAGACCTCGACGCGGCCGACGGCAAGATCTTCGTCCAGGGCGCGCACGACCGCTTCGTCACGTTCGAGGAGGTCGCCGCACAGGCGTACCGCTCACGCAGGCAAGGACGCGATGGACGGGATCGAGCCGGGGCTCGAGTCGACGCGGTACTTCAAGATGCCGAACGTCTACCACCAGCCGGAGACGCAGGGTCGCTTCAGCACGTACCCCTCGTGGCCGAACGGCGCGTCGGCCTGCATCGTCGAGGTCGATCCGGAGACGGGCTACGTGAAGATCCTCGCTACGCCCTCGTCCACGACGCCGGCACGATCGTCAATCCGCTGCTCGCCGAGGCGCAACCTCCACGGCGGGATCACCCAGGGAATCGGCGGCGCGATGTACGAGAAGATCGTCTACGACGAGGCAGGCCAGCCGCTGACGACGACGTTCATGGACTACACGATCCCGACCGCGGTCGAGTGCCATGGACTTCGAGCGTCGGCGCACCAGGAGACCCCGTCGCCGTTCACGCCGCTGGGGACGAAGGGCGTCGGCGAGTCCGGCGTGACCGGCCCGCTCGGGTCACTGTGCAGCGCGATCGAGAACGCGTTTCCCGAGCTCGACCTCAACCTGAGCGAGCTGCCGCTGACGCCGCAGACGGTCTGGAAGGCGATTCACCAAGCGAAGCGGAGGGAGCAGTGACATGATTTCGAAAGAATATTCGTTCCACGCGCCGAAGAAGTTGGACGAGGCGTTGACCCTGCTCGCCCGCCACGGGGACGATGCGAAGGTGCTGAGCGGTGGAATGAGCCTCGTGCCGGTAATGACGCTCGGGCTCGTCCAGCCGGAAGTGGTCGTCGAGCCTGAATCACATCGCCGGCCTCGACTACGTCAAGGAGGAGGGGAGCACCGTTCGCATCGGCGCCCTGACCCGGCACGAGAAGATTCGCTCGGATCCGCTCGTACAGCGAAGCTTCGCGCTGCTCTCGCAGGCGGCGGCGTTCATCGGCGACGTTCAGGTGCGTCATCGCGGTACGATCGGCGGCAGCCTGGCGCACGCCGATCCCGCCGCAGACTATTTGCCTGTGATGCTCGTGCTCGGCGCGCAGTTCCGCCTGCAGAGCGCGAAAGGGGAGCGGATCGTCAAGGCGGGTGAGTTCTTCAAGGGGCTGATGCAGACCGTGCTTCAACCCGCGGAGCTTCTGGTCGAAGTCCAGATTCCGAAGCTGAAGGACGGAACCGGCAGTTCGTATCAGCGTCTCCATCGCGTCGAGGGCAATTTCGCGATCGTGAGTGCGGCGGCAGTAGTCGAAAAGGAATTCGCGTCCGCCTGCATCGCGCTCGGCGGGGTCGGCCCCAAGCCCGTGCTGATCGACGTGACGCGCCGACTGACCAAGGGTCTGAGCGACGAGGCACTGCGGGGAATCTCGGACGACGCGTTCGACGCCTCGCACGAAGCCTATGGCGACCTCAACGGAGACAGCGAATACCGGCGGGCGATGGCTCGGGTCTACGCCCAACGGGTGATCCGCGCCGCGGCGGCCGCGGCTCGGTCGTGAGCGGCCGGAGCAGATCCAAGACGTCGGGCGAAGGGGAGCATGAATGAAGAACACAATCGAAGTGACCGTGAACGACAAGAGGCAGCATGTGGAAGTCGACACGAGGATGGTGCTCGCCGACATGCTGCGAGACAAACTGAGGCTGACGGGCACGCACATCGGCTGTGGTACGGGCAGCTGCGGTGCGTGCACCGTCATGGTGAACGGCGAGACCGTGAAGTCGTGCTCGCATCCTCGCCGTCGACGTCGATGGACAAAAGATCCAGACGATCGAGGGGCTCAGCACGGGAGCGCATCAGCTTCATCCGATTCAGGAGGCGTTCGTCGAGAATCAGGGATTGCAATGCGGCTATTGCACCCCTGGCATGGTCCTCTCGGCCGTGCAGCTACTGAGCGAGAACCCGAACCCATCGGATGACGAGATTCGGCACGGCATCGCCGGGAACCTGTGCCGGTGCACGGGATACCAGTTCATCGTCAAGTCGATTCGAGAAGCGGCCAAGGGAATGGGTCGCAAGACCGCTGCCTGAAGCGGGGGCGCGGGCGCGGCTCAGGAAAATGCTCCGGATGTCCGGGTTCGCCGAGACTCCGCTCGCTCGATGGTGCGCCCGCCAGGGGATTCCACAAACGCCTCTACGCTGAGGGAATCGTCGATGCCCATCTTCGAATACTACTGCCGGCAGTGCGGGACTGAGAGTGCTCTGTTCCTGTCCGGCTCGCAGACGCCGCGGCCCCGGTGCCCTTCTTGCGGCAGCCGGCGCCTGAGGCGGCTGATCTCGGCGACCCGCGTCCTTGGAAGATCACCGACGGACGACGGCGTATTGCGGAGCCGGCCCGGCGATTTTCTGGAAAGGCCGGAGCGATTCGGTCAAGCGATGCAGGCCTTTTCCGCGAGAACGGGAATGAAGCTTTCGGGTGAGCAGCTCGACGGCGCGATGCATCGGCTATCGGAAGCGAAGAAGAGAATCTGAAAATCGTGCGGTGAAAGGCGCGACCACGATGTTCTACGAATCGCCCGACTACTACGGGATCATCGGTCAGGACATCACCGGGTTGGACGCATTTTACTGAAGCGTCGACTTCGGAACGGAGAGAATCCATGGCGATCGAAGGAACGGGAAAGCTGGTCGGAGCGCGCGTAAAGCGCGTCGAAGATCCGCGCTTCCTTCTCGGGAAGGGGCGGTACGTCGCCGACTTCAAGACGCACGAGCTGGTCGATATGGCGATCCTGCGCAGTTCGCACGCTCACGCGCGGATCCTCAGCATCGATTTTTCCAAGGCGAGGGAGGTCCCCGGAGTCGTCGCAGTATTCACCGGCGAGGATTTGGTGGGAGCGCTGCGACCCCTACGGGCGGACCTCGACCCGGTGAAGAACCCGACCTACAAGCCCTGCGACTGGTTCCCGCTCGCGCGCGGCAAGGTTCGCTACGTCGGGGAAGCCGTAGCTGCGGTCGTAGCCACGAGTCGCTACGTCGCCGAGGACGCCGCTGAGCTGATCGAGGTGGACTACGAGCCGTTGCCGGTGATCTCCGATCCGGAGAAGGCGGTCGACGACACGTCGACGCTGGTGCACGAGGAATGGGGAGACAACGTGCTCTGCTCGACGGACTTTTCGACTGGCGATGTCGAGGGCGGTTTCCGGCGGGCCCATCGGGTCGTGAAGCAGCGCTTTCGCACTAACCGCCATCATGCGCTGCCGCTCGAGCCCCGAGGCTGCATCGCGCAGGTGGAGGCCGCCACCGGGCAACTGACGCTTCGGACGTCTTCGCAGATGCCCCACATGGTGCGGACGAAGCTTGCCGAGCATCTGCAGTATCCGGAGAACCAGATCCGCGTGATCGCTCCGGACGTCGGCGGCGGCTTCGGGCTCAAGTGTCACTTTTTCCCCGAAGAGGCGCTGACGTCGTTCGCCGCTCTCCGGCTCGAGCGTCCGGTTCGCTGGCTCGAAGACCGCCGTGAGAGCTTCCTCACGTCGTTTCACGCGAAGGACGAGGTCGTGGAAGCGGAAATGGCGGTCGCCGAGGACGGGGAAATCCTCGCCGCGCGCCTCGACGCCATCGCCGACATCGGCGCCTACAGCGCCTTCCCTTGGACTTCGGCCTTCGAGGTGCTGCACACCGCGCAGATGTTCCCCGGGCCCTACCGGATGAAGAACTACGCGTTCCGCGCCCGCTCGGTGGCCACGAACAAGTCGACGCTCAGCACGTATCGCGGAGTGGGTGCGCCGATCGCAACCTTCGTGATGGAGGGCCTTCTCGACTTCGCCGCGCGTGAGCTCGGCATGGATCCGGTCGAGATTCGCCGCCGCAACCTGATTCGCAAGGAGGAATTTCCGTACGTTTCCGTGACCGGGATGACGTACGAGCCTGGCGGCTATCTCGAATGCCTTGACGAGGCGGTCGAACGCATCGACTACCCAGCCTTTCGCAAGGAGCAGGAGGAGCTGCGCCGCAAGGATGTGTATCGCGGCATCGGCATCAGCTGTTACAACGAAATCACCGCGCTCGGCTCGCGCTACTGGCATGCGATCGGCGTGCCCATGTCGGCCTACGAGTCGGCGAACGTGAAGATGGATCCCGCAGGGCGCGTGACCGTCTACTGTGGCACGCATTCGCATGGTCAGGCGCACGAGACGGTCTACGCGCAGATCGCGGCCGACGAGCTCGGCGTACCGATGGACCACATCACCGTACGGCTCGGCGACACTGCCGAAACGCCGTACGGCTGGGGGACCTGGGGAAGCCGAGCGGCGGTGACCGGCGGCGGAGCCGTGACGTTGGCGGCACGCAAGCTCGCCGCCAAGATCCGCCGTATCGCAGCCCACATCCTCGAGGCGTCCGCGGAGGACATCGAGCTCGGCGGCGGCCGTGCAGGAGTGAAGGGGGTGCCGCAGCGAGGCATCACGCTTGCCGAGCTCGCGAAACACGCGGTGTTCACTGCCGCGGGAGATCTGCCGGAAGGGGAGGAGCCGGGACTCGACATGACGCATTACTACGAGCCGCCTCCGGTGACGTTCCCCAACGCGACCCACATCGCGGTCGTCGAGGTGGATCGCGCGACCGGAGCGTTCAAGATCCTGCGCTACGTGGTGGTCGAGGACTGCGGCAGGATCATCAACCCCATGGTCGTGGACGGCCAAATCGCCGGGGGAGTGGCGCAGGGACTCGGCGGTGCGATCTTCGAACACCTGGTCTACGACGAGAACGGACAACTCTTGACGACCTCGTTCATGGACTACCTGATCCCGTCAGCGGCGGACGTCCCGACGATCGAGATCGGTCATCACGAGACCTACAACGCATTGGTGCCGGGTGGCTTCAAGGGGGTGGGAGAGGGGGGAGCGATCGCTCCGTTCGGCGCGATCGCCAACGCGGTCGCCGACGCCCTCGCACCGTTCAACGCCCGCGCGAGCGAGTTGCCGCTCTCTCCCGAGCGCGTCTACCGGCTCGCGCGCGCTTCGACCTGACGAAGGAGTCTCTTGCCATGCCGAGCTCGGCGCACGTGAACGACATGGTCGCGTTGTTCCGGAAGGAGCTCCAGCTCTGCGGTGTGCGCGAGGGGGAGACGGTCGCGATTCTCTCGGAGATGGACACCCTCGCGGATTACGCCGCAGCGTTCATGACCGCGGCGCGCGATCTTGGAGCGCACGTTTTCAACGTGAACCTGCTTCCCGCGAGCACGGTCGCGGTGGGCGACAAGGCGAGCAACGTCGGAACGAACGCTCTCGCCGGCAATCGACCGGCGATCGAGGCGCTCAAGAGCGCCGACTTGCTGGTCGACCTCATGTTCCTGCTCTTCTCCCAAGAGCAGCTCGAGATCCAGAAGGCGGGAACGCGCATCCTCCTCGTCGTCGAGCCCTTCGAGGTGCTTTCGCGGCTGTTTCCGACGCACGAGCTCCGCGAGCGCGTCGAACGCGCAGAGGCGAAGCTTAGGAAGGCGCATCAACTACGCTTCACGAATCCCGCGGGAACCGACGTCACGTACGAGCTCGGCCAGTACCCCACCATGACCGAATACGGGTTCACCGACACGCCCGGGCGCTGGGACCACTGGCCGAGCGGCTTCGTGTTCACCGGCGGCAGCGATACCGGCGTCTACGGGCGTGTCGTCATGGACAGCGGCGATATCATCTACCCGTTCAAGAACTACGTCCGCGAGCCGATCGAGTTCACGATCCGCGAGGGGCGAGTGGTCGACATCCGCGGAGGGCTCGATGCTGCGCTCGTGCGGGGTTACATGGAGAGCTTTCGCGATCCCAAGGCGTTCGGCGTCTCACACATCGGGTGGGGCTTGAACCATCTCGCGCAGTGGAGCTGTCACGCGACCGGCGTTCCCGGCATCGGCATGGAGGGGCGTGCCTTCTACGGCAACGTTTTGTTCTCGACCGGCCCGAACACCGAGCTCGGCGGAACGAACGACACGCATTGCCACCTCGATCTGCCGATGAAGGGATGCACGCTTTTCCTCGACGACGAGCTGATCGTGAAGGACGGCGACGTCGTTCCAAAGGAAATGAGGGCACCGGGGCGATGAGGTCGGCCGATGCGGCGACGCGCGCGCTCTACGTCGTCCCGATCGCAAGGGTGCTCGAGTATCTGAGAGGGCTCGGGAATCGGACCGCCGAAAGCTTCCAAGGAGCCGGAGAATGGACTTTGCGCTGAGCGAAGATCACCGACGGATCGAAGAGATCGCCAAGCAGCTGGCGAAGGACTTCGCCACGAGGGCCGCGGAGCACGATCGCGACGCGTCGCCGCCGGACGAGAACTATCGGGCTCTGCGGGAGGCGGGCTTCTTCGGGCTGGTCATCCCGAAGGAATTCGGCGGGTGGGGAGCCGGCCTCCTCGGCTGGGTGATCGCCGCAGAGCAACTCGCTCAGGGCGATGCCTCGACGGCGCTCTCCTTCAACATGCACGTCGCCAACATCGCCGCCGCGATCCTCGATCGCAAGTCACCGCTCTCGAAGGCGGCGAAGCAGCGGGTGGCCGACATGATCATCAAGGAAGGAAAGCTCACCGCAGACTCCGTCTCCGAGCCGGGAACCACCGGGCTGACACCGGTCACCTATGCATGCTCCACGCAAGCGAAGAAGGTTCCCGGAGGGTACCTGTTGAACGGGAAGAAGGCCTTCTGTTCGATGATCGAATCGGCCGACTTCACGCTCCTCTTCGCCCATCCCGAGGACGAACCGGACGCGGAGGCTGGAATCGGCTTTTGGCTGCCCGCGGGATCGCCCGGCATGCGCATCGAGCGCGTCTGGGACACCCTGGGCATGCGGGGGACGCGCAGCGACAATCTGGTTCTCGAGAACTGCTTCGTGCCCGACGAGTGCGCGATCGAGGAGTTCCGGGTTCCGAGCGTCGGCGGTTGGCTGATCAACAACGAGGCGATCTTCAACGTACCCTACACCGGCGTTTACCTCGGTGTCGGCTGGGCGGCGCTCAACGCGGCGGTCGAGAACGTGAAGTCGCGCAAGCCGAAGGGCTTTCGGCAGCCGACCGCGTATCACGCCGACGTACGCCGTCGCATCGGCGTGATGGCCTCTCAGCTCGAGGCGGCGCGTTGGCTGCTGCGCTATTCGGCGTGGCAGGTCGACACGCGCGGCCAGGACGAGGAAGTGTTGGCGACCTATTTCAAGGCGAAGTACATCGTCGGCGAGGCGGTCGTGGCGGCCGCGAGGTCCGCGCTCGAAATGGGCGGGGCGCATGCGATCTTCAAGGGATCGCCGATCGAGCGCATCTTCCGCGACAGCGCGACCGCGACGATTCAGCAACCGCCGAGCGACCTTTGTCTCTCCATGGTGAGCCAGCAGGTGCTCGGCCTCGAGCGCGAGCGGATCCCCCCCTACCTCGAGCGCGAGGTCGACGAAAGCGGCGCTAGGCCGGCTCTCGCCACTACGCGGTGAACAGCCGTCAGAGGAAGATTCGCGTCGGCGCCGTCTCGCTCCACTTACGCGAATGGGGCGATGGGCCGCCCCTCATGATGGCCCACGGGCTCGGGATGAGCTCGGAGCTGTGGGTTCGCCAGATAGAGCCGTTCTCGGCCAGCCATCGCGTCATCGCCGTCGATCTTCGCGGCTTCGGTCAGTCGGATCGGCCGACGTCGCCGGGGGCATATGCGATCGAGCGGTTCGCGGAGGACCTCATCGGCCTCGCGCACGAACTCGGCGTCCCGCGAATGCACTTCCTCGGCACGTCGATGGGCGGCTTCGTCGGCCAGGCGCTCGCCCTCCGCGCACCGCAACTGCTTTCGAGCTTGATCCTCTGTCACACCGCGTGCAGGATGAGCATCCCTGCCGATATCCTCGAGGCCCGCGTCGCGTCTCTCCGGACCGCACGCATGGACGAGTATGGTCGCATGGTCGCGACGCAGGCGCTGGCGCCGGGCGCCGATCCCGCGCTGCACGACTGGCTCGTCGGCCTGGTGGCTCGGAATGATCGCGACGCGTACACGCGCGTGCTCGTCGAGGGTCTCAGCGGCTTCGATCTGACGGAGCAGGTTGGAGCCATCCGCGTCCCGACGCTCGTAGTGATCGGCGAGCTCGATCGCATCATTCCCCCAGACGGTGGGCGCGAACTGGCCAAGCGCATCCCGCACGCCGAGCTCGCCGAGCTCCGAGGCGTGGGACACATCGGCTACGCCGAGCGTCCGCAAGCCTTCAACGACTTCGTGCTCGGATTCCTGAAGCGATACGACGAGGACGAACGATGATCGGCAAGCAGCGGATCTGGGGCGACACGGCGACGGCACGGGCACGGTTGTCGAACGCGCAACACGTTCCCGGGTACCTCTACAGCTCTCCCGAGGTCTACGCGCTCGAGAAAGAAGCGGCCTCATCACCACCTCGGTCCCGCGGTGAGCGCATCACCGAAGGAGCGGCGTGAGCGGGCACCATCGATGATCTCGGTCGAAGAAGCGCAAGCGCGGGTCACTCGAGGTTTGCGGCCGCTCGCCTCGGAGCTGGTCAGTGTCTCGATCGCTCACGGACGGGTGCTCGCCCAGGACGTCGTGGCGCGGGTGACCCAACCGCCCGCTGCATTGTCCGCGATGGACGGCTACGCGGTGCGCGCGGCCGACGTTGCCGCCGCGCCCGTGACCCTGAGGGTAGTGGGATACGTCCCCGCGGGGGAGAGCTATCCCGCCACCATGAAGGTGGGCGAAGCCGTGCGCATCTTCACCGGTGCGCCGATCCCGGCAGGCGCCGACGCGATCGTCATCCAGGAAAACGCGGAGGCGAGCGGCGACTCGGTGACCGTACGCGAGAGCGTTCCGCCGGGGCGCTACGTCCGTGAGCGGGGGATGGACTTCACCGCCGGCGATGTGGGCCTCAGGGCCGGTCGGCGCCTCACCGCGCGAGACGTCGGCCTCGCCGCTGCGATGAACGTTCCCTGGCTCTCGGTGCGCCGACGACCCTGCGTGGCGGTTCTCGCCACCGGGGACGAAGTGGTCATGCCAGGCGACCCGATCGGACCGAACCAGATCGTGAGCTCGAACAGCCATGCGCTCGCTGCGCTCGTAACGGCCTGCGGAGCAATCTCCCTCAATCTCGGCATCGCGCTCGACACCCGAGAATCGCTGCTGAAGATGGCCGAAGGGCTCGCGGGCATCGATCTCCTGGTCACGACTGGCGGAGCCTCCGTGGGCGATCACGATCTCGTGCGCAGCGTGCTCGGCGAGAGAGGACTCGAGCTCGATTTCTGGAAGGTCGCCATGCGGCCGGGAAAGCCCCTGATGTTCGGACGCATCGGCGACACGCCGGTCCTCGGCTTGCCGGGCAACCCCGTGTCCTCCTTCGTTTGCGGTCTTCTCTTCTTGAGGCCGATGCTCGAGGTGTTGCTCGGGAGGAAGCGCGACGAGCGCGCTCTCGATCGCGTGCGCCTCGCTTGCGATCTGCCGGCAAACGACGAGCGCCAGGACTATCTGCGCGCGAGGCTCTTCCGCGACGATTCAGGCGAGCTCCGCGTGGAACCCTTCCCCGTTCAGGACAGCTCCGTCGTGTCGCTCCTCGCGCGCGCGGGTTGTCTGATCGTGCGCGAGCCGCGGGCGCCGGCTGCCGCGCAGGGATCGGAAGTTTCCGTCTTGACGTTCGATATGGAAAGCTCTGGACTCTGAGCGGGCTCCGCAAGAACGTGGAAAAGGGAGAGAGCCATGGATGACGTAATCGAGCAAATGACGCAGTGGATCCAGGCCGGCCGTCGGGTAGCGCTCGCGACCGTCGTCGGCGTGGAACGGCGGGCCCCCCGCGATCCCGGCGCGGCAATGGCCGTGAACGATCGGGGACAGGTCGCGGGCTCGGTGTCGGGGGGGTGCGTCGAGCCGGCGCTGATCGAGACAGCGAAGAAGGTGATCGACAGCGGCCGACCCGAGCTCGTGACGTTCGGGATCAGCGACGACGACGCCTTCGCCGTCGGTCTCAGCTGCGGCGGGACGATCCACGTCTTCGTGGAGCGGGTGGACTGGTGAGACTATGAACGACCACGTGATCCTGAACATCGTATCCGAGGAGCTGCGGGCAGGGCGCGGATTCGTCCTCGTGACGGTGCTCGCTGGCGGGGTCGGCTCTTCGGCGCGTGCGGGCGCCAAGCGAATCTACTTCGACGACCGCTCGCACCCGCCCGCGGGGAGCAGCGGCGATGTGGCGGTCGACCTGGCGATCGACGCGGAGGCCAGAAGCATTCTTGACCGAGGCGTCACCGAGCGCCGGACGGTCGAGGGCGCGGACGTGTTTTTCCAGGCGTTCGTTCCGCCGCCGGTGCTCTACATCGTCGGCGCGGTTTTTCCGGCCGACTCGCTGGCCGAGCTCGGGCGATTTCTCGGCTACCACGTCATCGTCTGCGATCCGCGCTCGCCGTTCGCCACGCCTGAGCGTCTTCCTTTCGCGCACGAGATCATTCGCGAATGGCCGGACAAATACCTGAACCGGGTGACTCTCACCCCCCGAGACGCCGTCTGCATCCTCACTCACGACATCAAGTTCGACGTGCCCGCGATCGAAGTCGCGTTGCGCTCGACGGTGGGGTACGTGGGAGCGATGGGCAGCCGCAAGACGCACGAGCGTCGAGCGGAGCGCCTTCGCGAGATGGGGATCGGCGACGAGCAGCTGGCGCGGGTCGCCGCTCCGATCGGACTCGACATCGGAGCGAAGACGCCCCGGGAGGTAGCATTGTCGATCGCGGCCGAGCTGGTGACAAGACGACGCCACGCGCGCCCTTCGCGAGAGTCGACTTGAATCGGCGCTTCGCGCCCGCTCTTGCGGCGTTGCGAAGTGATTCCCTGTCGGCCAGCTGGTCGCGGATGGCCGCGGTGATCCTCGGCCGGCGGTGGCCGGTGTTCAGGACCCGGATTTCGCCCGCGAACGCGATGGGTGACCCGATCGCCGCTACTTGAAGACGCCGGCGACGACATCGGCGTCGACCGAGTCTCCTTTCGCGGTGAGGGTTTGTTGTTCGGGGCGCTCTAGGTCGAAAAGCGCGCAGATGCCCATTGACTTCTCCCGAAGGTCACCATAATATATCCAAATATATGAATACGTCATCACGAGCGCGAAGGGGCGTCATCGAAGGTGTCGACTTCGACGCTCTTCGTCGAATGCTGGGGGCCCTGTCCGATCCGACCCGTCAACGAATAGTTGCCGTCCTCTCTAGGGAACGCCTCAACGTGACGCAGCTCACCGAGCGCTTCTCGTTGTCCCAGCCTGCGATCTCTCATCACGTGCGCATTCTGGCGAGCGCAGGCCTCCTCGTGCAGGAGCGCCAGGGCCGAGAGCGGCTCTATCGCCTGGACACGAAGTGCTGCCAGGGTCTCGCGGATCAATTCCGTAGTTTCATGTCGCAGTGCTGCGCGAACGCACGCTGCTGCTAGTCGAAAGGAGAACCGTCATGGCGAATACGTTCCACGTCTCTATGTACGTCGAGGATCTCGAGGCGGCCGTCGAGCGCTATCGCAAGATCCTCGGGGCCGAACCGGCAAAGGTTCGCCCGGGGTACGCGAAGTTCGAGCTCACTGATCCGCCCGTGATCTTCTCGTTGGTGCGCGGCGGGGAGCCTGGGAAGGTGAGTCATCTCGGGATCCGGTATCCGGGCGCCGGAGAGGTCGCGTCCGAGATGGCACGGACGAAGCGAGAAGGATTGGATCTACTCCAGCAGCAAGGCGTCACGTGCTGTTACGCAAAAGCGGACAAGTACTGGGTCCGCGACGCCGACGGGATGCCGTGGGAGATGTACACGCTCTTGGCCGACGTCGAGGCCGAGACCGCGGACGACCCGGGTCTTCGAAAGTTTCTCGGCCAGGAGGCCCTTGCGCTGCCGGAGGGTTCACCGCAAGCCGCCTGCTGCGCGAAGAACTCCGCCAGCGGCGCGTGAATTCGGCTCGTCTCCGCAGCGCGCAACCTGACGATCTTCCGGCGGTACTCGCCCTCGTTCGCGATGCGGGTCTGCCGGAAGACGTCGAGCCACACTTTCGAAACTTCGTCGTCGCCGATCGGGATGGCGTCATCGTTGGCGCCGTGGGTTTGGAGATTCTCGGCGCGCGGGCGCTTCTTCGCTCGCTCGTTGTCGCGCCGTGTTCGAGAATGGTCGGTATCGGCTCGTCACTTGCCCGGACCGCCGTCGAGCGGGCTCGCGAACAGTCGATCCGGGATCTCTTTCTGCTTACGCTAGACGCGGCTCCATTCTTCGAGAATCTCGGTTTTCACCACGTCGATCATGCTGAAGCGCCAGCCGAAATCCGCGGAACACGTGAGTTTCGCGAGCTCTGTCCCTCAACCGCGCGTTTGATGGAGCTCGTCCTCGAGCCGCCGGTCTCATAGTGACCTGGTCCTGTATCGGTCGACGGTCGTGTTCCGTCTAACGGGTTAGTGACCAACCAGGACCAATCGACGATTGGATCCACGCAAAAGAAAGGACGGAAAAACATGAACGACCTAACCTTCACGGAACGCGAACTCGTTGCTCTCGGTGCGGCGCTCGGGAGCAACTGCGCGCCTTGCGTCGAGCACCACATCTCGGAAGCGAGAAAGGCGGGGCTCACCGACTCGCAGATTTCGGCGGCGATCCACCTGGCCGACCAAATCCGCAAGGTGCCCGCCGCCAAGGCACTCAATACCGCGCTGGATCTGCTCGGCGAGAAGCCGGCCTCCGTCGAGGAGCAGGGCTCAGCTTGCAACCAGGCTTTCGCGGCTTTTGCTTCAAAGGCAGCGGGCTGCTGCAGCTGAATGCTCGAGCAGCGCTCAGCGAGTTCCGCGCATCTTCTGGAGAAATCGATCATGGACTCAGATGTCACCCGATCTCTCGCGAACGCCTCTTTCGCGGAACTCGCTCAAGAGCTCTCCCCGGAGCTTCGGCGCTACCTTCGAGCGGTATGTCGGTGATCCGGTAGTCGCCGACGATCTTCTCCAAGAGACGTTGGCTAGGATCGATCGCGGCCTTGCCGGCTTCGCCGGCCGCTCGAGTATCAAAACGTGGGCATTCTCGATCGCCACCCGCGTCGCGGCGGATCATCTGCGAAAACCCGAGCGTAGAGCAGAAATCGTCGAGATCGATGAGGCGACAGGCGGTTCGGATCCCGAGCCGTCGATCGATGAACGGCTGGTCGTCGACGAGATGAGCAGCTGTGTGCGCGCAGTGATCGACAGCTTGCCCGATGAGTACCGCGCCCCGCTGGTTCTACACGAGCTTCAAGGTCTAACGGCGGAGGAGACCGCCGCAGTCTGCGGGACGTCCTTGCCGACGGCGAAGATCAGAATCCATCGAGCCCGTTCCCGCCTCAAGGCCGCCCTGCAAAACGAGTGCACCTTTTATCGAGACACCGACAACGTGTTCCGCTGCGACCGAAAGCAATCGTAGGAGCCTGGTCGCGCCCCGAGGAGCGGCCACGGCGCGGACTAGGTGTGCTCCGCCTCTCGACGGCGGGCGGCCTAAAGCGCGAGGAAGCTGAGCAGCTCGCTGCGACTTTCAAGGCGATCGCCGATCCGGCGCGCCTGCTGGTGCTGAGCTTCATCGCCGCCCAACCTTCGGGCGAGGCATGCGTCTGCCCTCTCGGTCTCTCGCAGCCGACCGTAAGCCATCACCTGAAGCTCCTCTACGATGCCGGCTTGCTCGAAAAGGAGCGCCGCGGGACCTGGGTCTACTACCGAATCATCCCAGAGCAGCTGTCGGCCTTGCGCAATGCGCTCGGGTTGCCGAGCACACCGAGTAAGGAGAAGCCGGTACGCGCGAGGCGGCGCGCATGAGCCTCGGCCGCCGGCTCGCAGCGGAGGCCACGGGAGCTGCGATGCTGCTCGCATGCGTCATCGGTTGCGGGATCATGGGTGAGCGACTCGCAGGAGGGAACGTCGCCATCGCTCTCCTCGCCAACACGCTGGCCACCCGGGCGGCGCTCGTCGCCCTAATCCTGACCTTCGGCCCGATCTCCGGGGCGCACCCGAATCCAGCGGTCACGGTCGCTGACGCGTAGCTGTCCGGCGCTTACGCTGTTGGACTTCTTTCTCCCGCCCGGAGTAAACGCGATCATGACTTGCTTCGCCGCCATGCGGCCCCCCCTTCAAGGTTCCAATAGACAAGAGTCGAGTTGGCGACAGAACCATCACCGCGCGATCCGCCGAGCTCTTCTGCGGTCCGTCATGAAGCGAGAGTCCTTGCTTCGGCAAATGCTCGGAGTCGGTTTCATGGTGGCTTTCCTCACGAGTGGAGTCGCGCTCGCGCAGGGGGACTTCTTCGTCGAGGGCGCGAAGCTGCACGACGGCGAGCGCCACGACATCAGCCTGTGGGAGAGCGATCTCGCCGCGAAGGTCTGCGAAATGGATTCGCTCACTCTCCTCTACGGGCAAGGCTCGCAAGTCGAGCGTGACGCGGCGGGCGAGCCGGTCTCGTGCGCCAAGGGAGGGATAGTGAAGCTCGCGCACGGCACGCGCGTCGAGGAGATTACGCCAAGCGACTCGTGCAACACACGCCACCCGCCAGGAACCTACCGCCGCGTTCGCGTGCTCGACGGGCCATACGCCGGGAAGATAGGCTGCCTCATCTCATCGGCGCTTGCGAGCAAGCCTCTACCGTAAGCGACGTGCTGAAACCGCGTGTAGGAACTTCGGAAGCAACCAAGGCGGGCTGGCGGCGAACGGGCGTCGAACGGGCTTGCTTTTCTCGGCCGTTTATCGCTAGGTCCATTTCATCCGATTCGCATGGCCTTCTAGGGGTTTAGCCAGTGGTTCCACCCCACCTTCAGTTGGATTGAACGAGTCGTTCACTCCAACTGAATTCCTAATAGGAAACCCCTATTGGCGCCTTCCTACTCCCAAACAACGCTACGGAAGACGGAGGGAATTGCCAGCTAGAGGATTTGCGAGATGCCCCTTCTTGATGGTGAGCGCCATGGTCGGGCTGCTCGGCACCGGTACGGCGAGGGCCGACATCAGCCCCCCGGGCTGTAGCGCGGACAGAACCGGCCTCGACATCGCAAAGAGCGCGAACGCGATCAACAACGGCGACACGGTCACCTACACGATCAGCTTTCACAACAGCGCCGATTTGACCGCGTGCGACGTCACGGACGCGACGATCACGTTTACGTGCCCAGCGGCGAGAGGGGCTGCGACCGGAACGGTGTTTCAGCTCGCCGGCGGAGCTTCTTCAACACGCGCGGTGAGCTGCCCGGCCGGCAGTGCCAAGGACTGCTTCTCTGAGACTAGGGACTGCCAGATCATGGTCGATCCGGGCGTGATGACGGCGACGGTGAACTCGCATGAGACGGGCCTCCTCCACGACAACGCCAGCGTAAATGACCCGAATAGTGCCGACAAGAATTTATCCGTGAACATCAACACCCCGACGAATACGCCGACCAACACCCCGACGAGTACGCCGACCGACACGCCGACGAATACGCCGACCAACACGCCGACGGAGACGGCAACGCCGACGAATCCGCCGACCGCGACTGCAACGCCGGCGAATCCGCTGACCGACGCCCTCACGAATACGGCGACTGCCTTGCAGATTGGCTGCCGGATCACGGGCGGCCGGGGGATACCCGGTACGAACAAGGTCACGACCACCAAGAACGCAAAAACCAAGGTTGCATCCTTCGGGGGCCAGGTCGGCGCGCCGTGCGGATGCGTTGGCTGCTTCGACAACACCGGTGCTACTCAAGGAGAGTGGGAGCATCATCGAAAGGCCGGGGGAAATCTCCACGCCGGTGACTACAACAGCCTCGAGTGCAGCTGCCTCAACCCTGGCGAAATCCTCCCTGGGCCAACCAGCAGCGGTGGCTTCTCGACCCCGCAAGGTAGCGTTTGCAATCCGCCACCCGCGCCGGGTTGGCCCTCTCCTCCAGACGCGCCGGCTAACGCGATTTGTTTCTCCGGTCTGGGGTCCTTCACCCCTGCAAACGGGAGGAAGACGGAGACGGTCGTGTTCCGCGTCGAGGCCGTGGATCGTGGCAAGCCGGGAAACAAGCCAGGCGTGCCGGACGATCACTACACCATGCTCATCTGGAGACCGGCCGATCAGGCAGAGCAGCAGACCCTGCTAACGCAGGTGTGCTGTACGAACCTGGTTCCGACTGGTCGTGACCCTGATATCGTTGACGGCGGCGCTGGCGCGCTGGGCGATCTGACCAACGGCAACATCCAGATCCATCCTGAGCTTTCGAAATCCGAAGAGGGTATTTGTCTTCCACCTGACACGGACTGCCCTGCTTCGCAGTAGAAGACGCCGGAAAGTTGGGTAGCACGGAAGAGGGCGGCGCCTCATGGGCGTCGCCCTCTTTCGGTTTGCGGAGCAGGTTCGACCGCCAAGACCATCCGCTACTGCTCTTTCGCCGCGAGTCGGTGCTCCTGCCCATACGGGAATGGTCGATCCAGCGTCGAGCGTGGCGCCGTCGAGCTTCCGTCAGCGTCGAAAATGTCACGCTGGTCTGAGGCACAAAATTGACCACTGACGTGTGATTTCGGCTAGTCGAGGCTCGTTGCGGAGGCGGCCTACCTTGTCCCGACTGGACATTCTCGAGCGTGAACTCCCGCAACTTCGTTTCTCCGAGCCGCTCGATGACGTTGGCACCCGAGTTGCTGCTCGTTTCCAACGGCGCTCTCGGCGCCCGAAGGGTCATCGGCGGATGAAGCTGGCTTTCCTTCCGTTCGGGGTGTCGCAGGAGGAGGGCCCTTACCCGAACTTGCCGAGCTACGCTCCGGGCGGGCTCGTTCGTCTGGCTCCCGACGGGCGCATCCTGCATGCGACTCCGGCACTCGCCGAGATGCTCGGTCACGCCGATGTGGAGGCGTTGATCGGTGCCGACGTCATCGAGTTCTGCGTGAATCCCGAGGACGGTCGACGACTGCTCTTGCGACTCGAGTGCGAGAACCTGGTCCGCCACTTCGAGCTGGAGCTCCGGCGCGTCGACGCCGGTGGTATCGACGTGCGCGTCGACGGGCGTGGCTTTCGCGGTCGAAATGGCCAGCTCCGTTACAGCGAAGCTCTCATCCAGGACGTCAGCGCATCCAGACGCATGGAGAGCGCCATCGCGCAATACGCCCGGGCGCTCGAGGAGAGTGAGAAGAGGTTTCGAGCCGTCCTGGACAGCAGCCTCGACGCGCTCGCGATCACGGCATGTGACGATGGAACCTTCGTCGAAGTGAACCGGGAATTCGAGGAACTCACGGGCTTACCCCGCGCGGAGGTCCTCGGACGGACCGCGGACGAGCTCGAGTTGTGCGCGGACCGCTGTGACCTCCGAGCCACGTTGACGGAGCTCGCCGACGGCGGCGTCGAGCGCAAGGGAGAAGTCAGGTTCCGCCGCACGGATGGAACACTCGGCTGCGCGACCCTCTCCGCGGTGCGCATCGACTTTGAAGACCGCGCGTGCATCCTGTCGTTCGCACGCGACATCACCGCCCGAAGATGCGAGGAGAACGCTCTCCAGCAGCCGACTGAGAGCGAACGTGCCCCCGATCGCCAGTATCGCGAAGAAGCGAGAAAGCCTTTCGTGGTGGTCGTCGAGCCCGATCCCGACACACGGCTGCACATGAACGCCATCCTCAATGGCCGCTATGAGGTCCTGACGGCGGCCACCGAGAGTGACGCGCGGAACCTACTCGCCGCGCACGTCGGTGAGATCGAGATCATCCTGATGGACATCTCGCTGAACGGCACTGAAGACGGTCTGCGGCTCACGAAGTCCCTGCGAGAAGAAGGCGCTTGGGCCGACGTGCCGATCATTGCCACGATGGCACGCGCCCTGCCTGAGGACGAGAAGAAGGCCCTGGCGGCAGGCTGCAACGGCTATCTCGTCAAGCCGTTCCGTCCGCAGGAGGTGTTGGCGAGAATCGAGGACTTGCCATTCCGCCCTCGGCCGATTCCATCCGGACCATGGAGCGAATGGCGAAGGTCTTGGCGTCGCCTCGTTCGTCACGCGTTGCGCGGGACGAGGTGACCGCTCGGGCGTGACCGCGTGGACCCTCGGCAGGGCGAGCATGACGACCGGGCGAACGCCGTAGCCGGCGTGGTCGGCGTTCTCGCCGAAGAGAAGCGGCGGCCGGTCTGGCGGGTGCCGTAGGAACCGGCTCAACCTGTTCAAGATCATTCGCGCTCAATCGGTCGGGGATCTCTCAACCCCGCACGCAGATCCCGGAAGTGATGTCGACGCGACTTCAGGCTGTACACGGCGGCCGCACGGGAGGTACAAGGGATCCTTTTCGACACTGGGCAAAGGGAGACTGCAGATGGCACTAGGTAAAGAGATCGGCGAGTTCTCGTTCAAACAGACGTCCGCGACCTACGCGGAAGACGGGAGTAGCGTGAGCATCAACTTCGACGGCACCGCGACGCGCTTCGGAACCGTTTTGGGCACACTGATCGCGCGTGGCGAGCCGGGGGCAAAGCAGGGCACATGCAGCTGGCGCGCACAGGGCTTTCTGGAAAACGGCGACAACGTGGTCGGCTTGGGCGAAGGGACGTGGCAGGAGACCGGGAAGCACCAATGGCGGATTCGACTGATCAACCAAACTTCGGACGGTCAGATTTTCGCCGCAGATGGGCGGCTGGAGCTCGCGACGCGCTCGCTCTCCGGTAAGCTCGTCGAGTGGAGTTAGGTCTGGGGGCCGAATCGAGGAAGCGATTGCGGCCTTCAAGGCCTACGGCGCCCGAAGTCCCGGCTTTGGCCTCATCGACCTCGTGATCACTTACCAGCAGAACGGTCGGCCGGACGAGGCGAGGGAGACGGCCAAGCGCCTCTTGGCGGCCCGTCCGGACTTCACGATCGCCGCATGGACGAAAACTCAGTTTCGCCGTGACCAGGCACGACTCGAGGCCGATATCGCGGCCCTTCGCGCCGTCGAGCTCCCGATGGGGTGAGCACGACTCGTCTGCGAGACGGGGGCAGAGCGATCCAGCTGGCTACGATCGGCCGCTATCGACGACTCGCCGGAGGTTACCGCAGCAGAGTGTCGGGTGCCACGACGGCAGAAACCCGAGCGCCGTCTCATGGAACTCTGACCGTCGACGAAGCACGCTGGCCTCTGCCTCGGAGGCCACCACGAGAATCGATTCGCGTTCTCTCCACGGGCTGCGCACAAGCACACGCGTCAAAGCCGTAGAGCAAACGCGATCGAGCCTCGAAGAGGCTTGCCGGTCGCGCGCGATCTCAAACAATGTCTGCCGATCTCCCCTTTCCTCCCTTCAGCGAGCCCCGGTCAGCGAGCCCCGGATCCTCCGCGCGGCTGCCTAGAGCCGTGAGTCGCGACGCTTGAGCTCCGATGCCACTTTCCCCGAGGCGGCGTCTGCGCCGAGGCCTCCGCCTGTCGCCTGGCCGCGCCCGCTCCTCGCCGAAGCGACGCTCCTCGCCACCGTCGCCGCGCTCTTCCTCTACCGGCTCGGGGCCGACGCCCTGCGCGACTGGGACGAGGCGACCTACGCCGCGGTCGCGCGCGAGATGCTCGAGCGACGCGACTGGCTCTCGCCGTCGCTCGGCGACGTCTACTTTCCGAACAAGCCACCGCTCCTTTATTGGCTGATGGCTGCCTTCGACCGTCTTTTCGGGGCGGGGGAGTTCTCCTCGCGCCTCCCGGCGGCGCTCTTCGGGCTGCTCGGCGTGGTCGGTGTCTTCCTCGTCGGGCGGCGTCTTCACGGGCGGAAGACCGGTCTCCTGGCGGCGCTCGTCCTCGCGACGGCCCCCCAGTGGCTCCGTTTCTCGCGCCAGGCCATGCTCGACGTTCCGCTCTCCGCGGCTCTCGTCTTCGCGATGCTCGGGCTCGTCGACTCTTCCTGGCTCCTCTTCGGCGCGTCCATGGGCGCGGCCTTCCTGATCAAGGGGCCGAGCGCCCTGGTCGCCCTCGTGGCCGCGGCCCTCTTCGCGGCCTTCGACCTCCGGGGACGCGCGAAGACCGTCGCCTTCGGAGCTGCGCTCGCGCTCCTCATCGCGACGCCGTGGCACGTCCATCAGATCGTGACTCACGGCCGCGCATTCACCGACTACTACTTCGGCTTCAACGTCCTCGAACGGTTCTCGAAGCCGCTCGAAGGGCACGGGGCGCGTCGCTCGTACTACCTTGTCCGGATTTTCACCGGGACAGCGAATCCCTGGCACTGGGTCGGCGCCTTCGCCCTCGTCGTCTTCACCGGACGCGCGATTGCGCACCGGTTCCGCCGGCCGGAAGACCTCGTCGTCCTCTGGTTCTGGGTCCCGCTCGCGATGTTCACCGCCGCGCAGACGAAGCTCCTCTGGTACGTCATGCCGGTCTATCCGGCTCTCGCCATCGTAACGGCTGCCTGGCTTGTCGAGCTCGCGGTCGAACGGCCCTGGGTCCGCCGCGCCGTGCCCCTGCTCGCCTTCGTGACGATCCTCCAATCGGCGGGCTCAGACCTCATACAGTATGGGCGGTCCGAGAATAGCGAAGCGACCCGAACCGTCCTCGCCGCGCTCCCCCCGCCCGGCCGAGCACCGAGGCTCCAGGTAGCTATAGGCATCCCAGCCGAGACCGCGTGTTTCTACGCGCACCGTCCGATCGACAGGTGCGAATCCCCTTCGAGGTGCCGCGGTTGGTTGCTCGTGAGGGCCGATCAAGTTACGTCCTTCGGCTCGCGGCGCACGGTTGCTATCTCGGGGAAGCGGGCTCTCCTCGGTCCGGTCGCCGAGGAAAAGTAGTGAAGGACCACACGATCCCTCATTTTCGCTGCTTTCCTGCTCCAGCCGACGGTCCAAGAGTGCTGAGCGCGGCCCTAGGTGTGCGACGATTTCCGGGTGCGGCCGGTCGTGCCCCGTGCTTCAGACGAGGTCCTTGTTTTTTCAGGTTAGCCATCAGATGAGCTGACCAGTTCGGGGGTTTCCGCGCTCTCGGGCGACCGGGAATCGGGAGCTTCCGCCGCGTGAAGCGCACTCTCACGATACTTTCGTCCGAACTCGACGGAACCCCGCTCATCCGGGACTACGCCCTGGCACGGATGCTCCAGGCGGAGTTCGACGTGCACCTGGTGGGGTTCAGCCGGACGGGGGAGGTATGGGGGCCGCTGGCCTCGGACCCGGAATTGGACTACCGGCCCTTCCGGTGCGCATCGGCTTGGGAATTCATGCGCCGGGCCGACGACATCGCGGACACCATGGTAGAGGGCGATCTCCTCTACGCCATGAAACTACGCCTCACCTCCTTTGGGCTGGGACAGCGGATTCGTCGACGTCTGTGCAAGCCACTGCTGCTGGACATCGACGATTGGCAGATGGGCTTTCTGGGCACGTCGGTCACGTCGGTGTACAGGGAGTTCTGCACCCACGGCGTGGGGTGGTTCCGCGATCCCCTGAGTCCCCTATACACGCGCTGGCTGGATCGCCGGATCGACCGCGCCGACGCCGTGACGGTCACCACCGGGTTGCTGCAGGACCGCTACCATGGGGAGTGGATTCCCCACACGCGCGACGCACAAATCTTCCGCCCCGACCTCGAACCGTTGCCTCTCCCCGGGGACGACGGACGCAAGACGGTGCTCTTCCTCGGAAACGTCCAACCGCACAAGGGGCTGGTGGTGCTGCTCGACGCCTGGGAGAAGATGAAGCGGCGCGACGCCAGGTTGTGCATCGTGGGGACGCCACCGAATTCGCGGCACCTCGCCCCCTTGCGAGACCGCGGCCTCGCCGACGTCCATTTTGAAGGGTTGGTTCCGTTCGCGGACGTGGCCCGGATCATCGCATCCGCCGATCTGGTGGTGATCCCGCAGCTCAGCACGCGCGGTTCCTGGGGACAACTCCCGACCAAGCTCATCGAGGCCATGGCCGTGGGGAGGGCGGTGATCTCCACCGCCGTGGGAGACATACCCCGCTGGCTCGAGGACGGCGCAGGGGTGGTCGTGCCACCGGGCGACCCGCAGGCTCTGGCTGGCGCAATCGAGGAGCTTCTGGCCGATGATTCGCGGCGGGCGGCGCTGGGCCGGGCGGCCCGGGCACGATTCCTCCAACACGCGGCGGCCTCGGTGGTGCAGTCCCGCCTCCTGGCGCTGGTGCATGACGTGATCGCCGGGCGTCCGCGTCCCGCGCCGGCTCCGCCCCTGAGCGCGGGCTAGCTTAGCTAAAGTTAGCTAAAGCTAGGACGACCGCCAACGCTGCGTGGAGCTCGTCTCCGGCCTCTAGACTAGAAAGGTCACGACGAGGACGAGATTCTTACAGTACGCGAAGACACGGATCTCGGCCGATACGGGAAGTGATCCCTCTCCCGCTGGGTCAGTAAGCGAGTGGATTTTTTTGCCGTAAAAGTCTAGGCTGCGTTGCCCTCGCGTCGGCGTGCTTCGGGCGCGGTTGCGGAGCAGATCTGATGGAGCAATCCAATAAGCTGAGCGTTCCGACGACGAGCGGCCACTATGCATCGTTCCCCGGCGGGACAGCACGCCTGCGGGACCTCAGCCTCGGCGGCGCAATGCTCGAGGATCGAGACCCGCTGCCGATCGGCAGTCGCATCCCTCTCACGCTTCATCTCGGCAGGGTGACCGTGTCATGCACCGGCGTCGTCAAGCAATCGCTTTGGGACGAAGGAATGGCCGTGGAGTTCGTCGACATTTCTGGGGCTGACCGCCGCCGTTTGCTCGAATTCATCACCGCGGCCTGCGACGCAAAGAGTTCCGCCTGCTCGGACGCCACCCTCAACAATGCCGCACCTACTCCCGCGATCGCGCCGACGGCCTCGGCAACGATGCCCGCTGCGAAGCCCCCCGTGCCGCTGCCGCGGCTCGCAGAGCTGCTAGTTCGCCGAGGAGCGATCACTGCCGACCAGCTAGCGGCTGCGACCGCCGAGTATCGGCAGCACGGCGGCCGCTTCTGCGCCGTGCTGCTGCGGCTCGGCGTCGTTTCGGACAATGACCTGGCCGCGTGCTTCAACGAGGAGTACCGGATTCCTCTGATCGACGTGACGATTGTCGAGCCGACCCCGGAAGCGCTGCGGCTCGTCCCCTACGAGCTCGCGCGGCGCCACGAGATCCTGCCGATCGGCGTGATACGTTCGACGTTGACCGTCGCAACCAGCGACCCGTCGAACCTCGACGGCCAGAAAGAGGTCAGGTTTCACAGCGGCTGCGATCTCACGGTGGCGGTTGCGCCATCACACATGCTGCGGGAGGCAATCCACTACTTCTACCGCGAGCGAGCGCGCGACGCCGGATAGAGGTTGAGTACCTCGTCGTCGTCGGCCACGCCGTCGCACTCCCCCATCCGCAGTCTGCAAGCGGATGCGGTAAACAGCAGGAAATTCCTCGCTTCTAGACCCGCGCCACTTGCAGAGTCTAGCCCCCGGTTTTCCGCCGATTGGGAAGGATTGGGAAAGGGAAGAGCGCATCGACGGCCCGTCTAGGGAATCCCGAGAGGTTTGCAGATGACGGTACCCAACTCGCTCCAAAACGAGGGGACACCTTCGACATTCGACTGAGCGGGCGTAACATAAAACCCCTCACCCATCAGCGGGCTCTCCACTTCGTCGTAAAAGAGCGGGAACCTGTCAGCAAGAGTCTGAGGATGCGCAAACAGGTCGGGGCGAAAGACTTCGAAGCTCGGCGCAGCTCGAACCCTCCGGCTGGAGCGTGGCAAACGGTCGAGAAGGTGCTGCACGAGGAGATCCAGGATGTCACTGCAACCCCTGCGACTTCGCGAAGTCTTCACGCCGGGCCGCGGATCGCTCGAGCCTTCTAGCTCCGGCCGCGGCCGCGCAGAAGAAAGAACACGCCCACGAGGGGCAAGACCACGAGCGCGAGGTTGGTGAGGCTGAACCCCGTCCTTCCGCCGCCCGCCGGCTCTGCTCCTGCGGCCGACGTGTCCGTGGCGGGTGCGGATCCTTCGCGCAAAGGGGCGGCCCGCTCAGCCACTTCCGCCTGCTCACGGGATCCTAACCGATCGTCACCCATCCTGGCGACTACGCCGGTCGCCCGGTCGTATCGACTGCGCAGCGAGCCGCCGAACAACTTGAACGCGAAGACGGCCGCGAGACCGAGGAGGACGACGACCAGCAAGTAGTCGAGCATGCCCTGTCCGCGTAGCTTGCGCGAGGAAGCAATCATGAACACCCCTGGAGCCGCAGAAAGCTACTCCTTCAGGCAAACCCGTGTAAACCTGGCGAGTCGGTACTCCCGCCTTTTCCGGGCCGCTCGTTTGCCGCACCCCGAGGGGATTCCTCGTCCCCGGCGTGCTCTGTGGCCCTTGTGGAGGGTCGGCGCCGCCGGCCGGAAGAATGCGGGCCCTCCACGAGGGCGTCAGCGACTGGTGAGCGGGGCGCACAATGACCGCCGACCTAGAGCGTCTCCCCGAACGGATCGCCGACGCCTACTTACTGCCGCCGGATCAGCAGCAAGATCACGATCAACAAGGCCGTGCCGATCCAGGAGACGACCCTTAAGGGCGATGGCCCGCCGTGGATCACTAAGCTCGGGGAAGCGGCCAACGGCGTGCATTCCGAGAATCGTGGGGGCAAGCATCACGGCCATCGCGACCATACCGAGGGCGAGGCGGATGGTCTGCGGATCGACGTCGTTCAATCCCGGTGCATATGGCCGGTCCGCGACGGGGCACGAGGTGGATGCGAAGGCCAATGTTCATCGCTGGCGGGATCGGCGGCGAGCCCCGGATGTGCGGTAGATCGCATGACGGAGTGACCTCACAAGGGCGCTGGTGTGGGAGTGGGTGCCGCGAAACAAATGTCGAGGTCGCAGACCTCTCCGCTCGGCAACCGCTCTGGCTGCTGCAGCTGCGATGTAGCTACTTCACCAACGCGAGCTCGCTCGGCCGCCAGCTCTTGTCGAAGAAAGATTCGAGCGGGCCGTAGAGCCGCAGGATCGTGAACCAACCCTTGCCCGGCATCGTTTGAATCCAGTTGCCGCGCGCCACGCCTTCGGGCTGCGTCGGAGCGAAGTAGATCGTCGTCGAGCCGTCGGCGCTGGCGTCGGCGGCGGGGGACGGATAACTCTGGCTGCCGGCCCGCGGGTAGCGTTGTGGCGTGTCGAGCATCGAACGCGTCTGGTTGTCGTACACCGTGAACGACCAGAAAGCTCGAGCGGGAATGCCCCTGGGAAGCGCTACCTTGTAGGTCTTGCCGCCGTCGAAGGGGTTGCCATCGGAATCGACGAAGCCCATGAGATACTGCGAGCCGACGTCGGGAATGCGCATGATCATGCCGGGCGAATCGAGCGTGTAGGCGTAGTAGAACGCCGTGCGCGAGTCGAGCGTGCGCGCGCCCGTTGGCGGGAGCGGCTCGAACATGCCTTCCTTGGTGAACTGGGGCGGCGGGGTCTCGAAGTTGGCGCCGCCTTCCCACAGCATGGTGCCCCACATCGACTTGGGGTAGTACGCCCATTCCGGATGAGCAACGCTGAAGCGCCAGTTGAGCGTCCGACCGGCGGCGTTTCCCACTGCAGCGGCGTCGGTGAGAATCTTCTTCATCCGTGCATCGGGCTTGAACGGCTTGCCCTTCACGATGCCGATGGCAGCCAACTGGCCCGCGAGCTCCACATCGTAACTGGTAGCCGGCTCCTGCTGAAGGTTCTCGTTGATCATCTCGAAGAACCCGTAGTCGCTGGGCGGGATCGTGTTGAACGCCTTCCCACTGCCCTCGACGAACTTGGTGTCAGGAACAGGAGGGTTCTTGCCGAGCCGGACTTTGCCTTCCAGCGCTGTGGCAATGCTCGTGCCGACGCCGCCCGGTACGTACGGATAGATCTTGAGGTGCTTCTTGACCAGTTCGACGGTCGGCCTGGGATCGTTGTTTTCGAGGAACGAGCGCGCTGCGTAGAGCACTCGGACCGTGCTCGACCGAGCGATGAAGAAACCGCCCTCGGGCAGCGGCCCGTCATAGCCCGGCGGCACGAGCAGGTATTTGCCGCCCTCGCCACGATCGGGCCCCGGGAAGCCGACATCGATGATCCAGCTGAACCACATGTCATTGATGGTGCCGAGTCCCTTCGGCGGCTGCTCGACCACCATCGGCCCCTTCGTCAGGTTTACGACGGCCATATAGTAGACGGTGTCGGCATTCGCCGTGAGATACAGCGACCTCGCGTCCATCAACTCGGAGAAGATGATCACCGAGTTGTCGTCGGCGCCGATGCTCTCGAAGCCTTTGCCCAACGCGTACGCGGACGCGCCGCGGAAACTGTTGTTGTAGGCGTTCAAAGCGCGCGTGAAATCGAGCGTGTCGCGCACCTTCTCGGCGGTTTCCACTGTCGGCGCGCCGTCCTTGAAGTCGAGCGTGCCGATGCGTGACTCGACCCGGTCCGGAGTGGAAAGCGAGCGCAGGGTCTGTTGCGAAACTTCGGCTCCAGCATTTGGAGCCTGAACGATTGCCAGCATCATGATCGCAACCCATCGAAGCAGCTTCGAGCTCATCGCCTTCTCCTTTTGTCGTCGCCCCTGAATCCCAACTCACGAACGCTCCCGCAGCGGGAGAGCTCGGTCCTTAGGACGCCCGTCCTAAGGATTAGGACGATCGTCCAACCATGTCAACAGAAGGCTCGCGTCCCGACCGAGTTGACGTTATACTGGATTTGTCCGCAAGAACGATCGGGACAACTGATGACGAATCGAACGGCAAAGTCCGGCGCGTACACATCCCGCGGACCAGGCACCCGCCGCCGCGCACGGTGGGTGCGCGGAAGGGTACTATCGGGCGCGAGCACCCGCGAGCGCGTATTGCTAGCTGCCCGCAGGGTCCTCGTTCGCAACGGCTACGCCCGATTCTCGATTCGTCGGGTGGCAGACATCGCTGGCATTGCCGTCGGGAACCTCACCTATCATTTTCCTAGCAAGCGTAAGTTGTTGCGCGCCCTGATCGAGTCCCTCATCGCGGAATACCGGATTGGGATTGAGCGCTTCTACGAGGACCTTACGACACGGCCGGAGAGCTCCCTCGTGAAACTGGTCGAGTGGCTTCTGCACGACGCTGCATCTGTGATCTCGAGTCGCATATTCCGAGAACTCTGGGCGATGGCGCTGCATGACGGCGTCGTGGCCAGAGCAATCGACGATTTCTATGACGTGTCGATCGACAAGATCGTAACGTTGCTGCGCGAGGCTCACCCGGGTCTGGACACGCGCGACGCGCTCGAACTGGTGCATCTGCTCGCGCTCATGAGCGAAGGGACCAACGTGGTCTATGGAACACGCCTCAACCGCGCGGTGGCACTCGACCGCCTGACGCAGGTTGCGAGCGCGACCCTCGTGGACCTCTTGCGCGCGCGACTCACAGTCTCTTCCCGTCAGGCTCCCCGGCACCACGAAGAACAAGGAGGGCCGAGTCGTATACCTGCCGCCCGAGGCGCTCGCCGCGCTCAAGGCATGGGACCAGCAGACGCGGGAATTCGAACGCGAGCGCAACGTCATCGTCCGCAACGTCTTCCACCGGGACGGTGAGCCCATCCGAGACTTCTACGAGGCGTGGCGGTCGGCGTGCGAGCGAGCCGGGGTTCCCGGTATGCTCTTCCACGATCTTGCGGCGCACGGCGGCACGAAACTACGTCCGCTCAGGCAACCACGAGTCAGTCGTGATGCGGATCCTCGGCCACAAGACGCGCTCGATCTTCGACCGCTACAACATCGTGGCCGAAGACGATCTCCGCCAAGCCGCCAACCGTGTGGCCGCGAGAATGGGAGCATAATGGGACAGTGTCGATTCGGGCGCCGCGACCGATGCGCGCTAAGCACTTGAAATCATGCCGGGGGAGGGAATCGAACCCTCACTGGGAGTTACCCCCCGAGGGGATTTTAAGTCCCCTGCGTCTACCGTTTCGCCACCCCGGCGCGGCTGTAACTTCGCATAGTTACGGAACAAACCTAAAGGCTTTTGGGCTGGAGCTTTTGGCTGATTTCCTGCGGTTTCGGCTCTTTCGCTCTACTTTCACCCCCAAATTTCATCCATTGTCCGGCCTGGGACCCCTGAACGGACTAGCTGGCAGCTCGCCCCGACCGATGGCGCATCGTCGTCTTCGTCAGATGCCCGCCGCATCTCCAAGAATACCGTGGAACGTGACATGCAGCGTTAAGGGTTGCTGCTGGCCTCCTATCCCGGCCTGGTCAGCCCAACAGCGAACCGTCTGCAAGAATGCGCCGGACCGGAAGTCCCAATCGAGTGGGCATGCTGGAAGGCTTTTGCCAACCGACTCACCTGATCCTGGTTCTCGTCGCCTCGTCGCGGCCTTGGCGCGCTCTGTTTCCAAACCAGCGGTTGTACACATCGAGCATCTTTTGCGGGTCTCGCTCGCCCAACTCGTTCACGATGTCTCCATCGGCGCGACGACCGAGACGTTGAGGGCGAAACCCTCGCTCGCCGTCATCGCCCTGATAGTCTTCGGTCCCGGAAAGCTCCCCCTTGCGGCCCTGGAGGCCGAAGCGGCTCGTCTCGGAGGGATTGTCATTCCGCGCGACGACCTGGTGTTGGCAGCGGGCTTGCTTTAGCGGAGATGGGCAACGTTTGTGCCGGGTGCGATACGGGCCATCCGCGCTAGCGCGGACGGTACCCCTGCAGAGCGCTGACCGCGCGAGAGAGTACTACACAAGCTGCAGAGGTGCCGGCGCCGGCGTTATACATCCCGGTCAAGAGTCCCCCCAAGACCCGCTTGGCTGGCCGGATCATTTCCACCAAGGCCCCCTTGTGCGGGGTGAAAGGCGGCGAATCTGCGTTGCGCTGTGAATTATTGGTGAACTATCGTCTCGGCGTAGAAACCCACCTTGGTCTTCGATATGCCTGCGACGATGGATGCCAAACTGACCGCCGCTCGGCAGCGGCCTTAGGAACCCTCATGGACCTTGCGAAAATCTTCGAAAACTCCAAGGACGCCAAGGACTACCCGGCGGGCACCACTATCTTCGCGCAGGGGGAACCGGGAGATCAGATGTACATCGTTCTGGCGGGGGAGGTAGACCTTCAGCGCGGGGGTCGAACCTTCGAAACGGCTTCTGCCGGAGCGATCGTCGGCGAGATGGCGTTGATCGACAAAACGCCACGCAGCGCCAGCACCATCGCGAAGACTAACTGCAGGCTGGTGCCAATTAATGAGAAGCGCTTCGAATTCTTGGTTGAAGAGAGGCCATTCTTCGCGCTGCACGTGATGCGCGTCCTTGTCGATCGGCTACGGCGGACGACGGAACTCGCTATCGGCTCATAGGGCAACGACGCGTCATTTCGTTTGAACAGGTCCGATATCACCCATGAAGAAGCGGTCCGCCACGGGGTTTGCCAATACCCGGCTCACCGTTCAGTACCACTACTTGCCCATCGCTCGCCTGCGCGGCCGTCCAGCGCTCCAGGAGCAAGCCCACTTCATGGGCTCTGCCCACCAGGGGAGTCAGTTTGCCCGTGCTGACGTCTGCTTCCAGCCGGCTCTGGACACTACTCTCACGCAGTACGCAGTACAGCTGCGCCGGAGCGGACATACCTTTCAGCGTCTGGAGGCCCAAGTCGCGACAGTCAAAGAAGCCCGCAATCAACCGCCGTGTGGCGGCACTGATGATAGCGGTGTCGGGCTCGGCCAGTCCTTGCCAACGAGCAGCCAGGTGATCGAGATTCAAGAAAGTCGGCGAACGGCTGCTTGACGCAGCGTACTTTGTCGATACGACAGGGCCGCACACGCTGGCCGTCTCGCGGAAGTGGGTCTTGGCATGGTAGGACTTGCTGCGCTCCTTCGGGATGACCGTCATCAAAGGGGCCAGGGGGGCGATGAATATCGCGCCCCTGGCCCCACAGAGCCTGTCTTCCAATCGGACAGGTTATTTTCGTTTCAATCCATCGCGCCATTCGATTACTTCAAGTTCGCCTCGGACTGCGTCCTCGACGGGAACGACGGGGTGTACCTGGAATACAAATGAAGGGAGCATCGAGCAGAACTTGTGAATCGTCAATGGATCATCACAGTCCATCAACATATGTCCGCCCCACTCACCCACACGGATTACGAAAAACTCAATCTTGAAATTGGCTGGCGCCTTCCACTGTGTAAATACCTCAAGGATTCGCTTCTGGGCATTTTCATACTCCATGGGTGAACCTTGTGGGCGCTCGAACCAGCTAATCATGTACTTCATCGGTATCCTCCTATTGGACAGGTTAACCAATTTTCTACGATGCAGTTCATACACTACTGATCGGGGAGAGGATAGATTCTTAGTCGTAGCTTCTTTGCGTTTTGCGAAGTTAGTTGCTGCGATGCAACGGGGGCAGATCGACGTCGGAGAGATCGTCCGACAATCGTTCCCGAAGGCGACGCTCAGGTGAAGCTGGAAGTGCAGAAGTTCGGCTTTGGCCCTACGTGGGCACTTTCCACCGAATTGAGGCCGGATCTCGGGGTGAAAGCCTCGCTCGTTCGGAATGGTTCAGTTCTCTGGCAGCGATATGAGCACATCACGAACTTCAACGGAGAAACGTCCAAGCACTGGATGGAGGAGTACCTCGAGACACCAGACTTGATGCGCCAAGGGTTTGAACGCGTCGCCAGGCTCTGCGCCGCCGCTCTTGTCGACCACATGCGAAGCGGATGAGCGTGATGGAGAGGTCACGAGCGCGCGGGGGGTAGGCGTCGAGCTCCGCGACCCCTGCATGGCACCGTCGCGATTGCTACGGCGTGATCGCCGGCTCGAACGAAAGGTTCATGGATTGCGTCCAGGAGTGGAAGCACTCGCGGTCTGCGGACGGAACACCGAGCATCTCGGCGATGACTCGCACTGGGAGTGGAAACGCGAGATCTCGAATCACGTCGATCGCACCGCCGTCGCGGGCTGGCTCGAGCAGCACGACCACGATCACCTCGATCCGCCGTGGCTTGCCCCATCGTCGCACCCTCGGCATGCATCCAGGCGCTCGATTTCGAACAACAAGTAGATTTGCTGTCAAGCGCGGATGGATCGCCCGGGGGCGGGCGAAGGACGAGGCCCCTGACATTCCAGGGGAGAGCTCCGTTCGAGACGATCGGAAGCAGTCCGCTCCGAGTCGACACCCATCAGCAAATCGGATATTCGGCCAAGACCGACCCACGGCTGCAGGCTGTAACGGTCGGCCTAGGACAGAGGGAGGCACGCTATGACCGAGACGCACGCGCAGCCACCGGAAGAAAAGGCCGCCCTCTACAAGGTCGGCGAATGGCTGATCGACAACCGGCTGTGGGTTTCCCTCGTCACGGTCGGCTTCACGGCCTTCATGGCCTACGAATCCATGCAGCTCCAGATGTTCACGAGCTTCGGCGAGCTGCTCCCCTACCGACACCCGTTCATCGCGGTGCACGACAAGTACGCGGCGCAGTTCGGCGGCGCCAACAACATCACGATCATGTTCGAGGTGAAGGACGGCACGATCTTCAACCGCGAAACGCTCACCCGGATCTTCAAGGCGACGCAGGTCGTCGACGTCCTTCCCGGTGTCAACCACGACCAGATCGATTCGATCGGCCACCGCTCGACTCGCTACCTGACGATGCAGGGCGGTTCGATCTCCTCACCTCCCGTCATGCGGCGCCCCCCGGTGACGGAGAAGGAGGTGTCGAACGTCCGGGACATCGTCCACTTCTCGGAGAGCCTGCATGGGATCTTAGTGTCGCTCGATGACAAGGCCGCGCTGATCCGCGCGAACTTCCTCGAGGGGCGGATCGACTATCCCCAGATCTTCCACGACATCAACGAGAAGATCATCGCACCATATCAAGACGAGAACACTCGGATCTGGGTGGCGGGGGAGCCCCGCCTATATGGCTGGATCTACCGCTATGCGAACGACGTCTATTGGATACTGGTCGTCACCTACTGCATCGAATGGGTGCTGCGCTGGATGTACTTCCACGACTGGCGCGGATCGCTCCGGCCGACGATCACCGGGCTTCTCGCCGCGGTGTGGGGGCTCGGCTTCATCAACTTGATCGGCTTCGCGCTCGATCCGCTGATGCTCGTGGTGCCGTTCCTGATCACCGCGCGCGCGGTCAGCCACGCCATCCAGATGCACGATCGCTACTACGAGGAGTACCAGAAGAACGACTGGAACAAGCGCGGGGCGATCGTCGCCGCGTTCGCCGAGCTCTTCGTGCCGACCTTCTCCGGTATCGTCACGGACGCCTTGGGCGTGCTGGTGATCTTGCTGATTCCGGTGGTGATGCTGCAGAAGCTTGCCATCACCGCCTCGTGGTGGATCTTCGCGATCACCGTCTCCGAGATCCTCTTGAACCCGATCGTCTACTTCTACCTGAGGGCCCCCGAGCCCGAGATGGTCATTCTCCGCGAGGAGGGTTGGTTCAAGACTTTCATGGACCGCTTGACGGACGCGACACTATCCAAGGCCGGCCAAGCGATCACCGTAGTCTTGTGGGGCGCGATCTTCGTCTCGTCGCTGATCTTCCTCCGCGGCTTGACGATCGGTGATCCGACGGCTGCGTCGCCTCTGCTCTGGCCCGATTCGCCCTACAACCTCTCTCACACGCGCATCCAGCAATTCTTCGGCGGAGTGGAGCCGCTGATCATCGTCGTCGAAGGCAAGGAGAAGAAGGCGCTGCAGGAGCCCAAGTCGCTGGAGGCGATGGAATCGTTTCAGCGTTACGTCGACAGCGATCCCGACGTCGGCTACAGCTTCTCGCTCGCCGACATCGTGAAGTCGATCAACATGGTCTTCTTCGACACGGAGCCGCGGTGGGGAGTGATTCCCGAGGAGGTCGGGCGTATCGCGAACCTCTTCTTCTTTTACTTCGCGGGGTCGCCGCCGTCCGAAACGTCGAAGTACCTGGACCCTTCGTACACCAACGGCCACGTCACCTTCTTCTGCCGCAACCACCAGGGCGACACCGTCGCGCGGATCATCAGCCGCTGCCGCGAGTACGTCTCCAAATTCCCGTCGGACAAGATCGACTTCCGCCTGGCGGGCGGCTTGATCGGTGTGACGGCCGCGGCCAACGAGGAGATCGTACGCAACGACATTCTGATGAACCTCCTCGGACTGGTCACCATCTACCTCATTCTGCTCTTCACGTACCGGTCCTTCGCGGCCGGGATCTACATGCTGCTGCCGCTCTTCGTTTCGAACGCGTTCGTCAACGCGTACATGAGCTTCCGCAACATCGGCGTGAACCTGCACACGCTGCCCGTGGTGACGGTCGGGATCGGGTTCGGCATCGACTACGGCCTCTACATCGTCAGCCGAATCATCGAAGAGATCCGCATCAGGAACGATCTCTACGAAGCCACCAAGGTCGCGTTGTGCACGACCGGAAAAGGCGTCACGTTCACGGCGGTGACGATGGTGATGAGCACGATGCTCTGGACCACGTCGAACATCCGGTTCGACGCGGAAATGGGCGGCTTGCTGGCGATCTGGATGGGCGTCAGCTTCATCGCTTCGCAGACTCTGATGCCGGTGTTGATCCTGCTCTTCAAACCGAAGTTCATCACGCGCGAGATCGCTACCTCGGTCGGAGCGCCGGCGCGCGCGGGGACAGCCACCGCGTGATGCGGTGCTCGAGAAAGTAGAGCCGCCATGGAGATCACCTTCGCCAACGCAGGAATCTTTCTCATACTCTTCACGATCGCGTTCATCCTCATGGACGAATACATCGCCAAGCCGCTTCGCCGCCGACGTCTGGAGCGGCGCGCGGTGAACGAGCCGAAGGTTCGCAAGGCGCTGGAGGTCGCAGAGATGGTGGCCGCGCGCGAACGCGGAAAGAGGTAGTCGAGAGGGGCGAAATCGGCAGCGCCGCGCCATCGGCCACCGACGCCGTCTCCTGCGTGCCGCCCGGCGGGTGCGCGACCATAAGGTCGCTCCGCGGCTCGCGGCCCCGATCAGCTTCCCTTCGAGACTAGGACTGTTCCGCGCCGTGCTGAAGCATCCGCCGCCGGACCCGTGCGGCGCGCTCGAGGAGCTTCGGATCCGAAGCGTGCTTCTCGACTGCTGACAGGAGCGTGCTCTCGTGGCGATCGACCTGACCGAGGGCTGCGCGAAACGTCGTTGACATCCGCGAGTCGTCGCTGCTGAGCGCAAGCAGGCGGCGATAGACGTTGTCGAGCTCGAGCTGCTCGAGATCGAGCGCGGCGGCGAAGGCATCGTCGAGCGACATTTCCGGCGCGAAGAGTCGCGCGCACACCGCGTCGCGGAGCTCTACGAGCTTCTCGGTGGTGAGCCCCGGGTCGTCGCGCTCCGCGGCAGGAAGGCGTGCAGCATTCTCGAGTAGCGTTGCGTGATTGATCTCGTCGGTTGCCATCTGCTGCCACAGGTTTCCGACCGGCGGCTGCGGCCAGCGCTCGGCGAAGGCCTGATAGATCTCGGCGATGGTGCGCTCGATGCCCGCACAGTACGAAATGGCTTCGGAAAGCCGCATACCTCTACACGGTAGAGCAGGTTTCGTACCACTAGCAAAATGCGGGGCGGGAGTTACGGCCGACGCAAGCCTCTCCCAGGCCGCGTCCCCAGATTCGGGAATGGCCACAGCGCGATCTCCCAACAGTGAGAATCCTCAACCGCATGAATCCGCCGACAAGCCTGGCACGGCTCTCGCACGCCACTGCGCATGCCGCTAAACAGCGCAACGAATGCGGGCCCTCCGATCGCAACCGTGACCATGAACCCGTCGATCGATCAGCACATCCTGATCGATCGGCTCGTCAAGGACGACGCGATCCGAGCGCGCGACATCCGCCGAGATCCCGGTGGCAAGGGCATCAACGTATCGCGCGTGCTGAGCGAGCTCGGTTCCAAGACCTTGGCATTCGGTCTCACCGGCGGAGGCGCTGGCTACATCGTGAAAAGCCTTCTCCACGAGCGCGGCATCCCATTCGAATCGGTCGACGTGCTCGAGGAGACGCGGATCAACTTCATCTTCACGGACCGCTCGGATCGGACGCAGACGCGCGTCAGCTCACCCGGCCCGTGGGTCACGCTTGACGAGGCGGATCGGTTGGCGACGCTCGTGCTCGGTCAAACGCCCATGCCGCATTGGTGGGTCCTTGGCGGCAGCCTGCCACGGGGAATCCCCGTCGACTTCTACGCCCGTCTCATCCGTGATCTCGGCAGGTCGGGGGCGCGCTGCTTTCTCGACGCTGACGATGACGCTCTGCGGGTGGGAATCGAAGCGCGGCCCTACGGCATCAAGCCGAACGAGAACGAGCTCGCGCGCCTGGCGGGGCGGGAGCTCCGTGACGAGACGCAGATTCTCGAGGCGGCGCGAGACGTCGTCGCCTCGGGGGTGGAGATCGTCGCGGTAACCCTCGGCGCTGAAGGCGCGATGGTGGTCACGGCGAGCGAGCTCGCGCGTGTTCGTCCTCCGGCTGTAGAGGTGCTGAGCAAGGTCGGCGCGGGTGACGCATTCCTCGCCGGATTCGTTCTCTCTCTGTCGCGAGGCGAGCCGCTCGAAAAAGCGGCCAGGCTCGGCGTCGCGGCCGGAACCGCCGCGGTAATTCACGAAGGAACCCAGCTCTGCCGGAAGGCAGACGTCGAACGGCTCTTGCCGCAAGTTACGGCCGAGACGCGACCGCTGGCGCCGCGTCCGAGCCGATCCCCCTCGGGCGTCGCGTCGCTCATCGACGTCGTCTGTGGAACTCAGTTCGACCCGATGCTCGCGACGTTCGAAGCAGTGCACGAGGGACGTCCGTACCGGTTTTGTTCGCTCGCCTGCCAGCGGAAGTTCGAGGCGCATCCGGGCCCGTTCGCAGCACGCGCTGACGAGGTCCCCACACCGGAGCGTTAGCCCCGAAGCGAAAGCAGGCCTACTCGCCGTTCCATTCCTTCAGCTCGACGACGTAGCCGTCCGGATCCTGCGCGTAGATCGAGAGCCCGATCCCCCGCGCTCCTCCCCGCGCCACAGGCTCGTCGTGAAGGAACGGGACTCCGGCTTCGCGAAGCGCGCGAATCGCCTGCGCGAGGTCGTCGAGAGTGATGCAAAAATGCAAGAAGCGCCCTTCGCCCGCGGATGCGAAGTCGAAGCCCGGGTCGGGAACGAGATCGAGGAGCGATTCTCCGATGCGCACCGAGACGAACGGCCGGGCCCCTTGCTTGCACTCCTCGAGACCTTCGACAGATAGCCCGAGCAGACCCTGGTAGAATGCGAGCGATCGATCGAGATCGCCCACGCGCAGCACGAAATGATCGAGTGATCGTACACGCATGGTTCTCAAAGCTCCCGGACGGGCCGCCTGCCGGCGAAGCCGTCCTCGATCGAATGCCAGAACGCGACGTCGGTTTCGCCGGCGCGAAAGCAGAGATAGACTTCCTCGCCGCTCGAGCGGACGTGCGGGAAGTCGACCAGGCCCTGATCGATGCCTTTCACCACCACGCCAACCGCGTCGAGCCGCTTGAGAACCTCGACCAGGCGCTCGAGCTCGGCCGGAAAGTAACGATCACCGTTCGGGCCGGTACCTCCGAAGTAACCGTGACGGCGGATGTCGTAGCCTCGCTCGTCGAGTCTCGTCTTGAGAGCGACGAGCTCCTCGGCGAGCGGCCGAACCTCCTCCAGCGCGGCACGCGCTTCCTCCAGAGAAAAATGCTTGACATGGAGAAAAGGCATGGTTTTTCTTCACAAATCGGATTCCGGCGCGCAAGCTTTCAGCTTGAACGGCAGTCTCCGTTTGGTAGAACCGACTTTCTCGATGGTCGTTTCCCCGAAACCGTTCCGTTGAGCCATGGCGAAGATGAACCTGGCGGTGGTGGCGCGGTCGGCAGCCGTCTCCGAGTCCCCCGAGGTCGCGGAGCGCGTCCGTCCACGAGTCGCCGGTAAGTTTTTCTTCGACAACGGCGAGAAGGTCTTCGTCCGTGGCGTGACCTATGGCCCGTTCGCCGCCGCGACGAACGGCGCGCGGTTCCCCGAGCGCGACCAGGTCGCTCGCGACTTCGCCGCCATTCGCGAGCTCGGCGCGAACTGCGTCCGCACGTTCACGCCTCCGCCGCGCTGGATGCTCGACCTCGCCGCAGAATCCGGCCTCTGGGTCTTCGTCGGGGTCGACTGGACCTGGCAAGCTTGCTTTCTCGACTCCGCGGAGATGGCCGAGTCGAATCGCCGGTTCATGCGAGACGCCGTGCGCCCGATCGCCCGGCACCCTGCGATTCTCGCATATTCCCTCGGCAACGAGATTCCACCAGACGTGGTGCGGTGGTGCGGACCGGATCGAGTGAGCGAGTTCTTGCGCGCGCTCGCGAGCGACGTTCGCAGCCTCGATCCCGAAGCCTTGGTCAGTTACGCGAACTTTCCTTCGACCGAATACCTCGACGTCGACTGCATCGATTTCGTTTGCTTCAACCTCTATCTCCACGAAGAGGTCGCGTTTCGCCGCTATCTCGCGCGGCTGCAGAACCTCGCCGAGGACAAGCCCCTCGTCCTGACCGAGTTCGGCATCGACTCGATCCGCGAAGGGGCGGATCGCCAGGCCGAGATCCTCTCGTGGCAAATCCGCGCCGCGTTCGAGGGCGGCGTCGCGGGGACGTTCATCTTCTCCTGGACCGACGAGTGGTTCACCAACGGCGTCTACGTCGACGACTGGGCGTTCGGGCTGGTCGGCCGAGACCGCACGCCGAAGCCGGCGTTTCGCTCGGTGCGCGATATCTACCGCGGGCGGCTGCCACCCCCGCTGCCGAGCCAGCCGAAGGCCTCCGTGGTGATTTGCGCATACAACGCCGAGTCGACGATCGAGGCCTGCCTTCAGTCGCTGCTCCAGCTGAACTATCCGAATTTCGAGGCGATCGTCGTCGACGACGGGTCGAACGACGCGACCCTCGAGATCGCCAAACGCTTTCCGTTTCGCGTCATCCACCAGGAGAACAAGGGCCTGTCGACGGCCCGCAACGTCGGGATCGAGGCTGCGACCGGCGAATACGTGGCGTTTACGGATTCCGACTGTGTGGTCGATCCCGACTGGTTGACGTACTTGGTCGGCGCGATGCAGCGCCATGGCTGGTTGGCGGCGGGTGGGCCGAACCTGCCGCCGCCCGAGGACTCGCGCGTGCCCGCTTGTGTCGCGGTCGCGCCGGGCGGACCGACGCACGTCTTGATCAACGACGACATCGCCGAGCACATACCCGGCTGCAACATGGCGTTTCGCCGCGATACCCTCCACCAGGTCGACTGCTTCGACCCGATCTTCACCTCGGCGGGGGACGACGTGGATCTTTGCTGGCGACTGCAAAACCGCGGCTGGCAGATCGGCTTCAGCCCCGCCGCCATGGTGTGGCACTTCCGGCGCAACACCGTGTCGGCGTACCTCCGCCAGCAGCGCGGCTATGGCAAGGCCGAGGCGCTGCTCTACTTCAAACACCCCTACCGCTTCAACATGCTCGGCCAATCGCGCTGGCTGGGACGGATCTACGGCGATTCGCCCGCGGGGCTGCTCTCGCGCCGCCCGGTGATCTACTATGGCGCGTTCGGCAGGGGGCTCTTTCAGACGCTCTACGAGCCGCCGAGCTCACTGCTCTCGTATCTGCCGTTCACGCTCGAGTGGGCCGTCGTGTCGCTGTTTCTCTGCCTCTGCGCGATCGTATCGGGGCGCTACGTCGTACCTTCGTTGATTCCCCTAGGGATCTCTTGGTCGGCCGCCGCGGCGCTCGCGTGGGGCCGAAAGGTCGACCCGCGCTACGAGGACTGGCGCAGCCGGGTGCTGCTCGCGTCGCTCATCTACCTCGGCCCGCTGCTCCGGTCTTACGAGCGGTACAAGTGGCGGCTACGCGGCCTCGCCAACGTCGAGCCGGTGCGCTTCGCCGAGCCGCGACAGAAGGCGCAGGGCTGGCTCGCCACGGAGTTCCGGCTCGTCTACTGGAGCGACCAGGCGGTGGAGAAGGAAGGTCTCATCCAGGGCCTGATGGACTTCCTGCTGCCCCGCAAATACCTGATCGACGTCGATCGTGGCTGGAACGACTGGGACATCGAGGTCCACCGCGGGGCGTTTGCGCGCTCGGAGATCACGGTCGCCGTCGAAAACCACGGCGGCAACAAGCGGTTTCTCCGCGTACGCTGCCGTCAGCGCCTGTCCGGCGTAGCCCTGCTGACGCTCGGCGCCTGCGTGCTGCTGATCGTCGCGGGCGCGGTGTTCTCGGTAGGGGAGATGATCAACTTCGCGATCGGGCTCGCGGTGATCAACCTGGGCCTCCTCTTCTACAAGAACTACCGTCTCGGGCAGATCCTGCATCACGTGCTGGAGATCGTCGCCCAGACGATGGACCTCTTCCCGGTCGGAAAACGCGCGTGAGCAACTCCGGCGCTCAGCGCGGCCGTCCGCCGCTGGCGCGGCGGCTATTTCACTACTTACGACCCTACCAGGCACCGTTCACGTTCGCGCTCGGACAGGTTGCCTTGATGAGCGCGTTCGATCTGCTTCGACCCTGGCCGCTGAAGATCGTCGTGGACAACGTGCTCGGCGATCAGCCGCTGCCGTTCGGCGTGCAGGCGACGTTCGGCAAGCCGGCGCTGCTCGTCGCCTGCGCGGCAGTGCTGGTGTGCCTGCAGGCGATGCTCGCGGCCTTCTCGTACTGGAACAACCAGACGACGATCACCATCGGGCAACGAATGGTCAACGATCTGCGCAGTGACCTCTACCAGCATTTGCAGCGACTGTCGCTCTCGTTCCACGCCAACCGCCAGGTCGGTGATCTTCTCTACCGTCTGACGGCGGATACGTACGCGATCCAGACGCTGACGATGAACGGAATCTTTCCCGTCGCGAGCGCCGCCATGTTTCTGGTCGGCATGACCGTCGTGCTCGTGCGCATCGACTGGCTGCTCACGCTCGTCGCATTGGCCGTCTGTCCGGTTCTCTACGCGGCCATCCAGCGCATGATCGTCCGGGTGACCGACGAGTCCCTCTCGGCGCGCGAGCTCGAGAGCGGCGTGTATTCAATCGTTCAGCACGGCCTGTCGGCGATCCGCGTCGTTCAGGCTTTCACGCAGGAAGAGGCCGAGCACCGCCGATTCATCGACCGAAGCGATGCGAGCCTGTCCGCGAGCCGGCGACTCTATCTCGTGCAAACCCTGTACTCCGGCCTCGTCAACACCCTGATCGCCGCGGGCACCGCCCTCGTTCTCTGGATCGGCGCCACGCGCGTCCTCGATGGAAAGATGAGCGTGGGCGACCTTCTCGTCTTTCTCGGCTACGTCGCGGCGCTCTACGCCCCGGTGAATTCGCTCAGTCAGACCTACAGCACGATCCAAAGCGCGAAGGCCGGCATCTGGCGCGTGTTCGAGATCCTCGAGGCTCCGGAGGTCGTCGCCAGCGGGCCGACCGCGCTCGAGCGCTCGAAGCTTCGCGGCGAGATCCGCTTCGAAGACGTCGAGTTCTCGTACGACGGCAAGCGATCGGCGCTCGTCGACGTGTCGTTCACGGCGCCGCCGGGCGCGTCCGTCGCGTTGGTCGGCCCAACCGGCGCCGGAAAGTCGACGCTGGTGAGCCTCTTGCCGCGCTTCTACGATCCACGCGCGGGGCGTGTGCTGCTCGATGGCGTCGACCTGCGTGAATTTCAGCTGCCGACGCTGCGTCGGAACATAGCGATGGTGCTTCAGCCGCCGATCGTGTTTTCCGCGACGGTCGGCGAGAACATCGCATATGGCAAGCCGGGGGCCAGCGCCGAGGAGATCGCGCGCGCCGCGGCGCTCGCCCAGCTCACGCCGTTTCTGGAACGGCTGCCGCAGGGGCTCGACACTCGCATCGGCGAAGGTGGAGCCACCCTGTCCGAGGGCGAGCGCCAGCGGTTGACGATCGCGCGGGCGCTGCTTCGCGATGCCCCGATTCTGATACTCGACGAGCCGACCGCGTCGATCGACGCGGAGACCGAAGCCTTGTTGATCGAGGGCCTGAAGACCCTGATGCAGGGCCGCACGATCTTCATCATCGCGCATCGGCTTTCGACGGTTCGAGACGCCGACCAGATTCTGGTGGTCCGCGAGGGACGAATCATCGAACGCGGCAGCTACGAGGCGCTCGTCGAGAAGCAAGGTTTCTTCGCCCGGCTGGTTCGCTTGCAGGACGGGAGGGGCGGCGAGCTGCTGGCGGTCGGAGAGTAGGTGAGGCGCCGACCACGGATCATCGTCAAGACACCGGCTTTGCGGACGTGCTTCCGACGGGACACGGCCTCTTTGCCGTGCGCTCGCTCGAGGATGCGGTGGAAGCGGTGCGCGCGACGGCGCAGGACTATCCCCGCCACGCGGCCGCCGCTGGCGAGATCGCGCGAGAATGTTTCGACGCGTCTCGGGTACTGGCGCCCATCCTGGAGGCGGCAGGCCTGTGAAGGTCGTCGTCACCGGGCTGATCGGCAACTATCCGCTCGGCGGCGTGGCCTGGGACTATCTGCAGTTCGTCAAGGGCTTCGTCGCGCTCGGTTGCCAGGTCACGTATCTCGAGGACACGGGTCTGTGGGCTTACAACCCGCGCCTCGCGACCTTCACCGAGGACGCGACCGACAACGTGCGCTACCTCCGCGCCGTGCTTGCCCGAGTTCCCGGAATGGAGTCTTCGTTCGCGTTTCGTGACCCGAGGGGGGTGGTCCACGGCGTATCCGAGGGCGAGATTGCAAGGCGCTGCCGCGAGGCGGACCTCTTCCTGAACGTCTCCGGCGCCGCCTGGTTCCGCGACGCCTACCGGGGCGCTCGAGTCGCGGCGTACTACGACAGCGACCCGCTCTACACGCAGGCGGGAGTGACCTCGTTCGAGGAAGAAGGCGGGGACGAGGACCAAGCCCGTACCGTCGGGTGGTTCCGGGCGCACGACGTCTACTTTACGATGGCGGAAACGATCGACGATCCTTCGTGCATCATTCCCCGCTGCGGCGTGGACTGGAAGATCACCCGCCAACCGATCACGCTCGATGACTGGCCGTACACCTTTGACCCGTCGGCGCAGCGCTTCACGACCGTCATGTCCTGGAAGACGAAGCCGGCGTTGCCCGCGCTCGGCGGAAAGATTTACGGCGGGAAGGACGTCGAGTTCCGCCGCTTCATGGAGCTGCCGCGGCGGGTGGCGACGCCGCTCGAGATCGCGCTCTCCGGGCCTGCGCCGCGCGACGAGATCGCCCGCGAGGGTTGGCGGATCGTCGAGGCTGCCGAACGCTCCGCGACGATGGAGCATTACCGCGACTACATCGGCGGTTCGCGCGGTGAGTGGTCGGTCGCGAAGGAGGCCTACGTCGCGACGCGAAGCGGCTGGTTCAGCTGCCGTAGCGCCTGCTACCTGGCCATGGGGAAGCCCGTGGTAGTCGAGGATACCGGCTTCTCCCGGGTGTATCCGCGGGGTGAGGGGATCTTTGGCTTCGCAACGCTCGATGAAGCCGCTGCGGCGATCGAGGCGATCGGCTTCGACTATCGTCGTCAGTGCGAGGCCGCCCGTGCAACGGCAGAGCGCTTTTTCCGCGCGGAGACTGTGCTAGAGAAATTGATTCGCGACGCGGGACTGTGAAAGAAGGCTTCAGAGCTTCGGCTTCGCCAACGACACCGCGCGCCTTTGGCGAAGCTTGAAACTCGCAACCACGGAGGAACGATGAACCTCGAGTTCACTAAATACGAAAAGCGCGATCGCATCGCGTTCATCACGCTGAACCGCCCCGAGGTGATGAATGCTCTCCACCCGCCCTGCCACGAGGAGCTCGACCGTATCTTCGACGACTTCGCGGCGGATTCCGAAACCTGGGTGGCGATCTTGACGGGGGCGGGGGAGAAGGCGTTCTCGGCCGGGAACGACTTGAAATGGACGACACAGCACGGAGTGCCCACGCTGCCGAAGAGCGGCTTCGGCGCGATCACGCGACGGTTCGACCTCGTCAAGCCGTTGATCGCCGCCGTCAACGGCTTCGCTCTCGGCGGGGGTTTCGAGATCGCGATCGCCTGCGACTTGATCATTGCCGCCGAGCACGCCCGCTTCGGTGTGCCCGAGCCGCGTGTCGGGCTGATGGCGGCCGCGGGCGGGGTGCATCGCTTACCACGACAGATTCCGCTGAAGATCGCCATGGGCATGATGTTGACCGGGAGGCACATCACCGCCGCCGAGGCGCACCGGCTCGGCATCGTGAACGAGGTCGTTCCCGCCAAGGACCTACTGCCCGCAGCCGAGCGCTGGGCGAGGGAGATTCTCGAGTGTTCCCCGCTCTCTGTTCGAGCGAGCAAGGAGGCGGCGATGGCGAGCCTGCATCTCTCGATCGCGGAAGCGATGGACACCCACCTCGAAGGGGAGAAGCGTCTCTGGGCCTCGGAGGATGCGCGAGAGGGACCTCGGGCGTTCGCCGAGAAGCGCAAGCCTATTTGGAAGGGAAGGTAGAGAGACCCGCGCTCCTCACGCTACCGCACGGGTATCCGCAATCCCAACTACAACGCCGCCCGCGTCACTCTGAGCGCTCGCTTCGTTGATCCGCGCTCGCTCGCGCCATTCGGTCCGAGCGGCTGCCCATGTTCGCCGTGCGGGTGGTCGGCGATGGGCGGTAACTGCGCTCAACCCTTGTCGAGCTCGACGGCGAAGGCAAAGAGCCAGTTTTCGAACGTCATGTTGCCTTCGACGCGGCGATTGTTGATGAAGAACGTCGGCGTCGAGCGCACGCCGGCCTTCTGGGCTTCCTTGATGTCGTCGGCCACCCGCTCCGCGGCCGCCGTCGAGGAGAGGCACTTCTCGAATGCCTCGACGTCGAGCCCCACCTGTTTGGCGTAGCCGATGAGCGACTTGTCGTCGAGGTTTCCCTGGTTGGCGAACAGCAAATTCGCATACGGCGGAAAATGACCTTGTTGAGCCGCGCAGTCACCTGCCACCGCCGCTCGGCACGCGTGCTCGTGCCCCCTCTGGCTGATGGCGGAGTTGCAGTCGTTGGAAAGAGGAAAGTGATGGTAGGTGAAGCGAATCTGATTCTTGTAACGAGGCAGCAAGTCTTTCAGCGTGACGTGCGCCTGCGCGCAATGCGGGCACTCGAAATCGGAAAATTCTACCAGCTGGATGGGGGCGTTCTCGGGCCCCTGCGCGTAACCACCCCCGATCGGCGTGTCGATGATCGGCTGGCCCGTGTACCAGTCGTAGAATTGCGGATTGGAGCGGAAGACCTGCTCGCGGGTGAGCCGAGTCTGAGCGCCGAGCCAACCCGAGACGACGAAGACGCCGATCACGGTGCCGACGAGCGCCGTCGCTAGCCCAGGGTGCCTGCGAACGGCGCGCCAACGCTCGAGGAGCCTCCCGGCCGCTTCGCGAAGCGGTGACGCCTGGATCCACGCCGCGCCGAGCGCAACCGTGCTGACCGTGTAGAGGCCGGCGCATACGAGACAAAGGGCTCTGAGAACGAACGCCGAGATGACGGCCAAATATGCGGAAAACAGGCTTCCCGCAACCGCCCACGCAAGCGCGTCCGCACGGGCGCGATCGCGGCGCTGCGAAGGCCGACCGCCGGCAGCGACGACCAACACGAGAAGAATTCCATAAAACCCCATCGCCCATACGGATACGGGAACGCTGAACAGCAAACCGTACGGGCTGGTCACCACGCTGTCGCAGTTAATGACGTTGTTGACGTTGCAGAAGCTCGTGTACGCTCCACCTGAAGTAAGAATCCGGTGGTGGATCCACGTCGCGACCGAGCCGAGGATGAGCCCGGCGACCGCAGCCAAGCCGAGAAGCCACGTGCTCCAGCGCGGAGGCTCCTCCCACGGCGGTTCGACCGGGGCGAGCCGAGCTGCCGCTTTTCCTTTGGATGATTTAGCCATTGAGGTCCGTGTCGGCGGATTCTAGCGGGTCGCCGGAACGATTTCGAGCAGCGCCCCGCAGCCGTGTGCTGATGACTCGCGTGGGGCGCACCTTCTCTACCAAGGTGTCGCCCAAGATTTCTGAACGAGCTCAGCCGAAGGACCGCTCAGCCGCGAAAGGTGGAAACTCCCAGAGGACCGGTCGTCGCCATGCCACGATGCAATGGCTTCTCGGCTCACCTCTTCGACGACCACGAGCCGGATTGCTTGAGGTCCTGCTCGAGCCAGCGCCGTACGTTGCGCGTGACGAGCGCCATGATCGTCTCCTGCGGATTCAGGCCGACGGGTGATGGCAAGAGGCTCGCGTCTGCAACGTAGAGTCCGGGCACGTCGAACACGCGGCCGAACGGATCAGTCGCCCCCCGCCGCGGATCGAGCGCCATGCGCGCGCTGCCCATGATGTGAACCGTCATCAGCTCGATGCCGCGTGGATCAGGACGGCGCATTCGGATTCGCGCGATCTCCTCCGGCGCGCGGATCTCGCCGAGGTCGGCGAACGGCAGCACGCAACGCTTGGCGCCTGCGGCGAACAAGAGCTCGCAGAGCTTCGCGACGCCTTCCTGCGTCGTTGCGGTGTCGCGGCGCGAGAGCGAGTAAAGCATCTGCGGCTCCCGATCAGGTCCTAGCACGACCCGTCCCGTCGACGTATCTTCGATCAGGCAGCCGACGGGAAACATGTGGTTGTAGAGAGCCATGATCTCGGCGCTCTGCTCCCCTAGCCCCGGCATGGCTCCGGCGAGGATGCCCGGCGGGGGCACCGCGTAGCCGATGAGAATCCCCTGGTCGAGGAAATCGTGGATCTGGTGGGCCTGGTGCGCGCCCCACCAAGGGTTCACGATCTCGTCGAAGATGCCTACGACCTTGGCGTTCGGATGCACCGTGAGGTTGCGGCCGATCGCCCGCGCGCGGAGCCAGCTGCGTTTGAGGATCCCCGGGGTGTGCCGCGCGCCGGCGGCGAGGACGGTGAACGGGGCGTGCGCGCTGAAGCGGCAGGCAGGACGAGCCTCGGCGCCGAGAAAGCGCCCGCGGACGCCGGTTGCTCGGCCGCGATCGAAGAGCACGCGGTCGACCCTCGCGTCGGTCACGAGCCGAGCGCCGGCGCGCAGCGCTCGTGGCAGGTAGGTGACGAGCATGCTCTGCTTCGCGCCCGTCGGGCAACCGAACGCGCAGTTGTTGAGCCCCGCGCAGCGGCGCATGTTGCGGAGATTCTCGCGTGGATGCCAGCCGAGCGCGCGCGCTCCTTCGGCGAACAGACGATTGTGGACGCCGAGCGTGTCGGGTCGTTGGGTCTCGGGATTCATCTCGCGCTCGACCTCCGCGAACACCGGCTCCATCGCGCGCGGCCCGATGTCGGGAAGGAGCTCGTCGTGCTGCCAGCGCTCGAGGATTCGGTCGGGCGTCCGCCAACACATGCCGCCGTTGATCACCGTCGAGCCGCCAGCGCAGCGTCCTTCGGCGAAGATGATGCCCGGCTTGCCGAGGATCATCGAGGCGCCGAAGTCGCGATAGAGCGCCCGCATCATCTCGAGAACGTTGGTGGAGAAGCTCTCCGTCTTGTGGAGCCCGCCTTCCTCGATCATCAGCACGTCGAGTCCCGCCTCGGCGAGCAGACAGGCGGCGACGGCGCCACCGGCGCCGCTACCAACGACGAGCGCATCCGCGACTAGCGTCGCGTCCCGTCGAGCGTCTCGACCCGGCTCGACATTCGGGTAGTCGATCGACCGCTCGGGGATCCGGGCGCCGAGCTCGGGTGGAATCTCAGCGGGGATCGACATGATCGGCGCGGCCGAGCGTGTCGGCGCGCAGCGCGGCGGTCTCCACGAGACGGCGGTCCCAATGAACGCCCATCGCCTCGAGCACCGTGGGGTGCTGGTAGAAGGCCAGGAAGACGAGCGCGCGAAGGCCGTAGACGAGCAGGCGGCGCGGCGCGAGGCGGCTATGGAGCCATCCCCGCAGGTACGCGCGCGCGTCGTCGCGTCTCATGCGGGAAAGGCGCACGCGCCGGCCGGCGAAAAGGAGAGGCTCCCACTCGAGTACCCGAAGGCCAATCGGCAAGCCGACGCGCGAGAGCGTGGGAAGATAGGGCAGAGTGCGATCGATCTCGACGAGCACGTCTTCATCGATCGGCTGGTCGAAGCCGTGACCGCGCGGGCGGACTGCTGCGATGACCGCACGAAGGATTTTCGCCGAGGTCGGCGACAGATGTCGTAACGTGACCAAACTCAAATCCTACTGTCGGCCGAGGCGCCACGGAGGATTCAGAGCTTCCTTATTGGTAGCGAGTAACCACGGGTGGCGTAGAACTTCCGTGGCCGCACCTTGGCCGCCTTGCAGATCCGCGCCCAGTTGTTCGTTGCCCAGAAGTCGTGGCGGATGCCGTGAGCCTTGGAATCGAGGAAGAAGAAATCGTCGGTGAACACCCATGAGTAATAGCACGGCATCTTCCACTCGAGATACGCAAGCACTTTGTCCCGGTCGGCTCCGCTGAAAGGATCGGGTTTGCCGCTTCGCGCATCCGGCCACTTCATGTCGGCGAAGGCATCGACGGTCACCAGCTTGTCGACCGTGTGCGCCTCGGTCCACATGGACCGGAAGTGGCCGCCCGTAGACGCCGGCGAGCTCGGGGCCGCTGTTCATCCAGACGTCGCAGCCGTGGACGGTCGTTCTCGACGCGGCCGGCAATCCGTCAGCGGTGATCGTAGGCGGGCCGCAGTCGCGGCCGGCGCACTCTGTGCGCTGTTCGGGAGGTAGGGGGCCCATTCTCGTGAGACGGGGTCAGGGCTGCAGTGGCCATGGCGATCGACCCACGGAAGGTGTTGAAAAGTCTACTCGTTTTCCGGGCATCTGTTGACTAGGGTTGCAGGGTTCATATCCTTGCGCCGCCACAAATGGCCCAGCTAAGGTTTTCAATAAGACGGAAGAGGAGACCCCGTGCGAATTTCCAGGCCCAAGATGTTTACTGTGATGGCCGCGTGGGATCCTGACGCAGGCGTCTGGGTGGCCACGAGCCAAGATGTCCCCGGTCTCGTGACCGAGGCCGAGACGATGGAGATCCTCGAGCAAAAGCTCAAGGTAATGATTCCGGAACTCCTCGAGGAAAACGGCATCGATCTTGATCCGGCGATTACCGAAGTCCCGCTGAGCATTATCGCCACCCGGCAGAACGTGGTCGCGCTCAGGGGTTGATGGCGGATTACGCGCCGGAGCTAAAGCGCTTTCTCAAGAAGAACGGCTGCCGGTTTGTTCGCCCCGGGAAGGGCGACCACGAGATTTGGGAAAGTCCCCACTCGAACACGCGCTTTCCGGTCGACGCGAAGATCAAGTCACGCCACACGGCGAACGAAGTGCTGAAGCAGGCCGGCCTACCGAAGCAGTTCGCCTAGCTTACCCCCTCACGCGCCCGAGGGTTTGACCTTGCGCTGGTACTTTCGCCTCCTATTGACCCTTTTGACGTCAAACCTTCGCCTAAGTTTCGCCTCAGCCTTTCTGTGGGGTTAACGTGACGAATCAAGCAGTTAGGATACCAAAACCACCTTCCCGACGTTCTTCCGATCCTGGATGTAGTGATGCGCGGCCGGGGCCTCGGCCAGCGGAAACCGCGCGCCGACCGTGGGGCGAATCTTTCCTTCATTTCGCCACGCCAGGAGCTGGCGGAGCCACTCCGCCAGCAGCTCTGTCTGGTCCCACATGTGGCCGAGATTGACGCCGATCAATGCCTTGTTGTCGTTCATCAGCCGCGGCGGCGGAAAGCTGAACCACGGCGTCTTCAACGCGGCGAGCAGCAGCGAGACGATCGAGCGCGTCTTTCCTGTCGCGGCGTTCGAGAAGCCGAACATCACGAGGCGCCCGGTCGGGCGCGAGGCAGCGATATCCTTTCCTCCAATGCTCGCCGCCCATTGCGTCGAGCACGATGTGAACGCCGCGTCCGGACGTGAGCCGTTTCACCTCCGCTTCGTAGTCCTGCGTGTTGTAGTCTATGAGGTGCGCGGCTCCTCGCTCGCGTAGCAAGCCGTGTTTCGATGCCGAGGCCGTGCCGATGACCTCGGCCCCGTGAATCCGGCAAAGGTCGATCGCGGCAAGACCAACCCCGCCGGCGGCGCTGTGGACAAGCACCCGCTCGCCGGACTTCAGCGCCCCCATCTGGATCAGCATCTGATACGCGGTGAGATAGTTGACCGGGATCGCCGCGGCTTCCTCGTACGTCATTCCGTCGGAGAGCGGCAGGGCCTGTGCCGCGGGCACGCATACCACGTCGCTGTAGCCGCCGAAGCGCGTGATCGCGAAGACCTTCTCCCCGACAGCGCGAGTGACGCCATCACCGATCGCGGCGATCTCGCCGGCGACCTCGTAACCGACGACGGCCGGGAGCTTCGGCGAATCCGGGTAGAGCCCGAGCCGGGCCATGATGTCGGCGAAGTTGATGCCAGACGCGCGCACGCGGATCTGCACTTCGCCGGGCTTTGGCGCGGGATCAGGCGCCTCGCGGAGCTCGAGAACCTCGGGCGGGCCGACGCGAGTGATCCACACCTGACGCATAGTGACCTCCCGGGCGGCCCTTCAGGGCCGAACCCACCAGCGGAGCAGGGCATCGGCCGTGTCGTCCACGATCGCGACGACGGCGTCGCGATAGGGCTCGGCAAGCCGCTCGCCCTCGGCCTGCGGGAAGAGGAGCTCGGTATCCCCATCGACGAGTTCGAAGGGGTAGCGCTTCCAGCCGGCTTCGCCGACGTGATCAGAGCCGACTTGCTCGGCCACTTTACGGTTGCCTGCTCGAGGAGTTCGTCATACGAAGGCTCGTGCCGCTCCCGTGCCGGGATCGAGGGCACAAGGGACTCGTTACCGAACGGAGGGAAGCATGGTCAAGGCCGCAGTGCTGTGGGCATTCAACGAGCCGCTGAAGATCGAGTCGCTGAAGCTCAAGGCGCCGCGCGAAGGCGAAGTCGTGGTGAAGGTCGCGGCGAGCGGCGTCTGTCACTCGGATCTGTCCGTCCTCAAGATGGCGATACCGATTCCGCCGCCTGTGGTGCTCGGGCATGAAGGAGCGGGAATCGTCGAGGAGGTTGGCAAAGGCGTGAAGGACCTCCACCCCGGGGATCACGTCGTTCTCTCCTGGGTCGAGAATTGCGGCAAGTGCCACTATTGCGTCTCCGGTCGCGATCACCTCTGTGATACGGGCATCCGCAACTCGATGGCCGGGCAGGAAGCGGTCTTCGAGAAAGACGGCATCGACATCACGCGGATGGCCGGCGTCGCTTCCTTTGCCGAGCGGACCGTGGTGCGGGCAACAGCCTGCATCAAGATTCCCGAAGAAGTGCCACTCGATCGCGCCTGCCTGGTGGGCTGTGGGGTGATGACCGGCGTCGGCGCGGCCGTCAACACGGCGAAGGTGCGCCCGGGCGAGACGGTCGCCGTCTTCGGCTGCGGCGGCGTCGGCCTCAACGTGGTTCAAGGAGCCGCGCTCTGCGGGGCGTCGCGGATCATCGCGGTCGACCTTGTCGATGCGAAGCTTCGGCTCGCCAGGGACTTCGGCGCTACGGACGTCGTGAACGGCAAGGAGACGGATGCGGTCGACGCGATTAAGGGTCTGACGGGGGGCCTCGGGGTCGACTATGCGTTCGAGGTGATCGGTAGTCCGGCCGCGATCCAGCAGGCGTTCGGCGCGCTCAAGCGCGGCGGCAAGGCCGTGATCGTCGGCGTGCCGCGCATCGGCGAAGAAGTCAGCGTTCCGAGTTGGTCGTTCCCGCTCGAGGAGAAATCCATCGTCGGATCGCTCTACGGTTCGGCCAACATGCAGCGCGACATGCCGCGACTGATTGAGCTCTACATGCAGAAGAGGCTGAAGATCGACGAGCTGATCTCGCGCCGGATCAAGCTCGACGACGTGAACGCCGCGTTCGATGCGATGGAAAAGGGCGAGGTGGCGAGGAGTGTGATCGTATACTGACGGCCCGCTGCGGTAGAAATTCTAATTCTCCGAATGCTCACCAAGGCCGACGACTACCCGATCCACCAGACCCCCGAGCCGATCGCGTATGCGGGCACCGATCGGAATTTCTACGATCGGTATTTCTTCAACGGCTACGCGCGCGACGGCGAGTGCTTCTTCGCGGTCGCCATGGGCGTGTACCCGCACTTGAACGTCATCGACGCCGCCTTCTCCGTTCTCCGCGAGGGTCGGCAGCACAACGTTCGCGCGTCGCGCTGTCTGCGCATGGAGCGTATGGACACGCACGCGGGGCCGATCTCGGTGGAGGTCGTGAAGCCGCTCGAGGCATTGTGCGTGCGCGTGGACGATCGCGCGAACGGTATCCGAGCCGAGCTCGTGTTCGCCGCGCGTGCCCGCCCGATCGAGGAGCCCCGCTACACGCGCCGCGTCGGTCCGCGCACCTTCTTAGACCTCACGCGGATGACGCAAAACGGCACCTACGAAGGATGGATCGAGATCATGGGCGCTCGGCTCGAGGTCCGCCCCGAGCGCTTCCTCGGCACGCGCGACCGGTCCTGGGGAGTGCGCCAGATCGGCGCGCAGGACGCCCAACCGCACGCTCCGCCCGCCACACCCCAGTTCTACTGGCTCTGGGCTCCGCTCAACTTCGACGACGTGGTCCTTCTCTATGATGTGAACGAGGACGCGCGCGGCGAGCCTTGGCACCAGAGTGCGTTTCTCGGCAATCTCGGCGACGTCGATGCCGAGGCGATGGCGTCGTCTTCTTCGCGCATCGTCTTAAAGCCCGGGACGAGACATGCAAAGAGCGCGGAAATCCAGTTTCGCCGCAAGGGTGGTAGCGAGGTGGAGATCCAGCTCGAACCGTCCTATCAGTTCTCGATGTCCGGCATCGGTTATTTTCATCCCGAGTGGGGCCACGGCGTCTACACGGGCGAGGACCGCAGCGGCTACGATGTCTACGAGCTTGCCTCGCTGGACGAGACCCAGATGCTCCACCTTCACGTCCAGGCTTTTTGCCGCGCACGGCTGCGCGAGAAGGGCCGGACGAAAGACGGGGTCGGCGTGCTCGAGCAGCTGATCCTCGGGCCGCACGACCCATCGGGGCTCCGCGAGCTTCTCGACGGAGCACGTTGATCTCCGGCGGATGAGTGATCTCGGCGCTCGCTTCGCTGCCTATCTTCGGCATCGTTGGCCGCAGGCGTCGAGCGTCGGAGTCGAAGCCCTCGAACGGATCTACGGCGGCGCGTCCCGCGAGACCTATCGCGTAGCCGTGCGCACGATCGAAGCTGGCCGAGAATGCGAGCAACGACTGATCCTGCGCCGCGATCCGCGGTCCAGTCTCATCGAGACCGATCGCACGACGGAATATCGCGCGTACGAGGCGTTTTACGGCACAAGGGTGCCGGTCCCGCGACCGCTCTTCCTCGAGACCGATGCGCGCTGGCTCGACCGTCCGTTCTTCGTCATGGAGGAGGTCGTCGACGCTGTATCGGACCCCCGGCTGCTCGCGCAGAAGCCCTTCGTCGACCATGTCGAGGCGATCGGCGAGCAGAAATGGCGGATCCTCGGCGAGATCGCGCGCAGCGACCCGGCCCGCCTCGCAACCCGGCTCGAGGCGCCGGCGCTGGAGAATTGCTGGCGGCGCGAGCTCGACTACTGGGAGCGCGTAATCGACGAGGACGAGCTCACCCCGCAGCCGATCGCGCGTGCGGCGATTCGGTGGCTCCGCCGCGACCCACCCCCGCCCCCGTCGCGTCTCTCGGTCGTGCACGGCGACTACCGGACGGGCAACTTCCTGTTCGATGCGCAGGGGCGGATCCGCGCCATTCTCGACTGGGAGATGTGTCATCTCGGCGACGCGCTCGAGGACCTGGCGTGGGCGCTCGATCCATTGTGGAGCTGGCCCGACCGCGAACGCCCCGGCAAGTTGATCCCGCGGGAGCGGGCACTGGCGATCTGGCAGCGGGCCAGCGGCATCGACATCGATCCGCGCGCGCTTGGCTGGTGGGAAATCTTCGCCTCAGTGAAAGGCCTGGCGATCTGGATCTCGTCTGGCCGAGAATACGCAGACGGCAGAAACCGAGATCTCATCATGGTGCTGGCGAGCTGGTTCCCGAACGACGTGCACGACCGCGTGCTCGCCGAGCGACTCGCCCCGAGGGGCGAATAGAGGATGAAGCCTGAAGTCGACTTCGTGCTCCGTTCGATCGTCGAGACGCTCTTGGCCGAGGTCGCTCCGGCGGTGGGCGACGGTTACGCGCGGCGCAACGTCGAGGCGATCGCCGGTCTCATGGCCGCTGCGGCCGAAGAGTACGATCGCGCTGCTCACGTCCGCGCCGAGGAGAACGAGGCGCTGCGGCAGATTTTTCGCGACGCGGCGCCCTCGGTGCTCGACGCCGGGCTTCGCGCACGGCTCGAGGCAGCGGCGGCCGAGCGCGACGCGAGCCTTCGCGTGAGCGACTTGAACGCGGCGAACGACCGGTTGCGGGCGCTGCTCATCGAACTGCACGTCCTCGTCGAGACGCGCGACGAAGGCTGGGCGCGGCGCATCAACCGTGCCATCTGGAACGAGCTTCGCGAGTCGGCGAAACGGCGTGCGATTTCGTCGTGGCCGCTTTGAGCCAGGACGGCTTGCGACTACCGGCTACCGCAACACCGGGAAGTCTTCAACGGTGGCCGCAGGACGTTAGCCGTCATCTTCCGTATCTTCCCATCAACTGCGCGTCGCCGACCGTCTTGCCCTTCAAGGCCTTCAGTACCGCGTCGCGCTTCGCGCCCGGCTCGAGCTCGAGAGGCGCGGACAGCGCATACACCTTGAAATAGTAGCGATGGTTGCTGCCACGTGGGGGACACGGGCCGCCGTAGCCGACCTTGCCAAAATCGTTCGTACCCTGACGGGTGCCGTCGCCGAGCGCGCCTTGGGTCGGAACGCCTTCGGCGAGCGCCTTGGCGGCAGGCGGGATGTTGTAGATGAGCCAGTGGTTCCAGTTGCCGGAGGGCGCGTCGGGGTCGTCCACGATGATGGCGAAGGCTTTGGCGGTATCGGGCGCACCTTCCCAATGGAGCGGCGGGGAACGGTCGGCGCCGTCGCAAGTGTGGTCCTTCGGGATGGGCTTTCCCTCGTCGAATGCGTCGCTCGCCAGCTTGAGTGACATGGCTTCGCCTCCCGTGGCGCCGGTCTGGAAAAAGAGCGCGCCGAGGGCGATCGACGAGACGAAGAGAAACCGTAGCTCGCGCATGTGTCGGCGCCCCTGCTTCGTCACGCTAACAAAACTCGGCTTGTAGAAAAAGGCGCGCTTTCTCTGTAAACCGCGACCGCAAGGTACTCGATGTCCGAGCCGATCACCGACCTCAAGCGCGCCGCCGAGGAACGCTATCTGAACTACGCGCTCTCGGTGATCACCTCGCGCGCGCTGCCGGACGTGCGCGACGGGCTGAAGCCGGTACAGCGCCGGATCCTCTACGCGATGTATCAGAATCTCGGTCTCGCGCCGGGCTCGAAGCCGCGCAAGTCGGCCGCGGTCGTCGGCGAGGTGCTCGGTAAGTACCATCCGCACGGCGACGTGGCCGCATACGAGGCGATGGTGCGCATGGCGCAACCCTTCGCGCTTCGCTACACGCTCGTTCACGGCGAGGGCAACTTCGGTTCGCTCGACGGCGATGGCGCCGCCGCGATGCGCTACACCGAGGTCCGTTTGGCGCGGGTTGCAGCCGCGCTGCTCGAGGACCTCGAGAACGAGACGGTGCCGTTCCGCGCCACCTACGACGCCACGCGCGAGGAGCCGGTGGTGCTTCCCGCGGCGGTGCCGCAGCTCCTGATGAACGGCTCGACCGGCATCGCGGTCGGGATGGCCACGAACATTCCTCCTCACAATCTCTCGGAGCTCGTCGACGGGCTGGTGGCGATGATCGAAGACCCGAAGACGGACACCAGGGCACTGCTCAAGCACATCAAGGGCCCCGATTTCCCGACGGGCGGCGAGATCCTCAACAACCGAGCCGAGCTGCGCGCGCTCTACGAGAGCGGGCAGGGAGCGATCCGGCTGCGCGGCGAGTACAAGGTCGAAAGCTTGCCGCGAGGCAAACGTCAGATCGTGATCACCTCGGTTCCCTACAACGTGAACAAGGCCACTCTCGTCGAGTCGATCGCCGAGCACGTGATCTCGCGGAAGCTTCCGCACGTGGTCGACGTCCGCGACGAATCGACCGACGACGTTCGCGTCGTCCTGGAGCTCCGGAGCGAAGCTTCGCCCGACCTGGCGATGGCATACCTCTACAAGCACACGGAGCTCTCGACCACGTTCAACGTCAACTTGACGTGTCTCGTGCCGACGGCGAACCCGCTGGTCGGGCAGCCGGCGCGGCTGCCGCTCGCCGAAATCTGCCGTCACTTCCTGGATTTCCGCCTCGAGGTGGTCACGCGCCGGCTCGAGCACGAGAAGCGCAAGCTCGACGAGCGCCTGCACATCCTCGACGGCTTCGCGAGGATTCACGCCGACCTCGATCGGGCGCTCAAGATCATTCGCAACGCGGAATCGCGCCCCGATGCAGCTACGAAGCTGATGACGGCCTTCAAGCTCGACGCTCTGCAGGCCGACGCGATCCTCGAGATCCGCCTTTATCAGCTCGCGCGGCTCGAGATCTCGAAGATCCAGAAGGAACGGAAGGAGAAGCGCGAGCGCCTCGCGGAGATCGAGGATCTGCTGAAGAAGCCGAAGCGGCGATGGGCGATCATTCGGGATGAGCTCGCGCGCTCGAAGGCCGACTACGGCGACAAGCGCCGCACGATGATCGCGAGGGGCGAGGAGCTGTCCTACGACCCCGAGGCATACATCGTCCACGAGGAGACGACGGTCGTCGTCTCGCGCGACGGCTGGGTGAAGCGGGTGCGCGAGCTGAAGGATCCGACGTCGACCCGTCTCCGAGAAGGAGATGCGCTGTTCCAGGCTCTTGCGGCGAGCACGCGCGACCGCATCGCGTTCTTCTCGAGCTTCGGCGGCCTCTACGTCCTGCCGGTGAACGACCTTCCGGCTACGACGGGTTATGGCGAGCCGATCCAGTCGCTCGTGAAGCTCGCCGACAACGAGCGGCTGACGGCAGTCTTCGCCGTTCGCGCCGACAAGAGTCGGGCGGACGCGGCCAAGGCTCAAGGCGAACTGTTCACGCCGACGGCACAGCAGGGGGAGAGTTACCTGCTGGCGACGGCGCGCGGATTCGGCTTCCGGTTTACACCGGACCTGAGCGTAACCACGCGGGCGGGCCGGAAGGTCGCGCGAGTCTCCGAGGGCGACGCGGTGGTGTCGGTGTCGGCGATTCACGGCAAGCAGGTCGTTTGCGCCGCAGCGCGTGGCAAGATGCTGCGATTCCCGCTCGCAGACGTGCCCGACCTCTCCGGAGCAGGCAAAGGCGTCTATCTGATGCGCCCGGGTGGTGACGACGATCGCATCGTCGGCGCGCTCGCGCCGGCGCGGGACGCGAGCGTGATCGTCACCACCGGCGAGGGAGCCGAGCGGAAGCTTTCGCTCGATGACGTCCCCGAAGGCAAGCGTGCCGGCAAGGGGCTGAAGGTCGTGAAGCGCGGGCGGATCGCGGGGCTCCGGGAAGAATGACAAAGTCCAAATACACCGCCGCCGACATCACGGTCCTCGAAGGCCTCGAGCCGGTCCGGAAGCGTCCCGGGATGTACATCGGCGGTGTCGATTCCGCCGGCCTCCATCACCTTCTCTGGGAGATCGTCGACAACTCGGTCGACGAAGCGATCAACGGCTACGCGGACCGCATCACCGTGACCATACACAAGGACGGTGCCTCGGCGACGGTCTCGGACAACGGGCGCGGGATTCCCGTCGACGTTCACGCGAAGTACCGCAAACCTGCGCTGGAGCTGATTCTCACCACGCTCCACGCTGGCGGCAAGTTCGAGGCCACGAACTACCTGCACTCGGGCGGTCTGCATGGCGTCGGCGCGTCCGTCGTCACCGCGCTCTCGGAGGAGATGGTCGCCACGGTCAAGCGGGACGGCGGCGAATGGCAGCAGGCGTTCGCGCGCGGCAAGGTCAAGACGAAGCTCCGCCGTCTCGGAGCGGCGCGCGGCAGCGGCACGACGATCTTCTTCCGGCCCGACACCGGGATCTTTCCGAAGGTGCAGTTCGACCGCAAGACCATCGCCGAGCGGCTCGAGGCCAAGGCATACCTCCATCGCGGACTGACCGTCGTTTTCGAAGATGAGGCCCACGGCGAACGACACGCCTATCACTACGAGGAAGGCGTGCGTGCCTATCTCGCCAAGCTGCTCGCCGAGCGGGGCCTCGAGCCCGTCGGCGGAGAGCTCTTCTACGTGGAACGCATGCAGGAGGCGGAGCGCGGAGGCCTACCGGAGTTCGAATGCGTGATGGCCTGGACCGAGGCCACGGACGAGACGTTCCTCTCGTTCGTGAACAGCATTCCGACCACCTCGGGTGGGACGCACGAGAACGGGCTGAAGTCGGCCGTGGTCAAGGCCGTGCGAAACTATCTGGAGATCCACAACCTCGCGCCGCGCGGCCTGACGATCGCTCCGGAGGACGTCCGCGAGGGCATGTTCGCGATCCTCTCTTGCTATCTCACGTCGCCGCAATTCCAAGGGCAGACCAAGGAACGCTTGAACAATCCCGAGACCCAATCGATGGTCGACAGCGCGGTGCGCAGCGCGCTCGAGAACCATCTGCTCGCCAACCGTTCGGTGGGCGACGCGATCGCGGCGCGTGTCGTGCTTGCCGCCAAGGCGCGCAGCGCCTCGCGCGCCGCCCAACAGGTCGCTCGCAAGGGCGCGGTGTCCCACCGGTTGAATCTTCCCGGCAAGCTGGCTGACTGTTCCTCGACCGACCCGGGCGAATGCGAGATCTTCATCGTCGAGGGCGATTCGGCCGGCGGTTCGGCGAAACAGGGTCGCGACCGCGCGTTCCAAGCGATCTTGCCGCTGCGCGGCAAGGTGCTGAACGCCGAGCAGGCATCGACCGACAAGGTGCTGTCGAACAAGGAGCTCTCCGACCTGGTGTCCGCGCTCGGCTGCGGCGCCGGCAGGACGTTCGACGTTGCCAAGCTACGCTACGGTAAGATCTGCCTGCTCATGGATGCCGACTCCGACGGCAACCACATCTGCACGTTGCTGCTGACGTTTTTCTACCGGCATCTGCCCGAGCTGATCACGGCCGGCTACGTCTACATCGCGCAACCGCCGCTCTATCGCGTGGACATCGGCAAAGAGACCTACTGGGCCCTCGACGATCGCGAAAAGGAGGCGCTGCTCCGGCGGGCCGACGGCAAGTCGATCTCCGTGACACGCTTCAAGGGCCTCGGCGAGATGAATCCGCAGACCCTCAAGCAGACGACGCTCGATCCCAAGCGGCGGACGCTGCTACGCGTGACGGTCTCCGATCGCTCGAGCACCGATGCGACGATCCAGCGTCTGATGGGCCGCGACGTGCAGCCGCGCTTCGAGCTCATCATGGAGCGCGCGCCGCGCGTGCACGAGCTCGATGTCTGAGCGGTATCGGATCGCGCTGCTTCCCGGCGACGGCATCGGCCCGGAGGTGACGACGGCCGCACGCGCGGTCGTCGATGCCACCGGGCTCGTCATCGAATGGTTGGAATGCCGCGCGGGCGCGGACGAGGCCGAGCGCAGCGGCGAGACGTTGCCGAATCCGTGCGGAGGGCCTCATGCCGGGATCGAGCACGTGGTCGTCCCCGACGTCGTCGAGAGCATCAAGGTGGTGACAGAGAGCGCGTGCACGCGAATTTGGTTGGGGCTGCGAACCCGCGCCGGAGTCAGCGGCGCTTGCGGCCAGCGTGCGCGCGCCGCGCCGCGAGCGCGCGGCTGAGTCGGCGCACCTCGTCTTGGAGCTCGTGCACGGCGCTACGAAGGTCTTCCTCGTTCTGCGGCTCCGCGCCCGAGCGATTCGCGGTTGGTGCATCCGCCGGTTTCGGCTCGAGCCTTCCGGAGAGGATCTTCCCGAGCATCGAGGCGTCGAGCGAGGGCCAGCCGAAGTCCGCGACTCGTCGGACGTAGGCGTCGGCTTGCTGCGTGATCACGGCGGTCAGTCCCGCGAGCCACTGCTCCGCGAACTTCTTCCACATCTGCTGGTTGGCGCGGATGATTTCGTGGAGAAGCATCGTCGGGAAGACCTCGAGCTTCGGCGAATCGCGCTCGACGATCATTTGGGTCAGGACCTGATGTGTGATGTCTGCGCCGGTGGCGGAGTCGGTCACTACGACGTCGTGACCGTCGCGCACCAGCTGATACAGCTCCTCGGCGGTGATGTGTCGGCTGCGCGTCGCGTCATAGAGGCGGCGATTGGAATACTTGCGGATCTGCAGGGGCTGTTTTGCTGCAATTGCGTCCATCGACTACGCCTCTGCAGTAAGAAATTAGCGCGAGCGCGTCAAGGGATACCCGAGAAATTAGGGAAACGAGCGCGTCACACCCTTGACTTTATAGTGCATACGCACTAAGAGTATTAGCGAATGCACAACAACCGCCGCGCGGCGGCGCGAACAAAGAGGAGACAAAGTCATGAGCAGGAAAACGGCGATCGACGAGTTGAGCGAGGCCTCGCAGCAGTTGTCGTCAAGGGTCGAGCGCGTTGCCAATGAGGGGCTGGCGGCAGCCCAAGAGGGCGCGCAAGCGTTGTTCAAGGTCTACGAGGCGCAGTACCAGGCCGGCATCGATCTACTGAAAAAATCTACGGAAACGCTGAAGGGAGCCACCGAAGGCGACCTGCCCGCGAAGACTCGGTCGTCTCGTCGATGCAGCGCTCGACAATGTTCGTACTAGCACGGACGCTTGGCTCGAGTTCGCGCAGGAATCCCTCAACAGGGTTCGCCGGGTCCTGCGCGCGGCGATCGAATCCGACCAGGCTGCCTGAAGCGAGGGCGGGTCGAGTCGGAGAAGAGGGCGCGGAGGATGTCGCCTCCGCGCCCTTCTTTTGTGCAATCGCGCCCGCGCCGGCCTCTCGACGAGACTCGCCGCTCGACGTACGCTCCATTTCCCCATGAACGACGCGACGGATTTGGACGCCCTCGGCCAAGCCGAGCTCGTGCGCCGAGGCGAAGTCGAGCCGATCGAGCTACTCGATCGGGCGATCGAGCGGCTCGAGCGGGTCAACGGCGCGCTGAACGCCGTGGTGACGCCGATGTACGAGCAGGCTCGAGAAGCCGCGACCGGAGAGCTTCCCGAGGGTCCGTTCCGTGGCGTTCCGTTCCTGCTGAAGGATCTCTTCGCCGCATACGCGGGCGCACGGCTGACGAACGGAGCCGCGGTTTGCGAGGGGCTCGTACCTCGCCACGATAGCGAGCTCGTAAAACGGTACAAGCGCGCCGGTCTGGTGATCTTCGGCAAGACGAATACGCCCGAATTCGGAATCCCGCCGACAACCGAGAACCGGCTGTTTGGTGCTACCCGCAATCCCTGGAATCCGGCGCGCAGCCCGGGGGGATCGAGTGGCGGCGCGGCCGCGGTAGTCGCCGCGCGGGTGGTGCCGATGGCGCATGGTGGCGACGGCGGAGGCTCGATCCGCATTCCTGCCTCGGCATGTGGCGTCTTCGGACTCAAGCCGACGCGTGGGCGGAATCCGCTCGGGCCCGAGGTCGGCGACTTGCTGAGCGGCCTCGTCTGCGAGCACGCGCTCACGCTGACGGTGCGGGACAGCGCGGCGCTGCTCGACGCAACGGCCGGCCCGGATGGGGGTGACCCTTACTGGGCTCCGCCGGCGTCCGGCCTATTTCTCGACGAGGTCGGCCGCGATCCGGGTCGGCTGCGCATCGGCTTCACGACCACGGCGCCCACCGGGGTGGCCGTCGATCGTGATTGCATCGCGGCGGTGGAAGAGGCGGCGCGCATCTGCGCCTCGCTAGGTCACGAGGTTAGCGAGGCAACGCCGGCGATCGACGCGATGGCGACGGCTCGGGCATTCATCACGCTCTACGCGGCCGGTGCGGCGCGCAGCGTGCTCGATGTCGAAGAATCCGCGGCGATCCCGCTCGCGAAGGAGATGTTCGAGCCCGTCACGTGGGGCCTGTACGAGATGGGCTGCCAGCTGACCTCCGCCGACTACCTGCTGGCGCTTCGGTACGTCCAGCGGACCGGGCGCGACGTCGCGAAGTTCTTCGAGACCCACGACATCTGGTTGACTCCAACGTTGGCCGAGCCCCCGGTTCCGCTCGGCACGTTCGCGGCGAGCTACGACGATCCACTGATCGGCTTCTTCCGCGCTGCCGACCATGCGCCGTTCACGCCGATCGTCAACGCGACCGGGCAGCCGGCGATGTCGGTGCCGCTTCACTGGAATGAAGACGGACTGCCGATCGGTGTCCATTTCGTCGGCCGGTTCGGCGACGAGGCGTCACTGCTGCGTCTCGCGGCGCAGCTCGAGCAGGCACGGCCGTGGCGAGGGCGCAAGCCGTCGGTCTGCGCGAGTTAGGGGCGCGCGTCGACGCGCGCAGGGCGGCTTTCGGCGCGCGGAGGGGCTCCTCTCTTAGGCCGACGAGGACGCGGCGTCGCGCGCGTGGCCCCGCTGGCGGCGCCTTCCGTTCGTCGGTTCGGCACGGACTTCGACTGCAGTGAGCTCGGCGAGCTCGTGGAACGAGCGCTCAACGTCGATGACGAAGTCGTGGAGATCGGGTATGAGGTCCCAGTCGGCGGTCAACCCCCAGCAGAGTTTTCCCGCGTAGCTGAACAGCACGATGCCGAGGCAGAGATTGTCCATCAGCGGGACGAGGCCGTAGTTGTCGAGCATCCGCGCGCCGAGCAGATAGAGTGGCACCTGCGGCCCGGGCACGTTGGTGACCACGAGATTGAACGGCAAACGCCGCGTCGCGAGCTGAGCGCCGAGCGACAGCAAGGTGGACGGCGTCCATTCACCGACCGCCGCCAGGACCTCTGCTCCGAGCGCCTGCTTCGACTCCTTGAGAGCGCTCGTGGTCTCGCGGATGCGCTCGAGACGCCGTCGAGGGTCGCGCTCGTCGAGCGGCATCGGTACCATCCAGGCCGAGACGCGGTTCCCGAGCCGGCCGCGCTCTTCGGCGGCGCGGACGCTGACCGGCGCCATGACGCGGAAATCGAGGTGCTCGGGATGCACGCGGCGCCGCTCGAGAAAGCGTCGGACGGCGCCCGCGACCGTGGCCAGAACGACGTCGTTCAGAGTTCCGCCGACGACGTTCTTGACCGCCTTCACCCGAGCGAGGTCCATCGCCAACCAGTCGAAGCGACGGTGCGGGCCGATCGGTTGGTTGAGCGGCGTCGACGAGGGGCTCTGAAAGCTCGTGCCCAGCGTGTCGCGCACGGCGCGGAGTCGAGCACGCAGGTCCGAGCGGGGATCGCGCGTTTGACTCACGACGTCCTGCAGATTTCGACCGATCGCGAAGGGGAGGGAAGCATAGCGGTAGGCAGCGTCGCGCAGCAGTTCGAACGACGTGGGCGCGGGCCGTGGAAGCCATTCGGGCGCCGGCTCGAAGGAATCGACGGGCTCCGGCTGCAAGAGAACGTTCAGCAGGTCGACGCTCGACATGCCGTCGACCATGCAGTGATGGATCTTGCAGATCATCGCGAAGCTGTCGCCAGCCTCGAGGCCCTCGACGACCCAGATCTCCCAAAGCGGCTTCGAGCGATCGAGGTGCTGCGCCATGATGCGCGCCGCGAGGCGCTTCAGCTGGCGCTCGTCGCCCGGCCGAGGCAGGGCCGTGTGCCGGACGTGGTAGTGGATGTTGAAGTGGGGATCGTCGATCCACACGGCATGGTTCTCGAGCGGGACGAACGCCAGCCGCTGGCGGTAGCGCGGGATCAGGTGGAGCCGCGAGTTCACGTAGCCGCGGATGCGGTCGATGTCGATTCCGCCTTCGGGTGTGCGCAGCGAGCCGACTTCGTAGGTCGCCGTTCCGGCGACGTGCATCGGCGTGGTCGGGCCTTCCATGATGAGGAAGGAGTTGTCGAGGAAGGCCAGGCGTTCATAGGCGTAGCGTGACATGGTGGGCTTCTCCCTCCCCCGAAGCGGCAGGACTCCGATTTCTACCCCCGTCGGCCACGGATAGATAGGGGAGCGGCGCGGCGGCTCTATTCGGTCACGCGAGGCAAGACCTTGGTGTGGAAGAGCTCGATCGTCTTCATGAGCTTCGCGTGCGGGATGAAGCCATTGTAGAGCCAAGCGAAGACCCAGTTCGCGGGGACGCGCTCGAGCAACCGCTCGAGCTGGCGCGTGACGGTGTCGACGGTGCCGACCAGCACGAGTCCTTCGGCGAAGACGTCCGGCATCGCCCCGCTCGACGGATCGACCAGCCCTTTGAAAAAGCCGAACGGTTCGAACCAGGTGTCGCCCACGAAGACCGCGGAGCCTTTCCAAAGCGCCTTTGCCTCTTCGTCGGTATCGGCGATGATGACGTCGCGGAGCACACCCATCCCCTCGCCGAGCGGCCGACCCGAGGCTTCGCTGTACAGCTGGAAGAGGGCAACCTCGGTCCTCGGGTGGAGCAGCGGTAGAATCGCGGTCACGCCCTCCTCGGCGCACCAGCGGATGCTCCGTTCGGATGAAGCGAATGGTTGGAAGAGCGGCGGGTGCGGCTTTTGCACCGGTTTCGGGATCACGCCGATCGAGCGTACGATTCCGTCTTCGACGCCCTTGCCGTAGCGCTTCGTACCCGGCAGGTCCCAAGGGGTCGGTCCCGCGGGGATCTTCCAATAGCGACCCTCGTACGAGACCATCTCCTCGGTCCAACACTTCTTGATGATGCGGAAGCTCTCCTCGAAGGCGGCGCGGTTGGCCGCGTCGATCTCGTCGTGCTGGTGGGGAAGGGCGCCGTGGATCCCGTGGTTCTGCTGCGCCATGACGTCGACCCAGCGCCGCTGGTAGCCGCGTGCGAAGCCGGCGTTGGCGCGCCCGCCACTCATGTGATCGAGCATCGCGATGTCTTCGGCGACACGGATCGGGTTGTGCGCAGGCAGCACGATGCCGAGCTGCCCGACACGGATCCGCTTGGTCTGCATGGCGATGAAGAGATCGAGCAACACCGGGTTGTTGGAGACCTCGAAGCCTTCGATGTGGAAGTGGTGCTCGGTGAAGCTCACCGAGTCGTAGCCGAGGTCGTCGCCGAGCCGTGCTTGCTCGGCGACCTCATCGAGCATGCGGCGGTAGAGCTCGGGCTTCGTGCCGGCCATGCCGTTCTCGATGTCCGAGCGCGAGCCGGTCGAGGGGAGATAAAACATCGATACCTTCATGCGCGCCTGCTGGCAGCCCGACGGATAGTTCCCGCCAGGGAGGGACCGCGCCTGATTGCTAACGAAGTGCGGCTCAACGGATCCGGACTCAGCGCCACGGTACGTGACGCTGGATCGCTTCTTCCCAGTGTAGGCCGTCGAACGGGGCGGGGACGACCTCTTCGAGATTCACCCCATCGAGGCAGCGCACGTTGACGTCGATCTTGTCCGGATCGGAGCGCGGCACGTAAAAGGAATGGATCCCGCAGTGGCGGCAGAAGTGATGCTTGGCCACGCGGGTGTTGAACTCGTACGTCGAGAGGTCTTCGGCGCCGCTCACGAGCACGAATCGGTCACGCGGAACGATCAGATGGAGAAAGCCCTTCTTCGCGCAGATCGAGCAGTTGCACTCGCTCACGCGTTCGAGGCTCGCGGTAACGCGGAAGCGGACGCGCCCGCAGTGGCAGCCGCCCTCGTAGGCCTTCATGCTATTCCAGTAGCGAAATTCGCTAGTTTGTAAAGGTTGTGATCTTCCTTTAAGCAGAACGGTAAGCCTGGAGGTGCGCCATGATGAAGCCGTGCCTGCGAACGTCGCTGCTCATGATCGCGCTCATTGCGGCGCTCGGCGTGCGGCTCGGCTGGGCCGACGAACCCTCCCCGGAGGAGATCCTGAAGCGCTATCTGACGGCACTCCAGGACCAGCAGTTCGACAAAGCGTACGACCTCGTTTCCAAGGCCATGAAGACCGATCGCAAGAGTGGAAGAGTGAAGCCGAAGGACGTATGGGTGAAGGAGTCGCAGTACATCTTTGCCTTCTCGGAGGCGAAGATCTTCGACTTCAAAGTCCTGCCCGGCCAGCAGGAAGGCGCCACCGCCTTGGTACCCAACATTCTCTCGTCGCAAGACAAGTTCCTGAATCAGCTAGGCGTGGAGGAGTACGAGCTCTACACGCTGGTGAAGGAAGATGGAGGGTGGAAGGTCGACCAACAACAGGAGGTCGTCGAGCCGGCAGAACTCGCCAAGTGGTTTCCCAAGAAGAAGTGAGGGCGCGACTTTTGCGGCTCAGCATGCGAAACGCTGTAACTGCTGGAGTTTCTTGACACTCGGAAGGGTACTTTGTTACGGCTCGTCGCCTCTCGATTGCATGACCGTATCCGCTTCTCCTAGTTCGCAGGGAGGACACCACATGCAGCTTCGGATCGCCGCCGCCGCGTTCGGGTTGAGCGTCATGCTGGTGGCCTGTCACACGGAGACGGAGAACGTTCCGCTCAGCAACCAGAAGATCTACTTCTCCGATAAATTCTACGACGTGAAGTCACTCTCGAAGGACCGTGCGCTGATCATCGGATACGGCGGAAAGATTCTCGAGACCACGGACGGCGGCGCTAGCTTCAACAGGATCGAGAGCGGTACCGATCTCGCCCTCTACAAGATGTTCGTGCGCGGCAACCAGGTGTGGATCGTCGGTCAGGAGGGGCTGATCCTGCATTCGACCGACGGTGGCAAGACCTGGCAAAAGCAAGACAGCGGCACGAAGGTCTACCTCTTCTCGCTCTTCTTCATCGACGACAATCACGGCTTCGCCGTGGGTGACAGATCGACGGTGACCGAGACCACGGATGGGGGCAAGACGTGGAAGCCTCGTCAAGTCGCGCGCTCTACCGAAGGGAGCGACGCGGAATTGGCTCTCGCCATGGAGGATCCGATCTTCTACGACATCCGCTTCACGAACGAGCAGACGGGTTGGATCGTGGGCGAGTTCGGTCATCTGCTGAAGAGCACCGACGGAGGGCAGACCTGGACGCCTCACCAGAAAACGCTGATGACGCCCGAGTCCGGCATCACCGATCCGATGGATCTGCCGACCTTCTTCGGCGAATACATGATCAGCGACCAGGAAGGCTTCGCAGCGGGCCTGGACGGAAAGGTCGCGCGGACGAAGGACGGCGGCGCCACGTGGCGGTTTGACCCCATGAAGCTCGCGTTCCCGCTGCTCGACCCGCTCTACCAGCCTTACGTTACCGCCGACGGCAACGCGTGGGTGGTTGGGGGGGCCGGCGAGGTGATTCGCCTCGCACCCGGGCAGGGGGAGTGGACGCGCGCCGACCTCGGCATGCAGATTTACACCTGGCTCCGGTCGATCGACTTTTCGGACGCACAGAATGGCTGGCTGGTCGGCGGCTACGGTACGATTCTCCGCACCAATGACGGCGGCAAGACTTGGAAGCTCTGTCTCGGCTGATCACCCGAGTCGCGCTTCAATTGAGATGATATCGACGTGGGTTGGTCTTACCCGCTTTAGATCGGTCACGTTCGAGTCCTCCGTAGCGGAGGAGCTTGTGTTCGAAAGGCCGCCGGGGAAGACTCGGCGGCCGTTCTCATGCCCGCATCCGGACGCCCAGCTCGGCGGTTCGTGCTCCTCGCAGGCGGCCTCGGGGGAGCCCGACTCGCTCCCGCACTCGCCCGGGTCCTCGGGCCGGGTCGGCTGACGGTCGTCGCCAACGTCGGGGACGACCTGGAATGGATGGGGCTCCGCGTTTGCCCCGATCTCGACTCGATCACCTACGCGCTGGCGGGGCTCTGGGACCGGCGCCGGGGCTGGGGACGGCGAGGAGACACGTTTGCGGTGCGCCAGGCGCTCGCGGCGTTCGACGATGGAATCTGGTTCGGCGTGGGCGACAGCGACCTCGCTCTACATCTTACGCGTGCGCACCTGCTCCGCTCCGGGCGAACTCTGACGCAAGCGACTCGCGGTGTCGTCGGCCGGCTCGGCATCCGAGGCGTCGACGTCGTGCCGGCGAGCGATGCATCCGCTCGCACGCGTTTCCGTCTCCGCGATGGCCGCGTGCTGAGCTTTCAGGAGTGGTACGTGCGCGAGCGCGCCCGGCCTCCGGTGCTGGAGACGTTGCTCGGTCGCGCGCCGGCATCGGCATCCGCCCTGCAGGCGCTCGGCGCCGCGGACGTCGTGGTGCTCGGACCGAGCAACCCGATCACCAGCCTCGCTACCATTCTGGCGCTCCGCGGAATGAAAGCAGCCGTTGGCACCGTACCGCGGCGTATTGCGGTTTCGCCCGTCGTGCTGGGTCGATCGAGTCCGAGCCGCGCGATCGCGCACCACGCGCGGGCGCGTCGACGCGTGCTCAACGCCGCGGGCAGTCGGGATCGGCCGGACTCGATCGCTCGGTGCTATGCGGGCCTGGTCGAAACGTTCGTCGTGGACCACCGGGACGAGGCTCAAGCGGACGGCGTGCGACGTGCCGGGCTCGAGCCCGTACTGGCGGAACTGCTCGACGAGCGGCTGCTGGCGCGCACGATCGTCGCGGTCGCCGACCGCCGCCCGAGCCTTCCGTCGATACCGGGAGACGGCGACGTATTCCTCGGTCCTCGCGCCCCGCGGCGTTGCTCCTCCTCGCGATACCGCAAGAGTATCGCTCGTCGTCGCGCCTTGCGCGCGACCACGATGACCTTCGGACTACGCCACCGTATTCTGTCCGAGGGTCTAAGTCGCTCGGCTACGCTCCGAAGATGTGTACCGACATCGCAGCGGCGTCGCGGCCGAGGAAGCCTCCACCATTCTCCGTCATGCCGACGCGCGCGCCGGACACTTGCCGCTCGCCCGCGGTGCCGCGCAGCTGCTCGCAGATCTCGACGATCTGAGCGATGCCGGTCGCGCCGATCGGGTGCCCTTTGGCAAGCAGGCCGCCGCTCGGATTGACGACGTGCTTGCCGCCGAGCTTCGTCTTGCCTGAGCGAAGGAGGGCGGGCCCTTCGCCACGCTTGCAGAGCCCGATGTCCTCGTAGACCATCAGCTCGGCCGGCGCGGCGGCGTCGTGCACTTCGATCACGTCGACGTCTTCCGGGCCGATCCCTGCGACTTCGTAGGCGCGCTTTGCGGCGCGCTCGGCGGCGCCCGGCTCGTCTTGCTTGCGATCGCGTCCCGACAGCAGAACGGATGCCCGCACCGGGATCGGCTTGCGGACTCCCAGGCGGCTCGCGGCCTTGCTCGAACAGAGGATGGCTGCCGCCGCGCCGTCACCGATTGGCGAGCACATCATCAAAGTCAGCGGTGGAGAGATCTCACGCGAGGAGAGCACCTCTTCGCGAGTGCAGCGGTTGCGGTACTGGGCGCGGGGATTCAGCGCGCCGTGGTCGTGGTTCTTGACCGCCACGTCGGCGAAGTCCTCGGCCGTTGCGCCGCTCTGCTTCATGTACTCGCGCGTCATCGATGCGTATATGTCCATGAAGAAGGAGCGATTCTCGCCCCCTTTCTGGTCCCCGGGCGTCGCCCCCTGGGATTGGGTTTCCGCCATCTTCTTCTTGAGCTCTTGCAGCGACTCGAGATCGACGGCGGTGCCGATCGCGCGGAACGCGCGCGTCTTGTCCTCGTGGAAGAGCTTCTCCGCGCCCACGGCCAGAGCGACGTCGTACTGCCCCGAGGCGACTGCCATCCAAGCGAGGTGAAACGCCGAAGCGGCCGACGCGCAGGCGTTCTCGACGTTGAAGATCGGGATGCCGAGCAACCCCGTGTTCCGCAGCGCCACCTGGCCACGGATCATCTCCTGACCCGTGATCAAACCCGACACCGCGTTGGCGAAGTACGCGGTCTGGACGTCCTTCGGCTCGAGGCCAGCGTCCTTCAGCGCATCACCGACCGCCTCCTCGGCGAGCGAACGCACGCCGCGCTCGAGGTACTTTCCGAACCGTGTCATGCCGACGCCCGCGACGACGACGTTGTCTGCCATTGATGGACTCCTTGTGATTGGGCTTGGCGAAGCTTATTTCTTCACCTGATATCCCGCCTTCTCTCGATCCCACGCGTTCGTCGTGATACCGCGCTCGCGCAGCACCCCGTACTGCACCCGGTGGGTTCCGGTCTTCGGGATCTCCTCCACGAAGTCAACGTAGCGCGGAATCGCGTAATGCGCCATCCTCCCGTGGCAAAAATCGAGCAATGCGTCCGGCGAGAGCGACTCCCCGGGTCGCAGGACGACGGCCGCCATGACCTCGTCCTCGCCGAGGTCGGATGGTACGGCATACGCCGCGGACTCGAGCACGGACGGATGCTCGTTCAGTACCGATTCGATCTCCCAGGCGGAGATGTTCTCGCCGCGCCTGCGCATCGAGGCCTTCTTCCGTCCGCGGAAATAGTAGAAACCCTCCTCGTCGTACTCGGCGAGATCACCGGAATGGAACCAGCCGCCGCGGTACGCTTCCGCGGTCGCCTCCGGCAGCTTGTAGTACAGCGTCAGCGGACCCCTGGGGTGGCGGAAGACGAGCTCGCCGATCTTCCCGTGGGGTAGCGGCTGATCGTGGTCGTCGACGACGCGAAATTCGACGCCGCCCATCGGCTTGCCCATCGCGCCGACCTTTCCGCCGTCGTTCATCAGGAATCCTGGTGAGTCCACCATGCCGTAGAACTCGATGAGGCGAACGTCGAATCGCTGCTCGAACTCGCGCCAGACGTTGGCGGGGCACGCGGCCGAGAAGACGACCCGCACGGGATTGTCCCGATCGTTCGGCTTGGGCGGCTGTTTCATGAGGATCGGGATCATGGCGCCGAGCGTGTTGAACTCGACCGCGTCGTACTTGCGGCAATCGTCCCAGAACCGCGAGGCGCTGAACTTCTCCGCTAGCGCCAGCTTCGCCCCGATCGTGATCGAGCCGATCGCCGAGATGAGGAGCGCGTTGCCGTGGAAGAGCGGCAGCGGCGTGTACATGGTCTCCCCCGGCTTGATGCGGAGCGCCTCGAACATGATGGCGAGCGGGGCCATGTCGTAACCGGTCGCGACCACGCCCTTCGGCGGTCCGGTGGTGCCCGATGTGTACATCATGCCGACCGCGGCGGACGGCTCCTTCACCTCGACGTCCGGCTCACGGTCGGGGTGTGAGAGAAGGCGATCGAGCGTCGAATCGACCCCCCCTCCGCCGGGCCCATCGGCGACGACGGTCGCGCGCAGCGTCGGGACCTTGTCCTTGACCGAAAGAACTGCGTCACGGAGCGCATTCTCGAAGACCACGGCGACGGAGTCGGAGTTCCCGAGAATGTGCTGCAGCGTCGCGCCGCGCTGCGAAGTGTTGATCGGCACCGAATGCGCGCCGATGAAGTTGATGCCGAAGTGCACCCAGAGAAACTCCGGCCGGTTGCCCATCATGATGGCGACACGCTCGCCCGGCTTCACCCCGAGCGCGGCGAGACCGTTCGCAGCGCGCTGAGTGTTGGAAAGAACGTCCGCGTAGGAGTAGCCACCGTCCTTCCACTTCAGCCACACTTCCTTCGGCTGCCTCGCCGCGTGCTGGCGAATCGCTTGTTCCAGTGCGCTCTGAGCTCGAGCCAAGTGGATCACTCCTTTCGAGGGTCAGTCGACAACGCAAGCCTGTGCGAGGTCGGAGAGCTGATGCCAGCGGAGAATGCTTCGCGATTCGTCGATGAGCCCGGCTGTCAGCCCGACGAATAAGAGTTCTCGCGCGGGATCCTCGGGGTCGACGCCGACGTCGCGCGGCTTGGCGGTTTCCATCCGGAGCCTTAGAAGTAGAAGGTCTTCGCGATCTGCTCGTTGTAGAAGCCGATCCGATCCGGGGCGAGGGCGACGTACGGCGAGCAGAGCGTGAACGAATCGGCGACCTCGGCGATGCGGTCGACCCGCCGGCGCACCTCGTCCGGCGGGCCGACGATGGCGAACTTCTCGACCATCTCGTCCGTGCACGCTCGGAGCATCCCCGCCTCGTCCTTCGCCCGCGACGCTTCGGCGATCGCCTTCGCTTCCTTCCCGAAACCGTTCGCCGCGAAGTATTTCTCGTACTGCGAGTGGAGCGCATAGAACATGACCGTCCGGCGGGTATCGTGGATCGCTTGTTTTCGATCGCTGCTCGGAGCGACGTAGAGCCAAACGTTGAGGTCGAGGTCGGAGCGCTTCCTCCCCGCCTTGTCGAGGCCCTTCTTCAAGTTCGGCGCGATGCGCTCGAGGATCCATTGCTCGCTCGAGATCGGATGCGGCGCGAGGCCATCGGCGATCTCGCCGGCGACCCGCATGGCCGTCTCGTAGAGCGCCGGCAGATAGATCGGGATGTGCGTCCGCGCCGGTGGAGCTAGCGTCCTGAAGCGGTCGAGATCGACCTTGTAGTACTCCCCCTCCCACTTGCCGAGCTCACCCGTGTGTCCCTTCTCGACGATCGCGCGGATGAGCGCGACGGCTTCGCGGAGGTGCGGGATCGGCTTCCCGTAGTGGACGCCGTACCACTGCTCGTTCCACCAGCGGACCGACGGGCCCAGGCCGAGCACCATTCGGCCTCCGCTGATCGTGTCGACGTCGAGAGCCGCGCATGCGGTCTCGAGGGGGCTGCGCGTGAATGCGAGGGCCACGCCCGTGCCGAGCTTCAACCGGGCCGACGCCATCGCCACGGCGCCGAGCGTTACGAAGGGGGGGCCCCAGAGCTGGATGGCCCAGATGCCTTCGAGCCCGATGGCCTCGCACTGCTTGACGGCTTGGCCGAGCGCGCCGCTCGGCATCGGAGGAATCACGCCCCAGTAGCGACGCTTCATGGCCACGACGGTTTCCTCAGCCCTGAATCAGCACCCCGTTGTGGATCATGAAGGAAAGCACGTCGGCGCCGCGCCGTTGCTTCTCCCCGCCGCCTTGCACGCGGAACTCCTTGACCTTGTCGGCGTAGTGCTTCCGCCATTTCACCGACAGCACCCGCTCTCCGTCGGCCTTGCGGATGCGGAAGAGCTTGGCGACGATCGAGTCGGGATCTTCGCCGACGAAATCGCAGAACTCCGCGAGCGCGTCGACCATCTCCGGCTCTTCGGCGAGGGGGTCGCCCCCCCACTGCTTTCTCAACCCCTCTCCCCAGGTCTTGACCGTTTCGAAATCGGTGATCGGTTTCGCGAGCCCCATGTCACATCGGCAGATTGAGGCGCCGTGCCAAGTCGCGGACCTCTTTGCGCCGCTCGGCATTGTCCGGTCGCGCCGGCGTCGTGAACAAACCGGATTCTTCGAGCTCCTTCACCACCTTCGGATCGCGCGGAAAGGTCTTGCCGTACTGGTTCAAGAAGTATTGCTCCTCGAACGGTGGACGCGGGCGCTGGCCGCCGGCCTCGGGCGACTCTGCGCGATAGCCGACGTTTATCTGATAGAACGGGATCCAATCGTCCGGGACTTTGGTGTACTTCTTGACGACGTCCTGCACGAACGCCGTGAGGCAGGCGCCGAGGCCGAGCTCGAAGGCCATCAGCAAGCCTTGGCAGGCCGCGACCCCGCAGTCGAAGGCGAGCGCGACCGGATAGACCGGCGTTTCGGTGAGCGGCTTCAGGATCTGCGGATAGACGGTCTCGTCTACGAACTTGTGGCTCCAGCCATGGGTCGGGTTCAGCGCGCCGAAATCGAAGAGCTGCTTCAGGCGCGCGCCCTTGTAGCGGTTCACGACCCCGGGATCGCCATATAGATAGATGTGTACGGGCGCCAGCGCGATGACGTTCGCCTGCACGGGATTCTTCATCTTCTCGAGGTCGTCCGGCGCGATGTCGTGGCGCTTCACCACCACCGCCTTCAGCCAATGCGCGTTGACTGCGCACGAGGCGATGCGCATTGCCTCGAGGATCTTCTGAATCTTCTCCTGCTCGACCGGCTTGTCCGGTTCGTAGTAGCGGATCGACCTGCGGATGCCTAGGACCTTCTGGAACTCCATGATTTCCTCCTCGTGCTCGTCGAGATGCGAGAAGCGACCTCGCTAGATAGTCCAAAGGCGCAAACGATTCCATCGAAAAAATATGGCGTACGTTCAATCTTTTGAACTAAGCATCCGCACTCTGGAGGGAGGCGCGCTCGTGATTTAGTCTTCTTGGCGGATGGAGCGGCCGACCGGAGCATCGACTGAGTTGTCCCGTCCAAAAAAACAGTCGCGGGACGAACTGCACGCGGCGCCGAGAGGCGTTCTGGTTCCACCATTGACACCACGACGAACGGTTGAGTATGGAGCGCGAAGCGCCGCTGGCTCGCCGTTCGAAGCGGCAACCCGGCCAAGGAGGTCCTCGATGACTGACAAGGAGCGACTCAAACACGCGTTTCAGCAGACGCCCAGTTTCTTCAACCTGCTCACGACGATTCGCAGCCGGCGCGTCGGCCGCGGCTACCGGATCGACTCGGGAACCGAGTACAAGCACCCGGTCACCGGCCGGCTCGATCAAGCAGCAGAAAGGGCCGATGCAGTTCGTCTCCAAGAAGGAGCCGAAGCCGCTCACCAAACTCGAGGAGGCGCTGATCGCATGGGCCGCTTGCGGTCCGAACGGCCTCGTCGCCTGGGACATCTCGCTCGACGGCGGCTTTCACGAGCTCACCTGGATCGCCGGCCGCACCACGCCGCATCCCGGCAATTCGCTGGCGACCGACCTCCTCATCATCAACGACGAAGGCGCCTTCATCTACAAGCCGACGATCAAGCGCTCCAAGCCGATCGAGATCGAGGGCGAGGAGGACTACGACAAGATTCTGCGCTGGTACGAAGAGGACACGACGCAAATCCTCGACGAGCGTCCGCAGATCGACTTCGCGATGCGCGCGGCCGGGGCGCCCAACGCGACGCTGATGGGTCCTTACCAGATCAACATGAACATGCCGGGGACCACCTGGTTCATCCCGCTCACCGACGCCGGCTACCTGAACTCGGCGCTGATCAACTTCATGGACTGCTGGCACATGTACTTCATCGACGAGTGGAACGGCGGCCGACCCGCCGGCGTCGAGAAGTGGATCGGCGAGGGCAAACTCGAGATGCCGCTCTCGATCGCCGCCGAAGAGCAGGGGATCTTCCAGTACGAGAGCTATCCGACGGGAATGCAGATCCAGAACATCCGCCTCGCGGCCGAAGCGATGGGCCTCGGCAACTGGGTCTACTGCGGCTTCGACCCCAATATTCTGTTCGGCGCGATGCCGGAGATCTCGCGCGGCCTCGGCTTCCACATCGAGGCGCCGAATGCGAAGGCGCCGATCTCGACGGGGCAACTCAAGGTGTTCGGGATCGAGGGCGTGAAGGAGGCGACGTACGTGCCTTCGCCGCGGTGGAAGTCGGCCGAGCAGCTCGTCAACTTCTGGTACGACGAGAAGTACGGCAAGGAAGGCGTGATGAACGACGCACCGAGCGGCTATCTGCGTGCCGTCGGCGCGCCGTGGAAGGACGCGACGCGTGACGCCATCCTCAAGGACCCGCGAACTCGGCCCCAGCCGTGGGTGAAGGACGCGCTGATCGCCTACATCGATTACTGCGTGAAGAACTTCGGCCAGTGGCCCGTGACGTACAACCCGATGCAGGCGCACTTCGGCGCCGTCATCCACAACGTCGACGAAGAGTTCTACGACACCCACTACAAGGTCGGTTACATCACCGACCGGATCCGCAACCGGTCGAAGATCTGGCACGACTGAGAAGATCGGCTTCGGGCTTCTGGCTTCAGGCTTCGGGGGCGTACGGATCCCTTACTGAAGCCTGAGGCCTGACCGCTGAAGCCCATGTCGACGGTTTTCTGGCTCCAGCTCCTGCGGGTCGTTCACATCTACGCGGCGATCATGCTCGTCGGGTCGATCGTCTTCAACACGGCGATCCTGAATCCCGCGCTAAAGCGAATTCCCCCCGCTCACTCGACCGTCGTGAGCCAGAAGATCGGTGCCGGGCTGATGATCGTCGGTACGACGGCGATCGTCCTGCTCGGGATCACCGGGTTCGCCCGGCTGTGGCTGATGGGCCAGCTGCCGAGCTTCTTCACCCGCGACTTCGTCACCGGTCCGTACGGCCGCTGGATCGTGCTCATGGCGCTGTCGTGGTTCGTCCTGCTGATCACGGGCTCGCTCTCGGGCTACTGGTACAAGGCGGTCTTGACCAAGAAGATGCCCTACTCGTCGGGGCTACGCGATTTGGAAGAAAAGCGTGCGGCGCAAGAGCGGGTCACGCTGTGGCAGGATCGCTTCTACTATCTGAACGTAGTCGCCGCGGTGCTCGCTGCTCTCGGCGGAGCGATGGCGAAATTTTGAAAGACGGCTACCGACTGCCGCCTACCGGCTACCGCAAGAGTCCGCGCAGTCTTCCGGTAGCCGGTAGCCCGTAGCCCGTAGCCGGCCTTGGACCTCCGCGACTTTCCCTTCTACCGATCGCGCCTCGACGCGCGGGGCGTTCCCGAGCCCTGGTCGCTCGATGATCTCGAGGACTACGCCGCCGCGCACGACGACCCGTTCGCCGGCCGCGTACGCGAAGGAAGACGGCCTGCGGTCGCTCTGCAGATCGAGGCGACGAGCGAGCCACCGGTCTGGGCGGCGCTCGATCCCCCGGAGCTCGATGCCTGGGCAGGCGTCGTGTCGCGCCTCTGGCGCCGGTTCGGGCTCGGCGCCGACGAGACGATCGCCTTCTTCGACTACGGCTCGAATCCCTGCGTGCTGCTCTCCTCGTCGATCTACGTCTCGCATTTGCGCCGCGGCGCGGCCACGCGCCTCGGCGCGCACACCATCTGCAACGACGGCGTGGCGAGCATGACGGCGCGGATGCTCGTGATCCTCGAGAACGTGCGACCGGCGGCGCTGGTCGTGCGGCGGGACCTGATCGCGCCGCTCACCGAAGCGCTGGCGACGCACGGGCAGCGGGGCGAGAAGAGCGTTCGCTGGGCAGCGGTATCCGAGGTCGAGGGCGCGGCGCCGACCAAGGACGCAGACCGGCTCGCCGAGGCGCTCGGTGTGCCGGTGCGGAGGCTCGCGCGCGCCGACGCGGCGTTCTTCGTCGCCGGAGATTGTCCCGAATGTGGTCAATTCCATCTCGACCGGAGCTATCGCGCCGAGTCGATTGGGGAGGGCGAGATCGTGCTGAGCGCGCCGTTCGTCGGCGAATGCCCGGCCGTCCGCTACCGGCTCGGCCGCGGCGAGCTTCTTCCCGCCGGTTGTCCGCTCGAGCGGAAAGCCGCGAGACTAGCTTGGTAGGATGGTGGGACCGGAGCAGGTCGCGACCGACGGGAGCGACGGAAAGGAACGCTCGCTTGGGTATAGCGCAGCGCTCGCTCCGGCGTGCGCGCGTTGCCGAGCCGTTCGATCGGCTCGACACGCTATCGACGGCGGCGCTGCGGCGCTGGTGGACGGCGCGCGTGCGGCGTGTTCTCGAGATCGCCGTCGCGGAGCTCCCGTTCTATGCCGAGAAATTCACCGCCGCAGGCTTCGACGTACGAAGCTTCCGGAGCCTCGGCGATCTCGGTCGGCTTCCGACCTTTCGCAAGCAGGACATGCTCGCCTGGCAAGCGCAGCTGAAGTGCCATCGCCTCGGCATCGAGAGACGGATCGATCGGCGTGTCGGGGAGACATTCACGGTCAGCTCGGGAACCATCGGCACGACATTTCTCACCGTCAATCAGCGATGGCGACGGGTGCAGGGCAAGTCGTCGGCACGGGCGCATTGGTGGGCGGGTTTCCGCCCGGGATCGCCGTTCGTGATCTCCGCCCCCGCGTGGCACAGCTATGCCGCCATCCAGCCGTATCTCGCGGAGTTCTTCGAGGCGCCGTGCGTGGTCGTCTCGGGGACGTACCTGCCGCGTTACGCCGATCGGATCGTCGATGCGCTCCGTCGCTTCCGTCCGCGCTATGTGACGATGTTCTTGCCGATGGTGTTCCCGATCCTCACCGCGGGGCGCCGTTTGGGCATCGAGCCGAGAGCGCTCTTCGACGCGGTCGAGGTCCTGCTCGTCACCGGCGCTCCGATCACTCCGGGCATGGAGCGTCACTTGAAGGAGGTGACCGGGGTGAGCCGCATCTCGGAAGCCGCAGGCGTCACGGAAGGCGTGCTGGCGATGTCGTGCGCCGAGAATCGCGGTCTCCACGTGGCGCCCGACACCTGCTACATCGAGGCCCTCGATCCCACGACGCGGCGCCCGGTTCAGCCGCGGGAGCGCGGGTCGATGGTGCATTGCTTCCTGATTCCCGAGGGCTCGCTCTACCTCCGCTACGACAGCGAGGACGTCGTCACGATCGATGATTCGGAATGCGCTTGCGGCCTTCCCTCGCCGAGAATTAAGATCCTCGGCCGCTGGGAGCACAGTTTTCGGCTCGGAGGAGAGACGCTGCTCGCGTACGACGTTCAGCTCGCCCTCGAAGAAGGCGTGCCGGAGATCGTGGGGATGCCATTCGTGATCTCGCGTGAAGGACTGAACGGGGGACGGCTTCGGCTGCTGATGCCGGAGCCGGAGCGCGGCGCGCGCGATCTCGCGACGAGGCTCTGTGACTACTTGCAGGGTCGCTTCGGCGCGGCCGTCGAGGTGGCCTGGGTGCGCGAGCTCCCCCTGCAGTTCAAAGGCGTTGCGCCGGTGCTTTCGGAGACGCAAATCGGCTGAGTCATCGATGGGGAAGGGCGCGCTCGGACAGCTGGCGGCATATTGGCCGGAAGACACGGCCCGCTACGCGCACGTGCCGCTCAAGCGGGTCGGTGAGATCACGCTCCACGCGTCGGCGGCAGCCGCTGCCGACCGCGCCGCGTTGGTCACCCCCGGGGGAGTTGCGACCTACGCAGAGATCTCCGATCGCGTGAGGCAGCTCGCCGCGTCGCTCCGCGGCCGATTGCAGAAGGGCTCGCGCGTGGCGGTCGGGCTCGCCGAGCCCCTCGAGCTCGTGACCGCGCTCTTCGGCTGTTTCGAGACGGAGATGCTTGCCTACGCAGCCGCGGGAGAGATTCCCGAGCGGACGCTCGCGCTCTTCGGCGCCGATCTCGCGGTCGGACAGGCGGGCGAGGTGGCGATCGACTTCGCCGCGCTTCTGGCCGAGCCGGGAAACGAGAAGAGCGACCGGCCCGACTTCAAGAAGCCATTGATCGCGTTCGCCAAGCCCGACCAGAGCGGCGAGGTCCTTCACAATCACAAGACGCTTGCCGCCAAGGCGATCGCGGTCGGCAGCTTCTTCATGATCGACGCCGAGACCCAGGTACTGCTGCTCGATCCGCCGACCGACTGGCTTTCACTCGCGATGCTGCTCGGCACCTGGCAACGCGGCGGTACCGTGTGGGCGGGCTGGGGAATGGAGCTCCCGAAGCCGCCGGAGCGCGTCGACTATCTCGTTACGAGTTGGGCGGGCGCGATCGAGCGGTTCGTCGACGCGCCGCCGCGCATCCCGCGCTTGCGTATCGGCGCGGGCGCGCTCGTCGGCGTCGAAGGCCCGTTCAGCCTTTCTCGGCGCCGCCGTTTGGCGCGACGGCTCGGAACGCCGGTCCTCACCGTGCTCGGACGTAGCGACATCGGTCCGGTGATCGCCAGCCATCCAACCTGGTTTCTCGATGACGCGGTCGGAATTCCGTTGCCGAACGTGGACACGCGCCCGCTGAATCCCGCCGACGGCGAGCCCCTGAACATCGGCTGGGACGCCGTCGAATCCGCAGAGCTCGGGATCAAGTCGGCGCACGCCCCCGCAGGGGGAACGCTCGTCACCGACAACTGGATCCGGACCGGGATCACGGCGGAGATCGATCCGACCGGCCTGTACTTCCTGCGCGGCCCCGGCACGCGCTGAGCTGTTGGGGGCGCTCAGCGCCCGCTGACCGTTCGGAACTCGCCTGCCTCGAAGCGCTCGAGCGCGGTCGCAACGCGCTTGCCGAACGAGGCGTGCTCGGCGTCGAAGCGCAGCGCCTTCGCCGCCCAATCGTCGCAGTAGCGGCAGTCGCGGCAGCCGACTCGGCAGTCGTGTTTCTTCTGGAAGAAATCGATGAAGCCGTCCATGGCCCGGTTGGCGATGCGCACGGTCATGTTCCCGTACGGCTCCATCTGGTCGAAGCCGAGAATCAGGTCGTTCAGGTCTCCGTCGTAGCGTCGAGCCGCGTAGGCGCGGATGACACGCTCGTTCCACCCCCGATCCATCTCGCGGCCCGCGAGCTTGAACTCGTCGATGCCGAGTTCCTCGTAGACATGGAGGTCCTCGGGACGGATGAGCGGCGACTTCACCATTTGCGCCGGGTCGTGGATCTTCTCCTTGGTGCACCACAGAAGCGGGTAGTCGACGTACGCGCCGAGCTCGAGGCTCGCCTTGGCGTGCGAGGTGATCGTCGAGTGATACGCGCGGATCGGGCAGTTGATCATGCAGCCGGTGTTCGAGAGCGGGACCAAGCGCACGCGCGTCCGCTTGCGCAGCTGGCGGAGCAACGGAAAATCGCGGTTCACGTATTCCGGCAGGTAGACGAGGTCGGCGCCCTCCGCCTGGAAGTAGAGGACCTTGTCGACGCTGTCGACGCCGTTGGCGCTCGAGACGGCGACCTGAAGGCTCCGGAAGCGGCGCTTGGCGAACGCGATGAGATAGGGGTTCGAGAGCACCACACCGTCGCAACCGCTTTCCGCGATCGCGCCGAGTCGTTCAACGAGCCAGCGCTGGCCGTCGGCGGTGAACTCGCGGTTGCCGAGACACGCGACGTTCAAGCAGTAGAAGAATTCCTGCTCCTGCGCGTGGGCTCTGGTCACGTACGCCGCGAGTGCGTCGTCTGTGATGGACGGAAGCTCCGTATTCGCGCGCAGGCCAGCGTCGGTCGCCGTCGCGCCGTAGTAATGGGCGATCGGCATCGCGGCCATCGCGTCCAGGAAGTCATCCTGATAAACGGCCGGCACTACCAGCTTCATGGAGCTGGTCTTACACCGCGGAGGGGCACGTGCGGAAGGGCGACTGGTGTCTCGGGATCGCAGCGAGTGGTGTAGGCGCATGGCTCGCCACGGCGTCGGTTGCTCACGCGCTCTACCTCGATCCCGAGCGCGACATTCAGGTCACGGGCAAGGTCTCGACTCAGGTGAGCATCCGTACGACCGGCCCGAAGGCGTTTACCGACCCGCCGATCCCGGCTGGCAATCTGGTGCAGAACCGGTATGTCCTCGACCTCGAGCTCTATCATCGTCTCGATCGCTGGCTCGCCAGCTGCTACGGGCTCCAGCTCCCGCTGTCGACGCTCTCGTATCGTATTCGGGTGAAGCCGGCCTACGATGGAGTCACCGACTACGGGCCGAGCGCGTTCGACGCCGATCAGCACCCGGGGGACCCGGGACTCCAGGAGTCGCTTCGCATCCTCAACCACAAGAAGACCCAGCACAACGCGTTTCCGTGGAACGCCTACGTCGATGCCGGTTGGGGGCCGCTCTGGGCGCGCGTCGGCCGTCAGGACCTCTCGTGGGGAGAGACCGACGCCTTTCGCCTCCTCGACATGATCGAGCCGCTCGACAATCGCTTCGGGTTCCCGCTCGTCGAAGATCTCGACGATCGGCGAATCCCGCTGTGGATGCTGCGCTCGACGCTCGAGCTCCCGTTCCTCGACGCCGGACCGCTCGCGCACGTCGTTGCCGAGGGTTATTGGGTTCCGGGAACGATCGACGATCAGATCACGCCGCCGGCCACCCCCTCGAGCCCGTTCAGCATCAACATACCGCGCGCGGACGAGCTCGGCGCCACGCTCGACTTCCAAACGCCGCCGAAGGACCTGGGAACGAGCCGCGGGGGAGGACGCATCACCGGAACGCTCTTCGACCGCGTCACGTTCTCGCTGGTGCACTACTACACGTACATGGACAACCCTTCGGCTCGGATCCGGGCCGATCCTCCCACCCTGGATCCCTCGTTTCCGTGCAATCCGAACGGCTCGACGCTGCAGAAGCTCGCCTGCGTGACGAACACGTTCCTCGAGTTGGCGATCTACCCGATTCAGGTATCGGGTCTGAGCGCCTCCTCAGCCATCCCATTCGATCCACTGAGCATAGTGAGAATGGAGGCGGCGCTCTTCTGGTCCGAGCGCGTCGAGCAGGCATCCGACCTGAGCGGGACCACGATACAGTCCCTCACGCAAACGGCGGCGGAGACCGGGAGACCTGCGACGACGCCCTTCCGCGACCGAAACGTCGTTCGCTGGGTCTTCGGCCTCGACCGCAACGTGTGGCTCCGCTGGCTGAACCCGGAGAACACCTTCCTGCTGAGCGGTCAGTACTTCCATACCCACATCTTCGATGCGAACTCCGATCAAGTCTCCCCACTCGTCCAGCCGCAGAAGAGCAACTTGAATGCGCCGATCCCGGTGATCACCTTCGCTCGACGATACGAGGACGAAGTGGTGTTCACGGGCGCCCTGTTCACCTACTACAGGCACGGCACCGTGCAGCCGGTGCCGATCATCGCCTACGACGTGCGGGGGGTCGTGGCGCTCGTCCCCGGCGTGAACATCTTCGTCGGCACCAATTGGGTCGTGAGCCTCAAGTACTCGCGCGTACAGGGCACGTGGCACGGCCTCGGGTTCTTCAAGGACAGCGACGTCGGGTTCGTGCGCGTCCAGTACAACTTGAACTGAGCCGCTCCCTCCTCATGGAGCGAGCGCCGCGGTCACGCCGGCGTGGTCGGATGGCCAGAGACCCTCGGGGGTACGGTTCGCGGAGTCCGCGCCGATCACCTTCGAGCGATAGGCTGTCCCGCCATTGCCGAGCCGCCGCTCCGACTAGCGCGATGAACCTCAGTGCGAGCCGGAGTCGATCCGCAAACGGGCACGTGTCTAATGAACGCGCAGCGTCGCGATCACGCCGGCATGATCGGACGCCCAGAACGGTGGATTTGCCTCGAACCTCGAGTCGCCGATCAGGTTCGCATCGAGCGCGCGGGAGGCCGCGTGTGTGAGCACGAGGTCGATCCGCGAATTCAACTGCGACATCGGGTTCGTTAGCGTTGAATTCTGGCAGCACGAGAACCCTGGATCGCCGGGGTTCATATCCCACGCGTCGTCGAAGTAGGACTTCGTCAGGCTCGCGTAGGTCGTCGTCGTGCTGCCGTCGGCGGCCGAGTTGAAGTCGCCCGTCGCCATCACCGCCCCGCCAGCCTTCGCCGGCCCGGCGAGGAACTCCTGCCCCTGCGCCTCCTGAACCGCGGGATAGGTCTCGGTTTCCAGGTGCGTGTTCACGAAGTGGAACTTCTTGCCGTGGAGCTTGCCGTCGATGGAACACCAGCCGCGATCGAAGGAGAGCGGGCCAACCGGCGTCACCAGGACCTCCTGCGTTGCGTAACGCCCACTCTGCGGGTTTGAGATCTCGAGATCGAGGCTGTCGTCGTTGACCAAGATGACGTCGCGGTCCTTGAACGTGAGGAAGCACGATGGCAACGGGCCGCTGCACGGGGCCACGAGCGGGAGCGGGCCGATGTTGGCGTTGTTCGACACGGCAGCGACCGAGTAGGAGAGGCCTTGGTCCTGCAGAGCCTGCTGGAGAATCACCAGGAAGTCGAGGCTCGGCGGCGCGCCTGGCCCCGCCGAGATCCAGTTGGAGACCTCTTGGAGACCGATGATGTCGGGGTTGCTCGCAGCGACTTCGGCGGCGATTGCTTCCGCGCGTGCTGGGAAGTTCGTGAACTGAACGGTCCCGTAGATGGTGGCCACGGCGACGAGGAAGTCAGTTGGATTGGTCGCGTCGATCGCCGCGTCCAGGCTCGAACCCAGGTAGAGGTTCTGGGTCATCACTTTCAGTTCCCGCACCTTGGCCTGCGATACGCCGGGCACAACGATCGCGAGGGCTACGGCGATCCCAGCACCGGAACGCAGCCGCAGCCATTGTACTCTGCGAAGCACCGATGTCATGTGTACCCTCCCTCTTCTGCTGGCACCCCCGGCCAGCGGGGGGCGATGCTCGCACAGGCGGATAAGGGCACGCAACGAGAATTGTTCGGACGCCTCGATCACGAAAGGGTCCCACCGGTGCCCAGACGAAGAGGTCCGGACCGGCGAGTGGTCCTCTCACTTCCCGGCGCGCAGCAGAGCTCCAGTGGTGAACATGGTCTCGTCGATCGTGTTGGTGTTGAAGCGGAAAATGTTGTGCGCGCTGCCGGCCTCGCTCACGCAAGTGTGGTCGGTCTTCTCGTCGCTCGCGAACTGAAAGGAGAGGGCGGTGAACCGCCGGCTACCGTCGGCATTCCATGCGGGCGCGAGGTCCTTGTAGACGGTCTTTCGGTACTCGCCCTGACGATCGAAGACCACCTTGTACCAAGCTTCGTAGCTCGCTTTGTCGACGTAAAGGACGTGCTTTCCGAAGCCGTAGTAGGGGTCTCTCGGCATACCCTCGACGATCCACACCGGGCGTTTCACCCAGATGTGGTTGACGGGTGCCCAGGGCGCGCCGCTCCAGGTCGAGGCCTGTGAGAACCCATAGACGGCCGTTGGAAACTCGGGAGTGGTCAGCCACTCGAGGCCGTTCGCCCAAGCTTCGCCGGGAACGAGCTTCTGCGGGTGAGTGGAGGGCGTCGGCACGAGGACGTCCTGAGCGCCCACGAGCTTCCAGGTGAACGACTGGTTCTTCCCGAACCAGACGTTGGCGTCGTCTGGAGCGAAATCGCTTCCGACGAAGCCATCGGAGCGGTTTGCGGCCGTGGCCTGGCGAACACGGCGGACCGCCGGGACGTAGGCCCATACCTGATCTGGGCGGTTGTCGAGAAAGCGCCACGTGAGCTGCGTGATGCCCTCCACGTAAGAGGGTGCGACGACGTGCACGATCTCCTTGGACTCCGCGCGATCAGGATTGGACACCGGCCCACCAAGCCGGCCGTCGTAGTAGTAGACGAACTCCTCCGAGCTGATCTCTCGCTCGAACCCCGAGCGGCCGACCCAGAAGATCTTGAATGGGAAGTTGTTCTGAGCACCTTTGAAGAGCGTATGCCACTTGTTCCAGATGATCTTTTCGCCGGCCCGGGGATCTGCGGGATCGATCTCCGGGAACGGAAAGCCATAGACGTAGTCGGGACGTCGCCCCGTGCGCGGATCGACGATACCTCCCTCGGCATCGAGCGAGAACTTACCGGCGTTCGCTTCGCTCGCCTGCAGGTATTCCGGCTCCCATGCGACCTCGTAGTCGAGCTTGCCGATCGAAAGCACGTAGTCGCCTTTTTTGACCCAGTTGAGGACGGAGGGAGGCAGCAGCTCCTCTGCCTTTTGCCAGTTCGTTCGATCGATGCGGTCGCCGGGCTGGACGTCGGCAACTAGAGGACTTCGCAGAATAGAGAAGAAGAGCAGGCCGAACAGAGTGAAGAGCCGCTGCACGTTCGAGGTCCTTAGCGAAGCCGCAGCCGGATGGGTAGGTGCTTGATCCCGCCGACGAAGCTCGAGCGCAAGCGGGCAACCGGCGCGCGGAGCTCGATCGACTCGAAGCGCTCGAGCAACCTCGCGAACAAGACGGCGAGCTCGAGGCGAGCGAGGTGAGCGCCGAGGCAGAAGTGCTCGCCGACGCCGAAGGCGAGGTGAGGGTTCGGCCGTCGATCGATGCGGAATTCGAAGGGCTCGTCGAAGACGCTCTCGTCGCGATTGCCAGAAGGGTAGAAGAGACAGAGCGTCTGACCGGCGCGAACTTTCGTGCCGCGGATCTCGACGTCCGCGGCCGGGGTGCGGCAGAACTGCACGACCGGGCTCGTCCAGCGAAGCATCTCCTCGACCGCCAGCGCCAGCAGAGTGGGCTCCTGGCGGAGTCGCGCGCGCGCTGCGGGATGCTCGACGAGCGCGAGCAGTCCCCCCGACATCGCGTTTCGCGTCGTATCGTTGCCGGCGATCATCAGCACGATCACATACGAGAGAAGCTCCCAGTCGGGGAGCGGCGCGCCGCGCAGGCGCGCGCGGGCGAGAAGGCTCGTGACGTCGTCCGCGGGATCGCGGCGACGGGACGCGATCAGTTGCGAGAAGTATTCGAACTGCTGGCGGAGCGCTTCGGACTCGGTTTCCTTGACACTCGCCCCGTCCTGGAATTCGGGATCGGTCGCGCCCATCGTCTGGTTCGTCCAGCGAAACAGCTGCTGCCAGTCGGACCGCGGGATACCGAGGATTTGAGCGATCACGAAGATCGACACCGCGGCGGCGACCTCGGTGACGAAGTCGACGTCTCCTCGCTCGGCCGCGAGAGTGAGTCGCTCGTCGACGATCTCCTCGATGGCCGGGCGCCACCGCTCGACGCTCCGCGCGGTGAACCAGTGGCTCGCGAGCCCTCGGTACTCGCCATGTTCCGGGGGATCCATCTTGGTCATCGCGCGCAGCGGAAAGTTCTCGGGATCGAACTGTTCGCGGGGAAAGATCGCCAGCATCGGCGAGCTCAAGAAGCGCTCGGGTTCGCGAGAGATCTGCTGGATGTCCGCATGACGCGTGATCGCCCAGAAGGGCGGCATTCCGGGGGGCTCCCACCACGACACGGGTTCGTGCGCACGCAGGTAGGTCCATGCGGCGTGCGGATAGCCGTGCTGCTCGTAGTAGAGCGGATCGATGATTTCGAGGGGCGGACGCTCCGGCATCGGACGCGTGTCAGCCGGGGTGGTTCAGCGTGCGCACGTAGAGGACGACGTCGTGCAGATCCTTCTCGCTGAGCGCGGCATTGCCCCCCTTCGGGGGCATGGCGACGCCCGTGGTGTTGAGCGGGTCCTTCGCGTCGCGGCCCTTGGTCAACAGGTCGACGAGCTGGTCATCCGACGCCTTCTTCACGAACTCGCTCGCGACGATGCTCTTGCCAAGGCCCTTGATGCCGGTTCCGTCGGTGCCATGACACGTGGCGCACGTGGTCGTGAAGATCTGCTGTCCGTGCGCCTTTTCGGCGCTCGCCTGGCCGCCGCCTTGGTTCGAGCTCTGGCAGCCCGCAACAACCGCACAAAGGAACGTAGCGGCGATCGCCGCGGCCGACCTCCCCCGCGACATCGTCGTGCTCCTAGGAGGCTGCGTCACAGACCGCTCCCGTTGGTCGCGAGCCGTCTCAGGCCTACACATGCTACCGAGCTAGCGCGGCGCGAGCGCGTCGGTCGCTCGCTCGTCCGGAAGCGGCTTGCCGTCGGCGCGCAACGGCAGGATGCAGACGTGCGTCGCACCCGCCTGATGGTGCGCGGCGATCCGGTTGCGAATCTGCTCCGCGCTCCCCCACGCCACGATCGCGTCGACCAAGCGGTCGCTGCAGCCATCCTTGAATTCCTCGTCCTTCCAGCCGAGCGCCTTCAGGTTGTTCGTGTAGTTCGGCAAACGGGGCACGTAGGTCTTCATGTACGCGCGGGCTGCGCTGCGAGCCTTCGCGGCATCGGTTTCGAGAACGACCGCTTGCGCGGCGCAGATCCAGGCCTCTTTGCCGATCGCCGCACGGACCTTCGCCGTGTGCTCTGGCGGCACGAAGTACGTATGCGTGCCGCGCGCCTCGCTGGCCGACAGCGCGAGCATCTTCGGGTGAAGCGCGGCGAGCAGAATCGGCGGATCCTCCGTCGGCTTCACGCACTGATACATCATCGGCTCGGACATCGCGGTCTTCATCTTGGCGAGGTAGTCCTTCATGTAACTGTACGGCTTCTTGTAGTCGTGGCCGCGCAGCCGCTCGACGAGCGGCGCGTGGCTGACGCCGATGCCGAGCACGAACCTTCCGCCGGAGAGCTCGGCGAGGGTGCGCGCCGCCGCCGCCATCGTCATCGGGTCGCGCGCCCAGATGTTGGCGATGCCGGTGGCGAGGATCAGCTTCTCCGTTTTGGAGAGGAGATAGCCGGCGTGAGCGAAAGGCTCGCGGCCGACGGCTTCGGGGATCCACAACGCCGAATAGCCGAGGCGCTCCACCTTCTGCGCGTACGCGGCGGTCTCGGCGGCCGTCATGCCGTCGAGGAAGAACCAGACTCCGAGCTTGCCGATGTTCATGGCTGCGGCTTTACTGAATGTGGCCGCGCCCGACAAGTGGCTCCTACTTTTGATTCGCTCGCCCCGTCGATTGGGGGTTTGCTCCGAGAGTCGGAAGAAGGATAGAGGCTTCGAGATTCGCAGGGCAAGGGGAGAAAGGAAAATGGGAGACCGTTTGAAAGGGCAGAGCCGCGCTCGTGACCGGGGGCGGCCGGGGCATCGGACGCGCGATCGCGTTGGAATTCGGGCGGGAGGGCGCGCAAGTCGCCGTCAGCTCACGCACGAAGAACGAGCTCGACTCCGTCGTGAAAGAGCTTCGCGGACTCGAAAGCGATGGCTTGGCGGTCGAGTGCGACGTGATGGACCGAGCCGCGATCAAGAGAATGGTCGCCACCGTGATCGAAAGGTTCGGGCGGCTCGATATCCTCGTCAACAACGCTGGAGGGGTCTACGGCAAGCTCGAGAACATGTTGACGCTCACGCACGACGACAAGACGTTCGAGGATCAGTTGTTCTTCAACCTTACGTCCGCATACTACGCTACCCGAGCAGCGCTGCCACAAATGGTGAAGCAGAACTACGGTCGGATCATCTTCATCGGCTCCGGCTACGCGAAGAGAGGCGGCGGTATGATCGCGTATACGGCGGGTAAACACGGCCTGGTCGGCATGACTCGAGCGATGGCCTATCAGGTACCACCGACGATCACAGTGAACACGTTATGTCCCGGTTGGAACAATACCAAGCTCGCCCGTGACGCGTTCGAGGAGTACAGCAAGGGGCTCGGGACGACGCCTGCGGAGCTCAAGGCGCAAGCGGAGAGCGAGAACGTCCAGAAGCGTCTCGTCGAGCCCGAAGAGCTCGGTCCGATGGCCGCGCTGATCGCCTCGGAACGCGGCGGCAAGGCGATTACGGGACAGGTCATCAGCGTCGACGGCGGAGATAGGGTCTAAGGAGGCGCGACATGTCGAATCGTCTCAGAGGAAAAGTCGCCCTCGTCACGGGCGGGGGTTCGGGGCTCGGCGCGGCGATCTGCAGGCGCTTCGCCGAGGAGGGCGCCGTCGTCTTCCCGGCCGACGTCAACGAAGGCGCAGCGAAGACGGTGAGCGTCGAATGCGAAAAGCGTTCGCCCGGCGGCGCCGCGCTCGCGGTCGACGTCGGCGATTCGGGGTCGGTGCGGCGCATGTTCGCAGAGCTCGGCCGCAAGGCGAAGCGTCTCGACGTGCTCGTCAACAACGCAGGGATCGCGCTGAAAGGGGCGCGCGCCACGCGCTACGTCGAAATCATGACGGCGCAGGCGCAGGAGCTCGCGGCCCGGGGCCGCATCGAGACCCACTGCGACGTGACGCAGGATCTTTCGGACGAGGATTGGGACCGCATGTTGCGGATCCACCTCTATGGGACGTTCTATTGCTCCCGAGAGGCGCTGAAGGTCATGAGCGGGCAGAGCGGCGAGTTCTCTGCCGGAAAGATCATCAACATGGGCTCGATCATGGGAACCGCCGCGGGCGCTGGCGCGATCGACTACTGCGCCGCGAAAGCAGGGATCCTCGGCTTCACGCGGGCACTCGCCCGCGAGGCTGCCTCGCGCAACATTCAGGTGAACGCCTTGGCTCCGGGCTTCGTGGACACGCCGCTTCTCGACGACATGCACGCGGCGTATCCGCTGGTCGCCGCCGCCACGCCCCTCGGGCGTCTGGGGCAGCCCGACGACATCGCCTGGGCAGCCGTGTACCTCGCGTCGTCCGAGTCGGATTGGGTGACCGGACAGGTGCTCTCGCCGAACGGCGGTTGGCACATGTCACAATGACAGAAGGCTTCGGGCCGAAGCCTTCGGGCCTCAGGATCGCTAGGTCGTTTGCTGAAGCCTGAAGCGAGACGCCGCAAGCCCAGACCAAAAGGAGCCGCCAATGAGCCTGTGGAAGACCGAGACGTCAAAAGACGGGGTCGTCGTCGCCACCTACACGAATCCGCCGATGAACTACTTCTGCGCAGCCGGTACGCGCGAGCTCGTCGAGCTGATCGAGAAATGGAAGAGCCCGGACGTCCGCGTGGTGATCCTGACCGGAGGCATGACGGGGAAGTTCATCACTCACTACAGCGTCGAGGAGCTCGTCGAGTACGCCAGCGATCGCGAGGCCATGCGGCGCGCGGGCATCGGCCTGACCGCGGGCTATCACGGCATGCTCGACGATCTGCGTGGACTTCAGAAGCCGGTGATCGTCGCGATGAACGGGGATACGATGGGCGGAGGCTTCGAGCTTTCGCTCTCCTGCGACATCCGCATCGGCGCGCGCGGCGATCACCGCTTCGGCCTTCCCGAGGTGAAGCTCGGCATCCTGCCCGGCGGCAGCGGTACGCAGAAGATCACACGGCTCGTCGGACTGGCCAAGGCAATCGAGTTCGTGCTGCGCTCGCGCGTCGTGCGACCCGAGGAGGCTCTCGCGCTCGGCCTCGTGCACGAGCTCGCCGACGATGCCCTCGCCCGCGCGAAGGAGATCGGAGCCGAGATGGCAGCACTGCCCCCGCTCGCGGTGGCGATGGCGAAGCGCGCGGTCTACGACGGCTTCGATACGCACCTACAAGCTGGCCTGCGCATCGAAGACTCGGCGTTCCTGGAAACGATGCTCTCGGACGACGGCCTGGCCGCGATGAAGGCATACATCGCCGAGCCATTCGAGAAGCGGCGGGCCTGGCTCGAGCGACCGAAAGCGCCGAAGTACAAAGGGAGCTGATGCGCCAGCCGGCGGTTGCGCTTCCTGCCGCAGCGCTGCTCGCCCTCTTCGCTTGCGCGGCGCCGGGCCCTTCGCCGAAGCCGCCGTCGTCGAAGTCGACCGCTCGCTACGTCGCGTATCTCGAGAGTCCTGCCCGGGCGCCCTGGCAGAAGCCGGACGAGGTCGTCGCTACGCTTCGTTTGAAGGGCGGCGAGGAGGTCGCCGATTCTGGGGCGGGGTCGGGTCAGTACTCGCTGGTGTTGCAACGCGCGCCGCGCTATTCGTTCGAATCGCTCGCGGAAGGAATCTCGGCGGTGATGAGCTCCCATGCGGCAGCCAGGGACAAGCAGTGGCAGGTCGCGGCACTGTTGTCGGATTATCTCCAGCAAAACACGCTCGAGGATAAATTTCAGCGTCCCAATCCCCGACTCCCGGTCACTACCTACCTCCTCCATACCGACCCGGCCGGGCGGTTCTCGATCGCCGCGCTCGTGTTCCAGCCCCGCGCGCGAACGACGATCCACGATCACCAGTCCTGGGTCGTTTGGGGAACGTACAGCGGCAAAGAGCGGGAGACCCGCTATCGACGACGAGATGTGCCGGGGCACCCATTCCCGCAACTCACCCCTGCCTGGAAGCGCGTCTTCGCCAGCGGCGAGGTTTCGTTCATCGACCCTCCGCCAGGCGACATCCACGACGTCGAGAATGCGAACGACACGGTGTCGGTTTCGCTGCACGTCCACGCAACCGACATCGGAAACCAGGCGCGCAATTCGTACGACGTCCGCAACAACATCGTGAAATCGTTCGTGCAGAGCTACGAACCGGCAATGTGAGCAGTTCGTCGACCGGGCAGAAAGGACGGGGATGATGACATCACGAAGTCCAGGATGGCCGATCGCGCTACTCGTGTGCCTGGTCGCTCACCGTCGGCGCACGGACGGCGCAAGCGGAGAGCGCGGCAATCGTGGAGCAGCACGGGCAATGGGAGATGTCCTACGGCGCGGTCTACTACCGGGTGTTCGGCTACGTCGAGAACAAATCGTCGAAGCCCATTCAGTACGTGAAGCTCCAGCTCGACCTCGTCGACGCGGGCGGCAAGTCGGTCTACTCGACAGTCGGTTACAATCAGAAAGCCGAAGCGCTCGGCACGGTGGAAGGCGATGGCGCGGAGACCCTGAAACGGGCGCCGGCGGAAGAGACGCTGAAGAAGATCGAGCCAATAAAGCCCGGCGAAAAGGACTTGTTTCGCATTGGTGTCAGCAAGGAAGACATCCCGAAGAAGCCGAAATTCAAAACCTATCAACTGAAGATCGTCGAAGTGAAGTGACGAGGGAGAGGGCGATGACGCGCATTGGGAAGTCGATTATCGGGCTCGCGCTGATGGCCCTTCTCGGCGCCACCGTGATTCCGAGCGGTGTCTGCGCGGCCGACAAAGTGAACATAAACAAGGCGAGCGAGCAGGAGCTGATGAAGCTCCCGGACGTGAACGAAGCGCGCGCCAAGGGAATCGTCAGCTACCGCAAGTCGAACGGCGAGTTCATCCAGATCGACGAGCTCGAGCTGATTCCCCAGGTGAAGCCCATCTACAACAAGATCAAGGACCTGGTCGTAGTGGAGTAAGCTTCCGCGATCGCTCTTCAGCAACAGTCAGGGGAGCTTCTTGCCGAAGCCTGGAACCCCTGTTCAGATCACCCTGTAGACTTTGTACTCCACCGTCGGCCCCGGCAGGATGTGCCCTTCGGCGACGAACGTCGCTTGGTTCAGCCAGGCGTACCGCGGGTCTCCGGTCTCGAAGTGCGGGGCGCTGCGAAAGTACTGGTCGCGGTAGTCGGTGCTGCGGTTGGGGTCGGCGAGCGCCTGCTGGACTTTCTCGTTCATCTCGAGGATCCCGAAGTACGAAACGTAGATGGCCGCGCCGTCGTCCGTGACGAACTGCGCTCGCACGTCCAGCCGGCCGAAACCGTCGGCTCCGGCGAGCAGCCAGTCGCCGCCCCCGGTCATGATCTTTCCTTTCAAGCGGTTCCCCTCGACGCTACCACCCGTTACTTCGACGAAGAGGCGCGTCCCGTAGGGACCGGGTCCGATGGCAAGGGGTGGCTTCAGGCTCGCGCGATAGCTGAATTCGTATTCGAGGTTCATGATCGTCCTCCTGTGCGCTTTGGTGTACGCCATCGGTTATCAGCCCTCGCCTCTCGGCAAAAGCCTTCGCGGGCTCTCGTACCGAGAGCCGGACCGAACTTGTTGCCCCGCGGGGTGCGTGGTAAGCGAACGCGGCGCGAGGGACCGGCGTTGCGATCGAGGACAATCATCACGGCGGCGTTGGCGCTCGCGGCGACGCTCGCTGCAGCCGGAGAGATTCCCGGAAAGATCGCCTTCATCGGCCTCGACCATCAGGTGTACCTGGCCGACCCGAACGGCGGTGAGCCGCGCGCGCTGACTCGCGGCGACGCTGGACGCATGGCAGCGGGAGGTCCAACGGCATCGTCCGTGGCGTTCGCTCAGGGCCAATCGCCCGGCACGCCCGAGCAGCGGTTCTCGTGGCCGACGTGGTCACCCGACGGCCAGGTGCTCGTCGTCCAGGGGGCCACCGTAACCGTCGGCGGGGTGCAGCAGGCGGGCATCTATCGTCTGGATCCCGCGCATCCAGGCGTCGTCACGCCGCTCTACGAGAACCGCGAGCACGGGCCGATCTACCTCTACTACGCGCCCACCGGTCGCGAGGTCGCAGCATTGCTCTCCGAGCCCGGAGCGCTCGGCCTTGCGCTGCTTCGTGTCTCCGACGGCGAGTTGCATCCTCTCGGGCTCGGCTTTCCGTACTACTTCAGCTGGCGGAGCGACGGCGATGCCATCGTCACGCATACCGGCGGCGCCCCGGAGGAAGACCATCCCGCTGAGGTGGCGCTGATCGACGTGCGCGGAGCGCGTCAAGGAGGAAAGCCGGGGGTCACCAAGCTCTCGAGTACTCCCGTTGCCTTCCGTGCGCCCTCTTGGTCCCCGGACGGGAACAACGTCGCCTATGCCGTGCGGCGTGAGGAGGGGCGGGGCGCGTCATTGATCGTGCGGTCGAAGGGGGGCGAAGAGCGAGAGCTTGCGACGGTGTCGAGCCGCCTGGTTTTCACCTGGTCGCCCGACAGCAAAGCGCTGGCGGTCGCGGAGGCCACCACGCCCGACAACCTGTTCTTCGGCGGGATCAATCTGATTCATCTCTCCGACGGCCATCGGGAGACGCTCTACGCCGGACCGCTCGGGGCGTTTTTCTGGTCGCCCGACGGCAGCCAGCTCCTCGTCGCCGCGCCGGAGTTCGACTCCGGCGAGTGGCGCTGGGAGCTCGTCACGCGCGCAAATCGACACGTACGGGAGATCTCGCGCTTCTTCCCGACGCCCGAGTTCCAGTTCCTTTCTCCACACTTCGATCAATACGCCCAGTCCCATCGCTTCTGGGCCCCCGACTCGCGCCACTTCGTCTACTTCGGATACCCGACGACCGCTCATGACGAGAAGAAGCCGGTGCCCGCGACGATCTGGATCGCTGACGCGAAGACCGGAAAGGTGGGGCGAGTCGCGGACGGGCGGGCGGGGTTCTGGTCTCCTCGCTGAGCTATCACGGCAGGCCTCTCATTCTTCGACGGTAGCGGGCATCGTCGCGATCGCGGTACTCCATATCGTTGCAGCGAGATCGCTCTGGGAACCCGTTGTCTGTACAGCCGGCCCTCGACTGTGGCAGCTTAGCGGATAGAGGCGCCGATGGTGCGAAGCGAGCGCAACGCCACCGACTGGACGTCCACGGAGGCGCGTGCCCGGTTCCGCGGAAGCCGCCGAGTCCGCACCATGCGCGAGCGGGTGGAGGCGCTCGGTGGCCGCCTGGAGATTCATTCGATTCGAGGAACGGGTACGCGGATCTCCGCCTGGGTGCCCGAAGTGAGTTCAGGAGAGCCGAATGGCGATTCGAGTCTTTCACGCTGACGATCATCAAACCTTCCGCGACGGCATGCGGCTGATCCTCGAGCGGGAGCCGGACATCGAGGTCGTGGGAAGCGCAGGAGACACCGGCGAGGCTTTCAAGATGATCGGCAAGCTGAAGCCGGACGTGGCGCTGCTCGACCTCAGCATGCCCGGAGGCGGCGTGCTCGCGATCGTCCGCCGGCTGCGCACCGAGCTGCCGTCCGTCAAGGTGCTGATCCTCACCATGTTCGACAGTCCGGCATACGTTCACGAGGCCGTGACGGCGGGAGCGCTCGGCTATCTGCTGAAGGAGGCGCCCGGCGAGGAGGTTGTGCGCGCCGTGCGCAGCGTGGCGACCGGGCAGGGTTATCTGATGGCAGCCGTCACGCTGCCCGTTCTGCGCAAGCTTGCGGAGGATGCGCGCCTCGAGGGCCGGCGACACCTGTTGTCGGATCGCGAGATCGAGATTCTCGAGCTGATCGCCGCCGGTGCCGCCAACAAGGAGATCGCGGAGAGGCTCGGCATCACCGAGGTGACCGTCAAGGCCCACCTCCGCAACATCTATGCAAAGATCGGTGCCCAGAACCGGGCGCACGCGGTTACGATTGCGCTCCAGCAGAAGCTCATCGAATCGGGAATGCCCGTCCTCGATCCGGTCCTAAAACCCTGAGCAGCACCGCGGTCTTGCCCCACCGAAAGATTGGTTAGGGTACTTCGATCGAGGGCTTGATGAACTACGCCCCGATCGTAAAGAACACGCCGCGATCCCGGCACGATTCGCAGGAGAGGCTCTTGAAGCCTTCGAGGGAGAACGCGGTCGCTCCCCGGGCGGACTGACTAAAGATTCGTTGAACGGTGGAAGCCCGATCCGAATGTTGGGATCGGGAAGAGTGCTCTGAGCTCAAACCAAAAGACCGAGATCTGCGCGACCGACGGACAGCTCGGCGCGAGGCGCAAGCGGACACGGTGAAGCCGGCGATGGACCGCCATCGATCTGAAGCGCGCCGATGCATCCCCCCATTGTCAGAGTCCGCAAGAGCTCTGCGACGGGTCCATGCAAGCCCGGAGGGAAACAGAATTGGCGCAGACGCCGGAGCCATCCGCGTGCCGGCGCGAACGACGCATGTCTAACCCGATGACCACGGCAGCGGATGTGGCCGAGATGGGAGAAGGCGAGCGGTCAACGTCGCGGCCGATACCCGTGTTCGAGCCTTGACAGTAATGGCCCCGCACGTGGTAGTGGCTCGCAGGATGACCCCACGAGAGGCTTGGAGGGTGGTTCGGTGCTAGCGAGTCCTGTGGCGCGCGGTTTCTACCGTACGGTTGCGCGCACGCGACTCGCCACGGGGCTCGTTAGTGAACACTCAAGGAGGAAATCGCGAATGACCTGGACACCGTCAGTGGCCTCGCGTGCGCGGGCGCTCACGTCGGCCGCCGCCCTCGTGCTGACGACGTTGGGGGGAGTCGCATGCACCAAACCGCCGCCGCCCCCTCCGCCCCGGGAAGGGTTCACGATCACCGACAAGTTCTTCGATGTCAAATCGCTCGGCAACAACTCCTTCCTCTTGCTCGGTTACCGAAGCGCCCTCGCCCGATCGGATGACGGCGGACGAACCTGGAAGAAGCTCGCCGCGCCCACCCGCCGCAACCTCACTCGGCTCGCGTTTGCCGATGGCAAGCTCGGATGGGGCGTCGGCCACGAAGGCGTCATCTACAAGACCGAGAATGCGGGCGAGAGCTGGACGGAACAGAAGAGCGGCACCAAGAACGCACTCTTCGACGTTTCGGTAACCAGCCCGCAGAGCGTGTGGGCGATCGGCGACGTGTCGTCTGTTCTGCACACGACCGACGGCGGCAACGCGTGGTCGGTACAGAAGCTCGAGATCCCCATGATCGGCGTCCGCGAAGACATGACGCTGGCGATCAGCGATCCGATCTTCTACGGAGTCTCGTGCGTCGACGACAACACCTGCTTCGTAGTCGGCGAGTTCGGGCAAATCCGCATGACCACGGACGGCGGCAAGACCTGGGGCTCCGGCCACGGCAGCCTGCTCGGCGCAAAGGCGATCTACCGCGACGTGATGTCGATGCCGACGTTCCTCTGCGTGAAGGCGCGTGATGCGCAGCACGCCGTGGTCGTCGGCACGTACGGGGCGATCGCCTCGACGTCGGACGGAGTCACCTGGTCCTGGAACCAAGTGCCCGTCAACACGCCGCTCTACGACGTCCGCGCGCTGCCCGACGGGGACTACCTCGTCGTCGGCGCCAGCGGCACGGTGCTTCGCGGTAATCCGGAAAGCGGCTGGAAGCAGGCAGAGATCCCGGGGGGGGTGTTCACGTGGATGTCGGCGTCCGACTTCGACGCGGCGGGCCACGGCGTGGCCGGGGGTGGGCATGGTCTGTTGATGACCACGAGCGACTTCGGAAAGAAATGGGAGTGGAAGGCCAATGGCTGAGAACACGACCGAAACCAAGCTCATCGTCCATCAAGAGAAGGCCGCCCTCTACCGTCTCGGGCCAGTGGCTGATCGATCATCGCAAGTCGGTCGCGGCTGTCGCCTATGGCTTCACGGCCCTGATGCTGTTCTTCGCGTTCAAGATGGAGATGTTCACCGAGTTCGGCGACTTGCTGCCGTACCGGCACCCGTTCGTCCAGGTGCACAATAAATTCGCTAATCAGTTCGGCGGCGCGAACAACATCACGATCATGGTCGAGGTCAAGGACGGCACGATCTTCAACAAGGATACCCTGACGAAGATCTTCAAGATGACCCAGGTCATCGACGTCCTGCCCGGGATCAACCACGACCAGATCGACTCGATCGGTCACCGCTCGACCCGTTACTTGAAGATGGAGGGCGGATCGATCGCCACCCCGCCGGTGATGCGCCGTGCACCCACCACGGACAGGGACGTCGACGAGGTTCGCAACATCGTTCACTACTCCGAGAGCATTCACGGCATTCTCGTCTCGCTCGACGACAAGGCCGCACTCCTCCGAGCCAACTTCTTCGAGGGGCGCGTCAACTACCGCGAGCTCTTCAACGACGTCGACGAAAAGATCATCAAGCCGTTCCAAGACGACAACACGACGATTTGGGTCGCGGGGGAGCCACGACTATACGGGTGGATTTATCACTACACGGGTGAGGTCTGGTACATCTTCGCCGGCTGCACCATTTTCCTGTGGATCCTGCTCTACGCTTATTTCCACGACTGGCGCGGCGCGCTCCGTCCGACGCTCACTGGCGTGATGTCGGCGATCTGGGGCCTCGGCGTCGTGCACCTGATCGGTTTCCCGCTGGACCCGCTCTCGTTGGTGATCCCGTTCTTCGTCACCGCGCGGTCGGTCAGCCACTCGGTGCAGATGCACGATCGCTACTACGAAGAATACCACCGCCACAACTGGAACAAGACCCAGGCGATCGTATCGGCGTTCGCCGAGCTCTTCGAGCCGACGCTGTCGGGGATCGTGACCGATGCGCTCGGCATGCTGGCGATCGTCTTGATTCCGGTGGTGATCCTCCAGCGGATCGCGATCTCGGCATCGATCTGGGTGGCGGCGATCGTGATCTCGGAGTTGGTCCTGAATCCGATCATCTACTACTACCTGAAGGCTCCCGAGAAGGAGAACGTGCTCTCCCGCGAGGAAGGCCCGTTCCAAAAGTTGATCACCTGGTGGAGCCACCAGGTCGTCAGTCCCAAGGGTCGTTGGGTGGCGGTCGTGGTCTGGGTTAGCGCATTCTTTATCGCCCTTTCCCAGCTGCAGCACATCACGATCGGTGACGCGACCGCGTCGACGCCGCTCCTGCAGCCCGATTCGCCCTACAACCAGGCGCACACGCGCATCCAGAGGTTCTTCGGCGGGGTCGAGCCGCTGATCATCGTCGTGGAAGGCAAAGAGAAGGGGGCGATGAAGGATCCCGAGGCCGTAGACGCGATGGAGTCGTTCCAGCGCTTCGTCGACAGCGACCCCGAGATCGGCTACAGCTTCTCGCTCGCCGACATCGTCAAGTCGATCAACATGGTGTTCTACGACGCGGAGCCGCGCTGGGGCGTGATTCCGGAACAGATCGGCCGAATCGCGAACCTGTTCTTCTTCTACTTCGCCGGCGCGCCGCCGTCCGAGACGTCGAAGTACCTCGACCCATCGTACACCATGGCGCACGTCACGTTCTTCTGCCGAAACCACCAGGGCGACACCGTGGCGCGCATCATTAAGCGGTGCCGCGAGTACGTGGAGAAGTCCCCCAGCAACAAGGTGGACTTCCGGCTCGCGGGCGGCCTCATCGGTGTTACCGCTGCCGCCAACGAGGAGATCCTCAGGAACGACATCTTGATGAACATCCTCGGCTTCGGGACGATCTTCTTCGTCCTGCTCTTCACCTATCGGTCGTTCGTCGCCGGGATCATCATGTTGATCCCGCTGTTCCTCGCCAACGGTGTGATCAACGCCTACATCGGCTTCCGGCACCTCGGCCTGAACCTGCAGTCGCTGCCGGTCGTGACGGTCGGCGTCGGATTCGGGATCGACTACGGGCTCTACATCGTCAGCCGCGCGATCGAGGAGTACCGCGACCACCTCGATTTCGACGTCGCCGTTCAGCGGGGAATGCAGACGGCGGGGAAGGCGGTGACCTTCACGGCAGGTGTCGCTCGCGGTGTCTACTCTGGCCTGGGCGTTTTCGAACATCCGGTTCAACTCGGAGATGGGTCTCCTGCTGTTCCTGTGGATGACGATCAGCTTCGCTTCGACGATGACGCTTCTACCGGCGTTGATGGTCATCGTGCGCCCGAAATTCATGACTCAGCTCGCGAAGCCCGCCGAAGCGGGCGGGGCAAAGGCGGCAGCGACGGGTACGACCCGCTGAGCGAAATGCGCGAAGACGCCGATGGAGGGCGATTCGCCCCTAGGCGAGCATTCGAAACCGCGCGGCGTGGCGCGAACCGGTGCGAAGTGGTGTCACGGGCGAGCGCCGCGCGGGCTCCACGGACCGCAGGGTATGCTGAGGTGGAAATGTCGGTTCGAGGTTAGGTGGAGACCTGCCAGGGATGAACGTCACGGCGCCGCGGGCCTTGGTGATCGCGGCGGTTCTCGCGTCGTGCGCGAAGCCCCTGGCGTCGAAGCCGTCGAGCGCAGGCACCCCGGACATCGCGCGCGAAGATTCCCGTCGAATCGTACTTCCCGCTGACCGACCAGAGTCAGTGGACTTATCGCGTACAGGATTTCGTCAAGAAGCTCACCTACCTGAGCAAGGTGCGCGTTCATGGCCCCGCAGTTCGTCGATGCGCTGAAGCGTGACGGGATCAGCGTCGAAGAGCGCTATTCGAGCTTCGGGCCGAACGGCCCGTACGTACTCGAGGAGCAAGAGCCGATCCTCTATTTTCACGAGAACGGCTACCTGAATCGCATGTTGCTCACCTACCAGGCGGGGAAAGTGGTGGCGGCGAGTGGATCGGGCGACACGCAGTTCCTTCCGGAAGTGCTGACGAACGGGGCGACGTGGGACAGCAATACCCAAGCCTTTCGCGTCGGTGATCTCGGCTTCAAGGTGAGCTTCCGTCACACGGTCGCGGTCGACCGCGAGACCGTGACGGTACCGGCAGGCACCTTCAAGGACTGCGTGCGGGTCGACACCTCCTCGACGGAGGGCGCGAACTCCGGCTACCGTCCAGGAGAGGAGCTCGTCTTCTATTACGCGGATTGGTATGCGGCCGGAGTCGGGCTCGTGCTCACGCGCCAGTGGGACGACGCCACGCACGAGCGCGAGCGGACGCGGATCGAGCTGATGGAGTATTCGGTGCTGCCGCCACGCTCGCCCGGCCAGTTGCCGGCGGTCCGGGACTAAACGGCTCGTTCGGCGGTCTGCCTAGCCGGAGATTCGGATCGCCGACGGGAGCGATCGGTGATGCGGGCTAACGGGCTCGGCGACCCGTCATTGCGTCGGGGAGGACGGTGCGGCCGCGAGCTTCCGTTGGCAACGCGCCGACCTCCTCCTGCGTCATCGTCAGCTGAGTTTGAACGTTCTCCCGTTCGGCGCGCGCCGCCGGCAACTTTCTGGTTGAGCTCTGCATTTTCGGCACGCAGGCGAGGGGCATCTCCCCAGAAGATGTAAGCGAGCGCCGCTCCCGCTCCGAACGTCAAGCTGAGCAGGACGAACCACCCGCCGTACGTCCAGACGGCTTCCTTGATCTGGGCCTCAGCACTCTTCGTGTCGGTCATGGTTCCACTCCTCCCGCGATGGAGCTGAAAACGCCGGCACCATTGCGAGACGCGATCGAGAATGTCAATGATCGGAGAAATGAAAGGCCGAAATCCTTCGGACGAGCCGGGCGGTATCGGCCGTTCGCCGGTCTCGCTCTTGCCAAACAAAAGCGATCTGTTTTATCCGAAGCGCAGGTGGATGATACGAGGATCGACCTATCGCACGCGTCGAGACGGAGGAGCCTGCGCCGCCGCGGCGGTGTTTGCGGCCGTGGTGTCGAGCGGCTGCCTGACCGGGCCGCTGTCCGAGGGAAACGCAGCGAAGCCACACCTCGAGCGCAAGGTCTACAACATCAGCTGTGAGGATGGGAGACGCTATGGGGCGAGAACGCTGAAGGCGCGGAACTACCGGATCACCAGCGTCGAGCGCAGCGGCAGCGACACGACGATCGAAGGTCGAAACGATGCCGAACAGGGTCACGTCGCGCCTCACCGTGACCTGTGGCGCCGACGGCGTGACGGTCTCGCCGTCGGGCGGCGGTCAGTGGGTCACCGACGGCCTGCGCTTCGGGTTTTACCAGGTCGCCGACATGGGCGATCGGGTCTGGCCTCCGCCGACGGGGCCGGTCGTGAATATGGTGCTCTACCGGGGCCCGGAAGCGAAGATCGAGTTTCCGACCGAGCTCGAGCCGCTCGGAGTCGTCGCCGTCTGGGTGCAGGTGCTGAACGCGGGCGAGCGCACACTGAGCGTCGATCCCCAGCGCCTGCGCGCGATCGGAGAAGCAGGCCAACCGGCGTTGCCGATGGCGCCGGCGGACGCGGAACGCAGGCTTTCGGCGGCCGATCCCGACATCAAGTCCAAGCTTCTCAGGCCGACCAAGCTCAAGCACGGGAGAGCGTGACGGGCTTCGTCTTTTTCCCGGTCGGGCACGTATACGGGCGGGTCTCTGGCGTTGATCGACGACCAGACCGGCGAAGCGGATGACTACGACGTCAACTTCGAGGCCAGCGCGTAGCCACGGGACGGACATTGCGACCCGCGCGACTCGGAGCCTTCCTGGTCCCGATCCTCTTCCTCGGCTCGGGGGCGAGCGCGCTCGCCTACGAGGTGCTGTGGGAGCGAAGCCTGCGGCTCTCGTTCGGCATTTCCACGTACTCGGTCGCGGTCGTGACCGGCGCGTTCATGGGCGGCCTCTCGTGCGGCTACGCGCTCGGCCGCGCACGCTGGCTCCGCGCCTTTCATCCCTTGCGGGTGTATGCGGCGGCCGAGGCGGCGATCGCGCTCTACGCGCTCGTGTTCCCGACGCTCGCCGCCGCCGTGGATGCGGTGTACTCACGCTCGGCAGGCTCGCTCGCGGTCCGCACTCTGCTCGCCGTGGCGCTGCTGCTCGTGCCGACCGTGCTCATGGGGATCACGCTCCCGGTGGTCTCGCGGTGGCTCGCCGGTCTCATGAACGCGGGCCGCGCGGCGGCCAGCCTGCTCGCCGCCAACACGCTAGGCGGCGTCGTCGGTACTCTCGCCACGGCGTGGTACGGGATTCGGCTCTACGGGGCGGCATCGACGAGCGAGATCGCCACTACGCTGAATCTCGGCGTGGCGCTCGCCGGCCTCGCGCTCTCGGTCGAGTTGCCGGCGACGATCGCGAGCGTCCGCGAGACGGGAAGCGCCACGCACGGGCCTCGTCCGGCAGAAGACGGCGTGCTCTCGGCGGCGGCGTTTCTCGCGGGGTTCCAGACGATGGCGCTCCAGGTCGTGTGGAATCGCACGCTCGTTTGCGTCGTCGAGAACAATACGACGTCGTTCTCGCTGATCCTCGCTTCCGTTTTGGTCGGCTCGTCGCTCGGAGCGGCGCTCTACGTGGCTTCGGTTCGCGCGGCGATCGCGCCGGCACGGATTCGAGGCTTCGCCTGTTCTTCGTGGTCGAGGTGGTGCTGTGCCTATTCGTCGTCGGCTCTCTGCCGCTGCTCAATCGTCTCTACGACGTCGCCGCCGCCGTCGGCCGGGTGTGGCCCGTGCGAAGCGTGCTCGATCTGCTGCTCGACCGCTGGGTGGTGGCGATGCTCGCAACGGTGCCGGCATCGGCCGCGGGCGCGTTTCTGCTCCCGCTCCTCGTCGATGCGCAGGCACCGAGGCGAGACGGCGAGCGGGCAACCGCCGTCGCGGTCTCGACGGTGTTCGCCGCCGACGCAGCGGGCAGCCTGGTGGGCTCGCTGGTCGCCGGCTTCGCGATGATCCCTTACCTGGGGCTTGCGCGGAGCCTGCTCGGCGTCGCCGCGCTGGCGGTCGCTACCGGTCTCTCGTGAGGACTCGGCTCGATCCGTCGCGACGGAGGATGGGACTCGCGGTTGCGGTCGCTGCTTCCGCACTCGCTCCAGCAGCGCTTCGTCGGACCGCTCACGCTCACCCGCTGGTACGACGGTCACCAAGGAGTACGCGGCGATCTTCTCTACTATCACGAGGGTCTGTCGGGAACGATCTCGGTGTTTCGAGTCGACGATCGCAAAGAGCTACTCATCAATTGCATCGAGGAGGTGCCCAACCATCGTGATGCGATGCTCTTCTTCAAGCTGCTCGGCCACGGTCCGCTCTTGCTGCACCCGAACCCACATCGCGTGCTCGTGAACGCCCTCGGCGCCGGTATCACGCTCGGGGCGGTCCTTCAGCACGACGTCCAGGTCGAGGCCGTGGAGCTGGTGCCGGAGGTGCGCGACGCGATGCGTTTCTTCGCCGACGAGAACAACAACGCCGCAAATCGCACGGACTGGCGACTGATCGCCGACGACGGCCGCAACTATCTGCAGTTCGCGCGCGAACCCTACGACGTGATCGCTGCCGACGCGACGCATCCCGCAGCCGGCGAAAGCTGGCCGCTCTACACCGCGGACTACTATCGGCTCGTGCGCTCCCGGCTTCGTCCGAACGGCATCTTCGCCCAATGGCTCCCGCTGCACAACATGAACGAGGCCGACTTTCTCGGAGTGATGAAGACGTTTCGCGGCGCGTTTCCCGAGATGTTGGTGTTCTTCGCCAATCGCTATTGCGTGTTGGTCGGCGCCATGAGCCCACTCTCCCTCGATGCGAACGTGCTCACCGAGCGGATCCGCAAGGACGCCCAAGATCGCCGCAGACCTCGCGCCGTACGGCATCGAGCGCGGCGAGGATCTGCTCAAGTACCTGGTGCTCGACGGCCCGGCGGTTGACCGGCTCACCACGCAGGCCAACGTGTTGACGGACGACCGCGCGTCGGTCGAATTTGCGGAGCTTCGCCGCATCGGGATCGCCGAGACGTTTCCGTTGGATCTAGCCCTCTTGGCGAAGGGAATGGATCCCGGGGCGCTGGCGCGGCGCTCCGGTCTCTCCCCGGAGGTCTTCGCGGCCCGCAAGCAGCTCCTCGAGGCGCAACTCGAGCGGCGCGAGCCGACGCTCGAGGCGACCTTCGCGGCGCTCGTCAAATTGGAAGGCGCCCGCGGGCTGGCGCCGCGCGACGCGGACGTCGAGGTCGCGCTCGAGACGATGCAGACGGATCTCTTGCGCCGGATCAGCGAAGACTACAAGGCGATACTCCAGCGCGATGACCTCGAGCGCTACGTCGAGATCTTCTACTACGCCGTAGAGCTCCACCCCGACGACCCGTTCCTGAACCAGCTGCTCGGCGCCACCTTTTTACGCCTCGAGCGCTGGAAGGACGCCGTACCGTATCTGGAGAAGGCCGCCTCAGCCCGTCCGAACGACGTCACCTACCAGTCGAACCTCGTCTTCGCCTACGAACAGAGCGGCCGTTACGCGGACGCGCTCGACGCGCTCGCTCGGGTTCGCGCGCTCGAGCCGCAAACGCCGGGGCTCGATCGCGTGCAGCAACGGATCGAGCAAGAGATGGCCGGCAAGGGGGAGAGATCATGAGCGACAACCTGCAAACAGGCCCGCTCGTCTCGCTGGGACGGACGCTGATTCGGCTCCGCGTGATGGTCCTTGCGCTGGTCGCCGTTCTCACGGCGTTCTTCGGCTACCACGCCATGCAGCTTCGGCTGCAGAGTCGCTTCGACGAGCTGCTGCCCGCGACGCATCCGTTCGTCGCCGTTCACCGGCAATTCTCTCAGACGTTCGGCGGCGCGAACACCGTGTTGATCATGCTTCGGGTCCGGGAGGGCGACATCTTCAACATCAAGACTCTCGACAAGATCTGGCAGATGACCCAGGAGCTCGACAAGATCTACGGCGTCAACCACTACCAGATCGAATCGCTGGCACACCGCACGAATCGGACGCTGCGCGTCTCCGCCGGCGGGTTGATGGAGATGCAGCCGGTGATGATGGGCGGCCCGAAGTCCCAGGCCGACGTCGACAAGGTGCGTCGCATCGTGCACGCGTCGCAGAACCTCTACGGCGTTCTCGTCTCGCTCGACAACCGCGCCGCGCTGATTCGGGCGAGCTTCATCGAGAACATCATCGACCATCGCAAGCTCTTCGACGAGATCCAGAACCGCATCGTGAAGCCGTTCGCCGACGAGAACACGGAGATCTTCGTCGCGGGCGAGCCGCAGCTCTACGGATGGGTCTACCAGTACGCGGGGCAGGTGTACTGGATTCTTCTGGCGACGACGGTCGTCGCCTGGCTGCTCCTGTACCTCTACTTTCGGGACTGGAAGGGAGCGCTTCGGCCGACCATCTCCGGCGTGATCTCGGGGATCTGGGGCCTCGGATTCATTCATCTGATCGGCTTTTCGCTCGACCCGCTGACGCTGGTCATCCCCTTCTTCATCACCGCGCGCGCGGTCAGTCACTCCGCACAGATGCACGAACGGTACTACGAAGAGTACCACCGTTGCGGATGGAATAAGGAAGAAGGGATCATCCGCTCCTTCGCGGCGCTGTTCGTGCCGACGCTGTCGGGCATCCTCACCGACGCGCTCGGCGTTCTGGCGATCCTGCTGGTTCCGATCGTGCTGCTGCAAAAGCTCGCCCTGACCGCGTCGTTTTGGATCGCGGCGATCGTCGTCAGCGAGCTCTTCTTGAACCCGATCGTCTACTTCTATCTGAGCCCGCCCGAACGGGAGATGGTCGAGTCGCGCGAGCATGGCCTCTTCCAGCAGTGGATCGACACGGCGGCTCGCGCCGTCGTCTCCCCGATGGGCAGGCGTGTCATCCTCGCCGTGTGGGTCGTGATAATGGTTGGCAGCCCGCTCTTGTGGACACGGCTCGTCGTCGGCGACTCGGAGGCCGTCACTCCTCTCTTGCGGCGCGATTCGCCCTACAACTTGGCGCACCGGCAGATACAGGAAGAATTCGGGGGCATCGAACCGCTGATCGTCGTCGTCGAGGCGCAAAAGCCAGGGTCGATGCGCATCCCTCGCAACGTGAAGACGTTCGAGAGATTTCAGCGCTTCCTCGAGCGCGATCCGGAGGTCGGAGCGAGCTTCTCGTTCGTCGACGTGATCACGACGATGGCGGTGTTCGTTCACGAGGGCGAGCCGCGGTGGGGAGTCGTCCCGACGGAGGCGTCGACCGTCGGCTTCCTGTTCGGTGCGTTCTTCCAAGGAACGTCCTACGCCGAGACCGCGCGTTTCATGGAGCCGAACTTCAACAACACGGCGATCTTCTTTTACATCAAGAACCACCGCGGGCCGACCATCCGGCGCATCATCGCGCGGGCGCAGCAGTTCATCGCGGAGAACCCGCTGCAGGATGCCCGCTTCAGGCTGGCCGGCGGACTGATCGGTGTGCTCGCGGCGGCGAACGAGGAAATGGTCCGAAACGACGTGACGTTGAACGTGGTCGGCTACGTGACGATCTTCATCGTCATCTGTCTCACCTACTGGTCGGTGATGGCCGGCATCTACATGATCGTGCCGCTGCTCATCGCCAACGAGGTGGTCAACGCGTACATGGGGGCGCGGGGAATCGGCATCAACGTGCAGACGCTGCCGGTCGTCACCGTAGGTGTCGGTTTCGGGATCGACTTCGCGTTCTACGTGGTGAGCCGCGTACGCGAGGAGCTGGCAAACACCAATTCCGTCGAAGCCGCGACACTCGCGGCCCTGCGGACGGCCGGTAAAGCCGTCACGTTCACGGCGCTCACGATGATCGCGGGCATCCTCTTCTGGGCGTTCTCGAGCATCCGGTTCGACGCCGAAATGGGCTTTCTGCTCGCACTGTGGATGGCGGTGAGCTTCCTGGCGAGCGTCACGCTCTTGCCCGCGTGCCTGGTGACGTTCGCGCCAAGCTTTCTCAGCCGTCGAGCGGTTGCCGAACAGGCGGGGGCCGCGAGCGTCGCATAGGGGACGTTCCTGACCTTCGTAACCTTCGTAGCGCTTACCGGCTTACAGGCTTCCTAGCGCCAGGAACGCGACGAAGGTTACGAAGGTCAGAAACGTCCCCGGGCATCGATCGACCTTTGAATTGCCGACCTGGAAGACCGCGCCTATACTCGACGCGAGTGCGCAGAGTTCGCCTTCAAACGAAGATTCTCGGCTACTTCGGGCCGCTGGTCGCCGTTGCCCTGTTCGGAGCGTTCTGGCTCGTCGACCTGCATATGAACAACCGGGTGAAGTCGGCGGCCCGGGAGCAGCTCGAAACGTCGCGGCGCGTGTTCGAGGAGTTGCTCGTCACCCGCGCCGAGGGGCTGATCACGGCGGCGTCGCTCGTGGCGGAACTCGGCGTTTTCTACCAGCCGCTGGAAGTGACCGATCCGGCGCGGCTCGAATACGCCTGCCAGCGCATCAACCAGCTGATCGGGTCGGAAGTGGTGATCGTGACGGACCGCATGGGGGTAATTCTCGCCCGCACGGATCGCCGCTGGGAGGTGGGCGAGACGTTTCGCGAGACGACCGCCGTGGCGCGTGCGCTGCGCGGTGAGCGTGCCAGTACGATGTGGGTACAGGATGGGCGCCTCTACGCGATGGTTTCGGTGCCGGTGCGTTTGGCGACCGGCCTCGCCGGTGCGATTTCGGTCGGCTATCGGGTGGACGGCAACTTCGCCTCTCAGCTTGCCCTGCTCTCGGGCCAGGACATCGCCTTCCTGGTGGGCTCCGACGTCGTGGCCTCTTCGCGACCGATAGAGCCGGCCGAGGCTCGAGCGGTCGCGCAACTCTCTCGCGCGATCGAGGGTGGTCGCGCCGTCTACGGAAACGTCGATCTCGCGAGCGGAATTCCCGCGATCGTCGTCAGTCCATTCTCGGACATCGACGGAGCTTCGATTGCGTCGTACGCGATCCTACGCTCTCTAACCGGAGACGCGGCCGAACTGCGCGCGCTGGAGCGGCAGCTGACGCTGATCGCCGCGGTTGCCTTGGCCTGCGCGCTCGGCATCGGTTTCTTCGTCAGTCGCTCGATCGCCCGGCCGCTCACCAAACTCGCCGCCGCGTCCCACCAGCTCGGGGGCGGTGACTACGAATTCCGATTGCCGCCCCCGGCGGGCTCGAGCGAGATCGAGGAGCTCACGCGAGCCTTCGAGGCGATGCGACAATCGCTGAAGGCGCGCATCGGGGAACTGCACCGGCTGACCGAACGCCTCGAGCAGATGGTCGGGGACCGTACGGCGGCGCTCGAACAGGCGCTGGCCGAGAACCGGACGTTGCTCGAGACGCTCCGCCAATGGAACGATGTGCTGGAGCGAAAGGTCGATGAGCGGACGCACGAGCTGGCCGAAGCTCAGAAGATGCTCATCCTTCAGGATCGCATGGCGGCCATCGGTCGGCTTGCCGCTGGAGTGGCGCACGAAATCAACAATCCCCTCGGCATACTCGCCGGCTTTGCCGAGGGTCTTCTCGATCGCAGCCGCGACCCTACGCTCGCGGCCGAGCCCGCGTTCCGCGACTTTCCAGAATACCTGCGCCTCATCGGCCAGGAGGTCGATCGTCTGAAAGCGATCGTGCAGCGGTTCCTACACTTCGCGCGCAGTCGCACGCCCGAGAAGCAACTGATCGACGTCAATCGGATCGCCCGGCAGGTGATCGAGCTGCTCGTCACGCACACGCGCCGCGCAGGAAAGGAGCTCGGCGGGAATCTGAGCCCGGTCGGGATATGGGTAGACGCGGACCCGGAGCAGCTGAAGCAAGTCTTGCTGAACCTGACGATGAATGGGCTCGACGCGGTGGATCGAGGCGGGTGGGTGCGGATCGCGACCCGCATGGTCGACGACGTGGCGGAGATCTCGGTGAGTGACAACGGTGGCGGCATCCCCGAGGAGCTCCGCGAGCGAATCTTCGAGCCGTTCTTCTCGACGAAGCCGCCCGAGAAGGGAACGGGTCTCGGGCTTGCGCTCTGCCATGATCTGGTGAGAGAAAACGGTGGGGAGATCGAGCTCAGGGAATCCGCGGTCGGCGTGGGGAGCGAGTTCGTGATCCGCTTGACCCTGTCGGCTCGAAGTGAGCTTCGTGCCCATGCCTGAACCGAACGTTTGGCCCGGCCGCGACGTGGCGCCGTCCTCGGGCCTGCCGCCTCACGTCTTGGTCGTCGACGACGAGGAAATGATGCGGGCGATGCTGGCTCGCGAGCTGACCCGTCTCGGCTTTCGCGTGGCGACCGCGGGTTCTGGGGCAGAGGGTGTAGCGCGCGCTCAGAGCGACGAGTTCTCCGTCGCCGTCGTCGACATCCTGATGCCGGGCATGGACGGCGTCGAAACGCTCAGGCGTTTGCGCCAGGAGAGCCCCAGCACCGAAGTCGTTCTGTTGACCGGCCACGGTACGATCGAGGGCGCGGTAGCGGGGATGCGAGCCGGGGCGTACGACTATCTCACCAAGCCGTGCCGGCTGTCCGAGCTCTCGGCGGTTCTGTGGCGCGCCGTGGAGCACCGTACGTTGCGCCGCGAGAATGCTGCGCTCAAGCGACTCGTATGCGGCGAGGCGGGGAGCGCGACACTGGTCGCGAACAGCGCGAGCATGCAGGCACTGCTTGCCCGCATCGAACGAGTGGCGCCGACGGATTCTGCCGTCCTCGTCCAGGGAGAGAGCGGCACCGGGAAGGAGCTGGTCGCGCGGCTCATTCACAGTCTTTCCGCGCGCCGCGCGAAACCCTTCGTGGTGATCAATTGTAGCGCCATTCCCGACTCCCTCTTCGAGAGCGAGCTGTTCGGCCATCAACGCGGGGCGTTCACGGGAGCCGTCGAGCGCCGCCTCGGGCTCGTCGAAGCGGCGGACGGCGGAACGCTTTTCCTGGACGAGATCGGCGAGATGAGCCCGGGTGTGCAGTCGAAGCTCCTGCGCACGCTAGAATCGGGCGAAATCCGCCGCGTCGGCGAGAACCGCACGACACGGGTCGACGTGCGGGTGGTGGCGGCGACGAACAAGGACCTCGGGGAGGAAGTCCCGGCCGGGAGGTTTCGTGAGGATCTCTACTACCGGCTGAACGGAGTGCCCCTATGCATTCCGCCGCTGCGCGAGCGCAGCGAGGACGTCGAGCCGCTCGTGCGCCATTTCCTCGTCGAGGGCGCGGGGAAGAGCCCGCGGGTGAAGGCCATCTCTCGCGAGGCGATCGCGGCGCTTGCCGCCTATCGCTGGCCGGGCAACGTGCGCGAGTTGAAGAACTGCGTCTACGCGTTGCGCATTCTCTCGGCCGGCGAGGAAGTCCAGGTGGACGATCTGCCGCTCAACGTGCGCTCCGAGCGTCCCGTGCGAGGCAGCCCCTGGGACGATCGGCCGATCGTCAAGCTCGAACAGGTGAGCGACGAGTACGTCGCCTACGCGCTCGAGCGTTGCGGCGGCAACAAGAGTCAGGCGGCGCGCCTGCTCGGCATCGATCCCAAGACGCTCTACAAGCGGCTGCGAAGGCCGTCGGACTAGAGGAGTGTGCCGACGAAGGTCTGGAGGGGATGCGGGGTTGCGTACGGCTTCAGAGTTCAGGCTTCCGCACGGACCCTCAGGTTTCCTTCGCGGAATCGTGAATTCCGAATTTCGACGTCTGCTCTCGCGACCGGAAGTGCAGATAGGCGAGGGCCGCAAGCCCGAGCAGCGCGGAGACCAGCTCCGAAAGGCGCAACGTGAAGGAGACGACGATCCCGTCGGTCACGCCGTAGCCGAGGCGTGAAAAGATCAGCGCGTTGCCGCCCTCGAACACGCCGAGCTTGGCTGGGATCAGGAACAGCGTCGCCTCCATGAAGACGAGGCCGGCCGCGGTCGTGAAACAGATCGCGAGAGTCGGGTCGAGACCGAGCGCCGACATCACGACGTAATACTGGGGCACCCGCGCGAACTGCGCGAGCAGATGCAGGCTGACGGAGGCGATGAACTCGCGGTGGCGGGTACGGAGGAACGTCGCGACCTTCGTGTCGAAGGCGACGGCGTGGCCGGGCAGGCGTTCGAGCAGAGCGGAACCGCCGAAGATCGTCCGCACGACGCCGAGGCCGACTCGAATGATGCCCGCGCGCTGGAGCGCGAAGAACGCGACGACGGCCGCGATCCAGAGCGCGAGCGCACCGAGCGCGAGCGCCTTTTCCTCCACGTTGAAGGAGAGACCAGTGAGCACCGCGAGCGTTCCGGTCGAGAGGAAGATCGCCTGGCCGAGCGCGAAGGCGAGCTTGTCGACGATCACCGACGCAAAGCCGTCGGCGAGCGGAAGCCAGCGGCGGACCAGCATGCCTTTGACGACCTCGCCGCCGACGGTCGCAGTCGGCGTCAGCACGTTGACCGCTACGCCCGCGGTGCGCGCGAGCAGCGTGTCGAAGCGAGACACCCGATGGATCCCCCCGGGCATGCACCAGCGCCAAGCTTCGCTGTGTAGGGCATCGATCAGCAGCTCGAGCGCCAACACCGCCAGGAACCACCAACCCACGGAGCGCAGGCCATGGAGGATCCTCGCGACGCCCGCCTTTTGCACGACGAACACGAAAAGGCCGACGCCGAGCAGAAGAAGCAAAAGTTGCAGGCGGCGCATATGGTTCGCAGACGGCGTTCCTGAGCTACTAGGGCAGGAATTCTCGGTTTTCGACGACCATATTGCGATGCGAGGCATCGTCGCCATGGCGAGTTTCGGTCGCCGCGACGTTGATGCTATGAGCTCGAGGACGAATGCCGTCGGGTGGATGCCCGAGGCGGGACGGCTTAGCAGATTCACCCAGGCGGCGGAAGCATGGGGGCGCGTTGAGGTTTTGCAGCCGTTCTCTTATTGAAAGCGGCGATGCGAGCGCGCGCAATGATCAGGGCTGCGGCGTTTCTCATGAATGGCGCGGTGTTCCTAGTTGGGCTCGGGCGCCTGCAGGGACGGTTGGCTCCACCGGACGTCATATATGTGGGACTGTTGCTCGGCGCGCCGGTGGTCAGCTGCCTGGCGTTGGTGCTTGGTTATCGTCGGCGTCTCGACCCGGAGGTTGGGGCGACGGCGAAAGCGGCGGCGCTTCTGCTGAACGGCCTCTTACTGTTGTTCGTCATTTGGCTGAGCGCGCGGCTCGATCCCGACACCCGGGCTGACGAAGCGCTCTGGCTCGCGCTGCTCTTCTTGGCGCCGCCGGCGAACGCGCTCGCGATCGTACCGCGTTGGAGCGCTCTCACCGTTGCTCGCGAGCCGCCGATCACTTGAACAGCGTTGTGCTTCGAGACTCGCTTATAAGTGGTGACGAACTCGCCAGAGCCGTTGCGGGTCCGCTCCAGCGTCACAGGTCCACGCAGGTCGTAGCGATCGACGGCCCTTCGTCTCCGAGAAAATCGTCGCGGGTAAGTGAAGTTTTCTATTGCGGCGATCGTCTATCGGAGTTGAAACCGAGTTTGACCCGTCATCGCGGAACTCATATGACGAGTGCCACATGATCGACGTCGAAAGGCTGCGAAAGCAGTTCGGACTCACCGTCGCCGTGGACGACGTCTCGTTTCACGTCAAGCAGGGCGAGATCATCGGGCTCCTCGGTCCGAACGGCTCCGGCAAGACGACCATCATGCGCATCTTAACGGGGTTTTTCCCGCCGACCTCCGGACGAGCGCTCGTCGGCGGTCTCGACGTCGAGACCGAGTCGATCGGCGTCCGGCGTCTGATCGGCTATCTGCCGGAGAGCGTGGTCCTTTATCCCGACATCCCGGTCGCCCGGTATCTCCGCTTCTGCGGCGAGGTCAAAGACCTGCGGGGGGCAAAGCTTCACAGCCGCATCGAAGCGGTGATCCAGGCCGTGGGCCTCGGCGAAGTCCGCAAGCGCGAGATCGGCAAGCTCTCGAAGGGTTATCGGCAGCGGGTCGGTCTCGCCCAGGCGCTCATCGCCGAGCCGGCGCTGTTGATTCTCGACGAGCCGACCGTCGGTCTCGATCCGAACCAGGTGATCGAGATCCGTCACCTCGTCCGCGAGCTGCGTGGCCAGAGCACGATTCTGCTGTCGACGCACATCCTCCACGAGGCGAGTATCGTCTGCGACCGCGTGATCATCATCGATCGCGGACACATCATCGCCGAGGACACGGCCGAGGCGCTGAACCGGCGCGTTCAAGGGGTCTATCAAACCCTGGTCCGGGTAGAGGGACCCGTCGCGGACGTGGCCGCCGCGCTCCAGGCGATTCCGGGAGTCGAGCAGGTGAACGAAGACCGCGTGCCGAGCGACGCGACGACGCGGCTGAAGATCGTATCGAAGGAGGATGCGGCGGTCCGCAAGGCGATCGCCCGAACGATCATCGACCGGGGTTGGAGCCTGGTAGAGGTGAGCCCTGTCACGCTGACGCTCGAGGACTTGTTCGTGCGGCTGGTGCGGGAGGAACGCCAGCACGAGATCGGTATGAATTGAGCTACGACGGCAGGAATTCTCGCGTTTCGACGAACACATGAGAACCGAAGGGTCGTCGCCGACGCGCGTCGTGGTTCCGGCGAGGTCGCACTGAATGCACCGCACCTGGGCGCTCTACAAGAAGGAGGTTCGATCCTACTTCGTCACCCCGATGTTCTACGTGATGGCGGCGGTGTTCCTGTGCTTGTGCGGCTGGTTCTTCTATTCCGATCTCAACTTCTTCACCCAGTTCGGCTACGGGATGGACATCCTGGGCAATTTCTTCCAGCTGCTTTTCGTCGACATAGCGACGAAGGTCATGACGTTCATCGTGCCGCTGCTGACGATGCGTCTGTTCGCCGAGGAGCGAAAGCTCGGGACGATCGAGCTGCTCTTTACCTATCCGTTGCGTGACGGCGAGATCGTCGCGGGGAAGTTCCTCGCTGCGGCCACCGTGTTTCTCCTCATGCTCGGCGGCACGCTGCTCTATCCGCTCTATCTGTTCAGCGTTCAGCCATTCCCGTTTCGGATCGTCACCGCCGGGTACAGCGGACTGTTGCTGCTCGGGCTCGTGTTCATCGCGATCGGTCTGTTCGTCTCTTCGCTCACCGACAGCCAGGTGGTCGCGGGCGTCTTTTCGCTGTTTCTCGTCGGTGTTCTCTGGCTGATGACGTGGAACGAGGCGGCCGGCGCCGATCAGGTGATGAAGGTGCTCAAGGCGTTCTCCACGTTCGATCACTTCTGGAATTTCTCGAAAGGCATAATCGATTCGAGCGACGTGCTCTATTACCTATTCATCATCTCGTTCTTCACGATTCTCACGCTTCACTCCCTCGAGTCGCGCCGCTGGCGAGGGCGGCGATGACGGCGCTCAAGAACTACGGCCTGCTGATCCTGAACGTGCTCGGCGTGGTCGCGCTGTTCTCGATCTGCGAGGCCATCAGCTATCGCCACAACCTCCGTCTCGATTTCACGCCCGGCAAGTTCTACACGCTCTCGCCGCACTCGCTCCGGATCCTCGACCACGTCGACAAGGACGTGAAGATCCTCGCGTTCCTCGGCCGCGAGGACGCGCGGAACAACTACCTGCGTGATTTGTTCTGGCGGATGGAGGAGCGGCAGCCCCACATCAAGACCCGCTTCGTCGATCTGAACCGAAACCCGGCGCTGGCGCGAGCGTACCGCGCGGATTCGTACGGCTCGGTGATCGTCGAGTGCGGCGCGCGACGCAAGAGCTTTTCGAATGCGCGTGAAGAGATCTTGATGGCGGCAATCCTGCAGGTGACGCGGGACTACGAGAAGTACGTCTACGTCCTATCCGGGCACGGCGAGGGCGAGGTCACCGACGCGGACCGGAAAAAGGGGTACTCGACACTGCGCAACGTGCTCGAGGGGGAGTTCTATCACGTCAAGCCGCTTTCGCTGTTCGGCTCGCAGGAGATCCCGCCCGACGCGGCGACCATCATCGTGCCTGGCTCGAGGCGAGATCTCTTGCCCGAGGAAGCGTCGAAGCTCGACCACTACCTTCGCGGCGGCGGTTCGATGCTCGTTCTGCTGGATCCCGGAGCGAGCCCGTCGATGGCGGCCTTCCTTCGCCGCTACCGCATCGATCTTCCCGCGGAGATGATCGGCGAATCCGACAATCAGCTCTCCGCCGGCGAGGCGATCACGTCGCGCATCGCAGAAAAGTCGCGCGACTCGAGCGTGACGTCGACATCCGACAACCCGCTCTTTTCGTTGTTCGGTCCGATCAACGTTCTGCCGGGAGACAACGAGGACATCGACGTCCTGCCGCTGCTCTCGACCTCGAAGAGCAGCTGGGCGATCCCGCTTCGCGGCAGAGATCTTCCCGAGAATTTCGAATTCGACCCCAAGCGGGGTGACCGGCACGGTCCGTTCGTCGTCGGCGTTTCAGTCGCCCTGCGCGTCGCCGGCTCCGAGCCTGCGGAGGAAGATCAAACGGTACGCAAGGCGGGGCGTCTGATCGTCTTCAGCGATGCGGATTTCGCGAGCAACCAGTTCATCGAAATGCTCGGAAACCGAGACTTGGTCGTCAACAGCGTCAATTGGCTGGCGCTCGAGGACACGCTGATCGGCGTGCGTCCGGAGCGCCGGGCCGGGGGCACGGAGCAGTTTTACCTGTCCAGTCGACAGAACTACACGTTGTTCATGCTGGGCGTGGTGATCTTGCCGGCGGTCTTCGTCGTGCTCGGCAGCGTGGTGTTCGTGCGGCGGAGGATGAGTTGACCCTACGCAGCACGCTCGCGTGTTGGACGGCCGCGGCGCTGCTCGGGGCGTACTACGTGGCGTTTGAACGCCGGCCCGAGCCTCCCAGCGAGCTCCAGGCGAGCCGGGAGAAGGTCCTCGACGTGTACAGCGACGAGGTGACCGCGGTGACGTTGCGCCGCGAGGGCCGAGAGATCCGTTGCGAGCGCAAGGACAAGCGCTGGCAGATCGTCCAACCACCGGGAGCGAAGATCCCGCCCGATCTCGTTTCGGCGTTGATCGAGAGCCTCACCGACAAGCAGGAGGCCGAGCAGATCAGCGATGCGCCGAAGCCGGAGGATCTGCAGGCGTTTGGGCTGACCGAAACGGCGCCGCAAGTCGAAATCGAGCTGTCGAACGGAAAGAAGCTTGCCGTGAAGCTCGGCGCCCGCAATCCGCCGCAGACGGCGATCTACGCGCAGACCAGCAGCTCGCGGCGCGTGCTCCTCGTCGGCGTGAACGTGCAGTACTACGCGGACCTGCTGTACGCGGCGGGTGTCGATGCGACGAAATCGGTCGCGTCGAACTAGAGCGACGCAGTAGCGCCGCGGAGGTACAGCGCGCAGCTGTCTTGCGGGAGGTGCGATGGACTTCGGCTTCAGCGAGGAACAAGAAATGCTGCGCAAGGCGGCGCGGGATTTCCTCGTCAAGGAATCTCCGATGACGTACGTTCGCCGCATGATGGAGGACGACGTCGGCTACTCGGTAGAGACGTGGCGGAAGATGGCCGAGCTCGGCTGGACGGGCCTCATCTACCCCGAACGGTATGACGGCTCAGGGCTCGATCTCGTGGACCTCGTGGTCGTCCTCGAGGAGATGGGACGCGTGGTGATGCCGGGACCGTTCTTTTCGACCGTGCTGCTCGGCGGCTCGGCCGTCCTTGAAGGCGGTGACGACGCGCAGAAGGAACGGTACCTGAAGGCCATATCGGCCGGCGAGCTGAAGGCGACGCTCGCCGTGCTCGAGCCGAACGGGCGCTGGGACGCCTCCGGTGTCGAGGCGACGGCGGTCGCGGACTCGAGTGGGTATCTCTTGAGCGGGGTGAAGCTCTTCGTTCCCGACGCGCCCGTCGCCGATCTCGTCGTCGTGGCGGCACGAACCGAGCGTAGCCCGGGAGAAGAGGGCATCTCACTTTTTGCGATAGACGTGCCAAAAGGCGGTGTGACGGTCACGCCCCTCAAGACGATGGACCAGACTCGCAAGCTCGGCGAGGTGAAGCTCGACCAGGTGCGGGTCGGCCCGGAAGCGCTGATCGGCGCCCGCGGCGGCGGCTGGCCCATCTTGAAGCGGGTAACGGATCGCGCCAAGGTGGCGCTCTGCGCCGAGATGTGCGGCGGCGCGGAGCGGGTGCTCGAGATGAGCGTGGAATACGCCAAAGTACGCGTCCAATTCGACCGGCCGATCGGCAGCTTTCAAGCGATTCAGCACAAGTGCGCCAACATGCTCCTGCTCGTCGAGGGCGCGAAATCGGCGACCTACCACGCGGCCTGGGCGGTCGCCAACGGCGTTCCCGAGGGACCGCTTGCGGCCGCCATGGCGAAGGCCTACACGAGCGACGCGTATCGCGTCGTCGCCGGCGAAGGCATCCAGATTCACGGCGGCATCGGGTTCACGTGGGAGCACGACATGCACATTCACTTCAAACGAGCGAAGGGCTCGGAGGTCACGTTCGGGGATGCGACCTACAATCGCGGGCTCGTCGCGCAATTGATCAATCTATGACCCGGGGGCCCGTCCAGTGCTCGCCGGCTCCGCCGGCTGCGCGCTTCCGATGCCCCCGGACCCCGCGTCCGGCGCGGCGCATGTCCGCGCCGGACTTCACTTCGAATAGGGAGGAAGTAACGTGACAGAGCAGAAGGATTCGAGGATCGGGCGAAGCGCCGAGCCCGTGACGATGCGCGTCGAGCTCGGAAAGATCCGCGAGTTCGCGCGGGCGATCAAGGACGACAATCCGCTGTACTTCGACGAGCAATACGCAAAGAAGGAAGCGGGCGGGGTGATGCCCCCGCCGACCTTCACGATGACCCAGGCGTTCTGGGACGAGGGCCAGGGTCGGATCGAACTGGGCCTCGATCTCCGTCGAGTGTTGCACGGGGAGCAGGAGTTCGAATACCTGCGGCCCGTCTATGCCGGTGACACGCTCACCGCGCGAGGCCGCATCTCGAACGTCGAGAAGCGCCCCGGAAAGCGCGGTGGCGAGATGACGCTCGTCACCCTCGAGACCGAGTACAAGAACCAGCGCGGTGAGGTTTGTCTCTACGCGCGATCGACGATCATCGAGACCGCCAAACCGGTCGAAAAGAAGGATTGAAAGAAGCGGCTCGGCTGCTTCAGTGTTGGGGCGACCGCCGCACTCGGGCGCTGTGACGGTGAAGAGGAGTCCAACGATGGAGAGAAAGAAGCTCTACTTCGAGGATGTGAAAGAAGGCGACGAGATCCCCGTATTCGAGATCAAGAACCTGACTCGCACCGACATCGTGAAGTACGCAGGCGCATCGGGCGACTTCAACCCGATCCACCACGATCAGACGTTCGCCGAGGGAGCACGATACCCGACCGTGTTTGCTCACGGCATGCTGAACGCAGGCTTCGTCAGCAAGTGCCTCACCGACTACGTCGGCCGCTCGGGGCTGCGGCGCTTCAAGGTGCGGTTCACGAGCCAAGTGTGGCCGGGTGACACCATCACGTGCGGGGGCAAAGTGACCAAGAAGTACGAGACGAACGGCGAGAAGCGGATCGAAGGTGATCTATTCGCCAGAAACCAGAAAGGGGATACGGTCATCCAGGGCGCGTTCGTCGCGGCCGTTGGATCGCGCTGATCGCGAGCCTCGCCGCGACGCCTCGATGACGGCGATCGACAGATCGACGGTCGGGACGCTCACCCGCTTCCTTCCGACGTGCCGCGCACTCCGCAAGGGCTGAGCCTCCGGGAGCTCTCGGATCGGATCGTCGCTTGCCGGCTGTGTCCGCGACTCGTTGCCCATCGGGAGCGAATCGCTCGGGAGAAGGTGCGCCGGTTTCAGGAATGGGAGTACTGGGGCAGGCCGCTCCCGGGCTTCGGCGATCCGCGGGCACGTCTTTGGGTGATCGGCCTCGCTCCGGCCGCGCACGGTGGCAACCGAACCGGCCGGATCTTTACCGGAGACCGAAGCGGGGACTGGCTCTATGCTGCGCTCTACCGTGCCGGGTTCGCGAATCAGCCGACGTCGCGATCGCGTGGCGACGGGCTCGAGCTGCGTGATGCGTACGTCTCGGCCGTCGTCCGCTGCGCGCCACCGCACAACAAGCCGACCGTCGCCGAGCGGGATCGCTGCTTGCCGTACCTCGAATCCGAGCTGGAGATTCTCGACCGCGCCCGGGTTTTCGTCCCGCTCGGCGGCTTCGCGTTCACGAACCTTCTCCGGTTGCTGCGCGCGACCGGCGACTCGCTCCGCGCGACCCCCCGCTTCGGGCACGGTGCCGTGATCGAGCTCGAAAGCGGTCGGCGGGTGATCGGCTGCTACCACCCGAGCCAGCAGAACACGTTTACCGGCCGGCTGACGGAGAAGATGCTCGACGAAGTGTTCGAAGCTGCGAGGAAGCTCCTTGCTACCGGCCACCGACTCCCGGTGACCGGAAGATCACGGTAGCCCGCACCGGTTGGTAGCTGCGTAACCAGAGGTTAAAACAGCGTCCCTAGGAGCGTGCCGAGCACCGAGATCGGTGCCTGGTCCTCGATGCCCTGGGTGGCGCGGCTCACGCCCTTCAGCGCGCCCTCCGCCGAATTGTAGAGCGAGTCGTCCGCGACCAGGCGCCCGAGCGTACCTTCCCCGCGCTTCACCTGCTCCGACACGTCGGCGAAATTCTCCATCGTGAGGTGGAGGTCCGCCGCGCTGTCGCGCAGATCGTCGTACATCCCGTCATCGGTCAAGAGCTTGCCGAGGAGCCCCTCGCCGCGCGCCAATCGGCCCGTCACCTTGCGGATGTCACCGAACGAATCGCGCAGCGCGGCGAGCGTCGCCGTCGCCTCGTCGTAGAGGGTCGGGATCGGCGAGGAGCTTGCCGAGCGTGCCCTGGCCGTTGTTCAGCTTGTCGGTGATCCCGCCCAGGTTCTTCACGGTTTGCGCGAACCCTTGGCGGTTTTCCTCGAGCATCTCGCTGACGGTCTTCAGCAGGCGATCCTGGTTCTCGTTGAGGGAGTCGGCCAGATTGCGCAGGCTGCCGCCGACCTTGTCGAGCTCGTCGACCATCTGCGAGATCCCTGCGGCCGATTCGCTGCGGATCGTCGCGCCGGGAGGGAGCAGCTTCCGATCGGGCGAGCCGCGATCGATCGTCAGGAAGCGCGCGCCCGAAAGCGCCTGGAAGTCGAGCCGGGCGACCGCGTCCTCGTGGAGCTCGACGCCCTTCTTCAGCTCGAGTGCCACCCGCACGCGGTCGGGCTCGAGACGGATCTCCCGGACCGCGCCGGCCTTGACGCCGGCGACGCGCACCTGCGCGCCGCTCGTCAGACCCTGCACGTCGGAGAACTCGGCCCACACGCGGGTGCCGCGCGAGAACAGGCCGGTGCCCACGGTGGCTTCGATGAAGCCGACGAAGAGCAGAATGCCTCCGAGAAAGAAGAGGCCGACCCGTTGTTCTCTCGAAAAGATCATGGCTCGCTCCTCAGCGCGGCGCAGCCGCAATCGAAACGTCAGCCGGGTACTGAAGCATTTTCATCTCAAATCTTCACGCCGAAACCCGAAATCGTGCTTGAGCAGATCGAGGCTCACACCACGCGCGCCGCGCGCAGGAAGTTCCGCGTGTAGGGATTCTGGCTGTGAAAGAACTCCTCGCCCGGTGCAGTAGTCGACGATCTCTCCCCGGCGAAGCACCGCTACGTGATCGGCGATCTCGCCGGCGAGCGGAAGATTGTGGGTGACGACGACTTGGGTTGGTCGTCGTCGCTCTTGAATCCGACGGATGAGCGCGCCGACCTCCTCGGTGAGGATCGGGTCGAGCTCTGCCGTCGGCTCGTCGTAGAGAATCAGGTCCGAGTCGACGGCGAGCGCGCGGGCGATCGCTGCGCGCTTGCGCATGCCTCCCGACAGCTCGCTCGGCATCTTTTCCTCGTTGCCCGCGAGATCGACTTGCTCGAGGCAGTCGTGGACGACCGTGCGGATTTCCGCGGGCTTCGCCGTGCGGTGCTCGCGCAGCGCGAGGCTCACATTTTCGGAAACGGTCAGCGAGTTGAGCAGTGCCGAGCTCTGGAACACCATCGAGACGCGAAACGGCTTCTCCTCCAAGGCGAGCGCACGGTACTGCCGCGACGGTCAGGTCGTTCAGCCGGATCTCGCCTCGGTCGGGCTGCTCGAGGCCGATGATCTGACGGATCAGCACGGACTTGCCCTCGCCGCTGCCACCGACGATCACCAACGTCTCGCCGCGTGCGACGTCGAGCCGTACCCCGCGCAGGACGGCATGCCCGTCGTAGGATTTCCACACGTCGCGGATGGAGATGCCAACGCCGCCCGGGGTCGTCATTTCGGGGTCGCCGGAAAGAAGAGGAAAGCGACACGGACGATGATGAAGTCGGCGATGATGATCGAGACGAAGCTCCAGACCACGGCGGACGTCGTCGATCTCGCCACTCCTTCCGAGCCACCCGTCGTCCGCAAGCCGAACGCGCAGGCGATGATCGACACGAGCATGCCGAACACCACGCCCTTGACGAGCCCGACGACGATGTCCGTGAAGTTCAGCCACTCTCTCAGGTTGTCGAGGAACTGCGAGACGCTGATCGAGATCGTCGGATCGAAGGCGATCACCAGCGTGCCGCCGGCAATGCCGACGACGTCCGAGTAGAGCACGAGCATGGGCAGCGCCAGCGTCATGGCGAGGAAGCGCGGCATCGACAGGAAGGGGACCGGATCGATGTCCATCGTGCGTAGCGCTGCGATCTCGTCGTAGACCTTCATCGAGCCGATCTCTGCGGCGATCGCCGAGCCCGACTTGCCGGCGACGATGAAGCCCATGATGACGGGCCCGAGTTCCTTGGTCATGGCGAGGCCGACGAGCGAGCCGAGCACTTCCTGCGTGTAGTTGGCGAGTTGATCGGCGGCCTGAATGACCATGACCATGCCGACGAAGAGCGAGACCAGCGACGCGATTCCGAGCGTCTCGGTACCGATCAGCGTGAGTTGCGCTATGATCTTTCCGACGTGGCGTGGCGCCGACCGGCAGTGCCAGACCGTCGCCGCGAAGAGCGCCACGCATTCTCCGATCACTTGGAGGAGGTCGAGGGCGCCGGCGCCGATTGCGGCCACTACCCCTGGGGAGCGCGAGCGCGCCCGTTCCGGCCGTCTGGGTGACGTCGGCCATCCGATCCTCAATCTCTGAGCGACCAATACCACGGCGGGCGGACCTTGCCATCGCCCCACGACCACATTCGCCAGAGGACATCGTGCTCCGTGGCGCCGTCGTGGCTCGCCTGCCCGTAGAGCCGGTAGAGCGGTGCGTAGAGACGTTCGAGGGCCTCGTTCGTGGGGAACAAGCCGTCGAGTAGCGCCAGGCCCTGGGCGTCGCCGCCGTCGCGATCCGAGCGAGAGACCCAGAGCGGCACCAGCGCACGGATGTGTCGAGCACTTTCACCCTCACTCTCGTATTGGTCGCGATAGATTAGGAACAGGACGTCGGTCCGCCGGTACGAGGCGTCCTCGCCGAGCCCCGTGTGGCGCCGGTAAAAAGGCCAGAGGTAGAAGACCGATTCCATCGTCGCTGTGCGGCGGTCTTGGTAGAAGGGTGTGAGTCGCAGCGTCAAGCGCTCACCCGTGTTGCGGTTGCGCTCGATCGTCCAAAAGGGCCAGGGAAAGCCCGTCGTCTCCGTGTCGGACTTGAGGTCGAGGGTCTCGGTATAGAGAGGGAAGATCAGCAAGAAGGCATACGAACGGCTGTGGATTCGCGGTCCATCGATCGACGAGAAGAACGGCCATGAAATCCGCGTCGTCACCTGGTCCTCCCGCCCCGGATGCTCGACTGCGCGGATGTAGAACGGCCAACCGACGTAGCGGGATTCATAATCCGCACCAAGCACCGTGTGGCCCCAGAGCGGCCAGACGCGAAGGCCGGCGCCCGATCGACCTCCCACGCGAGAGAAGAACGGAAAGGGGAGCCAAGTCCTCTCGTAGAGGGGCTCCTGGAGCTTGAGAAAGAGCGGGAACAAAAGCATCTGCACGCGCTCGTAGCCGAAGAAGTCCTCGAGGTTCGCGTAGAGAGGAACTAGCGACAGCGACGTCCCGACCGCGGGCCCGCTGCGGTAGAAGACGAGCGGAAAGATCGTCAACTCGCGCGTATATGGCCGTTCATCCCGTGGCGAATTGCGGTGCACGTACGAACCGAGCCCGAGGAAGCGGACCGAGGTCTCGTCGGCCGATTGCTGCCACGTTGCGAGCGGATAGAGGAGCTCACCTCGTGACGGGGCTCCGGCGGAGCGCGAGACGGCGAAGAGTGGCCGGATCGCGAAGAATCGCTCGTCGCCGGTGCGCTGCCATTCGATCAGCGGCCCGAGAAACCGAGCGTGAGTCTCTTCACCGTGGCGCTCGATCTCGGCGAGCGGCCAGATGCGTAGCTCGAAGGCGTGGCTTGCCCCGCTAGCCGCGAGGAACAAGAGGGCCGCAGCCGTGACGCGTGCCCCGGCTCTCGAGGCGAGTCGCTGCGTGCCCGTCTGCTCGATCGCCATTCGTCGAGACGGCGCGACTCTCGTTCTATGGCCCGCGGAACTCGACCGCTTGCAGGTCTCGTGCGCGAATCTGGTAGTGGCCGAGCTCGGTCTGGCCGGAGAAGGCGAGCGAGCTCCGCACCTTCATCTCGACCTGGTCTCCTTTGCGGAGCGTTACCTTGGCGACGAAGCTCTTGGCGGGATCTCCGGAGAACGTGATCGATTTGATGTCGTCGAAAGAGACCCGCAGGTCGCCTCGGCCGAGCTCTCCGGACAGAGCGAGCTCGCCGCCCGCATTGATCCATTTGGCGTCGACCTTCGTGCCATCGCGGTCGACGAAAGTCCCCTCGTAGTTCCGCTCCAGGGTGGTGGGGCCGCCACCGAGCATCCCCATGCCGAGTAGCGGCAGCGCCAGACAAACGATGGCGATCGACCGCTTCCTCCCGTCCATTTCCACTCCTTTCGCCGTGGTGGGCTCCTACCACAGGCGCATCCAGCGGCAAAGCTGGGCTTTCCTCTCGAGGTGTGCACCGGTGCTAGGATCCCGGTGAAGCGGAACGGATCGGATCTTTCGACGTCCCCTGCCCCTTGGCGACGGACTGCCGGAACCCCGATGCGACGATAAGAAAGACATGGCGCAACCTGAAGTCATCGTGATCGGCGCTGGAATATCCGGCCTCGTTTGCTCGTGGCGGCTTCGCCAGGCGGGGATCGAAGCCGTTTGCTTCGAAGCGGCGGAGCGGGTGGGCGGTGCCCTCCGCTCTCACCGTCGAGACGGCTTCTTGGTCGAGGCAGGAGCCAACACCGTGCAAGCAACCCCCGGTTTCGTCGATCTCGTCCGCGAGGTCGATCTCGAAAAGGAGCTCCTGCAGGCCGAGCCTGGGTTGCCGCGGTTCATCCTTCGCCACGGCGAGCTTCACGTGCTTCCGCTCGGGCCCGTGGCACTGGCCCGCACGCGGCTCCTCTCACTGCGCGCGAAATGGCGATTCGTGCGGGAGCTGCGAATTCCACCCATGCGCGGCGGGGGCGAGGAATCGGTCGATTCCTTCGTCGTTCGTCGCTTCGGCCGGGAGATCGCCGACACGATCGCCGCGCCGTTCGTCTTCGGGACGTTCGCGGGCGATCCGGTGCTCCTCAGCGCCTGCGCGGTGCTGCCCTCCTTGGTGGGCTTGGAGCGCCAGTTCGGGGGCGTCCTCAGGGGCGCGTTGCGCTCGAGGCGTGGAACGGCGGGTGGCGCCGCCAGACGTTTGGTGGCCTTGCGCCGCGGCATGGAGAGCCTGCCGGCGGCGCTGGCCGAGCGAATCGACGGCCGACTGCATTTGGCGAGCGGCGTCCAGAGACTCTTGCGTCGCGAGGCGAACGGCGCTCCGCTCGAGATCGAGGTCGACCGGCAACATGGCGCTCGGCGGCTGGCGGCGCGAGCGGTGGTCGTGGCGACGCCTCCGTGGAACGCGGCGCGCTTGCTCGCGTCCGTCGCGCCGCAAACGAGCGCGGCTCTCGCGGAGCTCGAGGCGCCGCCTCTGGCAGTGGTTAGCCTCGAATGCGCGCGCGCCGACGTCGCCCATCCACTGCGGGGCTTCGGCTTTCTGGTCGCCCCGGGTGAAGACGCGCGCATGCTCGGTTGTCTTTGGCCGTCCTCGGTCTTTGCCGAGAGGGCTCCGGCCGGCCGCGTCTCGTTCACGGTCTTCGTCGGCGGGACCCGCGACCCCGGCGGCGCCGAGCTCGGGGAGGACGCGCTCGTCGACGGCGTGCGAAGGGATCTGGCGCGGATCCTCGGCGTCAAGGGAAGGGCTGCGTTGCTGGCGATCGATCGCTACCCACGCTCGATTCCGCAATACACGCTCGGCCACTCGCGACGAGTGCAACGGATCCTCGCCGGCCTGGCATCCGCGCCCGGCGTCTTTCTCGCAGGGAACTACTTCGAGGGAGTATCGGTCGGGGATTCTCTCGACCAAGCGACCAAGACCGCCTCCGACGTACAGAAGTATCTGACGACGAGTGTCAATTTTTCGCCGCCCAGTGTATAGTACCGAATCCTGACGAGTGCCCCCGGGGGTTGCATTGAGCGGCAAGGACGGCGAAGCGAAGCACCCGTTTCAGTTCATGGCGTGCTGGGAGCTGCGCGAGATGCTCGGTCGGCGGGCGGCGGACGTGCAGGAGCTTCTCGACGGGCTCGAGGAAGTCCCCCTCGACAGCATCTACTTCCACACGCACAGCTACTTTCTCCGCCATCCTTACATCGCCGGACCCTATCCGAACGACTTCGCCAACTGGGCGGCGATCCAGCTGCGCGACCGGGTGCTCGGCGAGCGCCTAGCCGTGATCGATCCTTCGGAGGTAGGCGATCTCGAGGCGTTGCGAAACGAGCTCGTGACGATCCTCGACGACCATCTGGCTCACGTCGGGTCCGTGCCGCGGGTCGTCTACGGCGAGCTGTTTTTCTTCATGCAGTCGCGCATCCTGGCCGTCCCGGCTGGAATCAAGGCGCGGACGTTGACCGAACTGCGCGAGGGTCTCGGGCGAGTCGACTCGAGCGCGGTCTACTTCCACGTCCTGGCGGCGCTGGCGCGCAAGGGCAAGCGTCGCAGCGACTTCGTCGCCTGGATCGAGGACGAGCTCGGGTTGAAGGAGCTCGCTCTCCAGGTCGGTGCGGTGAACCCATACGCGACCAGCCTCGAAGGGGTGCGCAGGCGATTGATCGAGCTCTGCGAGAAGGCAGAGCGAGAAGGGCGATGAGCTACTACGGTAGGAAGTCACGCTTTCGCACGTCAATATGAGAAACGACGTCGCGTCCCGCTCGCGCGTTTTGGTTGCCGCGAGGCCGAGCTGAGCCGAGAGCGGCTATGGCAGTCTCGCTCGACGACTATCGCAGCATTTCGCCCCCCGGCTCCGTGGACATCTTGCGGCGGATGGCGGAGAAGCTCCGGTCGCGAAAGGTCCTGCGCATCAATGCCAACCGCAGCGGCACGGGAGTGGCGGAGATGCTCGAGCGTCATACGCCGCTCTTGCAGGAGCTCGGCATCGACGCGCGTTGGGAAGTGATCCGCGGCGGCGAGGGCTTCGAAGCGGCCTGCCAGGCGCTCTACAACATGCTCCAGGGCGAAGAGGATCGGTTCAACGAGGAGATGCTCCAGCAGTTCGTGGCCACGAACCGCGAAAACGCCCGGCAGCTGTCGTTCGACGCGGACGTCGTGGTGATTCACGATCATCAACCGGTGCCGCTGATCGACATCCGGCCTCAGGAAGGCAAGTGGGTGTGGCGCTGCCACCTCGACATCGCGCGCCCGCAGCGCAAGGCATGGGCGATGCTCCGCCAGTTCGTGGTCAAGTACGATGCGGCCGTGTTTTCGCTGCCGAAATTCGCCCAGCGACTACCCATCCCGCAGTTCCTCATCTATCCATCGATCGATCCGTTGTCCGACAAGAATCGGGAGCTCAGCGAGAGCGAGATTCGCGGGACTCTCGATCGGTTGGGGATCCCCCGGGACAAACCGATCTTGTTGCAAGCTTCGCGCTTCCACCGATTCAAGGATCCGGTGGGCGTGATCGAGGCGTACCACATCGCCAAGAAGCAGAACGACTGCCGCCTCGTGCTCGCGGGAGCTCCGGCTCCTGGCGATGAGGGGCGGCGGATCCTTGTCGAGATGGAAGAGGCGGCGGCGGGCGATCCCGACATCTACATTCTGCAGCTCCCCGAGAACGCGGAGATCGAGATCAACGCTCTCCAGCGCGCGGCGACGATCGTCATCCAGAAGTCGACGCGCGAGGGCTTCGGTTTGATGGTCGCCGAGGCGATGTGGAAGGGAAAGCCCGTGATCGGCGGGTTTGCCGGCGGGATCACCGCCCAACTCATCTACGAGGTTACCGGCTACACGGTGAACTCCGTCGAGGGCTGTGCGTTTCGGATCCGCACCTTGCTCAACAACCCCGAGCTTGCAGCAAAGATGGGCAGCGATGCTCGCGAGTTCGCGCGCTGGCACTTCTTGATCACGCGTAACCTCGGGGACTATCTGGCGTTGCTGACCACGCTACTGCGGTAGACCTCAGGTCCTCTCCAGTGTGGGAGAGGGCGGTCGAGGAGGGGAGAATCCATGGCCGACCCGAAGACGATCGAGGCAATGCTGGACGAGCAGCGGAAGTTTCCGCCGCCGGCCGACTTCCAACGGCGCGCGACGGTTCAGAGCGACGCAGCTTACCGTGAGGCGGCGAAGGATCTCGAAGGCTTCTGGGCCAAGCTCGCCGCCGAGAAGCTCGAGTGGATCCGCAAGTGGGACACGACGCTCGAGTGGGACCCACCGTGGGCGAAGTGGTTTCGGGGCGGTCGGCTGAACGTGTCGGCGAACTGCCTCGATCGTCACGTGGCTGCGGGGCGCGGCGACCGCAAAGCGTATCTCTGGCTCGGCGAGAACGACGACGAGCGTGAGGTCACCTACGCGGACCTCCATCGCGAGGTGCAAAAGTTCGCCAATGTCTTGAAGGGTCTCGGCGTGATGAAGGGCGATCGGGTCGCCATCTACATGCCGATGATCCCCGAGCTGCCGATCGCGATGCTGGCCTGCGCACGCATCGGCGCGGTCCACGGAGTGGTCTTCGGCGGATTCAGCTCCGAGGCCCTGCGCGACCGCATCCTCGATGCGGAAGCCAAGGTGCTGGTCACCGCCGACGGCGGGTACCGGCGTGGAACGGTCGTGCCGCTCAAGCAGAACGCCGATGCGTCGGTTGCCGAAACGCCGTCGATCGAGCACGTCGTCGTGGTGCGTCGCACGGGCGAACCGGTCGACATGAAGCGCGGGCGCGACCTCTGGTGGCACGAGGCGATGGCGAAGGCGTCGGCCGAGTGTCCGGTCGAGGCCATGGACAGCGAGGACATTCTCTACATCCTCTACACCAGCGGGACGACGGGGAAGCCGAAGGGAATCGTCCACACGACGGGTGGCTACCTGCTCGGGGTGACGACGACCTTCCAGTGGATCTTCGATTGGCGGGAGGACGACGTCTTCTGGTGCGCAGCCGACATCGGCTGGGTCACCGGCCACAGCTACATCGTCTACGGGCCGCTCTCGAGCGGCGCGACGTCGGTGATGTACGAGGGCACCCCCGACTATCCCGCGCGGGACCGCTGGTGGCAGATCGTCGAGCGCTACAGGGTGAGCCTCATCTACATGGCGCCGACGGCGATCCGCTCGTTCATGAAATGGGGAACGGAGCTGCCGGCCAAGCGAGATCTGTCCTCGCTTCGCCTCCTTGGTTCGGTCGGCGAGCCGATCAATCCCGAGGCCTGGGTCTGGTACTACGACCACATCGGCCGGCGCCGCTGCCCGATCGTCGACACGTGGTGGCAGACCGAAACCGGCATGATTCTGATCACGCCGCTCCCGGGGATCACTACGTTGAAGCCCGGCTCGGCGACGCGCCCCTTCCCGGGCATCGAGGCGGAGGTCGTCGACGAGAAGGGGAAGCCGGCGACGAGCGGCTATCTGATCCTGAAGAAGCCATGGCCAGCGATGGCGCGGACGCTCTACAAGGATCCCCAGCGCTTCGAGCAGGTCTACTGGACGCGTTTCCCGGGGATGTACTTCACGGGGGACGGAGCCAAGCGCGACACCGACGGATACTTCTGGCTTCTCGGACGCGTCGACGATGTCATGAACATCGCCGGGCACCGCATCAGCACCTACGAGGTCGAGAGCTCGCTCGTCGACCACGCTGCGGTCGCCGAAGCGGCGGTGATCGGCAAGGCGCACGAGGTCAAGGGCCAGGCGATCTCGGCGTTCGTGACCCTCAAGGAGGGCCGGCCAGGCACCGCCGAGCTCATGAAGGAGCTGAAGGAGCACGTGGCGAAGAAGATCGGCGCCATCGCCCGACCGGACGACATCATCTTCGCAGCCGAGCTGCCGAAGACGCGCAGCGGAAAGATCATGCGGCGCTTGTTGCGCGACGTGGCCGAGGGACGCGCGCTCGGCGACACCACGACGCTTGCCGACGCGGCGGTCGTTCACGGGCTCAAGGAGAAGTACGAGGACAAGGAAGGCTGACGAACGCCCGCAAGGGGCGGGGGGGCGTTAACCCCGGGTCGACGCGATCACTGCGTTCAAGCTTCCACTGCGGAATCCGCGGGGGTCGACCTCGACCTCATGGAAGCCGATCTCCCGAAAGCTCGCGTCGACCTCGCCGCGCAGCGGTTCGGCGGCGAGCCGGGGAACGTCGGCGAGCGGCACCTCGATGCGCGCGCGCGCGCCGAAGTAGCGCACCCGGCACTCGCGAAAACCGTGGGCGCGGAGCCACTTCTCCCCGCGGGCGACCCGCTCGAGCGCGTCGAGCGTGATCGCCGTGCCGTAGGGGAAACGTGAGGAGAGGCAGGGGCTGGCGGGCCGATCGAAGCTCTTCAACCCGAGGCCCTGGCTGAGCTCGCGAATCTCGGCTTTGCTGAGCGCCGCCTCGGCGAGCGGATGACGAATCGCCCGCTCCGAGGCCGCCTTCAGACCCGGGCGGTAGTCGCCGAGGTCGTCGTCGTTCACGCCGTCGATGATCCACGGAACCGCCCGCCGCGACGCCTCCGTGGTGGCGATCTCGTAGAGATTGGACTTGCAGAAATAGCAGCGATTGACCGGGTTCTCGCGGTAGTTGGGAATCTCGAGCTCGTTGACGTTCACGACCACGTGCTCGACGCCGAGCTCGGCCGCCAGCGTGGCGGCCTCCATCGTATCCTCCTCGGGATTGGTCGGCGACACCGTCGTGAGCGCGATGGTTTGGCGACCGAGGACGTCGTGCGCGACACGCAACAGGAAGCTCGAGTCGACACCTCCCGAGAAGCAGACCAGCACCCGACCCATCTCGTGGAGCGAGCCTCGAAGCGTCGCGAGCTTTTCCTCGGCGCTCATATCCCTTCCGCTTGGAACACTTCGGTCGTGAGATAACGCTCGCCGGTATCGCAGAAGACCGTCAGCACGACCTTCCCGGGCCCCAATCGCTTACCCACCTCGAGCGCCGCCCAGCAGTTCGAGCCGGAGGAGATACCGAGCAGCATACCCTCCTCGCGAGCCAGGCGACGGGTCAAGCGCGCGGCGTCTTCGTCCGTCACGGTGATCACCTCGTCGACCACCTTGAGATTCAAGTTTTCGGGGATGAAGCCCGCGCCGATTCCTTGGATCTTGTGGTAGCCGGGCTTCCCGCCGGAAATGACCGGGGAGGCGGCGGGCTCAACGGCGACGATCCGCGCAGCGGGCCGCTTCTGCTTCAGAACCTCGCCGACGCCGGTGATCGTGCCGCCGGTGCCGACGCCGGTGACGAAAGCGTCGAGCCGGGGCATCTGCTCGAGGATCTCCTGTGCGGTCGTCCGGCGGTGCATCTCGGGATTGGCCGGGTTCACGAATTGCTGCGGCATGAAGTAGTCGGGATGCTCCATCAAGATCTCTTCGGCCTTGCGGATGGCGCCGTGCATGCCGCGCGTGTCGGGCGTCAGGATCAGGGTCGCTCCGTAGGCCGCGAGCAAGCTCCGGCGCTCCTCGCTCATCGTGTCCGGCATGGTCAGGATTAGGCGGTAGCCACGCACCGCACAGACCAGGGCGAGACCGATTCCGGTGTTCCCGCTCGTCGGCTCGATGATCGTGTCGCCCGGCTTGAGACGCCCCTCGCGCTCGGCGGCCTCGATCATGTTGAGGCAGATGCGGTCTTTGACGGAGCCGCCGGGATTCATCGCCTCGACCTTCGCCCAGATCTCCGCGTGCTCGGGACCGGGGATGCGCCGCAACCGAACCACCGGCGTCGACCCGACGAGATCGAGAGGCGTGCGGGCGACCTGACAGGGAGTGGGCATCAGCCGGAAGCTTGATGGGCGCGGTCGAACGGATGATATCGGCGTGGTCCGGGGGTGTCAAATTTTGGGGAACGGCGAGTCGCCCAGTCGCACGCCGTTTCAGGATGTGCGTCAATCAACGAGAAGAAGTGCGATCCAGCGACGAAACGTCACCGCGCGGCCCGCTCGTGGTGTTCCCCGGAGCACTCGGCGATTTCGTGTGCCTCGTTCCGGCACTCGAGAAGATCGGCGCGCGCAGCGCGCGCCGTCCGACTCTCTTCTGCAAGGGCGATCTCGTCCCGCTCGCGCGGGTCACGGGGATCGCCGAAGCGGAGCCCCTGGAGGATCGGCGGGCGAGCTGGCTATTCTCTGCCGCGCCGCCGGCGGAGGCGGACGCGTTTTTTTGCGCCTTCGGGTCGATCGAATCGTTCACCGGAAAGGGTGTGCCGGAAGTCGAGCGCAACGTTGCTCGCTGGCAAGGCGCGCGTGGTCGCGTGCATCCCTTCCGCCCGATCGAGCCCATGCATCTCGCCCGGCACTTCCTCCGGTGCCTTGCGCCCGAGGACGACTGGCTCGAGGTGCCCGAGCGAACGTGGTTGTCGCTTCCCGAGGATGTCATCGGGCGCCATGCTTCGACGACGGCGAGCGAGGGCTGTCCGCCTCTCGTGGTTCATCCCGGGAGCGGCGGCACGGCCAAGCGCTGGTCGCGCGCGGGTTTCGCAGAGATCGCACGCCGCTATGTCGAGCGGAATCGGGGTGTGGTGATTCTTCTCGGTCCAGCGGAGGAGGCCGAGATCGGCGAATGGCAGCAGCCGGGAGTCCGCGTCGTCACCGGCCTCGACCTCGTCGCGGTCGCAGCGATTCTGGTCGCGGGCGGCGGCTATCTTGGAAATGATTCCGGGGTGAGCCATCTGGCAGGAGCAGTCGGAGCCCGCGGTGTGGCCCTCTTCGGCCCGACGGATCCGCGATGCTGGCGACCGCTGTCGCAGCGGATCCTCGCGCTTCGCCTCACGCCGTGGTGCGGCTACGAGCAAAGAGCGCCGGCGGCCGCGGTAGACGCGATCGAACGCGCGCTCGCTCAGCAGGATGTAGCCTTTCCTTTGATCGCGGCCGACGGGAGCGATCTTTGATCCAGGTTCCTCGCGCTCGTCGCCGACGCGGCTTGACAAGCCGAGACCCCGTCATTAGCTTTTCTGTTCGCTCGTCCGATTACGCCAATTTGGCGGCGCGATCGGACAGATGGAGTTTGGAAGACTCGGAAACGTCCTGAAGGGCATCGCATATGTCTTCCGCAATCAAAACCACATTTTTGCTCGCCAGTCTGACTGCGCTCATCCTCCTTTTCGGGGATCTCCTCGGAGGATCGGAGGGCGTGAAGTGGGCGTTCGTCATCGCCGCGGTCATGAACCTCGGCAGTTACTGGTTCTCGGACAAGATCGTGCTGATGAGCTACCGCGCACAGCCGATCGCCGAGACAGACGCGCCGGAGCTTTACCAGATCGTTCGCCGGCTGTCACAGAAGGCGAACGTGCCGATGCCGCGCGTCTACCGAATTCCCACCGACTCGCCGAACGCATTCGCCACCGGACGGAATCCAAAGCATGCCGTCGTCGCAGTGACCGACGGCATCCTGCACCTGCTCAGCTGGGAGGAGCTCGAGGGCGTGCTCGCCCACGAGCTAGGTCACGTCTTCAATCGCGACATCCTCGTCAGCTCGATTGCCGCGACGCTAGCCGGAGCGGTGATGATGCTCGCGCGCATGGCCCAGTGGGGTGCGATGTTCGGCGGCATGAGCCGTGACAACCGTGACGATCGCGGAGGCGGCCTTTCGATGATCCTGATGGCGATCCTGGCGCCGTTCGCGGCGATGCTGATCCAGCTCGCCGTCTCTCGCGCACGTGAGTACGGCGCTGACGACAGCGGCGCACGGCTGTGCGGAAATCCCGAAGCTCTCGCCTCCGCGCTCGAGAAGCTCGCCATCCAATCGGGCCGGGTTCCGTTGGCGGCCAGCCCGCAGACCGCGCACCTGTTCATCGTCAACCCGCTGACGGGGCGCTCTTTCGCGAACCTCTTCAGCACCCACCCGCCGATCGAGGAGCGGATCCGACGCCTGCGAAACATGCGACTCGGGGCGGCGTGAGCTGCTAGGATCTTGGTCTTCGACGGACGTATGAGATACGAGCCATCGCCAGCACGGTTTTCGGCTGACGCGAAGTGGAGCTAGGCGGAATCGGCGAGGCGATGACCGACGAGAGCGAGCAGCCGAAGGGCTTCCAGGTCAAGGATCGACGCCGCTTCACCGAAACCGGTGAAGTCCGCGACGATACCGAACGAGACGAGCCGCTCGATCGTGCCGCCGAGCCGGCACGCGCGGAAGCGGCCGAGCGCCCCGAAGCGCCGCAACGCGAAGCCCTCGATCAGGAGCCCGCCGAGATCTCCCTCAGTACGTTTCTCATGAGCCTCAGCACCCAGGCACTGATGTGTCTCGGAGAGATTCCAAATCCGGTCACAGGCAAGCCCGAGGCGGACCTCGGAGCCGTGCGCGAGCTCATCGACATCATCGCCTTGTTGCAGGAAAAGACGCGCGGCAATCTCGATGCCGCCGAAGCCCGCTTGTTCGAGAAGATCCTCTTCGATCTGCGCATGCGCTTCGTAGAGCAGGCACGGAAGTAGCCAGGGCCGAGCGGAGGGCGAACGAGTGAGGAATTGGCAGGCCGGGTGGGGCGTGGCCTTGGCGGCGAGTCTCACGCTGGGCCTATCGAGTCCGGCACGGGCGATCGATCTCTTCGGCATGGGCGAGGAGAGGCCTGCGGCACCGAAGAGCGCCGAGCCGACGACGGGCGTGACGCTGCCGAACTTCGTCGACCTCGCCAAGCGGAACTTCCCGGCCGTGGTGAACATCTCGACGACCACGGGCGCCAACGAAGGAGGCGTTCACCGCGGCCAAGGCGGCACTGCGGACGACCCGTTCCACGAGTTCCTCGAGCCCTTCGAACGGTTCTTCGGTCCCGGACAACTGCCGCACCGTCAATTCAAGCAGAAGAGCCTCGGCTCGGGTTTTGTGATCGACAGGCAAGGGCTCATCCTCACCAACAACCACGTGATCGAGGATGCCGACGAAATCGTCGTCAAGCTCTCCGATGGGAGCGAACACCGGGGCAAGCTGCTCGGGCGAGACAAGAAGACCGACATTGCGCTCGTCCGCATCGACAAAGCGCCGGCGGTGAATCCCGTGGCCCTCGGTGATTCCGACAAGCTCGAAGTCGGCGAGTGGGTGATGGCGATCGGCAATCCCTTCGGCCTGGAGAACACCGTGACCGCCGGGATCGTCAGCGCCAAGGGCCGCCACATCGGGCCCGGTCCATACGAAAGCTTCATCCAGACCGACGCATCCATCAATCCGGGCAACTCCGGGGGGCCACTGATCAACCTGCACGGCGAGGTCGTCGGGATCAACAGCGCGATCATCAGCCGCAGTGGCGGAAACATCGGCATCGGCTTCGCGAGCCCGATCAACATCGCCAAGGACCTGCTGCCGGAGCTCGAACAAACGGGCCACGTCAGGCGCGGCTGGCTGGGGGTGCTGATCCAGAAGGTCACGCCCGAGATCGCCGAATCCCTCGGTTTGAACGAGTCCTCCGGAGCGTTGGTCGCGGACGTCATGAAGGACGGCCCGGCGAAGGATGCAGGGATTCAGGTCGGGGACGTGATCGTCGATTTCAATGGGGCGGTGGTGAAGGATTCCGCCGACCTGCCCCTGCTCGTTGCCCGCACCCCCGTCGGCAAAGTCGTGAAGGTCAAGGTGCTGAGAGGCAACGCCGAGAAAACCGTCGACGTGAAAGTACAGGAGCTCAAGGAAGACGAAGTCGAGGTCGCGAGCACCCGAAGCGACAGCGAAGACCTCGGGCTCGTGGTGCAAAACTTGACGCCCGAGAGCGCCGAGTCCCTCGGTCTCGATTCGGCGACGAAGGGCGTCGTCGTTTTCGGGGTGACGCCGGGAAGCCCGGCAGACGACGCACAGATCCGTCGTGGTGACGTCATCCTCGAAGTCAACCGCAAGGGCGTGAAGGACGCGGCCGCGTTCCGTGCCGCGTTGAAGAGCGGGGAGAAGGATAAGAGCGTGCTCCTCCTCGTCAAGCGCGGCGACAGCACGATCTTCTTGGCGCTCCGGCGCGAGAAGTCGTAACGCGCGACGCCACGGTCAAGAACTCGCCTCCAGGATGCCGAAGCTCTGAGCTCCCGACGAATCCGCTGGTTGCTCGGCGGGGCGGTCGTGCTCGCGATCGGCGCAGCGCTCGGCGGATGGTGGGCGCTGCGCACGCTGCGGCGGCTCGATCACCAGTTGGTCGAGCGGTTCTCCGGTCGGCGCTGGGAGATCCCCTCCAAGATCTACTCCGATTCGTTCACGGTCTACGCGGAAAGCGAGATTTCGCCGCTCAACCTCGTGGAACGACTGGATCGCCTCGACTACCGCCGGGTCGACGGGGATGTCGCGCATGCGGGCGAGTACCGCTACCAGCCCGCCGAACGCCGACTCGAGGTCTTTCTGAGGAATTTCAACTATCCGGGTCGGCCCTTTCCCGGTTTTCCGACGCGCGTCGAGCTCGCCGGTCAGAGCGTGTCTGCCATCACCCGACTCGATACCGGCCAGGTGCTCGACTCGCTCGAGCTCGAGCCCGAGATTTTGGCGGGTATTTATGATCAAGCCGCCGAAGAGCGGCGGGTCGTGCAGATCAACGAGGTGCCGAAGCTCCTCATTCAAGCGGTGCTCGCTGCGGAAGACAAGCGCTTCTTCGAGCATCACGGCATCGACCTGCGCGGGGTGTTCCGCGCGCTTTACGCCAACCTTCGGCAGGGACGGGTCGTGCAGGGCGGTAGCACGCTCACCCAGCAGTTGGTCAAGAATTTCTTTCTGACGGGTTCGCGGACCATGGACCGCAAGGTCACGGAAGCGGTGATGGCCCTCTTGGTGGAGCTTCACTACAGCAAGGTGGAGATCCTCGAGACGTACCTGAACGAGATCTATCTCGGACAACGAGGCTCGCGCGGCATCTTCGGCGTCTGGGAGGGAGCGCAGTTCTACTTCGGCAAGGAGCCGAAAGACTTGTCGATCGGCGAGGCGGCGATGCTCGCCGGGCTGATCCGCGCACCGGGGCATCTATCGCCGACGAAAAACCCCGATCCGGCAACACGCCGGCGTGACGAAGTGCTGCGCGCGCTGCTCGAGAACGGCGACATCACCGTGGAGGAGTACCACCAAGCCCTCGAAGAGCCGCTACCGGAACGGGCGGCGTCGACGGAGGCGACCGGCGCCCCGTACTTCGTCGACTACGTCCGCGCCGAGATGGAGGAGCAGTACCCGCTGAACACGCTGACGAGCGAGGGCTTCCGAATCTTCACGACGCTCGATCCGTCGCTGCAGCGCGAGGCCGAGCGGGCGGTGGCGAAAGGGCTCGCGTCGCTCGAGAAGCGCCATCCCGCGCTCACGAAGAAACCTGAGCCGCTCGAGGCCGCCCTGCTTGCGATCCAACCGCACACGGGCGAGATCAAGGCAATGGTCGGCGGACGCTCTTACGCGCGGAGCCAATTCAACCGGGTCACGGATGCCGAGCGCCAGCCGGGTTCGGTGTTCAAACCGATCGTGTTCGTCGCTGCACTGGAGGAGGAGGAGCAGAAGGACGGTCGACAATTCCTGCCGACGCGGCGGATCGCGGATACGCCGTTCACGTGGACGTATGACGGTCGAAGCTGGTCGCCCGAGAACTACAAAGAAGAGTACCACGCCGACGTCACGCTGCGGCAGGCACTCGAGCTTTCGCTCAATTCAGCGACGGCGAGATTGGCGCAAGAGGTCGGGCTCGACCACATCCACGACGTCGCCGTTCGACTTGGCTTCCCCGAGACTCTGCCCGAGGTGCCGGCGATGGTGCTCGGGGGCGTGGAGGTCACAGTCTACGAGGTCGCGCAGGCATTCGCGACGATCGCCAACCTCGGGTTTCGCACGACGACGAGCGCGATCCGCGCGGTGCTCGATGGCGAGGGCAACCCGATCGTCCGCGGAAGCTTGGGGGCCTCTCAAGCCGTGTCGCCGCGGGTCGCGTATCTGGTCACAAACCTGATGCAGGGCGTCTTCGACCGCGGTACGGCGAAGGCGGCTCGTACGGCCGGGATCCAGTTTTCCGCCGCCGGCAAGACCGGTACGACCAACGAAGGGCGCGACGCGTGGTTCGTCGGCTTCACGCCCGATTTGCTGGTCATCGTTTGGGTCGGTTTCGATCGCAAGGACGTGCTCGGGCTTTCTGGAGCGCAGGCGGCGCTTCCGATATGGATCGACTTCATGAAGGCCGCAACGGCGGGGCAACCGGGCACGCCCTTTCTCGTCCCCCCCGGCATCCAGACGGTGACGATCGACCCGGCGAGCGGCGCGCTCGCCACGTCGCACTGCCCTGAGCGCTTCAACGAATCGTTCTTCGATGGCGAGGCGCCGGCGGAACCCTGTCCCCTCCACCCGGATACGGGGTTCCAGTCTCCAGGCTTCGGGCTGCAGGGCGTCCCGTCCTCTGTTGTTTCGCCAGGGAATCGGTAGCTTCTCGTGAATTTCGAAGCTTGAATCCTGAAGCCCAATGATCATCCTCGGCCTCGAGACCTCGTGCGACGATACTGCGGCGGCGGTGCTGTCCGGACGTGATCTGCGCTCGAGCGTGGTATCGTCGCAGGATGAGGTGCACGGACCCTACGGCGGCATCGTTCCCGAACTCGCCTCTCGTCATCACCTGGCCAACATTCTGGCCGTGATCCACGCAGCGCTCGACAAGGCCGTCACCGGAATCGGCGACGTGGAGGGGATCGCCGTCACCTGCGGCCCCGGCTTGGTGGGCTCCCTGCTGGTGGGCCTATCCGCCGCCAAGGGGATCGCCTTGACGCGGGGAATCCCTTTGGTGGGCGTGAACCATCTCGAAGGACATCTCTTGGCGATCTTCCTCGAGCGCCAGATCGAGTTTCCATACGTGGCCCTACTGGTCTCGGGAGGGCACACGAGCCTCTATCTCGCACAAGGCCCGGGCCTATATCGCCGGCTCGGCGCGACCCGCGACGACGCGGCCGGAGAAGCCTTCGACAAGGCCGCGAAAATGCTCGGCCTCGGTTTCCCGGGTGGACGGGTGATCGACGGGCTGGCGCGCGATGGCGACCCGACGGCGATCCGTTTTCCACGGGCGACGATTCGTGGGAGCAAGTACGAGTTCAGCTTCAGTGGTCTGAAGACCGCGCTACGTGAGTTCCTGCGCCGCGAGTACGGGATCGCGGTGACCGCGCAGGCGCGAAGCGCCGTTCCGGAGCGGCTGCTCCGCGACGTCGCGGCGAGCTTCCAGGAAGCCGTGGTCGACATGCTGGTCACGCCGACCCTCGCCGTGGCGGAGGAACTCGGAGTGCCGCGGATCGTGGTCTCCGGCGGCGTATCAGCGAACTCGCGCCTGCGGGCTCGCATGGAGAACGATGGGTGCCGTGCGGGCTTCACGGTCGCCTTCCCGTCGCCGCGGTTCTGCACCGACAACGCCGCGATGATTGCGTACGCCGGAGCGCGCCGGCTCGAGCGCGGGGAGCGCGACGACTTGTCGTTGAATGCGGTGGCGAGCCTGCCGCTCTAGGAGTTTCCGCCACGGATGGTTGCGAGCGAAAATCGCCGGCTGCTGCAGTCGCAAGCCGTCCGTGGTGTGGATTCCTGACGATGCCGATGTCGGAACCTGGATCGCTTCACCGCCACACCCGCGAGACTCTCGGTCGCCTCGGCCTGCGGCCGAAGCGGCGTCTCGGGCAGAACTTTCTGATCGCGTCGCGGGTCGTCGAGCGGATCGTCGCGGCGGCACGGGCGACGGATCGCGTCGTCGTCGAGATCGGTCCCGGAATCGGCGCGCTCTCGGACGCATTGGCGGCGATCGCTGCCGAGCTCTTTCTGGTCGAAATCGACGCCCGGATGGCACAGCGCCTCGCGGAGCGCTTCTCGGCAGCTTCGAACGTTCACGTCGTCGCGGCAGATGCGCTCGACGTGGACTATTCGAAGCTGCTCGCCGGCCGTCGCCCGGCGGTGGCCGTCGGCAATCTCCCGTACAGCGTCGGCAGCCAAATCCTACTGCGACTGATCGAGTCGAGCGCTTCGTTCGAGCGGCTCGTCTTGATGCTGCAGCGAGAGGTCGCCGAACGGTTGATCGCCAAGCCGGGAACCAAGGCCTATGGCGTTCTGACGCTGTGGACGGCTCTGCACGGCGAGGCGGAGATCGTCCTGCGAGTCTCGCCGGGATCGTTTGTGCCCCGCCCGAAGGTGGAGTCCGCCATCGTGGCGGTGACTCTCCACACGGCGCCTCGCGTCTCGATCGACGACGAGGCACGATTCCGCACGGTCGTGCGCGCCGCATTCGGACAGCGTCGCAAAACGCTGCGCGCGGCGCTCGCCAAAATCGCCCGCTCGGCCGACATCGAGCGAGCGGGGATCGATCCGGGTCGCCGAGGCGAGACGCTGTCCCTCGCGGAGTTTGCGAGGCTCGCCAACGCCCTCGGCGATGCGTCGAGATAACCCTCGATGCCAGAGCTACCTGAAGTCGAGACGATTCGCCGCGGGCTCGAACGCAGCCTGCGCGGGGCGCGCATCAGTCGCGTCGAGATTCGCGAGCCGCGCTTGCGCCGCGTCGTGGATCAAGATGCGCTGCGCGCGCTGGTAGGGAGGAAGATCGGGAGAATCGCACGTCGCGCGAAGTACCTTCTCGCCGACGTCGGAGGCGGCCTCGTATGGCTCATGCATCTCGGCATGTCGGGTCGCCTGCTGCTCGTGCCGACGGATGCGCCCGCCGGCGAGCACGAACACGTGCGCATAGAGTTCGACCGGCCGATCAAGAGCCGCGACGAGGCTCGCTCCCGTCGGTCGCGAACCGCTCCGGTCGAACAGCCTACCAAGGTAGCGTCTGTGACAGATCGCTCCCGTTGGTCGCGAACCGCTCCGGCCAAACAGCCTACCAAGATAGCGTCTGTGACAGATCGCTCCCGTTGGTCGCGAACCGCTCCGGTCGAACAGCCTACCAAGATAGCGCTCTGTTACCGCGACCCCCGCCGTTTCGGATGGATGCGGGTTGCGAGGGCCGAGGCTCTCGACGAGCTCGCCGGGCTCGGGCCAGAGCCTTTGAACGGTCGCCTGCAGGCCGAGACGCTCCGCGCCCGGCTCCGCGGTACGCGACGGGACGTCAAGACGGCGCTTCTCGATCAGCGTGTCCTGGCGGGCATCGGCAACATCTATGCGAACGAAATCCTGTTTCACGCCGGCGTCCGGCCCACTCGGCGCTGCCATCGGTTGCGACGCGCCGAGATCGATTCGATCGTGCGCGCGACCCGCTCCGTGCTGCGCGACGCGGTAGCGCTGCGCGGGACTTCGTTCTCCGACTACTTCGACAGCGATGGCATCCCGGGTTCGTTCCAGGAGGTGCTCGCGGTCTTCGACCGCGCCGGGCGGCCGTGCCGTCGCTGCGGCAGCGCCATCAAGCGCCGACCCCACGGGGGCCGCTCCAGCTTCTATTGTCCGGTTTGTCAAAAATAGGCTGCCCGCTACCGGCGAGTGGTACAGACTCATCGGACCTTTTTTCGGTATCCGGTGGCCGGTATTCGGTTGCAGCCGTTCGCACGTCGAGCCAATCTCGTAGCCCGTCGCCGAGAAAGTTGATCCCGAGAACGGTCGCGAACACGGCGAGGCCCGGGAAAAGTGCGACGTGCGGGGCCACTAGGAGAAAGCTCCGGCCTTCGTTCAGCATGGCGCCCCAAGACGGGGCGGGCGGCTGCGTGCCGAGTCCGAGGAAGGAGAGGCTCGCCTCGGCGACGATGGCGCCAGCGAAGCCAAACGTCGCTTGGACCGTCAGCGGGCCGGCGAGCAGCGGAAGTACGTGGCGGAGGACCACCCGGGGCGGCGAAGCGCCGAGGGCGATCGCGCTTTCGACGTGGGCGCGCTCGCGGAGCGAGAGCGTCTCGGCGCGCACTAGGCGCGCGTAGACCGTCCAGCCCATCACGGACAGGGCGATGACCACGTTGGCGAGGCTCGGACCGAGCACTGCGCTGATGGCGACGGCGAGCAGGATTCCCGGAAACGCGAGCAGCACGTCGATTGTCCGCATCACGACCTCGTCGATCCAGCCGCCCGCGAGACCCGAGAAGAGCCCGAGCGTGGTGCCGAGCGTCAGCGAGACGGCAACGGTCGATACGCCGACGAGCAACGATACGCGCGAGCCGTAGACGATGCGGCTCAGGATGTCGCGGCCGAGCCGATCCTGACCGAACGGGTGTGCGAGCGAGGGCGGGCTCAGGTTCTCGGACAGGTTCAGCGCGCCCGGATCGAATGGCGCGAGCAGTGGAGCGGACAGTGCAACCGCCAGGAACGAACCGACGAGCACCACGCCCACCCGGGCCGAAGCGGTCATCGGGCCTCCCGCCGGCCGAATCGGACCCGGGGATCGAGACGAAGGTAGGCGAGGTCGGTGAGAAGGTTGGCGGCCACATAGCCGCAGGCGATGACGAGCACGCAGCCCTGGACGAGCGGATAGTCGCGACTGTCGATGGCTTGGAGCGTCAACCTGCCAATCCCGGGCCACGCGAAGATCGTTTCGGTGATTATCGCGCCGCCGAAAAGGCTGCCGAGCTGCAACCCGAGTATCGTGGCCACCGGGAGCAGCGCGCTCCTCAGGGCGTGGCGGAGGAAAACGACAGGCTCGGAGAGACCCTTGGCGCGGGCCGTACGGATATAGTCGGCCGAGAGCGCTTCCAGGACGGCCGCGCGCACCAATCGCGTGAGGATCGCCGACATGCCGAGCCCTAGCGTGACGGCGGGCAGTACGAGACTCGCCGCCGAATCGGCTCCCGAAACCGGCAGCCAGCCGAGCCAGACCGAGAACAGCAGGACGAGCAACGGGCCGAGGAAGAAATTCGGCAGCGACGCGCCGAACAGCGCGAATCCGGTCGCCGCGCTGTCCGGCCAGCGTCCGCGATGGCGCGCCGAGAGCGCGCCCAGCGGGATTGCCAGCGCGATCGCCATCGAGCCCGCAGCCGTTGCGAGCAGGAGCGTCGCGGGCAGTCGGCTCGCGATGAGCACCGAGACCGGCGTCCCGTCGCGAAGCGAACGGCCAAAATCGCCGTGCGCCGCGCGGAGGAGAAAGTTCACATATTGCGCGAGGAGCGGACGATCGAGGCCGAGGGCCACGCGTAGGTGGATGCGATCGGCCGTCGAGGCCGTTTCGCCGAGCATGATGTCGACGGGATCGCCTGGAAGCAGGTGGATGAAGAAGAAGACCAGAGTCGCCACGCCGAGGAGAGTTGGCAGGGCAAGCAGCAGTCGACGGAAGGCCGCGCTCATGAATGACCGCAGCCGCAGGGTGTCGGGCCGTTGCCGCGCGCGGATCCCGGCGGGGTTAGTATCCAGGCGGTCGTCAGCGAGATCAGGCTCCCGTCCGAATAAGGCACGAATCCGCAGAGGCGCTCGCTCTGCACGACCACGTTGTCCGCCCACCAGAGGGGGATTACAGGCAGCTCCTGCGCGGCGCGCCGCTGGACCGCGGCGTAAATTTTCCGCCGCTCCGCCCTGTCGAGCGTCCGGCGGCCGCGCTCGGCGAGACGATCGATCTCGGGGTCCGCGTAGCCGCCACGATTGTTGCCGCGCGGCGGCTTCATCGTCGAATGGAGCATCGTGAAGAAGAAATCCGGGTCGCTCACGCCGACCCAGGCGAGCGAGTAGAGCTGGAAATTGCCGCGACGGATGTCGTCATAGAAGGTGCCCCATTCGAAGCTCCGTACGTCGAGGCCGATGCCGACGGCCGCGAGCATCGCCTGAAGGGCTTCTCCGATGCGCCGGCGCGAATCGAGCGTGGAGGTCTTGTACGAGAGTCGAAAGCGAACACCGGGTCCATCGCCATCAGGATCTGGGTAGCCTGCGGCGTCGAGCAGTCGCTTCGCCTCCGCAGGGTCATAGGGGTACTGCTCTACGGCCCCGTCGTACGCCCAATGCTCGGGGGCTAGCAGCCCGGTTGCCGGTCGTGCCGCGCCGCCGAGCAGGTGCTGGATCAACGAGCGGCGGTCGATTGCCTGCGCGATCGCTCGGCGCACGCGCAGATCGCGCAAGTGCGAATCCTCGAAGTTGATGCCGATGTACTGAAACGTCGTGCCCGGTATCCGCCACACACACGTCTCCGAATGCCCTTCGAGCCAGCGGACGTTGTCGGGCTCAACCGCATTCTCGACGAGGTCGATCGTCCCCTTGGCGAGCTCGAGCGCCCGAACCGTGTCGTCTGGAATCACCCGGAAGAGGATCTTCCGGATCCCCCCGGGCTCGATGCGGCGAGCGAGCTCGACCTCGCGGTCGGCCTCGACGGCGGCGATGCGGTAGGCGCCCGAGCCGATCCGCACACGCTCACCCGAGGCCAGCTGTGAGCGCGGCAGGACGCCGATCGTGGTCGCTTCGAGAAAGGACGCGAACGGCGCCTTCAGTTGGAAGCGCACCGTGTGATCGTCCGGCGCGTCGATCGACTCGAGAAACGCGAGATTCTCGCGTTTCGGTGACGCGGTTTTCGGATCGAGGATCGATTCGTAGGTGGCGAGAACGTCGGCCGCCGTGACTGGGCTACCGTCGGAGAAGGTCGCGTCAGCGCGGAGCTGGAAGCGCACGCTGAGCGGCGCGTCGAATTGCCAATCGACGGCGAGGTCAGGGACGTGCTCCAAGTGCTCGTCGAGCCGGGTGAGCGCGCGAAATACGAGATCGTCGATTCTCGAAGAGGCGGCATCGGTGGCGAAGCGGGGATCGAGGTCCGTCGGCATCGCCTCGAGGCCGACCACCAGGGTCTCGGTGCGTTGCCCTCGGCCCGAGCACCCCGACATAGCGATCCAAACGACGAGAATCGTTGCCACGAGGGGCCTTAGGCGATGTTCGACGTTGATTCGGCGAGCCCCGATTGTTACAAGGGAAGTGGGGCGAGGTTGTGATGGGAGCCGTCGTTGGCGAGCCGTAGAGCGCGTCCTTTCAGAGCCGTTCGAAGTTTTGCCAGCATTCTTGTGGCAGCGGGCTTCTTCGTCCCGGTGATCGCCTTCGGCGCGCCGGAAGATTTCCCGAAGCCCCCGGGTCTTGCCACCCAGGTCGAGTTCTGGAGGAACGTCTTCGCGAAGTATTCCGAGAACCAGGTCGTTGTTCACGACAACCTCTACCTAGACAAAATCTACACGGTGATCGACCTCCGTCCGCTCGCCGCGAGCGGAGCGGACGACGAGACGCTGCGGCGCGAGCGACATCGCCGCGAGCAGCAGGAGATGGATCGTGTCGACGAGGCGCTCGGGCACCTCGCGCGCGGCGGCTATTCGCCGGATGATCTCACCGGTCTCGAGCGAGACATTTGGAACCTATTCAAGGACGTCTCAGCCTCGCGTAAGTTCGCCGAAGCTCGTGATCGCGTACGCACCCAGCAGGGTATGCGCGAGCGCTTTCGCCGTGGGCTCGAGGTCTCGCGGCGTTATCTGCCGCAGATGGAAGAGATCTTCCGCCGCGAGGGATTGCCGGTGGAGCTGACGCGCCTTCCGTTCGTGGAGTCGAGCTTCAACGTGCATGCCTATTCGAAGGTCGGTGCGGCGGGCATCTGGCAGTTCATTCCTTCGTCGGCGAGGATCTATCTCGAGCTGAACGAGGTCCAAGACTCGCGTCGCGACCCGCTCTACGCGACGCTCGGGGCGGCCCATCATCTGCGCGATGATCACGCCGTGCTCGGCAGCTGGCCGTTGGCGATCACCGCCTACAACCATGGGCGCGCCGGCGTAGCGCGGGCGGTCGACGAGGTCGGCTCGGACGACATCGTGGCGATCATCAAGCGCTACCAGGGCAAGTCCTTCGGATTCGCATCGCGGAACTTCTACGCGGAGTTTCTGGCGGCCCTCGAGGTCGAGCGCGACTACAAGACCCATTTCGGGGAAGTGACGTTCGAGCCGCGCCTCCAGTACCAGGAGGTCACCACCCGCGACTACATGCGCTTCTCGACGATAGCCAAGCTCGCCGGATGCAGCGTCGAGGAGCTGGAAGGCTTGAACCCCCGCTTTACCAACGAGGTAATCGAGGGAAAACTCTACGTGCCGAAGGGCTATACGGTCCGCGTTCCCGCCGGGCGAAGGGACGAGTTCACCGTCGCCTACGCCGATTTGCCGGCGAGCGAGCGCTTCTCGCGGCAGCGTGCGTTCTTCATCGCTCACCGTGTCCAGCGTGGGCAGACGATCGGCGCAATCGCCAAACGCTATCGGACGACGGTCGCCGCTATCCAGGGGGCGAACCGTTTGCGCGACGCAAAGCGGCTGCGCGCAGGGCAGGTCCTGAAGATCCCCACGGGCTAACTCGGCAGGTTACACGGTCGGAGCCGGAGCGATTTGTGCCTCGCTCCCGTCGGTCGCGAGGTCGGCTTCGGCCGAATACCGTGGTCGAATAGCCTCGCGACCATCGGGAGCGAGGAGAGCCTCCGAGAGCACGGCATCGCGCTCCCCTCGGCCGACCTGGCGCTGGGCGTCGAGGGGCTGCTTCTGCGCCCGCAGCTAGGTCGCTTTCTCGTAGCCTCCGAGCAGGGGCGGATCGTCGGGTTCGCGGCGCTTTCGTTCCTTTGGACCCTAGAGCATGCGGGGCGGGCGGCGTGGCTCGACGAGCTGTACGTTGTTCCCGACCGTCGCGGCCGCGGGATCGGTCGTGCGCTGCTCGAGGCGGCATTCGCCCTCGCTACGTCGATCGGAGCTCGAGCGCTCGATCTCGAAATCGAGCGGGGGCGCCTTCTAGGACTCGGACGATCGCGTCCTGCGATCCTTGATCGCGAGCGTTGGCGCGGCTCGCTCGACCGTCACGCCGCCTCGCCGCAGCGCCTCGCGACCGAAGCGAGAGGAGATCTGGTCGAGCGCGCGGTTCAGCGCCGCCCGATCGTCGCCACCGCGAAAATCGAGAAGCGAGAGCTGCTGTCCGCGCCTCGGCTCGATGTTCGTCGCCGCGACCCCGATCAGTCGGATTCGCCTACCGGGTGCGAGCTCTTCCCAGAGCGAGAGCGCCGCCGTTGAGAGCCTTTTTCCATCGTCGGTCGCCTCTGCGAGCGTACGGCTTCGCGTCAGTAACGGATACTTCCCGGGTCGCACACGCTCTGCGAGCTTCGCCCTCAGCACAACCGTGCGTGCCCGGCACTCGTCCGCCCGTAGTCGCACGGCGACGGCCTCGGCGTGCGCGACGATCGTGCGGCGGAGCTCGTCGCCATCGACCATGTCGCGCGCGAAGGTGTTCTCCTCGCCGTACGACTTCCGCTCGCGGCCCGGATCGACCGGCCTCGGGTCGTGGCCGCGAGCGAGTTCGGCGAGCGCCGGCGCTTGCCGGCCGACGATCCGGCGCAAGTGATCGGCCGCGGTGGAGGCGAGATCCCCGATCGTCACGATTCCCGCTCGTTCGAGCGTTGCGCGCAAGACCGGCCCGACGCCCCACAGTTGCCCCACGGAAAGGGGCCGCAGAAAGGCTTCGACCTCCGCTGGCAATATCTCGAGCAAGCCGTCGGGCTTGCACATCGCGCTGGCGATCTTCGCGATCATCTTGCTCGGCCCGATCCCGACCGAGACGGCTAGGCCGCATTCCTCGCGCACCCGATCCCGCAGGCGACGAGCGAGGTCGACGGGCGTTCCGAAGAGTGAGAGAGAGGCCGTTACGTCGAGGAATGCTTCATCGAGCGAAAGCGGTTCGACCAGCGGCGTGAAGGTTCGAAAAATCGCGAAGATCTCCGCGCGAGACCTGGGCGTAGCGGGCCATCCGCCCGGGCACGAAGATCGCGTGTGGACAAAGCCGGCGTGCCTCCGCCATCGGCATGGCGGAGTGGACGCCGAACGGGCGCGCTTCGTAAGAGGCCGCCGTTACCACCCCCCGAGCCCCGAGCCCACCGACGATCACCGGCTTGCCGACGAGCTCCGGGCGGTCGCGTTGCTCGACCGCGGCATAAAAGGCATCCATGTCGGCATGCAGGATGACGGGTGCGATCAAATTTCACTCCCTTCGACGCGGTGCTAGTATGGCAAGATGTTGCATCCCCTTTGATCGCACCCAACGGGTGCGATCCGTGGTGCAGCCTCCTAGCATGGCAGGATCTCCAATGAAGCAACGGGCCCGCGACCAACGGGAAGCGCGCGTACCTCATCCGGAGCCGCATCGGTCGTTGCGATCCGTGACGCACGCTCCTAGGATACCACGCTCGTGTCGTATTATCCGGTATTTCTGAATCTTCGAGAGCTTCCGGCGTTGGTGGTCGGGGGAGGGGATGTCGCCCGGGGAAAGATCGAAGGGCTCGTACGGACGGGGGCCCGGGTGACGGTCGTGGCGCCGCGCGTCGTCGAGGCGATTCGCCGCCTGGTCGCGGAGGGCGGGGTGGCGCTGCTTGCAAGAGCGTACGCGCCCGGTGACTTGCGCGGCTTTCGACTGGTGATCGCGGCGACCGATGATCCCGAAGTCAACCGATCGGTCGCCGGCGATGCGGAACGCGCCGGAGTCCTCGTCAACGTCGTCGACCGCGCCGAGCTCTCGAGCTTCATCGCTCCGGCCGTGCTCGCGCGCGGCGATCTGCAGATCGCGGTGTCGACCTCGGGAGCCTCCCCCTCGTTCGCCGCGTTCGTGCGTGACCGGCTCCGTGCCGACATCGGTCCCGAGTTCGGTGTCGCGCTGTCGATCCTCCGGCGCGTACGCGACCGGCTGCGAAGCGATGCGCGATCGAATGCCGACCGACGGAGGATTCTTCACGCCCTCGCCGAGGCGGGGCTCGTCGACCGAGTACGGACGAAAGACCGCGCGGGAATCGACTCGCTACTCGCGTCCCTCGCGGGAGACGGAATGACGCTCGCAGGCGCTCGGGGTCGAGCTCGTCTAGCCATCCGATGGAACTCTTGCTCCTGCGAACCGCCCTTCTCCTGTATCTCGCCGCGGCGGCCGGGTTCATCGGGTACTTGATCACCGCGGATGAGCGCTGGCGGTCGCGGGCACCGCTTCTTCTCGCGGCTGCTGCGGCGGTCCACGGCTTCGAGATCGCGGGCCGCTCCTTCGAGCTCGGACACATCGCCGTCGCGAGCTTTGACGAAGGATTGGCATTCTTGGCGTTCAGCCTGGCGATCCTCTACCTGTTGCTCGACACCCGTCACGTTCTCGCCGTGGTCGGCGCCGTGATCGCGCCGCTCGCCGCGATGCTGATGCTCGTCTCGGTGCTGATTTCCTCGGGTGCGACCGAACTTCCGCCGGCGCTGCGGAGCGCCTGGCTCCCGGTCCACGTGACGCTGGCGTTTCTCGGCAACGCCGTGTTCGCGCTCGCGTTCGCGACGAGCCTCATCTACGTGTTCGAAGACAATCGCCTGAAAGCCAAGCGGCCCGCGCGGCGTCGCTTCTTGCCTTCTCTCGAACGGCTAGACGACCTCAACCACCGACTGCTGTCCTGGGGATTCCCGTTGCTCACGTTGGGGATCGTCACGGGCGCCATCTGGGCGCATTTCGCGTGGGGCCGGTTCTGGACGTGGGAGGCGCGGGAGACCTGGTCGGTGATCACATGGAGTCTTTACGCGCTACTGCTGCATGGGAGGAGCGTGGGTTGGCGCGGGCGGCGGGCGGCGACGTTGACGATCGTCAGCTTCGCCGTCCTTTTCGTCTCGTTCGTCGGCGTCAACGTTTTCTCATCCGGCCACCACGGGGGGACGTTCGGGTCGTGACGGCGCACCGTAAGCTCTGGCTGGTCGGGCTCTCGCACCACTCGGCCCCGGTCGAGCTGCGCGAGCGATTGGCGCTGGCGGAAGGCACCGCCGGCAGCGTCGCGCGGAAGCTTCTCGAGCGGGTCCCCGGCATCGACGAATGCGCGTTGCTTTCGACCTGCAATCGCGTCGAGATGCTGGCGTGCGGCGATCCACAGCGCGTCGATCCGAGCGTGGTCGCCAAAGCGATCGGCGACGACCGCGGCCTACGCCACGAGGACCTGCGCGCGCATCTCTACGTTCACGAGGACCGGGCCGCCGTCCGCCATCTCTTCCGGGTTGCGTCGAGCCTCGACTCGATGGTCGTCGGCGAGCCGCAGATCCTCGGGCAGGTCAAGGCGTTCTACGAGGAGGCGGTCGAGGCGGGCACCGCGGGCAATATCCTTCACCGCGTCTTCCACAAGTCATTCTCCGTTGCCAAGCGAGTGCGCAACGAGACCGCCATCGGAGCCAAGAACGTGTCGGTCAGCTCCGTTGCCGTCGAGTTGGCGATGCAGATCTTCGAATCGCTCGGGGAGAAGACGGTGCTCGTGATCGGCGCCGGCAAAATGGCGGAGCTCACCGCCCGCCATTTCCGCGACCGTGGAATCGGCAGCCTCATGTTCGCCAATCGCACGTTCGACCACGCGGTCGAATTGGCGCGGGAGTTTCACGCTGCGCCGGTGCCGTTCGATGAGCTGTCCCGCTATCTGCCGCTCGCGGACGTGGTGATCGGCTCGAGCGCGACGACGGACTTCGTGCTGAGCGAAGAGCAGGTCCGCGGCGTCCTGCCCGAACGCGACTACCGGCCGACCTTCCTCATCGACCTCGGCGTGCCGCGCAACTTCGATCCGCGGATCAACGATCTGCAAAACGTCTACCTCTACGACATCGACGATCTCAGGGGCGTGAGCGGCGAGAACCGCGGGGAACGGGAGCGCGAGGCGCAGCGAGCCGAAGAAATCGTCCGCTTCGAGGTGGAGGCGTTTTGGCGCTGGTTCGAGAATCTCGACGCGGTGCCGACGATCGTCGAGTTGCGGGACCGAGCGGAGGCGATCTGCCGTCGCGAGCTCGATCGCACGCTCGGATCGCTCCGCCGGCTCGACGAAGGCGAGCGGAAGTCCATCGAAGCGATGGCGGAAGCGATCATGAACAAGCTCCTCCACCAGCCGATCTCGCGGCTCAAGCGGGTGAAGGATCCGGAAGGGGGGGACTTGCTGGCCGCGCGCCGCCTGTTCGGTCTGGACGATGAGGATGACTGAACCGGCGCGCGACCTACGGCTCGGTACCCGGGCGAGCGCGCTCGCCATCCGTCAGGCAGAATGGGTTTCGGCCGAGCTCACCGCTCGCTTCCCCGGCCTCCGGCCCGAGATCACGCGCATCAAGACGAGTGGCGACCGCATTCAGCGGCACTCGCTCGCGGCTGTGGGCGGCAAGGGATTGTTCGTCAAGGAGATCGAGGACGCGCTGCGCGACGGGAGAATCGACGTGGGTGTCCACTCGATGAAGGATCTCCCGGCCGCGCCGGCTCCTGGTCTCGGCATCGCGGCGGTGCCGCGACGAGAAGACGCACGCGACGTGCTCATCGCGCGCTCGAGCGGCGGACTCGCGGGGCTCGCGCCGGGCGCGCGGGTGGGGACGAGCAGTCTCCGGCGTGGCGCGTTTCTCCGCCACGTCCGCTCGGACCTGATCGTCGTCGCGATGCGGGGAAACGTCGACACGCGGATCGCAAAGTGGCGAACCGGCGAGGTCGACGCAATCGTGCTGGCGGGCGCGGGACTGCACCGTCTCGGACTCGCCGTTGCGGAGGCGCAAACCCTTTCGACGGACGAGATGTTGCCTGCGATCGGGCAAGGCGCGCTGGCGATCGAAGCACGACCGGACGGACGCGGATGGGCGCTCGCGGGAGCGCTCGAAGATCGAGATGCCCGTGACGCGGTCTCGGCCGAGCGGGCATTCCTCGCGGGCATGGGAGGCGACTGCACGACGCCGATCGCCGCGCACGCGACCCTCTCCGATGGGACGCTCCGGCTCGAGGCGGCGGTCGGCGATCCCGAGGGGCGCCGTCTCATTCGCGGCTCGCGCTCTGGCGCGAGAGCGGACGGGGAGGCGATCGGCCGATCGCTCGCGGACGAGCTTCTCGCGTTGGGGGGCCGAGAGATCCTTCGGGGGCTTGGACGGTGAAGCTCGGCATCGTCTATCTCGTCGGGGCGGGACCCGGAGACCCCGGCTTGCTCACGCTCCGCGGTCGCGAAGCGATTGCCGCCGCCGACGTCGTCATACACGACTACCTCGTCGACCCGCGGCTGCTGCGCTTTGCCCGGCCGCAAGCAGAGATCGTGCCCTCCGGGAAGAGCGGCGACGCGGCCCAGCGGGATCTGCAACAGCAGGCGATCCACGAGCGCATGATCCGTGCCGCGCGATCCGGCAAGATCGTCGTGCGCTTGAAAGGCGGCGATCCCTTTGTGTTTGGACGCGGTGGCGAGGAGGCCCAGGCGCTCGCCGATGCGGGAATCCGCTTCGAGGTGGTTCCGGGCGTCAGCTCCGCAATCGCCGTTGCGGCCTATGCAGGCATCCCGCTCACCGAACGCGGCCTCAACTCCTCCTTCACCGTGGTCACCGGGCACGAGGCTCCGGGCACGCGACGCCCTCTCGATTGGCCGCTGCTCGCCCGTATGGAGACCCTCGTGTTCCTCATGGGCTTGAAGAGCCTGCGCGAGGTCCTGAGCAGGCTGACGAGGGCTGGCATGGACCCCGAGACCCCGGCGGCTTGTATTCGCTCCGGTACGCGGCCCGATCAGCAGACCCTGGTCGGCAACGTCGGCGACCTCGCGGATCGCGTGGAGCGAGCGGGCTTCCGGCCCCCGGCAGTCCTCGTCGTCGGCGAGGTCGTCCGACGGCGCGAGTCCCTGCAGTGGTACGAGCGTCGTCCCCTCCTCGGCCGGCGGATCGTGGTCACTCGGGCCGCAGAGCAAGCCGCCGAACTCGTCGATCGGTTCGAGAGTCTCGGCGCCGAGGCGCTCGCGGCGCCAACGATCGAGCTCGAGCCCGTCGATGACACGCAAGCGCTCGCAAAGGCGCTCGAGTCGCTCGAATCCTTCGACTGGGTCGTCTTCACGAGCTCCCATGGCGTCGAGGTATTCTTCGAGCAGCTGGCGAACCTCGGTGGGGACAGCCGCCGGCTCGGGAAGGCGCGCGTGGCGGCGATCGGTCCGGCCACCGCCCAAGCGCTCGCGCGACACGGCGTTCGCGCGGACTGGCTGCCGAAGGAGTTCCGAGCCGAAGCGCTCGCCGCAGGCCTGTCTCCTCAAGTCCGGGGCAGGCGCGTCCTACTGCCTCGCGCCGAGGGCGCTCGTGACCTGCTGCCGATCTCGCTCGCCCGCGCCGGTGCCGAAGTGGTCGACGTCGCCACCTACCGGGCGAGGCCGCCGGAAGCGCTCCCCGGCCGCGTGCTCGAGCTTCTCGAGCGCGGCTCGATTGACGCGATCACGTTCACGAGCTCCAGTACCGTTCGCCATTTTCACGAGCTTCTCGGGGATGGGGCGACGCCAAAAACGAAGGGCGCCGCGATCGCCTGCATCGGCCCGGTCACGGCCGAAACCGCCCGCGCGCTCGGATGGAGCGTCGACGTCGAAGCCGGGGAATACACGACGGACGGCCTCGTGACGGCCTTGATTGACTATTTCGGGAGCCGAGGGTAGCCCCGAAGAGCGGAAAATCGGATGGGCTTTCCCACACAGCGCCTCCGCCGCCTGCGCGGCAACCCGATCCTCCGCGACCTCGTTCGCGAGACGCGTGTCGAAGCCGGTGATCTCGTCTACCCGATGTTCGTGATCCACGGCCGCAACGTCGCGCGGCCGATCGCCTCGATGCCGGGAGTGTGCCAGCTCTCCGTGGATCGCGCGGTGGCCGAGGCGCGGGAGGTGCGCGATCTCGGTATCCCCGCGATCATTCTGTTCGGCATTCCCGCGCGCAAGGATCCGGTGGGAAGCGAGGCCTACGACCCCTCGGGCGTGATCCCCGAGGCCGTGCGGGCGATCCGCGAGAGCGTTCCCGACCTCCTCGTCCTCACCGACGTCTGCCTCTGCGAATACACGGACCACGGCCACTGCGGGGTGCTGCGAGGCGAGGACGTCGACAACGACAAGACGCTCGAGCTGCTCGCACGAGAGGCCGTGTGCCATGCGAGGGCCGGAGCACACGTGGTTGCGCCTTCCGACATGATGGATGGACGGGTACGCGCGATCCGTCATGCGCTCGATCGCGAGGGTTTCGAAACCACTCCCATCCTCTCGTATGCCGCGAAGTACGCGTCCGGCTTCTACGGGCCGTTTCGCGAGGCGGCTGAATCGACTCCGCAGTTCGGCGATCGCCGCGGCTACCAGATGGATCCCGCCAACGGCGACGAGGCGCTGCGGGAGATCGCGCTCGACCTCGAGGAGGGCGCCGACATCGTCATGGTCAAGCCCGCACTTCCCTACCTCGACGTCATCCGCCGTGCCCGGGAGCGATTCACCGGCGTGCCGATCGCCGCGTACAACGTTAGCGGTGAGTACGCGATGCTGAAGGCAGCCGAGGAGCGCGGCTGGCTCGACGGCGCGCGCGTGACGATCGAGATCTTGACGGCGATTCGCAGGGCCGGCGCCGACTTCATCCTGACGTACTCCGCCAAGGACGCAGCGCGAATCCTGAAGGACCGCGGGGCGCGCTCTTCTTGAAACGGCTGCACGCGGGTGTCGCCGTAGCGCTCGTGGCGCTCGTCGGCGAGGCACTCGGTTACCCGATCGCCGAGGAGCGAAAGCTCGGCGAGCGTTTCTCGATCGAGGCGGCGGGCGCCTTACAGATCGTGCGCGATCCCGCGGTCGTCGCCTACGTGAACGGCATCGGTCAGCGGATTGTCGCGCGGCTCGACCCCCCGCAGCCCTTCGAGTATCGCTTCAGCGTCGTCAACGACGGCTCGATCAACGCGTTTGCCGTGCCCGGCGGTTTCGTCTACCTGAACTCGGGGCTTCTGTTGCGCGTCGGCAACGATGCGGAGCTCGCGGGAGTGCTCGGCCACGAGATCGGGCACAGTCACGCGCATCATGTCGTGCGCCAGCAGGAAAAGGCCCGGCTTCTAAACTATGCAGCCCTGGCGGGCATGCTGCTGTCCCTCGTGCATCCCGCAATCGGCGCGGTGGCGATGGGTGCCAACGCGGCGGGGCAGCTCAAGTACCTGCGCGAGTTCGAACGGGAGGCCGACTACCTCGGCATGCGCTACATGCGCGCGGCGGGATACGATCCGCATGGCATGGTGAGCTTCATGAAGCGGCTCTGGGAAGAGCAGCGGACGATGCCGATCGATCAGATTCCGCCCTACATGCTCTCCCACCCTATGACGGACGAGCGCCTCACCAATCTCGAAGCGGCGACCCGAGGCATGCCGGCGGTGCCGGGCTCGGAGACACCGAGCTTCGCGCTGGAACGGGTGCAGGCGATCGTCCGCGCCCTCGACTTGGACAGAGGCGCTCGGGTGCGCTACGAAAGGGCGGGCGCGGCTGGCGGGCGCGCGCTCGCGCTCTACGGGATCGTGCTCCTCTACCAGGGCAAGCTGCCGGCGGCGCTCGCGGCGCTCGACCAAGCCAAGGCGGAGGGCGTAGCGGATCTCGACGACGACATCGCCAGGGCCAGCTTCCGCTCCGGGGATCTCGACGGCGCGGCCCGCGTCCTGCGGGGACGGGTGGAGTCCGCTCCCGACGACGCCGAGGCGAGGGCCCTTCTCGGTCAAGTGCTGCTCGCCAAGGGCGACTATCCGGGAGCGGTCCGCGAGCTCGATCGCGCCCGTACCCTCGCGCCGGCGCTCGATCAGGTCGAGTACGATCTCGGTCAAGCCTATGGAAAGAACGGCGACCCCGCTCGCGGTTTCTATCATCTCGCCCGAGCATTCGAGATGCGCGGTGACGCCGAGCAAGCGCGCGCGCAGTACGCCAAGTCGGCAAAGCTGTTGCCGCCCGATTCGGACGATGCGGCGGAAGCGTCGCAGCGGGCCGTGATCCTCGAGGAGATCGCGCACAGCCGCGTCATCGGTCGATGAGCTACCACGGTCGGAGCTTGTCGTGTTCCGACGGACGGAGGCAGGGGACGTTGCGGCATTAGTGGAATAAGTCCGTTGCCGCAGAGTGGACTCCAACGTCGTCGTTGACTTATTCCACTAATGCCGCAACGTCCCCTGCTAGGAAGGGCGCCGTGTTTCGCAAGACAGTCATCGGCATGGAGGGATACGTTCCGGGCGAACAGCCGCGCGATCGTCGCTACGTCAAGCTCAACACCAACGAGAATCCGTACCCGCCGTCGCCGCAGGTCTTGGAGGCGCTCCACGACGCGATCGGCGACAATCTTCGTCTCTATCCGCGGCCGTTCGCCGACGAGCTTCGCGAGCGCGCCGCGCGCCTCTACCGGCTCGAGCCGGGGAACGTGCTCGTCGGCAACGGCTCCGACGAGCTGTTGGCGATCCTGATGCGCGCGACGATCGACCCGGGCGACCGCGTCGCGTATCCGGTCCCGACCTACACCCTCTACGACACGCTGGTGGCAATCCACAGCGGGGAAGCGCTCCACGTTCCCTTTCCGCCCGACTTCTCGCTGCCGGACGCGCTCGCCCACGCCGACGCGCGCCTGGTCATCGTCTGCAACCCGAACTCGCCGTCCGGAACCTGGATTCCCGCCGCGGCGCTGGGCCCACTCTTCCGGCGCCGCGACCGGCTCGTCGTGATCGACGAGGCCTACGTCGACTTCGGCGACGGCGATTGCCTCGAGCTCTTGCGGGAGTTCCAGAACCTGGTGATCCTCCGCACCCTCTCGAAGTCGTATTCACTCGCCGGCCTGCGCATTGGCCTGGCGCTCGCGGCCGGCCCGGTGATCGCCGAGCTCGCCAAGGTCAAGGACTCCTACAACGTGAACCGCCTGAGCGCCGTTGCCGGAGCGGCGGCTCTGCGGGACCCGCGCTGGATGGAGGCGAACGTCAGACGCATCCGCCGCACGCGCGAAGAGCTCACCGAGAAGCTCCTCGAGATGGGCTTCGAAGTGCCGCCGTCACAAGCGAACTTCGTGCTGGCGCGTCGGCCAGGAGAGGACCTCGGACTGCTTTACGAGGGGCTCAGGCGGCGCGGTGTGCTCGTCCGCCACTTTCCGATCGCCGGTCTTCGCGATTCGCTGCGGATCACCGTGGGGACCGACGAAGAGATCGGCGTGTTGCTGCGCGTGCTTGCACAGCTCCTCGGCTGAGCAGTCAGGACGCCGCGCGAATGCCGTTCAGCCGAAGGGTCAGGCGCGAGACCCGCCGTGATGCATTGTTGCGGTGGATGACTCCCCTGGTGACCGCCTTGTCGAGTTCGCGAGCCGCGGTGCGTAACTCGTTCTCCGCCTCGGCGACGTTCTTGCGCTGGAGCGCGTTCTCGACGCGCTTGACGAGGGTACGCAGGCGCGACCGGAGCGCGTGATTCCGGGTGCGACGCTTCTCGCTCTGGCGGTGACGCTTCTCTGCGGACTTGTGGGTAGCCAACGGGCTCGCTCCTTGTCAGGTTCCGAGTACAGCCGGTCTTGGTAACACTCTGCGCATCGCGGGTCAACGGCGTTTGGCCTGCTGCCAGAGCGCTTCCATCTCCTCGAGCGACGCATCGTGCGGGGAGCGCCCCTGCCGTTCGAGCTCGCGCTCCACGAATCGGAAGCGATCGACGAACCGCTCGAGGGCACGGCGCAGCGCAAGCTCGGCGCTGACGCCGGATTTGCGAGCGAGGCTCGTCAGCGCGAATAGACAGTCGCCGACCTCGGATTCGACTTCCTCGACACGCTCCTCTTCGAGCGCTCTGCGCAGCTCGACGAGCTCCTCGTGAACCTTGTCGAGCACCGAACGGGCGCTTGGCCAATCGAATCCTACGCGCGCGGCTTTTTCGCCGAGACGCTCTGCACGGAGAAGGGCCGGAAGGGAGAGGGGGACACCCGCGAGCACCGAAACGTCCTCCTGCTTTGCCCGCCGCTCCTCTGCCTTGATTCGAGACCAGTTGCCGAGAACTTCTTTCGTGCCGGCGACCGCGAGGCCCGCGAAGACGTGCGGATGCCTACGGACCATCTTCTCGCGCACCGCGTCCATGACCGCGCGGATGTCGAACTCGCCGCGCTCGGCGGCCATTTCGGCGTGAAGGAGGATCTGCAGCAGCAGATCGCCCAGTTCGCCGCGGACTTCCTCCGGCTTCTCCGACTCGAGGGCCTCGAGAACTTCGTAGGTTTCCTCGATCAGGAATGGCATAATCGATTTGGAGGTCTGTTCGCGGTCCCACGGACACTCGCGGCGAAGCCTCGCCACGGTTTCCACGAGATCGAGAAACGAGGATGCAATGTCCGGGGCGGGGCGAGGCATGAACCGTCTCTCTTAACGGCCGCCCCCCGACCCGTCAATCGAGTAGGCGATGGCACATCCCGTACGCATCTACACCGCCAGTTATTGTTCGTTCTGCCGCCATGCCAAGGAGCTGCTCCGGGCGCGTGGCATCGCCTTCGAGGAGATCGACGTCACCGCCGATGCGCGCACGCGGGAATGGCTCGTGACGACGACGGGGCGTCGTACCGTGCCGCAGATCTTCATCGGCGAGGAGTCAATCGGGGGCTACGAGGAGCTCCGTTCGCTCGATCAAGCGGGCAGACTCGCCGGGCTCGTCGTCGGCTGAAGGCTCGTCAGGAGCGTGCGTCACGGATCGCATCCGTTGGGTGCGATCAAAGGGGATGCAACATCCTGCCGAGCTGGGAGCCTGCGTCACAGATCGCTCCCGTTGGTCGCGACCCCGTCTCCGTTCGGGCATCCTACCGAGCTAGCTTCTCCGGGAACTCTTCCACAACCGCCGTTTGTTGTTTCGAGAGAGGCGTTGCCTCGTGTCGTCAGATCGGGTGTGTTACAGAGCCGCGCATGCCGAGGCGGGAGGCTCGCGAGTCGCGTCGCGCCGACTTCGACGCCGAAGCACTGCCACATCTCGATCATCTCTACAGCGCGGCGTTCTATCTCTGCGGCGATCGCGACCAGGCCGCCGATCTCGTGCAGGAGACCTTCTTGCGCGCCTTTCGCTTCTTTCATCAGTTCGAGCCTGGGACCAACTGCCGGGCTTGGCTGCTCACGATATTGCACAACACGTTTCGCAACCAGTATCGAGCCGGCCAACGCAGCCGCGGCCAGCTGGACATCGACGACTCGGGCGCGGCGCGCGAGGCGACCGAGGCTTCGGGGGCGGACAACGACCCGCAGGCGCTGGTGCTTTCGGAGATGATGGACCAAGAGATCGTGCAGGCGCTTGGCGAGCTGCCGGAGGAGTTTCGCTCGGCGATCGTGGCCATCGATCTTCAGGAGCTCACCTACGAGGAGGGGGCGCGCGTCCTCGGCTGTCCGGTCGGTACGGTGCGCTCGCGATTGTCGCGGGGGCGTCGCCTTCTCGAACGGAAGCTCGCCGGCTACGCCCGCGAGCGTGGCATAGTGAAAGTCGGGCGGTGACGTGAACTGTAGCGAATACCTCGAATGCGCGGCTGCAGACGTCGACGGCGTGCTCGGAGCCGCCGCCGGAGAAGCCGAAAAGCACCTCGAGTGCTGTGCGGCGTGCCGGGCCGAACGCGGTCGCCAGCTCGCCGTGCGGGACCTCCTCCGCGCGCGCGATCTCCATCCGGCCACGCCCGTGGGCCTGCGAACGCGCGTGCTTGCGGCGCTCGCCGAGAGCGACACAGTGAGCGAACGGCCGTGGTGGCCGGAGGCGCTGCGCTGGGGTGGTGTCGTCGCCTTCGGCGTCGCCGTGATCGTGACGATCGTGGTCTGGAATCGCCACGCCTCCTTTACTGCTTTGATCCACGAATACGATCGGGCCGCGAACGGCTCGCTCGCACTCGGCCTGCAGACGGCCAGCCGGGAGGATCTCGAAGCGTACTATCGCGAGCACGCGGGTGAGGGGATCCCCGTCCACGTCGTCGACCTGTCCGCGGCCGGGTTCCAGCTGGTCGGGGGCACGATGGCAGACGTGCGAGGGCGGCGCGCCCGCCTTTCGGTCTACTCGGATGGGCAGTACACGATCGTCTGCGACTATCGCCTCGCCAAGAGCTTCCCGTTCCGCTTGCCGGCCAACGGGGAGCCCGTGTTCTTCGGTCGTGGCGGAGCGAGCTTCTGCGCTCGTCGCATCGGCGACGAAGTCTGCTTGCTCGTGACCCGCATGCCGATGGAGATCTTCCGTCGCAAGCTCGGAGGCGGTGCCGAGTCGGGATGATGCTCGTTCTCGGCCTCGCGCTGCTCGTCGCGACGGCCGCCACGGCGGGGGAGCCGGGCGACGATCCGTGGGCGACGATTCTCGCCAAGCGCGTCAACGCATCGGGGGAAATTGCCTATCGGTCTCTCGAGCGCGAGGACGGCGCCCTGTTCGCCCGCGTGCTCGCCGGGCTGGCCGAGGTCGACACCAAGGGTCTCGATCACGACCGCGCGGTGGCCTTCTGGATCAACGCCTACCACGCGCTGGTGATCGCCGCGGTCGTGCACGGCGAGCGGCCGGAAACGGTCGCGGAGCGGGCGCGGATGTTCCACTGGTTCGGAGAGCGGATCTCCGGCGCGAGGCGTACGCTCGACGACGTGGGGGCGATTCTCAACGGCTACGCGAGCACCGATCCCCGGATTCATCTCGCGATCTCGAACGGCACGCGTGGCGGGCCGCCACTCGCCGCCGAGCCGTATGTCGTCGAGCGGCTCGATGACCAGCTCGCGCGGGCCGCGTACCGCTTCGTCAACGCCCGCGAATACAATTTCGTCGATTCGAGCACGAAGCGGGTCGAGCTTTCGCGGCTGTTCGTGTGGTACCGCGGCGACTTCGAGCGCAAGGCCGGTTCGCTTGAAAAGTTCTTACGGCCGTTCGCGATGCGTCCCGACCTGAGCGATGCGCTCGATGCCGCAAACTTCTCGGTTCACTACCGGCCGTTCGATTGGCGGCTCAACGCGGCCGCAGCGGAACGACCCGTTGAGTGAACGGGTCTCGGTCGTCGTCCCGGTCCGCAACGAAGCCCGGTCGATCGCGGCGACTCTCGAGCCGCTCCGGGAGCCGCAGGTCCTCGAGGTGATCGTAGTCGACGGCTCGAGCGAGGACGAGACCCGCGAGATCGCCGGCCCGCTTGCCGACCGCGTCCTCGCCGGGCCCGTAGGCCGTGGGCCGCAGATGAACGCGGGAGCGGCTGCTGCGCGAGGAGAGATTCTCTTCTTCCTGCACGCGGATACGATCGTACCCGAAGGATTCGCGGCAGCGATCGTCGCGGCGTGCCGCGATTCGATCGGTGGGCGCTTCGACGTCGCCGTCTCCGCCCCGGGAGTGGTCTTCCGCGTGATCGAGACGGCGATCAACCTGCGCTCCCGCTGGACCGGCATCTTCACGGGGGATCAGGGCCTGTTCATCCGCCGCGACGTCTTCGAGAACCTCGGCGGCTTTCCGGAACAGCCGCTGCTCGAGGATATCGCGCTCTCGCGGGCGATGCGGCGCCGCGGTCCCGTAGTTGCGCTCCGACAACGTTTGCACACTTCGGCGCGACGCTGGCAACGCTATGGGGTAGTCCGCACGATCGCGCTCATGTGGTGGATCCGTACGCTCTATTTTTTAGGTGTTTCGCCCGATCGGCTGGCGCGATTGTATCGAGACGCCCGCTGACCGCGATGTCACTACATCTTAGCGGTTGGGACGTTGCGACGATCTCAATGGAAAAATGCCATCTGACTCTCTTCCAGCGTTCCTAGCCAAGCGCTGGATTCACCAGGGCCCGGTCTGCAAGCGGTTCCTCGTCGAGGATGAGGACACGACGGCCTTCGACGCGAATACGGTTCTCGGCAAAGAGGCAAATGGCCTCGGGATAGACCCGGTGCTCCTCGGCGAGGATTCGCTCGGTGAGCGAATCGACGGTATCGTCGCTGTAAACGGGCACGGCCGCCTGGATGACGATCGGCCCGTGGTCGGTTTTCTCGTCGACGATGTGCACGCTGCAGCCGGCGATGCGAACGCCGTATTCGAACGCCTGTCGTTGCGCGTGCAGCCCGGGGAAGGACGGTAGCAGGGCGGGATGAATGTTGAGGATCCGCTCCGGGAACGCGCGGATGAAGACGGGCGACAGCAGGCGATCGAAGCCCGCGAGACAGACTAGCTCCACCTCCTTTTCGCGCAGTACCTCGACGACCCGTTCGTCGAATGCTTCGCGGCTCGGGAAGGTCTTGTGGTCGACGACTCTCGACCGCCAAGCGGTGGCGCTCGGCCCGCTCGAGTGCTTTGGCCTGAGGGCGATTGCACACCACGATGCGGATCTCGGCGGGAACCTGTCCGTTTTCGATCGCATCGATGATCGCCTGCAGGTTCGTTCCGCTTCCCGATGCGAGGATTCCCAAGGGCAAGGGATTCGACATGGTCACTCCCTACGCGTCCGATCCGAACGCCTTAATCGATGAGCTCGACTCCCGATCGGCCGCGCACGATCTCGCCGATCACGAAAGCGCGCTCGCGGCGGCGCCGAAGAAACGACAAGATACCGTCGACGTCCGTCGCCGGCGTGGCGAGGATCATGCCGAGGCCCTGATTGAGCGTACGGTCGACCTCTGTCGGATCCACGGGTCCCATGCGCCGTAGCCAGTCGAACACGGGTGGCACCGTCCAGGATGCGCGACGGATTCTCGCCCGGCACCGAGCCGGAAGAACACGGGGCAGATTGCCGGGGATCCCACCGCCGGTGATGTGCGCAGCCGCATCGACCCGGTGGGCGGCGAGCAGATCTAGGACCGGCCGGACGTAGATGCGAGTCGGTCGCAGGAGCTCTTCGCCGAGCGTGCAGCCGAACTCGGCGATCCGTCGCGAGAGCGGGATCCGCCGGCGCTCGACGATGCGTCGCACCAGCGAGTAGCCGTTACTGTGCAGGCCCGAAGATGCAAGGCCGATCAGCACGTGACCCGGACGAACCCGGCTGCCGTCGATCAACCGCGAGCGCTCGACGGCAGCGACAACGAACCCGGCGAGGTCGTATTCGCCTCGGGGGTAAAAGGACGGCATCTCGGCGGTCTCGCCCCCCACCAGAGCGCACCCAGCCTGGCGGCAGCCGGCGGCGATGCCGGAAACCACCTGGGTCGCCCGACCGACGTCGAGCCGGCCGGTGGCGAAGTAGTCGAGAAACACCAGCGGCTCGGCCCCGAGCGCGAGGACGTCGTTGACGTTCATGGCGACGAGATCGATTCCGACGGTATCATGCCTGTCGAGCTCGAAGGCGATCCGAAGCTTCGTCCCGACCCCGTCCGTGGACGTGACGAAGACCGGTGAGCGCATTCGGGAAGGCGCGCGGAAGGCGGCGCCGAAGCCGCCGATCTTGGTCAGCACCTCGCGCCGCCTGGTGGGTCGCGCGAGGCGGACGATGCGATCGACGAGCCGGTCACCCGCGTCGACGTCGACTCCCGCATCGCGATAGGTGACGCCCGTCACTCGCGCTCTCGATCCCGGCACGGCGGCTGTTTACGCAGGGGGCACAAACGAAGTCAATTTTTTGTCGAGCTCTAGCCTGGTAGGATCTACAGGAACAGACGCCAGGCGACCAACGGGAGCGCGCACACAGTTTGCATCGCGAACGAGGGGAGTGACCTGTGACATGGGCTCTTACGTGTCTGTTCTCACGGCGACGACTCCGGCGCGATACGACGAGCCGGGGGGATCATCGACCAGTCCCTCCCGGTAACGAAGGATCCTGAGGCCCCGGATTCGATCGATGAGTTCGTTGTGGCCGAGAAGAAACGCGGGATTTCGCGGGTGTCCGCGGCCGCGCTGATCGATCAGGAACGTGTCGAAGAGCAGGACGCCGCCGGGCTTCAACCAGCCGACCATCTCGGGAAACAGCCTCCGGTCGAGAAAATTGATCGAGACCACGTTGTCGACCGAGCGGGCGCGAAAGCACGGGTGATCGAGGTCGACTTGAGCCACGTCGATTGCAGCCCGCGGATCGATCGCCTCGAGGGCGGTGCGAGCCACGTCCACCGCCAGTACGCGGTGTCCGTGCGCTGCTAGAAATACCGCATTTCGTCCCCGCCCTGCGGCGACGTCGAGCGTCCGGCCGGGGATGAGGAGAGGGAAGTTTTCGGCCAGGAACGGCGCGGGGGCCGATGCTTCGGGCGCGGGGAGAGTCGCGTAAGCCTCGTTCCAATGGACTTTGTCCTCGCCCGACATGTCAGTGCAAGAGCGCGCGAGCTACGACGAGCACGTCGACGGAGGCGGCTCCTTCCTGAGCGAGAAGACCCGCGCACGCATCGACCGTCGCCGTCGACGTACACACATCGTCGACTAGCAGGATCCGGCAGCCGTCGACCCTTCGTCCCGCGCTCAGTGCAAAGGCCCGGCGGACGTTCCGCCGTCGATCCGCTTCGTCGAGGCCGACCTGAGGAGGAGTGCTCCGTACGCGCACCATGAGAGCTGGATCGACCGGCAGCGCAAACCGCCGTGCGGGCTCGCGGGCGAGTAGGAGAGCCTGATTGAAGCCGCGGCTACGGAGCCGTTCGAGATGGAGAGGCACCGGGGCCACGACGTCGTAGTCGGATGGATCCAGTGGAAACCGATCGGCGAGCAGCATCGAGAGCGGCTGGGCTAGCGCACGCCGGCGCCCGTACTTCAGCGCACGCAGGGCAACCCCGAGCGGATCGCGTTCTTCGCTCGGCCGGTAGCAGGCAATCGCCCGAAGCCGGAAGAAAGCCGGGGGCCGAGCTAGGCAGCGTCCGCAGACATGGCTCGGCGGGCTTGCCAGCGGCAGACCGCAGCGGGGGCAAATGGGATCTTTGATCCACCCGATTGCGGCCAAGCAGCGATCACACAAGGCAAAATTGGCGGCTCCCTCGCAGCCGACGCAGGTCCACGGAAATACCTGTTCGAGCACCTTGTGGGCGATCGTCCGCAGCGCGGTCCCTATGCTATGCTGAGGACGGTCGATGCGCCGCGCCCCCACGGTGGACATGCTCTGGCAGCGTATTGCCGAGCACGGGCGGGCGCAACCAAATTCCGAGGATCGAGAGAGCAGATGCGAAGATTCGTGATCGGGGCGCTGGTGGGGGCGGGGTTGATGTACTTCTATCTTTACGAGTACGCGGGTTGGGAAGGCTGGGCGTCTGGAAGGCTCAATACCGTCGGCTCGCAATACCGCGGCGACGCCGACAGACGGCGGGCTGACGAGGCGCTTCACTAGCGTTCCTGTTACCTCGCTCCCGTAGGTCGCCAGGTTCGTTTCCAGTCGCATATCCTACCTAGTTAGCATTCGTTCCACCTGGCTCCCGTCGGTCGCCAGGTTCTTTTCCGGTCGCATATCCTACCCAGTTAGCCCCCTCGATTCAGGCCCCGCACACGTGGTCGCGGGTTGAATCCCCCCCGCCGAACGCGCTATCTACCGCCCGCCGGCACGCCTCGGCCACCGCTGGCGATCTGCCTCGGCTCGGAAAGGACCCGAAGAATGAGGCTTGCAACTATTGTAGGGATTGTGTTGCTCGGATCCGGAGTCGCGACAGCGGCAGAGAAGGGTGCAGCTGCCGGCACGGGCAATGCGCAACAGGTGGTCACGCAGTCGAAGCTCGATGTTGGCGACCTCCCCGGCCACGAGCTGGCGCAAGCGAGCGGCGATGAGGAGCTGAAGACGCCGGACAAGATCGCGGGCGTCTCCTTCGATGGCGCCAAAGCCAGGATTCTGCGGCAGTCCGACCTAGTGAACGGTTCGGGCGTCGTTCGCGGGTACGCCGTGTGGGAAGCGAAGTCTGGCGAGAAGCTCTTCGTGATCTTTGGCTATACGATTCCACCCTACCCCGCGGGGAAAGACCTCGTGCCGTTCGAAGGCACGTTCGAGTGGATCGGCGGCACCGACCGCTTGCAGAATCTGCGAGGGAAAGGAACCATCGAGGGACAGGTGTCCCGCCGCGGCGAGACTCGCTACCGGTGGGCTGGGAGCTACGAGCAAGCAACGACCAAATGAGCGTGCTCGATGAACGGGCGATTCAGGATCGGTTGACGAAGGCGATGCGCGCGCGCGCCACGGACGAGGTCATGGTCCTGCGCGGCCTGGTCGCCGCCATCAAGAATCTCAAAATCGAGCGCCGGGGCGCGGCTGGCGGCGGAGTCACCGACCTCGCGGAGAGTGACATCACGCAGCTCGTGCGGCGGGAGATCAAGCAGCGCGAAGAGGCGATCACGTTCGCCGAGCGGGCAGGTCGAGGTGACCTCGTCGACAAGAATCACTCGGAGAAGGGATTTCTCGAGACCTTCTTGCCGCAAGCGCTCTCGAGCGCGGAGCTCGAGCAGGCGATCGGCAAGCACTATCAAGATGGCGCCACGGCTATGGGGCCGCTGATGGCGAAGCTCAAAGCCGAGTTCGGCGGCCGCCTCGACGGCAAGGTCGCGAGCGAGGCGGTGCGGGAATTTCTGCGCCGCAAGGAGGGATCGTAACCCGTCGTGGATCTACCGATCGTCCAGCGTCTGAAGAAGGAGCTCGCCGAGCTGCAGTACGAGCTCAGCCACAAGCTTCCGAAAGAGCTCGAGGAGGCCCGTGCCCACGGCGATCTCTCGGAAAACGCGGAGTACGACGCCGCAAAGGCCCGCCAGGAGCTCGTGCAAGTGCGAATCAGCCAGATCGGCGGACGCATCCGCGAGCTGTCGATGTACACGATGGCCTCGATCCCGCAGGGGGTGGTGGCGTACGGCAGCCGTGTGACCGTCGCGGATCTCGAAGAAGAGCAGGAGATCGTCTACCACCTGGTTTTTCCGGAGGAAGCGGAGGTTGCGGAAGGCAGGATCTCGCTCGGATCGCCGCTCGGTCGTGCGCTGCTCAACCGCTCGGTGGGGGACGAGATCGAGGTGCACACTCCGAAGGGCAAGCGCCGCTACCAGATCGTCGATCTCGTCACGGTGCACGAGACCAGTGAGAGGGAAGAGTAGGGAAGACCGAGAGGCGCCCGTGGTATACCGCAACTTGGCGGACATGTTCTTTCAGCGTGCCGCCGACTTCGCGGGCAAGCCACGCTACACGGTCAAGCGCGACGGCCGGTGGGTGGAGGTCTCTTGGGACGAGCACGCGCGCGCCGTTCTGGAGATCGCCGCGGGTCTGGTCGCGGCTGGCCTGGCGCCGGGCAGCAAGGTGGCGCTGCTCTCGGGAACTCGACCCGAGTGGATCGAAATCGACTTCGCGATCCTCGCCGCGGGCGGAGTCACGATCCCGGTCTACCCTTCGAACCTCGCTGCGGAGTGCGGCTACATCCTGTGGAACTCCGAATCGACGTACTGCTTCGTAGAGGACGCCAAGCAACTGGCGAAGATCGAGGGCGTCGTCGCGCGCGGCTTCGAGCTGGACGGGCGCGAACAACGCGTGGAGCTCGGGCGGATCTTCTTGATCGACGGGGAGCCGCCGACCGGAAGTGTTTCGACGCTGAAGGCGCTGCGCGAGAGCGGCCGGCAATCGCTCTGCGGAGCTCGCGTCGAGATCGATTCGCGCGTCGCGCGCACGGGGCCACGGGACTTGGCGACGATCGTCTACACGTCGGGAACGACCGGGCCCCCGAAAGGCGTCGTCCAGACTCACGGGAATCATCTCGCGACCCTCGATGCGATGACGCGGCTCGACCTGGCCGAGGCCGGGGAAGTCGACTTCTTCTTCTTGCCGCTCGCGCACTCCTTCGCGCGCGCAGCCGAATATTTCGGCACGCTGGTCGGCACGATGACGGCGTTTGCACAGTCGATCGAAACTATCCCGAACGACATCCGCGAGACTCGACCCCATTTCGTTCCGTCGGTTCCGCGCATCTTCGAGAAGATCTACTCCCGCATCCAATCGACGCGCGCAGCCGCGGGTCGGATCGGGCAGCGGATTTTCGATTGGGCGGTCTCGATCGGCCGCGAACGGAGCCAGTATGTGCAGCAGAAGCGACCGCTTCCCCCCTGGCTCTCGCTGAAGTCCAAGGTGGCCGATCGGCTCGTCTTCTCCAAGATCCAGGAATCGCTCGGCGGCCGCATCAAGTTCATGTTGTCGGGCGGCGCGCCGCTCGCACGCGAGATTCAGGAGTTCTTCCATGCCGCCGGCGTGCTGATCCTCGAAGGCTACGGTCTCACCGAAACCACGCCGATCCTCACGGCGAATCGTCCGGACGCCTATCGCTTCGGCACGGTCGGCGAGGCCGTTCATGGCGTCACGCTGAAGATCGCCGAGGACGGAGAGATCCTCGCCAAGGGACCCAACATCGCCGAGGGGTACTTCAAGCGTCCCGACGCGACGGCAGAGGCATGGGACGTCGACGGTTGGTTCCACACGGGCGACATCGGGGAAATCGACGTTGACGGCTTTCTCAAGATCACGGACCGCAAGAAGGATTTGATCAAGACCTCGGGCGGGAAGTACGTCTCGCCGCAGAACGTCGAGAATCTGCTGAAGACCCAGCCGCACATCAGCCAAGCCGTGCTGATCGGCGACAACCGCAAGTACTGCGTCGCGCTCATCACCCTCGACGCGGAAGAGATTCGCCGTTTCGCCAAGGCTCGAGGAATCGAGACGAACGATCCCGGAGAGCTTGCCACGCACCCGAAGATCAAAGAGCTCGTCGAGCACGAGGTCCAGGCGGTGAATCGGCACTTGGCCTCTTACGAGAGCATGAAATACTACCGAATCGTCCCTCACGATTTCACGCAGGAGACGGGTGAGCTCACACCCTCGCTCAAAGTAAAGCGAAAGTTCGTGAGCCAGAAGTATGCGGACCTGATCGAGGAGATGTATCGGTAAGTGATGCCGATCGAGCTGCTGGCACCTGCGGGCTGCCTCGAGCGAGCATCCTGCGCCGCGGCTTCCCCGTTCGAGCGCGGACGGAGCTTGGGCCGCAGGCCATTCGCTGCGCCGCCACGGTTCCGCCGTCAGGGTCCTTGACGGAAGGCGAGTTCCGATGCGCCTGCAAGCAAGGCGAAGCCGACGTGACTCGCGCGACGCGTTGTCCCGTCATCGCTTCCGGGCGCTTGTCGATCCGTTGACGGCAGAGGCGTCGTTCCTGGCGAGGCCGATGTTCGGCTGCGTCGCTTGTTACATGAACGGGCGGCTCGTGCTCGTGCTCGCCGACCGGACCGAGCCCTGGCAGGGATTGCTCGTACCTACTGAGAAGCCGCTGCACCGCTCGTTGCTCGCCGATTTCCCCGCGCTCCGTGTCCATCCCGTGCTGCGGAAGTGGCTGTACATACCGCACACGAAGGGAGGATTCGCGGCGGCCGCCGGAGAGATCGTCGAGCACATTCTCGCCGGCGATCGACGCTTCGGGGTCGAGCCCGCGCTTCCACGGCTTCCGCGCCGACGTCCGGTTTGACGCCGTCCTCGACGTGTTCGTACAAGTCGATCGTAAGGGGCGGGGCGGACGCCGGAAGTCTGAGGAGTCCGTCCGAGTAATCCGGACCGAGCACATGAGTCGAGCGCCAAGCATTCGAGCGCGCAAAAATCCGACGAATACTCCTGCGGTATTCCGAGGATTTTTGCGCGCTCGAGGCGCCGGCGATCGGCTCATGGGCGACGGGAGCGATTACTCGGACGGGCTCCTAGTGTCGTCAGCCGCGACGACGATAGCTCACAACCCCGGGCAACGGATGATCGAGTCGGACGCTAGTGATCCACCTGGCTGTGGGCTGCGGCCGCGACGATCGACAGGAGCTCGTCCGGCTTGATCGGCTTCATCAGGTAGACGTCGAATCCGGAATCCAAGCCGTGGCGTTGACTCTCTTCACTCGCAAGGGCGGTCAGCGCGATCGTGGGGATGCGAATGGCGTTCAGTTCCTCGATCGTGCGGATCATACGCAGCAGCGAGAATCCATCGAGATCGGGCATCAGCAGGTCTGTGACGACCACGTGCGGCGGCCGCTCGGCGAGGCTTCGCAGCGCCTCGCGGACCGAGGCCGCGTTCGAGGCCTCGGCACGGTTTTCGAGGAGGAGCGCAGTGAGCGAGTCGCGTGTGTCGCGGTCGTCGTCGACGACCAGAACGCGGACTCCGCTGAGGTCGGCAGGCTCGCTCGGCGCCTCCGGTGTTTCCTCGGCGGCCTCGTCGCGAATGGCCCTACGCGCGGGTGCGGCCTCCGCGGCGGGTCGATCACGTGCGCCACGTTGCGCGAAACCGGATGGGTCTCCGCGCCGCGACATTTCGCGCAGGTCATCGAGCATGCGTGCTTGTAGTCGTGCGTTGCGCTCGATGGCTTCGAACGCACGGCTCGCGACCGCCCCGTCGAGCCCGCCTTGCCGCAAGAGATGCGCCCAAGTCACGATGGCGTTCATCGGCGAGCGTAGCTCGTGGGACACCGCGCTTAGAAACTCCTCCTTGGCCCGATGGGCCGCCTCACCTGCCAGTGGGCGCGGGAAAAGGCGAAGCAGCACCAGCGGCTCCGTCTCGCCCGTCGGTGGTGGGCAGGGCGTGGCGACCACGAGCAGCTCCTCGCTCTCCTCGCCGCCCGCGATGGGCAGAACCAGGCGAGCCGACTGTCCCGCGTCGATGCACTCGTCGACCAACCCTTGCAGCTTCGTCCCTTCGGGCAGAAGCTCGCAGACGTTGCGACCCGCGCAGTCGGCGGGCGTGCGCCCCGCGTGGGCCGAAAGCGCACGATTGGCGATTTCAATCACGCCGCGCCTGGAGACGAAGGCCGCTGGCTCGGAAAGCAAATCTGCGAATCCAGGAAGCTGCTGGCGGTCCACGACCGGTTCCTCGGACGGCTCGCGGCGCGCGCCGCCGAGATGCGCGAGCGCCGAAGGATTGACGACCTTGTCGCATATACCGCCGGACTATTCGGTCGTCAACGTCCGAGCTCGGCGCCAGACTGCGCGCTGCGGCGAGCAGCACGTCGGTTCTCGTGCCTTGAAACCGGAGAGAGCGTCCGGATACAAACGTCTAGCGGCGTGTTTGGTCGAACGAGGAGGAGAGGATGAGAGGGCTGACCAGCCAAGGAGTCTTCGACCCGCAGACGTCCCCGGGGGTCCCCCGGTAGCCGCCACACGCGCGACCCCGCGCGAGGGCGCCGCACCGTGCGCTATTTGATCACAGGAGGAGCCGGCTTCATCGGCTCCCATCTTGCCGAGCGGCTCGTCGAAAGCGGCGAGGAAATCTCCGTCGTCGACGACCTGTCGACGGGATCTGCCGCCAACGTCGCGCACCTCAGGGCGTCGCCACGCTTCCACTGCGTATTCGGGTCGATCCACGAGCGGAGCCTCCTCGCCGAGCTCGTCGACGATGCAGACGCAATCTTCCATCTCGCCGCCGCCGTCGGCGTGAGGCTCGTCGTCGAAAGCCCGGTGCGCACGATCGAGACCAACGTACACGGGACCGAGCTCGTCCTGGCCCTCGCGGACAAAAAGAAGAAGCGAGTCCTGCTGGCGAGCACGTCCGAGGTCTACGGCAAGTCGAACCGTGAACGCTTCAACGAAGACGACGACCTCCTCCTCGGGCCGTCCCACAAGGGACGCTGGAGCTATGCCTGTTCCAAGGCGCTCGACGAGTTCCTGGCGATGGCATACTGGCGGGAGAAGAAGCTTCCTGTGACGATCGTCAGGCTCTTCAATACCGTCGGGCCGCGGCAGACCGGCCGCTACGGCATGGTCATTCCTAGCTTCGTCCGGCAGGCGCTCGCCGGCGAGCCCATCACCGTGTTCGGAGACGGCGAGCAGTCGCGATGTTTCGCGCACGTCGCCGACGTCGTCGAGACCCTCGTGAAGCTCGTGCCCCAATCCCAATCGATCGGGCAGGTGTACAACGTCGGTGACGATCGCGAGATCACGATCAACGCGCTTGCGAGGCTGATCATCGAGATGACCAACAGTCGCTCCGAGGTCGTCCACATCCCATACGACGAGGCCTACGCGGAAGGCTTCGAAGACATGCGCCGCCGGGTTCCCGACATCTCCAAGCTCTCGCGACTCATCGGCTACCGGCCGCGCGCCGAGATTCGCGGAATCCTGTGTGACGTGATCGACTTCATGCGGGGTCGACCGGAGAGCCAGGAGCCCTGAAGCGACGACCGGAGCTCCGACACCGAAGACACAAACGGGCGAAGGCGATCGCACCAAACATTGTCGCCGCAGGGATCGAGGACAAACGCGACAGGGTGGGGCGAACCGATGTAGAGAATCTTGCGACCGTTTGCGGCTGTCGCCACGGCGGGGATCACGTGATTGACGCGCAACACATCGCGCGGGCTTTCGGCGAGCACGGTAGCGCCGGGCAGGTCGAGGCGCCTGTCGCTCAACACGAACACGCGTTTTTCCGAGTGCCACTCCGAAAGAAACTCCTCGGTGCTGACGAACGAGTCACGGGCATCGCCTTTGCGGAAGCCGAACAGAAGATCCTGCGGGTCGGGGTCGAGCATCTGCGTCGGGTGCCGCGTGTAGTAGGTGATACCGCAGAGGTCCTCGAAATCCCCCGCTACGACCAGCCGTGAACCGTCCTGCCAGTATCGCTCGATGACCTGCGCGAATTCGCGCTGCGATCGGTCGAGCGTGACCAGGCGCATGCCGAAATCCACGAGGCCGAGACAAGGGATGGTGCCGGCGACGAGCAGCGTGAAGGCAAGGCGTCGCCGTCCGCCGCTCACGAGCAGGGCCGTGCCGCTGCCGATCAGAAAGAGCAGACCCGCGAACGGGCGCGCGAGCCGCAGCGATTCGTTGACGAGCGCGAAGGAGTCCTCTGGATGGCGGCTGAAATACTCTCGATAGTAGCCATCCACGTTCGAGACCATTGCGGTCAGCAGATCGACGCCGCCCTGCGGGAACAGCAGGAGCATCGGCAGCGCCGCCAGCGCGGCGGCGAGGAGCACGATCGCCGGCACCTGGATCTCCCAAATGGAAACGCGGTGCTGGAAGACACGCTGCCAGTACGCTGCAATGATCACGGCGAGCGCGGGGACTGCCGGCAGCGCATAGTACTCGAGGCGGGAGCCGGTCAGAGTGAAGAAGCCGACGACGCTGCTCGACCAGAGGATCGGAATCAGCAGCTGGCGAGCGTCGTGTTTGACAGCGGAGCGCAGCGCCCCGGGCAGGAACAACGTCCACGGCAGCAGCCAGAACAGCGACGCGATCCAGAAGCCGGCGACCGAGAGCGAGACGTAGTCGATCGGTTCCCGCGTGCCGAGGAAGCGGCGCACGTGTTCGTTGATGATGTAGAAGTCGACGAACGCCGGATCGCGCAGTGCCATCGCCACGTGCCAGGGCAGGAACACCACCGCGAGAACCGTCACGCCGATTGCGGGGCGCAACCGGCGCCAGAAGCCGCGCCGCTCGACCAGGAGCCCGTAGGCAACCGCGGTGACGATCGGAAAGAGGAGCCCGATGAGCCCCTTGGTCAGACCCGCGAGAGCCATGCCGAGGTAGAAGTAGATCGCGGGGCCGGGTCCGGCTCGGTACCGAGAAATGCGAGCGAGGCCATAAAGCGAAAGCGTCGTCGAGAAGACGAGCAAAGTGTCGGTGAAGACGAAGCGTCCAAAGAGAAACGTGCCGACCGATGTCGTGTAGATCAGCGCTGCCGCGGGGCCGCTGCGGGTCCGGCGAGCTCGTAGGCGATGGCGAACGTGATCGCGGCGGTGCCGACGAAGGCAAGGGCGCTCGGCACCCGCGACGCGAAATCGCTCGGCCCGAGCCAGCGGTAGGAAGCGGCGATTGCCCAGTAGAGGAGCGGGGGTTTCTCGTCGTAGCGCACGTGGTTGAAGCGTGGCTGAATCCAGTCCCCGCTCTCGATCATCTCGCGAGCGATCAAACAGTAGCGCGCCTCGGCGGGGCTGAAGATCCCGCGCGCGCCGAGCAGGTGAAAGGCCATTACTGCGGCGAGCAGCAGACAGCCGAAGAACGCGATCGCCGTCCTGGCTCCGACGGAAAGATCGAGCGGCCACTCGAGAACTGCGGGTAGCGACGTGGGGGCGTCGATGGCGCGAAGGTCCTCCACGACGACAGGCAGTGCGCTTCGGTGCGAGACGTCTCGATCGCTTCGTGCTCCCACGCCCTTCATTACACGTCGTGGCCGCCTACTGTCGCAAGCGTACCCCGGCTCCTTCCGGCTAGGGATCGGCTGCAAACACCGGGCCTTACGCGCGGCCCGCGTTCGGCACCCGGATGTCTGCCCTTCCGGGATAGAACCGCTGCTGAATTCAGCATCACTCTGCCGATTTCCGCAGGCGGTGCCGGCTGCGATTCCGCTCCACGTCGACGGTTGGAAGAAAAAGGAGCTCGGCGCAAGATTTGCTCCTCAACGAACGCACGAGCCTTCATTCGAGAAGATCCGGGAGCGAACCGGCGCCATCGAACGCGAAAATTTTGCCGTGAGCCGCGACGCAGCGACCGAAATGAGGCGCCTCATTTCGGTCCTCGCGTATGTTTGACACCGACCCCGCTGTCGCGCGAGCATCCGTCAGCGGAAGCCGAGCGGAGGTGGAAATGAACCTTTCCGTGGTGCTCGTCGGAGCGTTAGTGGTGATCGGCATCGCCGTGTGGATGTTCTTCGGCGGCGAGCCCAAGGGCGAGGAGGGAGCCGGCGCGGCGGCATCGACCTTCCGGTGCAAGGTTTGCGGGAGAACGTCGACGACGTTCGTCGACGCGCACGAGCACGCGTCGGCCGATCACGACCTTGCCGGCCACAAGATCGACGAGTCGATCGAAGCGGTGTGACCGAAGCCCGGATTTGGCCGTCGGATCCTAGGTAAGTAGGCGCGCCGGTCGCCGAAAATCACGCGAGGTTCCTTCGCGGGCGTTGGAAGCCCCCTGCCGAGACTCCCTCCGCGCGGCGGATCACGCGGATTCGCGATCTCTAACAACCCCGAGTAGATCATCCCGAAACCTTGCGAGCGGCAGGGACTTTCGAGTATCGTGCACGTGGGGATTGCGCCAAAAAGAGGGGTTGGGCGGGTGGGGTGGAGCGCTCCCTCCCGCACATCGCCGATCGGCGCCAGGCGATGAAGCGAAACTTGCGAAGGTCAGGATCCGAGCGATGACGGGGTTCGGTCGGCGGCGGATCGAGCGCGTTTTTTCCGACGTTTTCTACTGAACGGCGCGCCCGCAGTGGCCTTCGATCGCCGACTCCTCCGGCGCGGAAAGAGGTAAATGTACGATTCCTGGGCAACCGGCGGGGTAGCGTCCCGGACGGATGGGCGGACGCTTGCGCGCTTTCCACACGAGGTGAACGAAAGCACGGACGCCTGGTACATCGTGCAGACCAAGCCGCACAAGGAGGGGTCCGTCGAAGGCTTTCTCAGGCGCATGGGGGTAGACGTTTTTCTGCCGCGGATCGTCGAGCGAGTGAGAGCCGGTCCGACGATGCAGCGGCGCGTCTCGGCGATGTTTCCGTCGTACTTGTTCGTACATCTGGCGCTCGATTCGGTCGGCAAGACCGTACGCTACACACAGGGTGTGAGGGATTTCGTACGCTTCGGCGGTTGCGCGCACCCGGTCGGTCTCGAGGTCATCGACGCTCTGCGCACGCAAACCGGACCCGGAGGAGTCTACGAGCCTCCGCCCGTTCGCTTCCAGGCAGGGGAGCGGCTGCAGATCAACGAGGGACCACTGCGCGGCCTGGCGGTGGTGTTCGAGTGCGAGATGAGCGGACCCCAGCGCGTCGCCGTGCTGCTTGCCGAAGTGCAGCTCGCAGCGCGCGTCATCATCGAGTCGAACGCTCTCTCCAAGGCCTAGGAGCCCGTCCGAGTAATCGCTCCCGTCGCCCATGAGCCGATCGCCGGCGCCTCGAGCGCGCAAAAATCCTCGGAATACCGCAGGAGTATTCGTCGGATTTTTGCGCGCTCGATGCTTGGCGCTCGACTCATGTGCTCGGTCCGGATTACTCGGACGGACTCCTAGAGAGCGGGTAGGCAGAGCGTCCAAAATCTCGAGCCCGGAACAGACTTGAGTCTTTGGCTCCCTTGGGCGGCTTCCCTCGCGGCAGGCATCGCGCTGGTGCCGACAGTGCGGGCAATCGCGCGCGGGCGTAAGTGGGTCGCGTCTCCAACGCCGCATCGCTGGCATCGCGCGCCCACGGCGCTGATGGGCGGCGTGGCGATTTGGGCAGCAGTGCTTGCCGGCTTTGGCGCGGCAGGGATCGACGGGACGGGTCGCTGGCAAGACTCACTGGCGCTGCTCGCCGGAGGATCGTTTTTGTGTGTAATCGGCGCCGTCGACGACCTGTGGAACCTGAAGCCCGCGAGCAAGGTCGTGGCGCAGCTCGTCGCGGCCGCTCTTGCCGTCGGGGCGGGATACAAAATCCGCTTCTTCCCCCATCCGCATCAGGAGATCCTGAACATCGCCGTGTCGTTCTTCTGGATCGTGGCGATCACCAATGCCGTGAACCTGCTCGACAACATGGACGGTCTGGCCGCGGGCGTCGTGATGATCGCGGCGGGCTACATCGGCTTGAGGCACGGAGAGAGCAGCGACTCCGTTCTCGCCGCTGCGCTCGCCGGCGGCCTAGCCGCGTTTCTGCTCTTCAACTTCAATCCCGCGTCCATATTCATGGGCGATTCGGGGAGCATGTTCATTGGCTACACATTGGCCGGGCTCTCGCTCGCTCGCGACGATGCCTCGAACATCGTCTCCTTCGTCGCCGTACCGGCGGCCACGCTGCTGGTGCCGATCCTCGACACGAGCCTCGTCACCATCACGCGGCTGGTACGCGGCCGCTCGATCGCCGAAGGCGGCCGGGACCATGCCTCGCACCGTCTCGTCATGCTCGGCCTGAGCGAGCGCGAGGCAGTCGGCGTGCTGTGGTTTCTGGCGCTCGTCGCCGGTGCCGCCGCGAGCTTCACCAAGGCCTACTCGTACGAGCTGGGCCTCGGGCTTTTGCCGGTGATCATCATCGGCTTCGGCCTCCTCGGCATCTACCTCTCCCAGGTGAGCTTCGTCGAGGAAGGCGACGCGGCGCTCGAAAAACACGGGTTCGTGCGCCTGGCCCTCGACATCTCATACAAGCGCCGCGTGCTCGAGGTCTTGCTCGACTTCGTGCTGATCGTCGTTTGCTACTATCTCGCCTACGGCCTCCGCTTCGAGTTCGAGATCCCTACCGGGATGTTCGCGCGCTTCGAAAAATCGTTGCCGGCGGCAGTGGCGATGACGATGCTCGCGTTCTTTTACCAGGGCGTGTACCGCGGGTTCTGGACGTACGTGAGCACGCAGGATCTGACGAAGTACGCCAAGGCCTGCGCGGTAGCCGTCTTGCTCACCGTGCTCTCGATCGTCCTGCTCGATCGGCTAGACGGGTATCCGCGGTCCGTGTTCGCCATCTACGGACTCTTGATGTTCGTCGGCGTCGGCGGTACGCGCATCTCCTTCCGCTTGATGGACGAGGCGCTGCAGCGGCGCCGTCCGGGACGTCCGGTGCTGATCGTCGGGGCCGGCAGCGGCGGCGAGATCGCCGTTCGCGAGCTGCTGCGCAACCGGAACCTCGGGCGCAAGGTCGCGGGCTTCGTCGACGACGACCGGCTGAAGCACGGGCGGAGGATTCACGGCTACCCGGTACTGGGAGGCACCGAGGACCTCGATGGGCTGCGCGCGCTCGTATCCTTCCAGGAGGTCCTGATCTCGACTCGCAAGCTGTCGCCTCCGGCTCTCGAGCGCCTCAAGTTATTCTGCGAACGGCGCCGGCTGCCGCTACGTCGCTTCCGGGTAGAGCTCCTCGACGACCTCGCGGCGGCTCCGCCACGAGTTGAGCATGCGGTCGAGCGGTCGGTGGAGCTGCTCGGCGTAGCGCTCGTTCCTTTGCCGAGGGCGCGATAAGTTGCGCAGCGTCGCGGCCGTGATCTTGGGTCGTCTTCTCCTCGCGGGGATGGTGCCCGTGATGGGCTGCGGGGCGGCCGTCTCGCGGCCGCCTGCGCCGGACGATACGGCGCACGAAGTCGAGGTGGCGCGTCTACTTCGCGAGCGTTCTCAACCTGCCGACCGCGTGAACTACGTGATCGGTCCCGGCGACAAGATCGACGTCCGCGTACAGAACCTCCAGGAGCTCACCGCAACGTGGAGTGTCTCCGAGGAAGGCACCGTCGTCTTCCCGCTGCTCGGGCCGGTGAAGCTCGCCGGATCGACCGAGAGGGAAGCCACCGCGCGCGTTCGCGGCCAGCTCCAGGAGCTCCTGGTAGCGCCACAGATCACGCTGTCGGTCAGCGAGTTCCATGGTCAGCAAGTGTCGGTCGTCGGTGCCGTCGGGAAGCCCGGTGTATACGCGATTCGTGGGTTCGACGAGACGATCGTCGACGTCATCACGGAGGCCGGCGGCGTCAACCCGGACGCCGCGACGCACATGTACTTCACGGCGGGAACTGACGAGCGCGAAACCGCGGGCAACCAGGCGGCCGCGCGCATGGCGATCGGCGGCCCGCCGGCCAGCTTCGGGGCGAAGGAAAAGGCAGTGTCGATCGACGTAGCGCCGCTCTATCGCGGCCACGAGGTAGCGGCGCTGCGCATCCCGGTTCGTGGCGGAGACGTGATCCTCGTTCCGCAGAGCGGGGAGGTTTACGTCGACGGCTGGGTGAATTCGCCCGGCGCGTTTCCGGTCGCGCGCACACACACGCTGAGCGAGGCGATCGTCAATGCGGGCGACCTTCACTTCGCCGCGTCGACGGGCCCGCTCACGCTTCAGCGCGCGGGCGTCGACGGCGAGGTCAAGACGTATCGAATCGACTATCAGCGGATCTTGAACGGGCAGGAGCCCGACTTGCCACTGGACACCGGCGACAAGATCCAGGTCGCGTCGAACCCGGTGAAGGTGGTTCCGTGGGCGGTGTTCGCTTTCGTCAAGGGGATCGTGACCTTCGGGGTGGGCGGATCGAAGAGCAAGACGTACGGTGAGGAATAGCGGATCCCTAGTCGTGCTGGCCGGGCTCGCCCTGGCGGGCTGTGCGGCGGCGCAGCGGCCTCCAGTGGCGGTGACGACGCCTGCGGACGCCGCGCGCGTCCAGCAGCTTCTCGCGGAGCGCACGGCGAGCACCGCCTCGAGCCGACGCATCGCACCCGGTGACCGCCTCAAGGTCAAGGTCGCCAACCTCGATGAGGTGAGCGGCGAGTTCTCCGTCGCCAAGGACGGAACGATCTCGTTGCCGCTCCTGGGTGAAGTCGTCGTCTCGGGCAAGCGCGATACGGACGTCGTCGAGATGCTGCGAGCGACGCTCGCAGCGCAGTACCTGCAAGCGCCGCAAGTCCTCGTGTCGATGGTCGGCTATGAGGGGCAGCGAGTGACGGTGATCGGCGCTGTGCGCAGCCCCGGATTCTACGAGCTGGAGAAGCAAGACGAGACCATTCTCGACGTCATCACCCGAGCGGGAGGAATCGCAGGAACGGGGGGCCCGAAGGTGTTCTTCGCTCCCGCCGAGAGCGCAAATTCCTCCCCCGTCGAACCGATCGTGCCGGGGTCCGCGGACTCCGATCTCCGCGGCACCCTGAAGGGAAGGAACCCCATCGAGATCGACCTCACCGACCTCTATCAGGGACGCCCGATCCCCGCCCTCGGCATCCCGGTTCGCGACGGTGACCTGATCGCGGCGCAGCAGGGCGGCCAAATCTTCGTCGGCGGATGGGTCGAGAATCCAAGTGTCTATCTTCTCCAGCCGGCTATGACCGTTACCCAAGCGATCACCAAGGCCGGCGGTCTTCACCCCGCGGCGTCTTCCGACTCCGTGACGATCAGCCGCGGAGATGACGACGGTCATCTGCGCGACTACCGCCTCGACTATCCTGCGATGGCCGCCGGCAAGGAGCGGGACGTCTTTCTCGAGCCGGGTGACAAGGTCTACGTCGGCGCGAGCCCGGTGAAGATCGTGCCATGGAGCATGTACAAGGCCGTGGCGAGCGTCATTCGCGTGGCGGTTGGAGCCAGCGTAGCGTTGTTCTGAGGGTATGGGATGAGCGACGAACGTCAATTGAGCGTGCCAGGCGTCGAGCCGGGCTGGCCGAGCCCGTGGCTCTGCGACCCCGGTCGACCGATGCGCGTCGCCAACGTCGACCTCCGTCGCTTCTGGGTCACCCTCTACAAACGTCGCTGGCTGATCGCCGCCGCCACGGTCGGCGTGGTGTTCGTAACGGGCCTGCTCGAGCGCTCCGCTCCCAAGATGTATACGGCCTCGGCCAAGATCCGCATCGACCCTGTGACGCCGACTCTCAGCAGCCTGAGCGACATCGCGTCCCTGATGGTCGACGGCTCCTACTATCAGACCGAATACGTGATCCTGCAGGGCGCGGGCCTTGCGGAGCGGGTCATCGAGTCGCTGAAGCTCTATGACGAACCGCGGTTCACGAATCCGCCGCAGGAAGTCGGCGTCGCGGCCGACGCGCGCGACTGCGCGAAGCGCGCGTGGCGGGCGTTGAAGCGACGCCTCTCGTCGTTGGGATTGCCGGTCGCAGCAGGACCGGCTCCCCAACCACCCGCGACGGCCGATCCCCATACCCAAGCCGAGGCGTGGGTCCCGACGTACCTCTCCGGCCTCACGATCAGCCCGATCGAGAACTCGAGGCTCGTGACGATCACCTATTCGAGCACGTCGCCGGAGCTCTCCGCGGCGATCGCCGACGAGCACGCCAAACAGTTCATCCGCACGAGCCTCGAGGCACGCGACGACTTGAACTCCGAAGCCCAGAGGATCCTCGAGAAGCGGCTCGACGAGGTGCGCAAGCATTCGGAGGAATCCGAAGCAAAGCTGAACGAGTTTCGCCGCCTGCATCGCGTGCTCGCGGTCGGGGGAAGCGAGAAGGAGAACGTCGCGCTCGAAGAGCTTTCGACGCTCACCGCCGACTACGCCAAAGCGCAGTCGGGGCGCATCGCGGCGGAATCTGAGTATTCACTGGTAAAAAAGCGGCGCTACGACGAGCTCGCCAGCGTGCAGCGCGATCCGACCTACAACGCGCTGAGGGACCAACTGGAGAGCCTCAAGAGCGACTACGATCGCCAGCTGCAGATCTACAAGCCGACCTATCCCAAGATGGTCGAGCTCGACGGGCAAATCTCGCGCCTCCGGGGCCGCGTTGCCGAGCAAATCCACAAGAGCGTCGCCGGGGTCGAATCACAGTACCTTGCGGCCAAGGAGAGGGAGGACGCGCTCGCCAACGAGATCGAAACGCAGCGCAAGGCCGTTCTCGACGTCAACGATCTCGGCGTCGAATACCAGGTCCTCTATCGCGAGGCCGAGGCCAACCGCGAGCTCTACAAGAACCTCGTGACGCGCGCGAGCGAGGCTGCGATCGCCGGCACGATCGAGACGAGCAACGTCCGTGTCGTCGAGCACGCCGCCCTACCGCGATCGCCGTCCCTGCTCGGCGTCCGGCGGAATCTCTCTCGCGCGCTGTTTCTCGGGCTCGTCTTCGGCGTGGCCCTCGCCTTCGGCCTCGAGTACCTCGACGGTGCGGTCAAGAACCCCGACGACGCCGAGGCGCTACTGCGGTTGCCGACGCTGGCGGTGGTGCCGAACTTCTCCTATCGCGATCCGTCGATGAAGACGCAAGGCGAGTCCACGTGGCGTCGCTGGCTCGCTCCGTCGAAGCGTTCTCGCCGGCGAAGAAAACGGGTGATCGTGCTGGGACATGACGAGGAAGTGCCGATTCGCTCCGTGGAAGCAGTGCCCGCCGACGTCGAGCCCGAAGCGACTCCCCACGAGATCATCGTGGTCGAGCGACCTCACTCGGTCATGGCCGAGGCGTATCGGACGTTGCGTACCGCGGTGCTGCTGAGCAGCGCGGACGATCCGCCGCGCATCATCCAGGTGGTGTCGGCGAGCAGCCGCGAGGGCAAGACCGTGACCAGCATCAACACGGCCTTCACGCTCGCCCAATCTGGCGCGCGGGTGCTGCTCGTCGACGCGGACCTTCGCCGCCCTCGTTGCCACCGCATGGTCGGCGCGGCGCGCGGCCCTGGCCTCGTCGACTATTTGGTCGGGCATTCGTCGTTCGAGCATTGCGTGCGCCAGCTGGCCCTCGATGGCAGCGGTTGGCACGCGGTCCCAACCGTCGATCGCGACGGCGGCAACGGTCACGGCAATGGCAAGGGCAACGGGTTCCTGGTCGGCCGAGTCGATCTGCTTCCATCGGGAACGCGCGCGCCGAATCCGGCGGAGCTTCTCGGCAGCGAGCGGATGAAGGAAGCTCTCCGCCAGCTCCGGGAAGCCTACGATTACGTGGTCATCGACTCGCCGCCGGTGCTGCCGGTCGCCGACAGCGTCATTCTCGGTACCATGGTCGACGCGGTCGTTCTGGTCATCAAAGGGCAGGCGACGTCCAAGGAGATGGTGCGACAGGCGTATTCGAAGCTCGCGCGCTTGAACGTCCGAGTCATCGGCAGCGTGCTGAACGACGTGGATGTGACGAGCGGTGATTACTACTACTACCGCGGGTATTACGCCTCGTACGGGGGCTACCTCGAGGAGCAACTACAGCAGCAATCCTGAGCCGGCTGCCGGAGGCGGCACCAAGCGAATCGCGCTCTCCGTGATCATCGTGAGCTGGAACACCGACGAGCTCTTGCGCCGGTGTCTGGCCTCGGTTGGGCGATTCCTCTCGGGCGTGCCGCACGAAGTGCTAGTCGTCGACAACGCTTCGCGCGACGGCTCGGCCGACAGGGCCGCGGTTGAGTTTCCGCACGCGCGACTCTTCCGCAACTCCGAGAACCTCGGCTTCGGCCGCGCCAACAATCAAGCGATGGCGGCGGCGCGAGGGGAGTTCTTCCTGCTGCTCAACAGCGACGCCGAGTTGCTCGACGACGGCGCGGCACGATTGCTCGCAAGGGTTCGGGCACGGCCCGAGGTGGGCGTGGCGGGGCTGCGCATCCTGCGGACGGACGGCGGGGTGCAGGCGAGCGCGAGGCGGTTTCCCACTCTCGGCAGGGTGTGCGCCGCGGGCTTCTGGCTGAACCGCGTCTTGCCTCGTCCCGTCACCGAGGATCTGCTGCTCGGCCATTACTGGGATCACCACTCCGAGCGCGAAGCGGACTGGGTGATCGGCGCCTGTATGCTCGTGCGCCGCGAAGTGTTTGACGAGACCGGCGGCTTCGATCCTTCGATGTTCCTCTACGGTGAGGAAGTCGAATGGTGCCACCGGATCCGCAAGCGCGGCTGGAAGGTGCTGTTCTCGCCGGTCGGGAGCATTCTTCACCGCGACCATCAAAGTGCGGACCAGCTGCTCCGGGAGACCGGCCGCGTCGATCGCTGCCTGGCCGCCGAGGACGCCCTCATCGCGCGCTGGCAAGGCCCGTTGGCGGGCGCGCTGGTGCCGCCAGCCCGTATCGGCGCAGCGCTGTTGCGTATCGGTGTATTCGGGCTGCGGGGCTGGCTTGGCGGCGATGATGCCTACGGGCGCGATGTGCGGAGCGAGGCGCGAGGGGTGCTGGGGCACTACCGGCGTCGCTGGCTGGGGCGGTTGGACCGGACCCCCGCTCCATGAAAATGGTCCTCGCCGGCGCGGTGGAGCTGGAGGCGCCCTTGGCTTGTCGCCTCTGCGGCGGGTGCGCCCGCGTCTTCGCGGCGCGCGGAGACATGAGCTTGCTCCGCTGCGATCGTTGCGGTTTCGTCTCGGGAATCCCCGTCTGCCACGAGCCCCCGGCAGAGCAATACCGGCGCTACTACGAGGCTGAAATCCCCGCGGCACCGGATCGACGGTACGAGCAGTGGCTCGCCGAGGCGGAAGGCGCGGCGGGCAGAGGACGGCTTCTCGAGGTGGGGGCCGGGAGCGGGGCGTTCTCCCGCGTGGCGCTACGACGCGGATGGACCGTCGACGCGACGGAGGTCTCGGCGTCCGGCCTGCGGCTGCTGCGCGAAACCGGAGTGACCGTGCACGCGGGAGACCTCCCAGAGCTTCGGCTTCCCGCCGCGGCGTTCGACCTCGTGGTCTCGCTGGAAGTCCTCGAGCACTTGGCGGCGCCTGGCGCGCATCTCGAGGAGCTCGCCCGCGTCACTCGCCCCGGAGGGCTCCTGCTGCTGACGACGCCGAACTTCGGCGGACTGTCGCGGCGGCTGCTTGGCATGCGCTGGCGCGTCGTCGATCCCGAGCACCTCGGCTACTTCACGACCGCCACGCTGCGGCGGGCGCTAGAGCGGACGGGCTTCACCCGCGTATCGATCCAGCCGCGAACGCTCGACGTCACCACGTGGAGGAGCGCCTTGCAGGGAAAGGAGCGATCGCGCTTCGACCCGCAGGCTGCTGCTTCGGCGCGCGAGCGTGTCGACCGCTCGCGCTTGCTGTCGGCGGCAAAGGACTTCGTCAATGTCCTGTTGCGCCTCACGCGGCTAGGCGACAGCTTGCTCGTCTGGGCTGTACGGTGAGAGAAGGGGCCTTCAAGACCTTGCTCTTCCGTGCCGCGACCGGGCTCCATCTGCCGGCGATCGCCGGCACCTGGACCCGCGGCGTGCCGATCCTCGCATACCACGGGGTGACCAGAGCCGTGGAAACGCCGCTCGCAAACCTTCGCCGTCTGCACGTGCCGGCGCGATGCTTCGAGGAGCACCTTCGCGTGCTCTCCACGGAGTGGCGCCCGATCGCCTTGCGCGAGCTCGTCGAGGCTGCCGAAGCCGGCAAGAGCCTTCCGGCTCGTAGCGTCGTCGTCACCTTCGACGATGGCTATCGCAACGTGCTCACCGCGGCGATGCCCCTGCTTCGCAAGTACTCGGTCCCCGCCACGCTCTTCGTCGTGACCCATGGCGGGCGAAGGATGTGGGAAGACGACGTGGAAGTCGCGGTGGAGCTCGCCGCGGTCGAGTCGGTGCGCTGCAACGGCGCCGTCTATCGGGTCCGTTCGCTCGACGACAAGCGCCGTGCGCTGGTGGAGATCCTCCCCGCCCTCCAGCGCCTAGGTCGGGCGCGCGAACGAGCGGTCGGGGCGTTGATCGAGGCGCTCGGGGCGGCGAGCTTTCCGAAGTATGACGATCGCGACCTTCTCGATTGGGAGGAGCTCGCCACGCTGCGAAAGCAAGGCCTGGAGATCGGCTCCCATTCTGACCGACATGTTCCGTTGACGGAGCGCCCGATCGCCGAGGTGCGACCGGCGCTCTCCAACAGCCGCGAAGCGCTGGTGCGCCACTTCGGACCCGGCCCCTACGCGCTGGCCTACCCGTACGGAGCCAGCGGCAATGCTCTCTCGGCGGCCGCGCGTGACGCCGGCTTTGCCTGCTCGTTGATCGGCCAACCGGGATTCAACGGCTCGACCATGGACCTGTTCGCGCTCAAGCGGTTCCTGATCGGCGCCGACGACGACGAACTGCGGTTGCGCGCTTCGTTGTCGGGACTGCGGGCCTTCGGTCAGTCCGGCCGTGCGTGGGGCCTCGCATGAGCGTGGCGAGCGGCGCCGAGATCTACCGCCGGCCGGAGATCGTCGCCTACTATGATGGCGCACAGGAGCTGCACGGCGCCGAGCGCTGGCTGTTCGACCGATACATCGAGCCGGGCTCCGACATACTCGACCTCGGCGTCGGCGCCGGCCGGACGACCCCGCACCTCGCTCGACTCGCGTCGCGCTACGTCGGCGTGGATGTCTCGGAGGCGATGGTGGCCCGCTGCCGGGAGAAGTTCCCCGGCCTCACCTTTCTCCAGATCGACGCGAGCGACCTCTCGACCATGGCGGATGCGTCGTTCGACGTCGTTGTGTTCTCGTTCAACGGCATCGACGTCATACCCACCGTCGAGGGACGTCGGCACTGTCTAATGGAGTGCGCACGTGTGCTGCGCGATAGCGGGCGCCTCGTCTTCTCCGTGCACAATCCGCGCTATCTCGTCTTCACTCCACGGCTCGATCGTGTCGGTCCCATGCGGGCGCTGTGGCGGAGCGCGTATGCGGGGTTGCAGTCGGCCGCGTGCCTCGCGACGCGCTTGCCCTCGGCAGCCTTCTGGAAGGGCTCGGGTTACGTTCTCGATCCGATGGGTCCTGCGATCACGAAGATCTACGTCGCGGATCCCGACGTGGTGAGCTGTGAGCTCGCCGCCGTGGGCCTGACGATCCGCGAGCGCGTCTGCGGCCAGTTCCCCTTGAGTGGCGGCCGCTTCCGGACGCCTTGGTACTACTATGCGTGCGTCAAGCGCGGCGCCTGAGGGGAGAGCAACGCGCCCGGCGGCTACGTGCCGCTCGCGCTGCGCCCGGATTGGGTACTCGAGCGCTACTACGGCTGGTCGGTCGTCGCGCAGGAATCACGATGCAAGATCTTGCGCCGGCGCGCCGGCCCGCGGGTGCGACACCTCGTCTTGGTCGATGGTATGGCGCAGGAACGGCTCGATGCTCTGGCCGCGACCGACGGGTGTTCCATCCGCTCGGCATCACGTCGCTGAATGATTTTTCCGCGCTAGGCGAAGAGGCGCTGCGGCGGATGGCAGGTCGCACGCTGCGCCGCGTCACTCGGCGGAGGTGGTTTGGGGTCGGCACGTTTGTTCATGACCTCGGCGAAGACGAAGCGACTCTCTGGCGTCGCGTGGCGGCGCGCGAGCGCACGAAGTGCGCGAGCGCCGTCCGCGCCGGCGTTACGGTCGATTTCGCCGACCGCCCCGGCGACGAGAAGCTGCGCGAGTTCCTCCGCCTCTACGATCGCCTGGCGATCGAGCGCGCGCTCGAAATGCTGTCGCTCGAGATGCTGCAGACGATGTTTCGAGGCGGCCATCTCACTCTCGCTCGCGCCGTCGACCGGGAGGGTCGCACGCTCGTCGCCAACGTCGTCCATCGCGCCCACGACCACGGCTATTTCCTGCTCGGCGCGCGCGGGGCCGGCGCCGCACCCGGAGCCGGCCACCTGATCCACTGGGAGACGATCCGCAAGCTCAAGGGGGACGGCTATCGCTTCTACGATCTCGGCTCTGGTCACCAGCCGCGATTCCGAGGACGGGATCTACCGCTTCAAGCGATCGCTCGGCGGGACGTTCGTGAGTTCGGGGGCGGAATTCGAGTGGAGTTCGCCGCTGCTCGCGGCGCTACGGGGACTGCGGGCGACGCAACGGACCGTGTGTATGCGGTTGACACCTGTTGCAGAAGGCGGTGGCGCGCGAGCCAGCGCGGATGAGCGCGGGAGGCGAACCTCTCCCTCACATCTACGACACTGTCTACTGGTAGGGGTACGGGGGCATGGGGGTGAGGAGGTCTACTCACGTCTCCTGCGCGACCGCACGCCGCAGGGTTTCGATTGTAGCGCCACCATCGGCTTTCACACCAGCTGCGAACGCGGCCGCTCGATGTGGCTGCGTGAAGTGCTGCTCAACCGTCTGGTACATCCTTGGCTCCGCTGCAATCAAGGATTCCGAGTCGTCGACGTCGCCCCGGAGGTCGACCTCGTACACGTCCATACGCACCCGACCGTGCTGCGGAACCGTGGAGACCGTCCTGTCGTCTTCAGCGCGGGATCGAGTCACTATCATTGGCTTCGCGACTATGAGCGATGGCCCGAAGAGCGGATCGAGCGCGCGTATGAACGCGCAAAGGTCGTCTATCGCCGCCTCGGTGCCCTTGACGCACTGCTAAACCACGGGCCCGTCACGCTGATGTATACGTTCTCGAGGTACGCTCGCGACGTCTACTTGGCGAATGGCGTACCCGAGTGGAAAGTCCGCGTGCTCTATCCGGGATTCGACATTTCCGAACCTTCTCGCCCGGCGACTCCGGGGCTCAGCTACCTTTTCCTGGGTAGAGATCCGCGCCGCAAGGGAGGCGACCTCGTGCTAGCGGCGTTTCGACGCGTTCGGTCGGTTTGCCCCGAAGCGCAGCTGATGTACGTGACCGACGAGCCGCCGTCGGCGCCGCTCCGTGGAGTCGAGGTCATTCCGCTCGTCGCGCCGTCCGCTGTCGCGGATCTCTATCGCCGCGCGCACATCTTCGTCAATCCGACCACGGCGGAAGGCTTCGGGTTCACCAACGTCGAAGCGCAAGGGTTCGGCCTGCCCGTGATCAGCACCCGCGTCGGTGCGATCCCCGAGGTGGTAGACGACGGAAAGACTGGGTTGCTGGTTCCGCCACGCGACGAAGCCGCCCTCTACGACGCGATGCTTCGTCTCGCAATGGATACACAGTTGCGAGTGCAGATGGGCATCGCGGGGCGGAGGAGGTTTGAGGCGCACTTTTCGATCGGTACATTCCGGGCGTCGCTCGGAGAACTCTACGAGGAGGCCGTGCAAAGAGCGCGGTTACGCTGACGAAGAAGACCATCCTTCGACTGTACTGGCGCGCGGTGACCTTCGTGAGCGCGTCTGTGGTGATGGCGGAGCTACTGCGGCGAAGGACCGGCGCAGGATACGGCATCGGCGCATTGGAGAAGATGCGCTTGATGTACCGAATGCGTCGGAACACCAAGAGGATCGCTACGGCGTCTCATTGGCTCGAGCACCTGGCGATGGCGAACCGCGCCCTCAATGTTCCACCGGCGGTACAGGGTGTGGTCGTCGAGTGCGGCTCGTACAAGGGCGGGAGCGCCGCCAATCTGTCGCTGGTGGCCGCACTGTGCGGTAGGCGCATGGTGGTTTTCGACTCGTTCGATGGAATTCCCGAACCCGGTGCTGCCGACACCGAGCACCCGGTGATGGACTTGAATCAAATTCACACCTATGGGCGAGGCGCATTCAACGGATCCCTCGAAGAGGTCAAGAGAAACATCACGAGACACGGAGTGATAGAGGTGTGCGACTTCAAGGCGGGTCAGTTCGCACAGTCCTTGTCGTCATTCCGAGAGAAGTCTGTTCTGGTCTTTGCAGACGTCGACCTCAGAGAGTCGCTCGAGTGTTGTGTTCGCCATCTATGGCCCTTGCTGCACGATGGCTGCAGCTTCTTTACCCACGAGGCGCATCATTCGGAGATTGCCTCATTGTTCTTCGAGCGGGATTGGTGGAAACGGAATGTCAGAGACCTCCCGCCAGGCCTCGTCGGGGCAGGCTGCGGGCTCGGCTTGCTTCCGAGGCAGGGTCGTTTCGGCAGTGCTCTGGGTTACGCGGTGAAGAATCCGCCGGTCGCAGACTATGAGCATGTCGCGCAAGTGGGCTGATTGAAAGGGTGCTGCGATCTGGGATGGAATTGGTCACGACACGCCTCCCCCTCCTCTCAGTAGTCGTCGTCAACTGGAACACCAAAGAGCTGCTGGAGAATTGTCTCGCCTCGGTCGAAACACATCTCGGGCAGACACGGCACGAGATCATCGTCGTCGACAACGGGTCTACAGACGGTTCGCAGCAATGGCTTTCGACGCACTTTCCGGTCGCTAGGCTGATCGCGAACGAAGAAAACGTCGGCTTCGGGCGCGCCAACAATCAAGGCATGGCAGTCGCGAAGGGCGATCTGCTGTTGCTGTTGAACAGCGACGCGCGCCTTCCGGACGACTCCATCTGCGCGTTGGCGGAGCGGCTTCGAGACCAGCCCGACGTCGGCGCCGCTGGCCCGCGGCTCGAGGATGCGAGCGGCAGGCTGCAGCCGAGCGCCTATCGCTTCGGCTCGATCCCGTTGATGTTCGTCGAGGAGCTCGGTTTCTACAAGCTCTTACCCCGCGCGCGCACGGCGAGCCTCCTGCTCGGGGGTTACTGGAGCCACGACGAGGAAAGGCCCGTCGACTGGATCGTCGGCGCTTGCATGCTGGTTCGCGCCGAGGTGTTCCACGTGACGGGAGGGTTCGACCCGAGAATTTTCCTCTACGGCGAAGAGGAAGAATGGTGTGCTCGCATCGCCGGGGCTGGCTGGCAGATCCTCTACTCACCGCGCGCGCGGGTCACGCACCTCGGCCACCAGACCACCCGGAGGTTCTTCGGCGAGACGTCGCGCGTCGAGCGTTGTCTGGAAGCCTCGGACAAGCTGCTCGCGCGCCGCAGCGGCATGATCGGGGCCGTCGCCGGCCCGGCGCTGCGTATCGCCGGCGCTCTTCTCAAGTTGGCGAAGGTCTTCGTTGCGCGCTCGATCGGATTTGCGCGTGCGAACGACGCCGACGTGCGCGAGCTCGCGACCACCGTCCTCCACTACTACGGGAGGCAGCTGCGCTGGCCGAGGCCCGCGATCCCGGCTGATTCCGAAGCGCGTGATTGCTGATGCGTCGCGTCCTGATGATTCACTACAACTTCCCACCGCTCGGTGGCATCGCCAGCGTGCGAGCGGCGAAGGTCGCGCGCTACCTCGAAGAGTTCGGATGGGCCCCGACCGTCGTCGCACCGCGCGCCGCGGCCTACCACGAGGACCGGAGTCTCGACGTTCCGCCGGCGAAGAAGGTGATCCGGACGGCGAGCCTCGAATGGGCGAAGGCCCTTCGAACGGCATCTCAACCCGCGCGGACCGGGCAGGGCTCGGTGGCCGCGCGCATCTCACGGTCGCTGCGCACGCTGGTCCGCCGTGCGCTCTATGTCCCCGACGCGCAAATCGGCTGGTATCCGTTCGCACTTCGTGCGGGCCGGAAAGCGTTGCACGAGGAGCGCATTGACACCCTCTTCTCGTCGTCGCCTCCGGTGAGCGCCCACCTGATTGCCCGGCGACTCCATGTCGAGACGGGCGTTCCTTGGATCGCCGAATTCCGCGATCTGTGGACCGACTGGCGGTGGAACGGCGCCTGGCGGCAGGGGATCGACGAGCGCTTCGAAAAGACGATCGTCGAGACGGCGACCGGAGTCGTGACCGTCTCTCCGACCTATGCCTCGGTGCTTCGTAGTCGCGGGGCGCGCTCGGTTTACACGATCACCAACGGCTTCGATCCAGAAGATTTCGCCGCCGCCAACGGTGCACGGGACGACGTTTTGACGTACGTGGGAACCTACTACCCACGCACTCAGGATCTCAGCGCTGTCCTTCGCGCATTCGGGGTTCTGAAGCGGGAGGGCCGGATCTCACCCTGCGGACTGCAGGTCGTTGGGGATCATTCCCCCGAGCTTGCTCGACTGGTCGACGAAGCAGGTCTGGCCGGTAGCGTGGAATGGACCGGATTCGTCTCTCACGAGGAATCGATTCACCGCATGCGCATTTCTCGCGCACTCTTGCTCGCAGGGCCGATCGAATCGAACCAGCCGGCACTGCGCGGCAACATCGCGGGCAAGACGTTCGAGTACCTGGCGTCAGGCAACCCCATCGTGTTCACGGGTGACCTGGCGAGCGATGTCGCCGAGCTCCTGCGGCCGTTTCCCCGAGCGCGCATGGTCGGCCAGGGTGACGTCACCGCCGCCAAAGCCGCGCTGCTCTCTCTCGAGAACGGTTCGCACCCGCGAGACGAAACAGGGATCGAGCGGTTCGCCCATCGCCGGCTGAGCGAATCCCTCGCGCGGTGTCTGACCGAGGTGTCCACCGGGTGAGCGGGAGAATCACGACCACGGCCTGCCCAGATGATCTGCCCGTGCTGTGTATCCGGCCGTCCTCGGCCAACCTCCCCACAGCACTCGGCGAGCTCTGGGCGCACCGCGAGCTGCTCGCGTTTTTTGCCTGGCGCGACCTCAAGGTGCGCTACAAGCAGACGGTTCTCGGCGTTGCGTGGGCGCTTCTGCAGCCCGCTTTCATGATGGTCGTGTTCAGTGTGTTCTTTGGCAATCTGGCGAAGGTCTCATCGGACGGCTTGCCGTATCCGATCTTCGCATACTGTGGTCTGTTGCCGTGGCAGCTATTCGCCTACGCGCTGGTGAACGCGGCGAACAGTCTGCTCGCGAACGAGCGGCTGGTGACGAAGGTGTATTTCTCGCGGATGTCGCTGCCGATCTCGTCCGTGCTCGCAGGGCTCGTGGACTTCGCGATCGCCTTCGCGCTGCTGCTCGCCCTGATGGGCTACTACGGGTGCGCTCCATCCCGAGCCATCATCGCGTTGCCGTTCTTCCTGCTCCTCGCCGTCGGCGCCGCGGTCGCAGTCGGCCTCGGGCTCTCGGCGCTCAACGTTCGCTACCGCGACGTCCGCTACACGTTGCCGTTTCTGACGCAGGTCTGGCTGTTCGCCACACCGATCGCCTACCCGAGCAGTCTCGTGCCGGAGCGATGGCGGGCGCTGTACGCCTTCAATCCGATGGTCAGCGTCGTGGACGGATTCCGCTGGGCTCTGCTCGGTGCCGCTCCGCCGCAGGCGCACACGATCGTCGTGTCGTCCCTCGTGGTAGCCGTTGGGCTCTTTGCGAGCCTGCGATACTTCCTGCGCGTCGAGCGCAGTTTCGCGGATGTGGTCTGATGGGCTCCCCGGCGATTCGCGTACGAGGGATCGGCAAGCAGTACCGGATCGGAGCCGCCGAGCCCTACCTGACGTTTCGAGAAGCTCTTCTGCGCGCGGCCGGGGCTTCGTTGCGCGCCCTGCGCGGGAACCGTGAGGAGCCGCCGAGCATCTGGGCGCTGCGAGACGTGTCTTTCGACGTACGCCTCGGGCGAGATCGTCGGCATCATCGGCCGCAACGGCGCCGGCAAGAGCACGCTGCTCAAGCTGCTGTCGCGCATCACCGAGCCGACCACCGGAGCAGATCGAGCTGCGCGGCCGCGTGGGCGCTCTGCTCGAGGTCGGCACGGGATTTCATCCCGAGCTCACCGGGCGCGAGAACGTCTATCTCAACGGCGCGATCCTCGGCATGAAGCGCGCCGAGATCCGACGCAAGTTCGACGAGATCGTCGCGTTCTCGGAGATCGAGAAGTTCCTCGACACGCCGGTCAAGCACTACTCGAGCGGCATGTTCATGCGGCTGGCCTTCGCGGTGGCCGCGCACCTCGAGCCCGAGATCCTGATCGTCGACGAGGTGCTCGCGGTGGGCGACGCCGCCTTCCAGAAGAAGTGCCTGAGCAAGATGGAGGACGTGAGCCAGGAAGGTCGGACGGTGCTGTTCGTTTCGCACAACATGCCGGCGGTCACGCGACTCTGTCCCCGGACGATTCTCCTCGAAGAGGGCCGCGTACGGCTCGATGGTCCTTCGCACGAGGTGGTCGCCGCCTACCTGGAGTCCGGCGTGGGAACCACGGCGAGTCGCGAGTGGAGCGATCCGCGCACGGCGCCGGGCGACGACGTCGTGCGCATTCGCGCCGCGCGCATCTGCGACGAGGAAGGGCGCGTCGCCGCCACCGTGCACATCACTCGATCGGTCGCGCTGGAGGTCGAGTACGAGGTGCTCGAGGATGGCCACCGTCTAGTTCCGAACTTTCACGTCCTCGATCAGGAGGGCGCCTACGCGTTCGTGTCGATCGAGGTCGACTCGCCATGGCACAGGCGGGAGAGACCGAGGGGTCGGTATGTGAGCCGTGCTTGGGTGCCGGGCAATTTCCTCGCCGAAGGCACGTTCTTCATCGACGCCGCGATCAGCACCTATGGACCCTTGCGAGTGCATGCATGGGAGCGTGGCGCGGTGGCGTTTCAGGTCGTCGACGATCTCAGCGGAGAGACCGCCCGCGGTGACTTCGGCGGGACGATCCCGGGCGCCGTCCGACCGCTTCTGAAGTGGGAGACGGAATTCGTGCCGGCAGATCCCGTTCGGGAACCGGCGCGAGCGCTCCACGGGCGCGCTAGGGGGAGGACGGATGGTCGAGTAGAGCGAGCGCGGCGAGGGCCGCCGCCTCGGGAGGATCGTCGAAGTGAACGGTACGGTGATGTTCGCCGCGCGGACCGGCGAAGCGGGGCGCGCTGGGCCCCCCAGAAGGAGACGGTCCGCGCGCCCACCGCTTCGGCCAGCTTGAGGGGTCCGGAGTCGTTGCCGATGAACAGGTCGGCTTGCGCGAGCAGCGCACCGGTCTCAACGAGTGAAAGCTGTCCCGCCCAATTCGTAGCATGAACGGTCGAAGGAAGAGCTTGCAGCAAGGAGGCCGCAATCGACTCGTCGAGCGTACCGCCGATGACGACGATTGCAATCGATTCCTTGGCGCTGATTTGCTTCAGCGTCTCTGTGAATGATGCCAGCGGCGCACGGCGGGCGCTACTCAGGGAACCCGGGTGGACGACGATGAGCCGACCAGAACCGGCGACGGTGAACCCAGCGAGACGCCGGGAAATATGGCCGAAGGTCTCGCGCGGCAATACAACCCGCGGTGTGGGGGAGGCGTGGATCGGCAGTCCGACAGCACGAGCATAGTACGCACTGCGGTGAGGCAAGACGTTGGCTCCATTTTGCAGGGCTTTCCGCTCGTCGGCTTGCAGAGACGGGAGCTCGATTCTCCTGCGACGTGACAGGGCGCCCATCGACTGATTGCGCGCAGAAACCGCCAACGGGGCGGGTAGACCTCTAGATTCACGATGTCCGCGCCGATGCGGCAGGCGTGCATCACCTCGCGCAAGACCTCCAATTGCCACAAGAGTGCGTGTGACGATCGCACGAGGCGCACGGAGCCGACCAAGGGGTCGGCGGCGAGCAACGATGCGGAAGCCGGGGCGGTAATGATCGTTAGACGCTGTCGGGAGCGCTCATACAACGACTCGAACGTCGAGGTAGCGAGAATCAGATCCCCAATGTACGTGACGCTGAATACTGCGATGCGTTTCGCGGCGTCGTCTCCCTTAGAACACGCGAGGTGCCGTGCGGGCGCCTGCAAGACTCTATAGGCGAGATCAGCGAGTGCTGTCCAGGCGGATGGGCTTCGACACCTCCCGGGTTCTTGTCGCCTGTCCCCTCTGTGGAGACCAGCCTTCCCGTCCTTGGACGCGGCATGGGGAGTGGAGCATCGTCACGTGCGTGCGATGCGGGCTTCGTATGACGTGGCCGCGGCCAACCGCTGAATCTCTCGATTCGCATACGACGACGTAGCGTACTACTCGGCTCGCGGAATGCACGACGTCGATCACGGTCGGACGAAAGCCAAGGCAGAGGATCTGCTCGAACAAGTCGGCGGTGACATTTCCCGTGTACTCGACTTCGGCGCCGGCGAAGGCCATCTGGTCGCGGCATTCCGCTCGCTGGGAATCCACGCTGACGGTGTGGAGACCTCCGATGCGGCGCGGGCGGAGGCACGGCGTCGTCACGGGCTGGATCTGTTGCGAGATATCCCGTGCGGACCTGGGGCGCGCTACGACTTGATCCTTTTGGTCCACTCGCTCGAGCACGTTGACGAGCCGGTCGCCGTGCTGCGTTCACTTCGCGGACAGTTGAATCCGCATGGCCGGATATTCATCGATGTGCCCAATGCCGATAGTTTCGAGGTACTGCGGCCGTCTCGTCGGCGAAGCATTCTCGAGTTGCCGCTTCACCTCTACCATTTTACCCCCGCGTCTCTTGGCGCCGTCGTCAAGGCGGCCGGCCTCACAGTGGTAAGTCTACGGCTAACCAATCCGCAATGGCTGGAGTGGCTCTTATCCTGGCGGGCCCGCAGGCGAGTTGAGGCTCACGAGAATCGTCACGCGAGAGCAGGCATCGAAATCTTCACCAAGCCGCCGAGTCCTTCGATCGTGGGGCGAGCATGGCGCCGTCACTTGCTGCCCCTCGTCCGTGGATGCTCGCCTGGTTGGCGTTTCGAAGTTCTGGCAGAGATGGATGGGTACGGGCCGTGACTCGCTCGAACCTCGAGCCTCCCTCCCGCCCATACACCTGGGCCGACCGCGCTCATCACAGTTCCCGAATCGCGAGAACGAAAGGCGAAATAGCAGTTCGATCGGTGGACCCGCAATGGCGAGAAGCTCGGAGCGACATTGTTGCATGAACAGCGTGGCTGTCGCGGGCGCGGCCTCGTTCTTCGATCGCGAGCGGCTCTCAGTCTTCGCTGCCGGCCTCAAGGCCGCCTACCGAAGCGCGACTCCGTTTCCTCACATAGTCATCGACGATTTTCTTCCTGTAGAAATAGCGGAGCGGGTGCTGGCCGAGTTCCCAGGGCCTGAAGAAATAGAATGGGAACACAGCTGCGCCGATCCCTTCGAGGTAAAGCTGGCATGTGAGGATGAGACGAAGCTTCGGCTTCGTCACTCGACATCTGTTTCACGAGCTCAACTCATCCGTCTTCGCAGATTTTCTCCGAGCGGTTGACCGGCATCGCTGGGCTGATCCCTGACCCTCACCTTCGTGGTGGCGGACTACATCAGATCGCGCCCGGGGGTTATCTCAAGGTTCACGCAGACTTCAACTGGTACGCGCGGCTGCGTCTGGATCGGCGTCTCAACCTTTTGCTGTACTTGAACAAGGAATGGCCTGAGGAATTCGGCGGGCACCTCGAGTTGTGGGATCGTGAGATTCGCGCTTGTGCGAAGCGCATCCTCCCGATCTTCAATCGTTGTGTCATTTTCAGCACGACGGACCATTCCTATCACGGTCACCCAGATCCTCTCACTTGTCCGCCAGGGCGCACGCGGAAATCGCTCGCGCTCTATTACTATTCGAACGGACGTCCCGAGCCGGAGCGGTCGCCTTCGCATTCGACACTCTTTCGCGAGCGGCCGACGGAAGTGTCGGAGGAGCCGATTGCCCTCATCCTTCGAGGGAAGAGGCTGAAACGGCTGCTCGGTAGGTTCGTTCCTCCGATTCTCGGGGATGCCTTGCGATCGCTACGGAAGCTCGGGTTCGCAAATGGCAATGACGACCGCTGACGCTTGAACGCGGAGGCTCGAACGGCCCTGGCGGGCGAGGCGCTCTACGTGACCTACGACGGGGTTCTCGAGCCGCTCGGAGCGGCCCAAGTGGTGCCGTATGCTGAAGGCCTCGCTCGGCGCGGGTTTTCCGTTTGTGTTCTCTCGTTCGAGAAGGCGACGGACATGAGCGATGCGTCCCGCCGAGGCGCCTTGACGCGACGGTTGGCGCGCAGCGGCGTCAACTGGCGAGCCCGCCGGTATCACCGCCGGCCGACGGTCCCGGCGACGCTGCTCGACGCAGCCGTCGGTGCGCGGGAGATCGTCCGATGGTCGCGACGCCGCGGTGGAGCCAGGCTCCTGCACCTGCGCGGCTACGTGCCGGGGCTCATGGGTCTCGTCTCGCGCGGCATGCATGGCGGCTCGAAGCTGGTCTTCGACACTCGCAGCTTCATGGTGGACGAGAGGATCGAGTCGGGGATGTGGCGCCCGGATCTGTCGGTGGTTCGGCTGGCTCGTGCGGTCGAGCGCCGGCTTCTCGTCCAGTGCCGATGCGGTCACGGTGGTCAGCCGCGCCGGCGCGCGCGCGCTTGCCGTGGCCCGCGGATCCGCCGCACCGACGCGCGTCCGGGTCATTCCTCCCTTGCGTGGATCTCGATACGTTTCGGCCCGGCGGCGACTCGGCGGCGGGAAGGCCGAGCTCGGCTTGGCCGCGGGCCCGGCCATCGTCCATGCCGGCGCTCTGAGCACCTGGTACCTGCGCCGATACACGTTCCAGGTCGGCGCGGAGTTCGCTCGCCGCTCCGGGGGCACGTTCGTGGTTCTCACCCGCGAGCTGGAATTCGCCCGCTCACTCAACGACACGCTCCGCGCGGGCGCGATGGTGCGCAGCGTCGATCATTCCGAGATGCCGCGGTGGCTCGGAGCTTGTGATGCCGGCCTCGCCGTCGTCCGCCCGGACCCGCGAAGCGGGGCAGCATGCCGGTGAAGCTCGGAGAATATCTTGCCTGCGGGCTGGCGGCGGCGGCCACCGGCAGTGTGGGCGACGTCGCGGAGCACCTGTCCGGGTCGCCGGTCGCGCTCCCCTTCGATCCCGCAGCCGAGCCGCCGTCAGAGATCGCCGCTCGCCTCTTGGCGGCCGCCGTTCAGCCCGATCGTGCTGCATCCGCGCGTGCGCTCGCCGAGCGCTTCTATTCGCTCGAGCGGGGTGTCGCAGCGTACGCGGCCCTCTACGAAGAACTCTTCTCGTGTGCGGCATAGCCGGTGAGGTCTCCTGGTCGGGCGTCGACCGCGACGCCGCGATCCGCATGGCCGAGCGCCTGCGCCACCGCGGCCCCGACCGCCGTTCGACGTACGTCGCACCGAGCGGCCGCTGCGCTCTCGCCCACGCGCGGCTGCGCGTCATCGACCTCGAGACCGGCGAGCAGCCGATGTCGAACGAGGACGGATCGGTCTGGGTGGTCTTCAACGGCGAGGTCTACAACTTCACGGAGCTCCGCGCGGAGCTCGAGGCGCACGGCCACGCGTTCCGCAGCCGCAGCGACACCGAGGTCATCGTCCACGGCTACGAGCAATGGGGCGACCGCTTGCCCGAGCGCCTCGACGGCATGTTCGCGCTGGCGATCTGGGACGAGCGTCGCCAGCGCCTGTTCCTCGCCCGCGACCGGGCCGGCAAGAAGCCGCTCTACGTGTATCGCGACGACGAGCGGCTGCTGTTCGCCTCGGAGATCAAGGCGATCCTCGAGCATCCTGCGGCGGATCGCACGATCGACCCGAGCGCGCTGCCGCTCTACCTGACCTACGGCTACGTGCCGACGCCGCTCACCTTCTACCGGCGCATCCGCAAGCTGCCGCCCGCGAGCTGTCTGGTGCTCGAAACCGACCGCGGCGCGCGCGAGTGGTCGTACTGGGACCTCGACTTCACGCCGCAGCCGATCCGCGCCGAGGAGGCGGAGGAAGAGCTGCGCGCGCGCATGCGGGCGGCGGTGCGCCGGCGCATGATCGCCGACGTTCCGCTTGGCGCGTTTCTCTCCGGCGGCGTCGATTCGACGATCGTCGTCGGCCTGATGAGCGAGGCCGCGAGCGCTCCCGTGCGCACCTTCAGCATCGGCTACTCGGGCGATCCCGTCTACGACGAGACGTCGTACGCGCGGCTCGCGGCGAGCCGCTTCGGCGCGCAGCACACCGAGTTCATGGTCGGTCCGCAATCGATCGACCTCGTCGACCGGCTCGTCGACGCCTACGATGAGCCCTTCGGCGACTCCTCCGCGATTCCGACCTACATCGTATCGGAGCTCGCGCGGCGCGACGTCACCGTGGCGCTCGTCGGCGACGGCGGCGACGAGCTCTTCGCGGGCTACCTGCGATTCTACGCGGCGGTGCTCTCCGAGCGCGTGCCGGCCGGGCTCGTTCGGGCTCGCCGCGTCGTTGGCTCGGCGGCTGCCGCACCACCCGAATCCGCGCAGCGTCTCGCGCCGCTTCGCACGCTTCGTCGAGGCCGCGTCGCTGCCTCTCGAGGAGCGGATGCTCCGCTGGATCGGCTTCTTCGCCGGCGAGGTCGGCTCGCTGCTGCGCCCGGAGCTGGCGGCCGAGATCGATGATCGCAAGCTCGCGGACAGCTTCCGCGAGCCACTCGAGCGGACGCGCGAGCTGTCGCCGCTGGCGCGCGTCCTCGATCTCAACTTCCGCACCTACCTGCTCGACGACCTCCTCCCCAAGGCCGACCGCTGCAGCATGGCGCACGGCCTCGAGCTGCGCTCGCCGTTCCTCGATACGGCGGTGATGGAGCTCGCGGCGAGCCTCCCCGATCGGCTGAAGCTACGCGCCGGGAAGACCAAGGTCATCCTGCGGCGCGCCTTTCGCGATCTTCTTCCCGACGAGATCCAGAAGCGGGGCAAGATGGGCTTCGGCATTCCGCTGCCGACGTGGCTCCGCAAGGAATGGCGTCCGCTCGTCGAGGAGCGGCTGCTCGATCCCGGCGCGCGTCTCTACGAGTGGCTCCGCCCCGAGCCCGTCCGCTCGATGGCCGAGCAACACTTCGCGGCGACGGCGGACTACGGTCACCAGCTCTGGGCGTTGCTCACGCTCGAGACGTGGCTCGAGCGGAGATCGACGGCGTGAAGTCGCCGCAGATCGTCATCACCGAGGATCCGATCGGGCGCGCCGGAGAAACATCGATCTCGGCCGGATTGGCCGGCAGATGCGCGATGCGGGCATGACCGGTATGGCGATCGTGGATGCGGTGTCTGGCAATACTGGATTGCCGCAAGCAGTCATCATGCTGGCGCTCCTCGGCCTCGCGGCGGTCAAACTGCTCGCCATTACTGCACGTGACGACGTCGCCAAGCACTTCGAAATTCGTTTGTTCGCCGTTGCCTTGTTGCTGCGCTTCACGGCCTCGCTCGCACTCTACGATTTCGGCCTCGTCGACATCATCAAGGATGAAGACGGCTACGGGTGGCTGAATGGCGCGTTGCTCTACCAGGATTGGGTGCGTCGCGACCTCAGCATGCTCGATCTCCCTCAGGAGTGGGCATATGCATTCGTCGAAACCCTCGGAACGCTCGGATATGCGAATCTCGTAGGGACCGTTTTCTATCTGACGGACCTGCCGGCCCGGCTTCCGGCGGCTGTGATTAGCAACGTGTGCGGCGCCGCCACGGCGGTTTTCGTGTACCGGTCCGCGGCGCTCTACTTCTCGCGCTGGGTCGCGGTCCGTGCCGCCTGGTGGGTCTGCTTCATGCCTTCGCTCATCGTCTGGTCGGCTCAGACTCTCAAGGAACCGATGGTCATTCTATTGGAGACACTGGCGCTCTATGGCTGCTTGCAGCTCAGGAAGTCGGGTTTCTCCGTGGGGAGAATTTTTCTCTGCGTGGTTTCCGTTTTGGCGCTCGTGGCCTTTCGGGTCTACGCGGCTTACATCACGGGAGCGGTAGTGGTGGGCGCACTGCTCGTTCCTCGTATCGGCAAGCCGACCAACGCTTCGGTGTCCGGCCTTGCAGTGGCGGCGGTGATGGCTGCCGTATTGTTCAGCACCGGCGTGCTAGCGGAGCATCTCTCCTCGATGGAGAAGTTCGATCTTCATCAGATCCAAGAGATCCGCGATTACACCGCGCGGACGACGGGGTCAGGTGTGCGCCTCGACTATGACCTGCAAACTCCCCGAGGATTCGCCATGTCTGTCTTGGTGGGAGGAGCGAATCTTCTCCTGGCGCCGTTACCCTGGCAGCTCGGGGGAGCAAGTCTGCGGATGGTCCTGACCGTTCCCGATGTCGCCGTCTGGTGGTGGCTCCTGTGCGCCGGAGCGCTTCCAGGACTCGCGTGGAGCGTGCGCCGGAGGCTCTTCGAGACGATGCCGCTGCTCTTGTTTCTAGCCGCCATGGGTGGTCTCTACAGCATCACCTTCAGCAATGTCGGACTCGCCTATCGGTATCGGGCAACACTGATGCCGTCGCTCCTGGTTTTCGCGATGGTCGGCTTCGAGCAGCGACGCCTGAAGCGAGCGCTCGTTCGAGAGTCCAACGCACGACACATGACGGCGCTGCGCATGCGGCGATCACCTGCTGTCATCGGCACCTTCGCACCCTGAGGGTCCCGCGCGTCATCGGCCGTCTGAACGGCGGGTCGACGACCCGCGAACCGATACGAAGGTCGACGGGACCAGAACCGGCAACGCATTGAACCATCGGGGTTCGCTTCGCGTCGCAGCTTTTCTTCCGTATCCGCTGCGGCGTGTTCCGGGGCAACGCTACCGCATCGAGCAGTGGGCACCCTTGCTGCAAGACGAGGGCATCGAGGTGACGTTCCTCCCATTTCTCTCCCAAAGAGGCATGGATGTTCTCTACGGAGCGGGCCACCGGTGCGTGAAGCTTTGCGAGACACTCCGTGGCTACGCTCGGCGATTGCATGAGCTCGCGCGATTGCACGATTTCGCCGTCGCCTTCGTCTTTCGCGAAGCAGCGCTACTCGGTCCCAGCTGGCTCGAGCGAGTCATCGTGAGAGGTGTGCCGCTAGTGTTCGATTTCGACGACGCGATTTATCTGCGCGCCACCAGTGGTGTGAACGGGGTCGCGAAATTCCTGAAGCATCCCGGGAAAGTGGCGGCCATTTGCAAGTTGGCGCGGCACGTCACAGTCGGAAACGAGCACCTGGCCAGGTTTGCGTCGGCGCATTGCTCGGCGGTTACGGTGATTCCACCCACCGTCGATACGCGATTCTACGTCCCTCGGGAGCGCCCACCCAACGCGCGGCCGGTTGTCGGCTGGACGGGGAGCGTCACGACGGCTCCCTACCTGCGGGCGATTGCTCCCGCTCTTCGCCGGCTGCGGGAGCGGATCGACTACGACCTACGCGTGATCGGCGCGACGGTCGAGATCCCGGGGGTGCGATCCCAACAGCTTGTCTGGAGCGCTGAAACTGAAGTCGAAGACTTGCGGCCCGTCGACGTCGGGCTGATGCCGCTTCCAGATGACGAATGGGCGCGCGGAAAGTGCGGCATGAAGGCGATCCAGTACATGGCCCTCGGGATTCCGGCCATCGTATCGCCAGTCGGTGTGAATGCGACGCTCGTTGCTCATGGAATAGACGGATTCCATGCGCGGAGCGAAGGTGACTGGATAGATCGCATCGAGCATCTACTGCGGGACGCGCCGCTGCGAAGGCGAATGGGCTCGGAGGGGCGCCGGAAGGTCGAGGCGAGCTACAGTGCGCCGCTTCAGGCCGCGCGGATGGCTCGGGTTCTTCGTCAGGCTGCCGGAATTGGAGATGGCGGAAGCCTCTAGCGCCGTCGCGGGAGATGATGGGGGACTGCCCGCGCTCCTGCGGTGCCCCCTCTGTCACGCCACCGTCGCAGTATTCCCTGATCGCATTGAGTGTCCGAATCACAGTTTCCCCGTGAAGGGCGGGATCCCGCGGCTTCTGCCGCCAGATTTGATGGCGATCTACGAAGGGTCCGACAGCGACTGCGTGCGGGCGCGCACCTATCGATCATTCGGTTTCGAGTGGAGTCACTTCGCACGTCAGTTTCCCGAGTATCGTCGAAATTTCCAGTGGTATCTGGAGCCGTTGGCTGACGCGCCCCTTCTTGGCCGCCGCGTGCTCGACGCGGGTTGCGGCATGGGCCGGCATACGGTCCATTTCTCACGTGACGGCGCAGAGGTCGTGGCGGTCGATGCGAGCTTGGCGATCGAGGCTGCGGCTGCGAACGGGCGAGATGCGAGCGCATTGTTCCTACAGGCGGACGTTTTGAAGTTGCCCCTGGCTAGTCGATCCTTCGATCTCGTCTCTTGCCTCGGCGTGCTCCATCACATCGAGGATACGGCCGGCGCGCTGGCGGAGCTCGTGCGAGTTCTTCGCCCCGGCGGCTCGCTGCTCGTCTATCTTTACCACGATCCGGGCGAGACAAGTCTTTGGCGCCACTGGCTGCTTCACGGGGTGAACGCCGCTCGCAACGTGACGACGCGGATGCCACTTCAGCTGCTCCGCGTGATGACGTGCTTGTTCTCGATGATCGTCTTCTCGGCTTATCTGGTTCCGGCGAAGTGTCTGGCAGGCGTGAATTCTCTGGCAGAGAGAGTCCGGGCTCTCCCTCTCGGGCAATACGTCGACTACCCGTTCGGTGTTTTCTGGAACGATCAGTTCGATCGGTTTTCTGCTCCGCTCGAGAAGCGCTTTCGGCGTTCCGAGGTCGAGGAGATGCTCGCCGCGGCCGGCCTCGTCGAGATTAGAGTGCTCGGCGGCTACGGGTGGCGCGCTGCGGGTCGGCGAGGAACGTGAAGGAAGCGGTAGCTGACCAATTCGCACGTTGAAAGTCCTGCGCATCATCGACCGTTTGAACGTCGGGGGCCCTGCGAAGCATGTCGCGTGGCTCGAAGCGGGGCTTCGCGAAAAAGGTGTCGTCTCGAAGCTGATCACTGGCGTCGTCGCCGACGGCGAAGGTGACATGTCGTACTTCGCCACCGAGCAGGGGATCGAACCAATGGTCATCCCCGAGATGAGCCGGGAGGTCGGCGCGAGCGACCTGACCACGATCGTCAAGATCTTTCGCGAGCTGCGGCGCTTTGAACCCGACATCGTCCACACGCACAAATCGAAGGCGGGCACGGTCGGCCGGGCGGCCACCCTTTTCTATCGATGGGCGACTCCAGGAGCGCTTCTGCTCCGTCCGCGCCGCTGTCGCGTTGTGCATACCTTTCACGGGCACACCTTCCGCGGCTATTTCGGGCCGGTGCGCAGCCGAGTCTACCGGGCGATCGAAACAGTGCTCGCGCGCCTCGCGACGGATCGCATCGTTGTAGTGAGCGAGCAACAGCGGCGCGAGATTGCGGGGGAGTTTCGCGTGGCTCGCCCGGAGCAGCTCCGCGTCGTCCCGCTCGGCATCGAGGTCGGCGCCGTCGCTACCGATTCCCGCGGCGCCCTTCGGCGAGAGCTCGGCATCAGCGAGGAGCGGCTCCTGCTCGGCATGGTCGGGCGCCTCTCCGACATCAAGGACGGCGACACGCTGCTGCGCGCGTTCGCACGGCTCGATCGCGACGCCACACTCGTCGCGATCGGCGACGGCGAGCTGCGGCACTTCCTCGAAGGCCGGGCGCGCGAGCTGGGTATCGCCTCCCGCGTCGCGTTCCTCGGCTTTCGGCGTGACGTCCTGCGGCTCTACGCCGACCTCGACGTCGTCTGTCTCACCTCGAAAAACGAGGGAACGCCGCTGACGCTCATCGAAGCTATGGCCGCCGGCCGGCCTGTCGCAGCGACAGCCGTCGGGGGAGTCGTCGACATCCTCGGGGAGCGGGGGTCGGAGGCCGATGGGTTCACGGTGTGGAGCCACGGCGTGAGCGCGACCAGCGGGGACTCGGAGGGTTTCGCTCGCGCTCTCGCGTTCCTGATCGACCGCCCCGAGCTTCGAGCCGAGATGGGCCACTGCGGATGCGAGTTCGTGCGTCGAACGTTCTCGATGGACCGGATGGTCGACGATATCGCCGCCTTGTACGGGGAGCTGATCGTCAGCGCCGTCAAGAATGAGCCCGTGCTTACGCACGTCCCCGAGGTATCTTCGCAGGAACTTGCGCGGCACTGACTTCGACACTTCAGCCTGCTCGGGGACTCGTCCTCGAGCTGTTTTCCGGCGCCGATCGCCGACGTGGTGCTCACTTCGCACTCACGTCGGTCTGCTTCCGCCACGACTCCGCGTAGCGGCCGCCGCGGCGAACCAGCTCATCGTGCGATCCTCGTTCGATGATCGTTCCTTCTTCCATGACGTGGATGACATCTGCTCGCATCGCCGTGGTGAAGCGGTGAGTGATGATCAGCACGGTGCGGCCGGAGGTCGCTCCGCGAAGGCGTGCGGTCCACGCCGCCTCGGCCCACGAGTCCATCGCGCTCGTAGGCTCGTCGAGCAGAAGGATCGGCGCCGGGCGAAGGAACGCGCGCGCCAGGGCGATCCGCTGCCACTCGCCGACGCTCAACTCCTGGCTGCCCGCGAACCAATGGCCGAGCAGCGTGTCGCATCCGCGTGGCAGGTGTTCGATCAGCTCGCGTGCTGCCGCCGCGTCGACGGCGGCGCGAATGCGCGATCGGTCACCTTTTGCGCCGACGTCGCCGAAGACAATGTTGTCTGTAACGGTCGTCGAGTAGCGCATCGGCTGCTGGAAGACGGCGCTGATGCGCGAACGCAGGTCCGCGACGGCGAATCTCCTGAGGTCCGTGTCGTCTATCGTGATCCGCCCCGTGTCTGGATCGTAGAAGCGGCAGGCGAGCTTTACGAGCGTGCTCTTCCCTGCGCCGTTGGTTCCCACCACGGCGGTGATCCGACCCGCGGGAAGCTCGAGGTCGAAGTCGCGAAGCGCGGCGCGCTTGGCGCCAGGATAGGTGAAGGTGACGCCCTCGAAACGCATGCCTCGAGCAAGCGACGCGGGGGTGGTGGCGGGCGACTGGGGATCGACCACACGAGGACGCAGCGAAAGGAACTCGAAGAGACTGCCAAGAAAGAGGACGTTGGAATAGATGTTGCCGACGTTGCCGACGAGTGTCCGCATCAGTCCTTGGCCCAGTTGGAACGCCTGGTAGGCGAGCGCCAGATCGCCGAGGGTGAATGCGCCGAGCGCGGCCTGCCGGATCATGTATAGCGCGGCGCCACCGCCGAAGGCGAGGGCGATCACGGTGGCGCGCGCCTCGGCGAGGCCCCGATCGCGAGCGAGCGCCAATCGCTCCTCGCGCAGATGGTTGCGGAGGCGCTGGTAGTCCGAGCGGAAGCGGTCGCCGAGCCCGAAGAGGCGAAGCTCGGCGGCGGCCTCGGGCCCGGTGAGCAGCCAGTCGAGGTACCAGGTCCGGCGCTCCTCCTCGGTGCGCTCGACCCACCAGAGATGCTCGCGCATCGCGTACTTCGCTACGACTTGCACGACCGGGAGCGTGCTCGCGACCAGCGCCAGCCCGACCCACGTACCGAGTGGAAGGAGCACAGCGACCATGGCGACGAGAGTTATCGAGGTCTGCGTCACCGCACCGAGGCTCTCGAGGAGCGCGATCGAACGCTCTCCGGACTCGTCGCGGGCGCGGTGCAGGTGATCGTAGAACTCGGGCGACTCGTAGAAGGCGAGATCGACGGTCACCGAGCGCTCGTGGATGAGCCCGGCGACGTGACCTTTGATGCGCTCGCCCTGTGCTGTCCGCACCCACCGGGCCGCTGCCCCAGCCAGCTCCATGAGCAGGGCGACGGCCCCGTACGCCAGAGCGAAGCCGAACGTCTGGTGGAGAAGAGACGGATCACCACCGCTGCGGAGGGTCGCCGCGAGACGATCGACGACGGCGCGAGTGAGGTATACCGCGGCTAGCGGGAGCGCCCCTTGGAGGATCAGTAGCGCGGTCCAGAGCACGGTGGTTGAAGCCGACGCCTGGGATACGAGAAGGAGGGCGCGAGGAAGGTGAGGAAGCTGGTCCAGCCCTCGTTTGAGGATTCGTTCGAACATCGTGTGTGGAAGCCAATACGTCAAGCAAGCGGTCCAGACAAAACCGCGACGCATCCGCTCGCGGGGTGCTCCGAAGCATGAGCGGGCTCTCAGGCATCTATAATCTGGACGGGCGCCCGGTCGATTCGGAACCCCTGCGGCGGATGACCGACGCGATTGCCCACCGGGGCACGGATGCCTCGGGTCAGTGGATCGATGGCGCGGTCGGACTAGGGCATCGGATGTTCTGGACGACCCCCGAATCCTTGCACGAGGCGCAGCCGTGGCGGGACGACTCGGGCGACCTCACCCTGACGATGGACGGAAGAGTCGACAACCGCGACGAGCTTCGCGCGGCGGTCCAAGCGAGAGGCATGGTGCTCCACACCGAGACCGACGCGGAGCTCGTGGTTCGCGCCTACCAGTGCTGGGCTCAGGATTGCCCGAAACACATCGTCGGCGATTTCGCCTTCGCGTTGTGGGATGGCCGTAGGCGGGAGCTCTTCTGCGCCCGCGATGTTCTGGGCGTCAGGCCATTCTACTACTATGCAGACGGACGGACGTTTCTCTGCGCGTCGGAGCTCCGTCAGCTGCTCGAGCAGGGCGTCGCGCCGCGCCGACCGAACGAAGGAATGGTCGCGGAATACCTCGCCGCGGCCCCGACGAGCCTCGAGGAGACGCTGTTCAAGGGCATCTCTCGGCTGCGTCCCGCGCATTGTATGCAGGTCCGCAGCGATGGCATTCGGCAGTTCCGCTATTGGGACATCCACCCGGACGAGCAGGTCTTCTACCGGACCGACGAAGAGTACGCAGAGCACTTCTTCGCTCTCTTCCAGGAAGCGGTTCGCTGCCGACTGCGCAGCAGCCACCGACTGGGGTCGGAGCTCAGTGGAGGGCTCGATTCTTCTTCGGTCGTGAGCATGGTGGGATGGATGCGCGACCGGGGGCGGGGGCCGGATGCGGGTTTCGAGACTTTCTCGATGGTGTTCCCGGGGCTCGCCTGTGACGAGCGTGACCACATCGCCGCTGTCACGGAGCGGTGGAGGTTCCCCTCCAACCTAGTGAACGCGCAAGTCTTGGACCCCTCTTTCTACGAGGAGCAAGCTCGCCGCTATCAGGATTTTCCCGACTACCCGAACAGCGTCATGTCGTACCCTCTGAGCGCAATGGCAAGTCGAAAGGGCTTCCGTGTGTTGCTGGGTGGCGACGGTGGGGACCAATGGCTCGACGGGAGCTGCTACCACTACGCGGATCTGCTGCGGCGGCTGCGAATCGGCGCCGCGCTCCGCCAGGCGCGGTGCGACGCGCGCACGCTTTCATCTGGGCGTGTCGCGCGTCCGCTCTTTCACTTCGGGCTGCTGCCGCTGATTCCGGAATCGATCAGATCCGCGCTGCGGCGGCCGCTGATTCCGGAGTGGGTCGATCGACGCTGGGCGAGCAGGACGTGCCTGAGCGAACGTGTTCGTCGGCGTGACTCGCTTCCCGCGCCGGCGAGCTTCTGCCAGCGAGACCTCTACCGCACGTTGACTGATGGCTGGTCGGCGCACGGCAACGAGACGGGTGATCGAGCCCTCGCCGCGCTCCAAATCGAGCAGCGGCATCCCCTCGATGATCGCCGGATCATCGAGTTCGCCATGGCGATCCCCGAACCGCAGCGCCGGCGCGGAGATCAGCGGCGATTCATCCTGAGAAGCGCGATGCGGGGATTGCTTCCCGAAAGCGTGAGAGCCCGCGTCGTCAAAGCAGACTTCTCGCACGTGTTCGCGGAGTCGTTGGCGGGGCCCGAGACAGAGCGCTTCTTCGGTTCGCTGGCGATCGCGAATGCCGGCTGGCTCTCGGCGGCAGCGGCTCGCTCGAAGTATGAGCGGATGATGAAGCTTTACCGTGCGGGCGACGAGCGATACATGGATCACATCTGGCCGGTCTGGATGATCTTCGGGATCGAGAATTGGTACCGCGCTGTGTTTCTCGAGCCGCGCGAAGAACACTGCGCCGCGTGAGTAGGCGATAGGAGGATTCGATGACGAACATGGAGCCCCGAAGGAAAGAACGAGCCAAGAAGGTTTATGCGCCTCCTCGCCTCGTCGAGTACGGCAGCATCGCCAAGTTGACGCAGAACGGAGCCGGTTCCGGGGCGGACGGCGGCGCGATGGCCAATATGATGATGGTATGCCTCTAATAGAAGAGAAGCCCCGTACTAAGTCGCGGCGGTAGAGTCGGGCTTTGTCCCTAATCCTCGACGAGCACCGCCAATACCTCTCCGACGAGCCGCGGCTCGGTGCCTATCGCCGAGCGATCGGCCAGATCATCAAGCCCGGCGACGTCGTGCTCGACCTCGGCGCGGGTACCGGGATCATGGGGTTACTTGCCTGCCGCGCCGGTGCGGGGCGCGTCTACTCGATCGAGGCGGAGAGCATGATCGGCCTCGCCCGCGAGATCTGCCGGGCAAACGGCTTCGAAGAGCGAGTCACATTCGTCAAAGGATTGTCCACGCAAGTGGACCTTCCCGAGAAGATGGACGTCGCGGTCTGCGATCAGATCGGCAGGTTTGGTTTCGAGGGGGGGATCCTCGAGTACTTCCACGACGTCGTGAAGCGCCTCCTGAAGCCCGCCGGGACTCTGATTCCGTCGCACATCACGCTCATCGTCGCACCGGTCGAGTGCCCCGAGATGTTCGCCCAGGTCGAGTTCTGGAAGAGCTCCTCCACCGGTTTCGACCTCACTCCGGCGCGCGCGATCGCAGTCAACACCGGATATCCAGCCGACCTTCGTTCGGCTCAGCTGCTCGCTGAGCCCGTTACCTTAGCCACGCTGGATCTCGCCACGATCACGCCGGCGCCCTTGAGGTTGGAAGGCGAAGGCGTGATCAGCCGTCCCGGAACGCTGCACGGCCTCGGTGGATGGTTCTCCGCGCGGCTTTCGAGCACCGCCACTCTGACCAACTCGCCGCTCGCCGCCGACGCGATCAAACGCAGGAACGTGTTCTTGCCGATCGATCCGCCGGTCGCCGTGAAGCCCGGCGATCGCGTCTTCATCGCCCTCCAGATCATCCCGACTGAGGTGCTCCTCACCTGGCGGCTCGAGGTGCACTCTCCGCTCGGAGAATGCAGAGGATCCTTCACGCACTCCACGTGGCGCGGGATGTTGATCGCTCGAGAGGACCTGGCGAGGACGCGCCCGGGATTCGTGCCGAAGCTCTCCGCCCGCGGCGAGGCGCGATTGACCGTGCTCAGTCTGTGCGACGGAAAGCGGCCGCTCGCGGAGATCGAGCGGGAAGTCTTTGCTCGTCATTCGCCGCTCTTTCGGTCTCGTGATGAGGCGGCCACATTCGTCGCCGAGGTCGTCACGCGATATTCCGTTTGAGTCTCGATTCCGATTCGATGCCCCGGCACCAGGTGGGCGATTTGGTGATCGCGAGCGATCTTCCACTGCCGGAGGCGCCCCGAGCGGAGCCACGGAAGCCCGCGTGCACGTTTCACCTGCGGCCGGCCGGCGATAGGGAATACCCTGCTCGCGATTGGTTTCACAGCTGGGTGGCCGAAGGCGGTCAAACGGTAGTCTCTTTTGCGAAGCTGCCGAGTGGATACTTGCTTCGCTTCCATCGGCTGGCGGACTTCGAGATCTCGATGGACGGTACGGCCATCACCTGCCAGCCGCTGGCCGGTGTTCCCGCGGTTACGTTGCGACATCTACTCCTCGACCACGTCGCTCCGCTGGTCATGGGCCTGCGAGGGCGGTTGGTTCTCCACGCGAGCGCGGTCTCCACGCCACGGGGCGCGGTGGCCGTCGCCGGCGGTACCGGGCAAGGGAAGTCCACGTTGGCGGCCAGCCTCGCGCGCCGCGGTTTTCCGCTCGTCGCAGACGACTGTCTCGTGCTCGAGCATGAAGCGCACGGCAGCGTCATCGTACCGAGTTACCCGGGTCTTCGGCTCTGGCCCGACGCGGTCGCGCAATTGTTCGGGAAGGTGCCCGAGCGCTCGGCCGTCGCGCATTACAGCGAAAAGATCCGTGTGGTCGTCGGCGGCAGCGACGCCAACACCAAGCGCGTTCCACTCTGGCGTCTTTTCCTATTCCCCTCGATGGGAAGCGAAGATCCAGCGGGAATCGAGATCCAGCACCTGGTCGGCGGCGACGCGTTCGTGGAGATAGCCAAGCGCGCGTATGTGCTCGATGTCACGGACGAGGTGACGATCGTGAGACTCTTCGAGGGGATCTCGAAAGTCGTGGCGGGAACCGACGTCTACCGGATGAACTACCCGTACGACTTCTCGTTGCTCGACAGCATCGGCCATACAGTCGTCGACGAACGCGATCCCTCCACGTCAGCCGTCGGCGCCGACTCAGGTCACCTCGTCGGTTCGGATGAGCCCCTTCGCTAGTAGGCCCTCGACGAGCTCGAACAGGTCCGCTCGCGCTCTCTGCTCCTCGACGTCGTATTCGTCTAGAATCGCATCGAGAATCGCCGCGAGCGGTTGACGTTGATCGAGCAGCTCCCAGATCCTGGTCCCTACGGCATCGAGGCCGAAATAGGTACCACTCGCGAGGTCGAGCAGAACCGCTTCGCCGTCGAGACTACGGAACAACACGTCGGGGGCGCAGCGCAGTCGGGAATCGATACCGATTCGGGGCATGGTCGCGGTCGTCGTGACGAGCTCTAGCCTGTTCGAGGAGCTTAGCCGGGATCGGTGACCGTGGCAAAAGTTCGAATTCTCGACACCAGCGTAGGCGAACGGCGTCGCCTGCCCTCCGAGTACGACGTTGCATGGCATCGACACTTTTCTTCACGGCGTCGATTCGGGCCGCCCGTCGAGCAGCTTGCGGATCGGGCGCAACGGACGCGTCAGGTAGCGGAGAAGAAGTGCGCGCCGGGGACGCCCCCCTCGAGCGCGGCGATGTTCTCGACGGGCGGAAAAGTCAGGTTCCAGAGGTACACGGGAACGCGGCGCGGCTCGGCGAGGAGGAGTCCCAGCATCAGTCGCACGTAGTCGGGTGACGGTCGTGGACCGCAGAGGCGGTGAGCAGGAAGCAGGGACCGTAGGCGCTTCGCCCGTCGCGAGCCGATTCGCGGCGGGGCGATCCTCAACAGGTCGAGATCGTCTGCGGAGGATAGCGCGAAGTCGAGAACGTGGACTAAACCGGTCTCGCCGGCGAGCGCCAGCACAGCGTCGCAATCTTGCCCCGCGTACCAGAGATTCCACGCCCACGCGACGTCGTTGAGGACTTGCGCCGACGCGAAGTCGGATTGGGCGAAATGGGCCGCGAGGTGCACGAGCGTCAGCGCGCGGTCAAATACTCGCAGACGGCGGTCTCGCCAAGCAAAATCCTCCGTGTGCCTCCAGAGGATCTCTTCGTCTATGGGGTAGAGATGCTGGGGCGTGATGTTCCAGTGAATCTCGGCCATGACCGAGCCACCGGCCGGCAAAGCGCGAGACAGTCGGTATTCGTAGTCGTAGTCGAGCTGAGTCTCGACGCGGCGGGAATCGATCGACTCGTAGCCCAGGTCCCGCAGTGTTGCGAATGCCGATGCTGCATCCTTTCGCCTCACCAGGAGGTCGTTGTCGACCATCGCTCGGGCGTCTACGCGCGCAAAGAGCCGCAATGCGAGTGGTATCCCCTTCAGCACGATGAGCTCGATCCCTCGTTGATTGGAGCGGTCGACGATCGCGGCGAGATCGTGCTCGAGGAGCAGATTGCGAGCGACTTGATCGGGGGACGCCATCGGCTTGCGGTGGTTCGGAGTGAGCGTCTATGCTTCCTTTAGCGTGAAACGAGCGCGCTCTACGATCTCTTTCCTGTGCGTCGAGCGGAGGCCCTGCGGCGGCGCATGAATCGCTGGTCGCACTTTCGTGCGCTGTCCTGGCGAGAGCAGAGCACGTTCCTCCAGGCGCTTTTTCTGCTTGCGGCGGCTCCCTTGCTGCTGCGCTGGACGCGCTTTCGCCGCGGGCCGTCGATCGTAGGCCGCCCCCGCAGCGGCGGCGGCCGACTCTGCGAGCCCGAGTCGCGCATCACCGAAGCCCGGGCCATTGCGAGGACGGTCGCAGCGGCCGCTTCGCACCGCTTTGTGCGCGCTCGCTGCTTGGAGCATTCGCTGGCGCTCTGGTGGTTGCTGCGCCGCCGCGGAATCGACTGCGACCTGCGCTTGGGCGTGCGCCGCGCAGAGGGTAGTTGCGAGGCTCACGCGTGGGTAGAAGCCCGTGGCTTCCCGTTGAGCGACCCGGGCAAGCCTCATCGGCGCTTCTCGGCTTTCGATGTCGCGCTGATCCCAGTGGTACCGATTTCATCTGTCGCCTCGGATAGCCGGGCTTCGATGACCTGCGACATCTCCTCCACCCGATAGTGCCAGCTGTTCATCTCCGCGACCGCGCGTCGCTCGAGGCGCCGCCCCGGACGATTGCCCTCGACCACGGCTTCAACCTCGGAAATGAACTGCTCGCGGGTGTCGCCGATGCTGACGACGGGCCCGTACGCCGCGTTGAAGCGCCGCACCTCGGCGAGATCGGTCGACACCACCGGCTTACCGATCGCGAGGTACTCGTTGAGCTTCGCCGGCGAGATGTTGTCGGTGAGCTCGTCGACGACGTAGGGAATCAAGCAGACGTCGAAGGCGTTGATGTAGTCGGGAATTTGCTCGTGAGCCTTCGTTCCGAGCAAGCGAACGTTCGGCAGCCCGCGAAGCTCAGCCATCGGCACCTGTTCCGGGCCGACCAGAACGAGGGTCGCATTCGGTAGGCGGCGGCTCAGCTCCCGGAGAAGCGGTTGATCGACGCACCGGCGTAGTCCCCCGATCAGGCCGATCAGAGGCCGCTGAAGCTCAGCGATGTCCGCGGGAACGTTCGACTCGCCGCGCCAGGCGCGCTCGAACTTCTCGAGACTCACGCCGATCGGGAAGAGGTGCGTCTGCGGGTGGAACACACGGCAGTAGTCGACGAGCCGCTGCGAGCTCGCGAAGACGAGATCTGCGCGCTCGATCACGCGGCGCTCGTAAGGACGAATGCGACGCGCGGCCGGGGAGGTCTCGGAGAGCTTGTCGGTGCAATAGAACACCGAGAGCGCCGGCGTGATCGTGTCCAGTAGATCGAGGGTGAACTGCGTTGGTAGGAACGTGAATAGGATCGGGTCATCGAAGCGGCTGCGCTCGATCCACCGGCGAATCGAGCCACAAACGAGCGAGCGGTTGAGGCGCTGGGCGAGCGGCGAGTAAGGGAACGGCAGCGCGAGCGGCGAGTAGAGCCATAAGTTGTGGGCAACCGCTCGAAAGCGCCCCTCGCCGCTCATCCACTTCCGCAGGCGCGCGAGCACCCGGGCGCGGTCCCTCCATCCGGGGGAACGCACCCCCGTGTTCTCGACGAAGAGGACGCGGTTGCCGGCGCGCGCCAGCACCGACATCACGCCTTGGTGCTCCTGCCAGAGGAAATCCCAGTCGATCGTCGAGACGCAGACGATGTTTCGATTGCGGAGCATCCGGCGGTTGTTTCCCCCGGTGATGCTGCGGTCAACCGACTCTTTGACGAGAAACGCCGTTCGGCGGATCATCCGCCTCCGCCCTCAACCCCCTGACAGCCAACCTCTCCACCGATAGAGCCACAACCCGATCCGCTCGTGGAGCGCCGCCGAGAAGGCGCGGCGCCGCGCGTCGGAGCGGGAGAGCTCGTCGACATCGTATCTCGTCTCGACCGACGGCGAGCATACGACCGACAAGCCTTCGTGCGCGACTGCGCCGCAGGCGCGGCGCGAGTGATAGGGCGAGGTGACGACGATCACGCGCTTCCAGCCGTGCTCGCGAGAGAGACGGGCGAGCGACAGCGCCTCGTCACGCGTATTCGCGTTCCCTCCGACAGTCTGTAGCTCGGCCGCGATCCCAAAGTTCTCCATCAACGCCTTCGCCGCGCCGGCGTACGACGGGTAGGGGCTCTTCAGGTCGGAGAGCACGAGCGCCGGCGCCTGGTGCTCGGCGACGAGCTCCATGCCGTGGACGAGGCGGCTCATCGCGGTCGCGGTCAGCTCCCCGGTCGACTGGATGCTCGAAGCCGCTACGAACACGGCGTCGGCGGGCTCGGGGGGGTCACGGCGCACCAGGCCGCTCGCCAGCCAAGTAGCCAGCGGCGTGAACCCGACGAGCAACCAAAGGACCCCGAGTGCCGCCACCGCCGCCCCGACGAGCCGCCGCGCCCGCGTAGTCCAGAGCAGCGCGCCGCCGAGAGCGCAGCCGGCGACGAGCGGCCCCGGGTCGCCCCAGAACGACACGGTCGAGGTGAGACCGAGGTCGTCGACAATGAGGCCCGCGAGCGCGCCTGCCGTGAGCCCGACGAGTGGCGATCGTCTCACGTGATCACGAGATCGGGCACGGGGTCGGCGCCGCAACCGTCCAACCAGCTTCGACGGCGATGGCGGGAGCAACGAGAATCGGCAGCAGCCTCCTGGTCGTGGTCACGGTCACGGACGCGAAGCGTACTTTCCATACCGAATCGGTGTGAGCTCGACAACGAGGAATCTTCGCTGGTGCTTCGCAATTGCGCTCCTCGTTCTCGTCTGAGCTCGAGGTCCGCTCGACGACCTCGTCGGCTCCGCCAGACCTTCGACGGGCATCGGCTTCGTGCAACCCGGCAGGCGGGTCTTCCGGGGCCGCACTTCGCTCTTCGCCTCCGGCGGCGCCGAAGGATACGGCGATACGCCGGTCGCGCTCCACGCCTACGAAGCGCCCTGAGCCGTTACGGCGACTGCTGCGGCCGCTCCTCTTTCAGGTACTGCCGGATTGCTCTCAGAAGGTCGGGCGGAACATCGCGAGCAGTCGCGAGCATCTCTTCGATCTGCTTGCCGCGCGCGAGCACGAAGGCCACAGAATGGTTGGTCGCCCGCGCGATGTCCGGCGCCGGCGCGTTACCGACCATCATTCGCGCGATCGCCGCATCGCTCGGGAGTAGGTGGCGGTCGAGGAATGCGAGCCCGGCGCTCGGCTGCGAGGAGGCGGCAGGCTGAGAGGGGCCCGGGGGCGTTACCTTCGGCGGGGGCGTCTCGGATGGCGGCGGTGCCTGACCGACGGACGGTGGAGCGTGGTTCCGCTGGACCGCCGAGAGCTCCTGAGCGAAGGTCTCGAGCGTCGCGAGCAGATCGTCCTTCGTGGCTTGCTGATCCCGCTCGATGGCATCCATGCGAGCGGTGAGTGGTGCGACCTGCCAGGCGACGTAGCCGGTGACGGCGGCTAGGACAAGGACGAGCCACCCGGCCACGGGGGAGGGTTGTCTAGCCCGCATCGGCGCGGGAGCCTAGTCGATGGCGCCAGACGAGCACAACCGGTGCCGGCGGCGGTGCGGGCCGCGTTCGTGCCAAACCGCGCGCGCAGCGAGGTCAGTCTTTGAATTGGCCTTCGCGGATCTTCAGCAGCGCGCTCACTTCGGGCGACTCAGCGACCCTCCGCCGCAGGCCGCGAAGCGCCGCCGCCAAGAGCTCGCGCTTTCCGCTGCGCGGATCACGGTAAGCGACGAGATCCGCAGGCCACGCGTCCGGGTCTTCGTAGAGCGTCCGCTCGACCACCGCGAGTGCCTCTTCTCGCCGGCCGACCCTGAGCAGTAGCCGTACGAGCTCGGTGCGCAGACCCTCGAATGCGGGCGAGCAGCGGATCGCCCGGAAGTGCTCGAGCGCTTCCATGGCGACGCTGTGGGAGGCATATGCGAGCGTCCGGTGCGCCGTCGCCACTACCGGCGCGGCTTCGACCGCCGCGAGCGCCAGACGGAAATCGGGCCGTCCGCCGACCGCGCCGCGCCACGCCGCGTGCTCGAGCGCTCCCCAGTCGTCCGAATCGCCCGCTCCGATCAACGCGTCGCCTTCGATCATCCGTCGCTCCCGCCACTCGAGCGTGCAGAGATGGACGAGCAGAGCGAGCCCGGCGACGCCCGCCACGGCGGCGAGGGAGCGCTGCGAGAAGGTCGATTCGTCGGCTTCGACCGGGGCATCGCGCTCGGATGACTCCCTCCAGAGAAGACCGAGGATCGCCGCGCAAAGGATCGCGTTGGCCGGAATGTGCAGTCCGAAGTCTACCGTCGAATGGACCGCGGCTCCCGCGAGCGCGCCGAAGAGCGCTGCCCTCCGCCTCCCCGCATCCGTAGGAAGCGGGCGAAGGACGCTCGTGAAGTAGACGGCGGCCAGCACGCCGAGCAACCCGATGCCGGTCATTCCCGTCTCCTCGGCCCATTCCGCGTAGTCGTCGTGCGCGTGGCTGAAGCCGACCGCGAGGATCGGGTAGCGCTGGTACATCGGAAACACCTCGGCCCATGTCCCGAGGCCCGATCCGAACCAAGGAAAGTCGCGCAGCACGCCGAAGCTCTGCCGGATTGCGACGAGGCGGACCCGCAACGTCGCATCGCCGCGGTCGAGCGCGATGAGCTCCGTCCCGCCCGCCGGCCGATGAACCATGTCGGAGACGATCCACGACGCCCCCGCCGCGAGCGCGACCGCCAAAAGCATCGCCGCGGCGATCCGAGCCCTCATCGCTCCGCGCTCGCTTCCCGGCCACGCGAGGCCCATCGCCAGAGGGGCTGCCAGAGCGGACGCCATTCCTCCCCGAGACTCCGTGCCGAGAAGGGTCGCCAGAAGAAGTGCGAGGAGCGCCGCGCCGGCGACGCGGATGACGGCTAGGCTACGCGTAGCTCCGGGGGCGGCAAGCGCCGAAGGCGAGATCACCGTGACGAGCGCGAGCGGCAAGACGAAGTTGATCGCCATCGCGAGGTGGTTGCAGTTGACGAAAGGCCACGACAGCCGCCCACTCGGCGCGGTCGTCTGCTCGGCGGGAAACCACCCGAAGAGGCTCGCGCCCCAGCCGCGCCACAGGTGGACCCACGCGACGGCTGCGGTCACCGCCCCCGCAGCGAGCAGTGCCCAGTAGAAGAGGTGCCCCCGTCGAGGCAGCGCGGCGGTCGCGACGATCGTGAACGCGCTCGCGTAGGCGCCGAGGCGAAGGAGCGCCAGCAGAGAAGCGTGGGGGTCGAGCGACAACGGATACCAGCGCTGCGTGTAGCCGAGGAGCTCGCGGTAGAGCGCCGCGCGCGTCGGGCTCAACGCCGCGAGGACCGCGCCCGGTAGGGGTACGAGCTGAAGGCAGAGATAGACCATCAGGGCGACGCCGGCGGGCGCCAAGGTCGAAAGCCTCGCGCCGACGTGGGCGACCCCTTCGGCGGTGACGGCCCAGCCAAGTAGGAGAAACAACGCCACCTCGAGCGCGGAGACGGTCCAGGGATGCGTCGAGCCGAACGGGAGTGGAGCGAGCACGATGATCGCCGCGGTAAGAAGCGACGGCGTGGCGCGCAAAGTCGACGTGCCCTTCACTCGTCCAGCGGCCCCCTGGTCGCAATCGCCGGAAGAGCCGCCGAGGTCAAGCTTTACGGAACGCCTCGCGAGGCGGCCGGATGGCGCGCGGCCGAGGATGGCGTCATCGTTTTCGAAGTGTTGCGGGCTCAAACCCTCTTATCCGTCTTGTTGGACGAGTACGCCGCTTTGCTCGCGTCGAGGCCGGCTGCTAGTCTCCCCACAGGGGTGGGTTCCGATGCTGGGAACGCGGAGGTCGAGGTCGTGAGGACGGCGTTTGCGGGGCTGGTCGCAGGCTCGCTCTTCCTTGCATCGGCTAGTGCGGCGCGCGCCGAGGACGTGGCGGTCGCGGAGGCCGTCACGGATCAAGAGGGCGCCGGGTCGCTCTGCATTACTGCCGACAATGTCGCAAGCCGCGACGAGCTCGTGGATCTGATCAATCGGCAGGTGAAGATCGAGGGGCAGGTCCGCTCCGTCGAAGTCAGGGGCAAGGACGCGAAGGTCGCATATCACGCCGAACCCGGGCAGCACGTCGTCGCGCGGGTACCCGCGAACGTCGCGCAGGCGAACGGACTTCACCAGTGTGCGGCACCCCTCTTAGGCGGTTACGGCGCGCCGGCGATCGGCGGGCTGTTCGCGCTCGGCGGCATCTTCGGCGGGTTGTGCGCAGCGGGCGACCTCGGATGCGGAGGCTCGTCGGGGGGCGTAGCGCCTACGCCGGTCGTTCCGCCCGGTCCACCTCCCCCGCGTCCGCCGCTGCCGCCCCCGCCGGGGACGCTCCCGACCCAGCCGGCGGTAAGTCCGTTCCGATGATCTCGGCTCGCGCGGCGCGCAGCAGCGCCTAGGAGCCTGCGTCACAGATCGCTCCCGTTGGTCGCGATCCCGTCTCCGTTCGGGCATCCTACCGAGCTAGCCCGCGTGGGCGTGGCCCGCAGGCGCCCCTTTCGCGCGCTCCGCCGCGCGCCACAGGTACCAGCTCGCCACCGTGCGGTACGGCTTCCACCGCTCGCCGCGCTTCTCGACGTCTTCGCGCGCCGGCAGCTCGCGCTTCTTGAAGGCGATCGCGAAGCCCTTGCGGATGCCGTAGTCGTCGGCGGGCAGCACGTCCGGACGGCCGAGGCGGAAGATCAGGAGCATCTCCACGGTCCACCGGCCGATGCCGCGCACCTCGGTGAGGCGCTCGATGATCGCCTCGTCCTCCATGCGATGGACCTCGGCAAGCGTGGGGATCTCGCCGCCGGCGGCCCTGCGCGCGAGGTCGCGCAGCGAGAGGAGCTTCGAGCGCGAGAGGCCGGCGGCGCGGAGCGCTTCGTCGGAAGCGCGCAGGATCTGCTCGGCGGTGGGACCGCCGTGCGCGCGCGGGAAGAGCGCGCACACGCGCGCGAAGATCGTCGCCGCGGCCTTGCCGGTGAGCTGCTGGTAGACGATCGCCTCCGCGAGCGCGACGAAGATGCTCGGCGTTTTCTTGCAGCGTCAGATCGAAAGGGGCCGACGGCGTCGATGACGCGCGCCAGCGCCGCGTCGGACGCGCGCAGGTGCTCGACCGCGGCGCGTCGGATCGAAGCCGAACGCGCCGTCGCCGTCGAAGAGCGGACCATTCGCCTGCGCCGCCTTCGATCGAGAGGAGACGGAGCTTCGTCGTGATGCCGCCGTTCGCGGAGAAGCCGCCGACCTTGCCGCCGGCGGCGAGCACGCGATGGCACGGCACGACGATCGCGAACGGGTTGCGCCCGAGCGCCTGCCCCACGGCGCGCGCCGCGCCGGGCGCGCCGAGCCGCGCCGCGATCTCGCCGTACGAGAGCGTCGCGCCCGGCGGAATGGTGCGCGCGATCTCGTAGACGCGGCGGTGAAACGGCGGCACGCGCTCCATGTCGAGCGCGACGGCGGAGAGATCGCTCGCCTCGCCGCGGAGGAGCGCGACGATGCCGTCGAGCGCGCGCTGCACGTCGGGCGGCGGCGGCGCCTCGCGCGCGTCGGGAAATCGCCGCAGCAGGCGCGCGCGCGTCTCGGGCTCGCGCGCCTCCGGGAGCTGCACGCCGACGACGCCGCGCCCGCCCCACGCGATGCCGCATCGACCGATCGCCGTATCGAAGAGCGTGAAGCCGTGTGCCGTCATGATGCGTCACGATGATGACGGACGCGGTGAGGCCACACCAGGAACATCTCGCTCTCGAATGGGTGGAGCGCGCCTACCAGTGGCAAACGACCTCGTGCTCGGCGATCAGCTTGGGCAGCGCGCCACGGGCTATGAGCTTCACCCCGCGGACGAGATCGCCACGGGCGATTCCACGCTCGGCAAGGTCCTCCTCGATGAGGTAGACGGGGATCTTGCGGTTCTCGATTAGATCGAGCACGTCGCGGTCCATCCGTGGTGCCTGTGTCTGCTTCCACCGACCGACGGTGAGGCCGGGAACGCCTTGCCCGGCGACCGCATAGTTTACGGCATTGCCGCGCAGCACGACGGTGTGGCGCGCGCCTGCGGCTTGCATCGCGGCGAGAAGCCAGAGCACCGTATCGTCCTGCTCCTCCATCACAGCCCGGTAAGCGGACTCCACGATGTTCAGCGTTGGTTTGGCCACTGGCCTCTCACTTGGTCGGGATGACCAGGAGGTTGTCGGAAGCCTCGACGAACGCGTGGAAGTCGGCGGGTGAGCCGCGCCGGGTTCCGGGCACGAACTCGCCGACCCCGCGTTCATCGACGCACATCCCGCAGTTCACCCAGTCGACTTTGCCGCCGCAACGCTCCGCCTCCGCCAGCAGCGCCGCGACCTGATCCTTCGTCGTGGGATGGTTTTCCTCGGCGACGTCCTTGCCGTGCACGGGGTTCGGATGGGGAGCCTGGCGTGCGAACGCGAGGCTCGAGGCACCTTCGTAGGCGAAGACGTTGATGTGATAGCCACGGCGCGCGGCGACATCGAGAATTCGGAACGCCGTGGTCAAGTTCTCGCACTCGTACGGCGGATCCATGAGCGCGAAGGTCAAAGTCGTCTTGAACATATCGGCGAAGACTCCTCTAGTGCCACATCGTTTTGTGGCCGGCAGCGAGATGGTCGACGACGACGTCGACGGGCGCGGCGGTCACGCCCTCGGCGAGCTGCGAGATGCCGCGCTCCTTGAGCGCGAAGTCGTCCGCCAGGATCTTCACGCCGTCCCGCGCGAGTGCGGAGAGCGCCGCCGACGCCTTGGACGGCCGGGTGGCCAAGACCGCGTTCTGCACGAGAAACATCGTTACCACATGCCCGTCGTTGGCGAGGCCCCGGGCCAGGTCGTAGTAGTAGCCGACCTCGTTCGATTCGAATGGGTCGCGCGATTCGATGAGCAGATATTCGGCCATCGAGGTGTCTGCGCCGTTACGGCGCATCGATACCAGCTTCTACGGCTGACTCGCAAGCGCCGTGCTGCGGCCTCACTTCCGCCGTAGAGCGCGCGAGATTCACCGGAAGGGTCCTCGAGGCCGGCGAGAGGCAGATCGGAGCGCTTCCCGTTTTGCAACTCGGCAGGTCCGAGATCTCACGCCGCCCCCTCGCGCGCGAGCGGGCGGCGGAACAACGCGGTGAATAGGCTTCGGCCTCGTTCGTCTAGGTGTTGCGCGCGACTGGCCTGCGTCGAAGCCGAGCGCCGACTCGCCGCGTACCGAGAGACCGCGCATGCTCTTGCGAGTGTCTTGCGAGCGTTGCCGCTTGTGGCCGTTTTGGACCGACGACCCGCGCGCGTTTCTCGCAACAGCCTGCGAAGACCCGGCCCGGTGTCGGGCGAAGGTGCTCGACGAGCAGGCGATCGAAGTCAGCCTGCGATACCGCGAGACTGGTCTCCGACACCTCCTCCGCTGGGACCTGGGGGCCGCCGTGGGAATCAAGACGTTTGCGGCACTCGCGATTGCAAACGTCACCGCCGCGCTCGTCGTGCTGGCGCTGACCGCAGCCTACACCCAGGCGGAGATCGGCTCTGCCGTGTGCGTTCTCGCGTTGGCTCCCTTGCTGGCGATCGCCCTCTACGCCGGTTCGCCGCGCTCGCCGACGGCCTGCGCCTCGTCCTTACTGGTTGCGAGCTCAGCCGTCGTCTTCCTCGGGGTCGATCGATCGGCGAGCCCGCTGAACGCCCTCGTTCTGGTCGTTGCCTCGGTCGCGGTTCCGGTGACCCTGGACCTGTTGCGCGTCGACTTGAACCGGACCGTTCACTTCGCCGCGCCGCCGTACCGAATGGCTCTTCCGGTCTTCGTCGTGATCCTCCTTCCGCTGCTGTGTCTGGGATTTCTGAGGGCGCGGCAAGTCGCGCGTGCCGAGGACGCACAGCTGATCGAGCGCCTCGCACGCCGACTGAGGCCCGAAGGGGAGCTTCTCGTCATCGACCGCTTGTCGCCGCGGATGGCGGAGGAAGCGCGCAATCGGATCGCCGTCCGCGCCGGCGGCAGGACGTACGACCTGTCGCGCGCCACCCTGGAGAGGGTCGTGAAGAAGCGGACGACCGTCACGCGCGTGGAGCGCGGTGGCGAGACCCGCTCGCTCGATGTGACGGCGGCTGGGAACGAGGACGTTCGTCTCGTCGTCAAGCTGCGCCATCCCCCGGCGCCGGGCCAGATCGAGCTCGACGGCCGCCGCGGGCCGACGACGATCTACCGCGAAGTGGTGACGCTCGGAGAGGCCGCTCACCTATGAAGCGGCGCGGGGCGGAGCTTCGACATCGAAATTCTAACTAGCCTTTAGAAAATACGCGTGGGGCGATCCACGAGCTCGTGTTCGGCCGCAACGAGCCCGCGCTGATCCACTACCACAAGCAGATCGCGCGCGCGGCCGGCGGTGGCGGGATCTCCGATATCGTCCGGGTCGGAGCTCCATAAGCGAAAACGCGGTTCGGCGCGGGTCGATCCGGTCTCGCGAGCCCCCGCGGCCGATCTCGGGACGACCGCGACGGGTTCTCGGTCTCCTACCGCCGCGCTCGTAGCCTGGGCAGCAGCTCCTTCGCGAAGGTCTCCATGGAGCGGCGAGACAGCTTCGGATCGAGGCCGGGGAAGTGCATGCCGAGCACCAGGTGGGTCGTGCGTGCCTTGCGGCAGAACTCATCCAGACCGCTGGCGATATCGTCGACCGTGCCGACCATCGGAGTGAACAACAGTGGATCGGTGGTCCGACGCAGCTCGGTGGCCGGCGGCGGCGAGAAAATCGACGGGGGACCCTGTGTCTCGCCTGCTTCGCTCAGCCATTTGCCGTAGACGCTGAGCATCCAGTGGACGTGATCCTGGACCTCGTCCCATCCCTGATCGCGCGACGGTGCCAGGTGTACCCACACGAGCTGCGCAACGCTGTAGTCCGCGGGACTCCGCCCGTGCCGCCGCAGCGCCTCGTCGTACGCCGCGGTATCGCCGATGCCGAGGAAATGGCAGCCGAGGCGCGCGGCACGATCCACCGCCTTGGGTCCCAAGGCGCCGATCCACAAAGGAGGATGCGGCTGCTGCACCGGCTTCGGCGTCAAGCGGATGTCCTGGAGGCGGTAGTGCTTGCCGGTGAACGAGAACGGATCCTTCGTCCAGATGCCCCGCAAGACGTCGATCCCTTCCTCGAAGCGCGAGGATCGCTCCTTGCTGGGAATGCCGTAGCCTAGAAACTCGTGAGGCGCGTATCCCTTGCCGACGCCGAGATCGAGCCGGCCGCGCGAGATCACGTCCACGGTGGCCGCGTCCTCGGCGACCCGCACCGCGTTGTGAAGCGGCAGCAACAGCAGGAACGTGCCGATACGAACCCGGCGCGTGGTGGCGGCGACGGCGCCGGCGATCGTCATGAGCGAAGGCGAGTAGCCGTCCTCGGCGAAGTGATGCTCGGTCAGCCAGACCGTATCGTAGCCGAGCTCTTCGGCGAGCCGTGCCTGCTCGAGCTGCGCTTCGTACACGTCAGCCCAGGGCTTCTTCCACTTGGGCGGATTGCGAAACGAAAACATGAGTCCGACGTTCATCTGAGTTTCCTCCTTCGCGGGCGACGATCACCGGCGCTAAACGATCTTCTCTAATCGTTTTTTGAAACGCGTGGCAACGGCGAGCGGCGCCTAATACCGGGCGCGCGCGCCTTCAGTCGTGAGGGTGCCTCGACCGCCACGAACACTACCAGCAGTAGCCCTACTGGTTCGCGTGGGGGCCCGCCGGCTGCTTCACGAGGCGGCGAAGCTGCCTTGCCGCAAGGCGGGTGAGCGAGGCGACGAAGACCGCTCAGTCCTCGATCCCGTCCCCGAGATCGACCCTGGCGTCACCTCCCGGCCCGAAGCTGACGATCACCCGCGGCACGCGCAGCCCGGGCTCGGAATCCTGCAAAGCCAACACCTCGGCGTGTCGTTCCTCTCCGGCCTGCGTGAGCTCGGCGACGCGGTCGAGCAGCGCCAGCTCAGCCGCATCACTCTGCCGATCGTGCTCGAGCATGAGGCCCCAGCCGTCCCATGGTAGGAGCTCGCGCTTGGCGTGCGCGGCGGCGTCGCGCACCAGGTTCCCGCGCACGAACCAGAAGCCTCGCAAGTCGAGGATGCCGAAGCACTGCGGATCCGCACTCCCGCTCCGGCAGCGCTGCCATGCGTCGCCGGCGACCAGGAACTGCGTGCGCGGCACGTCGAGCGGATCGAACGAGATCTTGAGCGCCTCGCGCTGGACCGGGTCGAGTTGGGCATCGACGAGCCGCCACGCGCCGCGAGGTTGGTCCCAGACTTCGCAGACCCAGTGGTCCTCGAAGCGCGACGGCGCGAAGTAGGCCCCGAACCCACAGCGTGCCCTCGCCGGTGCGCCGCGCGCGCGCAGCAGCGCGCAGAGCAGCACCGTGAAGTGCCGGCAGTTGCCGACGAGGCGGCGGTCGGGAGGCCGCGCCTCGGCGAGCGGCCGGGGGTCGACCGTGAGTATGCGGTCGACGATCGCCGTGGCGCGCCGAATCTGCAGCTCGTCCTCGCGCAGAGTTCCGGGGTCGAGCCCGTACAGATGGGCGAGGAACGGGTGCACGACGAGCCCCTGCACGATGCGGCAGAGCTCGGATAGCGTCTCGGGCAGCTCGCGCACGCGCGCGGCGTGAAGGCTGAGATCCGTGAAAGGTCCCGGCTCGCCGTAGTACGTGAGCGCTTCGGTGTTCGCTGTCGCGTTCATGGCTTACTCCAGGGAGAGAATGGGGCTCATGCGCTCGTCAGATACTCGGCCAGGCAGTCCAAACAGCTGGCCCAACCGTCGTGATGCGCGTCGCGCGACGTCACCGACTCGAAGACGGCCTGACGCAGGGTGAGCGTCGTCTTGCCGTCGCGCTCGGCGAAGGTCACCGTCAGCAGCGTCTCGTGGCAGGGCTTCCCCTCCTCATCCTCCCACGCCCACGTGCAGACGAGACGCGCAGGCTCGGCGATCTCGCGAAAGACGCCCCGCAGCCAATGATCGGTGCCTTGCGGCGAGCGCATGCCGAAACGGAAGGCGCCTCCCGGTCGGACGTCCATCTCGCAGAAAGGCGTCGTGAAGCCCTGCGGGCCCCACCACTGCGCCAAGCGCTCCGGCTCCGTCCAGGCCTTGAAGACGAGGCGGCGCGGTGCATCGAAGACGCGCGTGATGACGAGCTCGCGATCCTCGGTTCGGGTAGCCGCGTTGGTTCTAGCGTCCATGTCTCTTCCCCTTCTTTTTCAGCTCGTGCAGATAGTCGTCCAGGCGATCGAAGCTCTGCTCCCAGAAGCGGCGATAGTGCTCCAGCCAGTCGGCGGCATTCTTGAGCGGACCCGCACGGAGCCGGCACGGCCGCCACTGTGCCTCGCGACCGCGGGTGATCAGACCGGCGCGCTCCAGCACCTTGAGATGCTTCGAGACGGCCGGAAGGCTCATCTCGAAGGGGTCGGCCAGCTCCGTGACCGATGCTTGGCCCGAGGCGAGGCGCGCCAGGATCGCACGCCGGGTGGGATCGGCGAGAGCGGCGAACGTGGCGCTCAGGTGATCGGGCAACATGCTTTGCGAAACTCCTCAGTTAAATAACTATATGGTTAAATCCGCTTCACGAAAGGGCCCGTCAAGTACCCTCGAAAAGAGCATCAGGCTTCTCACTTCAGCAAGAGCGGTCTCGCGCGAGAGGCTAGCGTGGTAGGATCTACGGGAAACCCGCGCCACGCGACCAACGGGAGCGCGCGCACAGTTTATATCGCGACAAACGGGAGCGATCTGTGAGGGAGACTCCTAGCCGCGGATACCGGCGAGGATGTCGAGCTGCTCCGCGAGGTCGTCACCGTCGGTGATCGGCGAGAAGAGGAGGTGCTCGACGCCGGCCGCGGCGATCTCCCTGACCCGTGCCTGGCAGGTCTCTACGGTGCCGACGATACTGAAGCGAGCCGCGGCCGATTCCGTGTCGGGACCATAGAGTGCGCCGAGCCGCCGGCGTGCGCGTGCGAGCGCGCTCGCTGCGTCGCGCTCGATGCGCGAGAAGCTCACCAACGCGCACGCGATCGGCGCGGCGCCGCGCCATGCGCGGATTCGCTCCATGCGGCTACGGATGCCGGCGGCGTCGAGAAAGTACCCGATGTAGCCGTCGCCGAGCCGCGCCGCACGGCGCAGCGCGGCGTCCGAGCGGCCGCCGATCCAGATCGGCGGCCCGCCGTGCTGCAGAGGCTGCGGGGAGAGCGACACCCGCGGCACACGGAAGAACCGGCCTTCCAGGGGTGGCTCCACGCCCCTCCAGAGTGCGCGCAGGATGGGGATCGATTCGTCCACACGCGCGTCACGCTCGGCGCGCGGCGCCTCGCAGGCGGCGAACTCCGCCGCAAACTCCCCTCCGACGCCCACCCCCAGCGTCAGCCGTCCACCACAGAGCCAGTCGAGCGACGCGGCCATCTTGGCGACGTGCGTCGGATGACGAAGCGGCAGCAAGTAGACGCCGGTGCCGAGCCGGATTCGCGTGGTCGCTGCAGCCGCGATTGCGAGGACCTGGAACGGGTCACAGATCGGCTGCGAGTAGGCGACGTGGTCAGGGGTCCAGAGCGAATCGAACCCGAGTTCCTCGATCCGCGCCGCCAGTCGCGCGAGCTCCGCGGCCGGGCGGATCCCTTCGAGGGCGATGCCGAGCTTCATGTCGATGGCGAAAACAAGAGCCGTGCCATCGTATCAGTCTCGAAAATCGCTCCGCCCCGTCGCGATCCCCGGCGGCTGATTCGCTTCCGACTCGCCGATTGCTGCACCGTCGGCCCGCGAAGCACAAGCGACTCGCCGCAACGCCGCTTTCGCGGTAGTCTCGCGATCCCGCTCTGGCCTCCGGCTTGCTCTTTCCGACTTCCGGGTCGAAGGGCTCCGGCCACCAGAATTCGATCGAGGAGGATGATCCGATGGAGACCATGAAGCTCGAGGTCCGCGAGCACGTCGCGTGGCTGACGTTCAGCCGACCGCAGGCGGCGAACACCTTCGACGCGACCTTCGTGAAGGATTTCTACGAGGCGGCGAACCGATGCGCCGCCGACGCCGAGATCCGCGCCGTGGTGATGACCGGAGAAGGGCGCTTCTTCTCCGCCGGCGGCGACGCGCGGCACTTCCTCGACCTCGGCGAGCGGCTGCCCGCGGCCGTCCTCGAGATGACGGGGCCGCTCCACGCCGCGGTGGCCCGCTTCGCGCAGATGGACGCGCCGGTGATCGCCGCGGTGAACGGCCCAGCGGCGGGCGGCGGGCTCTGTCTCGTGGCGGCATGCGACCTGGCGATCGCGGCGCGCTCGGCGAAGTTCGTGCTCGCCTTTCCGGGGATCGGCTTCTCGATCGATACCGGAGGCACCTACTTCCTTCCCAAGGTGCTCGGCCCGCGCCGCGCCCTCGAGCTGGCGCTGACCGGCAAGGTGCTCGATGCCGAAGAAGCGCTCGCCTGGGGCCTCGTCAACCGCGTCGTCGACGACGGCGCGCTCTTGGCCGAGGTGGAAACGCTCGCCAAGCGCCTCGCCGCCGGGCCCTCCCGGGCGTTCGGAGCGATCAAGCGGCTGGTGCATTCGGGATGCGTCGAAGCAATGGAGTCGCACATGGAGCGCGAGGCGCGGACGCTCTCCGAGATCACCGCGACCGCGGATGCGGCGGAGGGGCTTCGCGCGTTCGCCGAGAAGCGGCCGCCGCGCTTCGTCGGAAACTAGGTAGGATTTACGCGAACAAACGCCCCGCGACCAGCGGGGTGAGGTGGGGACGTTGCGGCATTAGTGGAATAAGTTCGTTGCCGCTGAGTCAACTCCCATGTGGCGACCGCGGACTTATTCCATTAATGCCGCAACGTCCCCCTCAGGTGTCGCTCACCGCAGACGCACCGGCATCTCCTTGATGCCGGCGACGAAATTCGAGCGCATGCGCCGGATCGGGCCGCAGGGCGCGGCGGTTGGGTAACGCTTCAAGAACTCGCCGAAGAAGATCCGCAGCTGGAGCTCGGCCAGGCGGGCGCCCAAGCAGTAGTGCTGCCCGATGCCGAAGCCGAGGTGGGGAGGCTCGGCGCGCGTCACGTCGAAGCGGAACGGGTCGGTGAACACGTCTTCGTCGCGGTTCGCCGAGACGTACCAGAGGATCACCTTGTCGCCGGCGCGAATCTTCTTGCCGCGGACCTCGGTGTCGGCGATCGCCGTCCGCCGCATGTGCATGATCGGGCTCACGTAGCGGACGATTTCGCCCGCGGCGATCTCGAGGAGCTCGGGATTTGCCACGAGCTTCGCTCGCTCCGCGGGGAACTCGGCGAGCGTGACGAGGCCGCCAGAGATCGAGTTCCGCGTCGTCTCGTTGCCGGCGGCGATGAGCAGGATGAACGTGCCGAGGTAGCGCTCCTTGCTCATCACCTCGCCCTCGATCCGCGAGTGCACGAGCATGCTGATGAGATCGCTCCCCGGCCGCGCCAGCCGCTCGTCCCACAAGCGCCCCGCGTAGGCCGCCATCTCCGCGACGTCGGCGGCCATTTGCTCTCCGCTCTTGCGGAGCTCGGGGTCGTCTTCGGCGATCATCGAATTCGACCAGTCGAAGAGTTTCTTGCGATCCTCCTGCGGTACGTCGATCAGCTCGGCGAGCACCTGGATCGGCAGCTCGGCCGCGACGTCGGTGACGAACTCGCATTCCTTGCGGTCGCCGAGCCGATCGAGAATCGCCGTCACGCGCTCGCGGATGCGCGTCTCGAGCGTCTGCAGGCGCGGCGTGGTGAAGCCCGGTGAGACCAAGCGCCGATAGCGGTTGTGCTCCGGCGGATCCATGCTGATCATCGGCGCCTCGGTTTCCGCGGCGCCGACGCCGGCTACGCCGACTACCTGCTCGTCGAACATGCGGTGGCCGCCGTGCTCGCGCGCGGAGGAGAAGAGGCGCGGATTCTTGGAGATCGCGGTGATGTCGTCGTATTTGAGGATCGACCAAAAGCCGCGGCCGTCGGCTTCGGGATTCCAGTGGACGGGATCTTCCCGGCGAAGCCGCGTGAAGACTTCGTGGGGTACGCCGTTCACGTAGAGGTCAGGGTTCTTGAGATCGACGTCATCGAGGTTCATTTGGATGGTCTCCCGGGATTGGTCCAGCGCCGCTCGCGTCCGAGCTGCCGCCGCGTGAGATCGTCGAGGGCGGACTGGATCTTGGGGTCCGAGACGCCGCGCGCGATGGCACGAATCACATCGGTCACGCCGCGCTTGCGCCGGACGTTGGCGTCGCGGAGCTCTCGGTAGGGGGGTAGGGGACTCGGGCTCGGGGGCGGATCGTTGCTGCCGAGCGACGCCAAGGCTGGATCGGTCGAGCCGGCGACCTCGCCGAGGAATCGCTGCAGATCAGCGGCTTCGGCAGCCTCCAGGGGGTAGGCCTCGTCGACGACGGCTTCCAGGTGTGCGAGCACGCGGAGCACGGTCTTCACCTGCTCGATCGCGAACGGGTCGCGGAGCGCGGGCAGGACGACGTCTGCGAGCGTCCGACTCGCACCGCGCAGCAGGTCTTTCGGCTCGGGCGTCACGGCGCACCTCCGTCAATAGCGAGTTCCCGCGCCAGGGCGGCGATGTAGGAATGAGCGAAGGCGTGGATCAAGCTCATCGAGGCCGCCAGGTGCGTGGCGTTGCCGCGGGCGATGCGCAGGGTCGTCGAATGCGCGCAGACGGCGAGCTTGTAGTTGTTGAAGATCTCGTAGAAGCGGAGACGGCCGCGATCGATCGTCGAACCGGTCGCACGCTCGTAACGCGCGAGCATTTCCTCGCGCGGCAGAAGGCCGCAGGCGAGACGCTCACCCGAGGATGCGCGCACCGAGAAGAGCTCGTTCACGACCCAACCGAGGTCCTCGTGCGGGTCGCCGAGATGCGCGAGCTCCCAATCGAGGATCGCGGTGATCCGCCCGCCGTCGTCGTAGAGGAAGTTTCCCGAGCGGTAGTCGCCGTGCACGAGGACGATTCGCTCCGCCGGCGGCAGATGCTCACGGAGCCATTCGGCGGCGATCACGATCACCGGATGGTCCTCGAGCCTGTCTTCCTCCCACACCTGCTCCCACCAGGCGAGGCTCCAGGCCGCGGCCTCGTTCGTGCCCGCTCGGGGCACGTCGAAGGAAGGAAGATCGCGCCTCCGCCAGTCGATCGCGTGCAGACGGACGAGCGCGTCGAGGAACGCCGTCGCCAGCGGCTCGCGGAGCTCGGTCTCGAAGGCAATGCCCACGCCACTCGGCCGCCCGCCGAGCTCGGGCTGCGTCCGGCCGTCCACGCGCTCCATGACCAAAGCAGGACGGCCGAGGCGGGATCCTTGGTGATCGACCGCAACCGCGCGCGGCGCAGGCACGACGCCCTCGACGGCGCGGAGGATCTCGAACTCGCGCCGCCGGTCGGTCTCGACGATCGATTCCCCGGGTCGAGGCGAAGGAGGAGCCTCTCGCCGCTCGAGAGCGTGAAGAAGAAATTCTCCTTCGAGGCTCCGCCCGGCGCCCGCACGAGCTCGCCGACGGAGACGTCGGCGCCCATGGCTTCCCGCAACCAGGCTTCGAGCGGTGCGCGAAGCTCCGCGGGCGAGGCCACGTGGTATGGCACTTGCCGGCGAAGCCGCCGGGCCTCGAGGCATTCGCGGATCGTCCGCTCGATGTAGGGAGCGCCGGTCGTCCGGCGATCGTCGGCTGCGGAGGTCATGCGTCGACCCGTACGATGTCGAGCTCGCCGCGCTCCAGCCGCTCGCGGAGGGATTTCTTGTCGAGCTTGCCGACGCTCGTCTTGGGGATCTCGGTGACGAACGCGAACGTCTCGGGGTTCCACCAACGCGCGATCTTCGGCGCGAGGAAGCGGCGCAGCTCGTCGGCGGATACGCTCTCGCCGGCTCGGGCGACGATGCAAGCGAGCGGCCGCTCCACCCATTTCTCGTCCGGACGCGCGATGACCGCGGCCTCGGCGACTTTCGGATGGCTGATGAGGAGAGACTCGATCTCGAGCGAGGAGATCCATTCGCCGCCCGACTTGATGACGTCCTTCGTCCGGTCGCGGATCACGAGGTAGCCTTCGGGATCGATCGTGGCGACGTCGCCCGTCCGGAACCATCCGTCGTGAATCGCATCGCGACCTCGTTCGTCGTCGAAATACCCCGCTGCGACGTTGGGACCGCGGATCTCGAGCTCTCCCGCGCTGGTGCCGTCGTTCGGGAGCTCTCTCCCTTCCGGGTCGACGATCCGCATGGCGAACGTGGGCACCGCAAGCCCTTGTCGCGCGAGCACCGCGTGGCGGTCTTCCGGCGTCGCGGCTTGGGTCGTCCGCTTGACGCGCGAGAGCGTGCCGAACGGCGCTTCCGTCATTCCCCACGCCTGCCGCATGTCGACGCCGAGCCGCTCGAAGCGCGCGATCAGCGTGGCGGGTACCGCGGAACCCGCGCAGATCACGCGCTCGAGCGGAGCGAGCGATCGGCCGCGCGCCTCGGCGAGGGACGCGATCGCCGACCAGAGCGTCGGCACGCCGCAAGAAAACGTGACGCCCTCGACGTCGAGCGAGCCGAGCACGTCGGAGGGCTGAAGGCTCGGGCCGGGCAGCACGAGCTTGGCCCCGACCATCGCGCCGACGTACGGCATGCACCAGCCGGCGGCGTGAAACAAAGGCACGGCAACGAGAATCGTATCGCGCTCCCCAACCGCGAAGCCGTCGACCGTGGACATCAGGATCGAGGCGTGGGCGAGCGACCGGTGGCTATAGAGCACTCCTTTCGGATTGCCGGTCGTGCCCGACGTATAGCAGAGAAGCGCCGCCTCGGTTTCCGAGCCGTCCGCGAAGCGGAACTCCGGATCGCCGCGTTCGACGAGATCCTCGTACCGCATGACCGGCTCCAGCGCGGTCTTCGGAAGCGGGCCGTCACCCATGACGACCCAGGCCTTCACGCCGCGGAGCTTCGGCGCAATTGCCTCGGCGATCGGCAGGAGGACGTCGTCGACGAAGATCACGCGATCGTCGGCATGCGAGGCGATCCAGGCGAGCTGGTCGGCGTGCAGGCGAAGGTTCAGCGTGTGGAGGATGCGCCGCGCTCCGGGGACCGCGTAGTAGAGCTCGACGTGCCGGTCGGTGTTCCAGGCGAGCGTCGCCACCCGATCGAACGGAGCGAGGCCGAGCGAGTCGAGCGCCGAGGCGACGCGTCGGGCACGGCGTCCGATCTCACGCCAGCTCGAACGGCGAAGGATGCCGGAGGCGCGCGTGACGACCTCGCGGTCGCCGAAGTAGCGCTCGGCCCGCTCCAGAAACGGCGGGAGTCTGAGCGGGGGCGTCATCATCAATCCATCCATGGCTCGGTCTCCGGCGGCGTCACACGTCGTGCCGCGTATCTCTCCTGTGTTCGCAATGGCGTGGCGCCAAACGGTACCTCGATAGGATGCGATTCTTGCTTCCTTCGCCAATAGACCTCTTCGAAGCAACGCGCGAGCCATTTATGAAGGCCAGGATTCTCCGACGTTCCGTGAAACATACGAGGGCTACCGCCGATTCGATGGCGGCTCGCGAGTCGATTTCGAATCGCGGCAATCTGGGTTTGACGCCGAGGCTCGAGTGGGAGAATGAGTGGGGCGTGAGTCCGGAGGGATCCGTCGAGTCCCCGATTCTGTCCGGGAACGAGAGCGCGGCCGCGCTTCTGCGCGAGCTCGAGGCCCGCAAAGCTCTCACCGACGCCGTGTTTGCGTCCTCCTATGATGGCATCGCGATCCTCGATCGCGACGGCGTGTACCTGGAGGTCAATGCCGCTTACGAGCGGATAACCGGAATCCCACGCGACCGGTGGATCGGCCAGCGGGTCGAGGAGATGCAGAAGCTGCCGGGCGTGCCGAGGCAATCGGCGACGTACCAGGCGCTGCGCAGCAACCGTCCGGCCTCCACACTCGTCAACATCCGCGGCGGCGAGCTCGTGCTGATCACCGCGAGCCTCCACTACGGCGCGGACGGGGCGGTCGCGAACGTCATCCAGAACCTGCGCAACATCACGCAGCTGAACATCCTCAAACATGAGCTGGAGCGTGAGCGCGGCTCGGTCAAGCTCGCTGATCTCGAGAAGGCGCGGCGAGGCTGGCTGCGATCGCGGCTGGCGACGGCCGACCTCGAAGACGTCGTCTTCGCGAGCCCGGCGATGGACGATCTGCTGTCTACGGCGGCCGAGATCGCCGATTTCGACTCGACGGTTCTGCTACACGGCGAGACCGGCACGGGCAAGGGAATGCTCGCGCGCTTCCTCCACCGCCTCTCGCGGCGCGCCGCGAAGCCCTTCGTCGAGGTCAACTGCGGCGCGCTGCCCGAGAGCCTCGTGGAATCGGAGCTCTTCGGGCACGAGGCGGGCGCGTTCACCGGCTCTCTACGCACCGGCAAAAAGGGTCAGTTCGAGCTCGCCAACGGCGGGACGATCTTTCTCGACGAGATCGGCGAGGTGCCGCTCGCGTCGCAAGCGAAGCTCTTGAAGGTGCTCGACGACAAAGAGATTCGGCCGCTCGGCGGATCCTCTTCGCGTCGCCTCGACGTCCGCGTCATCTGCGCGACCAACCGGAACTTGCACGACCTCGTTGCCGCGGGCCGCTTCCGCGAGGATCTTCTCTACCGCATCGAGGTGATCCCGCTCCACTTACCGGCGCTGCGCGAGCGGCCGGAGGACAAGAAAGCGCTCCTCTATGCGTTCCTCGATCACTACAATCGAAAGAGCGGCCGCGACAAGGTGATCTCGCTCGAGGCGGTGGCGGCGCTGTCGAGCTGGGACTTTCCCGGAAACGTGCGGGAGCTCCGAAATCTCGTCGAGCGGCTCGTCGTGACGACCCGCGCCGAGGAGATCGGCGTCGAGCACCTTCCCCCTCCGATCCAGGCGCTCGCCTCGGGGCCGGGCGCGGCGGCGGCCCGCGACGCCCTCGTCGAGGAATCACTCGCCGAGGTCGTCGACTACCGCGCGCGCGTCGAAAAGCTCGAGCGACAGATGCTTCACCACTTCGCCCGAGCATGCCGTTCGACCTACGAGATCGCCCGGCGCACCGGCCTCACGCAGTCAGCCGTCGTTCGCAAGCTCAAGAAGTACGGCATCAGCCTGTCGAGCGACACCCCGTCGAAGTGATTCTTCGGAGGCCTTCGGAGCGTTTCCGCATTCTCACCGACGATCGAAGCGGTAATGACTCGGCTGATACGGTCCAGGGCCAAAGTGCATCAAACGGCGGCGTCGTGGTCGCCAGAGCAAGCGCCCCCGCGGAGCGGCACGAGGCGGCAGACCGGCGTTTCTTCGGGACACCGACCGTCGCGTGTTGCTTCCATTCTGCGCGGTCCAGTCCTTGCTTATTTTGATGGCGCTGCTCGGAGAGTCACTTAGTGCCGCACAAAGGAGGACGAACAATGAACTCTGACGCTTTCAAGTATTGGCGGTTCTGCGCGTGGGGCGGGCCGATTTTTCTCGCCGGCTTCATAATCTTTTGGGGTATATTGGGGTCGAACATTCCCCCCGTTTCTCCCGCGACGACGCAAGCCGAGCTGGCAGCGCACTATCTTCGAAACGCCAACAGCCTGCGCGCGGCCTTTGTCGTCAGTATGACGTTCGCGGTCTTCTACATGATCTGGAGTGTCGCGATCTACAAGATCATGGAGCGCATGGAGGAGGGCAATCACCTACTGTCTTACCTCGAGCTTCTCGGCGGCTCCCTGACGATCGTATTCGTGACGATGGGCTTGAGTTTCTGGCTGACCGCTGCGTTTCGCCCCGATCGCGACCCGGCCATTTTGCAGATGCTCTACGACGTCGGATGGCTGACCATGGATTGCGCATTCTTCATCACGACGGTGCAAATGATCGCGATGGCCGTGCTCTTTCTCTCCGACAAGCGCCAGGTACCGCTCGTCCCGAAATGGTTCTGCTGGTACACCATCTGGGTCGCCTTCGTCTTCTTCACCGAGCTCATCATGCCCTTCTTCAAGACGGGTATTTTCGCCTGGGATGGGCTCGTCAACTACTGGGTTGGGTTCTTTGCATGGTTCTTCTGGATCATCGGTCAGTCCTCCTACGCGTTCGCGGCGATCTCGCGTCTCGAGCTCGAGGCGAAGGCGCCTCGAGCCGCCGCAGCGCCGTTCGGCGCCGCGGGAATCCAACCGGCAGCTTGACAGCGTCGTAGGCTAGATCGATGCAGGAGGCTTGGCCCGTACCCCTCGGTGAAAACCGAGGGGATACGCTCGTTTCGAGACGCTTGCCCGGCGATGAGGGCGTCTGGCTCTTCATCACCGCCGATAGCTTCATGTTCACGCTGTTCTTCTCGTCGTTCATCTACGAGCGGACGAAGAACGCCGAACTGTTCAACACCTCTCAACAGGCTCTGAACCCCACGATCGGCGCGCTGAACATGCTGTTCCTGCTGTCCGCCTCGTGGTTCGTCGTGCTCGCGGTCGACGCCGCAAAGAAGGGCTTGGAGCGGCCGCTTCGCAACTGTCTTTCGATGGCGCTCGCCTGTGGCGCCGCGTTCGCCACGGCCAAAGTCTTCGAATACAGGGACAAGGTCGTTCACGGCATCACGATGCTGACCAACGATTTTTACATGTACTACTTTGCTCTCACGGGCCTCCACTTCGTTCACTTGGTCATCGGTATGGTGGTGTTGGGGGTTCTGCTGAGAAAGGCGCGAAGTGGAATCGGCGGCCGGTATATCCACTATTTGGAAAGCGGCGCGTCCTATTGGCACATGGTCGATCTACTGTGGATCATGCTGTTCCCGATGTTGTATCTCGTCCGGTAGACGATGCGGGGTCTCGTGGTTCAGCCCGTAACGCTCGTCTGGATCGTGCTCATGCTGGCCACGTGTGTCACCTGGTGGTCGGCGAAGGGTGGTGTGGTACCGCCCATCGAAGCGACCGCGATCGTGATGGTCGTCGCAGCGGTCAAGGCAAGACTCGTGATCCTTCACTTCATGAAATTGAAGGGGGCGCCTCCGTCGTGGCGCCTTCTCTTCGAGGGTTGGGTCGTGGTGTCGACGGCGGTGATTCTCGGCGGCTACTGGTACGCCCTCGGTGCGGCGCCTCACTCCGCCCGCGCGTCCCGGCCGCGAATTGATCTCAGCGGGCCGGTCGACACCGCAACGTACCAGTCTTCGACGGACTCGTCGAAGAGAATCGCGGGCGACTCCTCCACCTCGCGGGATGGCTCCGCGCGTGAAGAGGATCGACGGCTGTACGAGCTTCCTACGTCCATCGTCACCTCCCGTGGCGCTTCGGCGCCGTTCGTTCACCGCAGCGGCATGCTCGCCGAGATCGAGGGGGCTGCTCCCTTTGGACAGCGACGCAGGTCGCCGCCTTGACACGAGGACCTATGGATCCGCGTTTCCGCACGATCCGCTATGAGATTCGTCCGCCGCTCGCCGAGATCGTTCTCGACCGGCCCGAGGCGGGCAACACGTTCACCGAGGAGCTGCTCGCCGAGCTCGCCGAGGCGACGACACGGCTTGCTACGGTGGGCGGCATCCGCGCCGTCGTGCTGCGTGGAAGCGGCAAGAACTTCTGCTTCGGGGCGAACGTCGGCATGTTTGCCGAGGCTCTCCCGGCGGAGCGTCCCGGCCTCCTTCGCGACCTCGTCACCCGCTTCCACAACGCCGTGACGCGCCTCGCGCGCCTCGAAGCCCCCGTGCTCGGCGTCACGCACGGCATGGCGGTCGGCGGTGGGCTGGCGCTGCTCGCGGCGTGCGACGTCGTGCTGGCCGCCGAGTCGAGCCGCTTCCGCATGGGGTGGAGCGGCATCGGCATCACGATGGACGGCGGCTCGACGTGGTCGCTGCCGCGCATCATTGGGGCCCGGCGCACCCTCGAGTTGATCTATACGAATCGTGTTTTCACGGCCACCGAGGCGCAGGCGTGGGGTCTCGTGAACTGGATCGCGCCCGAGGGCGATCTCGAGCGACGCGCCCGAGAGCTGGCGGCCGAACTCGCGAGCGGGCCGAGCCGCGCGCTCGGTCTGTGTAAGCGGCTGGTGATCGACGGCGGGAGTGAATCCTTCGAAACCCACCTGGAGCGCGAAGCGATGGCCCTCGTCGAGGCGGCTGGGACTGACGACGCCGATGAGGGCCTTCGTGCCTTCCGCGAGCGGCGCTCACCTCGCTTCACCGGCAAATGAGCTCCCCTCGCGGCAGCGATGCGTGACCGATGACGGCGAACGCAATTCTCAGCGAAGACCAGAAGGCGGTCCTCGAGGTCGCCGAGCGATTCTCGCGCGAGCACCTCCTGCCGCGCTATCAAGCACGCGAAAAAGCCGAGAAGGCCTTCGACCGCGAACTCCTGCGCACGATGGGCGCGCTCGGGCTGATCGCTCCGGACGCTCCCGAGCGTTTCGGCGGCCTCGGGCTCGCCAGCTTGACGTCTGGATTGATTGCCGAGGCGATCGGCTACGGGGACTTCAACGTCGCATACCTCCCCGTGGGGGGCTCGCTCATGGCGCAGATCATCGCGGCCCACGCCGCGCCGTCGCTCGCCGACTACTGGATCCGCAGGATCGTCACGGGCGACGCCATCGTCGCGCTGGCGCTCACGGAGCCACGCGGAGGCTCGGATGCGGCCAACTTGGTGGTCCAGGCAAAACGTTGCGGCGACGGGTACCGGCTTCGCGGCGAGAAGAATTCGATCAGCATGGCGGACCAGGCGGACGCCGTCGTGTTGTTCGCGCGCACGGGTGCCGCCGACAGCGGAGCACGCGGCGTCAGCGCGTTTCTCGTACCGACCGCCACCGAAGGCATCACCACCACACGCTTCGAGGACCTCGGGAGCCGCATCGTCGGACGGGGCTCGATCTTCTTCGACGACGTCTTCGTGCCGAGCGATCACCGCCTGGGGGACGAGGGCGGTGGATTTCGCCAGGTCATGCAGGGCTTCGACTTCAGCCGCGCGCTCCTCGGCCTTCAGTGCGTCGGGGCCGCTCAGGCCTCGCTCGACGAGACCTGGCGCTACGTGACCGAGCGGCGGGCGTTCGGTGAGCCGTTGTCGGCGTTTCAGGGCGTGACGTTTCCTCTCGCCGAGGGCGAGACCGCGATCGCCGCCGCGCGCCAGCTCTGCCACCATACGCTTCGACTGCGGGACAGCGGCCTGCCGCACACGGCGGAGGCTGCGATGTGCAAGTGGGTCGGGCCGAAGACCGCGGTAGACGTCATCCACCAATGCCTACTGACGCACGGCCACTACGGCTGGTCTTTGGACTTGCCGCACCAGCAGCGGCTGCGCGACGTGATGGGCATCGAGATCGGCGACGGCACGGCGCAGATCATGAAGATGATCATCGCTCGAAGCCGCTGCGGGGCCGCTGGCGCAAAGCAGTCGTAGCTTAGTGGAGCACTTAGGCGGGAGGGCGCCGTCGCGGAGGAAAAGTACGGTACGTCGCTTGCTCTCGGGCGAGCATCATGCTCCGAGTCGATAGGAGAAAGCCGACCATGAAGATTCAGGCTGCAGTCTTGCGTGACGGCGACAAGCCCTACTCTCTCGAACGGCTCGAGCTTGCGGGCCCGGGCGTCGGCGAGATCTTGGTGCGGATCGTCGGCACGGGAATGTGCCATACCGACATGGTACCGCGCTCGCCGGAGTTTGCTGCGCTCGCGCCACTGCCGCTCGTCACCGGCCACGAAGGCGCGGGCGTAGTCGAGGCCACCGGCACCGGCGTCTCGGGAATCGCGGTGGGTGACCACGTGGTACTCTCGTTCGACTCTTGCGGCTCCTGCGCAAGCTGCCGGGGCGGTCACCCGGCCTATTGCGAATCGTTTCTTCCGCGGAACCTGAGTGGACGCCATCTCGACGGATCGTCTCCGGCCACCGACGAGGCCGGAAAGCCGGTCGGCGCGCGCTGGTTCGGGCAGTCTTCGTTCGCGAGCCACGCGCTGGCGACGGCGCGGAATGCCGTGGTGGTCGACCGCTCGCTGCCGCTCGAGATCCTCGGGCCGCTCGGCTGCGGCATCCAGACGGGAGCCGGCTCGGTGCTCGTCGCGATGGGCGTGCGCGCTGGCGCCACGATCGCCGTCTACGGGGCTGGCGCCGTGGGCCTCGCCGCGGTGATGGCGGCTCGCGTCGCGGGAGCGACCACGATCATCGCGGTCGATCTCCACCCGGCGCGGCTCGACCTCGCTCGCGAGCTCGGCGCGACGCACGTGATCGACGGCAAGGCAGCAGACGGGACGCAGCAGATTCTTTCGATCACCGGCGGCCTCGAGTACGTGTTCGATACGACCGGGATCCCGTCGGTCATCGCCGGCGCGATCACGGCGCTCCGGCCGCTCGGCGTCTGCGGCTTGGTCGCCGTGCGCGGCGCCGATCTCGTCCTGCCCCCGCTCACGCTCGAGCTCGGCAGGACCGTCATGGGAATCATCGAAGGCGACGTCGTTCCGCAACGCTTCATCCCGCAGATGATCGCGCTTTGGCGGCAAGACCGCTTTCCGTTCGATCGGCTGATCCGCAAGTTCCCGCTCGGCAAGATCGACGAAGCCGAGCGGGCGTCGCTCGCGGGCGAGGTCGTGAAGCCGGTGCTGCTCCCGGGAGGCTGAGACCATGTACGAGACGCTCGATCTCCGTCGCGAGGGCGAGATCCTCTGGCTCACGCTGAACCGCCCCGAGCGGTTGAACGCGCTGAGCGCACGAATGATCGCCGAGCTCGGCGACGTTCTCGACTCGCTCGCCGGCGACCGTGAGGCCCGCGTGGTCATTCTGCGCGGCGCGGGGAAGGCGTTCTGCGCGGGATGGGACCTCAAGGACGAATCGCAGGAAGGAGGTCTCACGGGTTCGGTCGCCGAGGCGCTGCGGTTGCAGCGCCGGTTCAGCAGCGTGATCCTCCGCATGCATCGCGCCGCGCAGCCGATCATCGCCGGGGTGCACGGCGCGGCTGCCGGCGGCGGCTTTTCACTCGCGCTCGCTGCCGACGTGCGGATCGCGGGTGAGTCCGCGCGTATGAACTGCGCCTACATCCGAGTCGGACTCGGCGGCTGCGACGCGGGCTCGAGCTACTTTCTACCCCGGATCGTCGGCGCGTCGGTCGCGGCCGAGCTCATCCTCACGGGAAGCTTCGTCGATGCGCCTCGCGCGGAACGCGTCGGGCTCGTCTCTCGGGTCGTTCCGGATTCCCGGGTCGAAGAGACCACGCGGGCGCTGGCCGGGGACATTCTCCGCAACTCCCCGCTCGGGGTAACGCTCACCAAGGAGTGCCTGGCCGCGTCGATCGACGCCCCGTGCCTCGAAGCCGCCGTCGCGATGGAGGACCGGAATCAGATCCTCGCGGCGCAATCGGGAGATTTCCGCGAGGCGACCCGGGCGTTTCTGGAGAAACGGGCGCCGCGATTCGGCGGGCGGTAGGTCACGGGCGCCTCGAAAGCGACGAGTTTCGAAACGGTGAGGGCTGCGTCCGGCGCCGAAGCGATTTCGCATCGGTCTTCGGGGCGACATCCAAGCTGAGTCGCGCGCGCCTCAAGTTCACGTGAAAACCGGAGGCGGAATCGATGCTCCGGCTGGCGCGGTGCTTGCTTTGACCGAGAATCATGCTCGCGCGCTTCTTCAAGAAGGCTCAAACCAGCCACCGGGTATCGGTCTCGGGCCTTGGCGTCGAGCTCGAGGTGCCGCGCGACTCGACGATCCTCGAATGGGCGCTCGGCAAGGGCGTCGCCTTCCCGCACAGCTGCCGGGTCGGCACCTGCGGCACCTGCAAATGCCGGTTGGTGTCCGGCAAGGTGTACGAGCTCTCGGACCGCTCGTACGCGTTGTCCGGCGAGGAGCTGGCGGCAAACTACGTTCTCGCCTGCCAGAGCATGCCGCGGTCGGATCTCGAGCTCGAGTTGCCGAATCCACCGGACGAGCTGGAAACGATCCCGGTCGTCGAGCGCGCCGGAACCATCAGCCGCCTCGAGCGTCTCACGCACGACATCCTCGAGCTCGAAGTCACGATCGACGAGCCGGTACGCTATCGTGCGGGTCAATACTGCGAGATCTTCGTTCCGGGTGTCGTCACGGATCAGCCGCGCCACACGCGTAGCTACTCGTTTGCGTCTGCTCCCGGCAAGGATCCCGTGAGCGTAGTGCGTTTTCACGTTCGTCACGTGCCCGGCGGCGCGTTCACCTCGTGGCTACATGGAGAGGCGCGCGTTGGTCAGTGCCTCGAAGGCCACGGCCCCTACGGCGACTTCTGGTTGAGGCCGGCAAAGGCCCCGATTCTCGCGATCGCCGGCGGAAGCGGCATGGCGCCGATCAAAGCCGTGCTGGAGCAAGCTCTGGCCGACGGCGTCGAGCGCGACGTCGCCTATTTCTTCGGCGCGCGGCGCCAGGAAGACCTGTACTGCCTCGACGACATGCTGCGCCTCCAGAAGGGCTGGCGCGGCCGATTCGAGTTCATCCCGGTGCTCTCCGGCGAGCACGAGGGCTCCGATTGGCGGGGCGCTCGCGGGTTCGTCGCCGAGCACATGGCCGAGATTCTCGGCGAGGGGATCCGTGACCATCATGTCTACATGTGCGGACCGCCGCCGATGATCGACTCGGCGGAGAAGATCGTCCGGCAGGCCGGCGTCAATCCGGCCCACATCCACTTCGACAAGTTCTACGATCGCAGCCACACGCAATACAGGGGTTAATTTGAGGGGAATGCACAGGTCCTACGAATCGCGACCCATCGGGGCGATCCTCGGGGCAGCTTCCTAACTCGGTCAAGGAGAAGACGATGGACTACCTTCGCTACTATCTCGGCGCTCTCATGCAGCTCACCGGCATCGCGGGAATCCTGGCAGGGGGAGGGTGGGCGTGGCTCGGCGTCGCCGAGCTGCCGCTCTTCGCGATCCTCGATCCGCTGCTCGGCGAAGACGAGCGCGAGCGCAGGCCGCTGAGCGACTTCGCTATGGACGTGCCCGTCGTACTCTGTTCGGTGCTCGGGCCGGTCGTCCTCGCCGTGCTCGCCTGGAAGGTCGCCCAGGGCGGGCTCTCCGCGCTCGAGCTCACGGGGATGATCGCCTCGTGCGCCTGGCTCGGGGTCGTGCCGAGCGTTCCGGCGCTCCACGAGCTCTACCACAAGCGAAGCCCGTGGAAGTATGCGCTCGGCACCTATGCGCAGGTGCCGTACATGGACTGCACGCGGAGCGTCGCCCACATGATGGGACATCACCTCTATGTCGGCATGCCGAAGGACGCCGACACGCCGATCCGGGGCGAAAGCATGTACCGGTTTTTGTTTCGGACGATCCGTGGCAACTACGCCGAGCTTTACGAGATGGAGAGCGCCGCGGCGCGGAAGTGGGGCCGATCGGTCTGGTCGTGGCAGGGGCGATTCACCAAGGCAATCGCCGCCTACGTCGCCTTCATCGTCGTGATGTTTGCAATCGGTGGATGGACGGGCGGGGCCGCGGTCTTCACGGCGACGCTGATCTCGCGGCTCTGGGTCGAGGCGTTCAACTATCTCCAACACTGCGGGCTCATCCGGGCCGAGGGCGAGCCGGTGGGAGCGCAGCACGTCTGGAACCATCTCTCGACGATCACGCGGATCGCCGCTTTCGAGATCACCAACCACTGCGAGCATCACCAAGACGCGTACGTGCCGTACTATCGAATGCGGCCGGACGTGGATGGGCCGCGCATGCCGAGCGGGTTTCTCTGCTTCCTGTTGGCGGCGGTGCCGCCGCTCTGGAACCGGCTCGTGCTTTGGCCGCGGCTTCGTGACTGGGATCTTCACCACGCAACGCCTGCCGAGCGCGAGCTCGCCCGCGAAGCGAACCGGCGCGCCGGCTGGCCGGACTGGCTCGGCTCGGCGGCGCCGACGCCGCAGACCGGATCCGCCGCCTCTGCTCTCACTTGAACGATGGACGACGAGGGAGCCCCCACCATGCCAGCGACCGCCCACCGCCTCGATTCCAGTCCAGGAGCGGCAGCAAAGAAGCCTCATCCGCTCGCCGGGGTCCGCGTCCTCGACCTCTCCCGCTTCATCGCCGGGCCCTTTGCCGGGCGGCTCCTCTCCGACCTCGGTGCGGACGTCGTCAAGGTGGAGCCGCCGAGCGGAGACGTGACGCGCTTGTTCGGCGTCGTGCGCAACGGCTTGTCCGGCCTCTACGTCCAGCAAAACGCCGGTAAGCGAAACGTGTCGATGGATCTCAAGCGACCCGAGGGCGTCGAGCTCGCCGCGAGGCTCGCGGCGAGCGCCGACGTGGTGATCGAGAACTTCCGCCCGGGGGTGCTCGCCAAGCTCGGCCTCGGCTACGACAAGCTCGCGATCGACAACCCGAGGCTCATCATGCTGTCGATCAGCGGCTTCGGCCAAGAAGGTCCGGAATCGGATCGTCAGGCCTACGCGCCGATCATCCATGCCGAATCGGGTTGGGTGGGTCGCGTCGGCGAGATGACGGGCGAGCCGCTTCGTGATTCGGTCTTCAGCTTCGCCGATTCGATCGCCGCGCTCCACGGCATGGTTGCGCTCCTGTCGGCGCTCTACCTTCGAGAGCAGACCGGCGTCGGCCAGCACCTCGACGTCGCGATGCTCGACGCTTGGCTCGCGACCGACGACTACATCCACTACATCCTCGACGGGGCGGACAAGCCGGTCTTCCAAGGCGGAGAAGTGTGGGATGCTCCCGGTGGACCGCTCATGCTGAACCGCACGCAGCCCCACGTCTGGAAGCTTCTGCGGGAGGCCTACGGCCTGTCTGCGGACGAGCCGCCGGACGCCGACCGTGAGACGAAGCAACGCGCGCGTCGTGCGGCAATCCATTCTTGGATGCATTCGTTCGCGAGCCGCCAAGACTTGAAGCGAGCGCTCGAGAAGGCCGATCTCGCGTGGGGCGAGGTTCGCACCTCCAGCACTCTCTTGGATTCCCCTACGGTGGTGGCGCGGGGCGTGGCCGCGCTCGTCGACGAAGGAGCGGACGGAAAGCGCCTCGTCGTCCAGTCGCCGTACCGATTCTCCGCTGCGTCGAGTGGCGTGCGCGGGAACGCGCCGCGACTCGGCGAGCACAACGCCGCGGTCCTTCGCGAATGGACCCGGCCTCTCCGACGCCGACATCTCTCGTCTGACGGAGCAAGGAGTGCTGGTCAGCGAAGCGGGGGTCGGATGACGACCGTTTCGGGAAAAGCGGCAATTGTCGGCATCGGCGAGACGGACTACGTTCGCGGCGCCGACGAGACGCCGCTCGAGATGATGCTCGCGGCGACCCGCGAGGCGCTCGCAAGACGCGGGTCTGCGCGGCCGAGACATCGACGGCATCATCCCTCCGCCGGTCTACACGACCGCGGAGGAGCTGGCAGCCAACCTCGGCATCGATGATCTTCGCTACGCGGCGACCGTGCACGATGGGCGGCGCCAGCCCGACGGCGGCGATCGGCCACGCTGCGCGCGCGATCGCCGACGGCGTCGCGAGCACCGTGCTCGTCACCGTCGGATGGAACGGCTATACCGCGATGCGTCCGAAGCCCGGCGCGCGCCGCGGCCCGCCGCTGCAGTTCAGCGCGCTCACGCGGACGTTTCGCGACTTTTACCGTCCGTACGGTGCCGTGCGCGCCGGCGCAGATCTACGCGTGGATCGCGACGCGCTACCAGAAGACTCTACGACGTTCCGCCCGAGGCGCCGGGCGCCGTCGCGGTCGCGTGCCGCAGGCACGCGCAGCGAAACCCGCGGGCGGTCATGCGCGAGCAAGCCGCTCACGCTAGACGACTATCTCGCGTCACGCTGGGTGACCGAGCCGTTCCGTCTCTACGACTGTTGCCTCGAGACCGACGGCGCTTGCGCGGTGATCGTCACGTCGCGCGAGCGCGCACGCGACCTTCGCCGACGGCCCGTCGCGGTTCTCGGCGCCGCAGAGGGCCATCCGTATCCCGCGGACGACATCCCGTCCGGCCGGACTTCGTTTCGCATCGGCCTCTCCGACGCCGCGCCGCGGGCCCTCGGCGAGGCCGGGGTGCGCGCCTCCGATGCCGACTTTCTCGGCATCTACGACTGCTTCACGTACGACGGTGCTCTGGCAGATCGAAGCGCTCGGCCTGTGCGGCCGCGGCGAGGCGAAGGATTGGGTCGCCGGCGGCCGAATCGAGCTCGGCGGCGAGATGCCGCTCAATACGCACGGCGGTCTGCTGTCGCAGGCGCACGTTTGGGGCCTCAACCACGTCGTCGAAGCGGTACGGCAGCTCCGCGCAGAGGCCGGCGACGCCCAGGTGGCGGACGCCGCGCTCGGCATCGTCACCGGCTGGGGCGACCTCGGCGACGGCTCGATCGTCGTCTTGAGGAAAGCCTGATGAGCGATCGCCCGCTGCCGCAGCCAGACGACGAGCTCGTAGCCGCCTTTTGGGAGCACTGCTCGCAGGGGCGCCTGTGTTTTCAGCGCTGCACCGACTGCGGGACGTGGCGGCATCTGCCGCGAATTCTCTGCGCGAATTGCGGCTCGCCGCAGTGGCAGTGGAGCCCTTCGAGCGGGCGCGGCCGCATCTTCTCGTGGACGGTGACGCACCAGCCGCTCGTCAAAAACTTTCCCGAACAGGTCCCATATGCGGTGATCGTCGTCGAGCTCGAGGAAGGCGTGCGCATGGTCTCTGGACTTCGCGGCATGGCGCCGACCGACCTCACCCTCGATTGTCCGGTCGAGGTCGTGTTCGAGAACGCCGGCGACGGGGCGAAGCTGCCGTTCTTCCGGCCACGAGAGGGCTGATCTCGGAGAAGCGCATGGGCGATCTACTGTTCGAGAAGAAAGAAGGCGTGGCGGTCGTCACCTTCAACCGACCCGCGAAGAAGAATGCGTTCACGCCCGAAATAGTCGTTCGTCTCGCCGAGGCGTGGAGGGAGTTTCGGGACGATGCTTCGCTTCGCGTCGCGATCCTGACCGGGGTCGGCGACACGTTCTCGGCGGGCGCCGACCTCGGTCGATTGATCCCGCTCCTCACCCGGGCGCGCGCGGCGGAAGACGAATGGGACCGGCGCCTGTTGGCCGATCCGTCGCTCTTCCAAGCGGCGATCCTCCGCCGCTTCGAGCTCTGGAAGCCGGTGATCGCCGCCGTCAACGGTGCGGCGCTCGCCGGCGGCTGCGAGATCCTGCAGGGGACCGACATCCGCCTCGCCGCGCCCGAAGCGTCGTTCGGTCTCCCGGAGCCGAAGCGCGGCATCATTCCGGGCGGCGGCTCGCTCGTGCGTCTGGCGCGCCAGATTCCGTACGTGCGGGCGATGCAGATTCTCCTGACCGGCGATCCGTTGGCAGCCTCGACGGCGCTCGAGATCGGGTTCGTGAACGAGATCGTCCCCCGCGAGAAGCTCCTCGACCGAGCGTTCGAGCTCGCCGCCACGATCGCCGAGAACGGCCCCGCTCGCCGTCGCCAAGATCAAGGAGGCGGTGCTGCGCAGCCAGGGCCGGCCGCTCGACGAGGCGTTCGCGATCGAAGACGAATGCTCGCGCGAGGTCATGCGCTCTTCCGACGCGCGCGAGGGGCCCCGCGCCTTCATGGAAAAGCGCAAGCCGAATTTCACCGGGCGCTGAGAGGGTAGGATGTCGAGACGAAGACGACCTCGCGACCGAAGGGAGCGAGGCGAGTAGAGCGCTGAGAGGGTAGGATGTCGAGACGAAGACGACCTCGCGACCGAAGGGAGCGAGGCGAGTAGAGCGCTGAGGAAGCGAGATGCAGTTCACCGAAACGCAGCAAATGATCCGCGGGACGGTCCGCGACTATCTCACGCGCGAGGTCGAGCCGCTCGTGCCGGAGATGGAAGCCGAGCGGCTGCTCCCCTACGAGCCGCTGCGCAAGATGATGGCGGATCTCGGTCTCGGCCGCGGCGGCGAGCTCGCGGCGCTGATGGACGAGGCCCCGCCGGAAGAGAACCTGAAGCTCTACGTGCCGCGTGTCCTGGCGATCGAGATGTCGCGGGTGTGCGCAGGCTTTGCGCTCGCGTACGGCGCGTCGATCGGCCTGGCGGCGGGGAACATCCGCGCCAAGGGGACCGACGAGCAGAAGAAGCGGTGGGCGGTTCCGCTCATGACGCTCGAGAAGATCGGCGCTTGGGCGCTGACCGAGCCGCAGGCTGGATCGGCGGCGATCCGCGACATGAAAGCGAGGGCCGTCCGGGACGGCGATCACTACGTGCTTGAACGGGTCGAAGACCTTCATCACCAACGCGCCGTACGCCGACGTGTTCGTCGTCTACGCGAAGCTCCAGCAAGACGGCTCGTCGAGCGTCCAGGCGTTCATATGCGAGCGCGGCGATCCCGGCCTCGAGACCGGGAAGCCCTTCAAGAAGATGGGCTTCAAGTCGAGCCCGACGGGTGAAGTGTTCCTTTCCGACTGCCGGATCCCCGCCGATCGATTGCTCGGCGGCGAGCCGTCGGGAAACGCGCGCCGTGCGCGAGCGGCTGTCGCGCGAGCGTATCGGCCTCCAGGCGATCTCGTACGGAATCATGGAGCGGGCTTTCGAGATCGCGCTGAAGTATGCGCGCGAGCGCCACCAGGGCGGCCGGCCGATCGGCAACTACCAGCTCGTGCAGCGCCGGCTGGCGCGCATGTACATGGCGCTCGCCAACGCGCGCGCCTATCGTGTTCGGCGACATCCTCGCCGGGCGCTCGCTCGGCGGCAGCGTCGCGGACGCCTCGGTCGGCAAGCTCTACGTTGCGGAGATGGCGAGCTACGTTGCGACCGAAGCGATCCACATCCTCGCGGGCAACGGCTACATGGAGGAGTTCGTCGTCGAGCGGCTGCTCCGCGACGCCAAGCTCATCGAGCTCGGCGGCGGCACGACAGAGATCCAGGAGCTGACCGCGGGTCGCTGGCTCGTGGAGCACTTCGAGATCTGACGAACTGAGCCACCAGGGCAGGATATTCGTGTTTCAGCGCGAAGATACGAAAGATACGAAAGATACGAGATGAAAATGCTTCAGTACCCGACTGACGTTTTCGGTTGCGGCTGCGCCGCGCTGTGAAGGAGAAGTCTCATGAGAGGTCTTCGAGGAAAGGTCGCGTTCGTCACGGGAGCGGGGAGGGGGATCGGCAAGGCGATCGCCGGTCGCCTCGCGGCCGAGGGCACGCGGGTCGCCGTGGCGGACATCGATCTCGACACCGCGACAGCGACGGCATTGGAAATCGGCAACGGAGCCGTAGCGGTCAAGATGGACGTCACCGAAACGACTTCGGTCGGCGAGGCGTTCGCCGAGGCCGTGAAGCGCCTCGGGCCGATCGACGTCCTCGTCAACAACGCCGGTTGGGACAAGGTGGAGCCCTTCGTGAAGAGCCAGGAGGAGACCTGGGATCGCGTGCTGGCGATCAACTTGAAAGGGCCGATCCGTTGCGCGCGGGCGGTTCTCGATTCGATGATCGAGCGCCGAGCCGGCAAGATCGTCAGCATCGGCTCCGACGCCGGGCGCGTCGGCTCGACCGGCGAGGCCGTGTATTCGGCGGCCAAGGCCGGCGTGATCGGCTTCACGAAGACTCTGGCTCGCGAAGTCGCGCGCTACGGCATCAACGTGAACGTCGTCTGCCCCGGACCGACGAACACGCCGCTCCTCCAGGAGATCGCCGGCGGCAACGAGAAGCTCCTGGCGTCGCTCAGGCAGGCAATCCCGCTCGGGCGCACCGGCGAGCCGGACGACATCGCGGGCGCGGTCGCCTTCCTAGCGTCCGACGACGCGGGATTCATCACCGGCCAAACGCTCTCGGTGAGCGGCGGACTGAGCATGATTTGAAGACAGGGTTGGCTTCGGGCTTCGAGAAAGACCCGCGAAGTCCTTCGCCGAGGCCGGACGCCTGAAGCCGCCAATATCAGGGAGGGAAACCATGGCCTACGAAGACATTCTCTACGAGACCGCGGACGGCGTGGCGACGATCACGATCAACCGTCCGAAAGTGATGAACGCGTTTCGCTCTCAGACGGTCGAGGAGCTGATCGACGCGTTCAAGGAGGCCTGGGCCGACCGCAACGTCGGAGCGGTGATCTTCACGGGCGCGGGAGACAAGGCCTTCTGCACCGGTGGCGACCAGTCGACGCGCCAAGAAGGCGGGTACAAGGGGAGGCCGGTGCGCTCGGACCTCGGGCTCGAGATCGAGGACCTGCACAGCGTGATCCGCGACATCCCGAAGCCGGTGATCGCCGCGGTCAACGGCTACGCGATTGGCGGCGGTCACGTGCTGCACGTGCTCTGCGACCTGACGATCGCCGCCGACAGCGCGCAGTTCGGACAAGTCGGGCCGAAGGTCGGCAGCGTCGATCCGGGGTTCGGCACCGCGTATCTCACCCGCGTGATCGGCGAGAAGCGCGCGCGGGAGATGTGGTATCTCTGCCGTCGTTACAGCGCCGCCGAGGCCTTCCAGATGGGCCTCGTCAACAAGGTGGTCCCGGCCGCGCAGCTGATGGACGAGGCGCGTGCCTGGGCGCGCGAGCTCGCCGAGCGAAGCCCGACGGCGATCAAGCTCGCCAAGGCGTCCTTCAACGCGGAGAGCGAGCACATCCGCGGCGTGGGAGCGGTCGCGCTCCGCGGCCTCGCGCTCTACTACGGGACGGAAGAGGCCGCCGAGGGTAAGAACGCGTTTCTCGAGAAGCGAAAGCCGGACTTCGCGAAGTACCGCACCTGAGCGGGCGTCATAGGCCCCATCCGAGTTCTTCGTCGCAACCGACGATTGGCTGACGCGCTCTGCGCCCTGCTCGGGTGCGAGCCGGACATTCGCGCCGTCGCGACGCGAAAGACCCATCCGAGGCGCCCCCGCGAGGAACCCCGCCCATGCGCCGAGGCGGTCGGCCAAGCGCTCGGTTCGTCTCCTCGAGTGCCTGGAGGTCGAATCGAGACGGGAAAGCCGGTACGTTGCCTCCAGGATGCTCCACCCGCGCGGGTCATACGTTTCGATGCAAGTCCAGCGGGCCTCGCAGGCCTATCCGCGGGATACTCGTTTCGGCTCCGGCCACGTCGCGCTCGAAAATCTGAGGAATCCGATGGAGGCAGGCACGTGAAAGTGGGGATTCTACAATTCTTCAGCTGGCCCGATCGCCGAGGGTCGCTGCCCAGGGTGTTCGAACGGGTGCTTGAGCGAATCGAGATCATGGACCGTGGCGGCTACGACGCGGTCTGGCTCACCGAGCATCATTTCAACGACTACAGCGTGTGCCCGTCGATCCCCGTGATGGGAGCGTTCGCCGCCGCGCGCACGAAACAGCTGCGAATCGGCGCAGCGGTGACGCTGGCGGCGCTATACCATCCCATACGGTTGGCCGAGGAGATCGCACTGCTCGACATCCTCTCCGGCGGGAGGGTCAACTGGGGAGCGGGGCGGGGTTTCGACGCTCGAGAATTCCAGGCCTTCGGCGTGCCTCCGCAGGAGACCCACGCCCGGTTTCGCGAAGCGGTCGACATCGTGCTGCAAGCATGGAAGAGCCCGCGCTTGAATTACCGCGGCCGGTACCACTCGTTCGAGGATCTCGAAGTTCTGCCGAAGCCGATCCAGCAGCCGCACCCTCCCGCCTGGGTGGCGGCATCCACCGAAGAAGCCATCCGCTGGGCAGCGGCCTCGGGCCATTCGATCCTCATGAGCCCGCATCCGACCCACGCCGAGATCGGCGAACAGCGGGCGCTTTACGCGAGGGAGCTCGAGGCGCATGGGTACTCGATGGAGGGAAGGGAGCTCCCGACTGCTCGATTGATCGCGATCGCATCGACGGACGCCGAGGCCAGGACGGTCGCCGTCGACGGCGTGAAGTGGTTGATGAAGACTTACTTGAATCCGGCGGCGCGCGGCGACCCGAAGGAAATGCTCGAGCGCTACCTCGAGGCCGTGGTGATTCACGGGACGGCCGAAGCGGTGCTCGACGAGATCCTGAGGCTCCGCGAGGAGATCCATCTCGATTCTCTGATCGGCGCGCCGCTCAGCCATCACACGTTTCTATCGCTCACGGACCGCGTCCTGCCGAAGCTCCGCTGACGTCCCCGCTCGCCGAGGAGGTGAACCATGGTGGAAGGGACCGAGAAGGCCACGAGGTTCGGTGCACGATCGACGGCTCGCGAAGTCATCGCCGGGCATGATCTCAGCGGCCGCGACGCGATCGTCACGGGCGGCGCGTCCGGAATCGGGGTCGAAACCGTACGGGCGCTGGCGACGGCGGGGGCGCGGGTCGTGATCGCGACGCGCGACCGTTCGAAGGGGGAGGAGGTGGCCGCGAGGCTCTCGAGGGAGACCGGCAGCGGCGCGATCGAGTTCGGGCTGCTCGATCTTGCGTCGCTTGCCTCGGTCAGGGAGTTCGCGACACAATTCCTGAGTCTGCGGCGGCCGTTGCACCTCTTGATCAACAATGCCGGCATCATGGCGACCCCGCCCGCATACACGGCCGATGGCTTCGAGTCCCAGTTCGGAACCAATCACGTCGGCCATTTTGCACTCACGGTGGGACTGCTGCCGGCGCTCGAGGCGGCGGGCGGGGCGCGCGTGGTGTCATTGACTTCACTCGGCCACCGTCGCTCGGACGTGGACTTCGACGATCTCAATTTTCAACGTCGCGCCTACGATCCATGGCTCGCGTACGGGCAATCGAAGACCGCCAACGTGCTGTTCGCAGTCGGGCTGACGCAGCGGCTTGCCGGCGACGGCATCGTCGCGAACGCGGTTCATCCGGGCGGTATCATGACGGGCCTGCAGAAGCACGTTCCGCGCGAAGAGCAGATTCGATTGGGATGGATCGACGAGTCCGGAACCCCGCACCCGCGCCTGAAGAACGCCGAGCAGGGCGCGGCAACCTCGATCTGGGCCGCGGTCGCCGCCGAGCTCGAGGGGGTCGGCGGGCGCTATCTGGAGGACTGCAGAATTGCGAACGCTTGGTCCGAAGACAAGCCGTTGTCGGGCGTCAAGCCCTATGCCCTCGATCCCGACCGGGCGCGGCGGCTCTGGTCCGTCTCAGAAGAGCTCATCGCACTCGGTCGCTGAGATCCGAGAGGGTATTCCATGGCCGACACGCACGCCATCGTCGAGCCGCTGACCAAGCTGGTGCGCTCAAAGACCGCAGACGCGCGCGCCCGGGTGACCGAAGTTCAGGCGCTCCCGGGCCATGCCGGATTCGGCTACAGCTTTCTCCTCGAGCGCGGCAGCGCGGCGGCGAAACCGTCCGGCAAGCTCGTCTTACGCGTTGCTCCGGAAGGAGTGCGGATCGCGGGACCGGCGGATGTATTGCGTCAAGCGCGAATCATGGAATCGCTCGCCGATACGGACGTCGCCGTGCCAGAGATCCTCTGGTACGGCGACGAGGCGGAGTTCTTCGCACGCCCGTACTTCGTCGACGCTTGGGTAGACGGCTTCAAGCTCGTGGACCGGCCGGAACTTCCGCTCGAGGAGGCGAGGTCCCTCGCGCTCCTCGGCGTGCGAACGCTCGCTGCCCTTCATCGGGTGGACTGGCGGCGGCGGAGGAGCGCCTGGGGCGAACCGCAGCCACTCACCGAGGAGATGAAGCGGCTCGATCATCTCCTCGACCGCCCGACGCTCGATCCGAAGGTCGTCGCTCGGGGGCCCGAGCTTCGTGAAAGGCTCCGTGCATCTCTTCCCGACAACGCGCGCGTCGGATGCGTTCACGGAGACTTCCAATGGGCGAACGTACTGTTCGACGGCGGCCGCGTGGCGGCGCTGATCGACTGGGAGATCGCGCTGTGCGGGCCGACGCTGTTGGACATCGGCTGGCTCTGCTTCTTCGCCGACCCCGAGGGCTGGTTCGACCGCAAGCAAAAGCTCGTCGCCCCGCTCGCGCCCGACGAGATCCTCGAGGCGTATGCGGACGCCGCGCAAGCGCCGCTCTCGACGAAGGAGGTGGGCTGGTTTCGCGCATTCGCGGGATACCGGTTCGGCGTGATCACGTGCTTCAACCTGATGCTGCACAGGCGCGGCAAGCGCCACGATCCGGATTGGGAGACGACCGCGCTGTCCGCGCCGCGGATGTTCGAGCATGGACTCGAGCTTCTCGGCTGAGCTCCTTCCCGAATCGCTCGTAAGGCGCTGAACCCGGCGCGATCGGAGTTTGACTCTCGCCGCCGCTTCGGGCTCTCCTTCGCGGTGTAAGTCGATCGAACCGACCCAATGAGGCGCCGATGAGAAAGCTACGTTTCGGGCTCTGGTACGACTTCCGCAACCCCGGGCAGTGGCGGCAGGATCCGGCCCGGCTCTACGAGGCGATCCTCGCGCAGGCGGCGCGGGCGGAGGCGCTCGGGTGGGACGACGTTTGGCTCTCCGAGCATCATTTCATCGAAGACGGCTACACCCCGTCCATGCTGCCGCTTGCGGCGGCGATGGCGGCACGGACGAAGCGGATCCGCATCGGTACGAGCGTTCTCCTGCTGCCCTTGCACGATCCGCTGCGCGTCGCCGAAGATGCGGCGACGATCGACATCCTGTCGAACGGCCGCTTCGATCTAGGCGTCGGGGCCGGTTACCGCGTCGGCGAGTTTCACGGCTTCGCGATCCCGCGCCGCGAGCGCGACGCTCGCATGGCGGAAGCCGTCGAGGTGTTGCGCCGCGCGTTTTCCGGTGAGCGCTTCACGTTCGAGGGGACGTACTACCGCTACCGCGACGTCGCCCTGTTTCCGCTTCCGGTTCAGAGGCCGATGCCGATCTGGCTCGGCGGTTTCCTGCCGAAGGCGATCGAGCGCGCGGGGCGGATCGGCGACGGCTACATCTCGATCGGTTCGATCCGGCCGCTCGTGGACAAATGCCTCGAGGCGGTGCGCGCGAGCGGACGCGATCCCGACGCCTACGAGGTCGCAGGCGGCTTCCTGTGGCTGCTCGTCGCGCGCGAGCCCGAGCGGCGCTGGAAGGAGGCGCTGCCGCACTTCCTGTACCAGTTGAACCTCTATGCCCGATGGTTCAGCGAAGCGGGCATGCCGCTGTTCTCCGCGGCCTCGAGCCGCGAAGAGCTCGAGCGGATGGGGTTCCTGATCCTTCGCCCGGAGCAGGCGGTCGAGCGGATCCGCGATTACGTCGCGGCGAATCGCGTGACCCGCTTCTACGGCTGGACGGTACCTCCCGGACTGCCGCCGGAATGGAGTGACGAGCACCTCGAGCTGATGGCGAGGGAAGTGATGCCTGCCTTCCGCTGAAGAGCGTCCGGGAGAATTTCTGGAAAATCGCTGAAAGCCGCGTAGCGACCCTTCACGTTCGCCCTCCGTTCTGAGAAACAGTCCACGGTGCGGATCGCCACCTGGAACGTCAACTCGCTGAAGGCGCGTCTCGAGAAGGTCATGTGGTGGCTCGAGCGGGCGCGGCCGGACGTGCTGCTGATGCAGGAGACCAAGCTCGCCGACCCCGACGCCCCGTCGCAGGCGTTCCGCGACGCCGGGTACGAGCTGGCGCACCACGGCGAAGGGCGATGGAACGGGGTCGCCATCGCCAGCCGCTGCGGGATCAGCGACCGTGGTGACGAACTTCGGTGAGCCGCTGCGCGCCGCGCAGACCCCGGACGTCGGCGACGACGAGCCGCTCGCCGAGGCGCGGATGATCGCGGCCACGTGCGGCGGCGTCCGCGTCGTGTGCGTGTACGCGCCGAACGGACGGATCGTCGGCTCGCCCTTCTACCAGGCCAAGCTCGCCTGGTTCGACCGCCTCGCGCGCTGGCTCGCCGAGGCCGCGGATCCGGCGGAGCCTCTGGTGCTCGGCGGCGACTTCAACGTCGCGCCCGAAGACGTCGACGTGTGGGATCCGCAGGCCTGCCACGGCGGGACCCACGTTTCCCCGCCGGAGCGCGAGGCGTTCGCGAGGCTCTGCCGCTGGGGACTGATCGACGCCTATCGGCTGCACCATCCCGAGCCCGGCCGCTACACGTGGTGGGACTACCGCGCCGGCAACTTCCACAAGAACTTCGGCATGCGCATCGATCACCTGCTGGCGACGCGCCCGGTCGCCGAGCGCACGGTGTGGGCGGAGATCGACCGCGAGGCGCGCAAGGGCAAGCCCATTCCCTCCGACCACGCGCCGCTGGTGATCGACCTCGACCAGCCGGGCCACCCGTTCGACGCCGGTTGGAAGTCCGCCGAAGGCCGGATCGCCGCGCGGCGCGCGAGGCGCGGGCTGATGGGACGGGAAGACGGCGGGCCGCGGGCTTCCCGATCGAGCCGCCGATCGAGCCGATGCTCGCGAAGCTCGCGACGGAGCTGCCCGCCGGCGACGGCTGGCTCTTCGAGCCGAAGTGGGACGGCTTCCGCGCCATCGTGTTCCGCGACCGCGACCGGTTCTACATCCAGAGCCGCGACCTGAAGCCGCTCGACCGCTACTTCCCCGAGCTGGACGCGGTCCTTCGCGACGAGCTTGCCCGCGCGCTGCGTGGTCGACGGCGAGATCGTGATCGCGACCGCAGCGCGGGCTCGACTTCGACGCGCTGCAGCTGCGCCTGCATCCGGCGGCGTCGCGCGTGAAGAAGCTCGCCGCCGAGACGCCCGCCTCGTTCGTCGCGTTCGACCTGCTCGCCGAAGGACAGCCGCGACCTCCGCTCCCGCCCGCAGGCCGAGCGCCGCGCTGCTGCTGGAGCAGGCGCTCGGGCCGACCTCGGGCGGCGTCCATCTCACGCCCTGCAGTCGCGAGCGGTCGGTCGCCGAGGAGTGGTTCCATCGCTTCGAAGGCGCCGGGCTCGACGGCGTGATCGCCAAGCACGAGAGCACGACGTATCAGCCCGGCAAGCGCGCGATGATCAAGGTCAAGCACGTGCGCACCGCGGACTGCGTGGTGGCGGGCTTCCGCTGGCACAAGAACGGTCCGGGAACGCTGGTCGGCTCGCTGCTGCTCGGGCTCTACGACGACGCCGGCGCGCTGCACCACGTGGGCGTGACCTCGTCGTTCACGATGGAGACCCGCCGCCGTCTCGCGCGGGAGCTGGCGCCGCTGCGCGAAGGACGCGCTCGCGTCGCATCCCTGGCGGGACTGGGCGGACAGCGGCCGACGGCGCGGTCCGCATGCCGGGCGCGCAGAGCCGCTGGAGCGCGGGCAAGGACCTCTCCTGGGAGCCGCTGCGGATCGAGCGCGTGTGCGAGGTCAAGTACGACCACCTGCAGGGCGATCGCTTCCGGCACGCGGCCGTCTTCCTGCGCTGGCGTCCCGACAAGCGGCCCGCGGACTGCCGCTACGACCAGCTCGAGGTCACGCCGCCCGCCGAGCTCGCCGAGATCTTCCGGACTCCGGCCCGCCGTAGCGCCTGCGCACGGGTCGTAGTCGGGATCGAGCGGCTCCTGGCCGGCCGCAGCGCCTCCGGCACGTGCTCGAGGTTCACGCGGACGCGGGTCCAGGTCGAGGAGCGCCCGCGCATCGCGTCGACCAGGACGTCGGCCGGCTGCAGGTGCGCGGCGGTCCGCGGATGACGCGCCTTCCAGCGCTCGAGCCCGGCGAGCGCGTCCTCCTTCTTCGCGGCGCGGCCGATCTCGATCAGCGGCTTCGCGGGCACGCGCCGGCCGCTCGGCTTCGGCCCGCCCTTCCGTCGCGACGGCTGGACGCGCGGCGGCTCGCCGGCCTGCTTCGCGTAGTGCGGCGGCCACGGCGCATCGCCGAGGCCCTCCGCTTCCTGCCGCGCCGACAGCTCGAGCAGCGCGTCGAGCGAGCCGGGGCTGTCGTCGATGCCCGCGTGCCGGTCGCCGATGGCGGCGAAGCGCGCGGGCATCGTGCGCAGCGTGAAGTCCTCGGGCGCGCACTCGAAGAGCTCGTCCCAGGTCACCGGCGCGGAGACCCGCGCGTCGGGCTTGGGGCGCACCGAGTAGGCGCCGGCGACCGTGCGGTCCTTGGCGTTCTGGTTGTAGTCGAGGAACACGCCGTGGCGCTCCTCCTTCCACCACTTGCTGGTGGCGAGGTCGGGCGCGCGCCGCTCGACCTCGCGCGCGAGCGCCAGCGCGGCGCGCCGCACCTGCGTGAACGACCAGCGGCGATGGATGCGCACGTTGACGTGGATGCCGCGCGAGCCCGACGTCTTGGGCCAGCCGACCAGGCCGAAGTCGGCGAGCACCTCCCGGACGACGCGGGCGACGTCTCGGAGCTGCGACCACTCGACGCCCGGCATCGGGTCGAGGTCGACGCGCAGCTCGTCGGGATGCTCGAGGTCCTCGGCGCGGACCGGGTGCGGGTGCAGCTCGAGGCATCCGAGGTTCGCCATCCAGGCGAGCGCGGCCGCGTCGCGCGGCACGACTTCCTCCGCCGTGCGGCCGGAGGGAAAGCGCAGCGCGACGACTTCGATCCAGGCCGGCCGCGAGGCGGGCGCGCGCTTCTGGTAGAAGAACTCGCCGTGGATGCCGTTGGCGTAGCGGACGAGCACGTTCGGCCGGCCGCCCGCGCCGCGCAGCGCGCCCTCGGCGACGGCGAGGTAGTAGCGCACGACGTCGAGCTTGGTGATGCCGGCCTCCGGGAAGTAGACCTTGCTCGGGTTGGAGATCGCGACCTCGCGGCCGGCGACGTCGAGCACGACCCGTTCGCCCTTGCTCGCCACGCGATGAGTATATGCCGCGGCCCGGACCCGTTCGCCTAGCCGTCGGGTCGGAAAATGGGATATCTCCCCCGACGCTCTTCGAGTTGCTGGAGGATTTACGGCCCGTGGTTGGCGAAAACCGTTAGCTTGCCGTCCTTCTGCACGGCCAGGACCGAATAGGGCTGTGCGATCGGGCCTTCCATTCCGGGTGATCCGATCGGCATACCCGGAACCGCGAGGCCGGCGATGTCCGGATGCTCGGCGAGAAGACGGGTGATGTCTTCCGCCGGCACGTGTCCCTCTATGAAGTAGCCGCCGACGACGGCGGTATGGCAGGCCGCGACCTTGGACGGGACGCCGAGATCCCGCTTCACGGAATTCATGTCCGAGACCTCGGAGACGGTGACCTTGAAGCCTCGCCTCCGCACGTAGTCGACCCACTTCTGACAACAAGCGCAGGTTGCCGACTTGTAGACCTGCATGACCTGCGGATCGGCTTCGGCCGGATGGGAGGCGAAGGCCTCGAGCTTCCCGTCCTTCTGCACGGCGAGGACCCAGTAGGGCTGCGCGTCCGGGCCTTCCATGCCCGGTGGTCCCGCGGGCATCCCCGGAACCGCGAGGCCGGCGATGTTCGGACGCTCGTCGAGCAGACGGGAGATGTCCTCCACCGGCACGTGCCCCTCTATGAAATAGCCACCGACGATGGCGGTATGACAGGCCTCGGCCTCGGACGGGACGCCGAGCTCTCTCTTCACGGACTTCACGTCCAGGACGTTCGAGACCTCGACCTTGTAGCCTCGCTTCCGCACGTAATCGACCCACCTCTGGCAACAACCGCATACTGGCGACTTGTAGACCTGGATGACCTGCGGGTCGGCGTTGGCTTCGGGATGGGCGTGAAGCGTGAAGCAGCCCGCGAGGAGCAGTGCGCTGATAGTCGAGAGCATCATCGCCATCGTTGCCTCCTCAGGGCTTCACGAACACGAGGGTGAATCGGTCACTGGTGCCACGCCGCTCGCCTGCGGCCAGCGGCGAATCGTTCCAATCCCGCGTGTCCGACGGATTGCGCAAGACGTCGCTCGTCGCGGCCAATCGAAAGCCCGCGGCCTCGACTTCCTTGCGGAGCGCCGCCTCGTCGATCCGGTGCAGCGTCTGCACGTCCGAGATGCCGGTGCCGGCCTTGGCGCTGTGGTCGACGATCGCGAACACGCCTGCCGGCTTCAGCGCACGAAAGACCGCCGCATTCATCCGTGCGCGGTCGGTGCCGAGCCACACGGTGTCGTGGTAGAAGAGGATCATGACGATCGCGTCGAGGTCATGTGCCTCGGGTGGCAGCGGATCGTCGAACTCACGATCGACGCGTACGACGTTCTTCATGACCGGCTTCTGAAGCCGCGCGCTCCACGGCGCCTCGGCGAAACGATCGAGGATGAACTTGTTGTTCTGGCCGTAGACGACGCCCTGCGGGCCGACGACGCGCGCCAAGAGCTCCGTCGTATAGCCGAGGCCCGAGCCCAAGTCTGCGACGTGCATGCCGGGTTGGATGCCGAAGAACGCGAGGACCTCCGCAGGCCGCCGACCCTTGTCGAGCGCGCGGTCGGCGTCGCTCCGATCCGGCGCGTCGACGGCGGCCTGGATCGCGGCGGGAACGGTGGTAGCTCCGACCTTTGGGGTTGCGGTCTTTGCATGGAGGGGACGAGCAGCGAGCGCAGCCGAGCCGATGCCGAGTGCGACGAGCAACGTCGTCGTCGCTTTGTGGAATCTCTTCATGGAGACGCTACCTTTCTTACGCCGTCCTGTTGGCCGACTGTGGAGGTCCGGACCCGGCGTTGCAAGCCTTCCCGGCTCTCGTGTACTCGGCAGGATGCCCGATGCCGGATGCATCCGGTCGACAAGGTCGCCCAGAGGTACCGGACTCCTCCTGTTCGAGCGCCCGACGTTTTTCCAGACGCTCACCGGCCTCGGCTACCCCGATATCACACCCACCGCCTCTCCGAGCTATTCGTTGTCGTGGCTCGAGTCGGTGTTCGGCCAGTTTTACATCGCGGTGGTCGTCGCCCAGCTCGTCGGGCTGAGGCTTGCGGAGGTGATCAAACGGAGTCGTCCCGATTCCCGGTGAGCCGCGGGAAGGCCGATGGCGAGGAATGGAGCTTGAAAAGGTGAACAATCTCCTTTATGAGTTCCTGCCTCCGAGAAGCCGACCACCTGAATTCTCCGTTCTGGAAAAAAGTCGAGAAGTGGCGGCACCCCTCGAAGACTGACGAATCTTCTTGGTTCGAGCCTTGCCCGCCCCCGTGGAGACCGCCTGATCTTGTGCTGCATCCTTCCACTCACGCCAAGCAATTCCCCGATACGCGAAGGACTCGGCTGAAGAAACCCGCCATACCCAACGTCTGATCCATGGACACGCCGCAAGAGTGCCGCCTACGCGGAAAGCTCGGCAGAGCTGCGATGGAATCGGGCTCGTTCGACCGATGATGCGCCCACAACCAGACCCTCGTGCAGCGAGCTTCTTGGGTCGTTGCGGTGTGAGTCAGCGGGTGGATCAGCTGGCGCGACCGCCGCCGGGGCGAGAGACGATTCACATTGCCCCGAGCAGAAGAAGCGACGATGACGAAGGAAAAGGAAGAGGAGACGATATGAAAACGCGAACAATCAGTATGTTGGCAACGATCGCTGCGCTGGGTTTCGTCCTGAGTGTGGCTCGAGCGGAAGACACGCCCGATGCGACGCTCAAGCTGCACGGCGGTTCTGTGGCGCTCGGCATCGGGTATAGCTGGGGAGGCGGCACTCTCACCTACAAGGGCAAAACCTACGAGGTCGAGGTGAAGGGTCTCTCCGTGGGTGATGTGGGCGCTACCGACATAGAAGCATCCGGCAACGTCTACCACCTGGCCAAGCTCTCTGACTTCGACGGCAACTACACGGCCGCGGGGGCCGGAGTTACGGTGGCAGGAGGCGCCTCAGCCACCGCCATGAGGAACCAGAACGGCGTGGTCATAAATCTGGTAGCAACCACCACGGGCTTGAAATTCACCCTCGCTGCCGCCGGCGTCGATCTGAAGCTCAAGAAGTGAACCGCGCGCCTGGGAGCAGGGAGCTCCGAGCAAATTCGGGCTCCCGCTCTCCAGCGCCAAGCAGCCTATCGCTCCTGTCGGCCTAGCCGGCGAGAGCAAGGGCAGGTGGGCCGGGCTCTCCGCGTCCACCGTGGAAATCGAAGTAGGTCAGCTTGAGCTTCGGCATGGCTGAGATTTCCCCTCTGTTTTTTTGGGCTTTCGCTACCTCACAAATTCTCCGCCTTGAAGACCTGATCGAGCCTGATCGTCCGTAGCCGGCCGCTCGCCACCCCGTTGCGCTTGAGGGGTCGCGCAGGACGTGCTTAGTGCCGACCGATCCGGGCTCGGGGCCCGAATAGCGATCGATCGGATCGTCGCGAGGAGGAGGGCAATGAGCACTACGTCAGTCTCGAAGCGGCTCGACGGACGCGTCGTCGTGGTGACTGGCGCGGGAAGGGGCATCGGTCGCGCCGAGGCGCTTCTCTTCGCCCGCGAGGGCGCCAAGGTCGTAGTCAACGATCTCGGCGGCGGGCCGAAAGGGGGCGGGTCCGATACCACGGTGGCGGAGGCGGTCGTCGCGGAGATCCGAGCCAGCGCAGGCGAGGCGGTCGCGAACGGCGACGACGTCGCCTCGATGGAGGGCGCGTCGCGCATCATCGCCACCGCGGTCGAGCGCTTCGGCAGGCTCGACGTTCTGGTGAACAACGCCGGCATCATCCGGCCCCGGATGATCTACAACATGAGCGAAAGCGACTGGGACGACGTGATCGCCATACACCTGAAGGGACACTTCGCGACCACCCGCGCGGCGGCGCCGATCTTTCGCGATCAGCGGTCGGGCGTCATCGTCAACACGGCGTCGGAATCCGGGTCTCGGACACTACGGTCAGTCGAGCTATTCTGCGGCGAAGGAGGGTATCGTCGGCTTCACGCGTACGATCGCGAGAGACCTGGGCCGCTTCGGCGTTCGCTGCAACGCGATCCGCCCGCGCGCCCGCACGCGCCTTTTCAACGAGGAGACGATCGACGCCGTGCAAAAGACGCGAAGCCTGATCGGCGAGCTTGGCGCCCCGCGGCTCGGCGATCCGGCCGCGAGCCGGCCCGAGCACGTGGCGGCGCTCGTCGTCTGGCTCGCCACCGACGCCGCGGCCAACGTCAACGGGCGGACGTTTCTGGTCGGAGCGGGCGTCGTCGGGATCTATCCCGAGCCGGTGCCCGAGCGGGCGATCGCGCGGGAGGGCGGCTGGGATCTCGATGCGCTCGATCGGTTCGCGCCAGAGCATCTGACCGCCGACCTGCGAAACGAGTTCGCCGGAGCGAAGTGAGGCCGATGGAGCATGAAGTCACGACGCGACGCCACAGGTCGTCTACAGCGAGCACGGCACTAGCAATCGCGTCAACGGCGACTACGTCGCGGGCAGCGCAACCCGGGCGGCGATGCGGACGCCGGCCTCGACGGCTAACACGGGCTAGGCGCACGACGCCCGAGAACCGCGTCGGCCTACCCTCATAGATCTGGAGGCTCGAATGGTTTCATTCGCAGTCAAGACACCGCCACAGCACGGCACGTGGGCCCAATTCCTCGATGTATGGCGCGCCGCCGACGAAATCGACGTGTTCGAGTCGGCCTGGACGATGGATCACTTCTACCCGCTTACACCGCCGATGGACGGGCCCCATCTCGAGAGCTGGGCGATGCTGGCGGCGCTCGCGCAAGCAACGAAGCGACTGCGCCTCGGTTGCATGGTCAACGGAATGCACTACCGCCACCCCGCGGTCACGGCCAACGCTGCCGTCACCGTCGATCACATCTCCGGCGGCAGGTTTTGCCTCGGCCTCGGGGCCGGCTGGTTCGAGCCGGAATCGAACGCGTACGGGATCCCCCTCGGGACTCTGACCGAGCGCTCGGACCGCTTCGACGAGGGCGTGGAGGTGATCGTCTCGCTGCTCGCTAACGAGCGCACGACGTTCAGCGGCCGCTACTACACGTTGACGGACGCTCGCTGCGAGCCGAAACCGGTGCAGGCACGGCTCCCCATCGTGATCGGCGGCAAGGGCCCCAAGCGCACCCTGCGCACGGTCGCCCGCTTCGCCGACCATTGGGACATGACCGTCCCGGACAGCCCGGCCCACTGGAAGCGGTTGAGCGATGTGCTCGACCAGCACTGCCTCGCGATCGGCCGCGACCCGGCCAACATCCGCCGGTCGGTGCACCTGATGTGGCCGGCCGACGCCGATCCCGACGCCCTGGCCGATCGAGCGCGCTCGTTCGGCGCGGCGGGCGTTGATCTGGTGGTCTTCTCGATGCGTGGGCCGTACGAGGCCCGCCTGCTGCAACCCCTGGCCGAGGCGCTGCTGCGCTGACGGGTCAGCCAGATGCCCGCCGCCGGCCCGCGAGCAAGCTTGGACCAGCTGCCGATCGCCCGACGCGGGCTTCACGCGACCGGTGGTCGGAGATCCGGATCCGCGGCCGCTCCGGGGATCGTTTTCGCTCGTCGTCCGAGCCGCCACCGAGAGCGCCTCGAGGTGCGAGCCTCCCTCATGCGGCTCGCTAAGCGTTAGGCAAGTTTTGCCGCCGCGCGAGCTCGCGGCCGGCGCGGCGCATTGCGCTCGGGCGAGCGCGCATTCGTCGCTGGCGCTCACCATCGGAGGACGGGGCGTCTTGCGCGGCGGGGCCGTTTCGAGGAGATGGTATCCGTCATGATCGATTTCGAGCTTCCCGCCGAGCTGGCAGCGCTGCGTGATCGCGTCAGCCGCTTCATCACCGATAAGATCGTCCCCTTCGAGAACGATCCGCGTCAAGGTCCGCACGGCGCCGAGGAGCCGCTGCGGCGCGAGCTGAACGCGCTCGCGCGCGACGCAGGCTTGCTGTCGCCGCACGGCCCCAAGGAGTACGGCGGCCTCGGTCTCGACCATCGCGGCATGGCGGTGGTGTTCGAGGTCGCGGGCTGGTCGCCGCTCGGCCCGCTCGCGTTGCACATCCAGGCTCCCGACGAGGGGAACACCAACCTGCTGCACCAGGTCGCCACGCCGGCGCAGAAAGAGCGTTGGCTCCGGCCGCTCGTCATGGGCGAGATCCGATCGATCTTCTGTATGACCGAGACGGTGACGGACGGCGCCGGCTCCGATCCCTCGCTGCTCAACACCGAAGCGCGCCAGGACGGCGACGAGTTCGTCATCAACGGGCGCAAATGGATGATCACCGGCGCGCCGGGCGCGACGCTCAACATCGTCATGGCGCGCACGTTCGACGCGAAGGGCCAGGACATCGGCGCGTCGATGTTCCTGCTCGACGTCGATACACCGGGCTTCAAGCTCACGCGGGTGCTCGACACCATCGACACGAACTCCCCGGGGGGCCACGCGGAAGTCGAGTTCGACAACGTACGGGTGCCGCGCGACGCCGTGCTCGGGCAGCTCGGGCAGGGGTTCCGCAATGCACAGGTGCGGCTCGGCCCGGCGCGGCTCACGCATTGCATGCGCTGGCTCGGCCAGGCGCGGCGCTGCCACTCGATCGCCGTCGACTACGCGCGAAAGCGGCATTCCTTCGGGCGAACACTGGGCGAGCACCAGGGCGTCGGCTTCATGCTGGCCGACAACGAGATCGACATACACCTCTCGCGCCTGGCCATCTGGCATTCGGCCTGGAAGCTCGACCAGCACGACCGGGCGCGCGACGAGACCTCGATGAGCAAGGTCTTCGTCTCGGAAGCGCTTTTCCGCGTCGTCGACCGCTGCGTGCAGATTCTCGGGTCGATCGGCATCACGCGCGACACGGTGGTCGAGCGCACATTCCGCGACATCCGCCCGTTCCGCATCTACGACGGCCCTTCGGAGGTGCACCGGCATGCGCTCGCGCGCCGCATCCTGTCGCGCGAGCCGCTCGACGTCGTGCGTTGAGCTAGGAGTGTGCGCCACGGCCACCAGGCCGCCATCGTGGGCGTGGCGCATCGGATCTGTCGGATAGGAGGGCGCTATGGCTGGAGCACTCGACGGGATCAAGATTCTTGAACTGACACGCGTGGGTCCAGGAGCCTTTTGTACGATGATGTTGGCCGACATGGGCGCTGAGGTGCTGAAGATCGAAGCCCCGCCGTCGGGCAAATTAGCCGGCTCTGGCGCCTCGCCGAAGCCGGAAGACGCTCGAAAGCTGGCGACCAGCTTCACCAATCGCAACAAGAAAAGCATGACGCTCAATCTCAAGGACCCAGCCGGACAAGCGATCTTGCAGGAGCTGGCGAAGAGCTACGATGTGTTGGTCGAGGGTTTCCGCCCCGGCGTCATGCAGCGCTTGGGGGGAGATTACGAGACGCTGAAAAAACTGAACCCCCGCCTGATCTACTGCGCCCTCAGCGGTTACGGCCAGGATGGCCCCTACCGCGACTACCCGGCGCATGATTTGAACTACCTTTCCCTTGCTGGTGTCGCAAATCTCATTGGCCAGCCCGAAGGTCCACCGGCGATCCCGCTCAACATCGTTGCCGACTACGCCGGAGCGTCGATGCACGGTGTCACCGGCATCATGTTTGCCTTGTTTGCCCGCGAGCGGACTGGCAAAGGCCAATTTGTCGATGTGTCGTATCTCGACACGACGATTTCTTTACTTGCCGCTACGCCGAACGTGCGCGATTATTTCGCCGACGATGTCATGCCTGGCCGTGGCAAAGGGCTGTTCGGCGGTGGGTATGCCTATTATGGTTTCTACGAAACGAAAGATCGTAAGATGATCACAATCGGTTGTACCGAGCCATGGCTCTGGGAAAACCTCTGTGACGCCATTGATCGCCCCGACCTGAAGGACTGTCGTATGAAAGCCGGCGATTTCTCCGGCTATACAACCGAGCGACACACGTACGCACGAGCTGAGTTACAGAGAATCTTTCTCACCAAGACTCGCGAAGAATGGTTTGATATTCTGACCAAAGCCGATGTGTGTGTCGGCAAAGTCTACGATGTCCCAGAAGTGTTCCGAGACCCACAAGTCCGTCACCGACAGATGGCGGTGGAGTTGGACCATCCGATCGCTGGCAAAGTGACACAAGCAGGGATTGCGGTAAAACTGTCCAATACCCCGGGGTCGATTCGCTCATTTGCTCCTACCCTAGGACAGAATACCGAAGATGTGCTCCGTGGCATCGGCTACAGTGCCGCGAAAATCGCTGAGTTGCGGGAGAAGAGAGTGGTTTGAGAAAGGGAGAAACGGGCAAAAAGGGAACCGCGAAGCACGTTTCAATCGTAGTCCACGGCGGGTGCCGCTACTGCATCACGATTCCGCCGTCAGGATGCAGGATCGACCCAGTGTAGTAACGGCCCTCTTCGCTGGCGAGGAAGAGCGCCGTATTCGCGACGTCGATCGGCTCACCCATCTTGCCCATCGGCACGCGATCCAGCAGCGCCGCCGTCATCCCGAGCTGATCGATATTCGCGGTCATCGGCGTCTTGATGAATCCGGGGCCGATCGCGTTGGCTGTGATGCCGTACTGCGCAAGCTCGGTCGCGAGCACTTTTGTCAGCATCCACACACCCGCCTTGCTGACGGAATACTCACCAACGCCCGGAGTAGGAAGGCGCGCGGCGCCCGAGGCGATGTTGATGATGCGCCCGCCCTTGCCGGATTTGACCATCTCGCGCGCGCAGGCGCGATCCGTGAGGAACACGCCGTCGAGGTTGACGCTGATCACCTTGCGCCAGTTGGCGAGACTCTTCTCGGTGAGCGGCACGGCGTCGGGTAGCCCTTCCTCGCCGTAGCGCGCGTGCGATATTCCGGCCGCCGCCACCACGATATCCACGCCGCCGAGCTCCTCGACCATCCGCGCAACCATCGCGTCCACCGCCGCCTCGTCGCTGGTGTCGACCTGATGCGCGAACGCTTTTCGACCGAGCTTCTTGACCTGCGCGGTGGTTTCCTCGGCAGCACGCAAATGGCGATCGGCGACGAAGATGTTTGCGCCCTCCTCTGCGAATCGAATCGCGGTCGCGCGGCCAATACCGCTGGCGCCGCCGGTAATCAACGCGTTCTTGTTTTCGAGTCTGAGAGCCATCGAAATCACTCCTTGCACGACCAACGGTGTCGTTAGAGACGGTTCTCCTCGGCGAGGTGACGCAAGTCGAATTCCTCGAGTCGGCAGCGCAGATCGAAGTAGAGCACCACGAGGACGGTGTTGCCGAAGGCGATGGTCATTGCTTGGGCGAGCGCAAAGACGATCCAACCAACGAAGGGAATTAGGCCGCAGACGATGTATACTGAACCGCAAACGATCACTGCCAATAGCGTGACGACGATGACCATGCCGAAAGACCGCCAACGGTGTCCAGTCACCAGCTCGCGGCTTCTACGCATCCCGATCGTGTAGAACTTCCCTTCGAGCACCGCTACGGGACCGACAAAAAGAAACTTCACGAACAGGTAGATTCCAGGTATGACGAGCGCGAGCAGCCCGCCGATGACTGCGAACCCAGCGAGCAGGTACGTACCGAGCAGCGGGAAGACGATCGCTCTTGCGGAACGATATGAGCTTCCGAGCGTGACCCCGCAGGCAAGGTAGATGTCGCCGATTGCCCGCGTCACCGCAGCTTGCATCATCGGCTGGCCGATCAGAATCACGAGCGACGCGAGCAAGGCGAGCACCGCAGCCGCCAAATTACCTGTCGAATCCTTGAGTACACGGAGGAAAGCCGCCGGGACTTGGAAGCACGCCGTGATACCGACCAAGAGGGCGAAATTAGACTGAAGGAGACGAAGGGCGCGCTCTAGAATCTCGGTGAATCCGAGTTGTCGAATCTGGTTGGCCACGGGCGGTCCTTGTCGGGAAAACTATGTACGCGGCACCGACAATGATTTACTCTTGCCGGCTGGTCAATCGCGAAGCGCAAGCGCCCCGCGTGCGCGACTAACACCCCTCCGTGGCCGTGGGTTTCGACGCCGGTACTGCCTGCGCGTGCTCAGCATCCGTATCCGCGGGCCTGGGACCGTAGCAGTGAGCGGGGATCTGTGGTTCTTAGTATGTCCATGGATGCAGGCGCGTTGCAGCGGCGAATCGATGGGATCGTGGTGACCGCCGGGGCCGCCGACTACGAGGCCACTCGGCAGGAGATGCTGTGGAACGAGTTGCGGCCCGACCGCCGGCCGGAGCTGATCGTTCGCGTCGCTAGCGAGGCCGACGTGGTCGCCGCCGTGCAGTTTGCCCGGGAGCACCGCATCAAGATCGCCGTGCGTGGCGGCGGCCATAGCTGGTGCGGCGCCCCGTTGCGTGACGGCGGGATGCTGATCGATCTCGCCCGACTCAACGAGGTCATCGTCGATCCGCGCACGCGGACCGCCATGGTGCAACCGGTCGTCAGTGGTCGCGAGCTCAGCCACCGACTGGCGGCACATGGTCTGGCCTTCCCGTACGGTCATTGCTCGACGGTCCCATTGAGCGGCTTCGTGCTGAGTGGGGGCTTCGGCTGGAACATCGGCTCGTGGGGACCCGCGTGCTTCAGTCTGGAGGCCATAGACGTCGTCACCGCCGCCGGTCAATTGGTGCGCGCAACCGAGGACCAGCACGCGGATCTGCTCTGGGCCGCACGCGGCGCGGGCGTAGGGTTCTTCGGCGTCGTCACCCGGTTCCGCCTGCGGTTGCATCCGCTACCACAGCGGATCACGACGAGCACGTACGTCTATCCCCTCGCCTGTCTCGGCAGGCTGGCGGCGTGGATCACGCAGGTGTCGATCGCTCTAGAACCGCACGTCGAGCTCGCTCTGGTCGTTGCCGGTGCCGCCCACGGTCGCAGTGGGGAGCCGGCCTGCATCGTGATCGCCACCGCCTTCGTCGAGACAGAGGCTGAGGCGACCGCGGCACTTGCCTTGATCGAACGCTGTCCGGTGCTGAGCGAGTGCCTCGCTGCGGAGCGAAATCAGCCGACGCCATTCGACGCGCTGTTCGACGCCATGGACCGCTTCTTCCCGCAAGGCCACCGCTATCTCGCCGATACGTTCTGGTCGAACGACTCGGCCGCCCAAGTGCTCGACGGCATGAAGCATGTCTTCGAGACGGCGCCGCCGAAGTCGCTGCTGCTGTGTGTCTCTCCGCCGCCCGACGGCGCGCCAATGCCCGACGCCGCGCTTTCCATGGCCGCGCGGACGTTCGTCCTCTGCTACGCGGTCTGGGACGATCCGGCGAACGATGCCGCGAACCAGGCGTGGCATCGCGATACCGTGGCCGCGCTCGAGCCCGTCAGCGTTGGCCACTACGTCGGTGAGTCCGACATCGTCGCTACGCCCGCGCGCGCCGAGCGCTCCTTTGCGCCGGCGAACTGGTCACGCCTGCAGGCGCTGCGGCGGCAGTACGATCCCGAGGGCCTGTTCCACGGCTACTTCGACGGGGCATGAGGCGGGCGGGACGCCCGTTCCTTGGGAGAAGTGATAGGGGTGTTGGCGCTTCCGACGCGCGTCGGCTGCGTCAGTTTGCGCGATTTATCCACGGCGCCGGCCGAGCCTATGGTCGAGGACCAAACACCGAGATATTGATGCGCACGTTCTCATGGGGGACATTCCAATGGAAACGCAGAGACCCAATCCGCTTCTCGTGTTCGCCCCGGGGCTCTTCTCGGGAACCACCGGGCTCATCACCGGCGGTGGCCGCGGCATCGGCAGGGCAACCGCTCTCGGCCTCGCTCGCCTTGGGGCGAACGTTGTCATCGCCAGCAACGAGCCGGCCGAGCTGGTAGAGGTCGCCCGCGAAGTCGAATCCGCCGGCGCCCACTGCCTCCACGTGGAGGTGAACATCCGGGACGTGGCATCCGTCGAGCGACTGCGCGACGCGACGCTCGACCGATTTGGCTCCGTCGACTTCGTCATCAACAACGCGGGCGGCCAATTCACGGCGAGTCCGTTCGCCATCAGCGACAACGGCTGGCGCGCGGTCGTCGACCTCAACCTCAACGGCACCTGGAACATGTGCAGCCGCTTCATGCCTCACCTCATGGAGCGGGGCCGCGGCTCGATCGTCAACATCGTGCATATTTACGTGTTCGAGCGAGGAGCGCCGATGTTCGCACATTCGGGCGCCGCGCGGGCCGGCGTCGTCAACCTGACGCGAAGCCTGGCCCCCTATCTCGAGGCCAAGAACGTGACGATCAATGCCCTGGCGCCGGGGTTGACGCTGAGCCCCGCCGCAATGGCGAACTACGGGACCACGGTAGAGGACGTGAGAGCTCAGCCTAGCCGCTCCCTCTACGCCGATCCCGACGACATCGCGGCCATCGTGCTGTTTCTCTGCTCGCCGGCGGCCCGCATGATCAATGGTGCCGTCATCGTTGCCGACGCCGCGGCTACCCAGTTGAACTGGCCAATCCTCGACGGAATGCTCGACCGCGGGGTTGCTGAACGACTCGTTTGAGCAGTCATGGATGAGGAAGCGATGCACGGCGAACCCGTGCAATGCAGCGCCTGGAGAGGTCTCGCGAGTTTGCCCTTCCTTCTTGATGCCTACCTATGAGTCCTCGACCGACCGCCGGGAGTGCATACCCCCGGCGGTCTTCCTCCGTCCTAACCCCTTCAACCACCTCACATCGTCGTTTCGACCTTCGGCACGGCGCTGAGCCTTGAGATGCAGAAACCACAAGAACTTTGCACTCCGCGCCCGAGCGTGGCGGAGAACTTCGTCTGCTGGTCTCCGCGGGCTTCCCTTGCGAGAAGAGGCCAGAAGGGACTATCGGCAACAAGGTCTTCAGGGCTCGCCTGCTTGACCACGGCGGGCGCTATCGATGCGTTGCTCAAAGTGTGGCCGGGAGAATCGAGCCGGCCGAAAGTTTTGCGCTCAGTGCGGTGTCGGGCTGCCGCTCGTCTGCTCCTCCTGCCAGGCGGAGAACGAGCCGGGAGAGCAGTTCTGCGGAGAATGCGGAGGGCAGCTCGCTGAGCCCGCGAAACCCCCGCCACCACCAGATCCCCGCTCCTACACGCCGAAGCATCTCGCCGAGAAGATCCTCACCACCCGCAGCGCCCTCGAGGGCGAGCGGAAGCAGGTCACGGTGCTCTTCGCCGACGTGAAGGGGTCGATGGAGCTGGCCGAACAGGTTGATCCCGAGCAGTGGCACAAGATCCTCGATCGTTTCTTCCAGATCCTCACCGACGGAGTTCATCGCTTCGAAGGCACGATCAACCAGTTCACCGGCGATGGGATCATGGCCCTCTTTGGCGCGCCGATCGCCCACGAGGACCATGCCCAACGCGCGTGTTACGCGGCGCTCCACCTTCAACAGGAGCTCAGGCGTTACGCGGATAAGCTGCGCCTCGAGCACGGCCTCGCGTTCTCGGTGCGAATGGGGCTCAACTCGGGCGAAGTCGTAGTGGGAAAAATCGGCGACGACCTACGCATGGATTACACGGCGCAGGGCCATACCGTGGGGCTCGCGGCGCGCATGGAGCAGATCGCCGATCCCGGAAAGGCGCTTCTGACCGAGCACACGGCGGAGCTCGTTTCCGGTTACTTTCAGCTCCGCGACTTGGGTGAAACTCGCATCAAAGGCCTGAACGATCCACTGCACGTCTTTGAGCTCGAGGGTGTGGGCGGGGTGCGGACCCGCTTCGACAAGTCCCGCGCGCGCGGCTTTTCGAAGTTCGTCGGCCGCCAGAGCGAGATGGCCGCTCTGGAGGCGGCGCTCGAGCAGGCGATTGCGGGGAACGCGCAGGTCGTCGGGGTGGTCGCCGAGCCGGGGACGGGCAAGAGCCGGCTCTGCTACGAGTTCCTCGAGCGCTGTCGGGCGCGCGGAATCGTGGTCTACGAGGCACACGGGTTGTCGCACGCGAAGCTCGTCCCGTTTCACCCAATTCTGGAGTGGTTGCGCGCCGTTTTCCGAATCACCGAGCAAGACGGCAACGAGGCGGCGCGCGAGAAGATCGCGGGGCGGATGCTTCTGCTCGACCAAACGCTCGCCGAGGGGCTGCCGCTCATGTTCGATTTCCTCGGCGTGCCCGACCCCGAGCGGCCGACCCCACCTCTCGGTCCCGAGGCGCGCCAGCTCCAGCTTCTCGAACTGATCCGGCGGGTCTCACGCGCACGTAGCGCCCGGGAGCCCGCCGTCTACCTCTTCGGGGATCTCCACTGGTTCGATCGGGTAAGCGACGAGTTCATCGCGAACCTCGTCGAGATCGCGCCAGGCAATCGCACGCTCGTGTTGGCGAACTTCCGTCCAGAATACCACGCCGCGTGGATGCGACGATCGTATTACCACCAGTTGCCGCTCCTTCCGCTCAGCCCCGCGGAAATAGCCGAGCTTTTCGGTGACCTTCTCGGAGGCGATCCATCGCTCCACCGACTCCGCGAGCTCATGGAGGAGCGGACGGGCGGCAATCCCTTCTTCATTGAGGAGATCGTCCAATCGCTTGTCGAGACGGGCGCTCTAATGGGTGCCAGGGGTGCGTACCGCCTGGTCAAGTCCGCGGCAGAGGTCGGCCTGCCACCCACCGTCCAGAGCGTACTCGCCGCGCGGATCGACCGATTACCCGAGAGCGAAAAGCTGGTGCTGCAGACGGCGTCAGTTATCGGGAAGAACTTCTCCGAGCCGATCCTCCGGCGCGTGGCCGACCTCAGCGATGGAGAGCTGCCCCCCGCTCTCCATGCACTGACCAGCGCCGAGTTCCTCTACCAGGAGGCGCTCTATCCGGAGGCCGAGTACGCTTTCAAGCACCCGCTGACCCAGGAGGTTGCCTACCGCTCGCAGCTCGCCGAGCGCAGAACGCGCATCCACGGTGGGGTCGCGCGCGCGATCGAGGAAGTCGATTCGGAGAGGCTCGGCGAGCGTGCGGCGCTCCTTGCCTATCACTGGGAACATGCGGGCGAGGTTCGGGCGGCGGCGAAGTGGCATCGCCGTGCGGCCGAATGGGTGGGAATGAACAATTCCGCCGAGGCGCTGCGGCACTGGCAGAGCGTACGACAGCTCCTGGACAGGCTCCCGGAGACGCCGGAGAGCCTCGCAGAGAGAGCGGCGGTGCGCGCTCAGATCATGATTCACCTCGCTCGTTTGGGCGATCCCGAGGACCTGGCTACCTTACTTTTTCGGGAAGGACGGGAGCTCGCGGCGCGCATCGGTGATCCTCACGTTCTCTCCCAGGTCCTGAACGGCTTCGGCCTCCTCCGTGCGCAAGCCGGGGACGTTGATGAAGCTCTCGACCCGCTTCTCGAATCGGTTCGGCTCGCCGATGAGACGGGGGACCTCGGCTTGAGAGTGGCGGTTCGATACGGCCCTTCCGTAACCTATTTTTATGCTGCGAGGCTGCGCGAGGGCCTTGCCACAGCGGAGGAAGGGCTTCGGCTAGCACAGGGAGACCCGGCTCTTGGCGCCGATCGAATCGGGTTCAGCCCCACCCTTGGATTCTCGTTTATGAAGGGTTCTCTCTTGAGCCTCGTGGGGGATCCTCGTGAGGGGGGAGTGGAGCTCGATCGGGCGACCGAGCTCGCGCGCGCGTCTCGGCAGCTGCTCCCGCTTTGGGCCTCGCACTTCCACCACACTCTTCGCTGTGAGGTTACGGGCGAGGGCGCGCTTGCCCTGGCGCACGCGCGGGAGGCGCTGGAGTATGCAGAGCGGGCCGGGAGTCACGTAGCGCGAATCACGGCCTACTTCAGTCTCGGAATCGCGAACGTCCTCAACCGCGAATGGCGCGATGCGCTCGAAATTCTGGAGCATCGCGCAGCCACTTCGGGGCCGGCGCGCCGTAGTCAACGCCGGAGGGCCGGCGGGCCTCGCCGCACGGATTGAGGGCAGCGATGCTCGCCCCCCGCGCCTTCGCGGAACAGCGCTGCCGCCGCGGTCGCATCCCTCGCGCCGGCGAGACCGAACGCACCTGGCGGAACTTGCCGGGGCAGAGCGTGGTGGAGCGCGGCAGTGCGTGCAGGAAGCGCCCCCGCCCTCGCCCGGGCACCGTCCCGCGACGTTCGTCGGCAGGATCACGATGTCCCCGGTCACGCCGGGGAGGTACCACCACTCGCGCCACGGGAGCGGGTCCCGCTCCTTCAGGCGGAAGGGGATCTCGCGGGCCCCTTCCGGGGCCGGGGGCGGTGTAGTAGTAGGGGTGCAGGTTCGTCTGCCAGAAGTAGTACTGCCCGCGCGTGCCGGTGAGGACCTTCAGGCGGCTGGTGACGAAGAAGCCCGCGATCCCTATTCCGCGCCCTCGATGCGCAGGATGAACTCGCGCTCCTCGGCCACGGGGTACGTGACCTGCACCTCAAGGCCCTGCCATGGTCACAATGCGCGGCTTCTGGGTTGCTTGGTGGGCTTCGTCCAGCTATCGCCAAGCTGCAGCGAGGGGGTCAGCAGGCAGTCGCCCTGTGGCGACGCGAGGGTGATCTCGGGCGTTGGCGAGGGAGATGCTGAGGGTCTGATCGGCGGACGAGACGACGACGGCCTCAGCGCCGACGGAGGCGGAAGGGATCTCCGAAGCGGCGAGGGAGAGGGTGGGGATGGCGAAGGTCGGGCAACGGCAGCAAGAAGTGCGTGTACGTGGCGCATGCGGCGCGGACCTCCCTGTGTTGTTGGCGGTCAGTACCCAGTGCCTCTGGCACTGCCGGGCGTCGCAGCGTGGGGTTATCATCGTCCTCTGCCCAGGTGCGCGGATTGTAGACGATGTAGCGCTCTGAGGCGTCGTACTCGGCCTGATTGCGGACTACCCGCTCGCGGTAGCTGCGTTGCCAGGTGAAGGCGGGCATCCCTGCCTGCCGGATGCGACGTGTGCTGGCCGCATTAAAGGTGCGCACGATCTCCCCTAACGGCGGCCCATCCCGCCCCGGTGGTGCGGATGATGACCAGCCCCCGGTGGACGTGGCTCGGCATCGCCACGAACGCGCCGAGGCCGATGCCAGTGAACCGCTCCACCAGACTGCGCCATTCCTCCTGCACGATCTGCCCGATCTCGCCAAGGATGGCTTCGCCGCCCTCGACCTCGCCCAAAACGCACTGTCGCTCGTGAGTGCAGATGGTGACGAAGTACGCGCCCTGTTGTCGGTCGTGGTACCCTTGAGTCGGATGGACAGGCGACGGTGGATTCCCCGGATCGTACGGCACGCGACCGCCTCCGTGAGGGCCGTGTCGGGCGCGATTCATCGCGCCCGCCGTTCGTGTCTGCGTCTCGGTTACGTCTCGGAGGGCGCGATAAATCGCGCCTACGAGAGCGCTGTGTTGCTCGCAGGCTACTTCGCCCCGCCCGGTCCATCCCCTCGGAGGCCGATGCGCCACGCAGCCGTGAGGCATCGGGTAACCCCTACGCGGCCCATACACCCTCTCACCCCACCTTGTGCTGTCGGCTCAGCTTAAGGCTCCAGGGCTGGTGGAACTCCCACAGGTCCCGGTGCATCTGCTGCACCAGGTCCGGCAATTCGGTCGCGAGGTTGTGCTTCTCCAGCGGGTCGCAGCGCATATCGAACAGCTCGTCCGGCCGCTCGCCCCTATTGTCAATGAACTTGTACTGGTTCCACACCACCCCCGCCCGCACGTTCCACGCCCCCATGTACAGCTTCTCGTGTACTGCCTGGCCCTCCCCGCGCACCAGCGGCATCAGGCTCGTGCCGTCCACCGGGCGCGGCAGCTCCACCCCCGCCAGTTCGCACACCGTCGGCAGGAAGTCTATGTTGCTGATGAGCGCCTCGCTACACGTGCCCGCTGGCATCGTCCCCGGGAGACGCATCGCCTCTGGCAGCCGCATCATCCACACGATCCGCGCCAGCTCCTCGTACAGCGGGTACCCGAACTTGCGCACCAGGTCCGTGCTCGCCCAGCGGCATCCCGTGGTCCGACAGCAGCACCACCAGCGTGTCCTCAGCCAGCCCGAGTCTCATCGAGCGTCGCCAGGACCCGGCCGACTAGTCGTCCGGTCTCCGTCGCGCTCGCCTTGTACAGCGCCCGGACGTGCTCGATGTCCCCCGGCAGCATCCAGTCATCCGCAGCGGCGCCATCGGCATCGGCAGGTAGCCGCCCTCGATACCCGCAGCGCGGGGCTCGTACATGCTCCGGTACGGCTCGCCCGCGTCCCACGGCTCATGCGGCTGGAAGCTGTCCACCCACAGGAAGAAGTGCTTGTCCCGGTTCGCGCGCAGCCACTCGCAGGTCAGCGTCGAAGAACCACTCGCCCGGCGTGCAGCCGAACTGCTCCTGGCAGATCACCCGGTTCGTCATCGTCTTGGCGTAGTACTGCACTTCCTTCTCCGGGATAGCCCGGCGGGAAGATACGCGTCGGAGGTGTCCACCACCGGCCGCCCATCGCTCGGCGGCAGGCACTTGCCCATGGGAAGTGGTGGAACTCGTCGAAGCCGCGGTCCATCTTCGCGCCGTTGTTGAAGGGCGTGTCCGAGAACGCCGCGGTGTGGTAGCCCGCGCTCGCGCGAGGATCTCGGCGATGTGCAGGTCGTCCGGCTCCAGCGCCTGCCACGGGCGGTTGGTGAAGGTGTAGATGCCGGACACGAAGGCGGTGCGGGCGGGGATGGTGTTCGGGAACTCGGCGTACGCGGTGCCCAGCACGCGCGCCCTGCGCCGCCAGCGCGTCGAGGTGCGGCGTCCGCACCTCGGCATTGCCGTAGCAGCCCAGGGCGTCCGGACGGAGGGTGTCGAGCATCAGGACGAGGATGTTCATGTGGAGCAAGGCCTCGACGGGTTTCACCTAAGGTGGGGTACAATCAGACTATACAACTGGCGCGCGCATAGTGCAACGGCGCGCGGAACTGGAAGCTCTCATGGCTACCGACAAGAAGCAGTACGTGTGCAAGACCTGCGGCGCCGTCGCCGCTGCACAAAGGGGCACCTGTGCAACCCGGTTCCACTCGAGGGCGACAGCGCCTGCTGTGACGTGTGTGGCAAGCCATCTGACAGCGCCGAGCACGTCTGCGAGATCAAGAGAGAAGAGCTGAAGTTCGTGTGCGACAAGTGCGGCCGCGTCGCCACCACCAAGGCGCTGCTCTGCAACCCGAAGAAGATCCCGGCGTAGAGCGCCCGCGCGGCCGGGGTAACTCATCACGAGGACACCAAGTAGCGAGGAACGGCCCGAGGCCCTGTCATCGTACTTCGCGACTTAGTGTCTTTGTAATCGTTCCACTCCGTCGC
>CAVQIG010000012.1:0-95865 GCA_963712515.1 uncultured delta proteobacterium
AGAACGCCCTGCAATCGAAAGCCTGGTGGCCGCCTCGCGTGGTGCCGCCCAAGGGCGCGCCTAACATCCTTCTCATCATGACCGACGATGTCGGGTTCGGCGCACCAAGCACTTTCGGAGGTGTCATCCCTACGCCGTCGCTCGACCGCATCGCCAAGCCGGACTGCGCTACACGCAGTTCCACTCGACGTCGCTTTGCTCACCGACACGGGCGGCACTCATCACCGGTCGCAATCATCACGCGGTTGGCTTTGGCGTCGTTTCGGAGCAGTCGACGGGTTTCCCGGGTTACAACAGCATCATCCCAAAAGATGCGGCGACCATCGGGGAGATCCTCAAGGAGAATGGCTACGCAACGTCGTGGTTCGGCAAGAACCACAACACGCCGACTTTCGTCGCCAGTCAGGCCGGACCCTTTGACCAATGGCCGATCGGCATGGGCTTTGAATACTTCTACGGGTTTGTCGGTGGCGACACCAGCCAGTGGCAGCCGAACCTATTCCGCAACACCACGGCGATTTATCCCTATCTCAACAATCCCAAATGGAATTTGACCACCGCCATGGCTGACGACGCCATCGGCTGGATGAACCAACTCAATCCAGATCGACCCGAGCAAGCCGTTCTTCGTCTACTACGTTCCTGGCGGCACGCACGCACCGCACCACCCGACGCCGGAATGGATTAAGAAGATCAGCGACATGCACTTGTTCGACAAAGGTTGGAACGCGCTTCGCGAAGCAGATTTTCGCCAACCAGAAAAAGCTCGGCGTCATCCCGCAGGACGCGCAGCTGACGCCATGGCCGGATGGACCTGCCAAGCGAAGTGGGACACGCTGTCCGACGACGAGAAGAAGATGTTCATCCGCCAAGTCGAACGTTTACGCCGCTTATCTCGCCTACACCGACCACGAGATTGGCCGGGTCATTCAGGCCGTCGAGGACATGGGCAAGCTCGACAACACGCTTGATCATTTACATCAGCGGCGACAATGGCGCGAGCGCCGAAGGTACGCTCATCGGCACCCCGAACGAGATCGCCATGTTCAACGGCGCTCGATGTTCCCGTCGCCGATCAGCTGAAGAATTTCTATGACGTCTGGGGCCGCGACAAGACTTACAACCACATGGCAGTCGCGTGGACGTGGGCGTTCGACACGCCCTTCAAATGGACCAAGCAGATTGCCTCACATTTTGGCGGCGTACGCGGCAAGGGCATGGCGATTTCCTGGCCCGGCCACATCAAGGACGCTCGGCGGCATTCGCCCGCAGTTCCATCATGTCATCGACATCGTGCCGACACTCCTCGAAGCCACCGGCATCCGGCGCCCGAGATGGTCGATGGCATCAAGCAGAAGCCGATTGAAGGCGTGAGCATGGCCTACACCTTCGACGCGGCAAACGCCAACAAACCGTCCACGCACAAGACCCAGTATTTCGAGATGATGGGCGTGCACGCGATTTATCACGATGGCTGGGTCGCCAGCTACGACGGTGATTCGCCCGCCGTGGGACGTGGTCGGGCCGGTCAACCAGGATCCGGCCAACACGTGAAGTGGGAGCTTTACAACATCACGCAAGGACTGGACGCAATCAACGACGTTGCCGCGGGTCAATCCGCAGAAACTGAAAGAGATGCAGGAGCTGTTCTGGGTGGAAGCCCGCAAGTATCAGGTGCTGCCGTTGGATGCCTCCGTCGCTACGCGTTTCGTAGCGCCGCGGCCGAGCATCACGGCGGGCCGGACCGAGTTCAACTACACCACGCCCGTGACCGGCATCCCGCTGGGCGATGCCCCAGCCTTCTCAACACGTCCTACACCATCACCGCTGACATCGAGGTTCCGGCGGGAGGTGCCGAAGGCATGCTCTTGACCTCCGGGCGGCCGGTTTGGCGGTTGGGGCTTCTATCTGGTGAAAGGCAAACCGGTCTTCACCTGGAATTTGCTCGATCTAAAACGCGTCCGCTGGGAAGGTCCGGACGCAACTTGCCCCCGGCAAGCACACCTTGGTGTTTGATTTCAAATACGACGGCCTCGGTGCCGGCACGCTTGCCTTCAACAACCTGAGCGGCATCGGCGCGGGGCGGCACGGGTGTACTTAAGGTGGACGGCAAAGAAGTCGCTTCCCAGAAAATTGGAGCGGACAATTCCGTTCATCCTTCAATGGGACGAGACATTCGACATCGGGTCCGACACCGGCACGGGTGTTGACGACCGCGACTACCAGGTGCCGTTCGCGTTCACCGGCAAGATTGTGAAGTTCAACCTCAAGATTGATCGTCCGAAGTTGACGCCTGCAGACGAGAAACGGCTGATGCAGGAAGGCCAGCAGGAGAATGGGGCGAGCACAATAGCGAGAACTCGAGGCCGACCAGAAAGAGTCCAGCCCAATCGGGCGTCGAGGATACGTGCCAGCGATCGGATGAACGAGGAAGGGATTGGAGGAGAGTCGATGAATCCGCCCTGCGTTGATTTCTTTTCTGTCCGATCAGCGATGGTCGCGATACTCTGCGGTGTCGTGTGCAGCTTCGTGCTCGCAGGCCATGCGCGCGGGCAGGACGGCGTCTGCGACGCCTCTGCCGCCCGAGGATCAACAGGAGATCGACGCGCTGCTCGGCGCCGGCGTCGTCGGCGAGGCGCTGCCGAGCCGGCCGATCGCCGATCCGTCGGTCTACTTCCCCCTCTCGGAGCGCACCCACAACTACCTGGTCACCGGCGGGCCCAAGGCCGGCGCGACGCAGCCGCTCGGGCTGAGCAGGGGCAAGCGGCCCGACGGCAATCCGGCCTGGCGCCTCGGGCTGTCGCCGTCGCAGGCGGCGTTCCTGCGCAAGACGGACGGCGGCGATCTCCATGCCGGCGGTCACCGACTCCGAAGGGGGGGTCGTGGTGACCACGCCCGCCAGTCCGTTCGTGCCCAAGGGATGCAGCCGGGTGAGTCGCGGACGTTGTCGCAGCAGGTCGCGGTGAACTACCTCGACGACCCGACGAGTCGGGATTACTGGGTTCGCTGACACCGCCTACACGTACGTGGGGACGTATCGGGTCACCGTGCCGGCCGGCACCTACGAGGCGATCCTGGTCCGCCTCAACTACGGGGGGAAGGTCGGGCCCGCCCACACTGACGACACGGCGTACTACTTCTTCGCCCCGCGGGTCGGCGTCGTGGCGATGATCGCGCAGGAGGACGTCGAGGCCTTCTGGGTCATTCACTTCGATTCGAAGGCCGGCAAGCTCCTGGCCTCCATTCCGTGAGGTTCGCTGGGACTCGGATCAGAACTCCAGGTCGAAAGGAGAGACGGCCATGCGACCAAGCTCTGCACTCCGCACATTCCGCGTTGTTGCCGCTTCGACAGTAACGTCGGCCGCCGGGCATCGGCCCGACCCAGCCCTTAGCGTCGCGATATAGGTAGCGGGAGGGAGACGATGAAGGGCGCTCAACCGAGATCCATCCTCGCTATCGCAGTGCTCGCCGTGGTGATGGGTACCGGGCCCGTCGCGGCGGCCGAGCCCGAGGAGAACGAGCGATCGGCGAAGGAGCTCAACAAGCAACTGAGCAACCCGGTCACCAACCTCTGGTCGCTGACTTTCCAGTTCAACAATTACATTCTCGAGAACGATCACTGGAACAACAACGCCTGTCCAGCTGGTGCTGCCGATCAGCCTCACCCAGGATTGGAACCTGATCAACCGGCCGGTGATTCCCCTCTACAATAGCGTGCCGCACCCGATCGGGCCGGGCCGCTTCCGGCAAACCACCGCTTTCGGCGACATTGCCGACGTGGAAATGCTCTCGCCCGCCCACTGCGACCCGTGGCTGCTCGCGTTGGGACCGACCTTCATCTTCCCGAGCGCAACGTCGATGTTCACTGGGCAGGGGAAATACCAGATCGGACCGGGCGGCGTGCTCGGCTACCTCACGAAGGATTACATCGTCGGCGTCTTTCCTCAGCAATGGTGGTCTGTCTCGGAAGGTGACCGTCCGGCGGTGAGCCAGCTCAATTTGCAGCCCTTTGCCGCCTGGTTCTTCGGCGAGGGCTGGAGCATCGGCTACTCGGGGAACATCCTCGCCAACTGGCATGCCTCCAGTGACCAGGCGTGGACCGTTCCGGTCGGCGTGGCGATCGGCAAGGTCGTGAGGCTCGGCCGGCTCCCCGTCAAGTTTCAGATCGCGGGGCAGTACATGCCCGTGCACCCGTCCGAGTTCGGGCAGGAGTGGAATGTCCAGGCGGTGGTGACGCCGGTCATCCCAAAGCTGTTCAAGGGAACGGTCTTTGGCAATTAGTGGAAAAAGGTCAGGCTACAATTCCCCGAAGCTAGACACAAAATGCCGAGCGGACGGTGGCTGTCATCATTGCTGTCACACTGCCCGACCCGACTAGCCCTATGAGGCTCGTGTTCTGATACTGGGCGAGTTCGGCATCGGGATGATCATCTTCGCTTGCGTGTTCGGCGGTGCGCTGCGGCATGCTCGTCCGCGCAGCTCTGCCCGAACATCACCTGAGCAGGGAGACCCAGGACGTCGTCAAGCTGGGGATGGGCATGATCGCGACCCTGCGCGCGCTGGTCATCGGCCTGCTGATCGCCTCGGCGAGGAGCTCGTTCGACACCAAGGACACGGAGATCAAGCAGTTCGCCCGCCGATCTGATCCTGCTCGACCGCCAGCTGGCGCACTACGGCCCGGAGACGAAGGAGGCGCGCGAGCTGCTGCGGCGCTACACCATCTTCAAGATCGACTCCACCTGGCCGGACGAGGCATCCCACCCCGCGGAGGACGGGAACGGCGATGCTGGAGGACGTGCAGGACAGGCTACGGGCACTCACGCCCCAGAACGACGCCGACCGCTGGCTGCAGGCCGGGCGCTGCAGATCAGCGGCGAGGTCGCGCGGACCCGCTGGCTCCTGCGCGAGCAGACGGGAAGCTCGATCTCCACGCCGTTCCTGGTGACGCTGGTCTTCTGGCTCACCATCATCTTCGCGAGCTTCGGCCTGTTCGCACCGCGCAACGCCACCGCGATCACGGCCATGCTCGTCTGCTCGCTCTCGATCGCCGGGGCCATCTTCCTGATCCTGGAGATGGACCAGCCCTTCGCGGGACTGATTCGCATCTCGAGCGCACCCATGCGCGACGCGCTCGCGCATCTCGGCCAGTAGGCCGCGACACAGATGGCACCATCGCGCGGACAGGCTGCGGAGTCGTCGGCTTGGCTCGCCGGCCTGCTCGCGCTGCTCGCGAGCGGCTGCACCACCGGCCTCGGCCCCAGGGCCGTCCGCAGCGAACGGCCCGACTACAACCAGCAGATCGTCCGCTCCGCCGATGCGGAGATGCTGCTCAACCTCGTCCGCCTCCGCTACAACGACTCGCCGCTGTTCCTCGAGCTCGGCACCGTCGTCGCGCAGTACAGCTACGACGCCTCGCTCAGCGCCGGCGGCCAGATCAACGGTACGGCCGTGGCCCAGCGGCGCGACCGTCGGCACCGGCCTCGGCTATTCCGAGAAGCCGACCATCACCTACACGCCGCTCACGGGCGAGGAGTTCGCCACGCGCATGCTCACGCCCATTCCGCTCGATTCCATCATGCTCTTCGAGCAGAGCGGCTGGAGCGCCGAGCGCCTGCTGCTGGTGGCGGTCCAGCGCGTGAACGACGTCTTCAACGCGCCCACCGCCAGCGGCCCGACGCCGGAGCACAAGCCCGACTACGAGGCCTTCGCCGACTTCGCCGAGCGCTTCCAGCGTCTGCGATCGGCGGGACTCATCGGCCTCAACTGGGAGAGGAAGGAGCACGAGACCGACCCGCCCGGGCGCAATCCCCGCTTCTGGCTGCGCGCGCCGGCCGACCCCGAGGAGCCCGCTCGCCGCGGACGTCGCCGCCGTCCGTCGCTACCTCGACCTGGAGCCCGGCAGGGACGAGTTCACGCTCACGGCGTTCCCGTTCGAGCGGCAGCCCGACCGAAGTCGGCGTGCGCTGCCGGTCCTTGCTCGGCGTGCTGTACTTCCTTTCCGCGTCGGTGGAGCCGCCCGCGCCGCACGTCGAGGCGGGCCTCGTCACGGTCACCGTGGACGACGACGGACAACCGTTCGATTGGTCGAAGGTCACCGGCAAGGTCATGACCATCCACTCGCAGGAAGGACCGCCCGCAGAACGCGTACGTCGCCGTCCAGCACCGCGGCTGGTGGTTCTACATCGCCGACGACGACCAGAGCTCGAAGGCCACCTTCAGCCTGCTGAACATCCTCTTCTCGCTTCAGTCCGCGACCGGCAAAGGCAAATCACCCGTCCTGACGCTGCCGGTCGGCAAGTGAGGGTCGGAATTGGCAGTGCGAAACAGCCCGGCGCGGTAGTCAGTTGGGCGTTCGCCAGCGGTGAGGACAGAAGTCTCGGCGCCGAGACGTCATGAATAACTTGACATAACTATCATGAACACGTATCCAACGGAATCATGACGAAGCCCCTTCAAGTGTATCTAGAGGAGAGCGAGCTCGAGAGACTAAAGCGCTGGTCTTGCGAGCGGGGCTGGACGAAATCGCAAGCGGTGCGTGCCGCGATCCGAGCCCTCACCAGCCCGCCTAGCGAGGACCCGTTGTTGAGTGCCAGCGGGATGATCGCCGACGACGGCACCTCCCGGGCGACGTGAGCGAGCGCTTCGATCATTATCTCGCCCAGACGTTCGTCGCCGAGAAGAGCCCGCGGTATGGTCGCCGCACGCGCCGGCGTATTCGTCGATAGTGGAGCCTGGATCGCACTATTCCGCGAGCGCGATGACCATCATCGCGAGGCCGATGATCTGTTCCGTCGTGCGATCGGGGACCGCGTGCCGCTGCTGACGACGAACCTAGTGCTGGCCGAGGTGCATCGCTTCGTGCTTCACCGCGCGGGCATTCGGCCGGCGGCGTTGGCCGTCGAGCGGATCGCGACGAGCCGACACGTGCGGATCGTCTTCGCCGACGCCGAGCACGATCGCGGGGCGCGTCAATGGCTCGCCCGCTTCTCCGACCAGCCCATCACCTATACGGACGCAGTCAGCTTCGTCGTGATGAAGGCCGCGGGTCTGCGCGCGGCAATGACCTTCGACCGCGATTTCACGGTGGCGGGATTTTCGCTCTGGCGAGGCTGAGGTGCGTTGTCTTCCGCTCGTAATCTCCGCTCTCCCGCGGCGAGGTCGCTTTCACACGCGGCGCGAGGAGCCGCATCGTCAACACGGCTGCCGGTATGAGGTACGCGAGCGACATCGGCACCCACATCAGGACGCCGGCGGCAGCCTGGTCGTCGAGTGGGCTTCCGCCGCGGGCGTAGCTCGGGTAGAGCACGCGATCCGAGAACACGAAGAGCGCGGCGAGGGCGGTGTTTTGCACGTCGGCGAGCAGCAGGTAGGGGATCATCGCCCAGCGTGGGCAGCGCGGCCGTGACGGCCACGGCTCGACCACCGGCCACCAGAACAGAAGCCCCGCACCGAGGAAGCTTGCGTGCTCGACGAAGTGCCACGTCGGTGAGCGCAGCGCCAGCTCGAACGCGGCGGGCAGGTGCCAAACCCAAATCGCCACCGACATCGCCGCCAAACCGACGAGCGGGTGGCTCGAGCGATCGGCGAGCCAGGTCAGGAGCGCGCCGACCGCGGCGCGCGTGCGGCCCGCGGGAAGGCCTAGCAGCAGAGGTACCGTGGGCGCACCGAGGACGATCAGCGCCGGCGCCACTACGAGGAGCAGCAGGTGCTGCGCCATGTGGACGACGAGCAGGCGATCGGCGAAGGTGTCGAGCGGCGAGGCGAGCGCGACGAAGAGCGCGCCGAGCCCTGCTAGAAAGGCACCGAGGTGCCAGACCACGGCGCGACCCGGGCGGCGCGCCCGCAAGTGCAGCCAGCCGCAGACGTACACGATCGCCGCGAGCTCGAGGGCGATCACAAGCGACGGCTCTACATGCCATTCGCCGATGAGGACCGCCCGAAGTAGTTGCGTCACATGTCGCTCCCGTTGGTCCCCGATCCGTCTCCGGCCGCGTACAATGCCGAGCTTAGCCCGGATTACTCTTAAATTCTTCCGCCGTCGCAATGAAGTCGGCAGCGATTTGGGAAAACCCGTCGTGAGAATTGGTGCGGCGTGCACTTCGATGATACGAAGCGGGGAGAAGTGGCCAGCGGACGGGTAGCAGCGCTTCCACTGTTGACCGCGGGCCTTGCGCTGCGGCTCGGCATCTTCTTGTTTCCGCAACCGCGCGCGACTCGCTTCATCGAGCTCAACGCCGCGCCACGGCACGCGACCTTCTCCTGGATCGTCCGAAGCGCAGCCGTGCTCGTGCGTCGACCAGTTCCAGCCGGGCGTTCGTGATGCCGGACAGCGCCACCGACGCTCCGTACGCTGCCCCCCGGACGGTCACCGACCTCTCGCAGTGCTACTTCTATCACACCGTCGACATCCCGGGTCACGGGACGGTCGAAGGACCGTGGGACCTCCGAGCCGGGATCGACGCTTACCTCGGCGGCGTCGATTTCCGCGGCAAGCGCGTTCTCGAGCTCGGCACGGCGAGCGGCTTCGTTTGCTTCCACATGGAGCGATGCGGCGCCGACGTCGTCGCCTACGACCTGAACGGCGACCTCGCCCATCATCAGGACCTCGTGCCGTACCTCGGCGACGACCTCCGACGGGCCACCGCCGAGTGGAGCTCGCTCATTCATCTTGATCAACAACGCATACTGGTTCTGCCATCGTGCGTTCGGCTCTTCGGCGCGCGTCGTCTATGGCAGTGTGTACGACGTCCCCGAGTCGATCGGACCTGTCGACGTCGCCACGTTCGGCTCTATCTTACTTCATCTCCGCGACCCCTTCCGCGCGCTTTCGAGCGCTTTGCGCCTCGTTCGCGACACCGTCGTCATCACCGAGCCAGACTGGTCTCCGCCGCTTCGGTACTCGGCCGACGAAATCGCGCCGCCGCCGGTGTCCGGCTGGCGACGGCATCTCTTGCGAGTGGTACACAAGCTCTGCGGAGATCCGCTGTGGCGGCGCGAGGTGTGGCTGCGATTCCGCGAGGAGCTGGTTTGGCGTGCGGCGCATACGATGCGGACGCTTCCGGCCATGGTGTTCGCGCCGGACTTTCGCCGCCACGAGCCCAAGGATGCGTGGTGGCATTTGAGCCCGCCCCTCCTCGAGGAGTTCCTCGGGATGCTCGGCTTCGAGGAGACGCGCGTCACGTGGCACGAGCAGCAACATCGCGGCAAGCCGACGCGGCTCTTCACCATCGTCGGCAGGCGCGTCACGGCGGCATCCGACGGAAACGGACAATTTTGACTTGCTCGGCACGGCGCGATACTCCCGCGCGATGCTCCTCGAACGCGCTCGCCTCGCCGCTGCGGGCACGCTCGCGAGCCTCTTGACGCTGTCCGCGGCGTGCCGCGATGCCGCGAGTCATGCGCGGCCCGGCTCTGATCGTTCCGTCGGCTTTTTCGCCGAACGGCACGTGGAGTCGCTCGCCGAGACCCGCCGGATCCTCTTCGGCGCCGGCGAACGTGGCTTTCTCCTCGAGGGCTGGTCGGTCGACGAGCGCGATTCCAACCTCGATCGACCGTTCGTCTGGGCGACCGCCAACGAAGCGAGCGTGTCGTTCGTGGTGCTCGACGTAGTCGACGAGCAGTTTCTCGTCACACTCAGGGCCTACCCGACCCCCGAACCGCAGACGATCACCGTCTTCGTCAACGGACACGAAGCGAGCCGATTCACTGCGGCACCTGTCTTCCTAGAATATCGGTTCGTGGTTCCCGCCCAATGGCTGGTCCGCGGTCCGAATCGCCTGACGTTCCGTCACTCGACGCTCGGGCCGCCACTCGGGGCCCCTGACACTAGACGCCTGGCCGCGGCTTACAGCTCGATCCTCGTCGGACCGCAATGCCTGCCACTACGCGCGTTCGGGCCACCGGCTCAGCCGCGCGTTCAAAGCCAGGGCAAGGGGAAGGCTCACGCTCTCGACATCACGGGGCCGGTTTCGCTCCACAGGCGCCTGCGGGTACCGGACGACGCGGTGCTACGGTATCGCATGAGGCTACTTCGGCCTGAAACCGCGGTCTCGACAGTACGCGTCCGTGAAGGCGAGAGCTTTCTCGACGTCGCGCAAGAACGCCTCACGCGCTCGCTTTTCGACCGCAATCCGTCGCGCGAAGTCGAGGTAGACCTTCGCCCGTGGAGCGGGAAAACCCTCGATCTCGAGTTGGAATTCCGCCCCGAAACCTGTCGGGACCCGATCACCAACGTGGTGGTCGAGGAGGCCGGTGTCTACGTCGCCTCACGGAGTTGGTAGCCGGTGCTTCAGTTTGCGCAGGTGCCGAGCCTCAGCTTCCACCCTAGGCCTAGGAACTGGATGGTAGCTAGGGCTCCGTGGATCTACTGGCGTCGCGCGCGGGCTCGAGGCCGGGCGGGTGCATGGTCTCGAGGAACGCGACGAGGGCCGTCACCTCGGCCGGGCTCAGGTTCTTGCCGTAGGCCGGCATGTTGCCGCCGCCCTGGAGGACCTGGCGGATCAGCTGGTCGCGCGTGAGGCGCGTGGCGACGTCGTCGAGCGCCGGGCCGCGCCGCCCGCCTTCGCCGCCGAGCGCGTGGCAGTTGCGGCACTGCTTGCCCTGCACCAGGAGCGCGCCCTGCAGCTCGAGCGGCGAGCGGCCCTTCAGGTACTCGACGGGCGTCGGCAGCGCCGCTCCACGCGTCCATGACCGGCGACCACGGCGACGACAGGCCGAGCCAGGTGAGCGAGCCGAGCGTCAGCAAGACGAGCGATCGACGGTGAGCACCGCGACCGGCCGGCGCCGCCAGCTCTTCTCGCCCGTGCCGGCGAAGAAGCGGCAGCGCGAGCAGGACGAGGATGCCGATCACCGGCGCGGTCAGGATGAGGAGCGTCTCGAGTGTACGCGCGGCAGGAGCGCGAGCGCCGCAGAACATCCACAGGAAGAAGAAGTCCGGCGCGCGGCACGGTCTCGATGATGGTCGGATCGGGCTGGCCGTTCGGGCCGAACGGACCGAAGACCGCGGCGCACGCGATCAGCGCGAGGATCACGAGCCCGGCGAAGACCAGGTCGCGCTTCGCGGCGTCGGGAAAGAACGGCACGCCGTCGCGCGTGCACCAGCGCCTCGTACTCTCGGCGGTAGCGTCTCGCGGCTCACCAGCCGCCCGGGCATCGGCCACTCGTTGATGCCGAGCTTCAGCACGAGCAGCAGGTGCAGGCCGACGAGCGCCGATGAGCAGGCCGCGGGAATGACGAAGACGTGCAGCGCGAAGAAGCGCGACAGCGTCTCGCCGGCGATGATCGGGCCGCCGAGCAGCAGGTGGACGAGCGGCCGCCGATGAGCGGGGTGCGCCCGGCGATCGAGGCGCCGATGCCGAGTCCCCAGTAGGCGTCCTGGTCGAAGCGCATGACCTGTCCGGTGAACGCCATGCCGAGCGTCACAGCAGCAGCACGACACCCGACGATCCAGGTGAGCTCGCGCGGGTACTTGTAGGCGCCGAAGAGGAACACCTGCACCATGTGGACGCACGACCAGCGCGACCATGAAGTTCGAGCCCCAGCCGTGCAGCGCGCGCAGGAACCAGCCGAGCGGCTGCTCGTAGTTGAGGCCTCGAGGCTCGTCCAGGCGTCGTCCGCCGACGGCACGTAGACCATGGCGAGGCAGATGCCGGTCACGACCTGGAGGACGAAGCGACCAGCGTGGCGCTGCCGAAGACGTACCACCAGCTCGCGGTGTCGCGCGGCACCGCGGTGCGTCGCGGCTTCCGCGATCGGACGCGCCGAGCCCGGCGCGCTGCGTCGAGCCAGTCCGCGATCGCATGGCGGCGCGCCGCTCACACCGGCTCCGCGAGCGTCGGCAGCTCGCCGCCGCGCACCCAGAGCTGGCCGTCCTCGATCTTGTGCTCGTACTCGATAAAGCCGCGCGGCGGCGGCCCGGAGGCGCGCGAGCCGTCGGCGTAGTAGACGCCGCCGTGGCACGGGCACATGAAGAGCCCCGACTCCGGGAACCAGCGCACCGGGCAGCCGAGGTGCGCGCAGTTGATGGCGAACACCTGGAACTTCGTCGCCGGCGACGCCGCCGCACCCAGCACGGGATGTTCGCCGTCTCGCCGTCCCACGGCCGCGACGAACGGATTCCGGTAGGTCGCCAGCCGCGTCTGGTCCCTCGGGGAAGCTCGCCACCGGGCCGAGCGGGATCCACGCCTGCTCACGCGAGCCGTCGCGCCGGCGAGAGGAGGAAGCCGACGACGGGAACGGCGAACAGCGCCGCGGCGACGGCGTTGAGCGCGATGCCGAGCGTGAACAGGAAGCCGCGCCGCGAGACGGGCGGCGACGCCGTGCGTCGAACGCGTCGCATCAGCCATCGTGCTCTCCCTCGATCGGGTACGGCTGGCCCGGGAACTGCGGCCGGCGCGCGACCAGCCAGGCGACCACGTCGGCGACGTCCTGCTGCGGTCATCGGCGGCCGTGCCGTCGCCCCGCCAGTCGGGCATGCCGAGCGTCGGGCCGCCCCACGACGACCGCCGTCCGCAGCGCCTGGTCGCTCACCAGCGCCAGGTACGAACCGTCGACGACCGAGCCGCCTGCGTCGCCGTCCCGCGCCCGCGGCCGTGACAAGCCGGCGCAGCAGGTGGCGTACGACTGCGCGCCGCGGCGCGCGTCGCCGGCGCCGCCCGCGTAGGGCGGCGGCGCGACGCCGCCGAGCGCGCCGCGCCGCGCCCAGCGCGCGCGCATGCCGCGGACCAGGATGTCGATCTGCTCGTCGGTGAGCGTGCCGCCGGCGCTCGCGCGAAGGCCGGCATCGCCGTGCCCGGCACGCCCCGGCCGTCACGCGCCGGCAGCGTCGCGTCGTCGACGAACGCGAGGTAGACCGGATCCGCCAGCGCGACCGCCGCGCCGGGCGCCCGTCCGCGCCGTGGCAGCCGGCGCAGTTCTCGCCGTAGAGCGTCGCGAAGTCCGTCACCTGCGACGGCCGCAGCGGGCGGTCGTCGTCGCGCGGCCGGCCGGGCAGGCGGTCGCAGCCGCCCGCGAAGAGCAGCGACGATGCCCGCGGCGGCGAGCACGCGGAATCTCATCGGCGCGTCCTGCGCTCTCGATGCCCGCACGCACCGCGAGCGGCACGTGCTGGAAGGTCGCCGATCCGCGCCGAGCGCGCGACCACGAGGCCCGCGACGAGGCCGAACGCGATCTGCGAGGCCACGAACCACGGCCAGTCGATGCGCGCGTTCGAGCGCCGGGTTGACGACGTCGAGCGACGCCCGATGAGCCCGCGTCCAGAGCAGCGGCGCGACCACGCCGCCCGAAAAGCGCCGGATGCCGCGGGACCATCGGCAGCAGCACGCCGTAGAGCAGGCCGACCAGGAGCGACAGCGTCGCGTGGATGACGATCGCCAGGACGAAGCCCTGCGCGTTGAAGGCGCGCAGCACCTCGGCGGGCGCGTTGCTGAGCGTCGCCGAGCCGGCGCGCCGCGAGCAGGTTGATCGGGTACCAGACGCTGCCGTGGCCGAGCGAGGCCGTAGAGCACGGCGAGCACCGCCATCGCGACGCCGCCGGCGATGCCGCCCTTGACGCCGGCCGAGTAGGGATAGATCTCGACGCGGCAGCCGAGCGCGGTGCCGCGCCTCGCCCGCGGCGAGCCGGAGCGACGGCACGCGGCGACGGCGCGACGGCGCGGCGGGCCGGCTCGACCGGCACCGCCTCGTCGTGCTCGTGCGGCAGCACCTCGCGGAACCAGCCGACCGCGCCCGCCACGAAGAGCGACGACGCCGACGACGCTCACCGGGACGTTCGTCACCAGGCCCGGCGCAGGAGCAGCGTGACGCCGAACGCCGCGATCATCGGCCACGCGGTCGGCGCGGGAACCTCGATGGTCCCGCGGCGCGGCTCGTGCCGTCGCGGCCGTCATCGCGCCCACCACGTAGACGACGAGGAACACGACGACCCACACCGCGTCGACGAAGTGCCAGTACAGCGAGAGCACCTCGGTGCGCTCGGCGTGCTGCGCGTTCGACGTGCCCGCCGAGCGCGAGCACGAGCACGAGCGTCGATCAGCACGAGCCCGACGATCACGTGCGAGCGCGTGCAGGCCGACCAGCGAGTAGAAGGTGGTGCCGAAGAGGTTGGTGCGGATGGTGAGCCCGTCGTCGTACGATGAGCCGGTACCACTCGCGCGCCGGTGCCGACGAGGAACACGCGCGCCGAGCAGGATCGTCAGCAAGCCACCAGAGCGCGAAGCGTCTGCACCGCGCCCGCCGCGCAGCGCCCGCACCGCGAGGTCGATCGTCACGCTGCTCGACAGCAGGCAGGATCGAGGCGAGGATCGGCAGGTCGAGCACCTCGCGCCGGCGTCGGGCCGCTCAGGCTCTTGCCGAGGTAGAAGAGGTACGCCGACGACGAAGATCGCGAAGAACGCGGTCTCGGCGACGATGAGCGCGACGATGCCGACGCGGCCCGCGGTCGGGCAGCGCCCAGGCTCGGCGCCGCGGCGCGGCGTCGCCGCGGCGCGTCACTCGTACTTCCAGTCCGGATCGTCCGGATGCTTCAGGTCCCACAGCGGCCGGCGGCTGCGCACGACCGGGAGCGTCGCGAAGTTGTACTCCGGCGGCGGCGACGTCGTCGACCACTCGAGCGTCCAGGCGTCCCACGGATCGTCGCCCGCCGGCTGCGCCCGCGACGCAGCGAGCGCGACGACGTTCCACAGGAAGACAGGACGGCGCCGCGCCTGGAAGACGACGCCGACGCGACGACGAGCTGGTTCCAGATCTCCCAGCCGCGCCCGGCCTCGTAGGTGTAGATCCGCCGCGGCATGCCGAGCAGGCCCGCGAAGTGCATGCGGCGCGAAGGTCAGGTTGAAGCCGATGACGAAGAGCCAGAAGTGCCAGCGTCCGAGCGTCTCGCTCGAGCATGCCGGCCGGTCACCTTCGGGAACCAGTAGTAGATCGCCGCGAAGATGGTGAAGAGGATGCCGCCGATCAGCACGTAGTGGAAGTGCGCGACGACGAAGTACGAGTCGGTGAGCTGCCAGTCGAACGGCGCGACCGCCAGCATGATGCCCGGTGAGCCCGGCGCACAGGAACTGGAAGAGGAACGCCGATGCAGAACAGCATCGGCGTCGCGAAGCGGATCTTCCCGCCCCACATCGTGCCGAGCCAGTTGAAGATCTTGATGCCGGTCGGCACCGCCGACCAGCATCGTCGAGACGGCGAAGAAGGTGTTCGCCGCGCGGGCGTCATGCCGACCGCGAACATGTGGTGCGCCCACACGCCCAGGCTGATGAAGCCGATCGCCACCGTCGCCGCCACCATGACCGGGTAGCCGAAGATCGACCTTGCGCGAGAAGACCGGGATGATCTCCGACGCGAACGCGAACGCCGGGAGGATCAGGATGTAGACCTCGGGATGGCCGAAGATCCAGAAGAAGTGCTGCCAGAGGACCGCCGAGCCGCCGGCCTGCGTGTCGAAGAAGTGCGCGCCGAGGAAGCGGTCGAGGAGCAGCATGATCTGCGCCGCGGTGAGCGGCGGCATCGCGACCAGGATCAGGCACGCCGACGACGAGGATCAGCCAGACGAAGAGCGGCATCTTGCCCGAGCGTCATGCCCGGGCAGCGCAGGCAGAGCATCGTCGCGATCAGGTTGACGGCGGTGCCGATGCGTGCCGATGCCGCTCACCAGGATGCCGAGGATCCAGTAGTCGGTGCTGTTGCCGCGCGAGAAGGCGCGCGCGGTGAGCGGCGCGTAGGCGAACCAGCCGACGTCGGGCGCCGCTGCCGCCGCCGTAGAGCCCCTCGCGCGCCGAGGAAGCTGAAGTAGAGCAGCAGGCCGCCGAAGAGCGACATCCAGAAGCCGAACGCGTTGAGGCGCGGGAACGCCATGTCGCGCGCGCCGATCATGAGCGGCACCAGGTAGTTCGCGAAGCCGAACAGGATCGGCATGCCGACGAAGAAGACCATCGTCGTGCCGTGCATGGTCATCAGGCGGTTGAAGACCTGCGGCGAGACGAAGTGGTTGTTCGGGCACGACGAGCTGGAGGCGCATGATCGTCGCCTCGAGCCCGGCGACGAGGAAGAAGACGAGCCCGGAGGCGATGTACATGATGCCCGAGCCGCTTGTGGTCGACGGTGACCACCCAGTCGTGCAGCCGCTCGCGAGCACGGACGTCGCGGCCCGCGGCGCGCGGACGACCGTCCAGGGTCGGTTCGATCATCGGCCATGGTCCGTCCTCGCTCAGCGCAGCGTCGCGCAGGTAGGCGACGAGCTGCGTCGAGCTCGCGCGTCGTCGAGCTGCATCGCCGGCATCAGCGCGCCGGGCTTGACGCGCTCGGGATCGTCGATCCAGGCGCGCAGCGTCTCGCGGCGTCGTTCGGCGCGACGCCGGCGCCGAGCGTCTCGCGGCTCATCAGGTGCGTCAGGTCGGGCCCGAAGCGGCCCGTCGCGACCGTGCCGCGCACGGCGTGGCAGTTGATGCAGGCCGTCGTCTCGAAGACGCCGCCGCCCGGCGGCGACCGCCGGGATCGGCGGCCGCCGGCTGCCGCTGCGCCGCGACCCAGCGCTCGAACTCCGCCGCGCGGGTGCACGTACGACCCGCAGCAGCATGTGCGCGTGCTGCGTGCCGCAGTACTCGGCGCACTGCCCGAGGTAGAGTCCCGGCTCGCGCGGCTCGATCCACATGCGGTTCGTCGCGGTTCGGGATCACGTCGGTCTTGCCGGCGAGGCGCGGCACCCAGAAGCTGTGCACGACGTCGGCCGACTCGAGGGTCGAGGAACGTCGGCGTCGGGTCGGCGGGGTCGCTCACCGGCACGTGCAGCTCGTTGGCGGTGACGACGCCGAGCGTCGGGGTAGCGGAACTCCCACCACCACTGGTGACCGACGACGGTCACGTCGATGCGCGCCGGGCGGCTCGGCGCGCCCTGGACGTCGTAGATCGTGCGCGCCGTCACCAGGAAGAGCACGAAGACGATGAGGATCGGGATGACCGTCCACGCCAGCTCGATCTGGTTGCTGCCGTAGACCTGCGGCGGCTCGCTGCCGTCGTCGTCCGGGCGCCGCCGGAAGCGCACGACGCAGTAGGCGAGCAGCCCGCCGACGACCACGAAGATGCCCGCGGTGATCGCCAGCACGAGCATGGCGACGGTCCAGGATCGCGTCCGCCGGCGCGGAGACCGGGGCGAAGATGCTCGACGTCCGCGTGGTGTCGTCGCCGGCGACGGCCGCGACGGCCGTTCCCAGGATCAAGGCGACCAAGATCCCACACCGGACCCGAACGTGTCGGCGAGCCCGCATAGGTTGGGTTTTCGCCACGATCATGGCGACGACTGACGGTGCAAGAAGCAACGCGGTTCGTGATCTTTCAAGACGATCAGTCCCCTCGGAGCAAACCCGCCGCGGCCTGATCCACTAGGATGAGGGCGCGCCGCGCCGCGCGGATCGCGAGCGCAACCGGAATCCGAGAGTCGGGCTCCTTCACCGCCGCTCGGATCGCTTCCGCTTTCGAGTCACCGAAGCCGGCGACGCAGATCGTTCCCGCCAGCTCCAAGGGCAACATGGTGAACGTGATCCGCCGCGGCGGCGGCTTGGGCGAGTCGGTGATCGCCGCGACGCGGCGAACGCGCTCGCTGAGCAGCGGGTCGCCGGGGAACAGTGAGCAGACGTGTCCCTCTGGCCCGAGCCCCAGAACGACGAGATCGATGCGTGGCGGGTCGCCGAGCACGCGCACCAACTCCTGCTCGTAGGCTCGCGCCGCGAACTCGAGGTCGTCGCCCTCCCCGGCGATTCGGTGGACGCGTCGCGGATCGGCGCGCACGGGATCGAGCAAGAGGCGCTTCGCGAGCCCGTAGTTCGAGTCAGGGTCGTCCGGCCCGACGGCGCGCTCGTCGCCCCAGAAGAACTCGACTTGGTCCCACGCCACGGGGGCCCGTGCGAGCACCGGGAAGAAGGTCTCGGCGACGGACCCTCCCGGCAGCGCGCAGGAGAACCGTCTGCGCTGCTGCGATCGCCGCGCGCGCCTGCGCCGTGAAACGGTCTGCGAACACGCGCGCCAACGCCGCGGGCGCGTCGATGACGATCTCTGGTTTCACCAGGCTTTCCCCAAGTTGTGTCTGCGTTCGTTCACCTGATCTCGATTTGTCGTTCGCCCGTGGTCCCGGCCGCGGACTCTTCCACGACAGATATGGTCGGCGAGCGTAACGTCGGCAATTGGACGATGTCCTTCGAGAAAATGAGGTCGAGCGTCCAGTCGAGGGCGACGCGAACCTTCTTTTGCAGTCCGGGAAGCTTGCTCAGGTAGATGCCACGCCAGAGCCACCAGGCGATGATTCCGGAGAACCGCACGCCGAAAATCTCCGCCACGCCGGTGCGCCGTCCGATGGTGGCGAGCAGGCCGATGATCTTGAACTTGAACGGCTGCGGAGCCTCGCCGCGCAATCCGCCCACGATATTGCTCGCCAGTACGGCGGCCTGGCGGATGGCGTGCTGCGCCGTCGGCGGATAGAACTTGCCCGGATTCAGCGGATCGGGCACGAGCGCGCAGTCGCCCAAGGCCCACACGCCGGGCCAGTCCGGCACCTGAAGACAATCGTTCGCGACGAATCCGGCCCCGCTGCCAGGCGGCACGGCAGGCTCGACAACAGCGGCTGGCGGTGTGATGCCGGCGGTCCAGATGAGCATGCGAGTGGCGATCTTCGTGCCGTCGCTCAAGACCACCTCCTTGCCGTCGTAGCCGGTGACCTTGGTCTTCAGGCGAACCTCCACCCCGCGCCGGCCGAGTTGCTTCTCGGCGTAGCGGCCGAGGCTTTCGCTCAACTCGGGGAGAATGAACTCGCCCGGGTCGACGATGACAACCCGGAGCATGTCCTCCTTCAAGGTCGGGATAGAACTTCATCGCCTCACGCATGAGATCGTTCACGGCGCCGGCGGTTTCCACGCCGGCAAACCCGCCGCCCGCCACGACTACGGTCAGCACCGTCTTGCGGATCGGTCTCATCCGGCAGGTTGTCCGCCACTTCCAGAAGCTCGATGGCGCGGTTGCGCACGAGGATGGCGTCGCCCAGCGTCTTCATCGTCAGGGCATGCTCTTCGAGACCGGGTGTGCGGTAGAAGTTCGTCACCGCGCCGACCGCCAACACGACCTGGTCGTAGGTGACTTCGAACGTGCGTCCCGAATCCTCTCGTGAACGACGCGCACCTGCTTCTTGGCGAGGTCGATGGCCTGGATGTCGGCGATCAGGATCCGGGTGTGCCGCAGCATCTTCCGCAGCGGCTGGACGATGTCGGTGACGGACACGTCGCTGCCGGCAACCTCGTGAAGCATCGGCGTGAAGAGCACGAAATTCTCTCTGGACAGCAGCAGGACTTCGATGTCCGGCGAGCCTGCAAATTGCTTCTCGAGGTGCAACGCGGTGTAGGCACCCGCAAAACCACCGCCGAGAATCACGATGCGCTTCTTCGCCGCGAGAGGGTTCACGTGATCCATCGCGAAAACGCTTCTCTTGGGTTAGCCCGGACCGCGACGGAACGTCGCTAGGGGCTCGCGTCGCAGATCGCTCCCGTTGGTCACGATCCCATCTCCTACCAAGCTAGTCCGTCACCGTCGGGTTCTGCCAGCCTCCGGCGGGCGAGACTTCCTCGTCGACCTCACTCGGCCCCCACGTGCCGGGCTCGTATGCGTAGACCGGCGTATCCGCCTTGAGAGCCGGATCGACGATTCGCCACGCCTCCTCCACATAGTCCTCGCGCGCGAACAAGGTCGCGTCTCCCTCCATCGCGTCGCCGAGCACACGTTCGTAGGCGTCCATCTCGTCTGCACGTGGATGGCGGGTCGCCAGCATCTCCGCCGGCGTGCTGACGGTATCCTGCCCTGGGGCGATGACGTTGGCGCCGATTGCGATCGTGACGTCGGGACTGATCCGCAGTCGGCAAGAGTTCGGCTTGAGGTCGTAGCCTCTGTACATCGTCGGGGGCTGGCGCAGCCGCACGACGACCTCCGTGCACGTGACGGGAAGGCATTTCCCTGCTCGTATGTAGAAGGGAACCCCTCTCCAGCGCCAGGAATCGACATCGAGCCGCATTGCCGCGAAAGTTTCCGTCGCGGAGCTCGGCGCCACGCCCTTCTCTTCCAGGTAGCCGTGGAATTGGCCGCGGACGAGGTCCTTCGGGTCGAGCGGCGGTATGGCTTTCAAGACCTTGACCTTTTCGTCGCGGATCGACTCGCTGTCAGTCCTGACCGGAGGCTCCATGGCCAAGTTGGCGAGGATCTGGAACAAGTGATTCTGCACCACGTCGCGGATGGTACCGGTCGCGTCGTAGAACGCTCCCCGCCCCTGAACCCCGAACTCCTCCGCCATCGTGATCTGCACGCTCTCGACGTGCTCGCGGTTCCAGAATGGCTCCAGGAACGCGTTTGCGAAGCGGAAGAAGGTCATGTTGTGAACGGGCCGCTTGCCGAGGTAGTGGTCGATGCGGAAGATCGTCTTCTCGTCGAACGTGCCGTGCAGGATGCGGTTGAGATTCTGCGCCGAGGCGAGGTCGGTCCCGAATGGTTTTTCGACGATGACGCGCGCGTCCTTGGCGCATCCCGACTTGGCCAGTTGTTCTACGACCAGCCCGAACAGCGCGGGTGGGATCGCGAGGTAGTGCGCCGGCCGCTTCGCGGAGCCGAGCGCCTTGTAGATGGCCTGGAAGGTCGCCCGGTCATTGTAGTCGCCGTCGACGTATCGCAATAAGCCGCACAGCTTGTCGAAGGCCGGACGATCGAGCCCGCCGTGCTTTTCGAGGCTGTCCTTCGCGCGGGCCTTGAGCTGCTCGAGGTTCCACCCGGACTTGGCCACACCGACGACCGGTATGTCGAGATGACCGCGTTTCAGCATCGCCTGCAGCGCCGGGAAGATCTTCTTGTAAGCGAGGTCACCGGTTGCGCCGAAGAAGACCAGGGCGTCGGAGTGTGCATTGCTCATAGCGGCCTCGTGTGACAGCCCGTTACTTGCCGGCAGGCTTCTCGTGGTGTCCGCCGAACTCGTAACGCATCGCCGACAGCAGCTTGTCCTGGAAGTCGGATTCGCCGCGCGAGCTGAAGCGCTGATAGAGCGCGGTGGAGAGAACCGGCACCGGCACCGCTTCGTCGATCCCGGCCTTGATCGTCCAGCGCCCCTCGCCCGAGTCCGAGACTCGGCCGGAAAAGCTCGAGAGCTCCGAATCTTTGACCAACGCGGCCGCCGTCAGGTCGAGCAGCCACGAGGCGATCACGCTGCCGCGGCGCCACACCTCGGTGACGTCGCGCAGATTGAGGTCGTACTGGTAGTGCTCGGGATCGCGCAGCGGCGTCGTCTCTGCGTCGATTGCGTGCTGCTGCTTGCCGACATTGGCGGCGCGCAGTACGCCGAGCCCTTCGGCGTATGCCGCCATGAGGCCGTACTCGATGCCGTTGTGTACCATCTTGACGAAGTGGCCGGCGCCGCTCGGCCCGCAGTGCAGGTAGCCCTGCTCGGCCGTGCCGCTTAGCTTCTCGCGACCCGGCGTACGCGCTATGTCGCCGATGCCGGGCGCCAGCCTTGCGAAGATCGGGTCGAGGTGCTTGACGACCTCCGCCTCGCCCCCGATCATCATGCAGTAGCCTCGCTCGAGGCCCCACACGCCCCCGCTGGTTCCCACGTCCACGTAGTGAATCCCCTTCGACGCGAGCTCTTTCGCGCGACGGATGTCGTCGACGTAGTACGAGTTGCCCCCGTCAATCAGAATGTCGCCTCGCTCGAGCGAGGGGAGGAGGTCGGCGATCGTCTTGTCCACGACGGCTGCCGGCACCATCAGCCAGACCGCCCGAGGCTTTGACAGCTTCTTCACCAGATCCGCGAGCGAGGCGCTCCCGACAGCTTTCTCCGCCGCCAGCTCCTGCACTGACTTCGGCGACATGTCGAAGACCACGCACTCGTGACCTCCCTTGAGAAGCCGCCGCACCATGTTCGCACCCATCCGACCAAGACCAATCATTCCCAGTTGCATAACTAGCTCCTTCCTCAGAAAGGACTGTGTACCTTCATCGCAGTCGGGCGTTCTCGAGCATCATCAAGAAACCTCCCTGAGCTTGCGGTAGCGACGGATCAGATTGTTCGTCGAGCTGTCGTGGGCGAGGTCGGGCTCTGTCGTGCTCTCGAGCTCGGGGATGATGCGCTGCGCGAGGACCTTGCCGAGCTCCACACCCCATTGATCGAAGGAATCGACGTGCCAGATGACGCCCTGGGTGAAGACGCTGTGCTCGTAGAGCGCCACCAGCTTGCCGAGGGCCGCCGGTGTCAACCGCTGCAGCAGGATCGTGTTCGACGGCCGATTGCCTTCGAACACGCGGTGGCCAACGAGCCAATCCGCCGTGCCCTCGTCCCTGACTTGCGCGGGGGTCTTGCCGAACGCCAGCGCCTCCGCCTGGGCGAAGACGTTCGCCAGCAGTATGTCGTGGTGCCTGCCGAGAGGGTTGAGGGTACGGGCGAAGGCGATGAAGTCCGCCGGGATGAGCCGCGTTCCTTGATGGATCAGTTGGTAAAAGGAGTGCTGGCCGTTGGTGCCGGGCTCGCCCCAGTAGATCGGGCCGGTCTGATAGTCGACTTTCGTGCCATCGAGAGTGACGGACTTGCCGTTGCTCTCCATCGTCAGCTGCTGGAGATAGGCCGGAAAGCGCTTCAGGTACTGCTCGTACGGCAAGACCGCGACGGTCTCAGCGCCGAAGAAGTCATTGTACCATAATGCCAAAAGGCCCATCAGCACCGGCAAGTTCCGGTCGAACGGCGCCGTGCGGAAGTGCTCATCCATCTCGTGAAAGCCCGCCAACAGATCACGGAAGCCATCGGGCCCGATGGCGAGCATCGTCGAGAGACCGATCGCCGAATCCATCGAATAGCGGCCGCCGACCCAGTCCCAGAATCCGAACATGTTGGCAGTGTCGATGCCGAACTCGGTGACCTTCTGGGCGTTGGTCGAGACCGCGACGAAGTGCTTGGCCACGGCCTTCACGTCGCCGCCAAGGCCTGCGAGCAACCAGTCGCGAGCGCTTCGAGCGTTGGTCATCGTCTCCAAAGTCGTGAACGTCTTGGAGGAGACGATGAAGAGCGTTTCCACGGGATCGAGATCGCACGTCGCCTCCACGAAATCTGTGCCGTCGACGTTCGACACGAAGCGAAACGTCATGGCGCGGTCGCTGTAGTGCTTCAGCGCCTCGTAGGCCATCACGGGGCCGAGGTCGGAGCCGCCGATGCCGATGTTGATGACGTTGCGAATGCGCTTGCCGGTGTGGCCCTTCCACCCGCCGCCGCGCACGCGGTCGCAAAACGCCGCCATCTCGTCGAGCACGGCATGGACCTCGGGGACGACGTTCTCGCCGTCCACGAGGATGGATGTCCCCTTCGGGGCGCGCAGCGCCACGTGCAAGACGGCGCGGTCTTCCGTGATGTTGATCTTCTCCCCTCGGAACATGGCGTCGATCCGCGCTCGCAAGCCGCAGTCCTCGGCTAGTCGAACGAGAAGCCCGAGTGTTTCGTCCGTGATACGGTTCTTTGAATAATCCAAGAAGATGCCCGCCGCCTCGGCCGTCATCCGCACCGCGCGCTTGGGATCATCCTTGAAGAGATCGCGGAGATGTAGCTCCCTGATCTTCTCGTAGTGGGCTTCGAGCGCCTTCCATGCCGGGCGCCTGGTGAGTGGCTCGACTGCTGTCATTGTCGTTGCTCCTTCAGTTTCCGTTTCCCGTCGCGGCGCTCAAGCATGAAGGATCTGGGATTTGCTGCAAGGCCGATATTCGTTCAAGCCGCCGGAAAACATCAAAAGCTCGGCCTCGCGTCTCGGCGATCTCCTCCCGAGATTTTCGACCGTGGAAGCGGAGGGCTTCAAATGTGGCCGGTTTTTGTCTAGGCAGCACCATGAGATCGAGATGGCATGCATGCGAAGGTCGAAGATCCTGCGCCGTTTCCCGACGTGACGGAAGGCTTCGTTGCGCGGTGTGCCGCAAAAAGAGCGTAGGTTGCTCGAATTGATTCTCTCCGATGAGGCGCTCGACTCGCTGAGGCGCGGAGGCGGGTGGCCCGAGTGACGGCAGAAGAGGCTGGAACGATGGAGCACCTGGAAGGCTCTGAGCCTCCAGACCTTGCCCGCACCACGCTCCGGTTGCTGGCTCTCGGCGCGCTGATCGCCGCCAGCCTTTGGATCGTACGGCCATTCCTCGTCGCGTCCACTTGGGCGACGATGATCACGGTCGCCACCTGGCCGCTCTTTCTGCGTGTGCAAGCCTGGCTGTGGGGCCGGCGCTCGCTCGCCGTCGCGTCGATGACGCTCGCGTTGCTGCTGATGCTCGTGGTGCCGCTCTATCTCGGCATCACGACGGTCGTGAGCAACACGGGAAGGATCGTGGACTGGTCGAGATCGGTCGCGACGCTTGCCATCCCGGAGCCTCCCGCATGGGTAGAGGCGGTTCCACTCGTCGGATCGAAGCTCGCCGAGCACTGGCACGAGCTCGCGGCCGCGCGGCCGGAGGGGATCGTCGCTCGCCTCGCGCCCATGGCCGATGACCTCGCTTTGTGGTTCGTTGGCCAGGTCGGCAGCATCGGACTTCTGTTCGTTCACTTCCTTCTCACGGTGATCATTGCCGCGATTCTGTACTCGAACGGTGAAAGAGCCGCGCTGGCCGCGGATCGCTTTGCGCGGCGCCTCGCCGGGCCCCAAGGGGCGAACGCGGTGCACCTCGCGGCACAGGCGATTCGCGCCGTCGCGCTGGGTGTCGTCGTCACGGCCTCTCTCCAGTCCCTTCTTTCCGGAATCGGCCTCGCAATCGCCGGCGTGCCCTTCGCGCCGATTCTGACCGTGGTGATGTTCATCCTCGCGGTCGCGCAGATCGGCGTCTGGCCGGTGCTCGTCCTAGCGGTGATTTGGGTCTACCACACGAGCAGCGCGGTATGGGCCACGGGGTTTCTCGTGTGGGCGAGCTTCTGCGGCACATTCGACAATTTCCTCCGCCCGATGTTGATCAAGCGCGGCGCAGACCTGCCGCTGCTACTGATCTTCACCGGCGTCATCGGCGGTCTCGTCGCCTTCGGAGTCGTCGGCCTCTTCATCGGACCGGTGGTGCTCGCGGTGGCCTATACGCTGCTCGCGAACTGGGTGTCCGAGAGCGCTCCATAAGAACGAGGGGGATCGTGGAGGTCGATCAAGTCACCGGAGGTGGACAAGGGAAGGCGAAAAGAGCTACTGGCAGCGAAGCAGGCGCTGTTGCATAACCAAGACTAGTCAGCGGCAATTCTCACGGGAGATAGTCCAACTTCGAAAACCGCCTCCGAGGCCTCGTAGGCGACTCCGAGATTTCGGAGCGACCGGGCCGGGTGAAGCGGCTGCGGACCCTTCTTGGAAGATCGTATCAGCGTGAAAGAAAACGATTTCCAGCACGCGACCGACGCGCGGGCTCGTGGCGCGGGTCCTGCAAGACAGTAAACGTTCGGAGGTCACTCCAATGAGAAACTCGATCGTATGGATGGCGCTCATCGCGACCGTAGCTCTCGCCGGATGTACCAGCCAGAGCCAGATGCTCGACAATAAACAGGCGATGGCGCTCCAGACGGCGCTCTCGCGGGGAAAATTCGATTTGAATTGTCCGCAGGCGACCGCGGAGGTCCTTTCCAGAGAGGTGACCCAGCCCGCCATCCAGGGGCCTTTCTTCAGTGGGGTCCAACGGGCGGAGTATACGGTCGGAATTAGCGGTTGTGGGCAGCGCACTACGTTCCTCGTGCTGTGTCCACAGGGAGGGGAAAACTGCTTTGCAGCAGATCCCGGCGCCAGGATCAGATAGTTCGCATCCAAAAGGACCTGGCCGATGCGAGCGCGGAAGGCAAGCGGGTAGCTGCCCCGAAGCGAAAGTATTGCGGCGAGAAAATACTAGCCAAAGGAGGAGTCTATGAGCACGCTAGTCGCAATCGGTTACGACGATCCGTACAAGGCCGAAGAGGTGCGTCTCAAGTTGCGGAAGATGCAAAAGGACTACCTCATCGATCTCGGCGACGCCGTAGTCGCCGTGAAGGACGAGCAGGGGAAGGTCAAACTCCACCAGGCCGTCAACATGACGGCGGCCGGAGCCGCGAGCGGCGGCTTCTGGGGAGCGCTGATCGGCCTGATGTTCTTGAACCCGCTTCTCGGCCTCGCGGTCGGGGCCGCGGCGGGAGCGGCCTCTGGAGCTCTCACGGACGTGGGGATCAACGACGCGTTCATGAAGGAGCTTGCAGCCACGCTCAAGCCGGGTAGCTCGGTGCTCTTCGTCCTCGTCAGAAAGGCGACACCGGACAAGGTGCTCGAGGAGATCAAGGGAACCGGAGGAAAGATCCTGAAGACCTCGCTCTCGCACGAGGACGAGGCGAAGCTCCAAGCGGCGATCAGCGCGGCATAGCCAATTGCCGGGGGTTCGGTGCTCGAGCGGAAGTTGTCGAAGCGGGCTGGTGCGCGCCTTCTCAATCCGTGAAATGGCCCTCCCTCGAGCCTCGCCTCGGGTGTTCCTACGAATTTTCGGGGACACCTCCGATATTTCGGAGGCGCCGGGGGGACGTACGCGTGCGCTGGCCGCGACGCTTTCGGCCCTTAGTGCTCACTTTCGGAAATACGGCGACGTATTCCTCGGTCCTCGTTGCCGCCTGCTGCGTTGCTCCTCCTCGCGATACCGCAAGAGTATCGCTCGTCGTCGCGCCTTGCAGGCGACCACGATGACCTTCGGCCTACGCCACCGTATTTCCGAAAGGGAGCACTTAGTCCGAGAACGGAGAGCGTGGCTTGATCAGCCGGTAAGGGACGTGTCGCTCAGCTCCTGCGGCGAGTATGGTCTCGCCGAGTCGCATCCACGCGGTGAAGCTGGGTGACGGCGTATCCCCGCATGTTGCTCGCATTCTTTTCGCTGGCGCTCCTGGGCTCGGCAGGGTGCGGGCCCTCCGCTTCGGCTCGATTCTACACCCTCACGTCCACGGCGAGCGCGCAGGGTGTGCCGGCCACTGGCTCCGCGATCGCTGTCGGCCCCGTTTCCGTCCCCGGCTACGTCGACCGCCCGCAGTTCGTGGTGCAGGTTGCGCCGAACCGCGTCGGGCTCGACGAGTTTAACCGCTGGGCCGCTCCGCTCGACGAAGGCATCGCTCGCGTCGTCGCCGGTGACCTCACCGTCCTGCTCGGCGCGACCAACGTCGTCACGTTTCCGCTGCCGCCGGGCTTCTTGCCTGCCTATCAGGTGACGATCGACGTCCAGCGGTTCGAGTCGACCCCGGGGAAGGGGGTAGTCATCGATGCCGTCTGGGTGGTACGCAGATCAGCGGGTGGGAACCCGCGGATGGGCCGGACGGTTGCGAGCGATACGGTCGAGGGTGAAGGCTTCGATGCGCTAGCCGCGGCTCACAGCCGTGCGCTCGCCAAGGTGAGCGGCGACATCGCGGCAGCGATCCGGGCGGCAGCTGCGGAGAAGCCCTAGATACGGATTCCACGAATCAGCAGGAGACCAATACAGCGAGCGAGAGCTCGCCCAACAAGCGAAAGGACGAACGAATGAGAACCACGATTCGAAGCAGCCTCGCGCTAGCGGCCGTCGCGGCGTCGATCGCCGGCTTCACGCCCCGAGCGATCGCCGCGGACTCCACGGCGACGCCCCACGTAAAGGGCGAGAAGGTGGGCGAAAAGATAACGGTGTCGGCGACGGTCGAGGCCGTCGACCTCGAGAAACGGATCGTCACCCTGAAGGACGAAGACGGGAAGATCACGGACCTCAAGGTCGGCAAGGAAGTGAGAAACTTGGCGCAGGTAAAGGTGGGCGACGTGGTCACGGCGACCTATCGCGAGGCGATCGCCTACGAGGTGTACAAACCTGGGCAGGCCACGCCGGAGGGTGGTGAGGCCGTGATCGCCGGCCGCGCCAAGCAGGGCGAGAAGCCAGCCGCGGGTGTCGCAGAGGTCCAGAGTGTCACTGCCACCGTCGAAGCGATCGACAAGGCGAACTCGAAAGTCACGTTGAAAGGGCCCGAGGGTCACGTAGTCACCGTGAAGGTCAAGGATCCGACGAAGCTCGAGGGCGTGGCCGTCGGCGATCTCGGTACAGCTCACCTACACTCAAGCGCTAGCTATCTCCGTTCACCCGGCGAAGCACTGATCAGGTGGAAGATGAGAGGCTTCGGGTTACTCACTTCAGACTTTGCAAGAGGCTGAACGTGTCTCTCGCCCGAAGCCTCTCGAAGCCGCCCGACGCGTTCGACTACGTGCTGGCCGAGGTGCGTCAAAACATGAAGTGACCGCGACGCTTCGCCGGGATCAACGAGCCTATGAGTTCCATCACAGTCAGCTTGATCGTGTTCGCGTGCATTTTTGGTGGCGCGTTGCTCGGCATGCTTCTTCGCACCGCTCTTCCGGAGCATCATCTCAGCAGCGATTCCAAGGACATCGTGAAGCTCGGGATGGGGCTGGTCGGGACGATGGCTGCCCTCGTCTTGGGCCTGCTGGTGGCCTCAGCCAAGGGCTCGTACGACCTCCAGGGCAGCGAGCTGACACAGCTCTCGGCCAACGTAGCTTTGCTCGACCGCGTCCTCGCCCACTACGGACCGGAGACGAAGGAAGCGCGCGATCTGCTGCGCGGCATCGTCGCTCGCATTCTCGATCGGATGTGGTCGAAAGACCGTGCGGGCTCTGGCCAGTCGGACCCCTCATCAGCCGGCGGTGAAGCTCTTTATGACAAAATTCAGGGACTCTCGCCAAAAAACGACAGTCAACGTTGGCTGCAGACCCAGGCATTGAATATGACGGTTGGTATGGGCCAAATGCGCTGGTCGATGTACGAGCAGGGAACCACGTCAGTCTCCGTGCCGTTGCTGGTCATACTGGTCTTGTGGCTCACCCTCATTCTCGGCAGTTTTGGGCTCTTCGCCCCTTCCAACGCCACCGTGATCGCCAGCTTGTGCCTCTCCGCGCTTTCGGTTTCGGCGGCGATCTTCCTGATCCTGGAGATGTACACTCCCTTCTCCGGAACCATTCAGCTCTCGAGCGCTCCGCTGCGCGCCGCCCTCGCTCACCTCGGGCAGTAACTGCCCTATCTAGTTCCAGGGTCGCCACCCGGGAATGGGAATCGTCAACCCGAATCGGATGGTCGTTTGAGGGGCCAAGGGTGCGAACTGGCGATAGGCCATCCATTCGCCCGTTACGAAGACGTTGATCGGGGGCAAGCCCTCGCGAGGCTGGACATAACCGATCCCGAAGCTGAGCGGCAAGGTTGTCGGCGTCCGATGGTACCAACTGACCGACCAGGTGGCGTCGGCGGATTTCACATAAAAGCCCCGCCCGATGTAGGCGAGCAAGATCGGTTGAAACAAGAACGTGCTCGTCGGGCGGCGATCCGGAGATGTGTAAGCAAAAGAGATGGGGTTCTGGACCAGGCCCCCAAACAGTATGCCCGGGATGCCTTTGTAGATCGTCGCAAACCCCGGGCCCATTTGCCACGACCCCTGCCCCGCGGTTTTGTCGGTGGCCGTTGGAAAGACGAATACCGAACCAACGGCCGTCATCAAGCCGCTCACCCTAGGCCACGGGAGCACGGCGAAGTCGAAGAGTTGCATGTCGCCGAACTCGGTACGTGTGGCGCTGCCCCTGCCGGTCGGCACCGTCACCAGTGAGAAGGTGGGTCGGACGAGTTGGATGAACGGAAAAAGGGAGAATCTCGGGATGCGGGGAACGATCGCCCGGACAATCACCCGATTGGTCTGGGCATCAGTGCCGTAGTTCGCCGGCGTGTAGGCGTCCTGGATGAAGACTTGTGGCAGGGTCGTGAGAGGATCGTTGAACTCGCGCGCGAGATCGGGGGCATCAGCGGCACCCGCCTCACTGCCGCCCGCCTCGTCCTGTGCGGAGGCGGCCGATGCCCAAAGGAGCAGCAGGCCAACCAACAGCGCGCGAGATAAGAGAGTCATATAGTCATTGCGCGACGTAAGCGACGATCCAGCCGAGCTCGATGCTACCTACGCGCTCTTTCACATGAAGTCCTCTGAAATGGCGGAGTTTCCTCCGACCGGTCGGAGAATGCGGTAGATGCTCGATGATGCGGAGATCCAACAAACCATCGAAAACACTCAATTTGTCTCCTGAATGAGCGCCGGCCCTACCTGGCACGCTTCCTGAACAGTAACTCTGACGCGCGGTCAAGATCGTATGGCCGGCGCCAGGAGAGAAAAGATGATCTACCCGGCAGGACCGAGACGTGGAGACGGAAGCAATCACGGGGCAAGACAGGGAGCCGCATGGTGGATCGCGATAGTCGGCTCGGTGTCATTAGGCCTAGCGCTTCTGACGCCGCGTGCAGCGAGCGCCGCCGCCGGCGGCTGGGATTTCGATTTTGTTCTCTACTCGTGGCTCACCGAAGTGCACGGCAGCGTCAGCGCCAAGAACCGCACCGCAAACATCGACATCGATTTCAACGAGATCTTCGATGCCATCGGTGCCGGCGACCTCATCGGTGGCGCAGGCCACTTCGAGGCGCGTCACAGCAAGCTCGTGTTCTTCTTCGACCAGATGGGTGTATTGGCGAGGGATCAGAATGGCGGACCGAATTTCAACGCCAAGGTGGAAACGGTTGCCGCTATCTCCGAGTTTGTCGGCGCCTACCGGATCCTCGGAGACGCGCCGGCGGAGCAGGGGACGGGCTTGTCGTCCTTCTGGCTCGAGCCGCTGTTCGGGGTGCGGTACTACTACGACCATAACAAGCTCGACGTACGCGTCGTTCAACAGACGACCGATTTTGACGGGACCAGACAGTGGGCCGATCCGTACCTCGGCGGGCGCCTCGGCTTCCAGATCTGGGAGCACTTCTGGTGGACGTTCCTCGGCGACGTGGCGCCGTTCGGTACCGGTTCGGAGCCCGGCTCGTGGGAGATCGAAAGCACCTTCCGCCACAAGCTTCCGTGGAGCTACTGCGGGATCGACTTCGACATCCTCGCGGGGTATCGGCTGCTGCACTTCGACCGCAAACCCGGGAACAACAATGAGGAAATCGACCTCACGTTCCGGGGGCCGGTGATCGCCTTCGGCGCGCGGTTCTGACGCACCTTGACGCGCGCAGGGCCAGTCCTCCGGCCTAGGCCGCGCCCCTCGACTAACCCGCGGCGTCTCAGGCGCGCTCGCTACGGATTCACACCGCCCGCCTTCCACAGAGGATCGTTCGCCAGCGCGGGCAGGCGATCTGGGTCGAAGACCGAGTCGGGAACTTCGACGTCGTACTTGACGCTGCTGACGTTGAGATCCGTGCTGGTCTTCCCTTCGAGATCCTTCAGCTGGACGTGAAGGATCGTCGGCACCCCGTCGACTACGGTGGCCGCGTCGAACGTCTCCGTCTTCCACAGCACGCCGGCGGGGTCGTAGTAGTCGCGCTCGAGCGGCAGCATGTTGCTCTGCCCGATCCACCACACGATGCGGGAGTAGAACGGGTCAGCGCCGGGAGGCTTCCCTTGCAGCTCGTACGCATTGGTCCCCGCGTGCTGCTTGGTGCCGACGAGCTTGAAGTTCTTGTGGGAGTGCACGAAGCCGAGATCGGCATAGGTGAAATCGGTGCCGAGGAAGTGCTCGTAGGTGCCGATACCCACCAGCTTACGTATGTGCCGGAGGAACGGCATGTACATCCAGACGACCGTGCCCTGCGTCGGGTCCTTGGGCTCGTTCACCAGGAAGGCGACGCCGCTAGCCTCTGGCGGCGCCAGCATCACCGTCGCCATCCATTTGCCGTCCGCCTTGACCTTGCGCGCCTGGTGGGCGACGAGCTTCCTGCTCTCTCCCACGGCAGTGTTCGTGAAGGTCAGCGTGCGCGTGCTCGGCTTGGCCGGCTCGAACGCCTCCTTCGTCTTCGTGAGGATGGTGTTCGCGTCCGGAGCTTCCGCCGCCATCGTTGAAGCCGCAACGATCAGTGCGCCGACTACCACCGTCAATAGGTTTCGCATCTCATGTCTCCTCATCGGCTCTCGTTCAGACACTCGCGTCGCCCGTCTCGGACGGCTCTCGGCGACTCCATTTTCCTGGAGTCCCATAGCGGTGGTTTACATCACATCGATCGGGTTGGCGAACACCGATGCAGTCGCCGATGACGAGGGGCGTCACTTGGAGGCGGTGGCGATGATGATGTCGTCGTTCTTGTCGTCGACCTCGGCCACGCCGCAGGCGGTGGGATTTCCCTTGGCGTCGAACTTACATCCGTAGGCTTCGGCGACTTCGGCCTTGCACTCGCTGGCGTCGAGCGAGACGATGTAGAAGCCCGAGCCCGCCGGCCGATTGCGCGCGTTGCCCTTGCCGTTGATGGCGATCAGCAGGTCGGCTGTGGCCGGCGACCCGTCCGCGCACACCAGACTGTCGTTCTCGTCGTAAACGTACAGCACCTTGTCCTCGTCGTCCCAGAGCAGACCTGCCGCCTCTACGTCGCCGTCGCCGTCGACGTCGATCTGCTCGACCCAGAACGAGTCGGTGTCGGCCGGGCTGTTGGCGGTGTTGGCCGCCGTTTTACCCTTGCCGACGCTGGTCTTCTGGCTCGCATTGGCCGGCGGCTTGGGGTCGTCGGCCTTGGCGATGAGCGCCGGGGGGATCTTGATCTTCATGAGGCTCGAAGTACTGTCGGCGGCTTGGGCCTTCGACACGATCGGGGTCGCGGCCAGTGCCAGCCCCGCGATGATGAAGGCGATCTTGCGCATGAGATTGTTCCTCCTCTGTCGGTTTGGGTCCCGTTGGCGCGGTCAAGCTGCCACAACATTCACGTGCTGTGCCAGCCCGCCCGTTGCACGAGCCACGCGTTTTCACGACAGAATCACCAGGCCTTTTGTTCGACACCTCCGAAATATTGGAGGCGTCCCCGACACCTCGGAGGATAGCCGCGCCATGTGGCTCATCGCGTCCAAGCCGAACGAGCATTCGCGAGGCTTGCATGTCACCCGGCAAGGATGATTCGAGAGGAAGCGCGCGCGGCGGCTCTCCGCGCGAATGGAAACGGGAGGTCGCTCATGGGCAAGATCGCTGCGGTGGTCGTGCTGCTGATCGTCGTGATCGCGGCGTACCTTGGATATCGATACTGGCAAGTTCAAAGCATGGCGCAGAAGTACGCGAAAGCCACCGAGATCGCTTCCGCCTCGATCGAGAAGAATGGACCCATCTGGACGATCCACTTCGAATCGGTGATCGCCGACCCGATCGACGCCGTGTGGAAGGCCCTACGCCAGCCGGAACGGTCCGCGGAGCTCGTTCCTACGGCGTTCAAGCGATCCAACTTGACCAAGGAAGAGGGAAGCAAGAAGTCCCTCGAGCTCGAGGTCACGCTCCTCTCGCTGCCCTCGCAGACGATGGTGGCCGAGCTCAACTACGACGACGCGGCTCACAAGGTGAAGATCGACACTTCGAAAGGGTTGCAAGACATCCACGGGCGTTATGAGCTGACTGCGCTGTCTGCGGACAGGACGCTTCTCGTTTTCGACGGCACCGCGGAAGATAAGGTCTCGCTCCCGCTCCCGCAGTCGGTCGTCGAGGGAGCCTTGCGAGAGCTCTTCGTGGTGCAAGTGAGAGCGATCCAGGCGGCGATCCACGGCAAGGCCACCGGCAGTGCCGCGGCGGCGGCGGCGGTCGCTTCGGAAGCGCCGAAGATCTGCGTCGGGCCGCCGGCACCGGGTACGTCGAAACAGGTGACCGTGGCCGTAGCCCGAGCGGCGACGAGCGCATCCCCATCACCTTCGGAGCCAGCGGAGTTTCGCCGCGATGTACCGCAGGGCTACGACCGTGGCTACCTCGTGGAGGGGGTGCCGATACGCGAGAGCTACCGCGTCGACACCAGTTGCACCACCGCGACCGCCACCGTCGGTGCCCTCACCGTGCAGGTCCAGTCCGTTCTCATCTCGCCCGACGGACTCGAGTCTTGGGTCAAGCAAGTGGATCTCAAAGCACTCGCCTCGGCCGCCCCCGCGGGGACGACGCAGGTAGACGAGCGGAAGCTCGCGGCGTCTTTTCCGGCGCCTCGCTCCGGTTGGCAGATCGTGCCGCCGCCTGCCAGCCCGCCCCTGGCAGGGGCGCTCGCGTATCAGGTCTACGAACAGGGGCTTTTTTGAGGCGGCCGTGAGCCCGACATCGGGAAATGTCCGCTGGACGGCCCGGGGTCGACGAACCGGCGAGCCCGAGGCGGACACACGGCCGCCGACGTGCTACGTTGGCTCATGGAGGAGGTAGCATTGAGCAAGGCACGTCCGTCGGTTCTGAAGCGTCGTAAGGAGGAGGCTCGCAAAGAGCGTCAGCGGCTGAAGGCCATGCGTCGCGCCGAGCGAGCGGCAGCGGAGCGAGAGCAGCCCGACCTCAAGCCCGGGGAAGATCCGGACATCGCGGGCATCGTGCCTGGCCCGCAACCCCCGCGCGAAGAGGATTGAGGGTCTTCACGCAACTGCGGGCGCCGTCCTTTCGAGCAGCCGCGAATACTTCTGGATGAGCCGGACCTGGACCTCGTAGAGCTGCGGGGCGACCTGCGGGAGATTCAGTAGTAGAAGCGTCGGGGGCTTTCCGCAGACGAGAGCGGCATGGGTCATGTCGTATTTCTCGAGGATGTGGACGAGCTCCTCGACCGCTTCGGCGACGACCTCGCCGCGCGAGCTGATCTCGTGTCGGAGTGACGCGAGGCTCACGACCGCGTTGCCGTCCTCGAAGAGGCGCGAGATCGCCGACGCATCATAACCCTCGAGATCGGCTCCCTTGAGCGTGATGTGCTCCTCGGTCAGGGGCAGATCGCGAAGCGAAGCGATCAGGCCTTCGAGCGACCGCGTCTCGGCGCGGAGCAACCAGTGAAGGAAGGACGCCTCGCGGTCCTCTAGGTGAAGCGCCTTCACCCGCTCGAGGACGATCGTCACCAGCACGGCGGCCAGCGACACCGCAGCCGCATCGAGAAACGTGCCGACCGTGATGCTCCCCGTGACGGCGACGAGCACCGCCGCGACGATCGCGCCGCGCGCCGCGATTCCGAGCACCTCGAGGCCGAAGGCCCGCACCGGTTGCGCCTCGTTCGTAGGCCGCATCAGCGCGTAGACGAAGAATAGACCGGCGATCCCGCCCATGCGTGGAACGGAGATCCAGACCAGCACCTTACGATAGTCCGTCACCACGAGCGGGATCAGCGCCGCGCTGCCGATGACGATCGTATCGATGAATCGGTTCTCGGCCGCCGAGAGCTCTCTCCGGTCTCGCGTGACGGCCAGCACCGTGAGCGCCGCGAGAGTGGAGATCAGAAAGCACAGTAGCGCGGTCAGGCGGTCGATCTCCGTGGCCAGGGAATTCACGAGGTCCAGCGCGAGAAAGGCGATCGTCCCGGCAGTTACGTAGATCTTGAGAGCAAGCCGGACGTGCCGCCGCAGTAGGGCCTCGATGAACAACGTCGCGGCGAGCGGAAAAAGCGTGACGGGGACGAACGTGAGCTCGCCGAGCACGGGGTTTTCGGAAGTGAGCCAAAAGAATCCGCGGAAGAGGAACAGTGTCCCGGCGCAGTAAAGCAGGAATAGGGTGCGCTTCTCGAGCGTGCTACGGATGCGGCCGCGGTGGAGGTAGGCGACGTAAGAGAACACGCCGAACGCCGCGGTCCAAGTAACGAAGATGTCGGCGATGTCCCTTCCGGAAAGCCCAGACGGCATCGATCCACTCCTTCACGAATCCGTGCGTGAGCGCGTCGTCCGAATGCAGCACCGGCCGGCGATTACCGCTTCCACGGCCTCAGGTCGCCCATCGGCCGCCTCGGGCTCAGCCAGTGCAGCACGGGAAGCAAAGAGCTACCCACCAGGAGAAACGTCAGGCGGAACAGCAGCGATGGCAGCCAGGCGCGCGGCACGTTGCGCAGCAAGAAGTTCCGCGCAGCCCCCCGGTCGATCTGCCCGATCTGCAGGAAATCGTCGCCCACCTGGTAGTCGAGCTCCTCTTTGCACATGCGATTGTATACTTCCATCCGATGAGGGGGCGCTTCGGCGAACGGCTTCTTCAGGTTGTTCGAGCCGCCCGTATAGGCGTTGGTGATGACGAATCGCCGCTCGTCGAAGCCGGCCTCTGCGGCGACACCGAACACCCGTCGGTGGCGCTTCATGATCTCGCGGGCGATCACGAGGTGATCGAAAGAGCGGTGCTTCAGCGGGTCGGGTGAGGGATAGACGTTGCTGAGGGTTTCGCTGACCAGGCCGACGACTGACGGAACCTGCGAGACGTTGGTCACCCACATCGGCCGCATCTGGTTGCGAAAGAAGAGGAGCGTGCAGGTGAGACCGTAGAGCACCGCCGACAACCCGCGGCCGCGATGGCTCGGGTGGACCATTGCAAGGCCGAGGTGGATGACTTCGACCTCTCGGCCGCGAAGCGTCACCCGCAGCAGCGAGAGTACGTTGAACGCGATTGGCAGACCGCTCGCCCGGTCGTAGACGAGGGTCACCACGGCACGATCGAGTGCCTGCTTCTCGCCGGTGAACACGCCGTAGCCGAGGCTACGGCCGTCGAGGACCGCGACGACGACCGACCGGAGCTCCTCGACCATCCTTTTCACCTCGTCTTGCGGCATCCAGAGCCCCGGACGCTCGACGATACGGACGGCGACGTCATCCGCTGTGGAGAGCTCGAAATCGAGATGCCGCCGGCTGAGCTTGCGGAAGCGGATCGTCCTCACGGCTCCTCGCCGCATACCCTCGGGACGGCGCCGTTGTCACGTCCGGTTACTGTGGTAGGAACTCTCGCCATTCGACGAGGATTTGAGTCGACATTCCTCTTTGCGGCGCCCACGCGGATGAAGGAGTCTCTGTTGCTCGACCCAGGCTTATTTGTGTCGTTCTTTCTTGGTAGATACGAAGCAATGGTCGGCGTCGGTTCGTCTGGTTTGCGGCGTCGAGCGAGGAGATGATCTCCCACGAGCACCGCTGTATCTTCATACACATCGAGCGCACGGGCGGCACGAGCGTCGAGCTCGCACTTTCCGGCTTCGACTGGTGGGTGAAGCGGAGCAGGGTGGAGAAGCATTTGACCGCGGCCGCTGCGATCGCACGATACGGGCGCGAGACCTGGGATCGATACCTGACCTTCACCTTCGTGCGCAATCCCTGGGACCTCGTCGTTTCCTGCTACGAGTTCTTTCACGTGCGGCGCGGCGGCGCTCTGGCATTCCGCGACTACGTGCTCGCCGCGGAGATTGCGGGGGCTCCCACCGCCGACCCTTCGTCGGGTTGGACGCATTCGGGTTGGTGGCAGCGATTGGGGAGGTCGCAGCTCGACTGGATCACCGACGGCAAGGACGCGGTGCTGGTGGACTTCGTCGGCCGCTTCGAACGGCTGGAGGACGACTTCGCGGCGCTCTGCCGCCGCATCGGTGTGTCGTGTCCGCGGCTCCCGCACGAGGGCCGAAGCGTCCGCACGCACTACACGGAATACTACGACGACGAGATCCGCGCGCTCGTCGCGCGGCGCTTCCGCCGCGACATCGAGTATTTCGGCTACGAGTTCGGGGACTGATCCAACCGGCCTCCGTGCTGGGGATTCAACGGATCAGGGGCTCATGGTGCAACCCGGCAGCGCGCGATTCCCGTGAACTCGTCGACAGTTTCGCGATTCCCCGGTTACACCAGCTAGAAGCTCTGCACGAGGTCTCGCCGAGCCGAATAAAGCGCGCGGGCGCGGCTATCGGCGCCCGCGAGCTCATTCGGCTCGGCGAGACCTCGTGCAGAGCTTCTCTATTGGGCGATCGCGTCGCGCACCCGGTGGAGGAAGCGGTCGACGTTTCCGTATTCGTCGGCCGCGTACTGTCGGCCCTGACGGCCGAGAGCGTCGTGAAGATCGACCGAACGCAGCGCATCGAGGCAGGCGAAAAGCTCGGCATTGCCCCGATACCACAAGCCGCCATTTCCCGACTCGACATGCTCTCGGGCAGCGCCGCCCTGCGCCGAAACCAGGACGGGCGCGCCGCACAGCATCGCTTCGAGCACATCGAGCCCGAGCATGCGATTGGGCTCGGCGTCGAGAAACGCGAAGGCGCCGTTCATCCACCTCCAGGCGTCCAGGCGCGAGATGGTCTCTTGACAGACGATCCCCGGCGATGACGGAAGGGTGGCCGCGCCTGGTCCGATGAGCGCGAGCACGATCTCCGGGTTCGTCCGTGCCAACGAATCCGCGAGCTCGAAGAGCCAGCCGAGCCCGAACGGTCGCCGCCAATCGCGGGCGAGCACGATGTACGATGCATGCGGAGAGCGATACGGGATCGTGGTCGCCGCGAGCGAGTTGATACGAAGAGGAAAACCGACGAGACGAACGCGCTCGCGAGCCTCGCGACGCCGCAGGCGACCCACGATCAAGCGGCGTTCGCGCTCGGTGAAGACGAGGACACGCTCCGCTCGCTCGAACAAACGGTCGTAGATCGAAAAGTAAAGGCGGGGCTCGTCCCTCGCGAGCGGAACGAGGACGACGCGGGAGGGGCCGATGGCCTGCTCGAGAGCGTGACCGAAGAAGGCGCCGTCGAAGCCCCCGAACACCACGACGTCGTAGCGTCGATCTCGCAAATGGGCGATCAGTGTGGAGGGCACCGGCCCGATCGTCATGGCGACCCGTTCCTGCACGGCGTGCGGCAAGCTCGCTCCCAAGGCGCCGCCGAGGCGTTGGACACACGCGCAAGCCGTCGGCCAGCAGAAATCTTCCGGTCCGGTCGCGCTCTCGAGAACGGCGCGGCGCTCGTCGGCCGGAGCGACCGGAGCCTCGAAGCGGAGGATCTTCACCACGCCGTCGTGCTCAGCACCCCCTGCGCGATCTGCCGCGGCGATGAGCACGTCGACTTGGCCGATCGAAGTCAGCGCACCCACTACGCGCCGCAAGGCGACGCAGCGCTCGCGCCAATCATCGTCATTCCAGTCCGACGTCAGGATGGCGATTCGCATCGCGGCCCGGCTCGGGTGGCGTCGGCGAGCAGATGAAGGTTTCGGATCAAGGTTCCGCTGCGCCCTGTAGCATTGCCTCCAGCTGCGCGAGGCGAGCTTCGAGCAGGTGATGGCCGAGATCGGCGCGTCGGGCTAGGCCGGCGGCGGCCTCGCGCTCTGCTCGCGTCACGATCCGGATCTCGTCCGACAGCTGGTCGCAGCGTTTGGCCAGCTCGTTGTTGAAGCGCACGAGATTCTCGATGAACTCCCGTTCGGCGCGGAGATGTCGATCGAGAACGTTCCATACGAACCGTGCCAGGCGGGCCTTCAAACGCCCGAACAGCGCGCCGGCCAGGCCATCCGTTCGCGGCGGCTCGTACCCGAACTCCCAGTACCAATGCCGATTCAAGTGAGCGAGCTCGGCACGATGCTGGAGGTGATCGCTTGGCGGGAGGTCCGGGATCACGATTCTCGCCATGGGGTCCTCGTCGCTGCGGACCTCCGCACAGAGCTCCGCCACCACCTTCCGGGCGCTCACGGGGTTGGCTTGCACGATTCGACCTCCTCGTCCAACGCTAGCCCGAAGTGCGGGCTGCGCAAGCTCAGATTCGGGTTGAAGTACGGATCGGACGTTCCGGCCTGCAGCCATCGCTGCGCGAGCCGCGACCCTTCGGCGATCTCGTCGGCGACGCCGCGGCTCGCCGACTCGAAGTGGATGAGCTCCGCGAACGGCGTGTAGACGATCAGGTATCCTCGTTCGCGCAGGCGTAGACAGAAGTCGATGTCATTGAACGCGACGCCGAAGCTTTCGTCAAAGCCGCGCATCTCGACGAAGACGCCGCGGCGAACCATCATGCACGCGCCGGTGACGGCGCTGCAATTGCGGATGCTCTTGGCGAGCGCGAGATGCCCGGGAGCAGCCGCCGGCAGGAGCCGGAACGCGTGGTCGGCGACCCCGTGAAGCCCGAGGATGACACCGGCGTGCTGGACCAACCCGTTTGGATAGAGAAGCCGCGCGCCGACCGCACCGACTTCAGGACGCTGCGCGTGCTCGATCATGGCGGTCAGCCATCCCTCTCGGCAGGCCTCGGTGTCGTTGTTCAAGAACAGCAGCAGATCGCTACTCGATTGCGCGGCGGCCCAATTGTTGATCTCCGACCAGTTGAACGGCCTGTCGTAGTGAAGGAGGCGGCAGCGCGCATCGCTCTCGAGGCGCGCGAGCAGAGCGTGAGTCTCGGGTTGCCAGGATTGATTGTCGACGAGCAGCGCTTCCCAATGTTCGTATCCGGCGAACCGATGGATCGACTGGAGGCAGCGGGCGAGGAGATCGGGCTCGTCACGAAACGGGATGACGATGCTCACGCGGGGCGTAGATCGGATCGCGCGCTTCACCCGGAACGTCCCCGGCACGTCCGCGTCCTCGACGCTCGCCTCTTCGCCTCGCCGGACGAGTGCGTCGATGATGGCCGCACGTGCATTGCCCACGACGGGGGATCCGACCCCGTTCGAGAGCCCCTGCGCCAGCCGATGACAGAGGATCTTCGGCAGATGAGTCACGCGGCGCGCACGGTCGGTTGCGCGCAGCGCTAGATCGTAGAGCTCCGCACCGTCGAAGCCGGAGCGAATCCCCCCCAGCTGTTCGACGAGGCGGCGACGGACGGCGAGAAGCCCGCCGAGGTATGGCTGCGCGAGCAAGAGATCCGGCGACCAATCCGGCTTGAATCGCGGCGCGAAGCGCCGGCCCGAGGCATCGAGGCTGTCCTCGTCGCTGTAGAGAACGTCCGCGTCGAGCTCCGTGGCCTGCCGAAGCGCGATCTCGCCGAGCGCTTCGGGGTCCAGTCGATCGCCGTCGCGAAGGAACACGACCCACTCTCCGGTCGCGTGCTCGAGCGCCGTTTGCAGCGTCCGCCAGAGCTCGCCCGTTTCGGCGCGTCGGGAAACCAGCACTCGCGGATCAGAGCGACTCGCCTCGTCGAGGAACCGGAGAACCCCATCGTCTCCACCCTCGACGGATAACGAGAGCTGCCAGCGGGTGTAGATTTGCGCGCGCAGCGAATCGATGGCGGACGCGAGCGCTTCGACAGCGGGTGAGGCCGTCGCGATCAGAACGCTGATCTCGGGGTGGTCCTCGAGAGCCGCCAGACGCTCGGCGAGCCGAGCGCGCCGCTCCTCGGCTCGCCCCGACTCGCGTTCCAGCCACCGTTCATACTGCGCGCGATCGTCGCGCCCGTCTGGGGCAAGCGGCACAGCGGACGATCGCCGCATGCTCCACGGCTGCGTCTGCCGTGCGCGGTGCACCGTGTCGTCGAAAAGCGACATCGTCATTCGCTCGAGCCTCCGGCGCTCGTGGCGCTCGTTCAGAAACTCGAGCTCGAGGCGGCGCCGTTCAGCGAGCAGGTCTTCGGTCGTCGCGCTCTCGGGGCCGAGCGCGGGCGGCACGAACGCTTCGCTCGCCTCCGGAAGTTGCTCGAGCTGGCGAAATAGATTGCGTTGCGCCTCGGGAAGATCGGCGTCCTCGGCTACGGCGGCAACCCCATAGTCGGCGTGCCGCAGCTCCGGGGCGAGAAAGGCTTGAATCTCCGCGTACGGATCCGCGGAGTCGCAAGCGATCCCCTGCGCGACGAGAAACGATCGGAGCGCGTGGCATCGCTCGAGCGGGTCTTGGAGCAGGTGTTCGTACGCGAGCGAGAAGACGGGGAAGCCCGAAGCGTGAGCGAGGGCTTGGCGCGTGTATCGTTCCCAGAGCGCGAGCGCCGTCGGTTTCGAAAGGCCGTTGCGGCGAGCGAGCGAGCGCCAAATTTCCAGCGGATTGCGGCGGACCAATACGACGACGGGTCGGATCCCGAGCGTCTTCACCCAGAACGGGAGCAGAAGGCAGTTCCGCGGATCCTTCCAGATCCACGCCGAGGTTCGGTAGACCGACGGAAACAACAGGCGGGCGCGAATCGACAGGACCCTGAGGTCCGCCGAAGATTCCCAGCCGGGCTCCAGCCGCGGCGGCGCGGACCAAGTGCCGCCGAGCCGCTCGAGCAGCTCGTCGTTCAGCATGCGCAGCGCCGAGCTTTCCCAATAGCCACGGGGGTTGTCTTCGCTTGCCGGCATCAGATCCGCCGCCTCGCCGAGCGGGACGCCCAGCAAGTTCACCGTGCGGGCCACGGCGGACGTGCCGCTGCGATGCATGCCTAGGACCAAGACGGCCATCCGACGCCTCGACTTGCGCACTTCCCGCGCGATCGACCCACGCGGGGCCAACGCGGCGCGCTTCCGCGCTCTTACAGAATGAGGTGGGGACTGCAAGCGTGGCCGGATGGCCGCGATACCGATGGTGCACGCGCTCCCGTTGGTCGCGTGGCGCGCTGTTCCCGTGGATCCTACCGCGTTATCCCCGAAGCGAAATTCCCGTGGTGCCCCTTCGATCCGAAATTCGCGCGGGTCCTGTCGTCGGCGCAGCCCGCGCCGTGCTCGCTGGGCGCCCCTCCCAGCCGCTCCGCCACCCCGGGCCTTCGCCCCGCATTCGCTGCGCGCGGCGCGGGCGCCCAGCGCCGACGCCACCCACGCGAATTTCGGATCGAGGCTAGCGTCCGGCAAAGTGGCTCAGCCCGATCGTGAAGAACACCGTCTCGAGCCCGCTGTTGTCGTTCGAGATCCCCAGATTCGAGATGTGTCGGTAACGAACGTCGAAGGACAGAGCGTTCTCGCGGGACAAGAAAAGATCGAAGCCGCCGCCTCCCTGCGAGCTGAACTCGAACGGCCCGCCGATGTTCAAGTGGTTGAGAGTCGTGAGCACGATGCCCTCGCCCCCCTCGATGTACGGCACGAAGAAGCTCCCAGTGTCGTAGCGATAGTTGAAGATCAGCGGGCTCAGCGCGAACTCGCCGTTCCCGCCGTGGTTAGGGCCGCTGATTATCGAGCCCAACATCTCGATCGCCAGGCGGATGCGATTGCCGGCGATCGCCGGCACGAAATCGGGGAGGTCGTACGCCACGCGGGGACCGAAGGTGAAGAAGTTGAGCGAGGCGCTTTCCGTATAGCCATAGGCGAAGCGGAACGACAGCTCCTGCGGTGAAAGTAGTGAGGACCGATGACTCTCGGCGCCCTGCGTCGCCGACTCCGCGCGAGACAGGCCTTCGGCGACAAGCATCGCGAGCGTCGTCGCAAGCAGGAGCCGCACCCCTCTCCTCACCGTCTTTGCTCTCGTCACCCTCGCGGTCCTCCTCTCGACACTCGCGGCGGATTGCCGAATAAATGCCCACGTGGGCCAGTCGAAGCACTCGGGCACGCTGCTCATATAGGGGCGAGTTCCCAAGCGTCAAGAAAGCCACAATGGGATCTGATGGCGCGGTCGTAGTCGGGCATCGAGAGTCCTCCGCCTCGACTGCCCTCAAGCGCTGGCTGTGGGGCGAATCCGCGACGATCGTGCTTCTCCTAGCGGCGTCCGCTGCGGTTCTTCTGGCGAGGCTGGGAACCGCCGAGCTCTGGACCCAGGAGGGCCGCTGGGCTGCGATCTGCTCCCACATGATCGAATCCGGTGACTATCGTCATCCCTATCTGCTCGGGGAGCCCTACTACGACAAGCCACTCCTCTCTTACTGGCTGATGATCGGCGTGGCTTGGATCCTTGGCCGGTTGAACGAGACGGCTCTCCGTCTCCCGTCCGTCCTCGCGGGCCTGCTTTCGCTCTGGTGCGTCTACCGCCTCGGAAAGGACCGGATCGATCGCGCGACGGGCCTGATCGCCGGTGCGCTTCTGGCGACTTCCTACATGTTCGTGTTTTGGGCGCGTGTCGCAAGCGCCGACATGTTGAACGTCGCGGGAACCCTCGCGGCCGTGACCTGGTACTTTGAACGAAAGGAACGGCCGGGATTCACGACCGCCGCCGTCTTTTTCGTGCTGCTCGCGATCACGGCGCTCATGAAGGGCCTGGTCGGTCCTGCCATAGCGCTGTTGGTCTTGCTTCCCGACCTGGCCCGCGAGGGTCGGTGGAAAGCCGCGCTGCGCCCTTCGCTCGTGCCCGCGCTCCTTTGTGGCGTCGCGGTCTATCTCGCGCCGTTCGCGGCCTCGGGCCTCAGCCAACCGAGAGGATATGGGGAGAGCGGTCTAGCGATGGTATTTCAGGAGAACGCGGTCCGCTACTTCGATGCGTTCGACCACGAAGAGCCCTTCTACATCTACTTTGCCGTCTTGACCGGTCTATCTGCTGCCGTGGTCCTTCCTCCTGCCGTTCGTCTCGTGGAGCCTCGTGCGGCGTTGGCCGTCCTTGTCCGAGGGGTCACGGTGGCCGGCGCTTGCTTGTCTCCTCATCTTCGTATTCCTGACGGCGAGCAGCTCGCGCCGTGCCTACTACCTTCTGCCGTTGGTACCGTTCGCGATGCTCGTGATCGCCGAATGGCTACGACACGAAGGAGCGGGCACGCGCTGGGAGTCGGTTTCGGCCTGGGGAGTCGTCGTCACCCTGGCGGCGATGTTCGTGTGGTTCACCGTCGTCGTACCGACCTCATTTCACTACGGCGGCGAGAGGCTTCTCGCCCGCGAGGTTCGCGCGCAGGCGGAAAAACAGGCTCCGTGGTCGACGTGGCACGTTCTCATCTGCGGCGCGCCCCCGTCGTCCGGCTACTATTTCCGCACCGGCTACGAGGTCAAGGCGATCCCCGCCGAGAATTCCAGCGAGGTGGAGCACCTCGTTGCCGAGAATCCGCGGACGATCGTGCTCACCAAGCGACGGTTCGTGGAGGCGGTGCGGTCACAGGTCCCGACGGCCACGATGTTCGTAGAGCCGTCGCGGATCCCGCGCTTCCTCCGTCCCCGGCGCGGCTCGGATCGGGACGTGATCGCCTTCGTCCCCTGAGCTCGTCGGCGGCCGGCTGGGGAGCGCGATCCGAAGCAGGCGAATCCCCATGGAGCGCCGTGTGAAGACCCGCGCATGCCCCGACGCGACGGTCTCGGCGTTGGCGAGCCATGCCGGGGGAACTTCCACGGCCAGCGAGTCGGGAACGATCAGATAGAACGGCTGGCCGGGCGGACTGGCATCGGGGTCGCGGAGCGTCGGGATGTGCCGCTCGGCGTAGAGCGCGACCGCCGGGAGCGGCCGCCGGAAGAACAGCACCTGCTCGTCGCGGCCGACGCTGCTTCGGATCTCCTCGGCAAACGGCTTCAGCGACCGGCAGTCGTCGAGGGGGCCCTCGATCTGATCTTCCAGCATCACGAGCGCGCTCACGAGAGCGAGGGTGCAGACGAGGCCGGCACCCCAGTGTCGGCGCCGAGCGGCTGAGCCGAGGCCCCAGACGGAGCACGAAAGCAGCCAGAAGCTTGCGATCGAGATCAACGGTCGGCTTCGCGACTCCGCTGGCGACTGCCTGAACGTCGCAGATCGCACCGCGGACGGCGAAGGCGACGAGCCACAGAAGAATGCTCGCCGCGAGCAGACATCCGGCCCATGATCTCGAGAGGTCGAGATCGACAAGCTCGGAGGTGAACGAATCGCGCACCCGGTCGAAGGTCCAAGCGGCCGCGAGCACCGCCACCGCTGGCGCGAGCGGCAACAGGTAGTAGGGAGACTTCCGCGACACGAGCGTGAAGAACGCGAGGCCGGCGACGAGCCAGACGGCGAAGAATCGCGGTGATGGTTGCCCCGAGGCGGGCGTCCGCAAGGCGAGGAGGGCACCTGGGAGCAGAAGGCTCCAGGGAAGCATCTTCAGGAGCAACGGTGCTGCGTAGTAGACGAGATGTTCCGCAAGCGGCGTCTTGCCCGACCCGCTGTCGGAGATGCCCCCTCCGCCGAGGAGGTGATGCAGGTTCTCGCCTACGAGCTGTTCGTCGACGAACCGTGAGCCCCAGTGGATGGTTGCGATCACGTACCAGCTCCCGCCGAGGATGAAGAGCGCCGCGATGGAAGGGTCGAAGAGCTCGCGCAGCCGGCGCGCATCACGCTCGACCAGCGCCGACGAAACGAGGACGACCGCGACGAGCCCGAGCCCCGCACCGCCCTTGGCGAGCAGCGCGAGACCCAAGATCGACCAGAAGAGCCAGCGGACCGGGCGCGACATAGGCGGCGCACGAGCAGGCCCTACGAGGAGAAGGCAGGCTGTTACCAGGAACGTCAGCAACATGTCGCAGCGGCCGATGCGCGATTGCCCGACCATGATCGGCATCGTCGCGAGCATGAGGCCCGCGAGCGCGGCGGGACCGAGGCCGACTGCCGGCGCTGCTCCCGCGACGGTGATCCCGACCGTTGCCGCTCCGGCGAGGGCCGAAGGCACTCGCAAGCTCCTTTCATCGACGCGGCCGCGCACCTTCGATACCGCGGCCGCGGCCCAGTAGAAAAGCGGAGGCTTTGGCGGAAGGTATTCGCCATTGAACTCCGGGAAAAACCAATCTCCGGTTTGTCTCATTTCCCAGACGACACCCGCATCGAGGGCCTCATCGTCACCGACAAAATCTCCAATTCCAATTCCGGGAAGATACAGCACCAAGGCGAAGAGGCTGAGCGCCGCAGACAGCAAGAGCCGGGCGCCAAGACGGGGAGGGCGCACCACAGATCGCTCCCGCTCGGAGCGACTTGGTTCGACCGACCCTTCCACCGAACAGGGAGCCCGCATCACAGATCGTGTCCCATGTCGTTCCCGTTGGTCTCGAGAGCTCTGCCGTAAGCGCTACTTCGGTAGCTCCCATTGGTCGCGATCCCGTCGCAGGTCCAGTGTCCTACCGAGCAAGGCTGCTCGGCGTGCCCTGCGTCTCTCATGCGGGGTGCCATTTGTACCCGCTCCCGGAAGGAAGTACACACCCGCCTCGTGCTCCGCTGGCTCGTGGTCTCGCTACTCACGCTGGTCGTCTATCTAGCGGGGGCGAGCACCCGCTTCTCCAACACCGCCGAATGCCAGGAAGCACTCGTCGTGTGGGAGATGGTCGACAGCGGGGATTGGGTGCTGCCGCGAATCAACGGCGAGCAGATTCCTTCGAAGCCGCCGCTCTATCATTGGCTCGCGATCGCCTTTGCGAAGATGACCGGCCGAGTCGACGAGCTCTCGGCCCGCCTGCCGTCGATCACGGCGGCCGCCGCAACCGTCGGATTGGTGTTCGTAGTCGGCTTGGCCGAGTGGGGGATGGTTGCAGGGCTCGCCAGCACAGTGGTGCTCGCCACCTCTCCCGAATGGGTAAAGTGGGCGACGACGGCTCGAACGGATGCGACGTTCGCGTTCTTCCTGACATCCGCCTTCCTCCTCGGCGAGCGCTGGATCGCGACCGGCCGATCGAGCACGCTCCTCGGGCTCGCCGCCGCCACCGGCGCGGCCACGCTGGCCAAGGGGTTTGCCGGGGCCGCGCTCGTCGGCGTCGTTCTCGTCGTCGAGATCTGTCGCCGGCGCGCATGGGGGCTTCTCCGTCTCCGCGACCTCGCGGCCGCGAGCGTCGTCTTCTCCGCGATCGCCTGCAGCTGGTATGCGGCGGCGCTCGGGCACGGGGGGCTCGCGTTCGTTCAGAAGCAGATCATTGTCGAGAACGTGCTCCGCTTCTTCCCGTACGAGGAAGGCGGCCCGAGCCGGCAACACTCGTTTCTCTTCTACCTGCCGATGCTCGCGACGGGCATGTTGCCGTGGAGCTTGGCGCTGCCGGCGGCGCTCTGGCGTCGCGTGACGGAGCGCGCGCCGACGCCTCGAAGCTCGGATTTGTCCGGCTACCTCCTGACCTGGTTCGCAGTCGTCTTCCTGGTTTGCACGGCCGCCTCTGGGAAGCGCACCAACTACTTGTTGCCGCTCTACCCCGCCGCGGCGCTGCTCGTCGGCCATGAGCTCGCCGCCCTGTTGGACCGAAGCCGGCCGCGGCGACCGTCGAGAGCGCTGTCGATCGCCGGCGGGCTGGCTGCCTCGATCGCGCTGCTGGTCGCCGTGCTGTTCGTAGCCTGGCGCTCAGGGCTTGCCCCGTGGCAGCCGTTCATTCGCTTCCTCCACCCCCAGGACCGCGTGTTGCTGCCGCAAATGATCGCTCGCGTCGGTCCACCAAACGCGATCGTCATCGTACTGGCGGTCGCGCTAGCGCTGGCGCTCTTCGCGGCGACTGTCCGGCGCGCCTGGCCTCAGCTCTACTGTCTCGTCGGCTCGGCGCTGGTGCTGCTGACGATCGCGGGATGCTCGGTCGTGAACGCTTTGGAGGCCGAGTTGAAGTCGTTCGCGCCGTTCACCGAGCGGGTGGCAGCAACGGTCGGCGCCGCGCCGCTCGCCTTTTTCCGGACGCCGGACCTCGCCGTGCTCTTCTATCTTCGCCGACACGTCGCGGTGGAGCGCGGAGCGTTCGCCGCGCTTCGCCGCCCGGGCTGGGCGCTCGTCTGGCAGAGGGACTGGGACGAGCTCGCGCCGCGGGATCGGGGCGGCGCCGAGATCGTCGACACGAGCCCGCCCGCGTCCGTGGGGCGGCCGAGTACGCAGCTGCTGCTCATTCTGCTTTCGTGAGCGGTCTGTCGCCCGAGTCTGCCTTGAACCCCCCTACCCCATGTGGTAGCCCCGGCAAGTTTCTCGACGCTATGCATAAAATCAAAGTCGAAACCGCCGGCCCGCGGGAGATCGTCGACGTCACGGCGTCGGTCAGTCGATTGCTTCGCGAAATCGGCGTGATGAAGGGGGTCTGTCACCTGTTCGTACCGCACACGACCGCCGGGATCACCATCAACGAGAACACCGACCCGAACGTCCGCCATGACATGCTGCAAGCGCTCGAGCGCATGGTGCCGGCGGGCGGCGAGTACCGTCATTCCGAAGGGAATGCCGCGGCGCACATCCTCGCCAGCATCGTCGGCAGCTCGACGGTGGCGTTCGTCGAGAACGGCAAGCTCGTGCTCGGCGCGTGGCAGGCGATCTATCTCTGCGAGTTCGACGGGCCGCGAACTCGCACGGTGCTGATACGAGTTCTGCCCGGTTAGAGGGTTCCGCATGTCTCGTTTGATCAAGCGCTACGGGAACCGCAAGCTCTACGACACGCAGGAGAGCCGCTACGTCACGCTCGAGGCGATCGCCTCGTTCGTCAAGCAGGGCGAAGAAGTGCAGGTGCTCGACAACGACAGCGGCGAGGATCTGACCGCGGTCACGTTCGCGCAGATCATTCTCGAGGAAGAGCGCCGCAAGAACGGTCTCCTGCCGCTGCCGATTCTGCGTGGGATCATTCAGCGGGGAGAAGCGACGCTGCAGGACATCGCCACGCGCGTCGACCGCGGCATGGAGGCGATCGGTTCGATCGGCGAAAAAGCCGGCAAGCGAGTGCAGGAGCTGGTTGGACGGGGCGCGCCGCACGGCAAGGCTTTGCTCGAGGACTTGCTCGCCTCCCCGCAGCGCCAGCTCGAGGCGTTGCAAAAGCGGATCGACGAGCGTCTCAAGAAGTCCGTGGAGCGGATCACCTCCCTACCGACCGTGCAAAAGGAGCTCGCGCGCATCGAGAAGAGCATCGCGCGGCTGGAGGAGCGGATCGGGAAGCTCCGCGGGCAGAACAAGTCCTAGACTCTCACCCGAAAGCGAAATTGGGCAGGGCGAAACGCCGCGGCGGCCGCGCCCGCGAGCCATTCGGCTCGGGCGAGACCTCGTGCAGAGTTTCCCTACCGGCTCAGGAACACCGGACAGGGCGCATTGCGTAGCACGTACTCGGTCGTGCTGCCGAGCACCATCTCGACGATGCGGGTGTGGCCGTAAGCGCCGATGAATAGGAGGTCATACCCCTCGCTCCGAATCGCACCGACGATGCGCTCGGGGGCGTGCCCCGATAGAGAGGCGAACGAGGTCTGGATCGCGTACGACGAGAGGTAGCGCTTGGCTTCGTCGAGGACACGCGCACCCGTCGCATCGTCGCGCGTCACGTGAGCAACCGCCAGCGGCAGCGCGAAGGACACACAGAAGTCGGCGGCCGCTTGCATCGCGCTCGCCGAGCGCTGGCTGCCGTCGTAGGCGAGGAGCGGCTTTTGAATCCCGCCCTTCCATTGCGTGGGGCAGACGAGCAACGGCTTCGGGCACTTCCGCGTCACGCTCTCGGCGGTGCCGCCGAGAAGCCCGGTCGAGAACTTCTCGTTGACGCCGCGATGCCCGATGACGACGAGGTCGGCCGTACGCGCCCGCTCACAGATCTCGTTGGCGATGACGCCAACGTCCATCAACGTCTCACAGCGCACGTTGGCCTCGGCCGCCCGTTCGGAGAACTCGGCGAGCATCGCTCGGCCGCGCTCCTCGAGCACTTCTCGCATCTTCGACGAGAAGTCGAGGTACGGCTCGAAGCCGAGCGAGCCGGAGATGTCGTGAAGGAACGAGCCTTCGATCGACACGATGTCGATGACGTGGAGCGCCGTCACGTTGGCGTTGACGCGGCCGGCGATCCACAGCGCATGCTCGGTCGCCGAGCGTGAATGCTCCGAGCCGTCGATGGCGATCAGAATGTTCTTGATCATCTGTTGTGCGCTCACTCGCCTGTTACCATCCGCCCTCCCGAGCGGCAAGCAACGGTAGTGGGGACGTTGCGGCATTATCGGAATTGTTTCCATTTGCTCGTAAAAGCCCGGGGCGTATCTTTTCGGCGAAGAAACAATTCCGATAATGCCGCAACGTCCCCACTACTCGGGCGCGACCGTTGCTTTACAAAGACCGGACGGCGACTTACAAACGATCAGTGCCCAAGCGAGAGCGGTCGAATCCCGCGCGACGAGCGAGCTACAAGATCGACGCGGTGCTGGAAGAGCTGAAGGCCCTCGCTGCGCGCGTGGGGCTCGAGGTTCGAGAGGAGCGGCTGCTGCGGGAGGTGGGCTATCAAGTGCGCAGCGGCTCGTGCCGCGTGCGGGGGCAGAACATCCTGTTTCTCGATCGCGACCTGCCGCCCGCGGGGAGGCTGGAGGTGCTGCTCGAGGAGCTGTCGCGGCGCGACCTCGGAGAGGTTTACGTATCGCCCGAGCTACGCCGAATTCTCGGCAAGGACGAGCGGTCCGGCGCCGAGAACCCGTGAAGCATTCGGCGTCGGCTGCACCGGGGGAGCGTCCCGCGGCGCGGCCCTTGGAAGTTTTTCGCGAGTGGCTGAAGGAGCGTGGTCTCAAGACGACGTCACAGCGCGAGGACATCGCGCGCGTGTTTCTCGCGGCCGACCGTCACATCAGCGTCGAGGAGCTCTACGCCGAGGTGAAGAAAGTCAATCCGCGAGTCGGCTACGCGACGGTCTATCGCACGCTTCGCCTGCTGAAGGAGTGCGGCCTAGCGGTCGAGCGTCACTTCAACGACGGAGAAGCGCGGTTCGAGAAAGCGGAGGGCGGAAAGCGCGCGCACGACCACTTCATCTGCGAACGCTGCGGACGGATCATCGAGTTTTCGAGCTTCGAGATCACCGCCCTCGACGAGCGCATCGCCAAGAAGCTCGGAGCCGTCGTCACGCGCCACCGCCTCGAGCTCTACGGCATCTGTCGGGAGTGCCGCGAGGGCGACGGGTCCTCGCGACGGAGCGAGACTCACTGAAGGCGAAACAGCCGGCGCGTGTTCTCGACGGTGTGCTCGGCGAGCTTCTCGAGCGGCTGAGCCAGCGCGGCCGCGAGTCCCCTGGCGACGTCGACGACCCGAGCGGGCTCGTTCCGGCCGCCGCGACGCGGTTCCGGAGCGAGATAGGGCGAGTCGGTCTCGACGAGCAGGCGATCGAGCGGCACGAGGCGAGCGGCCTCGCGAACCTCGACGGCATTTCGGAACGTGACGATGCCGCTGAACGAGACGTAGAGACCGAGGTCGACGACGCGCCGCGCCACTTCGGGTCCGTAGGTGAAGCAATGCATGACGCCACCCTCCACGCGCTCCTCGCGCAGCACCTGTAAGGTCTCGTCGGCGGCCGCACGGCTGTGGATCACCAGCGGGAGAGACGCGTCGCGGGCAAGGGCGGCGGAGCGTCGAAACTCCTCGATCTGCCGCCCTCGCGGCGAATGATCGTAGTGGAAGTCGAGGCCGGTCTCGCCGATCCCCACCACGCGCGGATGTCGCGACCAGCCCCGGAGCTTTTCGAGAAGAGAATCGTCGACGAGCTTCGCGTCGTGAGGATGGACGCCGACGACGGCGTGACAGTCGGGCTCGCGCTCGGCGATCGCGAGCGCGCGGAGGTTGGTGGCGACGCTTCCGCCGGCCGCGGCGACGATCAGCTCGCAAACGCCCGCCGCCCGCGCCCGCGCGAGCATCGCGGCACGATCCGCGTCGTATTCCGCCTCGCCGACGTGACAATGCGAGTCGATGAGCGAGATCACGCTTTAGGAGTCTGCGCCACGGATAGCTTGCGGCTGCAAATCACCATCCATCCGCGATCGACTGCGTCGCCGCCCCCTCGGCGTATCGCGCAGATACGCGGTCGGGTCCGGCTCCTTGCGCTCGCGGCGGCTGGTGATTTTCGCTCGGAACCTATCCGTGGCGCAAACTCCTAGCGGCGCGGCTCGATCCGGGGAAAAAGGACGGCCGAAGGCTTCACGCGGTGTCCCGCGGGGAATCCCTCTCCCCACGGCCGGCTCGGGTTTCTGAGCGCGCTCTGCGGAAGATTCAAGAGATCGACGATGCGCGCGGCGGTGTCGGGAAGGAACGGCGCGGCGAGGCGGCCGGTTCGCAACAGCGACTCGCCGAGGTGGCGAAGGATCGCTCCCACGCGCGGCATCTCGGCGGGCTTCTTGGCGAGCGTGAACGGCGCGGTCTCGACGATGTACTTGTTGGCGCGATCGGTAGCGCGCAGCAGCGCCTCGAGGGCGCGATTGAAGCCGAGATTCGCCATATGCTCGTCGATCTCGCGCTCGGCGGCGTCGAAGGCCTCGGCGAGCTCGCGATCGACCGGCTCGAGCGCGACAGGGGCGGGAAGCGCGCCTTGGAAATAGCGCGCCAGCATCGACAGCGTACGGCTCACCAGATTACCGATGTTGTTGGCGAGGTCGCCGTTGTAGCGGTTGACGAGCGTCTCCTCGCGGAAATCACCGTCCAGGCCGAAGACGCTTTCCCGGAGCAGGAAGTAGCGGAACGCCTCGTTGCCGTACTTCTCGATCATTGCACGCGGCGCGATCACGTTGCCGAGGCTCTTGGACATCTTGTTGCCCTCGACCGTCCAGTAGCCGTGCACGTTGAGGTGGCGGAAGAGCGGCAAGCCCGCCGCCATCAGCATCGTCGGCCAGTAGACGCCGTGCGGCTTCAAGATGTCCTTGCCGATGAAGTGCTCGGCGGTCGGCCAGAAGTCGGCGAAGAACCGATCCCCTTGGAGCGCGGCGGCGCTCGTGTAGTTGAGCAGCGCGTCGAACCAGACGTAGGTAACGAAGCTCTTGTCGAACGGGAGCTCGATACCCCAGGTGAGCCGGCTCTTCGGGCGCGAGATCGAGAGATCTTGCAGCGGCTCGCGTAGGAAGCCGAGGATCTCGTTTCGATAGCGCTCGGGCCGGATCCAGTCGGGGTGCGCGTGAATGTGCTCGAGCAGCCGCTCCTGATAGCGGCTCATGCGGAAGAAGTAGTTCTCTTCCTTGACGAACTTCGGCTCGATCTTGTGGTCGGGACACCGACCGTCGACGAGCTCCTTCTCCGTATAGAAGCGCTCGCATCCCGTGCAGTAGAGGCCGGCGTACTCGCCGAAATAGATGTCACCGCGTTCGTGCACGCGCGCCAGCACCTCCTGGACGTAACGCTCGTGGTGCTCGTCGGTCGTGCGGATGAAATGATTGTAGGAGATTCCGCAGGCGTCCCAGGTCGAGCGGAAGAGCCCTGCGATGCGGTCGGCGTACGCCTTCGGCGTCTCGCCCGCGGCGGCCGCAGCCTCGGCGATCTTGTCGCCGTGCTCGTCGGTACCCGTGACGAAGAACGTCTCCGTGCCCCGACTGCGATGATAGCGCGCCACCGCGTCGGCGATCACCGTCGTGTAGGTGTGACCGAGGTGCGGCTCCGCGTTGACGTAGTAAATCGGAGTCGTGAGGTAGATGCGCATAGGAAACGATGGCTTCGGGCTTCGGCGTCAAGAAAGGCGCCGCGGGGTCCTTTGTAGAGGCCTGAAGGCAGAAGCCCGAAGCCTACTCCGTCTTCTTCTCCACGAGATCCTCCAGCGTGGCCTCGACCTCGACCCCGTCCTCGTCGCGCCGGATGACGACCGACTCACGGATCGGCAGCTGCTTGACGACCACGCCGTCTCCCTTGACACAGGTGACCTTGCGCCCGACACCCGGGAGCGCCCGGCGGAGCTCGAGATAGGTCTCGTATTCGTAGCGGAGGCAGCACTTGAGCCGCCCGCACATGCCGGCGAGCTTCGAAGGGTTCAGGGAGAGATCCTGTTCCTTCGCCATCTTCACCGAGATTGCGTGAAACTCGCGCAGCCACGAGGAGCAGCAGAGCTCGCGGCCGCAGGGCCCGAGCGCGCCGACGAGCTTGGTCTCGTCGCGCGCGCCGATCTGCTTCATCTCGACGCGGACACGCAGGCGCTGCGCGGTCTCCCGCACCAGGTCGCGAAAATCCACGCGGTTTTCGGAGAAGAAGTAGACGGTGGCTTTGCCGCCGTCGAACCCGTACTCGACCTTGACGAGCTTCATCGCGAGGCGGCGGTCGCGAATCAGCTCGCACAACGTGTGGTGCGCCTCGCGCTCGCGTCGGCGGTTTTCGTCCTCCTTGGCGAAGTCGCGATCATCGGCCTTGCGCAGCACTCGCAACGGGACCGCCGACCCAGGCTCTGGTGACCATGAACGCGGCGGGGTGGCGACGGTGGCCAATGCCATGCCCCGCTCGGCTTCGACCACGATCGAGTCGCCAACCGCTACGTCGATCGCGCCGGCGTCGAAGTCGTAGATCGTGCCCGCGACCTTGAATTTCACACCCACCACGCGAAGCGCGGTTCCGATTCCCTCGGAGGGTCTCTCGTCCATCTTCGATGCTCAGCTCAGGGTGTCGCCGATCCGTATCGCCATCCGCTCCACCGCGAGCGCCCGGTTGGCGTTCCGGCCGAAGTCTACGACGGCGGCGTACCCAGCCTCTGCGGCGTGCAGTGCACCGACGAGAGTCCCTGTTTTGCCGGCCGGAGTCAATTCTGACTCGTCCTCGATCCCGGCTTGCACGCGCAATTGCCGCCGAAGGAGGAGGAGAACGATCTTCAGCTCCAGAGGCAGGCCGCGCGGCGTCGAAAGCGCCTCTCTCACGGCGGAGACCACATCGGCGTAGTTCCCAGCGCAAGCGGCAAGAAGGTCGGCGGCGCGCGTGTACGCCTCGCGCAAGCGCGTCACGTCGGCCGCGAGAACCACGCTCCCTTCGGAATGGGCCGAGAGGAATTGCGCGTCGTCGGGGCTCACGTGGAGCCGATCGCGGAGGATCGTCTCGACGGTGGCGCGCGCGAGCGGCGCAAAGGGGACCCGCTGGCAGCGTGACCGGACAGTCGGCAGGAGCCGCGAGGCGTTGTGGCAGACGAGTACGATGAGCGACCCGCGCGGGGGCTCCTCGAGGGTCTTGAGGAGCGCGTTCTGCGCATCCTCGGTGAGCGCTTGCGCTTCTTCGAAGATCGCGATCTTGCGGCCGCCGCCGAGCGCGCGGCCGGCGAGGAAGAGCTGGACGTTGCGAACCTGTTCGATCAGCGTGTGCTCGCGGACCTCCTTCCTCTTCTCGTCGTAAAAGAATCCTTCCCGGCGAAGGTCCGCGTGCGAGCCGGCGCCCACCTGGACGCAAGCGGCGCAAGCTCCGCAGGCTTCCTCGCCGCGCCGTTCGCAGAGAAGCCGGCCGGCGAGCGCGATGGCCGCCGATCGCTTGCCGACGCCTTCAGGCCCCACGAAGAGCAAAGCGTGGTGCAACGTCTTGCTGGCCAAGGCTTGCTCGAGCATGGCGACGACCTGGTCCTGCCCGAGGATTTCGCCGAGCAAGGGCAGGCGCGCGTCGCGCTCCGCTGACGCTGCGCTCATGGCGCGCGAACCCCGAGCCTCTCCGCGCTCATCGTGAGTATCTCGCGGTGCACGTCGTCGGCGGCGCGCGCGCCGTCGATCACTCGGATCCGCTGCGGGTCTTCGCGAGCGAGAGCGAGGAAACCTTGGCGTACGCGTTCGTGGAAGCTCGCGTCTTCGCCTTCGAAACGATCGGCCGCGGCGTGGCCGCGCCGGCGCCGGGTGCGAGCCAGGCCGATCTCGATCGGACAATCGAGCACGAAGGTGAGATCGGGCAGCAGGCCCTGGCGCGCCATGGACTCGACGGCGCGGACGGCGTCGAGCGGCAGCTCACGGCCGTACGCTTGGTAGGCGAGCGTCGAGTCCGCGAATCGGTCACAGAGCACGACCTCTCCGCCTCGAAGCGCCGGCTGAATCAAGCGTTCGACGTGCTCGGCACGATCGGCGAGGATCAGGAAGAGCTCGGCGAGCCTGCCGACGCTCGTGGCCGGGTGGAGAAGAAGGGCACGCACCTGCTCGCCGAGCTTCGTCCCACCAGGCTCTCGCGTCACCCGCACGGCGAGCTTCGCTCGTTCGAGGGCAGCCGCCAGAAGACCGACCTGCGTCGTCTTGCCGCCGCCTTCGATTCCTTCGATCGTTATGAACAACGTCAGTCTTGGTTACCAGACCTCCCTCCAGGCTCCAAGCATTGCGCTTTTCGGCAAGACGCCGGGCGCGGCCGCTTCGCTCCGATCGAGCGCCTCGGCCGAGTAGCGTGCGGCGAGCGTGCCGGTGGCGGTGACGCGCACGGGGCCCGCAATCCAGGCAGCTCCACCGATCGCGAGCTCCCCTTCGACGTCGATTCCTCGAGGTGCGACGAGCAGCCCGTCGACTTCCAGGCGACCGCGCACGCGAAGCGGCGCATCGGCGAGCACGATGCCGCTCACCCTGATCGCTCCAGAAATCTCCGCAAGACCCGTGAAGCGAACCACGAGCGGTTGCTCCGCGCTCCCAAAGCCGCCGCTCTCCTGCCTTCCGTCGAGAGTGATGTTCGTGGTTTCCCGCAGGCGATCGACCGCGTCCCCGAGGCCACTCGAGCCGAGGATCGCGAACTCCGTGGTGTCGCCACGGGCGTTGCGGAAGGCCTCGGCGGCTTCTCGGGTCTCAGCGCCGTACGCGGGCAGCGCGCCGCCGGCCTCGTTCGCAGAGACGTCGATGACGCCGGAAAGGTCGGTCGGCGACGTCGTCGCGGCGATTGTCAGCGCCGCGGGCGGCCGGAAACGCGGTCCGCGAACAAATACGACCTCGACCGCGCGCCGGGCTCCCCGATGACTCGTGCCTTCGGAGCGCACGCGCAAGCGTCCCCCTGAGAGTCCGTCGACGTGGACGCGGTAGGTTCGCGGCGGCTCGGGGAATCCCGCAGGCGATCCGAACGGAGGGGTGCCGTCCGGCCAAGCGAGCTCGCGCGAGAAATCGGTCGCCGGCTCGATCAGCGACCACAAGTGTTGGATCCCTGCCTCGGCCACGTAGAACGCGTCGTCCCCGGCCGACACGTTTGAAGCCGCATGGACATCGAGGAACAACGACAGAAAGAGCGTTTCGGTCAGCGCCAGAAGGCCGACCAGGATGAACAAGACCGAGACGAGCGCGATCCCGTTGCGCCGGCGATCCGGCAAATGCCGATGAGACGAGATTTCTTCACGGGTTTTCAATGGCATCGAAGGTTCCGTCGGTTGCGAAGCTCGATGACGGCCAGTTCGCTCGCCGACTCCGGTCCTTCCTTGATCGTCAGCCCGACGGTGATGCTCCGGACCCGGGCGCGCTCTTCGAGCGAGAGGTCGGTGCTGCCCGCGGGTAGAATCTCGTCGCCGCAGGCATCGACATAGTGAAAGACGAGGCCTCGCGGGGGCACCGTCGAATCCGCCGTAAGCGGCAGCGTCTGCCGCCCCACGGACTCCGAAACCGTTCCCCGGGTCGCGCTGGCGAAGAATCCGATTCGCTCGTCCGAGTCGGCGTCAAGGGTCCCGTCGGGGGGATCGGCCGACGTCGCGCCGTGGAGATCTGAGCGAATCTCGATCCGGTCCTCCGCGGCGACCGCGAGCCCGTCGAGGGCACCGTCGAAGCCGCCCGGCACAACCGGCGCGGATCCCGCGCCCCGGACCTCGCGCACGATCATCTCGAGCACGCGCCGATTCGTCTCGCGAACCCGAAGATGACGAAATTCGCGGTCGACCATGCGGCTTTCGGCGCGCGAGAAGCTGCCGACGGCGGCGACGATCAGCAGCGATGAAACGACCGAGACGAGCAGCTCGAGCAGCGTGAAACCGGATCGCGGGCTCATGGCAATACCCATCTCCTTCGCAGCAACGTGTGAAACCGGACGGGTGCGCCGCCGCCCGCAGGGGTCGCCGTCACCGACAGGTGCCAGAGATTTTCGCGCGGACCGGCCTCGACGACCGTTCGCAGCAACAACGCTCCCGTCGCGTCGCCAACTGATTCCGTCGCGTCGCGCGCAGTGAGGTCTTCGGCGGCGTTGGCGAGGAGCTCCTCCATGCGCCGCTCGGCGGTCAGCGTGGCCGCCTGCTGACGCTCGTTCGCGCGCCGGCTGTGGACGATCGCGGAGGCCGAATGGGCGATCGCCGCGAGCAACACCGAGGCGACACCGAGCGTCACCAGGACCTCGACCAGCGTGAAGCCTCTCTTCATTCGATCCTCACGCGGCCCGCGGCGCTGACGATGACCCGCCGCGCCGCGCCGCCCGTAGCGGCGAGGGCGATCGTCGCGTTGTCGAACGTGTGACCGCGCGGAAGCCAGGTGATCGAGATGCGGCCGCCGGAAACCCGCGTCGAGGACGCAGCGTCGAAGGCCACGCCGGAAGGGAACGTGCGCGCGCCGCCTTCAGGATCGAAGCGACCCTCCGACTCGATCTCGACTCGATACTGAGCCGCGCCGAGCTCGCAGGTCATCCGTACGCGGGTATTTCGGTTGACCGCCTTGACGCGTGCAAGCTCGAGCTCCGAGACGAGCCGGCGAGCGGCTTGGTCCACGAGGAGACCCGGTAGAAGCGCCGAGATCCTCGGCAGGGCGATGGCGAAGAGGAGAGACAGGACACCGAGCGCACAAACGAGCTCGAGGAGCGTGAAGCCGTGGCGGGGGATCGGAGCGCGGCTCATCGTCGGACGAGCTCCAGAGCAAGCCGCTCGCCAGGCCGCGCGCCGGGTGAAGCGCCCGAATTGCCGAGCTCCGGTGCCGACGCCGGCCCGGATGTGAACGTCTGCGTCCGGCAGGATGCCCGAAGTCGGGCTACTTAATCCCGTACTCCTGCATCTTGTAGAGAAGCGTGCGGTGGCTGATGTCGAGCAGCTTCGCCGCGCGCGTGCGATTCGCTTGCGAGAGCTCGAGCGCTCGCCGGATCAGGTCCTCCTCGAGATTGCGCACGCGGCTCTTCAACGAAAGGGGAACGTCCCCCTCTTCCGTCTTCTCGACGGCGACCGTGGCAGCGGTCGCGAGCAGGTGGGGCGGAAGGTCGTCTGGGGTGATCGTCTTGCTGGCGAGGATCACCGCTCGCTCGATGGTATTCTCGAGCTCGCGCACGTTACCCGGCCAGCGGTAGTCGAGCAGCATGCGGAAGGCCGCCTTGGCGATTTCCGGCTTGGGGATGCCGTGCTTACTGGTGTGCTTCTCCAGGAAGTGGTCAACGAGGAGTGAGATGTCCTCGGGGCGTTCACGAAGCGGGGGCAGGTGGATCGAGAGGACGTTCAACCGGTAGAAAAGATCGTCGCGGAATCGTCCCTCGCGGACCTCTCGCGGCAGGTCCTTCACCGTCGCCGCGATGATTCGCACGTCGACCCGGGTCGGCACGCTGCTGCCGACCTTGCGGATTTCCTCTTCCTGAAGCGCCCGCAAGAGCTTCACCTGGAGGCCGAGCGGCAGCTCACCGATCTCGTCGAGAAAGAGCGTGCCGGTGTGCGCCATCTCGAAGAGCCCCTTCTTGTCGCGAACCGCGTCCGTGAACGATCCTTTGACGTGGCCGAAGAGCTCGCTCTCGAGGAGTTCCGAGGGGATCGCTCCGCAGTTCACCGCGACGAAGGGATTGTCGCGGCGGGGTGAGTTGAAGTGCAGCGCCCGCGCGATCAGCTCCTTTCCCGTGCCGCTCTCCCCCATGATGAGGACGGTCGTCTTGTACTCTGCGATCTTCTTGATGATTGCGAAGATCTCGAGCATTTGCGGGCTACGCGCGAGGATGCTCTCGAAGCTGAACTGGCGTAGCGCGTCCTCCTTGAGGTGGGTGTTGTCTCGCCGCAAGCGCTCGCGCTCCTCGGCCTTGCGCAGGGTGAGCAACACGTCGTCGGTCGTAAACGGCTTGGAGACGTAGTCGTAGGCGCCGAGCTTCATCACGTTCAGGGCCGTGTCGCGGTCGCCGTACGCCGACATCATGATCACGACAGGCGGACGATTGCGCTCGGAGAGGGCCCCGAGAAAGCCCCAGCCGTCGAGCCGCGGCATGCGGACGTCGGATAGAACCAGGTCGAACGACTCGTCCGTGAGGCGCGCCAGAGCCTCCTCTCCGTCGCAGGCCGTGACCACCTCGTAGCCCTCATGCGTGAGCATCTCGCTGAGGAGGTGGCGTAAGTTCTCCTCGTCGTCGACGACGAGGATGCGGGTGACCGCTGGCTGCGATGGAGTTCGAGGCCGGTGCTCGGGCATGGGCTGTCGATCCGGTGACGTTCGATTCTTATCCCGTGCCCTGCCAAGTTTCAAAACGTAGGTAATTTACGTCGGCAGAGTGATCGGGTGCCATCTCCTTCGGGTAAGGCACGTTTCTATCGCTCCAGCTCTCGTCGCCGCACCGGAATCTGGATCGTCACGCTGGTGCCGACGTCGACCCGGCTTTCGATTCGCATACGACCCTGCAGCGCGCGGACGATCGAGAGCGAGAGCGGTAGGCCGAGCCCTGTTCCCCTTCCTGCGGGCTTCGTAGTGAAGAATGGGGTGAACACCTCGCGCAGCGTTTCGGGTGGGATGCCGGACCCGGAGTCCGAGACACGGAGCTCCACCCAGTGCCGCTCCGCGGAGAGTGGTCGATCGAACGTCGGCTCGTAAGCGGGGAACGGTTGCAGATGGGAGCCGTCGACTTCCGCGGGATCGCCTTTGCGCCACGGCGGGATCGGGAGCGGAGGGGCCTCGGCGTCGCTCGAGTCGACGACACGCGTCGCGACTTCGATCGCGCCCTCTCCTTCGAGCGCATCTCTCGCATTGCTGAGCAGATTGACCAGTACCTGCCGGAGGCCTTGGCGGTTCGCTTCGACCGCGGGGAGCTCGGCGGCAAGGCTCCGCGCGATGCGGACCCCGGCGAATGTCGCCTGGCGCGAGAGGTCGTCGAGAGCCGAGGAGACGAGCTCGTTGACGTCGACCGAGCCGACGCCGCCAGACCACGGTCGCGCGAAGTCGAGTACCTCGCGGATGATGGCGCTGATGCGCCAAGCCTCCGTCTCGACGCGCGAGAACGAGTCGCGAACGTCCGCCTCGAATGTCGCGCGTCGCTTGATCAGGTCGAGATAGCCGAGGATCGCACCGATGGGGTTGCCGATCTCATGGGCGATACCGGCCGAAACCCGCCCGAGCGCAGCGAGCTTCTCGGTACGGGCCAAGCTCTCCTGGGCGTCGCGCAGCTCGTGACTCACCTGTTCGAGCAACCGGGTGTTCTCGCCGAGTAGACGCTCTTTCAGAGCGAGGGCGTCGACGATCGCGTTCACGGCGTCGCTGAGCGGGGCCAGCGCGCGGTCGTCGGGGCGGGGCAGCCGGCGGTCGCGGTCCCCCGCGGCAATCGCCGCCGCGGCTTCGCTCAACTCGTCGAACGAGCAATGTCTCGCTCGCCTCCGCGTCGGTTTTCTTCGCGGCCCACGGCGGATTTTCGCGGGTCGCACTCAGCCCGCCCCGAGGCCGAGATACCAACCGATCATCTGATTGCCCCAGAAGACGTAGGTGATTGCGCCAAGCGCGAGAAACGGCCCGAAGGGGATCGCGTACTTGGTATCCGAGCCCGTCCACCACATGAGCGTCAGACCCACGACCGAGCCGGTGAGCGAGGAGAGAAGCATCGTGAACGGTACCGACTGCCAGCCGAGAAAGGCGCCGACCATGCCGAGGAGCTTGACGTCGCCGCCACCCATCCCCTCTCGTCCGGTCGCCGCGTGGTAGCCCCACGCCACGGCGAGCAGCAACCCACCCCCGACCAGTATGCCGATGGCCGACGAGAGCGGCCCCGGACCGGGCGCGCCGCGCAGCGAAAGCAGGAAGCCGCCGACGATTCCGGGGAGGCTGATCACGTCGGGGATGATGCGGTGGTCGAGGTCGATGAACGTGATGACGATCAGCGCCGCCACGAACGTGAAGAGGATGAGCCACTCGACGCCCAGGCCGTAGCGGAGGTAGAGCGCCACCGCCGCGAGGGCAGTGACGAGCTCGACGACGAAATAGCGAAACGAGATCGGCTCGCGGCAGCTCCGGCAGCGGCCGCGAAGCCAGAGCCAGCTGAGCAGTGGGATGTTGTCGTGCCAGGCCACCGGCTGCTTGCACTCCGGGCAGTGCGAGCCCGGAAAGACGATCGATTCGTCCACCGGGACTCGGAGAATGCAGACGTTGGCGAAGGAGCCGACGATCGCGCCGAACAGGAACAATACCGCCGGAATCAGGTCACACCCCCCCCTGTACTGATACGTTAGAAGAGCGGCGACTGGTATGGCAAGCTGAGTGAGGGTCCACGGGGCGACTCTGCGCGGGTTTCACGAAACATGCCCGAAGAACTCGGGTTTTCCCGGAGGTTGCATCAGGACCCTCCGATAGACTCGACCGAGCTGTTCAATCGCTGGGCGGACTATTTCTGGGGTCTCCCGGCGGACGACCGCTAGTCAGACGAACCTGAGACCCTGCTTCTCTCCCACGAGCGAATACTCTCGCCCACACGCGCAGCGGAGCTCGGCGGGAAGCGCCTCCCCGCACGCGCACATCCAACCGATCCGCCGTGCGGGATTACCCGCCATCGACGCGTATGCCGCAACGCTCACCGTCACGACGGCGCCGGCGCCGATGAAGGCGCCCTCGCCGATCGTCAAGCCGCAAAGGATCGTGGCGTTTGCGCCGATCGTCGAGCCGCGCTCGACCCGCGTGGGAAGAAAGCCTTCGCGCGACTTTTTGAACGCCGCGCGCGGGTTTCGATCGTTGGTGAAGACGGCGTAAGGCCCGACGAAAACCTCGTCCTCGATCGTTACCCCGTCCCAGACCGCGACTCCGTTCTTGACGGTCACTCGAGCGCCGACCGAGGCTCCGGATTCGATGAAGCAATGCTCGCCGATGTTGCAGTCCGAGCCGACGACTGCTCCGCGCATGACATGCGCAAAAGCCCAGATCCGCGTGCGGGGGCCGACCTCGTCGCTCTCGCAGATGCCCCTCTCGTGGACGAAGACGCTCGGGTCGAGCGGCATGTCAGCCGAACGCTTTCGCGAGCGCGCTCGCGACGCGCTCCTGGTCCTGCACGGTGATCTCGGGGAAGATCGGCAAGGAGAGGATCTCCCCTGCGGCGCGAACCGCCGCCGGAAACTCCGCGGGCGTCGTCTGAAGATTTGCGAAGGCCTTCTGCAAGTGCATGGGGACGGGGTAGTGGATGCTCGCGCCGATCCCGGCAGCGTTGAGCTCGCGCAGCACGCGATCCCGCTCCGGCACGCGGACCACGTAGAGATGCCAAGCGTGGAGGTTTCCGGCGAGCGTCGCCGGCAGAGTGAGTCGAGACAAGCCGGCGAGCAAGCCGTCGTAACGCGCGGCGGCCTCACGCCGCGCGTCGTTCCACGCCGCCAGGTGCCTCAGCTTCGCGGATAGGACGACCGCCTGCAGAGTGTCGAGCCGGGAATTGAAGCCGAGCTCGGAGTGGATGTACTTCTCCGCGCTCCCGTAATTTCGGAGCGCACGAACCTTGGCGGCGAGCGCGTCGGAGTTGGTGAGGACCGCGCCGGCGTCGCCGTATGCGCCGAGGTTCTTGCCGGGGTAGAAGCTCGTCGCCGCGCCGAGGCCGAGGCTTCCCGGCGTCGCGACGTCCTGACGCGCCCCGTGCGACTGGGCGGCGTCCTCGAGCACGGCGAGCTTCTTCTCCCGCGCCAGCTCGAGGATGTCGCGCATCGGCGCCATCTGCCCGTAGAGGTGTACCGGCACCACCGCGCGAGTGCGCGGCGAAATCCGACGCTCTGCGTCCTTCGGATCGATCAGGTAGTAGACCGGGTCGCAATCGACGAACACCGGCACGGCGCCGGCGCGTACGACTGCGAAGGCGGTCGCGACGAACGAGTTCACGGGCACGAGGACCTCGTCGCCGGGACCGATTCCCGCCCCGCGCAGGAGGAGCTCCAGCGCGTCCGTGCCGCTCGCCACGCCCACGCAGTTCCGCACGCCGGAAAACCTCGCGAATGCCTGCTCGAACTCCGCGACCTCCTCTCCGAGGATGAACGACGTGCGCTCGAGCACGCGCGCGAAGCCGGCGCTCACCTCGTCGGCGATTTCACGATGCTGCACCTTCAGATCGACCAGCGGGAGGTCAATCATGCAGGACCGCTTCCTGTCGGCCGCGATTCTTCACGGAGCGGTCGATTGCTTCGAGCACCCGCACCACGGCGAGGGCTTCACGGCCGCCGGTCGTCGGCCGTCGGTCGTTGACGATGCAATCGATGAAGTGATCGCACTCCACCTTCAGGGGCTCGCCGAGCGAGACACGCGGGATCGTTATCGCTCCTTCACGAACGCTGGCGCGAAACGAGGCGAAGGAATCGACGAACTCGGAGGCCGTGCGATCCTCGCTCACGCCCTTGTCGTAGAGGCGGATCGGCTCGGAAAGGCTCATGTCGTCGAAAGTCAGCATGCAGCGGTCGCCGACGAGCGTGAACTCTCGGATCTTCCGCGGGCTCAGCCACGAGGTGTGCAAATGGACGAGCACGTCTCCGGGATACGCGAGCGTGGCGAAGACCGCGTCCTCGATCCTCGGATTGATCCAGCTTCCGGCGGTCGCGCTGACGGTTTCGGGCTCGGTTTCGAGCCAGTAGTTCGCCATCGACACGTCGTGGGCCGCGAGGTCCCAGGCTGCGTTCACGTCCACCCGGATCGGGCCGAGATTCGTGCGCACCATCGACAGGTAGTACACGCGCCCAAGACGGCCCTCTCTGAGGTACTTCTTCACTTCGCGCGTCCCGCCGTTGTAGAGGAAGACGTGGCCGACCATCAGGACGCGATGCGTTCGCTCGGCAAGCGTGCAGAGCTCGACGGCTTCGGCGGCGTTGTTGGTGATCGGCTTTTCCACCAGCACGTGCTTCCCGCTCTCCAGCGCGGCGCGCACGAGGCGGCCGTGGGTCAGGGTTGGAGTCGCGATGGCGACCGCGACGATGCTGTCGTCTGCGAAGACCTCGTCGGCGTCCCGGCTGAGCGTGCAGTCGGGAAAGCGGCTTCGCACCTGATCGAGCCGTCCCTGGTCGCGGTCGACGACGATGGCTACCTCGCTCACGGGGCGGTTGTGGAAGTTGCGGATCAAATTCGGGCCCCACTGACCCGCGCCGATCACCGCGACTCGAATCACCGCCGATCACCATTCACTTGCTTCACTTGCGAATCCCCAAGCCAACATACACGAGCGGCCGCAGTATCGACCACCAACCGACGACTGGCGTCATCTTCGTCTGGCCGAGGTGTCGCGGCGGGTAGACCTTGGTCACCGCGACTTCCGTCGTCCGAAAGCCGCACTGGATGGCCCGCAGGTAGAGGTAGGGCTCGAGCTCGTACTGGTCGAGCCAGGGCTGGTCCAGTCGGATTCGCGGGTCCGCGAGCACGCGGCGATGGACCGCGCGGAAGCCGTTCGTGGACTCGGTGACCCGACGTCCCGAGACGAGTGAAAAGAGCAGGGGATGGATCCGCGTGGCGATTCGGCGGTAACGAGGCATCCTTCCAAAATCGGCCCCGGGCTTGAGATACCGAGAGCCCTGCACGAAGTCAGCCCGAGCGGCGGCGATCGGCTCGAGGAGCAACGGGATCTCCTCGGGCGCGTCCTTGTTGTTGCCGGCGATCGTCACCGCGACGTCGTAGCCGCCCGCGAGCGCGTGCTGATAGCCCGCGCGGATCGCCGCTCCCACGCCCAGGGTCTTCCCCAAAGGCAAGATGGTCGCGCCGCGCTCGCGAGCCACCTCCGCCGTCGAGTCCGTGCTGCCGTCGTCGACGACGAGAACCTCGTCCACGGTTGCGCGCGGTACGCGGCGGACGACCTCTCCGATCTTCTGCTCCTCGTTGAACGCCGGCGCAATCAGGAGGATGGACAAGTCGCCGTGCATGACTGCCAGGCTTCACGAGCGTCGTCGCGAGGTCAAGGCGACCCGGAAGCGCTCTGATGGTGACCTTCCTGAGGCGGGCCCTGGCGGCGACACTTCCCCAGAGCCATCGTCGTCAGTACACCCTCTACCAGCAAGAGCGGTAAAAGGCTCAACCGACTTTCAGGTCGAAGAAACTCGCCGACGTTGAACGAGTTCCACCTCGCGAGCGTTGAATGAGGCGGAGACAACTGGTTGATCGCTGCCTCGAAAAAACCACAGGGTCTTGCCGAGACAGGACCGCGGAAAGCGGCGATCGGAACGATCTGTGGAGGGATTCGCGGACCGAGGGCCCGAAGCTCGCTTCTCAGCCGCGCGACGGTCTGATCGATTTCAATCCGCGACTTCCCTTCCACCTCCATTTTTCTGTCATAGCCGGCTAGGGTGGCCTCGATGCCGGCATTCGTCAGCTCCACCGGCTCGTCTTCGAAGAACAATCGGACGTGATAGTCGAGGAACGGGTCGTATCGCACGAGCGGCCTTCCAGGATAGAGGGCGATATCGCGGTTTCCGATCGGGCTGAGCGGGTCTACGGCGGTGGCGAGCAGCATGACCACGAGCAGACCACGCCGCGAAGAGGCAAGTCGTGCGTCGCCAACTTGCAAATCCATAGACGGCTGGCAGGGCAATGAATGGCACCGCCGGGAGCAAGTAGCGGGGTCCGGTCGCCGCACCGCCTTGCCAACCGTTGAAGGCCGCGGTGGACGCCAGGAAGAAGGCGAAGATCGCCGCGAAGACCGCGGCCTCGGCTCGCCAATGGTGATCGCGATAGAGTCGAACGAGTCCCGCGACGCCGAAGGCCAGGAACGGCGAGCCGTAGAAGAGTCCACGATAGGGTGAGAAGAGGATCGCGGAAACCACATCGAGCCGCGGCACGCCGAAAACTCCGAGCAGCAGCCCGGCGTTCTGAAATCCGGGATGCGTCGGAGTGTAGCTCGTCGCGAGCGGCGAGCCGAAGCAGGCTAGATCGTAGAGCCCGATCACCGAGAGCGACGGAATGATGCCGGCAGCGAACCACACGGCGTGCCGAAACCCGAAACGACGAAGCGTGTACACAGCGAGGATCACGACCGGCGCCCCGCCAATGTAATTGGCCAGCACGCCTCCACCCGCACATAGGCCTGCGCGAAGCGAATGTTTCCGAGCCGCCGGCTCCCCATCGCAAATGACGAGCAAAGCCGAGAACGCAGCCAACAGCGCAACCGCCATCACGTCGTGCTCGAAGAGCATCGTTGCGTAGGGGAAGTAGATCGTGCCCCACGCGAAGGCGAGCGTTGCGAGCAGCGCCGACTCGAGGCTGCCTGGACAGATCGTCGTTGCGACACGGAAGAAGATGACGCAGCCGACTGCAGAGACGAGGCCGACGCTCAGGACTGACGTCAGCCAAGCGTTGATGGTTAGAGTCCACCAGTCGTCAGGATCTGCTCCGATCCACCCTTCGAGCTGACGAAGCAGCCAATAGCCCGGCACGGCTAGCAGTGTGACGCCCGGGGACTTGTTCGGATAGAAGTGTCCGCGGGCGTAGGTGACGTCTCCGCTGACCGCAACCAGATGGAGCGCGCGCAGTGGCGCTCCCGTCGTTGATTCCACCGCGCTGAGCTGTCCGCCCTCGCCGACGACCCACGCGAGCGCATACTGTCGACCGTCGATGCGGACCTCGCCGTGATTGACGGGTAGCCGTTTCAGGTGCGTCTCGACCGTCGTCGAGCGATCGACCTGGTAGACGAGGAACGAATCGATCGAAAGGCTTCCGTCCTCGACGATGGCCCGCACCTGCGCAAACCTCGCGTTCTGGTTCCAGCCTCCGCCGGGGTGGAAGTATGCGAACGACGCGAACGTTGCCGCGAAGAGCAATAGCTCGACCGAGCGCAGCGGGCTCACGTGGCTCGCCGACCGCACCCCTCCACCGACCCGTGCAAGGCTCACGGCAGATCGAAGACGAACATCGAGCCCACGCGAGCGATCGGCTTCTCGTTCTGCAGCCAGGTGTACGCTCCGCGATGGGACCACTGGAGATCGTTCGGCGCAAGCCAGATCCAGTACGGGCGCCCCATCAAGAACGACGCGGAAACGACCGAGATCCCGTGCGACTCGCCCTTCACCAGCGGTGTGAACGGAATGTCGTAGACGAGCGGATCAACCCGGCCGAAGTAGGCGAGGTTCACCTTCTTGAGCCCGCTGACCTGCATGTAGGCGCGAAGCCGGAGCAGATCCTGGCCCCAATCGATGTTGGAGTCGATGAGCCAACGGTGGCCGTTCTCGGGCCCGCCGGCGATCTCATTGAAGTATTCGAGGTAGCGCGGCGCGATCGACACGCTCGCCCACGCAAACCACCCGAGCAACGCCGCACACACGGCGGCGCCCGCCAAGTCTTTGATGGCGCGCGATCGCGATAGAACGCGCTCGATCGGCGCTGCCAGCCACGGCGCGGCTCCGATTGCGAGGAGCGGAAACGCAGGGAGGGCGTGCCTCACGCCGATGTTCAAGGGATTCAGAAGCGCATTGGCGACGAACACGAAGATCAGGGTGATGAACACGCAGTAGTCGCGCGTGCCTCGGCTTCGTCGGAGCAACCAAGCGCCGAGCGCGAAGAGACCGCCCAAGAGAAGCGGAAGCGGAGTCTTCAGCAGGAAGGCGACGAGGTGGTAGTAGCGCCAGCCCACCAGCGACCACATCCCCGCGAGGTAGTACGCGGGCTCCGTCGGCCGGTCGCCGACGAAGAGCACGTCGAGGCTCTTGAGAAAGGGTTCGGGGAGCGGAAGCCGGAGCGAGGGCATCGCCCGCCGCACGCGAAGCAGCTTGTCCGAGTTGAAATCGATGTCGGCGAATGCTCGGCCGAATCCCTCGAAGCGATAGAAGCCGTTCAGCACTCCGAAGGCGACGAGGTTCACGAAGACAAAGAGGCCCAGCCATTTGTACCAGCGGACGTCCGTCGGCTCGTTGACCGCCCGCACGAGCACGAGGAGAGCTACGACGATGGGTAACGTGATGCCCGAAAGCTTGAGCAACGGAGCGAGGCCGAGCACCAGGCCGAGGAGGATGGCTCTCGATGCCGTGGGCTGATCGAGCATCCTCCATGTCAGGTAGGCGACCGCCGTCCATCCGACCGCGCCGGAGGCGTCGAGGGTGACGAGGTGGCCGTGCGCCAGGATCGTCGGCGAGAACGTGAAGAGGAAGAGCGCGACGATGCCTGCCCCGTAACCGTAGAGCTCGGTCGACCACTGCAAGACCATTGCCGCGAGCATTGTCGCGGTCAGGATGACCATGCACCGCGCCGGTACGAAGAGCTGGTGATAGGTCGCACTGTAGTCGTGCATGAAGCGATACCCCATCGCCCAGTCGTTGACCTCGTTCATCGGCGGAATCTGCGGCGCCAGCGGGCCCCCCATCAACAGCGGCAGCGCCGCGAAGCTCCGGAAGAAGGGGGGATTCATCGATTCGGAACGGAAGTCGACCGCCTGTAGCGTGTAGAGACCGACCGGCAGCCCGACGAACTCGTCGATTGTGACCGAGTCGCCAAGCGCCGCAGTCGTGGATCGTGCGACGAAGAGGATCATCAGCAGCGCATAGAGTAGCCGGAGCACCCGCGGCGCCGTCGCCGTGTCGATGAGCGCAGTCGTCGATCGTGGTTGCTCGCCGGTCACTCGCGCTCCCATTCAGCATGCCGGTGCGCAGTCATCTCATGACCGTTTACAATGATATGTTTCTCGACTATCTCTTCGCCGACTGACGCCGATGCCCGATCGATGCGTCGTTCCAGCGCGAGGCCAATAACTCCATGGGGGAGCGCACCATCGTCGTCATGCCCGCCTACAATGCAGCCAACACCGTCGAGCGTATCTTCCATGATCTGCCGGCGGGTTGCTACGATGAGGTGATCCTCGTCGACGACTGCAGCCGCGACGACACGGTCGCCGTGGCCTCCCGCCTCGGTCTGACGGTCATTCGCCATGACCGAAACAAGGGCTATGGCGGAAACCAGAAGACCTGCTACGCCGCGGCGCTCGAGCACGGTGCCGATTTCGTGGTCATGCTCCACCCGGACTACCAATACGACGCCCGCATCATTCCGGCAGCGCTCGACGTCTTGCGCCTCGGCATCTGCGACGTCGTGCTCGGCAATCGGATCCGTACCCGTCGCGAGGCGCTCGCCGGCGGCATGCCCCTCCCGAAATATCTTGCCAACCGTGCGCTCACGATCATCGAGAACATTCTGTCCGGACAGAATTTCGGCGAATGGCACACGGGGTTTCGCGCCTACCGCCGGAGCGTGCTCGAGACGATCCCGTTTCACCGCAATAGCGACGACTTCGTCTTCGACTCGCAGTTTCTGCTCCAGGCCGTCCATTTCGGCTTCCGTGTCGGAGACTTGCCCGTCCCGGTCCGCTATTTCGACGAAGCGAGCAGCATCGACTACCGCCGGTCTTCGCTCTACGCAGTCCTCACCCTGTGGACGTTCGTCCGGTGGTACGCTCACCGGGTCGGGCTCACGCGCTGCGAGCTCTTTCTTCCGGCCGGGATCGCGTGATCGACGGTCGACGCACGCGCCTGGTGCTCGTGGCGATCTCCTGTGGCCTCGCGGCATCGGCGCTCTATTGGCCGACGCTGGCGGCCCAGTTCGTGTGGGACGACCACGTTCTCATCGAACGCAACCCCGAGCTCGAAGACTGGAGCGGGTTGTGGCGCGGCTTCACTGACGTGAGCGGGTCTCTGAGGGGCGCCTCCTATTACCGGCCGATCTTGATGGCGAGCTATTTCGTCGACCGACAGGCCTGGGGTCTCGACGCCGCGGGCTTTCATCTGACGAACGTCGTGCTTCACGGAGTGGTCACCGGGCTCGTATGCGCCCTCGGCTATGCATACTTCGGCAGCCTGGCGGCGGCCGCGATCGGCGCGCTGCTGTTCGCGCTTCACCCGATCCAGGCTCAGAGCGTTTCCCTCATTCTCGGCAGGAACGACCTCCTGCTGGCGCTACCAATCGTCGCGATGCTGCTCCTCGCCCATCATCGCCGCCCCATCGGCTCGCTCCTGCTTCTCTATGCCGCCGCGCTCTGGACCAAGGAGACGGCAATCGTGGCGCCGGTCCTCCTTTTCGCTGCCGATGCGATGCTCGTCGGGAAGAGGGCCACGGGCCAGCTGCGACGGGGCACCCTGGCCTTCGGCTTCGTGGCAGTCACGGCCGTTTACCTGGTCACCCGTTTCGAGGCTCTCGGCGCGCTGGCGAGCCCGAGTCACGGCCTCCATCCTTGGGGCGAGCGGTTCCCCCAAAGCATCGCGTTCCTCGGGTACTACATCGGCCACATCCTGCTTCCGTGGAATCTCTCGCCTGCTCCTTACGCCCCGCGCTTGGCGAACGGCTGGATGATGCTCGAGTCGGTAGGTTTCTGCCTTCTGCTCGCGGGAGCCATCGCTTGGGCTCTGCGCAGGCATTCCCCCGTGGGATATGGGCTCCTGTTCTTCCTGGTTGGCATAGTGCCGGTCTCGGGACTCGTTCCGATACAAGTGCCTGTGCTCGAGCACCGCCTCTACCTGCCGATGGTCGGCGTGGCGCTCGCCGCCGCGGCGGTCATCTCTCGGTTCGACGAAAGGTGGTCTCTGGTCATCACCTTCCCCCTACTCGCCGTTCTCGCGTTCGCAACGTCGGCGCGCCTTGCGACCTTCCACGATGATTTCGCGCTGTGGTCGAGGGCGATCGAGCGGGTCCCTGATTCCGCATACGCCCGCCATGGATATGCGCTGGCGCTCGCGCGGATCGGTCGCGATTCCGAGGCGATCGAAGTCTTTCACGAGGTGCTTCGCCTCGACCCGAAATTCGACAAAGCTCGCTACGAGTTGGCACTGGCCCTTGGGCGCACTGGGCAGCGAGAACAGGCCATCGCCACCATTCACGATTTGCTCGACCGCGACCCCAACGACGTCGACGGCTGGAATGCTCTCGCCTTCTTGTGGAAGCAATCAGGCGACCTCGCAAAGTGCAAAGATGCTCTCGAGCAGGGCCTGCGCATCGATCCGCAGAACGCGGTCCTTCTCGAGAACCTCGGCGACGTTCTCAGCCAAGAGGGCGACCACGCGCGGGCCTTGTCGACGTTCGAAGAGTTGGTTCGCCTTCACCCGCAGACGGCTGCGTACCGTCGGAAGCTCGATCGTCTTCGCGAGCCACATTGACCCGTGCGACTCGAGCTTCACCCCTTCTTCTCGCCGAGCGGGAGCGACTGCACCCGTTCGGGACCGTACTCGAAGTGGAACATGATTCGGTCCAGTGTTCGCTCCATGCCCTTCCGTTGGTCCGAGAGATTCGGGTCTTCCACCCGATTTCGTTGCTCGTCGGGATCCTCCTCCAGATCATAGAGCTCTTCGAGCGAGCCGGCGCGCTCGTAGATGAGCTTCAGCGGATAGTCGACGAGGGCGAAGCTCGGCGGCTTTCGGCCGAGACTGTTCGAGGAAGCAAATACGGGCAAAGTCGCTCGCGCGCCGGCGCGGAGGCTCACCGACTCGACCGAGCTGCCTTTGAACCCGAACCAATCGAGGATCGTCGCCGGCAACCGGTAGAGCGCCACCGGCGCCGTGATGCGCCCGGCGGGGAACGTCTTGCCGTGCACGATCAGCGGGACGTGAATGGCTTCCTGGTAGAGAGTCCCGCCATGAAAGAAGCCCCCGTGCTCGTTGAACTCCTCGCCGTGGTCGGCCGAGACGATGAGCAGGGTATCGGCGGAACCGGGCTCCTTCTGAAGCTCGATGAGCAGCCGCGCAATCGCGGCGTCCACCCCGGCAAGCTGCGCGTCGTAGACGCCGCGGAGCTTCCGACTCATGTCGTCGAGATTCAGTAGGTCCACGAGGATCGACAGGTTGATGCCGGCGTCTCGCAAGTTCGTCACGTCCCAGGCGAACACCGAGTGCTGCCCGAAGAGATCGTAGTCATGTAGGTCCGGAATGTGGACCCAGAGAAACAGCGACTGATTCCGAAACTGTCGCAGCACATCGATCGTCTGGTCGACCAGCTGAGCCGCGTTCCAAGAGTAGCGTGCCGGAGGCAAGCGCTTGTCGAACGAGTCGATGTAGGGATCGACGAGGCCCCACGGCCGGGCATCCGACAGGACCGCCACGGACGGGATGTGCACGGAGGCGAGAATGTTGGGCAGACGAAGCTCAGGTTTTTGGATACCGGGCGCACGGGTGGCGAGCGCCAGCAGATACGGAATTGAGTTTTGCGTGTACGAGGAAGGCGCACTTGCGTTCTCGTACAGTGAGCTCTCGGCGCCAAGCGCCGCCAGTGCCGGCGCAAGCGGCTTGCCGCCTGGGCCGGTCTCGCGGAGCGCATCCGCACGCATGGCGTCGATCGTCACGAGAATGACTTTTCGCGCGCCAGGCGGTCCCGTCGGCGGTGCGAAGGCGACCGGCTGACTCAGGTATGGGTCTGCCGCTCCGTCGAAGTCGCCGCCCAGACAGTTCTCGTCGATGCCGTTGCCGGGGATGTCGAGCTGATTTGGATTCACGCCCGAATCGCCGTCATTGCAATCGCCTCCTCCGAAGAGAAACGAGAAACCGTCGCGGTCGCGGTCGAACAAGCGCTGAGCGCGCTCCACGAGCCAACGAGTTCCGGACAACGTGCGTTGTGTCTCGAGCAGCAGCCGCGGCTCTGCGGCCATCCGCTCGCCGACGACCCAGCTGCCGGCGAGGAGTAGGAGCAACAGACAGGAGAGCGGCTCGGGACGCGACAGGAACGAGACCAAGCCGGTGCGATGGACCACCACGGCGGTCGCGACCCAGAGGCATAGTATGCTCCCGACCAAGGACGCCACCGTGAGGTAGTCCATGGCGGGGAAGACCGAAAGACGGACGAGGAGAATCTGTGACGAGCGCTGTATGGCGAACGACACGACGAGTAGACCGATTGCCGCGAGCAAGTCGGCATAGCGCTGGGGTCGACTCGTACGAGTGCTCCGCAGTCCGAGAAGGACCACGTAAACGAACATCACCAGCACTATGGAGAGGGTGGGCTCGACGGTCTGGGGCGAGTAGTTGACGAAGGTTCCCTTGAGCGCGATGCCGGTCAAGAGTGGATCGAAATAGCGAAGCGACGCGAGACCGAGCAGCGATGCGGCGAGCGCGCACGCCGGACCCGGAAGCAGAGCAGCGGGTAGACCGACGGCGCTGACCAAGAGACCGCCGACGCTTCCGGAGGCAGTGCGAAAAAAGAGCAGCGTGCCGACGATGAGGAGCGTCCCCAGAGCACGAAGGACCAGCCCACCGCGGATCTCCTGGACCGCGCCCGCCCATCTCTCCAAGACCGAGACGACAGCCAGAACGGCGAGCACCACCGTCGCCACTGCGACTGCAAAATCCCCGTGGAGACAGATTCCGACCAACAGGAGCCGCCCGGATTCGAGATCACCGCGGAAACGGCTTCGTGCATAGGCTACTTCGAGAGCCCCGCTGAGCATTCCGGCCAGCACGGCGGTCGATGCGAGAAAACGGACGCCGTCCCGGAATGGGTGCTGTTCCGTGAGGCGCACCGGCGAAGAGTGACGGCCAAGCCGGATCGAGCCCGATCCGCTCGATCGGTGCAATACGCCGGCGCGCTCGAAGAAGAGCTGAGCCCCGTTACGAACGCGGGAGCCGGGGGATGCAATCATGACATATTGCCGAGACGCCTGCCCCTCTGCCCCAGCAGCGCTCGAGTATTATCAACAGGGTAACGGGACCGAACGGCAAGCTCAAGGAAACCGGGATGTGACGCGGCTACCGGTAAACCCCCGGCTTGAGTTCGCCGTTCGGCGGCACGTAAGATTCTCTAGCGGTGAACAAGCGCTACGCTCTCATGAGCGCCATCGTGAACGTGGCGTTTTTCGGCACGTTGGAGCTAGGGCTTCGCTTCTTCGGATTCGAGTACTCACGCTTCCCGCAGCTCATGCAGCAGGAGTCTGCGAACGACCACATTGCTTGGCAAAACTCGCACCGGGTCTTACAACACTTCGTTCCCGACCCGCGGCGGATGTGGAAGGCAGAGCCGGGGTTTGGAGACGTCAATCGGCTCGGCTACCAAGGTGGAGAGCTGCCCCGCGAGCGAGACTACAACGGCGGCGGATTCTCTTCCTCGGCGATTCGTGCACCAACGCGGGGCCCGACCAATATCCCGAGAAGGTCGTGGCCTTACTCCGGCAGTCAGGAATCGCGGCAGAGGCTCTGATCGCTGCCGTGGGGGGCTACTCCACGTACCAAGGCCTCCAGTTTCTTCACGAAGCGCTCGCGTACCGCCCCGATGCAGTGGTCGCATACTTCGGTTGGAACGATTACTGGTTCGCCGCCGCTGGAGTCCCAGACAACGAATTCCGCCCCCTCACCCGCTTCCAGTTGCTCACCTACCAAGGTCTGTCCTGGCTGCGGACCTACCAGCTGATGCACTACCTCCTCTATCCGCCGAGGGCCCGTGAGAGCTTGCTGAGCTTTCAGCAGCTGATCGAGGCCACGCGAGTCCCACCGCGGTACTTCGTCGACAACATCGAGGAGATGATCGAGAGCGCTCATCGAGTAGGTGTGCCGATCCTATTCGTTGCGCCGCCCTACGGAGCGGGTGTGACGAATCACAGCCACGACGTCCTATTCCCTGCAGAGCTGATCCCCAGAATTCACGTGCTCTACCGGGAACTGCTACGCGCGACGGTCATGCGGCACACGCCCCGGCGCCGGATTGGTCGACTTTTCTCCGCCGGAATTCGATGCCTCTCTGATGGGGGCGGACGGCATTCACCCGATCGATGCCGGCTACACACGTATTGCGGAAGCAGTGAGCCGATCGCTCCTCCCTGCCCTGGAAGCGACTCGCGCCGTGAACGTCTCCGCGGGAGTCGAGGCGGCTTTTTTTTGGGAGTCACAGGATGGGATAGGATGGGATCGGCACCACAAGAGGCCGAATTCTGAGTAGGCTGGGATTGGCCAATTGAATGACTGAGGGGTGATTGAAGGATGGACCGTTTGGCCTATGATCTTCGCCGACAAGGCATTGCCGGAACGCGTGGCTCGGGGACCGAGATCTCGAACCAAGCGATCAGTGAGTCGCTGGAGCGCCGTCTCGGCCTCGGAGTCGCGCTGGTCGCAGCGGCGATGCTGCTGCTCGAGATCACGTTGACGCGTCTCTTCTCGGTCCTGTTTTTGTATCATTATTCGTTCTTCGCGATCTCGATGGTCATGTCGGGGTTGACGCTCGGTGGGCTTCAAGCCTCGCGGTGGAATGCGTCCGCGATGTCCGGCGACGAGATCCGGCAGCGGCTTGCAGGTCTGGCTCTCTTTTTTTCCGCCTGGACGTTTTGCACGGCGATCTGCATGGCGCTTTACCGGACGAAGGACATGTATTCTCCGCCTCCGACGAGCGCCGTGCTTTTGATTTCACTGATTTTCATTCCTGGACTGACCGCGGCGGGGGCTTTCCTCGCCACTGCTTTCGCGCACCGGGAGGCTTGGATCGGGCGGCTCTACGCCTGCGATCTCATCGCGGCGGCGTTGGCATGTTTGTGTGCGATTTTTCTCATGCGAAGCATCGGTGGAGCTTCGTTGCTGCTCGCCCCGGTCCTTCTCTCTGCCCTTGCCGCGCTAGTCCTCGCACGGAATTCCGGCCGGCAGCAGGCGGGCGCGGGCGCTCTAGCACTCGTGGCGGTCGGGGGTATCGCGGCGAACCATCTCACGGATGGGCGAGTTCTCGGGCTCAAGATAGCGGAGGAACCGGTCATCGAGCGATGGAACGAACACAGCCGGATCATCGTTCTGCCCCAGCCCAACAAAGCCCAGCACACCATACTTCGACTCGTGATCGACCGCGGCGCGGCGACGAAACTCTACGTCACGCGGCCACGCGCGGAGGGTGAACCGCCGCCCGCGGCATCGTGGTGGAACGACGACATCCGCTACGTCGGTTACCGGCTCGGGCGTCCGATCGACCGCGTGGCGATTATCGGCGTCGGCGCGGGGCGGGACATTCTTGCGCCGATCGCCTCCGGCGCGAAGCACGTGGACGGTTACGAACTCAACGGCATCATTCTTGACCTTCTCAAGAATGTCTTCGTCGAGTTTTCCGATCTCGCCAAATGGCCGGAGGTCTCGCTCGTCCACAGCGAGGCCCGCGTCGGCATCAAGAATTCGGGCAAAAAGATACGATGTGATCCAGGCGTCGATGATTGATACTTGGGCCGCCACCGCGAGCGGGGGCTTCGTTCTCTCGGAAAACGGCGTCTACACGCTCGAAGGTTGGCGGACGTTCTTCGACGCGCTCAACGACGACGGCCTGTTGACGATGACCCGCTGGTTTCTGCCGCAGGAGCCGGCCGAGGCCGAGCGCCTGATTTCGCTCGCGGTGGCGCTGCTCGACAAGTGCGGCGTGAAGGATCCCGCTCGTCACATCATTCTCCTTGGAGAGCGCAAGCTTTCGGGTGGGAAGCCGGCCAAGGGGGGCCCGCCCGTCTGCACGACGATCGTTGTTTCGAAATCGCCGATCGCGCCTGCAGAGATGCAGAAGATTCTTGAGATTCAGAAGGAAGCGTGGTGGCACGTTATCGCCGGCCCGGGGATCGAATCGTATATCCCGGAGGTCAACGCCCTCCTGGATCCGGCGAGGCGGAACGAAACAATAGCGGATTCGCCCTACGACATCTCGCCTCCGACGGATCTCCGTCCCTATTTCTTTCTTCAGCTTCGCGCCTTGGATATTTTCCGGTTCTGGAACATGCGGATCGGCGCGGTCACCGACATCACCTTCAACGCCGTCCGCGTGATGATGCTGATTTGCGGAGTGACGCTTGCGATCACTCTGGTCGTGGCGTTGGTGGCCGGATTCACGCTCCCTTCGGCGGCGGCTTCGCGCGCGGACCGGCGTGTTTACCGCTGGATGACGCCTTATTTTCTCGGGATCGGCCTCGGCTATATGTTCGTGCAGTTAGGGCTTCACCAGAGGCTGAGCATTATCCTCGGCCACCCGACGACGGCGCTTTCGGTCGTGCTCTTTTCGATGTTGCTGGGAACGGGAGTCGGCTCAGCAGCGAGCGCGAGACTCTTTGCGCCGGGCAAGTTCCACCGTGCTTGGGCGGTAATGCTGGCAGTGCTTGTGGCGGTCTTCTATTTCTTTCCGATGCTCTCGGCCATCGAATCGATCGGGAGCGGCATGGGGCGGGCCGCAGTCTGCGCGGTCGTCTTGATGGGAACCGGTTTCGTGCTCGGCTTTGGATTCCCGCTGGGCGTGCGACTTGTCGCGCCGACTGGTGAATGGGCCGTGCAAAAGATGTGGGCCACAAACGGCGCGGCGTCGATTGCGGGTTCGGCGGCGGCGGCGGTGATCGGGGTCGGGGCGGGCAGCCGGGGTGTGCTCGCCGCGGGATTGCTCGCCTACGCGCTGGTATTCGTGTGCGGCGTGCGCGCGCAGAAACTCGCGGGGGGAGCGGCTCCAAAGGGATGAGGGTGGCAGACGCAAACACCCTGTAGGATTCACTATCGTCGCGCTACTCTCCTATTTCCTACCGGGGTGAGTTGTGGTCAACACGATTCCGCTCAAGGCATGAGCAAGCTTAACGACGCACAGCGCCGGTGAGCTCGCCGTAGAGGTCCTCGTAACGCTTCACGACGCGGGCCAGCTCGAAGTTGTCGCCGATACGTTGACGAGCGGCTAGCCCGAGGCTCCGCCTTGCGCCGGTATCGAGCGATAGGAGGTCGCCGATGGCTCCGGCCAAGGCTTCGGGATTTCGGGGCGGCACGACGATTCCCGCGTCGCCGACGATCGACGAAGAATCACCGACGTCCGTCACGGCGCAGGGGACTCCGCAGGCCATCGCCTCGCCGATCGCGTTCGAAAAGCCCTCACCGAAGGAAGATGAAACCGCCACATCGCATGCCGCAGTCAGCCGAGCGACGTCGTCGCGCGCGCCGAGCAGATGGCATACGCCGCGGATTCCCCCTGCGTCGACCCATCCATTGAGCGCCTGGTTATCCCGGTCGACGTGGTGCCCGACGAGAAGGAAGTGAGCGTCCGGAAACCGCCGGTGAACCCGCGCTGCCGCGCCGACGAATGTTTCGTGGTCCTTGTGAGGGTCGAAGCGCGCCACCAGTCCGATCAACGGCGACGAGCGGGGGATGCCGAGCTCGTCTCTAACCGAGCCGCGAGCAGCGTCATCCGGGTGGAACTCCTCGGTGTCGAACCCATTGGGGATCAGGATCATCTTCTTAGCGTCGTAGCCGAACTCGATGTGCGCGTCCCGGCCGGTTTCGGAACAGCAAACGATGCGATCCGGAACGAGAGGCGAGAGCCAAGCACAGAGCCGTGCGACGAAGGACGTGCTTCGCTTGAACGCCAGGGGGTCGACGCGGCTCATGCGAATACCCCAGATGACGGGTACGCCGACGAAGAGCTTTGCCGCCAAACCGCCAGCCAAGTCGGCGTGGTAGAGCCATGTGTGAACGAGGTGGGGTGCCCGTTGCCGAAGCCGCCGCCCGAGGAGAATCGGGCCCACGGCGGAGAAGCGGGCGCCCATGTCGAGATTGTCGACGGGCACGCCGAGCTTGCGAATGCGGTCGGAGATGGGACCCTCATTCTTGAGGCAAATGACCGCCGGCTCGAAGCGAGAGCGGTCCAACCGCGAGAGGATCTTGTAGAGCATCATCTCGGCGCCGCCGCGGGTGAGGCCGGTGATCACGTGAACGATGCGCCTGACCGCCGGCACCGTCGTTGGCTCCGTCCGTGCGGCCCTCAAGCGACGGTCTCCCGCATCAAGCTCGCCGATGTGGCGTGCCAAGGAAAGGCGCGCCCCCAATTCACTGCCGTGACACGGGCGTCGCACGTGGATCGGTCACCGATCGATCCAGGCTCGGGACCGCCGAGGCGGAAAGTACATAGTCCTTGCGGCGGAGGAGCATGAGGTGCTGACCGTTCGGCATACGCACGGCATCCCGACTGTACAAGCGGTACAGATCGGGGTCGGTCACCAGCTCCGCTTCGGCGTGAAAGAAATAAGGCCACTCCATGGCTAGCGCCTTCTCGACGGGCAGCGAGCGCTCGGCCGTGAGTACGTTGCCGATCAGGATCAGGTCCGGCCGCTGATCGAGGATGTAGCGACCGTCCCCCTTCTCGTGGCCGGCACGTCCCCGCCCGAAATCCCGCGGCATCATCCTCGCGATGTGCCGGTCGGTGAGTCCGAGCATGTCGTACGCGTAGAGCCCGGAGAAGTAGGGGACCGCGCCGATCGAGCACAAGGCAATCGTCGTCGACGGCGGCACCTGCTCACGAAGCGCAAGGCCGGCGAGCCTTCTCGTTGCGGTGAATCCGTCGTTCTGTGAGCGGACCCTGTGCGCCAATTGAGTCAGGTTCGCGAGATGGCAGAGCGCGGCCGCCGCGCAGACGGCTGCGAGCGCGGGAACCGTCCAGCGAGCCGTACGGCGCCGAAGGAGCTCCAACAGTCCGACAGCCCCCTCCTGAATCAGGAAATACAACGCCGGCAGGATCGGCACGATCTGCCGGAACGCGGGAAAGCCATCGCCCCCTTCCAAGGCGACGCCGGTGAGGTAGACGAAGATCACCCAAGAAACCAGCCGGAGCTCGAATCGCCTGGAGGCGAGGAGAAGCGTGGGCAGCAGGAGCAAGAACAAGGGAGCGGAGTGGGCATCGGCGAAGAAGGCCGCGAGGTATGCCAAGCCGCGTGGAACGCCTGCCGTCGAGAAGCTCGTCTTAGCGTAGAAAGTATTGGGGAGAATGTCTCCGTAGTACGAAAGGCGCCACGCGACGAAGATCGCGACGATCGCTCCGTAGGTGACGACCTCCGCACGGACTAGCGCCCATCGCTCTCGCACACTCGGTTGGAACGCACGATACGCGAGGCTGACCGCGAAGAAGAGCGCCCCCTCGGGCCGCGTGAGGGTCGCCAGCGCGTAGAAGAGCGCAGAGCGTGGGCCATCGCTTCCCTCGCGCCTCCGCCTCCCATCCGATCGCAATCCCAAAGTGACGAGCAGCGTGAAGAGAGTGGTTTCGAGCCCCGACTCCGCCCAAAGGCCCCACAGTGGGTTGAGCGCGAGGAGCACCGGCGCGAGGAGCGTGCTCCAAAGCGGCCGGCCATTTTCTCCAGCAAGCCACGCGGCCGTCACGAGCACCGTGGCGACGGCGAACGCTCCGCCCAACAGGCGGGTGGACCACTCCGGATCGACGCCGAGCGAGCGCGCCGTGGAGAGGACAATCACCCAGAGGAAGTTCGTGTAACCCTCGACCCGATCGCCCGGATTGAACACCAGACCCCTGCCTGCGACGAGGTTCGCCGCGTAGCGGAAGTCGATGTAGGCATCGTCGACGAGCTCCCCGGTCGCGTGGTACGCGCAAGCCGCGACGGCTCCGGTGGCGAGCAGGATCAGCGCGACTAGCCGCGAGGTTCGCGGGCCGCGAAGCGGGCGGTCGTCTGCCTCGAGCTTGGCGGCGAGAGTCTCGGTCGCATCCATCGATGGGTGTCGTCGGCCGGATCGATCGGCGTTTGAAAAGAATAGCGGCAAAGCCCGGGGCGCCCAAAGGGGAAAGAGGACGCCGACGTCGGCTGGCCACCAACCACGCCGCCGCGGTCATAGTGACGAGTCGGCGGGTGTGTCGGGGACCGGGGGAAGACCGGGCGCCTCGTCGGGGTTCATCAACTTCAGAGCCTTCGCGAGATTGCGCTGGGCGGGGACATATCGCGGGTCGCGCTCGAGCACGAATCGAAAATGGGTGATCGCTTCGGAAAGGCGCCCCTTTTCCGCCAGTGCCGCCCCGAGGTTGTTGTTGCCGGTGATCGAATCGGGCTCCAGCTCTACGACACGTTGCCAGAGCGAGAGCGTGTCGTGCCAGACGAGTGTCTGCGCCCGGGTCAAGAAGACGAGCTCGGCGATCACGCCGATCGCAGCCAGCGCGGGCAGTCGTGCGACGCGCGGCCAGCGCTCACCGAGCCAACGTTCTGCCCGAGCGACGATCGCGCCCGCCAGCACTGCCCAGCTGAGGGAGGGCAGGTACGTGTAGCGATCCGCGGCGATCTGGAAGCCCGCCTGCAGAACTCCCGACGTCGGCAACAGGGCGAGGACATACCAAGCCCAGGCGGCGAGGAAGGCGGGCCAGCGGTTGGCGAGCCAGAGGGCAGCCAGTGTCGTGAGAAGCACGATCAGCATGCAGACGAGAAAGCGAGGCTCGAGCGGATCGAACGAGAGAGGAAGACCGTAGAGAGGAGACAAGTCACGCGGCCGGAGCGTTTTAGCGAGGTAAAACACCATGCCGTACGCCGCCACCGCCGCACGATGAAGGATCCCGAAGGCGGGACTCGGCGGCATGATGCTGTGCCGGGCTTGGCCGACGACGGCAACCGCGGCGAACGAAACCGCCAATCCGAAGTAGGCAACCTTGTCGACGAGCGACCGTGTCAGATTCGTGGCGCTCAGAGGGTGGCCTTCGGGCTGCCGCTTCTTCGAGACGTAGGCGTCGAGGACGACCAATAGAACCGGCAACGGCACGCTCGCGGCCTTGGAGAGCAGAGAGAGGAGGTAGCTGACGAGAGACCACGCCCGGAGCTTGCGGCGCTCATGACCGGCGACGCTCAACGACTCCAGGTGGAAGAGGAGCGAGGCCAAGAAGAAGAATCCGCAGAGGACGTCTCGCCGCTCCGTAGCCCAGACGACCGATTCGACCCTCAGGGGATGGACGCTGAAGAGAAGGGCGGCAACCACCGCGCCGAGCTTCGATCCTGCCGACGTGATCGCCTTCTCCAGTGCAGCCGATCTCGATGAGCCTCTTGGCGATTGCGTAGACGAGGACGCCGTTGGCGGCGTGCAACAAGAGGCTCGTGAGGTGGTAACCCGCGGGGTTCAGAGCCCCAAACGAGGTAGTCGACGGCGAGCGAGATCCACGTCAGCGGGATGTACGGGCCCGTGTGGAAGCGACGTGAACATCCACTCGAGCTGCGACCAGCCGAGGCCCCGATAGTGCGGATTGTCGGTAAAGTTGAGCGGGTCATCCCAGCTGACGAATCCGTTGTGCAGCGAGGGCCAGAACGCATAGGCGGTAAGGGCAAAAACCAGGATCGCCCCCAGCGGATGAACCTTCCGCTGAACGCGTGTTCCGGCGACGCCCGCGGCATCGCGAGCGAACCCGCTTCGAGGGGGCGGGTCGGCGATCATGCCGCGCGTGTCACTCGCGGAGCCGCGTTGCCGCATGTCATGCCCATCTCTCCTTCCAGGCCTGGAACATCAGCACGTTCCACAGCAGGTAGTGCCAGTTGTGTCGCCCGGAGAGATGCTCGAGCCACTTTTCTCTCACGAGCCGAACGTCGAAAAACCCTTCTTGGCCGAGGCGGCGATCGTCGAGAAGGCTCTCCGCCCACTCTCGGAGCGGCCCGCGGAGCCACGTGTCGATGGGAACGCCGAAGCCCATCTTCGGTCGATCGAAGAGAGCGCTCGGGACGTAGCGAGAGAGGACCCTGCGGAGCAGCCACTTCCGTTGCCCCCGCTGCACCTTGAACGAGAACGGCAGCCGCCACGCGAGCTCGACCACTCGATGGTCGAGCAGAGGAACGCGAGCCTCGAGGCCGACCGCCATGCTCGCGCGATCCACCTTGGTCAAGATGTCGTCCGGCAGATACGTCACGAGGTCGAGAAATTGCGCTCGAGGAATGAACTGTGGAAGGTCGTCGACCAGGCTTTCGTCCCAGAGGATCCCTTTCGGCTCCGTTGCTCCGAGGACGACGCGGTCGGGCTGGTCCCAGTGCGTCAACAGCCGCCTGTAGATGGCATCGACGCTGTCGAGCCTGAGCACGCCGGCGAGCTTCCGCGACTTGTCCGCCGCCTGAGGAGGGCGCCAGCGGCCGGCGACGAAATCGGCGACTCGATCGATCGTCGCCGGTGAGAATCGGGTGAGCACGCCTGCGAGCCGCTCCCGCCACCGCTCGGGAATGCCGCCGACGGCTCTCCAGATGGACTCGGCCCAGAAATACCGATCGTAGCCGGCGAACAGCTCGTCGCCGCCGTCGCCCGAGAGCGCGACGGTCACGTGGCGGCGGGTCATTTGCGAGACGAGGAACGTCGGCAGCTGCGACGAATCCGCAAACGGCTCGTCGTACCAATCCGGGATCTTCGGGATCAGGTCGAGCGCGTCCGACGGTTCCACGTAGAGCTCGGTGTGCTCGGTGTGGAGGTGAGCCGCGACGGCTCTCGCGTGCTCTGCCTCGTCGTAGCGCCGTTCGCGAAACCCGATCGTGAACGTGCGAACCGGCCGAGCCGATTGAGCCTGCATCAGCGCCACGACGGTCGAGGAGTCGATGCCTCCCGAGAGGAACGCCCCGAGCGGAACGTCCGATTCCAGACGGAGTCTGACTGAGTCGCGGAGGAGCTCCTCCAGCGCGACCTCGGCCTCCTTCGGCTCGATGGCCAGAGGTTTCGCGAGCCCGGCGACCGCGACCTCGCGCGCCGACCAGTAGGTCTCGGGATCGGGCACCGCGTCGTCGCCACTCTGGATGCGCAGGATCGTGCCCGGAGGCAGCTTGAAGCATCCTCTGTAGATCGTTCGTGGCGCCGGGATGTAGTTGTGGCGCATGTATGCCGCGAGCGCGTCTCGGTCGATCTCGGCTCGGAAGGCCGGGTGGACGCGCATCGCCTTCAGCTCCGAGGCGAAGACGACGACGCGGCCGAACCGGCCGTAGTAGAGCGGCTTGATGCCGAGACGATCGCGAACCAGCGAAAGCTCTCGCTCCCGTCGATCCCACAGGGCAAAGGCGAACATGCCGATGAACCGCCGGACGGCGGCCTCGAGTCCCCACTCCGAGATCGCGGCGAGCATGACCTCGGTGTCGGAGTGGCCGCGGAAGCGGTGGCCGAGAGGCTCGAGCTCCGCTCGCAGCGCCCGGAAATTGTAGACCTCGCCGTTGAAGACGATCACGTAGCGGCCGCAGGCGGAGAGCATCGGCTGATGGCCTTCGGTCGAGAGGTCGATGATGGACAGGCGGCGGAATCCGAGGGCCACTCCCGCCTCCTCGTCGACCCATGTACCTTCGTCATCGGGTCCACGGTGGCGAAGAGTGATCGCCATTGTGCCGACGATGGCTTCGAGATCGGAACCCGCGATGGAGTGATCGAGGTCGAGAAACCCGCTGATGCCGCACATGGTCAGTCGCTCTGCTCCGACTGCTGGTTTGGATCGACTCGCGAGCGGCAAATGCTCATGCGCGCTCCGAGACCACTTGCTGTGGGCACCGCGGCCGTCTCTCGAATCAGCCGCTCGAACGCCGAGATTCTCGACGACGCGCCGGCGGAGCTCTTCGCGTTGCGCGGGCGTCAGCGGGCGCTTCAGTAGAGCCTCGATGCCGTCGGCCAGTGCCGCAGGCGCCGACGGAGGCACGACGATCCCCGTCTCTCCAACCACCCAAGCTGCGTCTCCGACGTCGGTCACGACACACGGAGTTCCGCACGCCATCGCTTCGGCAACGACGTTGGGGAGTCCTTCTCCGAACGTGAGCAGAGCACGAGGACGTCTAGCGCGTTGTAGACGGCAGTCATGTCCGAACGTGCGCCCGCCCATAGCAAGTAAGCTTCAATGCCGAGGGACTTTGCGAGATCGCGAAGCTCGCGAACGTATCGCTCCGTCCCTTCACCGACGCAGACGAACCGGAGGTTCGCGATCCGGTCCTTCAGCAGAGCCGCAGCCGCGGCAAGGAAAGTCCGATGGTCCTTCATTGGATCGATTCTGCCGATTAGACCGACGAGGCTCTCGTGCGCCGGCAACCGCCACTCCGAGCGGATGCGACTTCCGCCTTCCGGATCGCGTCGGAACCGCTCCGTGTCGACTCCGTTCACGCACCAGGGTCATCTTGTCGCGTGGAAAGCCGTTCGCGACGGCGTGAGACGAGTCCTGCTCTGGAGTTGACGACGATGCGGTCGCTGAAACGCGACGAGCCACGGCTCCACCGCCGAAGTCAGACGCATCCAACGATCGTAGCGCCGAAGATCCATGTAGCCTGCCCGGAGACGTCCAGACCACGCGGAGTCGCGGAACAGCAGCCGGACTACCGCACCGAGAACGTTCGCCGCCGTCAGCGCGGTATAGATGACATCAATGCGTTCGCCACGGACGACCTGCACCAATCGGGCGATGGTTCCAGCGAGCTCGTGGCGCCCCCGTTTCTCGAGGGACACGATCGGCACGCCTGCTTGCCGCAACTCCGCTTCGAACGGTCCGCCCGGATAAAGTACGGCAACGACGACGGAGTGCCCGGCTCGCTGCAGCCCGCGAGCGAGTAGAACGAGCTGTGCCTCCGCGCCGCCGATTGCGAGCGAACGTATGAGAAGAAGGATTCGCATTCGACACGGCCCAAAGAGCGGAGTGAGCTCCGAGATCAGCTCTTCCGAAACACGAACTGATTGCAGCCCTCACCTCCGCCCTGGGTCGTCAATCGCTGAAGCGAAAAACCCCTGCGGCGGAAGAAATCAAATATCTCTTCCGGCCTTGCGACTTCGAACGGATAGCCTCCGAGCCAGTCGAACCAGTCGTAGACTCGAGACATACCGCGAGCGTTGCCAGCAGACCCTCGGTAGGCCATCAACGGATTTCTGCCGGCACGAATGTCGGATCGAAGGCCTAGCAAGGCGAGATACGGTACAAATATCGCGCAAACGACCAGTCGGCCCGTAACACTCGAGCAGTAGAGCCTCTTGACTCGTCTCCAGTGGATCGAGCGGGTGTCTTGGTCGTTGTAAATTGCCGTGAAAAGTAGCCCCCCTGAATGCACGAGGTCTGCAACGTTTGACAGCGCCTCTCTCATTGCTCCCGTGTGGTGCAAAACGCCCCATGCGTAGACGACGTCGAACGTACCCAACGCGGTCACGTACCGTCGGTCAAGAATCGACCCGTTCTTGACGTGCCAGTGATCGTCGTTCGGGAAGAAACGCCGGCGAACGGCCGTACACGCGACCGACTGCGGGTCGTAGTCGAAAGAAACGACGTCCGCTCCCATTCGTCTAGCAGCGAGCGAGAAGAGGGCCGCTTCCAGAGCCCACATCGAGGAAGCGGGTTCCGATGAGATCGGGTGCCTCCAGCATGTCGCGTAGCGACTGCTCCGCCATCTGGATCTGTGTGTCGTCGAGTGTCGCCAGAGATCGCTGCCGAATTACTACCGAAGGCGAAACGCTCGCCTGCGGCGATTTCCGCCGGCGCCGCGGAAGCGTTCGCATCGCCGGTCTTGCGTTGAAGCATCTCGCTCGTATCCGCAGGCTGCTTTCCGGCCCCATTGCCGCTGTTAGTACGTCGTCCCACAATCGCATGACTTGCTCGATGGAGAAACGGTCGACGACCTCAGGCGCGCACGACCCGAGGCGCCTGCGCTCTACCTCATCGGCCATGAGCCCGCTCATCGCACCAGCGAGCGCCTCGACGTCTCCCGGGGGCACGAGCAAGCCGTTCACCTTGTGGCGAATCACGTCTCGAGGCCCGCTCGGGCAATCGAAGGCGACTGCTGGTAGGCCACAAGCCATCGCCTCCCAGGAGAGCATTCGGGAAGCCCTCAAATCGCGAGGGCAGGACAAAAATATCGGAGCGGTGAAAAACAGAATCTAGCTTGTCGACGAGCCCGAAAAAGCGTACCCGATCACCAATACCGAGACTCGCAGCTTGGGCCTGCAGATCTGCCGTTCCGGTCCCTCGCCGACGATTTGGAGGAGCCACGAAGGGTGAGCGTGAGAGCAGCGTGCAAACGCGTCCAGCAGACGATCAAAGCCCTTTTCGGGAGTGAGCCGGCCCACTCCGACGACACTCCTACGCGTTGGTTGCGTTGAACGGCGAGTCTGACAGGCCAAGACAGGGTTCGGGGACGACGTAGAGCTTCGTTCCGGGAATGCATTTCGCAATCCAGGTTCGCGCATCTTCCGTCTGCACCACGACGGCCCGCGCTAGCGGATAAAGAATTCGCCGCATTAGGGAGCGAACTGCGCCTATGTCGTGCTCGCCGGGGTGCGTGCGCTCCGACACGATGACAGGTATCCCGAGTCCCATCGCCGCCACTAGAACCAGAAGATTTGTGCTGTCCACGAAGCTGGAGACGATCGCGTCAGGTCGTGCAGCGCGATACCCGCAGCGCGAAAATACGTCGCCAGTTGTTCGAGACTCCAGTCCACACGCTCCTTGAATCTCCGGCAAGTCCAAGCGCGATCCGATAGACGTGCGGCGAGGGTTTACATGAAAATCGGTCGCCGCGGCGTCCAGAGTGATCAGTGTCACGTCCCTACCCCTTCGCCGCCGCTCTTCGGCAAGTAGCGACATCACCGCTTCGGCGCCGCCTGGGCCGAGGGAAAAGACTACAGTGAAAGCCGCATCGTCCGCGGTCGCGCAGACGCTTTCGTTGCACTGTGGATATCCTGACGGATCATTACTCGTCGAGCAACAGGAGGCGGTCGCTCTCGGCCGTATTCGCGTAAGCGCTGCTCGGCGCTGCCCTCGGCTCCAGAAAGCACCCCGAACCCCTGGACAAGTCCTGGTATATCGCCCGGGGCTGTAGTGCCGAGTTGACGATGGTTGGAACGGTGATGACGGCTTAGGTAACTCTCTCGGTGAGTCGAGAAGAGCTTCACCGTCGCTCGACTTCATCCACCTTCTTACACCGACACTTAACTCATGCATATTCGGCGCGTTGCTAGCCCCTGCGCTGCAGCCATCCGATGGAATGGTCCACTCTCATCGGAAACTAATTCTGCCAGCGTGTCGTGTTGAACGACGCGGCCTTTCTCCAGCACGACGATTTCGTCGGCGATTTGGACCGTCCTCAAATGGTGCGCGACGGGGACCCGATCGTGACTGAGCCCTTCAGCTTCCGCAGCGCATCTTGAATACGCACCTCGGACTCGCTATCCAAGGCGCTGGTCGCTTCGTCCAGAATCAGCAAGCTCGGCTTTCGATAGAGAGCCCGTGCAGGGCCGATGCGCTGCCGTTGGCCGCCGGAAAGCCTCCCCCCTTCTCGCCAAGAACAGTATCCATTTGGGCCGGCAATGTCTGCTATAAAATCCAGAGCATGTGCTTGCTCTGCACAGCGTCGTGCGCGATCACGATCAGGCACGGGATCACCCCATGTAATGTTCGCCAGCACCGTCGTGTTGAACACTGGCGTATCCTGCAAAACCAGCCCGATGCGATGCCGCCATTGGTCGATGTCGAGAATTTAGGGACTGGCCGTCGACGAGCACACGGCCTGACGTGGGGCGCAGCAATCCAGTGACTATATCCATCAGTGTGCTTTTCCGCTTCCAGATTCTCCGACGACAGCCAGGCAGACTCCCTTGTATGCGAAGGCTCACCCCGGCGATCGCGGGCTCAGTCGAACCGGGGTAGATGTACTCAACATTCTCGATTTGTAATTCTTGATCAAACATTGAAGTTGCCCGGCCAAAGGCGATTTCGGCGTTCTCGACCACATAACGATAGCGCTCCTCCCAGGAGTCATACCAAGGGAGATAGTTTCGAGCCTGAAAGAAGCCTTCGTGTGCTGCTTCAGTACGTGGCGCAAGCCTATAAAATACGGCGAGCAGCACTAGGGAGTCTGTTACAGGCTGGTTCGCTATGAGCATACTGATGCCCAAGAACGAACCAATCAACAGCACACCGCCAATTTCAAAGGCCCAGCGCATAGCGAGAACATAGAATTGCCAAGCAAAGAAGCGGATCGAATAGTATCGAAAGCTCTCGATCGCGCGTGATTGAGCTCTATCCGAGGCACCGGTCGCTGCAAAGAATTTAAGGTTGCCGAAGGTTTCGGCGACGTGATCGCCGATTTCCGCTGAGACACGCGATAGCTCAGCGGACTTTTGTGCTGAACGCCGGCCGACCGAACGATACCCGATGCCTGCCACCGCGCCGAAGAGAAGTGTCAGCACCGTCATGGGTGTAGAAATCAACATCGCGACGCCGGCCAAGGCGAGCGCTATGAGGGAGGCTCCGCACGCCGACAGAAACTGACTAGCACCCATCGACACATGAAAAGCTTCAACCAAAGTGGCTTTGCTAATGTCCCCTTGCTTCAAAGAAACGAACGCAGGCCAGAAATTTTCAGAGACCGCGGTCATTTGACTCTTGAGCCGTTCGTCGACCACGCACCGCAACCTTAGCAAGAGCGAGTCCGCGGCCAACCTCGCCGAAGAAGAAAGGGCACCGACTAAGACAACGCCCTCGAGTATACCCACGACGATTGACTGCGGATCAGCCTGTCGACTGCCCGCCTTCAAGATTGGCGACAAACTGAAGAGCGCGAGTCCCTCTAAGAGACCGGATACGAACTGCAGAACCACCGTTGCCGCGGCATAATTTCTGACGCCCGCAAGAACGCTCCAGTACTGTGTCAAAACCTTACGCAACGAAACTCTTCCCGAGCCAGAGGAACCATTTCCATGAGACCCATCCCTGTCGAAGGGACTCGGAGAGCAGCGCTCGGCCAGCCGCCCCGTCATTCGCGAGGATCCGAGAAACTGCCTTCGCATACAGCCACCGCGCGCGGTATCGGCGCGTGTTCGGGGGCTAGACCCGGGTACCTCGCCTCGACCAGGGCGAGGGTCACGAGCTGATCGCTCTCATTGCTATCGTTCGTGACATTTCCAGCGTGCCGCCGGTATCGCCCTAGCACTTCGGAGATATATCCGATGCGGCCGTTCATCGCCGTCTCGATCCAGAACAACCAGTCAGACCCAGCAACGATTCGCGAATCGAATCCACGCTGCGGGCAAGCACTGCGACGCGTCATGACGGAACACGCGCCGAGGAATGTGCAAACTCGAACCAGCTGTTCCGGTCCCCCAACACGCGGCTTTGCGCTACCACGCCCTGAGTCATGCAACGCAACGTCCGGTTACTAGTCGAGTCAAATACATCGAGGTCGTGGTAGCAGAGGGCGCAATCTGGATGTGCCTCCATGAAGTCTAGCTGTTTTCCCGCAACTTCCCGGGGAGCATCACGTCGTCGCCGCCCATCCAAGCAATGTATCGTCCTCGGGCGGCTCTGTTGTAGGTGAGATTGCTACTTTCAGTGATACCTACGTTCCGCGGATTACAAATGGCCTCAGAACGCGCGGATGTCGCTCAGAGTAGCCCCTAAGAACATCCGGCGTGCCGTCGGTGGAGGCGTCATCAACAACGATCAGCTCCAAGTCATCCACGTCCTGTTTGAGACACGAATCCAGGCATTCTCCAATCAACTGACGGTGATTGTATGTGACAATGCAAACGCTGATCATACCTGCTTAAAATGCTGCCCAAAAACGCAAATCGAATGCGCGAACCAACGGAAAACTCAGCAAAAGGCTCTTCATATAAAGCACAGTGTGAGAGGTCTGGGTCCGGCCGGGATGCCAGGGCCCGCGCCACGGCGACCCGCTGCTGCTGGCCGCCGGACAGCTCCGACGGCCGGTGGCGCAGTCGGTCGGCCAGTCCCAGGGTGGCGACGAGCTCGTCGATCCATGCCGGGTCGGCACGCCGGCCGGCGAGTGCCGATCGGGAGGGTGATGTTCTCGGCCGCCGTCAGGGAGGGGACGAGGTTGAAGCTCTGGAAGACGAACCCGATCCGGTCGCGGCGCAGCAGCGTGCGCTCGCGCTCGGACAGCGTGGACAGGTCGGTCGGCGCCGGACACGCACCGTGCCGCCGTCGGCGCCGTCGAGCCCGGCCAGCACGTGCATAGCGTGGACTTGCCCGACCCCGAGGGGCCCATGACGGCGGTGAACCGGCCGCGCTCGACGGTCAGCGATGCGCCGTCCAGGGCGCGCACGGCGGCGTCACCGCGCCCGTAGGTCTTGACGACGTGGACGGCGGCCGCAGCGGCGTCCCGGACCGTCGTGGTCTCGAGCACCGTGGTCATCAGGCGCTCCCGCGGAAACGGCGGGGGACTGGCGCCCCTCACGGTGACGGTCGGGGTCGATCGCCCGTGCCAGATCGATCATGATGGCGGGGACATGGCGTTCTCCTTGCTGATCAAGTGCCTTGGTCGGTCAGCAGGAAGCGTCGCCGTCGGGGCTGTCCATCCTCTGGCCGAAGGCTGTCGGCTGCGGACGAAGAGGAGTGGCTGGTGGACAGCCAGTGAACAGTCGTCTGCGGCAGCGTGATCCTCATGCCGAGCACCAGCCAGCCCCCGAATCACGGGGCGCGACAGCGGCAAGGCCTCGAGATCCCGCACGGCCTTTGCCGGCGCTGCGTGCGGGCGCTGAGCCGACGACTGCGGGACCTGCCGGGGGTGATCTCGTTTGAGATCGACGCCTCGGCGGGCCGCGTCTGGATCAACGGCGACGTCGACCCCGCGGTAGCCCAGGAGGCGGTGGCGCGAATCTCAGCTGCTCCGTGATCGTCACCTGACGTGCCGCGGCCCGCGCCTCGTTGGCGACCTCGAGACGTCCCGCTGCCGTCGCCGTCTCGGCCTGGAACTCCCGGAGCTGGGCGAGCGCCCACGGGAACTCCCGGTTCTGAAGGAGGGCCGTCGCTCGCCGGCACTCCTCGGCTTCGAGGTCGGGGCGCCCGGCGGCGAACGCGAGCCGTGCTCGTCCCCAGGCCGCCCGGGCCTGGCACCGGGGGTTCTGGACGCGTCGCCCGACGTCGTTGCCGCGGTCGAACAGCTGTCGCGCCTCGGTCTGATCGCCGCTGCTGAGCAGGGTGTGGCCGAGGTGGGGACGAGCGCGAAGGCGAGGCCGTGGAGGGAGCCGCCTTGCTCGTCGAGAGCCGCCCCGCGGCGCAGGGTGTCGACCGCCTCGTGCCCTCGTCCCGTCTCCCGAAGCGCGATGCCCGGGTGCGGACATCGCCCCCTGCAGACCCGGTGCTGGATGTCGCGGGCGTGTTAGGACCCGAACTCCCATTCCGCGATGGAGGCGTCGAAAGCGCCCTGACCGAGGTGGAGGAGGGCCCTGATGTTCAGTGCGGCATCGGCGGGACGCCGGGGTCGGCGCCCTGGTCGAGTTCCTCCTCCGCCTGCCTCACCATCGCCCGGGAATCCGGGAAGTCGCCTCCGAACTGCCCCTCCCAGGCGATCACGAGTCGCGACATATTGCTGCGTCCTGGGTGTCGCCGATCCGCCACGGCAGCGTCAGACTCTCGCGCGCCGCCACCCGGGACTCGGGGGTGGGGTAGTGGACGTGGAACAACGCGAAGCCCTGCAGCGCGAGGGCCCGGCACGCCGGCGACCCGCCGGGCAGCGCAAGGAGGGCGGTCAGGGCGGCCGCGCCCTCCGTCCGCAGGTTCCGCCCCCAGAACCACCGCATGGCGTTGGCCAGCCGGAAGCCGGCGTCGACGTCGTCCGGCCGCGCGCTGCGCCGGGCCCGGTCGATCGCGTAGTCGAGCGCGGCGCGCCGGTTGTCGTGCTCCTCGCGCATCCGGGCGGATCCCGAGGCCCCGGAGCGGGTCAGGGAGCCGTGCTCGGTCTGGGAAGGCGGTGAAGTACTCCAGGTGCCGGGTCTGGACGGTGTCCACCTCACCGGCCTCGCGCAGCTTCGTCCACCCGTAGTCGCGGATGGTGACGAGCAGCCGGAAGCGTCCGGTGTCGGGGTCCGGGACAACGAGCGAGCGGTCGACGAGGCGGAAGAGGACGTCCACGACCTCGCCCGCCTCGAGGTCCTCGACGGGCAGACGTGCCGCCGCATCGAGCGTCCAGCCGCCGCGGAACACCGCGAGGCGCCGCAGCACCGCCTGCTCGGCGGCCGACGGCAATTGGTAGCTCCAGTCCAGCGTCGCCCGCAGCGTCCCGTGCCGCGCCCCTCGCCGGTGCGGGGTCCGCCGACAGGAACGTGAAGCGGTCGGTCAGCCGGTCGGCGATCTCCTACACCGGCAGCGCCTTGACCCGCGCCGCGGCCAGCTCGATCGCCAGCGGGACCCCGTCGAGCTGGCGGCAGATCAGCGCGACGACGGGCGCGGTCTCGGCGTCCAGGGAGGTGCGGACGTCGTCCGCAAACGGCCCACGCCGGAGCGGGAGCGGGCGCGGCGTCGGCGGCGTCGGCAACCAGGTGCGGGGCGGTGCGCCGGGCCCGGGCGCGGCGGGCTGGGGGAGCTGCTGCCGGAGGATCGCCTCGGCGAGGGCCCGCAGGGGTCCGGTGACGGGTCGATGCCCAGCTCGTCGGCCAGCCGGGTGCGCAACCGGTGGTAGAGCGGCCGACGCGTCCGCCTGCCGCCCGGCCCGAGTTCGAGCGCGATCATGAGCAGCCGATGGAGCCGCTCGCGCAGCGGGTGCAGGGTCGCCAGCCGCTCCAGTCGGCGACCGCCTCGCCGTGCCGGCCCAGCTCGAGCAGGAGCTCCGAGTCGATTTCGAGAGCAGAGATCCGCATCTCCTCCAGGCGCGCGCTCTCGGCCTCGATCCACTCGGCGTCGCCGACGCCGCCCTCGGCTGGCCCCCGCCAGAGCTTCAGTCCATCAGCGCCGGGCGTCCCGCGGGATTACCGTCCGCGACCAGCTGCCGGGCGCGGGTCAGGAGGTGCTCGAACCGGTGGACGTCGATGGCGTCCGGCTCGACGGCGGGCAGGTAGCCCGGCGCGCGATGAGGAGGACGTCGCCCGGGACGCCGGCCGCGACGAGGGCCCGGCGTAGTTTCGACACTCGGACCTGGAGGGCGTTGGCGGCGTCGGCGGGCAGGTGCTCGCCCCGGAGCGCCGTCGGTGAGGGCGTCGACGGAGACGACCCGTCCTGGGTTGAGCGCGAGCCGGGCGAGCTGGGCACGCACGGCCGCCGGCAGCGCGACCGGTGGCCTGCCGGGCACCCGAATCTCGACGGGCCCCAGGCAGGCCGAACATCACAGCTTCCACACACGTCCCCATATCAGGGCCCGTGCGAGAGTTCCCTTGCACGGCCCCCGACGCTACGCGACCGCTCCTATTGGCTGAAACGCCCCCGCGACCGACTCGAAGCCGATGACGCAGCGAAACCCTTCGGCCCCGGCCGACCCAGTCGAGCAGCGCTAGCGCGGTCAGTGTCCGGTCGGGCTGGAGACGGCCAGTTCGGCGAGGTAGCGGTGGACGGAGCCGCCGACGGCAACGGACCCTCGCCGACGAGGGCGAGCCCGCGACTCGCTCGACGGAGCCGTGGCGGACGTCACCGGCGGCGAAGACGCCCGGGAGGCTGCTTTCGAACGGTAGCGGGGCGCGGGTGGCCGGCCACTCGTCCGGCGGTACGTCGGTGCCGGTGAGAACGAAGCCGTGGTCGTCCTGGCGGACGGCGTTCCGCAGCCAGCGCGTGTGTGGTGCGGCGCCGATGAGGATGAAGACGGCGGCGGCGGGGACCTCGTTGCGGCGTCGGGTCTGGATGTCCTCGAGGGTGGGCCTTCGAGGCGGTTCTGACCGCGGCCGTCGACGCGGCGGGTGTGGAGTCTGACGTCGATGGTGGGCGCCGCCTCGATCTGGGTGACGAGGTAGGCGGACATGCGGGCTGCCAGTGAGTCGCCGCGGATCAGCAGGGTGACCCGGGCGGCGTACCGGCCAGGTGCAGGGCGGCCTGGCCGGCGGAGTTGGCCCCGCCCACGACGTAGACGTGGTCGCCGGCCAGGGCGGGGCCTCCACGCCTGCAGCTCCGTCGACACGCCGGAACCGACGAGCCGATCGAGGGCCGGGATCGGCAGGCGCCGGTGGGTACCCCGACGGCGACCAGGACGGCGCGGGCGGCCACCTCGGTCCCGTCCAGGAAGTGATCACCCGGTTCCAGCCACGGGCGGCGAGCCGCCTGGCGGGCTGGGTGAACATGAACTCCGCGCCGAACATGACGGCCTGCTCCCGGCTCGGTGAGCGAGCTCGGCACGGCAGCGCCCGGGTGAACC
>CAVQIG010000013.1:0-160544 GCA_963712515.1 uncultured delta proteobacterium
CCCATGCGACCATCGTGTCAATCAAGCGATCGCTGCAGCCATTGTCGAAGTCTGCTCGCGTAAATCCTTGCGCGAGCAAGATGCGCTGGTAGTTCTCTTGATACGCATAAAAACCGAGATGTTGCCGCGCCCGTGCTCGCGCTTTGGCCGCATCCTGCTCAAGAATAATAATCACACTGGGACACACCCAGGCATCGGGTCCCATCACGTCCCGGGCGCGCTTGGTATGCTCTGGCAAACAGAGGTAGGTGTGGGTGCCCCGCGCTTCACTCGCTGCCAGCGCTAGCATCTTAGGATGCAACGCTGCGATCACCAGCGGCGGCTCTGTCTTCGGCGCGACGGCCCGGTACAAGGCCGCCTTCATCCTTGGGATGTACTCCCGCATGAAGCTGTAAGGCTTGGTGTATTGGTGGCCGCGGAGGTCTGCGACGATAGCGCGATGACTGACCCCGATCCCTAGGATGAAACGGTCTTCGGCGATTTCGGCGAGAGTTTTTCCGGCCGTCGCCATCGTTACAGGATCACACACCCAGATGTTGGCAATGCCAGTGGCGTAGATGAGCCGCTCGGTTTTGGCGAGCAGATACCCGCCATGCGCGAAGGGCTCACGGCCCCAGGCTTCGGGCGTCCACAGCACCTTGTAACCCATTCGCTCGACTCGACGGCAGAACGCCGCGCTCTCCTCCGCACTCATAGCGTCAAGAAAACAAAAGGCTCCCAACCGGCCAATGTCCATGACTCCCTCCTTCTATTGGCTTTTTCAGTAGGTCATCGCGGTAGGACCGCCGGTTACCGACGGCCGCTGTCAGTAATCGAAAGGCGAAAGAACACCGTGGCGGTGGTAGACCGGTTAGTGCGCAGGCACCTGATCACAATACCCGCGCATGGCTGCCCTGACCGACTCAGACGTTTCGCCGGCACCGGAGCCACCCTTCTCGAATTGGGCGCACCGCTCTCGGATCATAGGCATCCAAGCCTCATTCCACCCGTCGGCCGGCGTTTTGCGTTCAGACACCGGTTGGCCGAGCCCCTTACGTTTGATCTCGCCGCTCAGCTCATTCTCGGTCATGAAGTAGTGCACGGAGTGCGTGGATTCCTCGAAAACAAACAGCTTGTCTCCTGCCTTGCCGACAACGTAGTGCGGATAGTACTGCCACCACTCGAGTTGCTCAACGTAAACGCGTGCGGGGTCATCGACTACGACACCCGGGGTGTCATCAGCCTTGCGTAGGCACGTACCGTGGCGCTCCTTGAGCGGGTCGATATGCGAGATCCGATTTCCGCCGGGAGTCACGATCTCCCATTCCGCAATACCGGCAGTAGCCAAGGCTGGCCGATCGGGTAGGATAGCGAATCCCGCTGTCGCCCTCGATACCGGCGGGTGGATTCGGTTATTCCAGGTATTTGCGGGCAGCTCTCAAGCGGCCCCGCCGCTACTCGAAGGGTCTCGCCTTGTTGCAGGAGAAGCGACGCGTAGGCGTGGCGCAGGCGGGGCGTTGATCGAAAGGGGTGCTACCGTATCTTCCGCCAAAGAAGCCAGGGCATTGCTGAACGGACTGAGCTGGTAGCGGAGCGTTCAATCGGGCAGGCCGGCCATGCGCAAGCCGTCTAGATAGTGCGACATGCTTGCGGCGTCGCCGAACAGGTGGGTTTCCCGCACGAAGGAAATCGAAGTCTCTGGACGCTTGGCCTGCAATTCCTGGATGCAATTCCTGGCCTCGTCAAGCTTGCCAAGCTGGCCCAGCGCCGCGATCAGCACCGCGTACCTCGACCATTGAAAGTTCGGCTGCTGCAGCGCGCGCCGTGCCCATTCGGCAGCTTCCTCGTAGCGCTTCAGAAAATAGGCGGCATCCGCCAGTCGCACCAGGAACGAGCCCATGTTTGGGTCATGCGGACTGAGTCGTATGGCCGCTATCAGGTGAGGAATGCCCTCCTCTGCGCGCCCCGAGAATACCAGCGTCGCACCCAGACCATAGTGCGCGAGCGCTAGTGAAGGGTTTAGCTCCAGGGCAGTCTTCAGCTCGCGCATCGCGGCGTCATATTCGCGTCGCATGTAGTGGGCCCGCCCCAACGTACAGTGCGCGCCGGCATCCTCGGCGTCGACGGCGACCGCCCGCAGCGCGGGTGCGAGCGCCTTCTCGCGGTTGTCCGAAATGGAATCTGCGAAGCCGTAGACACCCTCGTAGTAGTAGGTCTCGGCGAGGCCGGAATGTGCGGGCCCGAGCTGCGGGTCCCTGGCGATCGCCTGTCCAAGATACTGCTGCGCCCGTAGGAGGTCCTCCTTGGTGTACTGATAAAGGTGCGACATGCCGCGCTGGTAGAGATCCCATGCGTCGAGACTATCCGGACGCTTGGCAGTCGAGCGCCGACGCTCGACCTTTCCGAGCTCCGGCTCGACCGCGCCGATAATGGTCTCCGTGATCTCGTCCTGCAGGGCAAAAATGTCGGACAGCTCGCGATCGTGACGCTTCGCCCAGAGCTGTCTTCCGGAGGTTCCCTCCACGAGCTGCGCGCTGATCCGGACGCGCTCGCCAGCCTTGCGTACGCTGCCCTCGAGCACGTAGCGTACGCCGAGCTCGTGCGCGACCTGCTTAACATCGGCCGGGCGCCCCTTGTAGGCAAAGGATGAGTTCCGCGCGATCACAAAGAGCCAGCGCGCGCGAGCGAGCCCAGTGATGATATCCTCGGTCACACCGTCGGCGAAATAGTCCTGCTCCCGGTCGCCGCTCAGGTTGACGAAGGGAAGCACCGCGATCGATGGCTTCTCAGGCAGTAAGGGTGCGGCGGTAGGGACGCTCGCGACGGTGGGGCGGGTCGGGTTCACTCGGTAGATCCGCACCGGCCGGGCAATGTTCTTTAGTTGCTGCTCGCCGATGTCCTGACAAGCTACCTCGATCCGGCCATTGATCTCCTCATAGACCTTGCCGGAAATACAAATGCCGCCGGGCTCTGCAATCGACTCGAGCCTAGCCGCGATGTTGATGCCGTCGCCATAGATGCGAATCTCGTCGAAGACCACGTCGCCGAGGTTAATTCCGATCCGATATTGCATCCGCCGCGCAGGATCCACCGAAACATTACGCTCGGCCATCACGTTCTGAATGGCGACGGCGCACCTCACCGCATTCAGAACACTCGCGAATTCAGCCATGATACCGTCGCCGGCCGTGTCGATGATACGGCCGCTGTGGCTCGCAATCATCGGCAGGACGACGGCTTGATGGGCCTTCAGATCACTTACAGTGGCCACCTCGTCGGCGCCCATGAGTGCGCTGTAGCCCGCGATGTCGGCAGCGAGGATCGCGGCTAGACGGCGGGATTGTTGATCGGTCACGACCGCGTCGGTAGTTTCGCTCTCAAGAGTCCTTCTTCGGATCGCATATCGCGGGAACGTAGGCAACTTTAGCAGCCTCCGACGGCGGTCGCCCTTCGGGGCTTTTTAAAGGTCATCGGTGATGGAGACGAGCTGCCACGACTCACGGGCGCGAAGCCGGCTTCGAGGATTTCCGAGACCACGTCGGCCGCCTCATCGAGTGCTCCGAGATCGAGACGCGCGATGCCACCGGTCAGGACGCGAACGGGCCACTCGCTGAGCCTCGACGGGTCTGTCGGCTTGGGCTACCGAAGGCTCGACCATGGCCACTGCTCGGCCCGCGCCACCAAACCGGCACGCAGGCCCCCTTCATCTTCCCAGGCAGTACGCAAGCTCGCAAAGAACCTCTCCAGGCAGTTTCCGATCGCTCCGACCAGATCCGGCTGGGTGTTGGTGAGAAACACGCGCTTTCGGATCGTGAAGATCTCGCCTTCGACGCGCTCGAGCACGTGAAGATCGCCCAGACGACGAGCGATCTCCAGCTCGAACATCTTCACGAGCTTGTCCTGCATCCGGAGCTTGGTATCGTCGAGGAAGATCGCCATGTCGGGTCGCAGCGCCTCGAGCCGGTCGAAGAATGCCGCCACGTGCTTCTGGTCGATGTGCCTCGGCGGTGCGGATTTGGTCTCCACGTAGATCAACCTCCCCTCGGTGCAGGCAAGGACGTCGCAGTCGCCCCCGCCGGGAAGCCCCTCCACCCGGGTGTTCCACAGAGCGGGAATGAGGAACTCGCGCTCGAGGACCGTCGCCACGAGCCACTCCAAGGTGTCTCCGAAGGAGTTGACTCTCGAGCGGGCAAGCTTGTAGCGCCCTCGGCCACGGGAAGCGACGATACGTGCCCTGCCCGTTGGCGCGCGTGATCGGTGGCTCGATCCCACCGCGGACGAGTCAGAGCTTCGCGAGATGCTCGTTCCGATTCCGGCCGAGGAGCAGGAAGCCTATCCGGTCTCGACGATGCGTGTTCATCACGATGGGGCCATACCCACTGCTGTCCAAATTAGTCTGACACCGGGCCACGGGTAATAGGAATTCTCTGGGAATTTGGACGGGGCGAGTGCGGTTCGGCGTCCAGGTCTGGGGTCTTGCTGTCCAAGTTACGAGGCAAGGGCGAGCTCTCCCTGGATGGGCTCGGGAATCTCAGGCGGTTCCGCGAAAGGCCGATTGATCCACGACCACAGATCGCGATGGACAAACAAGTTCATCCGCAACAGCGCCACCAGGTTCGACAGCGACCAGGAGAAGGTGGAGCGGAGCTGGAGATAGCGAAGCAGCAGGACCGCGATCAGCGCCGTCCAGATCTGAATCCGCAGGGCGTTGGCCGAGGTGCCGACGAAGGTCTTGATCTTCAGGTTCTGCTTCAGGGCCTTGAAGAAGAGCTCGACCTGCCAGCGCTCCTTGTAGATGCCAGCGATGGTGGCCGGGGAGAGATCGAGATGGTTGGTGAACAGCGCCATCGTCTCGTCCTTGTCGGGGAGGTAGACCTCGATGCGGCGAAACCTCCACTGGATTTTCTGCCCCTGTTCGCTGGTGAGCTCGACGATCTGGTCGGCGACGATGTTCTTCTCGATCGGAGGCACGAGGTGCTCGACGACCTCGTAAACCATGCCGACCTTGGGACGGGTGACGAAGAAGACGCCCTGGGCGGTGAGCTGCTCGAACCAGGAGAAATCTACGTAGCCGCGGTCGACGACGAGGATCGTTCCGGGCTCGAAGCGAAGCTCACGGGCCACACGCACGTCGGCCACCCTCCCCTCTGTGATCACGGCCACCGACGGGAGGTAGCCGTCGTGGTCCAGAAGCAGGTGCAACTTCACCGCTCCCTTGGTGCGCTGGTACTTGGCCCAGGAAAAGACCGACGCGCACAGATCGATCACGCTGGCGTCGAGGGACATGAGCTTTATGCGGTGCACTGCATAAAGCTCATAAGGGATATTCGCTTCCCTCCTCCGGGCACTATAGGCTGTGGCGATGATCGACTCGCCGCCTGCCCGGCCCCGAGCTGGGTTCGACTATCCGCGGAACCTCGTTGAGTTCGGTGAGTTCTTCCCCGACGAAAAGGCGTGCGTCGCGTACCTGGAGCGCCTGCGGTGGCCGGAGGGCTTCATCTGCCCGAAGGGCCACGTAGCGGCTGCCGCCTGGCGCTCGGAGCGAGGCCTCAACGTTTGTCCCACGTGCCGACGGCAGGTGTCCGCGACTGCGGGCACAATCTTCGAGGGTACGCGCAAGCTGCGCCACTGGTTGCTCGCGGCCTGGGAGGTCACGAGCCAGAAGTACGGGGCCAGCGCGCTCGGCCTGCGACGAGTCCTGGGGCTCGGGAGCTACGAGACGGCCTGGGCGTGGCTCCATAAGCTCAGGAGGGCGATGGTCCGTCCCGATCGGGACAGACTGGCGGGCGAGGTCGAAGTCGACGAGACGTACGTCGGCGTAGAGGAGCCCGGCGTCCTCGGGCGCCGCGCGATCAACAGGTTGATCGTCGTCATCGCCGTCGAGATGAACGAGGGCAGGATCGGCCGCATCCGCCTGCGGCACGTCCCGAACGTCAACGCCACCAGTCTCCAAGGGTTCGTGGTCGACGTCGTCAAGCTCGGCAGCCTCATCCACACCGATGGCTGGCAGGGCTACACCGGCATCGCCACGAAGGGCTTCCGCCACTGCGTCACCGTGACCAGGACATCGTCGGAGCCAGCCCACATCCCATTCCCGGGCGTCCACCGCGTCGCCTCGCTCCTCAAGCGTTGGTGCCTCGGCACCCACCAAGGCGCCATCAGCGAGGAGCACCTGCCCTACTATCTCGACGAGTTCACCTTCCGCTTCAACCGCCGCACGTCCAAGGCCCGCGGACTGCTGTTCTACCGACTCGTCGCACAAGCCGTCCGGACTCCCCACGTCGGCACGGACGCGCTTTTCCGTGGGACCGGCCGAGGGCGACTCTCCCGCCGCAACGCAAGCCACAAGCGGTAGCGATCGGAGGAGGGAAGCGAATATCCCTTAAAGCTCATTATGCGGAGCTGAGCATTATGCGGAGCCGGCGCGTGGGCCGAGCCGGTTGTGGTCGGAAGGGGCTGGTATTTCGGGCTGGCTGAGTAGGATCGGAGATTTGCATAACGGCGTCCTCTCTTAACCGGGCCTGTGGCCCAAGGAGGACGCCGATGCTGGATGAGCTCTTTGTCTTTCCGGCGACGAGGACGCGCCTGCGCGCGAGCGCCGTGGGTCCCTACGTCGACGACTTTGTAGGACATCTGCGTGACCTGAGGTACCGGCCCACGACGATCCGGGTATACGTGGGTGCGGTCGAGCACTTCGGGCGGTGGCTACAGATGCGGGGCCGCGGCCTTGAGCACGCCGATCCAGCGACGGTGGCATCTTTCCGTGAGCACCTGCTGGTTTGCCGGTGCACCGAGCCCTACCGTGGCAGGCGTTACCGCCGCGGCGTCCTCGCGCGCCGCAGCGTGCAAGTGTTCGTGGAGCTGCTTCGGCGGCGGGGTGTTCTCCCAGCGGTCGAGGCAGCGCCGCTCCCCAGGAGCCTGGCGGAATTCGAGCGATGGATGCGCCAGCACCGGGGCACGGCGCAGTCCACGCTGTTCCACTACCGTCGTGTCATCGGGGCGCTGCTCGTGGATGCAAGCGGCGATGTGACGTGCCTCGACGCGAAGCTGCTGCGCGAATTCGTCCTCCGGCGCGCCGGGGCCGGCTTCCGGCAGAGGCCTCAAGCTGACGTGAATGCGCTGCGGATGTTCATTCGGTTCCTTGCTTCCACCGGTCAATGCTCGGCAGCCCTCGAAGGAGCGGTGCCCCGCATCGCCTCGTGGCGGCTCGCCACGTTGCCGCGCTATCTCCAAGCCGAAGATGTCGAACGCGTGATTGCCAGCTGCGATTCCACAAGGCCGATCGGGCTTCGTGATCGCGCCATCCTCCTGCTCCTCGCACGGCTCGGGCTACGAGCCGGCGACGTCTGTGGACTCGACTTTGCCGATATCGATTGGCGCGAAGGCAGCGTGAGGGTGTCGGGTAAGTCGCGCCGATACACGCGACTGCCGCTACCGCAGGAAGCCGGCGACGCTGTGCTGGCCTACATCGAGAAGGGTCGGCCCGCAGAGCCACTCAGCTCCGGCTCCCTCTTCGTGCGCCACAAGACACCGTGCGGCCCGCTTCGGCCGGTGACCATCTCGGGCATCGTACGGCTGGCGCTGATCCGCGCGGGCATTGATGCCCCGTCTTACGGGGCGCATCTGCTGCGCCACTCCGCGGCGACCCAGATGCTGCGCCAGGGCATATCGATGGAGCAGATCAAGGCCATTCTTCGCCACGCCTCGCTCGAGACCACGGCGATCTATGCCAAGGTGGACACGACGGCGCTCAGCACGATCGCTCAGCCGTGGCCGGAGGAGGTGCCATGCTGATCGACACCGTCCACTCCTACATCGCGCTGCGCCGCGCGGCCGGCTTCGGGCTCGTCAACGTCGAGCCGTTGCTGGTCGACTTCGCGGCGTACGCCCGCGAGCGTGGTGATGACGTCGTGCGCGCCGAGACCGCGATCTCTTGGGCGAGCCGCGGTCGATCGCCGGAACGACGCGAAGCGCTGATTCGCGCCGTGGCGGTTTTTGCCCGGCATGCTCGGGCGGAGGATCCGCGTCACGAGATTCCTCCCTGGCACCTCCTCGGCCGCTACTATCGTCGTCCGACACCGTTCATCTTCAGCGCCGACCAGCTCCGGCAGCTGCTCGAGGCGGCTCGCCGGCTCGGCCCGGCGGGGTCGCTCCGCCCGCACACCTACGCGACTTTGTTCGCACTGCTCGCGGCCACGGGCCTGCGGGTCTCGGAGGCCTTGGCGCTGCGGCTCGAAGATCTCACCCGCGACGGTTTGCTTATCCGCAAGACGAAGTTTCAGAAGAGCCGACTCGTCCCCGTCCACCCCACGGTCGAGGCGGCACTTGAGCGCTATCTCCAGCGCCGCCGAACGGTCGGCGCTGACACCGCGCTCGTCTTCGTGGGCGCCGACGGCCGGCGGCTTCGGTATGACATCGTGTGCTGGACGTTCGCCCAGCTCGTGCGCGCGATTGGTTTAGCGGCGCCAGGCCATCTGCGGCCGCGCATCCATTGCCTGCGTCACACCTTCGCCGTGCGCGCCCTGGAGAGCTGCCCCGAGGGGCTGCCCCACATCGCGAGACACCAGGTCGCCCTGATGACCTATCTCGGCCACAGCCATCTGGAGAGCACCTACTGGTACCTACAATCGACGCCGCAGCTGCTGCGCGACATCGCGCGGGCCTGCGAAAGGATCGTCGTCGGAGGTGGCACATGAGCACGTCGATCGCGCCACATCTCACAGCGTTCTTGCGCGAGCACCTGCCCTCGGTTCGGCGGTCGAGTCCGCACACGTGCGAGAGCTACGCGTACGCCTTCCAGCTGCTCCTCAAGTTCGCGAGCCACCGTTTCAAAATCGCACCGTCGGCGCTCGCCCTCGAGCAGATCGATGCGCCGTTGATCCTCGACTTCCTGAGCGACATAGAGACCAGCCGGAAGAACGGCGCGAGTAGCCGCAATGCGCGGCTCGCGGCGCTCAAGTCGTTCTTTCGCTTCCTTCAGTACCGTGTGCCCTCGGCGCTCGAGCAGGTGCAGCGGATCTTGGCGATACCTACCAAACGCACAGTACGACGCGAGGTGGCGTACCTGCAACGCGACGAGACGCAGGCTATCGTCGACGCAGCCGACCTCACGTCCCGCGCCGGCGTTCGCGACCGAGCGATGCTCTACCTGACCTACGCCGCCGGCCTGCGCGTCTCCGAGCTCGTCGGCCTACGCCTCGAGGATGTGACCTTGCAGCCGTGGCCCGCGATTCTGATCCGCGGCAAGGGCCGGCGCGAGCGGACTCTGCCGCTCTGGAAGGAGACCGGTGCTGCGATCCGCCGCTGGCTCTCTGTGCGCGGCCCAGCACCGGTTCCAGAGCTGTTCGTAAACGCCCGCGGCGGCGCGATGACACGCGCGGGCTTCGAGTACGTGCTCGCCAAGCATGTCGCGATCGCCACCAAGAAAACGGCTTCCCTGCTCGGCAAGCGCGTCTCGCCGCACGTCCTGCGCCACACGTGTGCCATGCTGGCTCTGCAAGGGACCCGCGACATCCGCAAGGTCGCGTTGTGGCTCGGCCACGCGAGCACCGCCACCACCGAGATATACCTGCACGCCGACACTAACGAGAAGCTCGAGGCAATCGCGGCCGTCACGCCGCTCCACCTCCGCAGCGGTCGGTTTCGCGCCCCGGACCGCCTGATCGCGGCGCTGCAGGCGCCACGGGAGGGACGAGATTATGCGGAGTAGATCTCCGAAGCGGCCGCGGTGCACAGGCCCTCCCGCGCCGCCGCTCCGCATAATGCTCGGCTCCGCATAATGAGCTTGTTCTTGAAACGGAACTTCCGCTTGCGGCCGGCCGTGAGCTCCTGGCAGCGAGCCAGCAGGCGATTGAAGGTCGCTTCGTAGAGCTGCCACGGCCGATGAGCGTTGGCGTAGGCAAGGGTTGAGCGCGAGGGCGCGGAGACTCCGAGATGAACGAGCTTCCCTTCGCAGCTCGACAGGCCGCCGCAGATCTCTCGCAGGCTCTGCGCCCGCCCGAGCTGGCAGAACAGCATCGCCACGAACTGGTCCCAGCACGCGAACCCTCGCGCGTGCCGCTCGGCCCGGGTCTCGCGCACGAGCCGCTCGAATTCGTTTCGCGGGAAGAGCTTGAGTAGCTGGCTGAAAATGGAACAGAATCGGTTCACGGTTTGGGCCTCCTTGGCGTCGTCGTTCGGAAACTGGCTGGTTCTCGACCGACTTCTACCCTCGGAGGCTCATTCCGTTTCAAGAGCTAATTTGGACAAGAGTGGGCCATACCAGGCGATGGGTTCGCCGATCGGCTTTCCCGAGACGAGGAGGAACCGTACGTCTTCCGTCTCCGTCGAGACGGTTACCTCGTTGCCGTCTCCGAAGACAACCAGGTGGCCGTCTCCGATCAGGCGCTCACGTTTCATGTCGAAGTAGTTCGCGCCCACGGCTTCGTAGCTGTAGGGGTCGAGCTGCTGGCAGAAGACGCCCTTGCCGCCGATCACGTACGCGAACACCGTGTGGCGGCGTGGCGTTCGGTGGGTGAACGACTTGCCGGCCGGCAGGCTGACGTCGAGATACTCGGGCCGCGTGACGACGTCTCGCACCGGCCCCGTCACGCCGCCCGCGGTGCCCGCGATCACCTTGATGGCGGCACCGCCCGAGTCAGTCACGCTCGGAATCTCGGCGCTCGTGACGCCGCGGTAGCGCGGCTCCATCATCTTGTTTGCGGCCGGCAGGTTCGCCCAGAGCTGAAAGCCGTACATCGCGCCGCTCTCGTCGCCCCTGGGCATCTCCTGGTGGATGATGCCGCTCCCGGCGGTCATCCACTGAACGTCGCCGGGCGTGATCACCCCCTTGTTGCCGAGGCTGTCGCCGTGCTCCACCTCGCCGCGGAGCACGTAGGTGATAGTCTCCATCCCGCGGTGCGGATGCCATGGAAATCCCCGGACGTATTCGTCCGGATCGTCTGAGCGGAAGTCGTCGAGGAGCAGGAACGGATCGTACTGCTCCGGCGGACCCAAGCCGATCGCACGGTGCAGGTGGACGCCGGCCCCCTCGATCGTCGCGCGGCTCTTCAGGACCTGCCGAACGCGTCTTCTCTCTGGCATGGGCTTCTCCTCGGAACAGTCTCAGTTCACCTTCCTGGTCTGACCGCCAGTAGGGCGCGCGCAATTCGGCCTTTAGAATCTTTCCGGCTCCGCTCTTCGGCAGCGCGTCGCGCAGCTCGACCGACTTCGGGCACTTGTAGCCGCCGAGCAAGGAATGGCAGTGTTTGATCAGATCAGCCACGGCGGTGCTCTCGCCGGGCCTGAGCACCACGATCGCCTTGACGGCTTCGCCCCAGCGCGCATCAGGAACGCCGATCACGGCGGCCTCCTGCACCGCCGGGTGGCGGTACAGCGCATTCTCCACTTCGGCGGAATAGACGTTCTCGCCACCGGAAATGATCATGTCCTTAGCGCGGTCCACAATAGTCACGTAGCCTTGCTCGTCCATTGTGGCTAGGTCGCCGGTGTGCAACCAACCGCCGCGCAACGTCGCTGCGGTCTCCTCGGGGCGCCGCCAGTAGCCCAGCATCACGTTCTCCCCGCGCGCCAGTAACTGGCCCACAGTACCCGGCAGTACGGTGAGGTCCTCAGCATCGGCGATGCAAATCTCCACGCCGGGCAACGCACGTCCGCAGGAGGCCGCGCGGCGCAGCGGCCCGCCGAGGCGTTCTGGCGCGGAGTCGACGGGCGGTAAACGCGTCAGGAACGGCGCGCTCTCGGTCTGCCCGTAGCTCTGTTGCAACACTGGACCGAAGCGCCGCCACGCCGCCTCCAGCCTGTCCACAGGCATGGGCGACGCGCCGTAGTTCAGGCAGCGCAGACTAGAGGTGTCGTAGCGCTCGTGGCCGGGCAGATCGAGCATGCGCAGGATCATCGTCGGCACGATGCTGCTGGCGGTGACTCGAAACTCCTGAATCAGTTGCAGCGCGCGCTCGGGGTCGAAGGTCTCCATGAAAACATGGAACGCGCCGTGCTGGCTGACAGCGAAGCACGACCAAGCGTCGGCCGCATGGAACATCGGCGCGGCGTGCAGCCACACGGTTCGCTCGTCCAGGCTCATCATCTCGATTGCGTGATCCACGTTGGACGTAACATTGGCTGTACTCAGCATCACGCCCTTTGGGCGCCCGGTCGTGCCCCCGGTGTAGCAAAGCTGGAACAGATCGTGCGGATGCCAGACATACGGTGTCAGCAGCGTGGCATCGGCGGCGGCGATCCAGGATTCGTACGCGGCCGTGCCGTCCGGCGAGTCGTCGCCCAACACGGCCACGTGCCGCACCGTGCGCAGTTCCTTAGCGCAACCGACGTAGAGCGGCAGGCACGCGGGCGAAACCAGCAGCACGCTGGCCTCGGCGTCGTTAAGCATGAACGCGACCTCAGGCGGCGCCAGACGTGGATTGACCGGCTGCAGCACCAGCCCGGCCAGCGGCGCGGCCAGGTACGCCTCTTGGTAGCGGAAGCTGTTGTGCGATAGCACCGCCACGCGCTCGCCCGGCTTGAGGCCCAGCATTCGCCACGCCGCCGCGAGCCGCCGCGTGCGCTCGCCGAGCCGCGCGTAGTCCATGCGCACGGCGCCATCCACCAGCGCTAGCCGCGAGCCGTAGCGCCGTAACGTGTCGAGAAAGCGATCGGGGACGAGCATCATCGTATGGCAAAGCTCCACCGTAAGAACGACTCTCCGTGGTGCTCAATCGGGCTTTTCCCCACCATCGGTGAGCGCGTAAATCGGTTGGACGTTGGAAAGCAAGAGGACGCCACGTCTCACGCAGACGCCCGAGCGGTCTGATCTGGCCGGTAGCGGCTGAGGTATAGCCCCCTTGATCCTCACCGACTTCGAGTTCTGGTCGATGAAAGACGGCGCCGACGGTCTCACCCGGATCAGCGTCCGCGTTTCGGGTCAGGGCCGTCGAGAAATCGTGGCTCATGGCTACCGAAGAGGCGGATCGCGACCTCTTGAAGCGATGGGCGGCGTTTTTCATCGCGAGCGGGTCGGCTCCCTCCCCCGCATGAGCGACGGCGTGGCGGTGATCTCTGGCTGATGCCTCAATGCCAGTAGAGTTCCAGAAAGTCGTCGCTCGGATCAGCAGGCTGCAGGGGAACGTGGCACCAACCAGCGGTGCTTCTGGAGGGCGCTCCCCCATCGACGCACTCCAGGGGGTTCCGACTATCGTCCTGCTTCATCCTCGACAGCGAGTGTTCGTCCGGCGACCTGACGACAGCGTCGCCCTTCGGAGGAAGAAACCAGTCGCTTCACTGCGTCGTGCCTCGTTGCGTTGCGGGCCGCCGTTGGAACCTTCCCGACGCTCTTGTATCGACGAAGACCCCAAGTTACCTCGCGGGCGGCATCGGACCACCCGAGGAAGGAGGCCGGAGTGTACGATACGCAAAGAGGCTGCTTTGAACGGCGTCGCACTGCTCACGACGGAAGAGAACGCAGGCTCTCCGGTGAATCGACCAAACCCCTGCCGGGTCGGAGCGATTCTGCCAGTTTCATGCTCGCTCTACCGTTGCTGGGCGCTCTATTACTCTACCTTAGCTGCGCCACGCCGCGCTCCGGCCAGAAGCCAAAGCCGCGATCCGGTCCGTGAGCATAAACAAGAGCGTGAAAGTGCAAGTCCCGTCCAGACAGAGTAGAGAGCCGCTCAAGCAAGCCATGCTCGATGGCGGCATCGATCCGGGAGAGATCTTCCGCAAACAGTTCGAGACCGAGCTTCGAAGCGCCGGGGTTTTTTCCTCGATCCTTTCCGAGGGTGGAGACGCGGAGGTACGGCTCGTGATCGTCGGCGTCGGCTTCGAGGAGCCCTGGCCATGGTCCTCGCAGCTGAAGCCCCATCTCGCTGGTGAGGGCACCCTCGTTCGGCCTGATGGCTCCGTCGTAACCGCATCGTGCTCCGCCCTTCGAACCTTGGGTTTGCGGGGCGCGCGTGTCGCTTGCTACAGCACGTTTTAGACGCGATCCAAGCGGGAGAGGGTTTCGATGGCTTCAGTCCAACGGCAGTTCCGACATGTACTCGCTGGCTATAAGGTTCTCGATTTCACCATTGCTCAGAGCTGCGTCCCGTGGCAACGTCCTGCCGCCGGCTTATTGCAGCCGCAGCCGGTCTGCGCCGTCGACGCCGAGCGAGCACACCACGCCGCGTGTCGATGGTGGAGTGCTCGCGAGTTGGGCTAAGGGACGGGCATGGCCGACGACATCCTGTTCGAAGAGGCGGATGGCATCGCCACGATCACGCTCAACCGTCCCGAAGCCCGCAATGCGCTCTCAGTCGGTGCTTCCAATCGGCTGCACGAAATCTGGGAAGCGATCGACCGATCCGCTTCGATCCGTGCGGTCATCCTGACCTCCGCGGACTGCGGTACGTTCTGCGCGGGGATGGATCTCAAGGAGGCGGCGCGCATCAAGCAGGAGCGCGGCGAGGACGTCCTCACGCTGATCAAGGATCCGATGCATCAACGCATGCGCCGCGTGCGGCAGCCGATCGTCGCGGCGATGACCGGGCATGCGACCGCCGGCGGCGTGCTGCTGTCGCTGAATGCCGATCTCCGCGTAGGTCTCGCCGGAACGCGCCTGGGCATCACCGAAGCCAAGATGGGACGCGGCTCTCCGTGGGCGGTGCCGCTGGTTTCCATGATGCCGCAGCCGATCCTGATGGAACTCGTGCTCACCGGCGAGCTGATGCCGATCGAGCGGTTCCAAGCGTTGGGATTCGTCAACTACGTCGAAGCGACGCCGGACGCGGTACGCGAGCGCGCTCGAGCACTCGCCGCATCGATCCGCGACAACGCGCCGCTCTCCGTGATGGCCGCCAAGCAGGCCGTGCTCGCAGCCATGAACCTCGGCAGCGACGAAGCGTTCGAGCGCGCGATGGCGATCTACGAACCGGTTTACGCCAGCGCGGACGCCGAGGAAGGTCCGCGCGCCTTCGCCGAGAAGCGGAAGCCCCTCTGGCGAGGCAAGTGATGCCGATCAAGCCGGTTTGAATCGTGGCAGCGTGATCTCGTCGTTGATTCGCTCGCACACGAGTTGGACCGGCATGTCGATCGTCACCTTCGCGGGATCGCCGCCGACGAGCGAGCTGACCATTCGCGGGCCTTCTTCGAGCTCGACAAGCAGCACGGCGTAGGGCGTGTCGTTCTTGAACGCGGGCCCCGGAGCTCGATGGACGACGCTGTACGAGTATACTCGCCCGCGGCCGCTCGCCGGACGGTGCTCGAGGCGCTCCGAGCCGCAGAGCCGGCAGAGTCCCTGCTGATAGTAGTGAACCGCCGCGCAATCGAGGCAATGCTGCAGCAAGAGCTCGCCACGCACCAATCCCTTCCAGAGCTTCTCGCTGTCGGCGTCCGGGATCGGCAGCGGCTTCGCCAACGCCTCTTCGGCGGTGATCACAACGTCGCCTCGGTGCCGAGGATCGTCGTCGCGTTCGTCGCGAAGCCCGCGCCGAGGCTGTGTACGAGCCCGAGGCTCGCGCCCGCGACCTGCCGCTCGCCGCATTCGCCGCGAAGCTGCCGGATCGTTTCGTAGAAATGGAAGAGCCCGCCCGGCACGCCGGAATGGGCGAACGAGAGCAAGCCGCCGTGTGTGTTGCACGGGATCGCTCCGCCGTACGTCGTCTGACCGTCCGCGACGAACGGGCCGCCTTCGCCCTTGGCGCAGAAGCCGAGATCCTCGAGCATCATGATCACCGTGCCCGTGAAGCAGTCGTAGATTCCCGCGACGTCGATGTCGGTGGGAGCGCAGCCCGCCATCTCGTACGCTTTGCGGCTCGACTGCACCGCACCGGTCGTCGTCAACGACGGCATCAGGAAGATGTGCTCGTGCGTGTAACACTCGCCGCCGCCGAGAATGTAGATCGGCGTCTTGATGCCGAGCGATCGCGCTCGCTCCGCCGAGGTGATCACGAACGCCGCGCCTCCGTCGGAGATCAGCGAGCAATCGAGCTTGTGGTAAGGCGACGTGACCATGCCGGACCCGAGCACGTCGTCGATGGTGATCGGCTTCGTCATCTGAGCGCCCGGCGTGCGGCGCGCGTGCTCGCGCTCGACGACGGCCACCATCGCCATCTGCTCGGACGTCGTTCCGAACTCCTTCATGTGCCGATGCGCCGTCATCGCGAACGTATTCGACACGGGGATACCAAACGGCATCTCGTACTGCTGGTCGCGACTCTCCGTCATGGATCGCAGCGCGAGGTCCGGCGACAAACCCGTGAGCAGGCTGTCGCCGCCCACGACGAGGATCGTTTCCGCGAGTCCGCCCGCGATCGCCGCGGCCGCGACGTTGAACATCGTAGCCGCGGTCGCCCCCGAAGCCTGCAGAGTATTCGAGAACGTCGGTTGGATGCCGAGGTACTCGCTGAAGGCGACGCTGAAGCGATGGAACGGCGACGCGAACGCGCTTCCCGCGAGCACGCCGTCGACTTCTTGCTTGCCGATGCCAGCGTCGCCGAGCGCGCGCCGAGCCGCGTCGGCGGCGAGCAAGAGCGGGCTTCGGCCGGGAACCCGGCCGACCTGAGACAATCCCGCACCGATGACCGCGGTCCTTCCCCGAAGCATGCCGTGGTCTATCGCACGCAGCTGCGCGGACAAAGCGGTTTTTTCGAGACCAAGACGGGCGTGCCGATCACGATGAGCCGTCTCGGTCTGCCGGAGTGAACCACGAGGATCGCTCGAAAGTCGAGGTGGCGACCCGCGGCCACGCGCAAAGTGCTGGGACGCATGCAACGCCACGGAGAACGGAACGGACCGAGCGAGCTTCGGGCAATGTTCTCTCTCCCGACGAAGGACACATGAATATATCGGTGTGCCTATCCGCTGCCGAAGCCCGTGAACCCTCTGGCTCTCCGACCCGACGGTGTCTCGGAGTCGCGGCAGTTGCGTTGGGACGGGGCGAGAGCGACCGGGTTTGCTACCGCTCTGCTACCAAACCACCGCGAACCAGGCCGAGCCAGGAGCACCTCGGCTTACTCGAAATCCTCGTCTGTAGGCGGAGTTGGTTGCTCCTGGTTGCTCTCGGTCGGCTCCTGTAGAGAATTCGTAATCAGCAGGTCGCCGGTTCGAATCCGGCGGGTGGCTTAGGGTTTTTCGTTCGCGTGTGCCATCGGCTCAACGGACGCGAGTCCAGGGTGCCGTGAAGTTCACGCTTCCGGATGTCGTTGAGGCGGAACGCAGCGCCGCGTCGTGATCCACTTCGCTGAATCCTGCCGCGGTCCGCGGGTCTCAGCGCCCTAGCAGCCTGTCGGACTTGAAATGAGCGACTTTTTCACCGCCCCGATCCGACCTAAGAATCCGAGAGCGATCAAGCCCAGCACACGCCCTGGCCGGGGTTTGATCGAGGAGCGCGGGGGCGCGGTCCCGAGGCGTGGCTGCATTGGCGCCGCGATGCCTTCAAGCGGCCATTTGCAGCCGGTGCAGCCGTTTCATGTTCCACCCGATGCAGACCAGGGTCCACTCATGCTGCACGGCCTGCAGACCCCGGAGCAGGAACTGGCGGAACCCCAGCACGGACTTGATGATGCCGAAAGTTGGTTCCACCGTGCACTTGCGTTTTGCGTAGACCTGTCGTCCCTCAGCCGTGCGCAAACGATGTTTCATGCGATCGACCGCGCTGGCGTCGTCTGCCACCGCGGGCGGTTCACTCAGCCGCTGCGCCAGGGGCGGATAGTGCGCGTCGCGTCCGGCAGCGATGTACGGTTCCACTTTGTGAGCGTGACAGGCATCGACGTTGTCGGAACTGAAATATCCGTTGTCGGCGATCAGCGCTTCGGCTTTGCCGACCACGGCGGCCACAGCATCGAGATTCTCGAGAGCGGGCTGGAGTTCCTGCTTGTCGTTCGGGTTCTGGCTGACGTGCTGTGCCACGATCAACATCGTATCCACGTCCACGGCTGCCTGCGCGTTGTAGGCCTGCTCGAACCCGCGGCCCGAAGTCGGCATGATCCGCGAGTCTCCATCGGTCAGATTCACCTGATCCTTCGGCTGTGGCCCTGCCTGCGGCTGCGATGGCGCATGGCCTCCCGGCTTCTTGCCACTGCTCTTCTCCTTCGCCTCTCGCTCCGCCATCTTCTGTTCGTAGGCAGCCTTCTCCCGCGCATGGCGCTCGGCCGCGCGCGCCTCGATCTCGGCCTTCGCCCGTGCAATCGCTGCCAGGCGTTCTTCGCGCCGCTCCAATTCTTCCGGCACGCTCATCCCGTCGGGGAAATCGCTACGGTCGGCTTCTTCCGCCAACCGCATCAACTCCTCCACCTCGGCCCGCAGCTGCGCTTCGATCTTGCAAGCGCGCTCCCAGCTGAGCGCGCTGTGCTTGGAGGCGTTGGCGTGTACCTTTGTCCCGTCCAGGCTCACCTTCCCGACCTTCAGCACGCCCGTTTGCTGCGCAACTTGCAAAATCTGCACGAACAGCGCGCTCAACTCCTTGAGAAATCGCTTGCGGAAGTGAGCGATCGAATCGTGGTCGGGATGCTGGTTCGCGGCCAAATACCGAAACGCCACCGAGTCATACGTGGCCCGCTCCAGCTTGCGGCTGGAAAACACCCCGGTTGCATACCCGTAGAACAGCAGCGCGACCATCATCGCCGGATGAAAGGCGTCCGAACCTCGCCCCCGGTACGCTGTCGTCATGCTGCCCAGATCCAGCCGCTCCACGATCTCCACAACAAACCGCGCCAGATGATTCTCGGGCAGCCACTCTTGCACCGACGGCGGCATCAGGTACGCCGTGTCACGGTCCACGCTCACAAATCGTCCGCTCATCCTCTCCTCCACACCCACTCGAACCGCTTCGTCGTCGCGCAGTCCCATACCACGATTCCCCTACTCGAACCTACTGAAAGTCCGACAGGCTGCTAGGCCGTAGCATTGCGAGACGTTCTTCCAGAGGATCGCTTGTCGCGAGTCCTCGGGGAGCGGCTCGAGCAGCTCGGCGAGCTCGTCGAGATAGTCGTCGTCGTGGTCCGGGTGCGGGAAATCGGACGCCCAGAAGAAGCGATCGGCACCGACGAAATCGATGATGCGCGAGACGGCCTTCTCGTCGGGATCGGCCGAAATCCAGCACTGGCGCTTGAAATAGTGACTCGGCGGCTCCTTCATCCTCGTCGTGCGCCCGAGCGGCCCGTGGAAAACCTCGTCCATGCGATCGAGGAGATAGCCGATCCAGCCCGCCTGAGACTCGAGCACCACGAACTTCAGCTTCGGGAAGCGGTCGAACAGCCCGTGGTGGAAGACTGACGCGAACGCCTGCTGCATTCCTTGCGCGACGGTCACGTCGTAGAACCAGGTGAAGTCGAACGGCTCGCGCTGCATGAGCTCGTCGAAGCGGTTGTGGACCGACAGCTCGGGCGGGTCCGCGGTCGGATGAAGCGAGATGGGCAGGGCGAGATCCTGAGCCTTCGTCCAAAAGAGATCGAAGTCGGGATGCCCCGGCGATTTTCGCTGCCAGTTGAACGGGTGGATGAAAGCGCCCTTCGCGCCCGCACGCACCGCACGCTCCAGCTCGCGCACGGCTTCTACAACGTCGCCAAGGCTCACGTGCGCGATCGGTACCAAGCGCCCCAGCGAGTCGGAGCAGAAATCGATGATCCAGCGATTGTATGCGCGGCAGTACGCACCAGCGAGTTCTGGATCTCTCACCTCCGACTCCCACAGGATGCCGATCGTCGGATAGAGAATCGCGGCGCGCATCCGCTCGTTCTGAATTCGCTCGACCCGCTCCTTCGCATCCATGGCGCCGAAGGGAGCGCACTTCACGTATGTACGATCCGCGCCGGGCACGATGTCCTTTTCACCCATCCCGCCGAGGACTCCGGGGAAGCCCGGCGGCAGCAGACGCGAAGGCTTGCCGTCGATCAGGAAGACCTCGAGGCCGTCGGAGTTTTTGGCGAGGCCGATCGCGCGATCACGATACTTGGGGTCGATGTGCTTTTGCCAAGTGTCGGGCGGCTCGAGCACGTGGCCATCGGCGTCGATTGCGCCGGTCACCGAAGGTGGGCCGGGTCGTCCCTTCTTCACGGGCGTCGTGGACATACGCTCCTCCTTCACGCGGAACGAGGTCGCGCTGCCGATGAGGTCGATCGAAGCGCGGCCTGTCGTGTTTCAGAATCGGATCGCGCATGGCGAAATCGGATCATGGACAACCGTGCACTGATTTCACACCAAGGGCTATATCCGGAAAACGCATGTCCGTCTCCATCGACTGCGCCGATCCGGAAGCTGATCTTACGTGATCGTGACGGGTTCAAATCCCGTCAGTGGCGCTGAGGCCGACGAGATCGCGGGAGGCAAGCCTGCTTTGTTTGGCGGCCTTGTCGGTGCGTTCCACGCTCGTGATAGTGAGGAGCGGCTCATGCATTTCGACCCGTTCACCGCCGCGGCGCTTGAGAACCCCTACTCGCAGTACGCACGGTTCCGCGAGGAGGAGCCGGTTCACTGGAGCGAGAAGCTCAGGAGCTGGGTGCTCTTCCGTCACGACGACGTGACTGGGTTTTTCCTCGACGACGAGCGGCTGAGCAGCGACCGCTCGAAGGCGGCGAAGTTTCGCGGCTCAGCGCGCTCGAGCGAACTCGGCTTTCGGACGGTCAGCACCGACCCGCCCGTGCACGGGCCGGTGCGCGCTCTCCTGAACGGGGCTCTCAACCCGCGGGTTCGGGCGATTGGGCCGCGCGTTGACGACCTCATCCGCGTGCTCCTGGAGCGTCTCGATGGCGCGGTTCGCCGGGTCGTCGACGATGCGCGCCTCGAAGGCGAAGCCGATCTCATCGCGGAGTTCGCCTTTCCACTGCCGATCAACGTCATCGCCGAGCTCTTCGGCATCCCCGAGGAGGATCGGGCGCAATTCCGGGAGTGGTCGCACGGCGTCGCCCGCGGGATGGATCGGTTCTATTCGGGAGACGGCGTCAGCCGCGGCCTCGCTGAGATGCACGGCTACTTCGCGGAGATGGTGGCGAAACGAAAGGGACAAAGTGGCGATGATCTCATCCACCGCCTTCTCACTGCACAGAACCGCGGCGATTCGTTCAGCGAGACCGAGGTCATCGCCATGTGCAGCACGCTCGTCTTCGCGGGGCACGAGACCACCGTGAATCTCATCGGCAACGGCATGCTGGCGCTCTTCCGCACTCGCGCCGAGCTCGAGCGGCTGCGTGCCGAGCCGGCGATCGCCGAGAAGGCCGTCGAGGAGCTCCTTCGATTCGACAGCCCCGCCCAGATGATCTCGAGGACCGCGGTTGCCGACTTCGAGATTCGCGGCCAGTCGATCCGGACGGGGGATTCCGTTCTCGCCGCGGTCGGATCCGCCAACCGTGACCCGGAGGCATTTGCGGATCCGGACCGACTCGACGTCGGCCGTCATCCGAACGACCACCTCGCCTTCGGGCTAGGAGTCCACTTCTGCCCGGGGGCGGTCCTCAGCCGCATCGAGGCGCGCGCGGCGATCCCGGCGCTACTCGCGCGCTTCCCCCGGATCAGGCTGGGCGCGGCGCCGCACCGTTGGCGGGAGACCGCGGTGCTTCGCGGTCTCGAGTGCCTGCCGGTGCGGACCGTCTGATCTCGCGCCTGCTACCGCTCTGCTACCAAACGGCCGCGAACTGGCCCGAACCAGGAGCACCTCGGCTCACTCCGAATCCTCGTCCGAAGGCAGAGTTGGTTGCTCCTGGTTGCTCTCCGTTGGGGACATGGAGAGAATTCGTAATCAGCAGGTCGCTGGTTCGATTCCGGCGAGTGGCTTAGGTTTTTTCAGAACCTTGTGCCAACAGCCTGCCATCTTCTCTCCTGGCCACACTCCAGGAGCGGGTCCTGGCGTGTCTAACTTCTCGGGCGAGCCCGCGACGCGCCGAGCAGCGCGGGCAAGTCGTAGCCGACCAGGTCGGCGATGCGCTCGATCGTGATGTCGGGCCGTGGATACGACGCCACATCAGCGGCGTGGGCGTAGTGCCCCTGGCGGGGGAAGACCGTGGTAACGCGCTTCGCCCAGTGCTCCTTCACGGCGGTCAGGATGCGAACCTTGTCGTCGACGAGCACGTAGTGCTCGGCCGGATGGCGCCGCTCGACGTCGTCGAGCTCCTGCTCCTTGTGGATGTATATGAGCACCCGCTTCTCGACCGCGTCGGAGAGCCCCGAGCGCTCCACCTTGCGTGGTTGGAAGACTACGTCGCCGTCGGAGAGGATCACCGCCGTTCCGAAGGCCGCGACATGCTCGATCGCGTCGAGCGAGCCGGGGAAAAGCCGGTTCGCGAAGGGGTAGTTCACGAGGAACGACGACACGGCGAGCAGATGGGGGTCGCGCGGGTGGCGGATGCGGTAGCGCTGGAGGGCGCCCAGGTAGTCGGCGTACCCGAGCTCCCGCCGCAGCTCCTCGAAGAACTCGAAGTACTGCTCGCCGGGGCCGGCGCCCACCTCGCGGTCAAGATAGCGCCGGAGATCCGCGATGATGCGGTCGTTGTCGAGCAGCGTGTTGTCGACGTCGAAGAGGAACACGGGGCGCGTCATCGTCACCTCAAGTCGAGAGACGTCCGCAACGGCCCATCGCCTCCAGGGCGGGGAATATCCTCTTGGCGGCGAGGTCGCCGGCGGCGCCGAAGAAGCCGAGCGCGTCGGACCGCTGTGGGGCTTCCATCAACCTCGCTATCTACACTCAGCGCGGATCGCTGAACATGGTCGGAGGACTCACCGGCCGCGCGATGGACGTCGGGCTGGCGATCGACGCAGGCCTACGGGCAATGACCGCGGCTGCAAAACCGGGCACGCCGCGGGTATTTTCCCCGCTACGCTCGAGCACCCCTTGTCGGGCGGCGGAAGCTCGACGAGGTTCTCGATCGAGATGCGCTGCGCCTCGTAAGGGCGGCGCCGAGCCGGACCACGATCGAGGTAGCGCGGCGCGGGCGAGATCGGCAACAGTAGAGGTGCGGCCCCCAACTACGCCCTTTTCTTGCCTGCGGACACGACCGCAGATGTGTCCCCGGCGGGGACAGCTATTGGCGGTTCATGGCGGTTCGTGACGGTTCCAGCGCGAGAATCCTCAGCCTTTGCGCTACGACAGTCGGGTTCAAGTTCCCCTCCTCGCATTCGATCTACAAGGGCAATCTCGGCAGCGGGAACAATTGCGGGAACGATTCTTCGGTTTTCCGCGAGCAAACTACGGTCCGCACCGCCCGAGCGTCAGGATCGCTCGGCAGACCGGATTGCCGCAGCGATACCCGCTCTCATGGAGAACAAGCCGTCTCAGATCGACTGCAAGCGCTCTTCCGCTTTGTAGTCGTAGGAGACGTTCCGACATTGACGTGAGAAGTCACCGCAAGCGGCGCCGATCTCACCGCTGACCAGCGCCTTTCCAAAAACCCTGGGCAGCGGATGAGACAATCGGGAGTCGCCCACCTCCCTCAGATGCACGGCCACGCAGCGCTCCGCGGAGACCACACGCAGATTCTCGGAGCTTCACCGAGCTCTGCTTGGAGTGATCGCAATTCTGACCTCTGTTTTTCCGTTTCCACGCAAAAGTGTAAGAAGATTCAGACAGCTAATTAATTTGTGCAACCGCCCAATATTACTGAATGTTTTTGTGAACGACCTCTTGGGCTGTCGATTTATTTTACAGTTTTGGGAAGCTCAACCGGTGTCTGCTGTTTTATTCAGGAAAATTCCTTGGGAGACTACGGGGTTCCACCGCCGATTTCCTCTGTGTGCTGGCATGCGGTTTGCAGCATTTTCATGCAGTAAGTCCGAAGCGTGACGATAGAAGCGAGTAAGAAGAAGAATCGCAATCCTTGGAGCAGCCGTGCTGTTGTGGTGCTTCGGCATCCGAGGTCAACGCCAGCCTTACCCCCCTGGTGAAGTCAACGTGCTCGGAAGCAGCGGGATCTTGAGGATACGTCTACGGCTTAACCTCGAGCCGATCAGTGACTCCACCGTCGGTTAGAAGCAGGAGGAATCGCTATTTCTTTGCGCGAATCCCCGACCGGACAAACCAGTTTTGACTTCACACGTGGAGGGACATCTCAATGGCTACGTGGGCGAGTCGCTGCATCGCGAATGTTCTGATCACCGTTGGTCTGGGACTCCCCACGAGTGCCGTGGCCACGGGATTTACCGTGTTTTCGGAGGGTGGTGGCGCGAATCCAGCCGACATTCAGGACACCGTAAATCTCTTCCGCGCCGCTCTGGGTGACCCCAACAACGGCAATGCTGCAGGACCACTTGCGGGTGGCCGCCGCGAAATCAACTGGGACGGCGGCGGCAACGTGAACGTCACTACACCCCCCGTAACACCGTTCAACGTGTTCCTGAACACCCGCGGTGGCCAGTTCACCACCCCGGGGACGGGCCTTTCACAGGCTCCCCCATCGGGCGGACCCACCAACGGCCTGGCAGGGCTCTTCAACAATCCGACCTACGCCACCACCTTCAGCACCTTCAGCCCGTTACGCCTGTTCGTCCCGGCCGGCAGCAACGTCACCGACGGTTTGTTCTTCCTCCCCGGCACCAATGGGGGTACCCAAGCAACGGTCAATGGCTTCGGCGCAGTTTTCACCGACGTCGACCTGCCGAATACCACGCAGATTCAGTATTTCGACATACATGACAATCCCGTAGCCGCCAGTTTCGTGCCGCCAGGCACGGTTCCGGATGGCAGTCTGTCATTCCTGGGCGTGCTGTTCGATGACAGCGAGGGCATTGCTCGCGTGCGGATTACTACTGGCAACACGGCGTTAGGCCCCAACGACGGCAACGGGTTCGACGTTGTGGCCATGGACGACTTCCTCTACAGCGAGCCAAGTCCCGTTCCCGAGCCCTCCACTCTACTCCTCCTCGGCACGGGTGCGGTGTGGCTGGGCGGGACCCTCAGGCGGCGGCGCGCGTCGTTGCGCGCAACCCGGGCCGGGACGGGTGTCAACGCGGGATGAAGTTGTCGGAAAATCATGGACTCATTTGTCCCTTTTCATCGGTCTAATATGTGCCGTTAGAGGGACGGGAAATTGGTTGGGGGTGCGGCCAGCTTTACTTACGCCGGCCCCACAGCGGTAGCTCGGGGATGTAGTGTTCGGTCCGCCGCTGTGCCTGAAGTGTGACCGTTTCGGTCCTACATCCGCCAACCTGAGCCAACTCCGGGAAAAAGCGCTCGGCTGATCAAACCGCGCTCCTCTCTGGCGAATCGTTGAATCGGAGTTCGGTGACGAACCTCCGAATTCGCTCGAATCGAGTTGTAGCCCTTGAAGAGTCTGTCCTGGATTCGTCACGGTTTCGACCCGGAACCGTTCCGGGTCTTTCGGGTTACGGACGGGATATTGTGGGACACCGCGGGACGGCCGAAGAAGCCGTAAGCTTTTGGCATCGCAGTCTTTTCTCAGCGTTTCCTCGCGAGTGCGCTTCTGCCCTTCGGATGCTTCCCAAGCTGGACGTCGCCGGTTCGACCCCGGTCGCCGGCTCTCTGAAAAACCCCCGATGATCTCGGGGGTTTTCTTTTGCGCAGCGTCGGCATCGTGTTCGTGATCGGGCAGGGTTCCCGGTAGATTCCCGGTTTTAGCAGCGGTCGCATCGGCGATCATCTCGTCGAGCTCGTCGGTGACCGTCGTGGTTTTCGCGTAGTGCTTTTCGATCATCTCGAGACTCGTCCCGGTTTGACGAGCGACGAAGAGCGGATCGACGCCGATCGCCAGCATCTCCGTGATGTAGGTATGCCGCGTGTTGTAGAAGGGACGCGGCCGAACGCGTAGGCGGCGCAGCATCGACAGCCATTCGCGCTGGTAGAAGTTTGCCTGGTCGATTGGCGCGCCCGTCGGAGTGAAGCCGAGAAGCGCCGCGTCTCTCAGCATCGCTCGGAGAGCGCTATGGATGACTCCATCGATCGTCGGTGGTTTGAGACCGGAACGAAGCAACCGACCCTGGAGCTCGTTCAGGTCGCCGGTGGTGATTTCGTCGAGACGCTTGGCGCCGAGGTAGGGCACGACACATGGTTCCGGAGGCTGGAGGCGCGGTTCAGCGCCCACTTCGCGCTCACCAGCCGACCTTGCTTTTCGGCAGGCGCTGTCGGTTGATCCATCTCGGCTGATGCCGCTCCCCATGTCCTGAAAAATCCTCGAACGGTGATGAGCTTCTTCGCCTCGGGTGTCGTCGGCGAGCGCCGGAAACGGCTGGAGGCTGGGGCGCGACGATCGTGATTCTCGCACGGCCCCCCGGTCTCTTCTCCTTGGTGTAAGGCTACTTCGTCAGGACGACATGGGTGGCGTGGTCCGTGGAGGCTTGCTCCGTGCACTTGTAGCCGAGGCTCACCGTATCGATGCCGGCGAGGAGGTGCTCACCTCTCCCCAGAAGCACGGGGGAGATCACGAGGTGGATCTCGTCGATCAGCCCGGCGGTGAGGTACTGGCGAATGGTGGCAACTCCTCCGCCGAGTCGGACGTCCTTGCCCTGAGCCGCCTCCTTCGCGCGGTTCAGCGCGGCATGGATGCCATCGGTGACGAAGTGGAACGTCGTTCCGCCCTCCATCGTGATGGGCGCACGAGCATGGTGCGTAAGCACGAAGACGGGTACGTGGTAGGGCGGGTTCTTGCCCCACCATCCCTTCCAACTGTCGTCGGGCCAGGGGCCCCGCACCGGCCCGAACATGTTGCGGCCCATAATCCATGCGCCGATGTTCTCGAAGCCGCGCGCGGCAAAGTCGTCGTCGACGCCTTCTCGGCCGACCTCGTCACCGATCAGCGATCCAGCGAAGTCGGCGGCCATTTTCTGGAACGTCTTCGTGCCGAAGACCCACTGGTGCAGCGCCATCCCTCCGACGCCCATCGGATTGGCCAGATCTTGGTCGGGACCGGCGCCGTAACCATCGATAGCGATTCCAAATGCGTTTACCCGAACCTTTGACATGGGCGTAACTCCTCTTGCGCAGGCATCGCCTGCAATCGTCGAAATGGGCGTAGAGCGAGGGTGAGTGCGTTCGATATCGACCGTAAGGGATATTCGCTTCCCTCCTCCGATCGCTACCGCTTGTGGCTTGCGTTGCGGCGGGAGAGTCGCCCTCGGCCGGTCCCACGGAAAAGCGCGTCCGTGCCGACGTGGGGAGTCCGGACGGCTTGTGCGACGAGTCGGTAGAACAGCAGTCCGCGGGCCTTGGACGTGCGGCGGTTGAAGCGGAAGGTGAACTCGTCGAGATAGTAGGGCAGGTGCTCCTCGCTGATGGCGCCTTGGTGGGTGCCGAGGCACCAACGCTTGAGGAGCGAGGCGACGCGGTGGACGCCCGGGAATGGGATGTGGGCTGGCTCCGACGATGTCCTGGTCACGGTGACGCAGTGGCGGAAGCCCTTCGTGGCGATGCCGGTGTAGCCCTGCCAGCCATCGGTGTGGATGAGGCTGCCGAGCTTGACGACGTCGACCACGAACCCTTGGAGACTGGTGGCGTTGACGTTCGGGACGTGCCGCAGGCGGATGCGGCCGATCCTGCCCTCGTTCATCTCGACGGCGATGACGACGATCAACCTGTTGATCGCGCGGCGCCCGAGGACGCCGGGCTCCTCTACGCCGACGTACGTCTCGTCGACTTCGACCTCGCCCGCCAGTCGGTCCCGATCGGGACGGACCATCGCCCTCCTGAGCTTATGGAGCCACGCCCAGGCCGTCTCGTAGCTCCCGAGCCCCAGGACTCGTCGCAGGCCGAGCGCGCTGGCCCCGTACTTCTGGCTCGTGACCTCCCAGGCCGCGAGCAACCAGTGGCGCAGCTTGCGCGTACCCTCGAAGATTGTGCCCGCAGTCGCGGACACCTGCCGTCGGCACGTGGGACAAACGTTGAGGCCTCGCTCCGAGCGCCAGGCGGCAGCCGCTACGTGGCCCTTCGGGCAGATGAAGCCCTCCGGCCACCGCAGGCGCTCCAGGTACGCGACGCACGCCTTTTCGTCGGGGAAGAACTCACCGAACTCAACGAGGTTCCGCGGATAGTCGAACCCAGCTCGGGGCCGGGCAGGCGGCGAGTCGATCATCGCCACAGCCTATAGTGCCCGGAGGAGGGAAGCGAATATCCCTTTCGACCGTTATGTAGCTTTCCGGCGCTTGTAGCCGCCGGGCGAACCCTTCGTTGTTCCCGGCGGCCTTTCGAGTCCGCCCCTGAGGGAGCGTGAAGCTGTTCGTGAATCCCTTGCCCGTGAGCTCAGACCCTTCTTCCAGAGCACCGTCGCATCGATGCTCACACCTATTCATCTGCGGCCTCGGCGAGGAAGTCCCCCACGCTGGCGCCGGTAATGGCCACCAGGACGTCGAACGTCATGGGTACGCCCGAGGAATCGGTGCCCGCAGCCGGATAGATCGTTTCATACGCGGAGAGGCTGCGATCGATGAAGATCGAGATCGCGCCGTCAATGCCGAACGGGCAGACTGCCCCTGGCCCGAACCCGGTCACGCCGAGTGTTTCCTCTCCGCTCGCCATCCGCGACTTCACCCCCGTGACGGCCTTCAGCTTCGACGATGAGATGCGACGGTCGCCCGGAGATACCACCATGAAGAACCGTCCGTCCTTGCCGACGAACAGGAGCGACTTGGCGATCTGACCCACCTTGACGCCGAGCTGCTGGGCTGCGAGCACGGACGTGGCGGTGCTTCCCGGCGCGAACTCTTTCGCCGTGAGTCCCTTTGCAGCGAGCACGGTGCGGACCTTTTTGGGAATCACGGGTTGGAAGTCCTATTGGCGACCAGGACGGTCGGCACGCGACGCGGGCGGGGGTGAGCTCGGTGCTGCGTCGCTCCCAAGGACGCGGCGGGCCTCTTTGCACCCCGGACCGACCTGCGTGCAACTCCCGAAAGAAACCGCCGGGGGAGGAGGCGTGAAGTTAAGGCGCCTCCCCGTCGTCGATCTCGACCTCGATCTTCCACGCGTCTGCGAGCCAAGCGACCAGCTCCGACTCGCGACCCCGAAGCGCCTCGGGGGCAGCCTCCTCGAGGAAGAAGCCGTAGATCAGCTCGCGCGCCTCGGGCCGCTCGATTGTCTCGAGAAAGTCCTTCAGGTCGTCCTGGCTCTGGAAGCGCCGCGACACCTCGTCGACGAGCTTTCGGTATTCGCCCTCGCCGAAAGCCTCGACGACGTCACCAATCTCCTCAACTTCTTCGTCCGAGACGCTGCCGTCGGCGACGACCGCGACCTTCAGCAGAGCGACCAGCGCAAGCCGCTCGTCCTCACGGAGATCCGAAAGCTCCACGGAGCGCTTATACCCACCCGATGGCGCGCATCCAAACGGCAACCTGGGAGGCCGCACCTCTGCCGATGTTTTTCATACCGCATCAAGTGTGGGTACCGCTCACGAGGCTCGCGAATACGGCGTTGCATTCGCCCCGACGTCCGGCACAATTTGCAGAAGTGACCCCGACGAAGCAGCTCGCTCCCCGCGCCGAGCACGCCACGGATCTCGCCTCGGCCGACGAGCCGCCGGTAGTCGCGCGGCTCGTGGTCGAAATCCGCTCGGACGGCAGCCGCACCGTCGCGCGCGGCTTGCTCGAAGCTCCTGAGTTCGGCGAGCGCACGTCGCTCGAGGTGAAGGCCGCGACCCCGTTTCAGCTCGTCCTCTCGTTGGTGAAAGCGCTCTTCCACGTGCCGGCTTTCGCCAGCTCTGTCGTGCAGACACTGCTGGCTGGCAACCTGAAGGATACCGATCAGAACCAAGGAGGGGACCATGCACTGGACCGGGGCAGAGCACCGCGTCCTCGCCCTGCCAGAACCGCCCGGCGAGCGTAGCCCTGTCGACCAAGTTGCCGAACGTGTCGCACATGTCGACCTCGATGATCGGAATCGATGAGCCGATCATGCCCAGTCCATCGACAGCATGGCGCCCAACATGCTGACCGACGTGTCGACCAGTCGAAGGCGTTCGACACCTCCGGTCGTGTGATCGACGAGATGGTGCGCGATCAGGCACGCCAGTTCATCGCTGCGTTCGTCGAATCCGTGAAGCGCTAGGGCTGCCCGTCTCCTTTGTCCTCATCCTCTGGGGCGGGTTCCTGCGCATCGCCCTTCCCCGTGTGTGCGGGTACACCCCGGAGTACGGCACGTCGGCGCCTCGCCTGCGTCTTCGCCTGACGCTTGTCATCGGGGCCAGCCGTATCTTCCGCGCTCGCCGCACCGCCCACTGATGCCTGCCACCGACGTGCGCGTTCGCTAGCATTCGGCGCGCGCGCGGGCGCTCTTCTCGAGAGGCAAGCGAGTCCGAGGGGTGGGTTGGACGGGCCTCGGCTGACCTCCGTCACTCCTACCGGTTCGCCGCTCCGGGCGACAAAGCACGACATTCACGGCCATCGCGCGCGAGTCATCCCGAGGGCAACGAGAAGGCAGCCGATCCGCCGAAGCTTCATTGTCGTCGAGCCATCAGACGAGATCAGGCGCTCATGCGGGCGATGCTCCCGCCGAGCTGGCTCGCGGTCTCGGCCAGAGTCGGCAAGTCGCCGCCCGCTGGTCCGGACCGCTCCGCCCGCCAGCGCTCGAGGCGCTCGGTCGCGGGCTTGAAGGAGTTGCGAAGCCAATCGGCGACGATGAGGTTCTTGATGCCGTTGTCGGGGTGTCGTGACCACGGGGTGCCAGAAGGACTCGTGGCTGAGCTGCGGCGCCTCGAGAAAATGTCCGGCCGTTGACGAACGACAGCAGCGACTTGGTCTCGCGCCGCGAAAGCCCACTACTCTACGCGGCGATTGGGTCGGCCGGAGTCGTTGAGCCGGTGCATGTATTCGGAGATGCCGTAGCCCTTGCCAACGCCTTCGAGCTCGAAACGGGTCAGGCACTCCTGTAGCGCCATCGTCTTGTCGCGGACCATCTCCCACACGCGGATGATTTCCCCGTGGAGCTTGTGCTCGCGCCCTTCCTTGTCGGTGATCACGGCGTCGAGCGATTTGGGAGTCATCTCGTCGTCGTTGACGACGGTCTTGAGATCCCAGCGGCGAATGCTGCTGCTCCGCCCGTCTCGCCATACCCAGCCCTTGTGGACATCGCCCGCCTCGGTGCCCATGCGGATGCCGCCGAAGTGGGTGTCGTCGCCGATGTTGATCGAAAACCAGCGCCACATCTCGAGCCCGCTCCGTTCGCCCTTCGGCTCCCGCGACCCCCACGACTTGTCGCGATTGCCCCGCCCACCATCGAGCGTGAAGACGGTGCTATCGACCTCCGCAGTACCGGTCCACGCGCCGGCCTGCTCCAGGTGGCCGCTGGCGATCGTGTTCATGACGATAGCCTTGGCGCCATCGAACTTGCGGCCCTGACCATCGACGCCCAACGCCGGTGTCAGCGCCTTGAAGTGGGCATCGAGGCGCACGTGCTTGCCCTCACGTGACGTGCCTTGGCCCTGGAGCCGCCAGCGCCTCATGGGCTCTTCCATGGTGAAGCGGAGCCCGCCCACTTCGAGCACCGTGTCGAACATGTGGTCGGTGGAGCCGTCGGCGTCGAGGTAGACGATACCGCCGCCCGGCTCCCAGATGGCGATAAAGCCCTCGACACGGCCCTCGTTGGGCCGGATGCCGATACGGCCGAGCAGCCCGGTGTCCGTCTGTGGACAGTAGCCGTTGAAGTAATACGACTCGCTCCAACAGAGGTCGTCCTTCTCCACCGGGTGCGCGTAGTCATGCTTCGGGTCGAGGATGGGCATGCAGTTCTCCTTCCGGGTGCGCTACTCAGGTCACGAACCGCAGGGCCTGTCGGGCCAGCTCCGGGACGCGCTGCTCCATGGAGGCCATTAGTGGGTCGTCACCGTGGCCGGCGACGTGACGGGCGTAAGCGGCTTCCATGAGCGCGGCCAACTTGAACAGTGCGAGCACGGTATAGAAGCCGAGATGAGTGAGGTCGCGCCCGGTCTTCTCGCCATAGCGCTCCGAGAGCTCTTTGCGAGTGGGGATGTCGTCGGCGCCCTGGGTCATGTGCAGAGGAAGGTTCCCGGGCCAGGTCACCAGGGTGTCACCCGGCTCCTTCCACATGCTCAGCAGCCAACCGAGGTCGATCAGCGGGTCGCCGATGGTCGCGACCTCCCAGTCCAGCACCGAACGCACACGCACCGGCAGCTCGGAGTAGAACATCACGTTGTCGAGCCGGTAGTCCCAGTGGATCAGCGAGGGCTGTTGCTCCAGCGTGGGTGTGTGCGCCCGTAGCCACGCCGCCACCGCGTCGATCTCGGCCAGCTCCCGCACTTTGACTCGCTCAATCATGCGCAGCCAGCGATCGGTCTGGCGCTGGACGAATCCGCCCGGCCGGCCCAGGTCGCCGATGCCTGCCGCCTCCCAGTCGAAGGCGTGGAGGGCCACAAGCGTGTCGATCAGCGCATAGGACACCGCTCGCGGCGAGCCGTCGGCCACCAACGTGGCCGGAAAGTCGTCGCGGGCCACGACGCCGTCGAGCAGCTCCATCAAGAAGAAGGGAGCGCCGATGATCTCGGGGTCTTCGCACAACGCATAGGTGCGAGGAACGGGAACGGCATGCGTGGGATCGGCGCCCAGAGCAGACAGGACGCGGTACTCGCGGACCATGTCGTGGGCTCCCGGGCCATAGCCGACACGCGGCGGGCGCCGCAGAGCCAACGCCAGGTTGCCGCGCTCGACCTTGAACACCTCGTTGGAGTGTCCTTTGGTGATGCGGGTGATTTCGATGGGTGCGCCGACTTCGAGGCCGTGTTGGTCCATGAAGCGCCCGAGCCGCTCGACGTCGACTAACCCCTTGCTGGGCTCTCTCGCGTTCGACACCATCTCCGTCTCTACGCGGCGGATTTCTATCCAAAGCTCTCACTCGGGACAAATAGCGATATTCGGCAGGACGTGATCAAGCCCCTGCGTCCCGTCACCGAGAAGAGCGAGAGATCGTAACCGGACTTGATTCTCGAATTTGAGAGTAGCGCAGGCCGCCGACCAGGGGCGAGACGGGCGTCTCACTTGGAGGCGCTTCGGATATGGCAGCATCCCCGAATTTTCTTGACACCGCCGATCGCGGGTTGGTACGGACCGTCTGGTCCGGCCGCATTCGCGGCGTACATGAACAGGTGGCGTTGGTCCAACGCTGGTGGCGACTCGGGAAAGAGTGTGAATCGCTGCTGAAGCCTCGGTCGCCCTCGGGCGAGCAATGCGAGCCAAGCTCTATCTGCTGCGCGTCGGTCAGATCGGACCGACTGGTCCCCGGCGGGCCAGTGGTCGGCGAGGCCGCGTAACAGCCCCCCTGAGCGGATTACTCTTCCTCTTTGCGGTAGGGCTCAGTGCGCTCCGGGGCTACTCCTACGAGCTCGCGCCGATGGACGGCGTCGACTACGACGCCGCCGTCCCGTTTCTTGGCGCGTTGCCGAACGATGGGATTAAGGACTTCTCCAAGCACGAGAAGGCATTCAGGCGGAACCCAGGCGAAGTAGTCGGGTCAAGATCGGTCGATGCGCTTTCGGCGACCGCCCGATCCGCTCTGTTGAAATGCCGCGACCAGCATCCACTGCCCCCGAAGCTCCCTTCCGCTGAGCGTCGAGCTTCCGGAAACGCCCCCACCGACCCCCACTAGATTCCGCTTCATTTCCCTATTCGACCTTTGCGCAATGGCCCTCACCCGGCCATGCGCGTGGAGAGGCCGAGAAGTCCCTTCTGCTGCCGACGTCAGCACGGCCTCGAACAATAGAGAGGTCGTGAAGGACAGCGCGTCTGGAATGTTGAGAGGATGGTTTGTGCGCACGCGATTCCAACTCCAAGCCGAAGCGGTGAAAACAGGCCGCCGCATCCCCGGGCAACTCCAAACATTCCAAGGAGAAAGAAATGAACAGTAAAAATCTTACGATCGGCACCGCTCTCGCCTTCATATTCGCAGGAGCCGTCGGCGCCGCTGAAACCAAGACCACGAAGTTTCACTGTACCTTTTCGGCGACCTTCGCTGACGGGGTGGAAACTAACATCGATACGAACGACGATGGGGCATCAGCGGTCTTGGATCAGGGGATCTCAAATTGTAACCCCACCGGCAGATTCTTTTTTCAGGACGAGATGGAATGGATTCATTCAGAACACGACCCACGACTTGTCCCCAAGGGTCGGACGAGTTCCATGTCGGTGAACCCACCGGACAACAGCGTTCGTTGGCACAAACGAGAAAACCGGGGATCAAGTCTTTTCTAGGATCATCTCAGGAACGCTCTGTATAGATTTCTCCACGTTCCCTTTTCAGACTTCCTTCTCTACGCACACGAGTTCATTGGAGGCACGGGGAAATTCACCGGTGCGACGGGCACCTATGATGCTCAGAGCTACGGGCAGTTATTTAATGTTTGGATTTAAGAACGGAGTGTTCGGGGGTTTTGGCCAATACACAGGCACCAGCGATGGCACGGTTACTGTTCCTAAAGACAAGTTTGGTAAAAGTTGGGACGATCTCAGATGATCTAGTCATAATATAACTGAGACGAACTGAAGGCCGAAGTGCGTCCGACGCCCCGGCGAGCATAGTGCTCGACCGGGGCGTTTTCTTTTTCGGCCAAGAAGAACGTCGCCGTCAGGAAGGAACGGCGACAAGGAGGTCATCATGTTGCAGGCTTTAGCGAAGTTGGCGGGAGGCGTCGTGGCGATCGGCGCCGCAGTCCTCACGGCCGTCGCCGCGACGGGGGTTGCTGGAGATGGGCTCGTCGAAGTTTTCGGTGGCCCGGAGGGTGAGAAGGGGACCGAAGGTGGAGTGAGCCGCAAGGCGAGCTGATCTCGACCGCAAACCGGGAGAAGGGCTGGCGTCCAATAGGGCGCTAGCCCTTTCTCATTCAGGAAGGAGAACTCATGTCGGAAAACGAATCGTTGAAGATGGGCAAATCCACTGCCCGCACTGTACCCGTCTATCGGGTCGCACTGGTCCGTGAACCCACCGTCGTCGAATCGCCGAGCGCGTGTGTACGCAAATCGTCAGAGGCAGCCGAGCTCTTGCGTCCGCTATTCACCGATCTCGATCGTGAACACTTCCTCGATCTCATGCTCGATGCGCAACACCGCCGATCGGCGTGAACGTGGTCTCGATCGGTAGCCTCACAGCGTCGGTCGTCCACGCCCGGGAGACTTTCAACCCGGCGATTTTGGCAAATGCGGCAGCAGTGATCGTTGCACATAACCATCCGAGTAACTCGGTCGAGCCAAGCCCCGAGGACGTGGAGCTCAGTCGGCGGCTTCGAGAAGCCGGAGAGCTACTCGGCATCCGCGTTCTCGATTCGCTCGTCCTTGGCGCGGAAAACAGCTTCTACTCGTTTGTCGATGCAGGGCGCTGGTGAATGGGCCAACCAATACGAAGAAGAAAGGATGACACAATGAAAGGATCAATACAGCCGTTACACGACGCTAGGGAACTCTAGGCACGAATCGAGACAGCAGTAACAACGCAGAGCTGTGCGACCAGGTCATCTATCAAAAGGCGGTGGAGACGCTCGTGGGTAGGAAAGACCGCCTGGCCATGGCTCAAACGGGAGATCGAAGTTGTCACAAAGGTCACCGGAGTAGTTGTCGTTTCGCTGTGGCTCAAGCGACTGATCGAGCAGTTTCTCGGCAAGAAGGTTTTGAACAAACCCGTACTACGGGGAGAGGTGACCGACATCGTCCGGGGGATCGAGGAAGACGTCGAGCAAAGGAGGTCGGGCCATGCTCGGACCAGGGAATAACGTCATCGCGGTGGAGCTGCGCGGGGTTGCGGCGTTCAATAGGCTCACGAGCGAGCAAAATCGAGAGGCGCGGAGTCTATCTATGCAGCCAGGCGACCACCTTGGACCCGAACTATTCGGCAGCGTACTGGTGCCTTTCGATGACCTACACAATTGCCTGGCTGTGGGCTTGGGACATCGACCCGCAGACGGTTGAGCGGGGTTTTGCGATGGCTCAGCAGGCTGTGCTAGGTCCAAGCTGCGCGTCTTGCTATGGCGAATTGGGCGAACACCTGATGTGCGTGGGGAGGCACGTGGAAGCAGTGGAATTGCGGCAACTGGGTATGCGCGATCAAGCCGTTGACGAGCTGAAGCAGGCGCTCATCCAACAGCCCGACTATAAATTCGCTCACGAGGCTCTCGTGGTACTCTACGCGGACGCTGGCAAGGAAGAGGAAGCGAGGACGGAGGCTGCGAAGTGGTTGGAGTTGTCCAGACCTCTGATCATCGCGCAGATCCGGGAAAGATTGCAGCAATATGATCCGTGTGTGGGCTGGAAAGATTTCGTCAGCCACTTTTCGATACGCTGCAGCGGATCGGAGTTTCTGACCGCCCTTGAACGCCGGGAGGCAGCTAAGAATGCCAATTTTTGAACGCAACGGCACCTCGATCTACTACGAGGAATACGGTTCTGGGTACCCGGTGGTCTTGTTCGCGCCGGGTGGGATGCGATCGGGCATCGAATTCTGGAGTAAATCCCCGTTCGATCCGACCAAGGAACTCGCGTCGGATTTTCGCGTGATCGCCATGGATCAGCGCAATGCCGGCAAATCACGGGCACCGCTATCCGCGCAGGACGGATGGGAATCGTACTCAAGGGACCACATCGGTCTGCTGGACCATCTGAAGATATCGCGATGCCACCTGTTGGGTGGATGCATCGGATCTTCCTACTGCCTCGGGTTGATCGAGTCGGTCCCGGATCGGGTGAGCGCTGCGGTGCTTCAGAATCCGATCGGGCTCTCGGACAAGAATCGGGAAATGTTCCGAGCGATGTTCGACGGGTGGGCCGAGGCGCTGCGGCCGTCTCATGCGGAGATCGATGAGGCTGGCCTGCGAACGTTCCGAGAGCGGATGTACGGGGGCGACTTCGTGTTCAATGTATCGAGAGAATTTGTCCGGAGTGTGCGAACGCCGCTTCTCGTCTTGATGGGCAGCGACGACTATCACCCGACGCCCATATCGGAGGAGATCGCCCGGCTTGCTCCAAACGCTCGACTGATACGCGAGTGGAAGACCCCGGATCTAATTTCGACTACGATCGAGCTTGTGCGCCAATTCTTGAAAGCTAATACGCCCGCGTAGCTGAAAAGTGATGTCTCACCAGGGAGGATCGCGGTTGGAGGCATTCGTTGGGACTGTTCCCACTGGGAACGACACGGCGAGAGAAGAGGCCGTACGTGAGGCGCTTCGAGGTCGCGTTCGTGCTCGTAGATCTCTCTATCTCTGCGTAACCGTTCACGGCCAGTGACGGCGATGAATCCTGTTCAGGCAGCCGGCAATAAGGAGGGCAGAGGGCGCTGCGCGAGATGGGCCACAATGGTCTGGCGGAGGAATTCGAGCACGTTACGTCCTTGTTGGCGGCAGGTGGCCGTCACGGTCAAGACACGCTCGACGAAGCGGGCGCCGGTCTCGCTGTCGGTGCCAAAACTCGACTTTCTCCAGAGGACTGCGGGACGAATCGCTCTCTCGGCCGCGTTGTTCGTCGGCTCGACGCCATCGACAGCGACGAAGGTCCACAGCGCCGGAGCGAGCTTGAGGATCTGCTGACACGTCGCCGAGGTCTTGGGATGAGCGCAGGCGGCTCCGAGTTCGAGCGTCTCGAGGATCATGGAGCGCACGGGCTTCATCTGGCGCCGCAACGCTGGTCGATCGATTTGGCCGGTACGGAACAGCTTCCAGAGCGCGAACATCTCGGCCGCCCAGTAGAGCAGCGTATCGCCGATGTCAGTGCACTGCCCGCCGCGCTCTGCAATCCGGCGAAAATCGCGGACCAGATGCGCCCAACACGCCTGACGGCGCGACACCGTGAGCCAACCGTAGGCCGAGTAGCGGTCCGAGACCAAGATGCCGCGGAACTCATCGCCGAGAAGCTCCCGTGCGACGGCCGCCGCCCGGCTGGCCCGAACCGCAAAGACCGTGACCGTTGCCGTGACCACCGTCCACAGCCACGCACGGCGGGCGCCGAGGCGCCACCCGGTTTCGTCGGCGTGCACGACCGCCTGCTCCCGGACATAGCGCGCGGCCTCCTGCACCGCAGGCTCGATTGCGGCACTGACCCGCGCCTCGGTATTGCACACCGTCCCGTCGGCCATCTCGAGGCCGAAGAGGTCTCGCATGGCTTCTGCGGTCGCTCGCTTGCTCAGGTGGTACTTGCCCGAAAGCACCGCCACCGCCGCCATTGCTCGTGGGCCGAGCATCCCCTCAGGTACTTCGAGGGGAAGATCGCCACAGAAGTGCGACCCGCAGTCGATGCACTGGCCCCACTCGAGCCGGTACTCGGTCACCCGCGCCGAGACCTCGGGGAGCTCCCAAACCTGGTGGCGCTCCGGAGCGCAGGAATCATCTACGTATACCGACCCGCCGCAGTCCTGACAGCGCTCTGGCGGGGGGCATTCGATCAGCTCGTCGACTTCCGTCTCGGCAAGCAGTTCGCGCCGATGTCCCTCGTGGCCGGGCTGCCCGCCCCGTTTGCGCTCGCTGCGTCGGCGCTCCGCTCGCGTCATCGGCCTGTGACGATCCGCCGACGGCGGGAGCGAGGAATTGCGCGAGTTGGCGCCGAGCTTCTCCTTGAGATCGGCGACCTCCTGCTCGAGCTTCTCAATGCGCTCCAGGAGCGCGACCACCAGGCGCTGCACCGACTCCGGGGTGGCCTCCCAATCCTGGCGCGAAATTCCCAGACCTTCCACGACCGCTGTCATCGGTCACTGTTCCACAAGCACGCGGCGGAACTCGGCCGCCAACGGATAGACGAACACGGTCTTGGGAGAAAGTCCGTGGCGGCGGTGGTGACGATCTTGGCGGCCCCGTCCGCGGCTGGGGCCAAGCTCTTGCCAGCCGGCCGCGCGATAACACGTGCCCGAGAAGCGCTCGGGCTCGACCAGGGTCTCGAGCAACACCGGCTCGATCTGGTAGCGATCCCGCCACACCCCCGCGAGCTCCCGCGCCGCGCACGCCAGGATGCGGCTCGCCAGGTTGCGCACCCTGACCCAGGGCAGGATCAGAAAGCGGCTGTTCTGCACCACCCGCTGAAGATTTCTCGCCCGTACGCAATCGCTCCACCCGATCCAGCGGTCGCGCACCGAAAGCCGCCACGCCGCGCTCGAGAACTGCAGGCACGCCACCACCTCGGGGCGCGGCGTGCTCGCCCAGACAAAGAAGCGCACGTGCGCTCCGTACGGGACGCGGAAACCTCGGTAGTGATACCTCCCCATCCATTCCCGCCACAGCCGTCGATCCTGCTCGCCTTGCACCACGGCAAGTCGAAGCTCTCCGAGATCTCTCGCCTCGCCGGTGATCGGCTGGCGTGCTTCGCCTTCGGTCGTGATCGGGATCGACGTCCTCGATCCGTGCGGTCGTCGCGGCCGAACCGCCGGCAACTCAATGAGTCCTGCTCGCTCCAGCCGTTCGAGGTACTCGCGGCATTCGCGCCCCTTGAGCCGCCCGCTCAGCCGCTGCCATCCCAGAAGCTCGCAAACTGTGAACGCCAGCTCGCTGCGGCTCAACGACCGGAAACGCCCCGTCACCTCGCGGATCAGCCGAAGCTCCAACTCCTCAACGCGCCTCCCGCAAAACCGCCCGGCTCCTTCCATCCGCCATCGTCATAGCGCAGCGCGGGAAAGATGTCCAGCCCAAATCACAATGCGTATGTGGGTGAACGGTTACATCTCTGCCAGCAGAAATATCAAAACCGGCGGAAAAGGCGCGTCCGGCGCCGGTGAGAATGACGACGCGTACCCCCTGGTCTTTCTCGATGGCACTCAGGACATCTCGCAGGTCAGCCAACATCTCACGACTGATGGCGTTGAGCTTGTCAGGGCGGTTCAGGGTAATGTACCCAACGCCATCCCGCTTCTCGAAAAGAATGGTCTGATAGGCCATTCTACGCCTCCTTCCACTGCAAGGAACGCCAGCAGGGTATGCACTCCTGCCTTCGTACAACCGGGGATTCTAGGCTGCTTCAGTCATGTCCGACTAAATGACTCGCGCTTCTTTGAGTCGTGCGAGCTCGTTCTCGGTCAATCCCGCCAACTGCTTGTAAATTTTATCATTATCGTGCCCGACGGGGACTGATCCACGCCAGATTTTTCCGGGGGTGAGTGAGAACCTAGGTGTGATTCCGGTGCCTTTGACTTTTCCCGCCTGCCCATCTTCCCATTCGACATGAACGTTGCGGGCTTGGTAGTGCGGATCTTCCGCCATGTCTTTCGCCGTCATGATTCGACAACACGCGACTTGCGCAGTGTTCATGATGTCGACGACTTCTTTGACTGGACGCTCGGCGACCCACCCTCGCAGCAGCGCATCAAATTCAATTCCCTCTGGTGAATTGATGTCTGTACAAGCGACTTGCCATTTGGAATCTTTGGGGTCTAAATCTAAGACGGTACAGACGCGCGAAAAGACCGCAAGCCCGACGGCACCGATGACGACCCACCCATCCTGAGCCTGGAACGCGTCATAGGGTTGGAACGCCGTTGCTTTGTTTCCCGACCGACCACGGACGAAGCCATCGGCAAAATACTCGACCATCGTGCCAGAGAGGAGGCGGTGAATTGCCTCAAATTGTGAGACATCAATGGCCTGACCTTTGCCCGTGCGCTGGGCGTAGATATAGCCAGCGAGTGAGGACCACAGGCAGAAGGACGCGGTAATGTAATCCGCAGTCCACGGATTGGCCCGGACGGGTGGGTCTGGGTCGGGAAACCCGGTCTGATGCATAAGACCGCCGAAGGCCTGCCCAATCATGTCGTAGGAGGCGCGTCCCAGATAGTCTGGATGGCCACTCTGCCCGTATCCAGACACATGTGTAATGACAATTTGAGGATTTGCTTGTAGAACAACCTCATCGGCAAGCCCCCACTTGCTGTAGGAGCCCGGTTTTGAGCTTTCCATCCATATATCGCAGCACTTGACTAAACGAAGGAAGAGGTCTTTGCCGTCGGGTTTGCTCATATCCAGGGCAATATAGAACTCGTTACGGCGTTCTTGAATCCAGGTGGTGGCAATTTTTCCTTTGCCGTCTATCGTCGGCAGTTGTCGTCCTAAATGGCGCCAGGCGGCGTCGCCCTCACCTGGACGTTCAACTTGGATGACCTCAGCTCCCATCTCCGCTGCCAGCGTCGCCGCATAGGGCTGCGCGATGAGACTACCAGTGGAAAGGATACGAAGCCCTTGGAGAGGGCCAAATTGTTCGGGAAGTAGTGGTGAGATTCGAGCCTTCATGTAATTTCCTTCCTTAGGTCGAGCAACGTACTATCGGTAACGCAAGTCAATTCGCAAGGGAACGCATAGCGTTTTAGAAACGCCTGGGTGAATGTTGGACCGTTCCTGTAAACGCTCCGCGCACACTCAGCTTGGCATGACGAAAGACTGACCGCCGCGTGCATCTTTTCCGGCGTGCACAAAGAGTGGTCACCAGCGGCTGAGTTGGGCTTCTGAAGAGGTGGCGGCACACGAGCGGCGGAGCGATCGCGTCCAACGGGTGCGGTTGACCTCGAAAGCAGTTTGTGGCCCCTTCGTGGATCTCCGCGCTCGAGGGCGAAGAGCTACGGAAGCGGCCGAGTGGTCGAGGCACTCCGCATGACGAACGCCCGAAGCGATTTTCCCCCTCCATCAACTTGCCGCTTCGGGTATAAGGCCGAACCGTCCAGGGAGGGATCTCGATGGGACTTCTCGTCGACGGCAAATGGGACGCGACCGCTCGGGGAATCACCAGCGAATCCGGGCGATTCGTACGGAAGGAGAGCGCGTTCCGGGACCGGGTGACGGCGGACGGTTCGTCAGGCTTCCGAGCAATGCCGGGCCGTTACCACCTCTACGTCGCCTACAACTGCCCATGGGCATGGCGGACGATGGTGTTCCGCAAGCTGAAGCGTCTGGAGAGCGTCATCACCATGACCGTGGCGATCCCCGACGACCGTCGGGAGAGCTGGAGCTTCGGCGAGTACCCGGGCAGTCAGCCCGACTCACTGAACGGCTTTCGCCACCTCCACGAGACCTATACGGCTGCGCGGCCGACCTACACGGGCGTGGTGTCTGTCCCGGTCCTCTGGGACCGGGAGCGGCGCACGATCGTCAACAACGAGTCGTCCGAGATTATCCGCATGTTGAACAGCGAGTTCGAAGCGTTCACCGACGCCCATCAAGACTACTACCCGCAAGCGCTGAGGGCCGAGATCGACGCCGTGAACGAGCGCGTCTACAAAAACGTCAACAACGGGGTCTACCGCTGCGGTTTCGCCACCACCCAGGAAGCCTACGAAGAAGCGTTCGATTCGTTGTTCGAGACGCTCGACTGGCTCGAAGCCCGTCTGGCCGATCAGCGCTACCTGGTCGGCGGACGAATCACCGAAGCCGATTGGCGGCTGGTGGCGACACTCCTTCGCTTCGATATCGTCTACCACCCGCTGTTCAAGTGTAATCGGAGCACGATCGCCAGCTATCCGAACCTCTCGAGCTACCTGCGCGAGCTCTACCAAGTGCCGGGCGTCGCCGAGACGGTGAACGTCGCGCACATCATCCGCGCCTACTATTCGATCCCGATCGTCAATCCGAGCGGCATCATTCCGAAGGGTCCGAAGGGCTACGAAGAGTGGCTGTCGCAACCCCACGACCGCAGCCGGTTGAAGGCGCTCGCGGAGTCATAGCGGCCGCGCTCCTTGCCGGTCTGATCCCATGAGCAAGGAGCCGCTCATGTAGAGCGCGTGTCACCCCGTTTTCGGGGCTGGGCACTCCAAGAACGGGATTCCGGGCGAGAAACTGATCTTCGAGTCTCGTTCCGCTGCCGCGCGAGTATCTCGACTCCCGTTCCGATCCGAACCCCGCCCTCTCTATCGGGCGACAGGGTCGATTGGGAACGCACCAGATCCAAGCCCTTTTCCACCGCTACGCTACCTCGCGAATCTGCACCTGCCCACCGCCACGTGCATCTCCGCCGCCACTCGATCGCTACCCACCTTCTCGATGCGGGCGAGGCAATCGGACTTCGTTCAAGATCACCTTGGGCATCGCACATCGAGTCGACGCTGGTCTACGCACGGATCTCGGATCGGCGCCGCACACGAGCGATCCGTCGGCTCGAGCGCCTTGCTCGAGTTGTAGTTTCCTTCGTTCGAACCTCGCTCTTCGTGCCCGACATTCCCACTCATTGACTAGTAGCAGTGGAACACGACCGAGAGGACTTTAATGTCCTCTCGGTCGCCACCCCTCTTTTTTTGCGCGCGGATGTCGGCGGGCTGCAGAAAAGCCTAGTTTTCTGCAGCTCCGCCGGGCTCGACCCGCGCCGAACCTAGACAATCATGTTGCTGGGTTACCGGCCCAACTGTTAGGGCTCATGCTTCAGTCGGAACCGCCCCTCAGGGCTTGAGTCTCTTCAGCGACGCGAGATCGCGGCCCGGTCTCGGCGGTGTGCTGTAATCACCGTCCAGAACCGAGATCGTGATGTAACCTCGAGCAAGATACGTGGCATCGGACTCTGGACTGTCGGGTCCCGTTGCGGGCCCAAAGACCGGAACGTAGACACCAGGTTGCTTCTCCGTGAAGGAGATGTCGGCAAAGGACTTCGTACCCTGGCGAGCGAGTTTGATTCCGGCGACGTCGGCCGGCGCTTTGGCGGGGTAGTTGACGTTGAGAGCGATGCGGTAGGGCAGCACGGGTTTGCCGCACGCCCTCTCGGCCAGAGAGGTCACGAGGCGGGCGCCAAAGGCCGCCACGTCTTGGAAATGCTGCTTGTTCGTAGCCGACAGGGCATCCTCGCCCATGAGTTTGGTGCTGAAGGCGATGCCTGGCACCGGTTTGGGCAGAAGCCGGATGGCGACGATCGTGGCCCCCACGGTGCCTGAAACGATCGTTGCCGCACCCGCATTGGCGCCCTCGTTGATACCAGACACCACGAGATCCGGCGGCTCGTCGCCCGGGAAGAGGACGCGTATACCCAAAAGCACTGTCGTCGCCGGGGTTGCGCCGATGGCGTAGACGCCGTCCTCCTTTTTTTCGAGCGTAATCGGATCGAAGAGCGATAGAGCGGTGCCGCTACCGCTGTAGTCGCGGGAAGGGGCAGCGAGTGTGACGCGGTGCCCAGCTGCTGTCAGCGCATCGTGCAGAGCGCGGATGCCGGGACGGTCGAACCCGTCGTCGTTGGTGAGGAGAATATCGAGGGAGGGATCGGTGCAGGCGGCGACGGCAGAGTCCGAGGGCCGGGCGAGCAGTAGGGGACAAAGCAGAAGCGTAACGGCAGCGAGCCTCATGGATTCTCTCCTGTGTGCCGGTTACACCGGCGGGCGGGAGGAGAGTCTTACACCTTGGGGAATTGGCAGCCACCGTGGGCCTGCAGCCTTTCGGGGAGAGGCCAACCGCACTCCTCGGCGGTTCACCGGTGGTCCAAGACGAGGAAAGAGCACGGGGCGGAGCGTCGGTGCGAGACGCCTTCACCGCGAACTTCGAGGCCGGACGCGAGGTCGTCGTGTCGTTCGCCGCGACGGTGAACGGTGGGCTCGTGGTGTTCATGTCCTACGCCACTCGGCGGCCGTCCCCTGTGCGCCGGTAGCTCCTTGCGGTCCCTGCGATCTCTGGGGGCCCTCTGAATACCAGCTACCCCTTCCGGACTCTGGGCGCCGTTAGGGCCGGAGGAGCCCATCGCGCACACTGCGCCTTGCTGTGCTACCAACTGCCAGTTGCCGTTACCGTCGGGTTGAAGGACTTGCGTAGTACGCATAGCGTACTCGCGCGCATCTCGATCTTGATCCAACGCGACAATTCGTTGTTTAAATGCGCCATGTCGAGGTCGCGGCAGGCGACGATGAGCGGGGTGGCCGTTCTCGACCTGCTGAAGGCGTTGCAGTGCGTTCGGGTCCAACCGGCGCCGCTCTGCCGAATCCTGGGGCTCGACGTGAGATCGCTCGAAGATCCCGACGCACGAGTATCGACAGCCCTGGTGACGCGCCTGCTGGCGCTCGCCGAGGCCCGTGCGCGCGACCCCTGGGTTGGGCTCCATGCCGGCGAGTACGCGGAGCCGCGCGGACCGCTCTTTTACATGATGTTGTCGAGCCCGCGAGTCGTGGAAGGGCTTCGCCGCGCGCAGCGCTTCAGCGGGCTCGCTCTCGAGACGCTGCGGCTGAGTGCCCGGACCGAGCGTGCGCTCGCGAGCGTGGTTTTCGACGTGGGCGACGCGGCCTTCTCTGCCAGTCGGCACGCAATGGAATACTTGCTCATGGCAAGCGTGAGCGCGTTGCGCCACGCCGTCGGTGCCAACTTCCGCCTGCGCGAGGTGCATTTCCGCCACCGCCGGGCAGGCAAGTGCGACGAGGCCGAGCGTGCCTTTGGTTGCCCCGTCTATTTCGGTCACCAGGATGACCGCATCGTCTTCCCGCACTCGGCTCTCTGGACGGTGCCGCGCTTCGCGAATCGCTCCATTGCCGAACAGATCGAAAAGTTCGCTGTAGCGCTGAGCGCCCGCATCGCGCCTCGTGCGACGATCTCCGAACGAGCCGAGCAGGACACGCGCGCGCTGCTTGCTTCAGGCGTTCGTGCCAGCAGCGCGAGCGTAGGCCGAAGGCTCGGGATGAGCAGTCGGACGCTCCAGCGAAAGCTTGCGGAAGAGGGCACAAACTTCCGCGCTCTGCGCGACGCCGTCTTGTGGGAAGCCGTCGAAGTGTTGCTGTCCAACCCATCACTCAAGATCGAGGCGATTGCCCTAAGCGTAGGCTTCTCCGACGCGGCCGCATTCTCCAAGGCCTTTCGTCGTTGGAAGGGTTACCCACCGACGCGTTATCGGGAAACGCTCGCAGGCTCGAAGGAAGCCCGGCCACGGGAAGCCGTACGACGAGCCGCGACCTGAAAGCCTGCTCTCCGGCGAATCGTCTCGGGCATGGCGGGATAGTCCCTTCGCGAAACAACGAAACCGAGGAGCAAGGCCGAGGCAACCGCCAGGCTTCCCGGCTCAGGTCGCGATGTCGGCAGGTAGTCGACCTTAAATTAAGCCGACCTGACGCTCACGATCGTTACCATCGGAGATGCCGCGCCACTCAGTGTAGAGCCTGATTGCGCCGTGCTCTGTTGACGCTCTCGTCGTAGGGGGGGCTCGCGAGCCAGACATTCAGGCCTTCAGGCCCAGCCCTCTCGAGAAGCGCACGTCCCGCCTCGCGCTCCAGCAGATACGGCTTGTGGTCCTCGCTGCGGTTGCCGCAGCGCTCGCCGCAGAATACCTCGGCGACCTCCTCACGGGTCGGGTCGTAATCGTCGGCGAATAGCTCGCGCGGCGGCTTATACGGGCACAGGCGCGGGCAGTGGATCATCGGGGATTAGGCGACACGGTAGGGCATCGCTGATTCCTCCGCCGGGGAGACTGAACCATCTGGCGTCGCGCCATCGTCTCGCGCTGTCAACGGTCACGGCGCAGGCTTCATGAAACCTTCACGCCACGTAGACCGATCGAGATGTCGGAGACACACACTTTCCCACACCATCGTACGAAGAAGATATGATCTGTCCGCGCACGATTCTCGCTGCCGACGACTCTAGCGCGATTATTGAAACCCTCGACTCGCTATTGGGCCCTCTCGGCTGTCGAGTCGTCTACGCGCCAAACGGCAGGGTCGCCCTGACGGTTGCGCGGGCCGCCCGGCCCGACCTCGTCATCGCCGACGTCGTGCTCCGCGTCCTGACCGGCATCGAGTTTGTTCGCGAGTTGAGACGCGACGCCGATCTCGGCCGAACGCCGGTGATCCTCTGGAGCGCGGTTCACCAGACCCACCAGATCCGCAGCTTCGCCCACGGCTGCGAGCCGTTCACCGCTTGGTACAAGTTCGACAATCCCGACGGCTTAGTCTCGGTCGTGAAGAATCTGATTGGTCCCGGAGAAGCCCGTCGCCAGGTCGCGAAATCCAGCGATGAGCGACTCTTACCTCGGTGCCTCTGATTATGAGTTGGTGATCTTCCTTCGCGCAATCCTGCTGAAGGTCGCTCGCGCGACACGCAGACAGCGGCGAAGAATTCGCGACCGCGAGCGGCGAGATGCTGCGCGCAGCGACCGACATCCCGAAGGCGTACCGCAGGGCGCTCGCGCCCGCAGTCCGCGCAACCATACGGCGCGCGACGTAACCGCGCGCCCTGCATTTCACGCGGCTGTAAGAAAGCCCTCATCAGTTTTACTTGATACCCCCGCACCGGAAGCGGTAGCGGATAGGAAACCATGGCCCCGACGCGCGAAGAGTTTTCACCCCGGTACGCCGCATGCTTGGCCGCGCTGATCGAACGCGAGGAACTTCTCAGCCAGGAAGTGCGGGGCTTGGCCGAAGCATCGTACCGGCGGCGATGCGCGATCGAGGGGGAGCTCGCTGAAATACGTCGATTGCTCGAGCAGCTCGGGCTCAGGAACAGGCGCTCGGCAACCGGCTCGGGGTGATGACGCTCCTCTCGCCGCAAGGGGCAGCATTGGGTCGCAAGCAGATCGAGCCGCCGCCGGCTCAGCCGAGCGACGCCCAGAATCGAGACAGCATCTCTGCGCCGCGTTTCGGTGCCTGTAACGGCCACCAGTGCCCGAGGCCCTCGAGCCGCACGACCTCCGCGCCGCAGCTGTGCGCCGTGCGCTCCGCACCCCCCGCCGCGAGGAAGGGATCGTCGCTCGGAACAACCACGAGTCCCGGCGCGTGAATGTTGCGGATACCCGGGGCCCACTCTTTCCCCACGTCGATCGCCGAGCGGTAGAGCTCAAGAATACACGCGGCCATGGTTTGATCGATTCCCGATGCCAGGTCGGAAGCGCGATTCGGCGGGACACCGAAGCCTTCGAATGTGGCCGCACGCTCCTCGATCGGGAGTGCCAGCTGATCACGGAAGAATTGCTCGCCGGCCCCGGGCGTCTGCCAGATCTTCGCGAACTCGTGCCAGCGGAATTCGACGTCCCCGACGCCGGCCGCATCGCTCACCCACGAGTGCAGCAGGTCGGGTCTCAGGCTCGCGGCGCGCAAGGTGAAGCCGCCGCCCCAATCGTGACCGACGAGATCCACCGGAGCGCCGATCTTCTCGAGCTCGCCGATCAACCACTCGACGTACGCTTCCTTCGTGGCGGCGAGGCCCGCCGGACGCGCGCAGCCGAATCCGGGAAGGGCGAGTGCGACCGTGTCGGGTCGACCAAGCTCTGCGCGAAGGTCGTCCCAAAGGGCGACGGTCTCGGGGACTCCGTGGACGAAGACGACGGGCACGGTTCAAGTTATTTACGCGCCGGCGAGCTGGTTCAAGCGGGGGCGTACTTGGTCCCAACGGAGGCGCCAGTTGCAGGATTTATAGGTAAGACGCAGCTCGCGCGTCCCTCCTTCCTAAACGAGGAGCAGAGTAGGTCCTGATGAAGCCTGCAGCCCCTCTCCGTGAGGAGCCTTCATCGGGACCGCCGCCCGCTTGCGCCAAACTACCCGCAGGGACTATCGCCAGCTGAGGCAAGCTGTCCTTCGATGCGGTGCTCATCCTGCGGTAGCGAGAATCGAGAGGGCCGGAAATTCTGTGCCGGGTGCGGCGCAGCCCTGACTCTCGCCTGTGCCGCGTGCGGCGCCAACAATCAGCCCGGCGAACGATTTTGCGGCGAGTGTGGGAAGCCGCTGGGAAGCACGATCGTGGCGACCGAGGCTCCGGCTCCCCGCTCGTACACGCCCCGGCACCTCGCGTCGCGCATTCTCGCCGAGCAAGCCGCGATGGAGCGCGAGGGGCGCAGCCGACGGCGAGCGCAAGACGATCACCGCCCTTTTCGCCGACATCAAGGGCTCGATCGAGCTGATAGAGGGCCTCGATCCCGAAGAAGCGCGCGCGATCGTCGATCCGGCACTCCAACTCATGATGGACGCCGTCCACCGCTACGAGGGTTACGTCGCGCAATCGCGCGGTGACGGAATCTTCGCTCTGTTCGGAGCGCCGATCGCCCAGGAGGATCACGCGCGACGCGCCCTCTACGCGGCACTCCGTATGCAGGAGGAGATCAAGCGGTACTCGGATCGCCTGCGGATCGAGAAGGGTGTACCGCTCGCGATCCGCGTCGGGCTGAACAGCGGCGAGATGGTGGTGCGTTCGATTCGCAAGGACGACCTGCACACCGACTATGTGCCGATCGGCCACTCGGTAAACGTTGCGGCGCGAATGGAGAGCCTGGCGACGCCGGGGTCGATTGCGGTGAGCGAAAGCACCTTCCGATCGACGCAGGGCTACTTCCGTTTTCGGGACCTCGGGCCAGTCGCGGTAAAGGGGGTCAGCGATCCGGTTCGCGTCTACGAGCTCGAAGGAATCGGCGCCCTGCATACCCCAATCGAAGTTTCCCGCTCGCGCGGCTTCTCACGCTTCGTCGGCCGTCTGGACGAGATGGCGGCTCTGGAAGCGGCCCTGGCACGTGCGATCGGCGGGAGCGCGCAGGTGGTCGGCATCGTCGGTGAGCCCGGCGTCGGGAAGAGCCGACTCTGCTTCGAATTTATTGAGCGCTGCCGGGCACGGGGGCTCGCGATCTTCGAGGCGCACGGCGTTCCGCATGGGAAAGCGCTTCCGCTGCTGCCGATGCTCGAGCTCTTCCGGAACTTCTTCGCCATCACTGACCAGGACTCCGAGCAGGCCGCGCGCGAAAAGATCGCCGGCAGATTTCTCCTTCTCGATGAGAGCCTGCGCGACGTTCTCCCCCTGATCTTCGATCTCCTCGGCGTTTCCGATCCGGAGCGCCCCGCTCCGCCGATGGACCCCGAAAGCCGCCAGCGCCAGCTTGCGGCGATGGTCAAGCGCGTCACGCAGATGTGGGGCCGCCGTCAGCCGGCGGTGACGTTCCTCGAAGATCTGCACTGGTTCGATGGCGGCAGCGAGGGGTTTCTCGAGCCGATAGTTGAGGCTCTCCCCGGCACGCAGTGGTTGGTATTGGTGAACTTCCGCCCGGAGTACCACGCCGCGTGGATGCAGAAGTCCTACTACCAGCAGCTTCCGCTGCTGCCACTCGGGCCGGAGGCGATCGCGGAGCTCCTACGAGATCTTCTCGGCGGAGATCCTTCACTCGGCCGACTCGGCAATCGGATTCGGGAGCGCACGGGCGGGAACCCCTTCTTTATAGAAGAAGTGGTACAGGCGCTGGCCGAGACCGGGAGCCTCGAGGGAGCGAAGGGAGCGTATCGGCTGGTGCAGTCCGCGTCGGAGCTGCGCCTTCCCACCACAGTCCAGGCCGTGCTCGCCGCCCGCATCGATCGGCTCGCAGAGCGGGAGAAGCAAGTGCTCGAGACCGCCGCCGTGATCGGCAGGAAGTTCACCGAGCCGATCCTGCGCCGCGTCGTGGAGGTACCCGAGATCGACCTCGCGGCCGCGCTCCAGAAGCTCACGAGCGCGGAATTCGTCTTCGAGGAGGCTCTCTACCCGCAGGCGCAATACACCTTCAAGCACGCCCTCACGCAGGAAGTCGCCTACAATTCGCTACTGAATGAACGGCGCCTGACGCTCCACGAGCACGTTGGAAAGGCAATCGAGGCGATCTTCACGGGTCGCCTCGAGGAGCACTTGAGCGACCTTGCCCGTCATTACAGTAACAGCCGGAACGTCGAGAAGGCGATCGAGTATTCGCAACGTGCCGGAGAGCGCGCCGCGCAGCTGTCGGCGAACGCGGAGGCGATCAGGCATCTGACGACGGCTCTCAAGTTGCTCGAGAGGCTGCCGGACAGCCCCGGGCGCATCGAGCAAGAGCTCGCCCTGCAGGTCACCCTCGCGGTTCCGCTGCTCACCACGAAGGGGTACGCAGCGCCCGAAGTGGAATACACGTATGCCCGGGCTCGAGAACTTTGCTTGCGAGCGGGCGAAACGCCCCGGCTCTTCCCGGTGCTGCACGGATTGTGGAATTTCAATGTTACTCGCGGGGATCTCCGGTCAGCGCAGGAGCTGGCGAAACAGTTGCTTGCCCTGGGCGAAAGCGCTCGAGATCCGTCTCTCCTTGTCGAGGCACATCTTGCCTGCGCGTTTACGCTCTTCTGGCTGGGAGACTTCGCTCCGGCTCGGGATCACCTCGAGCAGGGAATTTATCTCTACGACCGACAAATTCACCGCTCCCATGCCTTCGTCTACGGGCAGGACCCGGGAGTCTACTCCACATCCGTTTTGGCTTGGGTCTTGTGGATGTCTGGCTATCCGGACCGCGCGCTGGCGAAGAGCGACCAGGCTCTCGCGCTGGCCCGCGATCTCGCTCACCCCTTCAGCCTCGTCCTTGCGCTCCATTGTGCCGCCATCGTGCATCATCTCCGGCGTGAGCCGCAGCTCGTGGAGAAGCGCGAGGACGCGGTGATTGCACTCTCAGCTGAACACGGACTCTCGTTTTGGCAGTGGTGGGCCTTGGTCGTGCGAGGCTGGGCCGTAGCACAGCAAGAACGGGGAGCAGAGGGAATCGCGCAAATTCGAGAGGGCCTGGCGGCTGTTAAGGCCGGCGTAGCAGACTTGGGATTGCCGTGGGGCCTCGCCCTGTTGGCCGAGGCGTCGGGGAATAAGAGCGGAGCCGAAGAAGCGCTGAACGTACTGGCCGAAGCGCTCGCTGTCTCTAACAAGAATGGCGTCCAGATATACAGAGCGGAGATCTACAGGCTCAAGGGAGAGCTGCTGTTGGTTTCTTCGCGCGCTGAGAATCGGAGCGAGGCGGAAAGTTGCTTCCGTCGCGCCATCGAGATCGCGCGCCGACAGCAAGCGAAGTCCTGGGAGCTTCGGGCGGTGACGAGCCTCGCCCGTCTCCTTCGCTACCAGGGCAAGAAGGAAGAAGCCCGACAGATGCTCGGCCAGATCTACGGCTGGTTCACCGAGGGGTTCGACACGGCGGACTTGAAGGACGCGAAGACCCTCCTCGAAGAGCTGTCGTGAGAGTTCTGCCGCGTCGCTTCTTGCTGGTGATCAGCGCTCCACGCCGCGCGCAGCAGGTCGAGCGGGAGGCAGCAACGTGACGTGCCCGTCGTGCAGTCAAGAAAATCCTGCCGGCGCGCGCTTCTGCAACGGCTGCGGGACAACCCTCGAGAGCCTCTGCCCCCGGTGCGGAAAGCCGAATCCGGCAGGCTCCCGTTTTTGCAACGGCTGCGGCGGGCCGCTCCAAGCGGCGGCGATTGCAGAGCGAGTTAGCGATCCGCGCTCCTACACGCCGAAGCACCTAGCCGAGAAGATCCTCACGTCGCGCTCCGCACTCGAAGGCGAGCGCAAGCAGGTGACGGTGCTGTTCGCAGACGTCAGGGGATCGACGGAGCTCGCCTCCGAGCTCGACCCGGAGGAGTGGCACCGCATCATGGATCGTTTCTTCCAGATCCTGGCCGAAGGCGTTCACCGCTTCGAGGGCACGGTCAACGAGTACCGCGGTGACGGCATCATGGCGCTGTTCGGTGCCCCGATCGCGCACGAAGACCACGCGCAGCGGGCTTGCTACGCGGCACTGCACCTGCGCGACGCGCTACGCCGCTATGCGGACGAGCTGCGCATCGGGAAGGGGATCAACTTCGCGGTACGGATGGGCCTCAACTCGGGCGAGGTCGTGGTCGGGAAGATCGGGGACGACCTCCGGATGGACTACACGGCGCTCGGGCATACGGCCAACCTGGCGGCGCGGATGGAACAGATCGCCGAGCCGGGGAGGATCTACCTCGCGGAGGCGACCGCGCAGATATGCCAAGGGTTCTTCGCGCTGCGACGATATGGGGCGGCACGAGGTACGGGGGCTGTCGCAGCCGGTCGGTGTCTTCGAGCTCGAGGGTCCGGGCCGAATGCGGACGCGCTTCGACGTGTCCCGTGCGCGCGGCTTCTCGAAGTTCGTCGGCCGGCAGAGCGAGATGGCGGCTCTCGAGACGGCGCTCGAGCGGGCGATCGCGGGGAACGCGCAGGTCATCGGGGTGGTCGCGGAGCCGGGAACCGGCAAGAGCCGGCTCTGCTACGAGTTCGCCGAACGCTGCCGCGCGCGGGAGATCCCCGTCTACGAGGCGCACGGCGTGGCCCACGGGAAGGCCGTGCCGCTGTCTGCCGGTGCTCGAGTTCTGGCGCGATTATTTCGGCATCACCGAGCACGACACGCCGAGGGCGGCTCGCGACAAGATCGCCGGGCGGATGCTCCTGCTCGACGAGACGCTCGTCGAGGGGCTCCCGCTTCTATTCGATTTCCTCGGCGTGCCAGATCCCGAGCGGCCCGCTCCAGCTCTCGGGCCCGAGGCGCGCCAGCGGCAGCTTCTCGACCTGTTCCGGCGGCTTGCCCGCGCGCGGAGCGCCCGTGAGCCAGCCGTGGTCCTCTTCGAGGATCTTCACTGGTTCGACCGGGCGAGCGAGGAGTTCATCGAGAACGTCGTCGTCGAGATCGCGCCCGGCAACCGGACGCTGCTGCTCCTTAACTTCCGCCCCGAGTACCACGCCGCGTGGATGCAGCGGTCGTACTACCAGCAGCTTCCGCTGCTGCCGCTCGGCCCCGAAGCGATCAAGGAGCTCTTCGCCGATCTTCTCGGCAGTGATCCGTCGCTTCATCGGCTCCGCGAGCTGATCCAGCAGCGAACGGGCGGCAACCCCTTCTTCATCGAGGAGATCGTCCAGTCACTGATCGAGACAGGTGTCGTCGCGGGAACGAGGGGTGCGTATCGTCTAGTCACACCCACGGCAGAGGTCGGCCTGCCCGCAACCGTGCAGAGCGTACTCGCAGCGCGGATCGACCGCCTCCCCGAGCGGGAGAAGCGGCTGCTTCAGACCGGCGTCGGTGATCGGGAAAACTTTCTCCGAACCGTTACTCCGGCGCGTGGCTGACCTTGGCGACGGAGACCTGCCCGCCGCTCTTAATGCCCTGGCGAACGCTGAATTCCTGTACCAGGAGGCTCTTTATCCGGAGGCCGAGTACGCCTTCAAGCATCCCCTGACCCAGGAAGTCGCCTACCGCTCGCAACTCACCGAGCGAAGAGCCCGTGTCCATGCCGCGATCGCGCGTGCGATCGAGGAGGTCGATTCGGGGAGACTCGGCGAGCGTGCGGCGCTTCTCGCCTACCACTGGGAGCATGCGGGCGACGCTCGGGAAGCGGCGAAGTGGCATCGCCGGGCGGCGGAGTGGGTGGGAGCCAACAATCCTTCCGAGGCGCTGCGGCACTGGGGGAGGGTACGGGAACTGATGGACACGCTCCCGGAGACGCCAGAGAACCTCGGCGAGAGAGCGGCTGTGCGCGCCCTGATTATGGTTCAACTCTCCCGTCTGGGCGATCTGGAGGACCAGGCGACCGCCCTTTTCCGGGAAGGGCGAGAGCTCGCAAGCCGCAGCGGCGACCCTCACGTCCTCAGCCACGTCCTGAACGGCTTCGGCTCCTGCAGGCTCTCTCCCGGAGCGAGTCGAAGAGGCCCTGGACCCGCTCCTCGAGGCGATTCGGCGCGCCGACGAGACGGAGGACGGATCGGCTTGCAGAGTGGCCATTCGCAAGGCCTGCCGTTGCTCCGTTTCGTCGGGCGGCTCCCGAGTGCCTGCCGACGGAGCAGGGTCTCGGGCTCTGCTCGGGGAGATCTCGAGCGCTCGGTGCCGATCGACTCGGGTCTTCCCGAGCCTCGGCCTCTTGTTTGCGCACGGCCTCGCCCTGAGCCTGACGGGGCATCCTCGCGAGGGGGCAACCGAGCTCGACCGGGTGATCGAGCTCGCGCGCATCTCTCAGCAGCTGACGCCGCTCTTCCTCTCGCACGGCTTTCACGTCTCTCGCTGTGAGGTGACGGGCGAGGCGGTGCCTGCCCTGGCGCACGGCCGAGAGGCGGTGGATTACGCCGAGCGCACGGGCCACCAGGCAGGGCGAATCTACGCCTACCTCAGCCTCGGGATCGCGAACGTCTTGAACCGCGCATGGCACGAGGCACTCGAAGTTCTGGGAACGGCGTTGACGATCGGAAGGGAACGTCGGCTTTCGCTAGCGGAAGGCGGCGTGCTCGCGGCGATGGCGGCCGCGCATCTCGGGCTCGGTGATCGTGCAAGGGCCATGACGCTCGCGGAAGAGGCGATCGCTTTCACCCGCCGAGTCGGCGCGCGATTCTGGGAGTTCTCGGCTCTGCTCACCCGGATCCGCGCTCTCCGCGAGATCCGGGGCGTCGAGGCGACGAGCGACATCGAGGCCGCGCTCGCCGAAGCCGACGCCTGGCTCGAGATGTCGGGTGCCAAGAGCTACGAACCGTTTCTCCACGTCGAGCGCGCCGAGCTTGCTCGACTGCAGGGCGACGACACCGTCCGCCAGCACGAGCTCCGCGAGGCGCACCGTCTGTTCCTCGAGGTCGGCGCACCGATCCGGGCGGAGCAGGTCGCGGAGGAGCTCGCCGGATGAACTGTTCCACCTGCCAGGCTGCGCTGCCCGAAGACGCCGCCTTCTGTGGCCACTGTGGGGGCGCACTCCGATCCGAGCGAACGTGCGCACGGTGTGGGAGGTCCAACTCCCCCGAGATGCGCTTCTGCCTCGGCTGCGGAGCCGCACTTTCTCCAGCTTCACCCGCGAAGGCGCCCCGCACGTACACGCCGAAGCACCTCGCCGACAAGATCCTGCAATCCAAGTCCGCCCTCGAGGGCGAGCGGAAGCAGGTCACCGTGCTCTTCGCCGACGTGAAGGGCTCGATGGAGCTCGGCGAGAAGGTCGATCCAGAAGAGTGGTACCGGATCATGGACCGCTTCTTCCAGATCCTCTCCGACGGGGTTCACCGTTTCGAGGGAACAACCCCTACAAGGGGCCACACGGAATCCACGGCCTGCAGGTAAGGTTCCTGGTATGCCCCAACGACGCCTGCCGAAAGTACACACTCGATCTGTCCCTCATGGAACTCAGCCGAGTGCCATCTGAGGCCATCTCGATGGAGCGCGTCGATCGGAAAGGATCATGGCGCTCGCCGCCGGCAAGAAGGCGAAGAAGCAGGTTCCGCCGGCGGGCACCGAAAGCCGCGAGCGGCGGTGGCCGCGTGTTCGACAATGAGGCGTGCGGAGAGGGTGCGGCATCCAGCGCTGCTCGACGTGCCAGCGATCCCACGGATGGGAAGCGGAATCGCAACAGTTCATCATTCCTCTTCCCCCCTGTGCCCGCTCGAACAGTTCGTGCCGATCTCGCGCCTGTGTGTAGCCGGCATTCTTGATCTCCCACCATCGCGTCGGCTCATGTTCCCGTAGATGCCGTCTCTATGCTTCGCCACGACCCCCTCTAGGTCGCGCGCGCATGCGGCTTCGAACAATTCGCGCCCGCGCCCGTGAGCGTTTGGACGCCAATGTGCGGGTGATCGCGATCCCGCCGTCCGTCCAGAGCGCCTTTCCGTTCTGGTCGAGGCGCCGCGCCATGATCGGCGCGCGAGCCCCGCCGGCGGCCCAAACGATGATTCGTTGCGCCGTTGCCGTCAGGAACGGCGACCGCAGACGCTTGACCCAGCTCCTGCAGCGGCCCGGTCCGTCTCTCGGGGTTGGTCGAGACCAGTACCCCACTTCTTTGCCAGGGCATAACGGCTGACGGTGTGAAAGAGGCCGCCAGGATCGGTAAGGCGAGCCAGAGAGCTGCGAGAAGAAAACGCGACGCGAGAACTTCACCTACCGCCGGAGAGGCAAGACACATGCCCTGACCGGCCGTCCCAATCCCCGGTTTTTCAAAGTCGTCCGAGCGGGCCCGCGACGCACTGCGTGCTGCGCAAAACTCTGCGGCGAAGATCGCGTCGTCCGTCGTTCCGCGCGAACGCGCCGCCGGGCTCCGGTGCGCGTTCTCGCGCGGCGGCTTCACTTCAAGACTTCGGCGGCTCGGAGCTCGGCGATCCTCTCGGACGAGTAGCCGAGCAGCGTCCGCAACACCTCGTCGGTGTCCGCGCCCGCAAGCGGCGCGGCGTGGCGAACCTCGCACGGCGTCCCGGACATCTTCCACGGGATGCCGGCATGGATGCGGCGGCCGACCACGGGATGCTCGAGCCGCACGAGATAGCCGCGCTCGTCGAGGTGGCGATCCTCCGCGAGATCTCGATTGCTCATCGACGGGAACGCGGCGACGCCCGCCTTCTGCAGCACCTCGGTGATCTCCCAGCGATCGCGCTCGCGCGTCCACGCGGTGATCGTGTCGTCGAGCGCGGCCTCGTTCTCCTTCCGCTTCGCGGCCGTCGCGAATCGCGGGTCGTCGGCGAGCGAGGGCTTACCCATCGCCTCGCAGAGAGCGCGCCACTCCTTTTCGCTTCCGGCCGCGATCGACACCCACTTGTCGTCGTCACCCTTCGCCTTGTACGTCTCGTGTGGCGCCATCCACGGGTCGTGGTTGCCGCGTCGCTCGGGCTCGCGGCGATTCATGTACCACTCGAGAAGCCCCTCGGCCATGTGCGCGAGCACCGCCTCGAGCTGCGACTGGTCGATGTACTGACCTTCGCCCGTGAGATCGCGATAGAGCAGCGCGGCGAGAATCGCGTAGGCGCCGAGCAAGCCCGCGTTCGGGTCGGGATACGAGACGCCGATCTCCGCGGGTCCGTGTCCTTCGTAGCCGGTCGCGAAGAACAGGCCCGCGGCCGCCGACGCCGGCGGCCCGTAACCGAGATAGCGCCGGAACGGCCCTGTCTGACCATACCCGGACATCGAGATCTGGATGATGTCCGGCTTCACCGCGCGAAGCTTCTCGTAGCCGAAGCCGAGCTTCTCGATCACGCCCGCGGCGAAGTTGTCCGTCACGACGTCACAGTGCTTGGCGAGCTCGAATGCGACGGCGACGGCTTCGGGCTTTCGGAGGTCGAGCAGGATGCTCTTCTTCCCCTGGTTGTATTGATTGTAGTACCCCGCGCGCCCCGGTCCGGGTTGCGAGTCGAGGAACGGCGGGATCATGCGCGTGATGCACGGCGTCCGCGCGGCCGTCTCGATGCGGATCACCTCGGCGCCGAGGTGCGCGAGGTTCAGCGTGCAGAAGGGCCCCGCCCAGACCTGGGTGAAGTCGAGCACTCGGATGCCGGCGAGCGGACCGTCCGCGGCGCGCACCGCTTTCGGGCTCGCGGGCACCGTGTTGCGCGCCGACGACGCGGCCCGCAAGACCTCCTCGCGATGCTCGTCGAGCCGAGGCGCCGGCCGCCGGAGCGACCAGCGCATCTTCCCGTACTGCGACGGCGCGCCGGGAAGCGTGAGCTTCCCGGCGCCCGGCTGCTCGAACGAGACGAAGAACTTCCGCTCGTGGAGGTGCTCGTTCGCGTAGATCTGCTCCATGCGGTTAACGGCGGCGAACGGAATCCGGCGACCCTGCGCCTCGCGGTAGAGGTCCGCGACCTTCCACTCGGCGAGCCAGTCCGTCATCAGCGCCTTCAGCGCGTCCATGTTCTGTCCGCGCGCAAGGCGATCCTTGAAGATCTCCTCCTTCGTCCACTCGGGATTTCCCATGAGCTCGACGAGGCGCTGCCACTGATCTTCCTCGGCGGTGACGGCGAAGATCTTGCCGTCGGCGCAGTCGGCAATGAACCACGGACCGAGGAGGCGCGAGCCGAGCCGCGACGTCTCGCGCCCCGCGTACGTCCAGTGCATGAAGTTCATCTCGAGCATCGCCGCGACCGCTTCCTGCTCGGACACCTCGATCGTCTGTCCCTTGCCCGTCGCTCGCTTGTGGCGATACGCGGCGAGCGCGGTCGCCGCCGCGTACGCACCCGCGGTGTAGTCGCACTGCGGGCCGAAGGGCTTCAGCGGGGGAAGCTCGGGATGGGGCGACGCGCCGGGACTCAGGAACGCCCAGCCTCCCGCGTTCGACGCGGTGAGTTCGTAGCCTTTCCAGGTCGCGCGCGGTCCGGAGTCGCCGAACGGCGACACCGATGCGACGACGAGCGCGGGATGGCGCGCGGCGAGATCCGCCGGCGCGAGCCCACACGCCGCGCGCTCGGAGGGCGGCACGTTATGAAAGAGGATGTCGGCCTCGGCGACGAGGCGATCGAGCACCGCACTGCCATCGCCGCTTCGAAGATCGGCGACGATCCCGCGCTTGTTCGTGTTCAGGTAGACGAAGAGCCCGCTCTTCTCGGGGTCGATCTCGTCCCCGGGAAACGGTCCCCGCCGGCGCGTGAGATCGCCACCTGGGGGCTCGACCTTCACGACGTCGGCGCCGAGATCGGCCAGGAGCTTCGCGGCATACGCGGCGGAGACGCCCTCACCGCATTCGACGACCCGAATGCCCTCGAGACCTCCGCGCTCCTTCGTCGTGGTGCCGAGATCCGAGCTCATGGCTTACGCAGCGACGCGGCGCGCGACGGCCTCACGCTCTTCACGGATTCCGGCCGGCAGATGGTCATCGAACTTCTCGAAGTACTCGGGCTGCCCTTGCACCGTCTCGATCCAATCGGCTCGATCGACGCGCAAGATCGCGGAGATCTCGAGGCCGCTCCGGTCGATCGCGTCGATCGTCGGCGCGTACCCGATGTCCGTCTCCTCCGCCTTGTCGCGCCCCTGGCCGAGTTCGATATCCGACGCTACCCCTCCGTCCTTCGAGGCTCCGTGTCTACGGCTCGGAAAAGGCGCCTGTCAAACAAAATCATCGGGCCCGCCAGGCCGGGACGCACTACCGTGATCTCCGCCGGCCTTACGCATCGCGTTCGCCTGCCAAACCCGGCAGCGCCTTCTTCATGCGGTGAATGCGGTACGGTGCACCCGAGTCCGATCGTCGCAAAGATCTTCGTCTACTTGTATCCGCGGGCTTCCCTGTGTGCGCGCCCATCGCTTGAATCCTTGTAGCGAGCCGGTCTATCGCTGTCGGCTGCCCAAGGGGCCGTCGATGCATTGCCAAGCCTGCGGCTTCGAAAACGCGAGCGGCATCAAGTTCTGCGGTGAGTGCGGGGCACCACTGAAGCTCAAGTGCCCGAGCTGCGGGTTCGCGAACGCGCCCGGGATCAAGTTCTGCGGTGAGTGCGGAAAACCGCTCGGCGCGGTCGCGAAATCAGCGCCGCCACCGGATCCACGCTCCTACACCCCGAAACACCTCGCCGAGAAGATCCTCATCTCCCGCAGCGCCCTCGAAGGCGAGCGCAAGCAGGTGACCGTGCTGTTCGCCGACGTGAAGGGGCTCGATGGAGTGGTCGAGCAGCTCGACCCCGAAGAGGGCGCTTTTCCCAATTGGTGCAGGGGCCACCGAGAGGCGCCCCGGAGCAACAATGACGGCAAACACCGATGGTCCTTACTGAGGAGACGAGAATGAATCTCGGACTTTGTGGAAAGGGCGTTATTGTTACGGGCGCGAGCAACGGTATCGGGCGTGCGGTCGCCCTCGCCTTCGCGGAGGAAGAGGCCAACGTCGCGATCTGTGCGCGTGGCAAGGAAGCGTTGGAAAAGACGGCAGCCGAACTTCGCGCGAAAGGCGTGCGCGTTCATGCCGAGTCCTGCGACGTTGGCAACGCGGCCGCATTAGACACCTTCCTCGAGGGTGCGCATCGAGCGTTGGGACGGGTGGACGTGCTGGTCAATAATGCTTCGGCGCTAGCCCTGCTACTTCCAGACGAAGATGAGGCGTGGCAAGCAAGCCTAACGGTCGACATGATGGGCACTGCGCGCGCCTCGCGCAAAGTTATCCCGTGGATGGCAGGACAGGGTGGCGGCTCCATCGTGCACATTTCATCGCTCGCGGGGCGCATGCATATCGCCTCCATCGCGGGGCTTAATGATGGACCCTCAGCGGGTTCCGCGGTCGCATACGGGGCAATCAAAGCCGCGATGATCAGCCACTCCAAAAGCCTTGCCAGCGCGGTCGCGCGGCAGCGAATTCGCGTCAACACCGTCGTGCCGGGTCCAATCGAGTGGCCGGACGGCGGTTGGGATACGATCAAGAAAAACATGCCGGCGGCTTATGCCGAGGCTGCCGCTGCAATACCGTCAGGACGCCTTGGGACACCTGAAGAGGTTGCAAATGCCGTGCTTTTTCTCGCTTCGGAACGGGCGAGTTGGATAACCGGCACGGTGCTGAACGTCGACGGGGGCCAGTATCCGGCAAATTCGTAGTTAACGCCGGTCGCGAGGAAACAAAACGGGATAGCCGGCATCAAGCGCATGCGAGGCGGGCCGTCGGAACCGCCTCCCGCTTGCGCGAAACTACCCGTAGGGACTATCGCCTGCAGAGGCAAGCTGTCCTTTGATGCGATGCTCATCCTGCGGTAGCGAGAATCGGGAGGGCCGGAAGTTCTGTGCCGGGTGCGGCGCGGCCCTGATAGTCGCCTGTGCCGCGTGCGGCGCCAGCAATCAGCCGGGCGAACGATTTTGCGGCGAGTGCGGGAAGCCGCTGGCCGAAGCCGCGAAGGGATCGACGCCACGGGAGCCACGCTCCTATACCCCGAAGCATCTCGCCGAGAAGATTCTGACCTCCCGAAGCGCCCTCGAGGGCGAGCGGAAGCAGGTGACTGTACTGTTCGCCGATCTCAAGGGCTCGATGGCCTCGCCTGTGGGCTCTGGCTCGGCCGCGCTGCGACCCCAACGCCACTCGGCGTGCAAGCGGCGAGGGATTGCCATGCTGCCCGGCGGTTGGGCGGTTGGGGCGAGGCCATCGCGCTGGTGCAAGGACAGCAAGCTTCTGCGTCGGGCGCTGGGCGATCACGCCTTTGAGTCGTTTCTAGAGAAGAAGCGCATCGAATACAGCCGATTCCGCGCCGCCGTCACCGACTACGAGCTGAAGACCTACCTCCGCTGTTATAGCTGACAGACTCAGTGATGAAGCGGATCCTCCTGACGTTGCTCTTGCTGGCCGGCCAGACGACGGCCGAGGCGTGGTCGATGACGCCGCTTGCGGGGTTGGACTACTACCTGGACACCGCCGAGGTGGTCGTCGCGGCTGAAGTGGTCAGCGTTGACCGCACCGCGACGGAGGCGGATGGGCCGCTGATTGTTGAGATGAAGGTGCTAACGGTCCCAAAGGGCCGCGTGGCGGTGGGGCAGACGCTCCGCACGTGGGAAGCGGCGCAGGTCGCCGGGACCTATCGCGTTGGGGAGCGACGGTTGTTCCTATTGAAGCGGCAGGTACCAATCGAACCCTATCATCGGAACGCCGTCTGGTGGAACGTGCGGGGGGTCGACCTGGATGTATTCGTGGAGGAGATATCCCCTGAGGCGTTCACGCTCGACGCGCTTCACCAATGGCTGCACGAACTCATGGCGGTTGGGCGCCTCACCCCGTCGATTGATATCCGCCAGCGCCGCCGCAGCCAGACCGCCTTCGAACTGGCCGTGACCGTCGCCAATCCAGGCGCGGAGGTCATTCGGTTTATGCCGTCGAGGGTGGGAGCCAGTTTCGATGCGGTCGGACGGCATTTCATGCCGTCTATTGTGTGGAACGCGCCTGCGACCGATGGGTGGATATCATTGGAGCCTGGCGCGCAGCTCTCCGGCACCATCTCCGTCGACGTGGCTCCGCCTGCCGACATGGCCGCCCTGCCCGTTGCGATTGGGCATCTGTGCCTCAGCTTTCCATCAACACACGCCTGGATGGGGTATACCTCCGTCGAAGTACCGTTGCAGCCTACCGCTCCGCCGGCGCGGTGATGGACCCAGCAGCGGCCGCCTCCGATTCGACAAGAGGTCTGGTCTCATGGGGCTTCCTCAGGAGGGTGGCGCCGAGCTCGACCGGGTGATCGAGCTCGCGCGCGCCTCTCAGCAGTTCACCCCGCTCTGGGTCTCCCACAGCTTCCACGTCTTTCGCTGCGAGGTCACGGGCGAGGCCGCATCTGCCCTCGCGCACGCCCGGCAGGCGGTGGAATACGCGGAGCGGACGGGGAGCCAGCAGGGGCGAATCTTCGCCTACCAGAGCCTCGGCACCGCGAACGTCTTGAACCGTGCATGGCACGATGCGCTGGAAGTTCTGGGAACGGCGTTCAAGATCGGAAGAGAACGTCGACTTTCCGTAGTCGAAGGCGGCGTGCTCGCGGTGATGGCGGCGGCGCATCTCGGGCTCGGCGATCGTGCAAGGGCTTTGACGCTCGCAGAGGAAGCAATCGCAGTCAGCCGGCGGCTCGGCACCCGACTCTACGAGTTCTCGGCTCTACTCACTCGGACGCGCGCTCTCCGTGAGACGCAGGGTCGTCAGGCGACACGAGAGATCGAGGTGGCGCTCGCCGAAGCCGACGCCTGGCTCGAGATGTCGGGCGCGAAGAGTTACGAGCCCTTCCTGCATGTCGAGTGCGCCGAGCTGGCTCGGCTTTCCGGCGACGAAGCCACCCGGCAACGCGAGCTCCGCGAGGCGCACCGTCTGTTCCTCGAGATCGGCGCCCCGATCCGAGCGGAGGGGGTCGCGAGAGAGCTTGCGTAGGGACGCTCGTCATTCCAGATGGGATGAAGCCGCTGACCTCCACTCGCCATGGTAGGCAGTGCCTCCACACTCGAACAACGCGGTCGATGCCGCAGAGGAGAGGAGGCCAGCCGTGGAATACATTGGCATAGACGTGCGCAAGCAGGAAAGTCAGATCTGGATCTGATCCTGTCGGACGAGGGGGCGGCGTGGGAGCGACGCATCCGCACGATCCCGCCGTGTTTTGCCGAAGTTTATAATGGACCAAAGAGGCCGGGAGGCGATGATGACAACCACCGAGAAGGCGCTGACGCGCGAGGAGCTGGTCGCGCGCGCGAAGGAGCTGGGGCCCGCCTTGCGCGAGCGCGCGCTCGAGGCGGAGTCGCTCCGGCGTCTGCCCGATGCCACGGTCGCTGATTTGAGGCGCACGGGCCTCCTCAGGGTGTGGCAGCCCAAGCGCTTCGGCGGGCACGAGCTCGACATCCACGCCCATCTCGACGTCATCTCCGAGCTGGCGAAGCACTGCGCGTCGACCGGCTGGGTCGCGGGGGTGGTCCACGCCCACACGTGGATTTCGGCGCATCTGAGCGAGAAGGCCCAGGCGGAGCTCTACGGCACCGACCCCGATTTCATCACCTGCGCCGTGATAGCGCCGACCCGCTCGACCGCGAAGCGGGTCGACGGCGGCTATCGGCTCACCGGGTTCTGGCCCTTCGGCTCCGGTTGCGAGCACGCGCAATGGATGTTCCTCGGCGGGCAGGTGAAAGACGATTCCGGCGTGGTCACCGACGAAGGCGAGTTCCTCATCCCGACGCGCGAGATCACGATCAACGATGATTGGCATGTCGCCGGTCTCAAGGGCACAGGCAGCTGCTCGGTCACGGTGAAGGATCTGTTCGTGCCCGAGCACCGGTTTCTGTCCATGGGGCTCCTCATGAGTGCGACCGGCGACGGGCTAAAGCGCAACGACGGCTGGCTCTATCGCGGCGCGGCGGTGCCGATCCTCGCCATCGCGCTCTGCGGCCCCGCGCTCGGCATCGCGCGCGCGGCGTTCGAGACCTTCCTCGCGCACGTCAAGGGCGGCCGCGTGCTCGCCTATACCGGCCATGTGCAGAGCGAATGGCCGGTGAGTCACGTCGATCTTGCCGATGCGGCGACCCGCATCGACATGGCGGAGCTGCTGCTGCGTCGCTGCGCCGACGATGTAGAGCGCCATGCCAAAGCCGGCCGGCCCATGGGCCTCGAGAACCGTGCGCGGGCGCGGATGGACTGCGCTCAGGCCGTGCGCTCCTGCCTCGAGTCGGTGGAGATCCTGTTCCTCGCCGCTGGCGGCGGCACGCTCGCCGACAAGAACCCGTTGCAGCGCGCCAGCCGCGACATCCACGCCGTGAACATGCACGCCTTCCTCGCGCTGCGCACGAACCAGGAGGTCTACGGCCGCTCGCTGCTCGGCCTGCCGCCGAACGCGCCGCTGATCTAGCCCCACACCGCCGATCCACCGGCCGACGGCTGGCTGCAAGGCGCAGACGACCTCGCATCTCAGTGCTGCGTCGGTCCCGGAGAAACCCGTCGCCAGGTCGCGAAATCCAGCGATGAGCGACTCTTACCTCGGCGCCTCTGATATCCAGTTGGTAGTCGCGAACGTGCTCGGGACCGAGCCGCTCCGGGGAGCGCCCAAAGTGTTTGGCGAACGCCGCGACCATGCTCCATCTGCCCGTCTACCGGGAATGATCGTCGATGGCGGTGTATAGGAAGGCCCGCCACCTTCGGATTTGCATGACCTTGATGTCGTGGTCGAACAGTTTGAGCTGACGGGGCCTGTATTTTCGAGTGCGTTTCAGCAGTGGGAGGCCAACGTCTCGAAAGACCCGCGTGATCGTCCTGTGCGCGATCCTGCCGGGGTCGCTCGAGCGACGTTCTCTGCGCGCAGCATCTAGCCGCTCGCGGTCGCGAATTCTTCGCCGCTGTCTGCGCCCAGCGACTGACATCCCGAGGCGTACCGCACAGTACTCGCGCCCGCAGCCTGCGCAGCCTACGGCGCGCGACGCAAACGCGTGCCCTGCTCTAAGCCGTCGCCGAAACATTTTCACGCGGCTGTAAGAAAGCCCTCATCAGTTTTTTACTTGATACCCCCGTACCGGAAGCGGTAGCGCGTATGAAACCATGGCCGCGACGCGCGAAGAGTTTTCACCTCGGTATGCCGCATGCCTGGCCGCGCTGATCGAACGCGAGGAACTTCTCAGCCAGGAAGTGCGGCGCTTAGCCGAAGCATCGTACCGGCGGCGATGCTCGATCGAAGGGGAGCTCGCTGAAATACGTCGATTGCTCGAGCAGCTCGGGCTCAGGAACAGGCGCTCGTCAACCGGCTCGGGGTGATGACGCTCCTCTCGCCGCAAGGGGCAGCATTGGGTCGCAAGCAGATCGAGCCGCCGCCGGCTCAGCCGAGCGACGCCCAGAATCGGGACAGCATCGCTGCGCCGCGTTTCGGCGCCTGTAGCGGCCACCAGTGCCCGAGGCCCTCGAGCCGCACGACCTCCGCGCCGCAGCTGTGCGCCGTGCGCTCCGCACCCCCCGCCGCGAGGAAGGGATCGTCGCTCGGAATAACCACGAGTCCCGGCGCGTGAATGTTGCGGATACCCGGGGCCCACTCTTTTCCCACGTCGATCGCCGAGCGGTAGAGCTCAAGAATACACGCGGCCATGGTTTGATCGATTCCCGATGCCAGGTTGCGAGAGGGACGAGCGTCCTTCTGCATCAGATTCTGGCTCCCGGAGTGGTTTTACAACGAACGAGCGGTGAATACCCCGGCAGCCATGCCGACGCGATGGTACGATTCCACGACAAAACCCGCCGCCGCGAGATCCTTCCGGTGCATGCGCTCAGTCGCAAGCCGCATGCCGAACCAGGTCCCGGGCAGGAAGCGCGCGATCAGCGTGCCCAGCAGCAGGTAGCCACCTGGCTTAAGAACGCGGTGGAGTTCCGCGAGCGCCGCATGCGGGTGCAGCAACCAATGGTACGCGATCGTGCTCGCTACCAGCATCAGCGATTCGCTCGCAAAGGGCAGGGAGTAGGCGTCGCCACAGACCAGCGAAGGCGCCTCGGCGCCGAGCCGCTGTCGGGCCGCGCTCAGCATGCCCGACGCCATATCGAGCCCTACCACGACTACCCTCGGATAGCGTCGTGCAAGGTCGCGGGTCAGCCGCGCGGTGCCGCAACCAAGGTCGAGCACCGGACCTGCAACGCGCGGCAGACGTTCCGTCGCACGCATGACCGCAGCGTGTACCGGTCGGTAAAGGACCACCTGTAGCGGAGAGAGGTCATACGTCGGCGACCAGAGCTGGAAATAGTCGCGAACCGGCCGATTGATGAGCGGCGCTTGCCTCATTTCCCGTGTGCCGACGCCGAGGCCGGCCATGATCCTGCCGGCTGTGCTACGACCGTAGCGCCGAAAGCGGAACACGTCCATCGCCACGGGGCAGGTGCGTGGGTTTGTCCGTTATGAATGCCGCGCGCTCGAGCTTGCGTTGCTCGGGCAGCACCCGGACCGGCTGCGCCAGCTGGTAGCGCTCGCCTCTGGCTACGGCCCCGCATCATCTCCGCTCACCACTTCGTCCTAAAGCTCTGAACCGCCGTGACCGACAGGTCGATCCGACCGGCATACGGGACGGCTACTTGCTCTCTTGAACGATGCGGTCACTAAGCGGCTGCACCGGCCTAGCATTGTGCGGATACAATTCCGCGAACTGTGATAGTTCGGCTTCCGACAGCGTGTTGACGGACTTGAGCACAAACCAGGTCACGTTCTCACTGCAAGGCGGCGTGGTCAGCGAGCCCGTAAAGGTGTAGTAACCATGATCAGAAGGTAGCAGATCGGCAGCATTAATCTGAACGTTATCCACGGCCACTTCTTTCTCTTTTTGCGGTGGCACGCTCTTCCACAATTCGTCGAGCAATGGGCTAGCTTGGCCCTTTTCCAGCAGAACGGCAACGACGGCAAGGTTGCCGTCCTGATCGGCGTGCACAAGATGGGCCACCATGTCGTGACGTTTGCCGTCGATCTCTTCCTCGCTCGGATGGTGGAAGTGAAATTGTTTCAATTGGTATTGCTTGTCACCAACGCGGATAAAGCTGCCCGAGGCGTAGTTGACCTGGATGGTATGGCCGTTGTCGATGATATGGAGCGGCGTCGGTTTGTAGTCGAACTGAATCGCGGGCAGATCAGCTTTCTGCGGCTTGCGGATATCGATTGGAGACTGGTGTTTCCCAAGCTTGCAGGTGGCGTAGTCGGATTTCAGGTCGCCCCAGTGTGCGGGTCCATCTGCTCCGCTATAAGTCCACGCATGGCCCGCACTATGCTCTTGTGCATGCAAGCACGGCGACGCAATGGCGATCGCCGCAACGACCAGCCAATCCCAGGTCCGCATGGTGTTTCGCTCCTTTCTAGATATCCATCATGACTTAATTGACCCGAGAAGACGAGCCAATGTACTTTGCCAAAGGGTTGCCATGCTGAGTCCTCCCGGAGGAAGGCGTATGGGAGAATGGGGCAGACAGCAGACGGGCTCACGGTGCTGGCCGAAGCGTTGGCTTTCGTGGACAGAACTGGAGAGCGTTTCTACGAGGCGGAGCTGCATCGGCTCAAGGGAGAACTGACGCTACAAGAGTTCAAGGTTCAAAGTTCAACGTTCAACGTTAGCGACCCCCAATCCCTACCCCTAATCCCCAAACACAAGCCGAAGCGTGTTTTCACAAGGCTATCGACATTGCCCGCCGGCAACAAGCGAAGTCGTTGGAACTGCGGGCGACGATGAGCCTGGCGCGGTTGTGGCAACAGCAAGATAAAGCTCAGGAAGCTCACCATATGTTAGCTGAGGTTTACGGTTGGTTCACGGAAGGGCATGACACGATGGGCTTGAGAGAGGCAAGAGCGTTATTGAAGGAATTGGCGTGAACGAGGCTCCTCTTTTCGTGCTATCTAACAAGACGTGCAGAATGGATCATGACCCATCCTGCATCTTCGGTGCTGTCACACTGTCGGCTTGATGTCCTGGTTCAGGCGGAAGAAGTTGGTCGGGTCGTATTTGTTCTTTAGCGCTAGCAGCCGCTCATAACTCAGTCCGTAGGCTTCTCGCACGCGCTGCTCACCTTCCTCGCCCAGGTCGTTGACATAACTGCTGCGCTCGACAAAGGGTTGCATCGCCTCCCAACACTCTCGACTCCACTGGATACCCTTTTCGGTTTCAGCTCGATCTTCTGTCTCGAGCATCGCGCCGCAGTTGTAATGATCGAAGCGGTGGGGAAAAGCCGTGTCCGCAGGGCCTACACGACTTGCAGCCCCATGTAACTGCTGTAAGTAAATCAATGAGAGAGCGGTGGGCTTTCTCCGACCATAGTCCACCAGTCTCTCGATCCCCTCCTCGCTGAGCTGGCGCATCAAGCTGGATTTCCAGTAATAGAACCGGCCAGGGGGCCAACTCTCGTCGGTAATGCTTTGCATCTCTACGTATGGCCTGGGTTGAATCATGTCGGCAAGGGGTGAGCCAAAGGTGCGGAGCGGGTTGAAGACTCTTTCTCCCTCGTCTGTCGAGCCACAGTGGCAGGCAACGATAGCAACTGCTGGTGTCCCGTCCGGTGCAGTCAACACCACACCCGTCGTACTGACCTCATCCGGGCACGTGCGCGAGAATTCGTCGAAGAAGCGCAGCGCTGCCTTGCTCAGGGGATAAAGCACCAAAGGGATATTCGCTTCCCTCCTCCGGGCACTATAGGCTGTGGCGATGATCGACTCGCCGCCTGCCCGGCCCCGAGCTGGGTTCGACTATCCGCGGAACCTCGTTGAGTTCGGTGAGTTCTTCCCCGACGAAAAGGCGTGCGTCGCGTACCTGGAGCGCCTGCGGTGGCCGGAGGGCTTCATCTGCCCGAAGGGCCACGTAGCGGCTGCCGCCTGGCGCTCGGAGCGAGGCCTCAACGTTTGTCCCACGTGCCGACGGCAGGTGTCCGCGACTGCGGGCACAATCTTCGAGGGTACGCGCAAGCTGCGCCACTGGTTGCTCGCGGCCTGGGAGGTCACGAGCCAGAAGTACGGGGCCAGCGCGCTCGGCCTGCGACGAGTCCTGGGGCTCGGGAGCTACGAGACGGCCTGGGCGTGGCTCCATAAGCTCAGGAGGGCGATGGTCCGTCCCGATCGGGACAGACTGGCGGGCGAGGTCGAAGTCGACGAGACGTACGTCGGCGTAGAGGAGCCCGGCGTCCTCGGGCGCCGCGCGATCAACAGGTTGATCGTCGTCATCGCCGTCGAGATGAACGAGGGCAGGATCGGCCGCATCCGCCTGCGGCACGTCCCGAACGTCAACGCCACCAGTCTCCAAGGGTTCGTGGTCGACGTCGTCAAGCTCGGCAGCCTCATCCACACCGATGGCTGGCAGGGCTACACCGGCATCGCCACGAAGGGCTTCCGCCACTGCGTCACCGTGACCAGGACATCGTCGGAGCCAGCCCACATCCCATTCCCGGGCGTCCACCGCGTCGCCTCGCTCCTCAAGCGTTGGTGCCTCGGCACCCACCAAGGCGCCATCAGCGAGGAGCACCTGCCCTACTATCTCGACGAGTTCACCTTCCGCTTCAACCGCCGCACGTCCAAGGCCCGCGGACTGCTGTTCTACCGACTCGTCGCACAAGCCGTCCGGACTCCCCACGTCGGCACGGACGCGCTTTTCCGTGGGACCGGCCGAGGGCGACTCTCCCGCCGCAACGCAAGCCACAAGCGGTAGCGATCGGAGGAGGGAAGCGAATATCCCTTAAGCACCATTCCGCCAAGCACCGGCCCAACAGGATGCAGCTTGTACTCGAAGGAGGTCACAATGCCAAAGTTGCCGCTCCCGCCGCGTACCCCCCAGAAGAGATCCGCATTGTCGTTTTCGCTCGCCATCACCAAGCGTCCGTCAGCAGTCACCACATCAACCGAGAGCAGATTGTCACAGGCAAGGCCATACTTGCCTGCGAGCCACCCATAGCCTCCGCCCAAGGTGAGCCCGGCGATGCCGGTGTCAGTCGCAACGCCCATTGTGGTCGCCAGGCCAAACGCTTGGGTCTCGCGATCGAATTCGCCGAGCTTCAAGCCCGCTTGGGCACGCACGGTGCGGCGCACCGGATCTACGCGCATGCCTTTCATCGGTGAAAGGTCAACCATCAACCCACCCTCGCAAACGCAATTCCCAGCAATATTGTGACCGCCCCCACGCACGGCCACGACCAGCTCATGCTCGCGAGCAAACTGCACACTGTGGACGACATCGCCAGCACCGGCACAACGCACAATCAAGGAGGGGCGCTTGTCAATCATCCTGTTCCAGATCTTGCGGCTTGTGTCGTAGGCGTCGTCGCCGGGACGGAGCAGGTCCCCGCGCAAGCTGACCTTGAACGCATCAACCGCCACTCCTTTGATTATGGTCTCCGCGCCTGCCATCGTGGCAACTCGTACATCTTTCATGATGACCCTCCTTCGCTAATGATGAGCGTCCTTACGAAACGGTCTCTGCGAGATCCGGCTGTTGTCGACGTGTAGAGACTTCGGGTGCGCAACGGCGTCGCTCGCCGCTTACCCGTTAGCGCGCGACGATCGCCGACGATCGGAGTCCAGTGAGACGCGCTTAGTGAGGGCTGTTCGGGTCGTCAGAGGACCCGGCACGCTGCGCGAGCTGACGCTTGATCCGGAGCGGCGAGTCAGGCGACGAGATCAGCGGCTGGATCCGCGCTGGAGTGATGCGGGAACGGGAAGTCCCGCGACAATAGATTTTGCCGGGCGCGTGGGGTCCGGCCTTCTTCGAAAACGATTCCTTCGCCGTCTCGTCGGGCAGCGCCCAGAGAGTTGGGGCCGCCGTATTGTCATCGACGCCGTCGCAGAGAGTCGGCTGCGGCTTGTAGAAAGACGCGCGAGCGGATCTGACTGCGAACGCGCAGAGGACGGCGGGGATGACGAGGAGGAGGACTAGCAGCCTGTCGGACTTGAAATGAGCGACTTTTTCACCGCCCCGATCCGACCTAAGAATCCGAGAGCGATCAAGCCCAGCACACGCCCTGGCCGGGGTTTGATCGAGGAGCGCGGGGGCGCGGTCCCGAGGCGTGGCTGCATTGGCGCCGCGATGCCTTCAAGCGGCCATTTGCAGCCGGTGCAGCCGTTTCATGTTCCACCCGATGCAGACCAGGGTCCACTCATGCTGCACGGCCTGCAGACCCCGGAGCAGGAACTGGCGGAACCCCAGCACGGACTTGATGATGCCGAAAGTTGGTTCCACCGTGCACTTGCGTTTTGCGTAGACCTGTCGTCCCTCAGCCGTGCGCAAGCGATGTTTCATGCGATCGACCGCGCCGGCGTCGTCTGCCACCGCGGGCGGTTCACTCAGCCGCTGCGCCAGGGGCGGATAGTGCGCGTCGCGTCCGGCAGCGATGTACGGTTCCACTTTGTGAGCGTGACAGGCATCGACGTTGTCGGAACTGAAATATCCGTTGTCGGCGATCAGCGCTTCGGCTTTGCCGACCACGGCGGCCACAGCATCGAGATTCTCGAGAGCGGGCTGGAGTTCCTGCTTGTCGTTCGGGTTCTGGCTGACGTGCTGTGCCACGATCAACATCGTATCCACGTCCACGGCTGCCTGCGCGTTGTAGGCCTGCTCGAACCCGCGGCCCGAAGTCGGCATGATCCGCGAGTCTCCATCGGTCAGATTCACCTGATCCTTCGGCTGTGGCCCTGCCTGCGGCTGCGATGGCGCATGGCCTCCCGGCTTCTTGCCACTGCTCTTCTCCTTCGCCTCTCGCTCCGCCATCTTCTGTTCGTAGGCAGCCTTCTCCCGCGCATGGCGCTCGGCCGCGCGCGCCTCGATCTCGGCCTTCGCCCGTGCAATCGCTGCCAGGCGTTCTTCGCGCCGCTCCAATTCTTCCGGCACGCTCATCCCGTCGGGGAAATCGCTACGGTCGGCTTCTTCCGCCAACCGCATCAACTCCTCCACCTCGGCCCGCAGCTGCGCTTCGATCTTGCAAGCGCGCTCCCAGCTGAGCGCGCTGTGCTTGGAGGCGTTGGCGTGTACCTTTGTCCCGTCCAGGCTCACCTTCCCGACCTTCAGCACGCCCGTTTGCTGCGCAACTTGCAAAATCTGCACGAACAGCGCGCTCAACTCCTTGAGAAATCGCTTGCGGAAGTGAGCGATCGAATCGTGGTCGGGATGCTGGTTCGCGGCCAAATACCGAAACGCCACCGAGTCATACGTGGCCCGCTCCAGCTTGCGGCTGGAAAACACCCCGGTTGCATACCCGTAGAACAGCAGCGCGACCATCATCGCCGGATGAAAGGCGTCCGAACCTCGCCCCCGGTACGCTGTCGTCATGCTGCCCAGATCCAGCCGCTCCACGATCTCCACAACAAACCGCGCCAGATGATTCTCGGGCAGCCACTCTTGCACCGACGGCGGCATCAGGTACGCCGTGTCACGGTCCACGCTCACAAATCGTCCGCTCATCCTCTCCTCCACACCCACTCGAACCGCTTCGTCGTCGCGCAGTCCCATACCACGATTCCCCTACTCGAACCTACTGAAAGTCCGACAGGCTGCTAGGGGTCCCCGCCAGCGGTAGAACATCCTCCCCGTGTGGCTATTCCGACTCATGTTACTTCGGAACTTAGTACAGGACTACTCCATGACGGCGCTAGTCCTCTCGTCATGCCGAAGGAGTTTCAGTACCCGTTTCCTGCTCCCGTGTCCAAGTGCTTGGCCGAATTTCGGGATTCACTCTCGAAACACCCGGGATTTGGTTGGGTTGCCGAGATCTACCGGCGGCATCGCGGAGGTGACAGCATGAGACACCCTGTGTCAACGTTGCGATCATCAAGCGACGTTGAGGAGGCGTGCGTTTCGGTGGCAGGCATGATCGTACGTGAGGCGATCCTGCCAGCACCGCCACAGGATTCGGATCCATGCGCGGGCGAGGATGCGGATCGCGTGAGGGTGGTCGCAGCCGCGATCGCGGGCGCGACGGTAGACGGCCGCTGCCCAAGGAGACTGGTGGCGGGAATTATCGGCGAAGCAGGTCACGGCGCGCCGGAGGCGTTTGTTGCAAGCGTAGCGGAAGGCGACGGCGCGGTGCTTGCCGGAGCTGTAGGTCACCGGAGCGACACCGGCCTCGGCGGCGAGCTGGTCGTGGGTGGAGAAGCGAGCACGGTCGTCGCCCAGCTCGGCGAGGATTTGTGCGGCGTTGACCCGGCCGGCGCGGGGGAAAGACGTGACGATGGCGCCATCGCAGTGCTGCGTGACGGCGTGTTCGACAGCGGCGCTGAGCTTCTGGATCTGAGCGACGAGCGGCTCGAGCACGGATACGAGCGCCCGGACGAGCAGGCCCTTGGCCTCGCACTCGGCATCCGCGGCGAAGCCGATCGGAGCGATTCGCAGCCGCTCGAGGAGCTCAGCAGGGGGGCGGCGGCCACAGTAACCCTCGCGGGCCAGGAAGGCGCCCAGGCGTTTCTCGCCGAGGTGCTCGGCGCTTTGAGGAGTGGGGTAGCGATTGAGAAAGGCCAGAGCGATGGGCGAGTCGACATCGGCGAAGATCACCGCCGCGCCTGGCCAGAACGACTCGAGCAGCGCACGCAGCTGGTTTGCCAAGGCGATGCGCTCGGCGACGAGATCGTCACGGGTGCGCACCAGGGCTCTCAGTGCACGGGTCTCGTCGGAGTCAGGACGCAAGGCGTGGAAGCGGTGGCCGTCGGTTCGCAGCAGATCCGCAAGGATGAAGGCGTCGCCGGGATCGCTCTTACCCTGAGCAGCGCTATAGCGAGGACGGGAGGCCTTCAAGGCGTTGGGATGGATCGGGACGACGGGGTGGCCTGCCTCGACCAAGGCATCCACGAGCAGTCCCGAGGGGCGCTCAATTGCCACCGGCAGCGCCGCTGGCGGCCCGAAGGCGGCCAGTTGCCGGCGCAAGTCGCCAATGCCCGCGGCCGTGTGCGCAACGGTGAAGCGAGCTCGCACGGTGCCCGCCTCATCGAGCACGCACACGGCGTGTTCCCTCGAAGCCCAATCGATCCCGACGACGTGCTTCATTGCGGTCCTCCTCCTTTGCGAGTTAGGGTCGCCGGTGGCGGGAGGTCCTGCCGGTCGCTCACTGAACGGCGCTCCGAGTCTCGAATTCCTTGGGCGCAACACCCTGTGGCCGGTTGGGGCCTCCTGGCCTCTCCGAGGGAGCGGGTCTCATGCGGGCCGTCGAGCGGCAAGCGACCGAGGCTCTCCTCGGAGAGGCACCGGAGACTGCGAAAGTTATTCGCCGTCGCACTACCACGAGTTCGTGCCGAGCGAGATCAACTGGTACGCCGCCAACCCCACCGCCCCCTCCGCGGCGCCCCAATGACGCGCCTTGGCGCGAGGGGGCGCTGCGCTACGCTCCGCGGTGCCCCCTCGCGACTCCCCCTTGCGGCGACCCGCAAAGCTCGCTGGTCTTTCAACCAGGAAACCGCTCACACACGGGAGGTACACCAGTGAGCGCCTGTTGGCGGTCTCTACGGTAGAGCCACGCCACGTCGTCTGAACCCTCTCGTCACCACAAATTGCGATCCGGGCTCGATGAGCTTATTTGAAACAACAGTCGATGGACCAGCGGCCGTCAATCCGCAACCAGTGAGAAGGAGAGACAATGCCAAAAAGGCAGAAGAGCGTAGTGGAAAACGTGCTTGGCTTCGTTGCTCAGGCGAGAGCAGCAGCGAGTGAGGCGATCTCCAGCCTCCGAAGAGAGATCGCAGCCACGAAGAAACGCTTGGAAACGCTCATCGCCGAGGAGCGAAGCTTCCGGCTGGATCTCTTCGGCACTGGTGGACCGGGGAGACCGCGCAGGGGTGGTAAGAAGGTCGGTCGACCAGCAGGTACGAAAGCAGTCGCGAGGAAACCTCGAAGGAAGGGGCCGCCGAAGGCGGACCAATTCTTTGCGAAGCTGCCGGGCAAGTTCACCATCGATGACGTTCGGAAACTCGCCGGTAAGGCTGCCGGGATCAGCCTCGCGCAATGGGCGAGAGCGAAGAAGATCAAGAAGACCGCGAGCGGATATCAGAAGGTGGGGTAGCGGCGCTGATTCACCGAAAGGCGCGCATTGAAAGAAGACCGAGGCGGATGTCGACTTCTCGAATCCTCGCAATGCGACGATTCTCCGCTACCTGCACAATTCGTACGACTTCATCACCGGACCCAAGGCCGACCTCTTCCGCGAGGCTCGCGGAGGGTGACCTGGCCGCCGGACGCGTCCGCGACAGCCAGTCGCCGGAGAGCCTCAATTGGCTGAACCTCGGGACCCATCCGGATCTGGTCGAGCGACTGTGGCGGGAGAGCACGGTCTCGTTGCCAGAGGCCTGCCAATGGGTGGTAAACCGCCTGCTAGCCCATAGTCGCCACTCGGATGGTCGATCGTAGCCAATCGTCGCGGATTGGTGGTTCTGCGTCCCCCTGGATAAGCCAGACTTACAGTAGGATCAGGCTTTTGTTCCGCGCGTCATGAGGAAGTCCTGCCTCACGACGTTGTCGTCGTAGTACTCGACAGCGGTCGCTTCGATTTCCTTCCGGAAGGTCGCGAGCTTCGCAGGGTCGTTCGCGCTCAGTGTCTCCACCAGCTTGATCACCGGTCCGGCAGTCTTCTCCATGAGATCGCGGAAGTGCTGAATGCTCAGCGCCGGCGTCAGCATGTGGTGGCGATCGAACGTGAGATCCTTCACGGCCGAGCCGATACGCTCGCGGATGACATTCGGGTCCCCCCAGAGCGGCGGCGGCGACACACCCGGCGGTGGCGGTGGTGCGTAACGTGCCACGAGCGCGAACATCTTGCCGATGATGAGCTCCGGCGGCCACGTCGAGAACGCGATGGTTCCGCCCGTCTTCAGCACTCGTAGCATCTCGGCGACGGCAACTTCGGGACGCGGCGCGAACATGTGCCCGAACTGGCTGACGACCGCGTCGAAGGCCGCCGCCTCGAAGGGGAGCTTCTCGACATCGCCCTCGCGCCAGTCTATCTCAACGCCAGCCGTGCGTGAGTTCTCCCTCGCCGACTGCAGGAGCTCGGGCGTCAAATCGAGTCCGGTCACGCGCGCTCCCAGTCTCGCTGCGGTTACGGCGACGACGCCAGTGCCACACGCGACGTCGAGGACCCGCATTCCGGGCTTGAGCCGCGCGAATTTGACCAGACGTGCGGCTGCGGGCGTGGTGATCGCCTGAAGGGGCGTGAAATACGCCCATCCGGCTCGTTGGGCGGCTTTGAAATTATCGAGAGGTTCCATGGGGTCTGACCTTACCTGAATGGAGCCAAGACGGCACCGCTGGGCCCGGGCGCAGCGTGAGGCCAGCGGTAGCACTGACGCGCGCATCGCGGACCAGCGTGAGCCGGTATCGCTGGGCCACGGCGGCTACGATAAGCTGCATCTCGGTGGTGGCGAAGGCGCTGCCGATGCAGCGGCGCGGGCCGCCGCCGAACGGGAAGTAAGCCATGGTCGGACGCGCGGCCGCTCGGGCGGGAGCAAAACGATCGGGGTCGAAGCGCTCGGGCGCTTCCCAGGCAGCTGGATGGCGGTGGGTGACGTAGGGAGACAACAGCACGATCGCGCCGGCAGCCATGGTATAGCCGCCGAGCGTGTCGTCCTCGAGGGTCATGCGAGCGGTGAGCCAGGTCGGCGGATACAAGCGCAAGACTTCCGCGATCACCCGCCGTGTGTAGTCGAGGCGTGCGAGCGTCTCGACGCCTGGCGCACGTCCGCCGAGGACAGCGCGGCACTCCCCCTCGAGCTGTTCCCGAGCGTCGGGGTGTTGCGAGAGCACATACCAGGTCCAGGCGAGGGCGCTCGCGGTCGTCGTATGCCCGGCGACGAGGATGGCCTTCAGCTCGTCGCGGAGGTCGGCGTCGGTGACCGGCTCAGCAGCGGCAGGTGAGGCCAGAAGCGCGGCGAGCAGGCTGCCCGGCGGCGGAGTCGAGCGGCGAGCCCGACTGATCTCTTGCGAGACGAAGGTGTCGATCGCATCGAGAGCGCGCTGATAGCGAGACGCCGCGAGCGTGGAAATCCCGAGCCAGCTGAACGCGCTCCATAGACGACGGTCCACACGGCCCACCGCCACGTCCAGCGCGTGACCGAGCGCCTCGACTTCTGAGGCGGCAAGATCACCGAAGCACGCCCGAATGATGATCGTCTGTGTGAGGCGCCGCATCTCGGTCACCGCGTCGACAGGCTCGCTCCGCTCGGCCAATGGCCGCCAGCGCTCGAGCATCTCTCCAGTGGCCCGCGTGACGACGGAAGCGAACTGCGCCTGCTGTCGGGTCTGGAAAGCAGGCTGCATCTGCCGACGCCTCCGGCGCCAGAGGTCGCCATCGAGCACGGTCAGGCTGTCGCCGAAGAGACTGCGCACGCGCGTCGCGGGCGGCCCCTTGGCGTATGCGCGTGCATTGTCCTGCAGCACGTGTCTGACGTGATCGGGATGGCTCAGCAGATAGACTTGGCGCCTGCCGAATCGCATGGAGGTGATGTCGCCATGGCGTCGCGCGCATTCCATGAAGAAGCCGAGTGGATCGCGGCGCGCCTTCGGAAAGACGCCCACGAGCGGATAGCCCGTGGGGCCCGGAGCGGCGCGTCGAGGAAGAGCGATAGCCATCCGAACCCTCAGGGGCACCCTAGCCGATAGGCCGGCCGCGCAAACGCGGAGCCGTGAATCTCGCGCGGCTCGCCGGGAAGCCCGCCACCATAGTTGTAGCCGCGATCGTAGAACCACCTCATCGTTGAGAAGCTCAGCTCGGCCCGCGCCGGTCGACCGGCCGCCATCGTTCAAGGATCTCTCGCGCCTTTGCGTGCCGCTCGCGTTCCAGCTTCTTCAAGCGACGCCAGAGAGGCCAAGTCGTCAATGCGATCAGGACCGAACCGACCATGAAAATCTCAACCAGAACAACGGCTACGTAGATGAGTCCGACCAACTTGCGTCCTGTTCTACATGAAGTAGATCGAACTGCTCGCTGGTCAGTTCTTCGTCGCCTGCACGGCAAGCATCAGACCCTATCCTCGCTTCTGCCGAGCGCTCGGCTTGCCCCTGACCTTGCCGGCCTTTCCACCAGGCTGACTCGCTGCGGGCTCGTTTTTTTCGTTGCCGGCGACCCGGCGTCGTGGACGCTTCGCTCGCGTGCCGGTCCAGGCGACCCAGCCCTCGGCTGCGGAGGCCTCGCCGCTGTGGGGTCGCTCGCAGATCGAACCGAGGGTCTCTCCAACCTCGCCAAGGCTCAACTCTATCGGTTTCTTGCCGCTCGGCCGCTCGTGGCGAGCGCGGCGCGCGATGTCGCTGAGCGAAAGGATTCCCACGATTCGCCCATCGCCGTCCACAACGGCCAGACGACGCACTCGGTACTCCCGCATCCGCTGTCCTGCGGTCGCGACGGTATCGTCTTCCCTGCACGCCACCACCGTCTTCGACATCGCGCTCGAGACGGGTATCTCTGCGAGCAGCCGGCCCTGCGTGTAGGCGGCCATGCAGACGTCGCGGTCGGTCAGCATGCCGACGACCCTGCCTCCATCGTCGGTGACCGGCACGCACCCACAGTCGTTTTCCCACATGATCTGCGCCGCCCGATTCAGCGAGTCCCCCGGGCCACAGGCCTTGACCTCGACGGTCATCAGCTCTCCGACTCGCATCTCCATGCTCTCCCTTCTCTTCCGTCTCCGACCTCGCTCCGGACCGGAGAGGGATTCGCCAACAGCGCTCGAGCTCCGAACCGTAACGAAACGCGGTCCCGCGCACCATCGTTGCGCCTCCCCTCGGGATGCCCCAGGGTATTGATGGCACGTTCGGGACTCCGGGCGAACCCAAGAGTATCCATCCGGCTCACCAGTCCGCGCGCAGGAGGCGACGTCGCGCCTGCCTGGTGCGAATGGTAGAGCCTCAGCCCATGTGCGGCCGTATCTCACGCACGAGCCCGCGCGAGGCGATTGCCGAGGAGTTCGGCGTCGCGCGGTTCGTCAACGTCGATTTGCGGCCTCGCTACAACGTCGCGCCGAGCGAGAACATCGAAACGATCATCCGCGTGGGCGACGAGAAGCGCCTCGGATCGATGCGCTGGGGTTTCGTGCCGACGGCCGCGAAAGATTCGAAGCTCGCCCCGATCAACGCGCGCGCGGAGACCCTCTCGACGTCTCCGATCTTCCGAGACGCCTTCCGACGTCATCGTTGCCTCGTCGTTGCCGATGGTTTCTACGAGTGGAGGAAAGACGGGCGCAGGAAAACGCCATTCTTCGTCCGCCTCCGCTCGAGCCGCCCGTTCGGCTTCGCCGGCATCTGGTCCTTGAGACGCACCGAGGTTGGCGCTCGCTCCGCGACGTGCGCCATCGTGACCTGTCCACCCAACGAGCTCATGGCAACGATCCACAACCGCATGCCGGTCATCCTGCCTCCGGGCGCCCGCGATCGGTGGCTCGATCCCAGCGCGGGCGAGGCTGAGCTTCGCGGCCTCATCGTTCCCCTTCCCGCCGAGGACTTGGAAGCCTACGAGGTCTCCACGCTCGTCAACTCGCCGCGCAACGACTCGCCGGAGTGCGTGCGGCCTATTGGGTAGGTAGTGTCAACGTGCGCTCTGTCTCGTCGAGGACTAGCGCTGATCAGAGTCCCTTCGAGAAAGTAACCTCGATCGTCGAGTGTCGCTGAGCCCGTCTTCCCGAAACGTATGGATGTAGATGCACGAGATGGGCTTCAGGGACGTTGGATGCAAAGACGTGATCGACCCGCCGCCCGATGGGATGCGTCTTGCCCCTCGCGTACCAGCTTTATTCCTGCCGTCCGTAGCCGTAGAGGGCGCGGAAAACATCCGGCAGGTCAAATCGCGCCAAGCCCAAGAGGACGCTCCGTTCGGCCGAGTCCCAACGCTTTCCGGTATCGCCTTTCCAGCGGTCCCACGCAGGAATAGCCCGAGAACCGCCGGTTTGGCGAGCGCGGCCCGGGGGACCACTGATCCACGTCACCGGCCGCGCCCGTGTCAACGGCGACCAGCATCGATCGGCACGACCTCGTGGAACCGCGCGACGTCGAGAACGAGCGTGCCGTCCTCGCGCGTAGACAGCATGTCCGCGTAGCGAACCCCGAACAGGATCTCCTCATCGACGTACCGCTTGCGCGCGTGCACCGGCTGCATCGACGTCTCGTCGATGCCGGTGAGCGATACGATGATCTCGACCTCATCTCGCTTCAGCGAGGCCGCCGTCGCCCCGAAAAGGGGCGAGCGCTCGTCGATCGTGTGCAGGATGTACCACGATCTCGAGAGCGCGGGCGTGCGCTCGCGATTGAGTGGTAGATCGAGGGTGCGATACCACGTCGTTCCCCCGGCGGTGACCTCGGTACGAAACAGCGACACGCGCGCGGTCGCCTCGACGATCGCGTTGTCGCGCAGGTTGCCGAGACGGATCATGTGGCGGCGGTGGGCTGGCGGACGCCGGCCAGACGTCGTGGCCCTGGCGGCCGAAGTGCAGGGCGGTGGCCAGGCCGATGCCCGTGCTGGTGGGGGTGATCAGGGCGACGGACATGTCAGCGCCTCCTCCGGGAGACTACACCGCGGGGTGACACCATCTAGCTGATGAGCGACCTCCCGCGCTTCCGTGTGACCGTCTCCGATCTGAGGTCCGCACTTGGCTACGGGCGTGGCAAAAAATCTCGTCGCGCCGGTTGACAAAAGGCAAAGCAATGACGGGCTCGCCCCGAGCCAGAAGCTGCGCCGAATCGGCGCCACCCTTCGCGGCTAATCACGACGCTCTCGGGTGGTGGTGCTGCCGTCCTTCTGAACGATCTCCTCGACGAGCATCGGCCGGTACGTGCCGATGAAGGCCTGCTCGTCTGGCCAGAGGATGTGGGCGGTCTCACGGATCGCCTGGCCCAGCTCCTCGACGGTCATGTCGATCCAGAACTCGGCGATGCCGTCGTAGGGCGGTGCCTCGTTCCGCGACCAGCCGCGCGTGTCGAGCGGCAGGCCGACGTTGGTCACGTACTTGATGATCTTGTCCCCGAAAGTCTTCTTGACGAGCGGCGCATGAACTTCCGTCCAGTGGCGGACCGCTTCTTCGTGGGTCATATCGGGTCGCCGAGTCCAAAGCTCGAAGAGCTTGATCATGGATTCGTTCCTCCGATCCGCGTGCGTACGTCCGCCCGGACCAGACGTTGAGGGTGAAACCCGCGCTCGCCGGTAGACAACCGAGTCGAGCATAAGGCTACTACTCCCCGGGTCAGCAGGTCGAGTGAAAGAGTCCGCCAACCCGATCCGTCTCGACCAGCCGATTGTAGACTCGGACGGCTTCCTCGGTCTGTAGGACGTGAACGGCTATGCCTTGATCGCCAAGCAGCTTGAGCGTCTCGGGGCAGACCCGAAGCCGCTCGTACACGCCCTTGGTGAGCACGACCACCGTGGCGCCGTGCTCCAGCAACTCGGTGACGTCGGAGGGCTGGATTCCGGGCACGTGCGCGGTACCGGTCTCCGACCAGTCCCACTCTCTCGCTCCGCCGGGAAAGAGCTTGGCGTCCTTGAAGGCGGGCCGACCCTCGACCTCGAGGTGGCCCCAGGAAAGGCGGGTGATCCTCGGAGAACGAGTGCTGCGGTTCATGTTTCGGACCGGTTCAGATTGTCGTCATCGAAAGGCTCGAGCCTACGCTCGCTGCTCCGGCTTTTGATCCGCTCGCTTTTCCGGCGCCGCCGGCTTCGAAAGATCCTTCGAAGCCGAGGTGCCCTCGTTGAGGGCCTTTTTCAGCTCACGGATCGATTCGCCCAACGCCTTGCCGAGGTCGGGGAGCTTTCCGGGACCGAAGACGATCAGGGCGACGGCGAGAACCAGGATCACGTGAGTCGGTTGGAAAAGGCCTTCCAGCATGGCAGCTCCTTTGCGACTTCCGGACAGCGCTGACCTAGCACGAACGTCGTTTCGGGTCTTTCTCCCCGAGTTCCCGATCAGCCTTCACGCTGAGCCATCGAAATGGGGAAGAAATGGGGAGGCGGCGCGCAAACCCGTGAGCTATACGTGTTCCAGGAATCCGGCGGAATCAGGAAACCTGTGCCTCGAAGGCAAAGGAGGCTGGCTAGCAGGGTAGGACGACCAGTTCATCGCGCCACCTCTTCGACGCTGGTTGCGCGGATGAAACTGGATCGCGTAGCGTTTGTGACCAGAGAGGTTCCACTCATGGCCGCAGATGAAACGAATCCTAGGTTCCAAGCGGTGCTCGGAGTCGCAGCTCAATTGCTCACAGCGAGTGTCGGCCGCCTCGGAATCGGTGGCACAGGGACGGACGCGGTTGCGCAATCCGTCGAAATCGCCGTGAAGCTGGTGGACAAAGTAAAAGAGCAGGTGCTGGACGTCCCACGCCGGAAGTAGAGACGTTGCAAACGCTCTAGCCCTTGTCCCAGGCTGCTTTGCGTGAGCGATTGCACGATTGCATTGCTTCCGGAGGGGGCAGGGAGGAGACCCCCGGACCTGTCCTATTACCTGCCCATTTCTCGCGAAACGTGGTGCAACGATCGGCAACCGGCGAGCGCCGAAAACGCCCGTGATTCTTGCAAATCGTCGTATGCGGTTGCAGACGAACCTGGGCTTTTCTCGGGCAGCCGTCGCTCTCTGCCGCCCTGGACCAGCCGAGATTGAATCGCAATCAGCAGTCGTCGGTTCGAAACACGGCGATGACGGACGCCTGGCTCGGCTGGCGCTACACGTGCGTGCGACATAATGTTGAGGGGGCGCCGCTCCACCACTTCTATGGTCGCGTGCTCGGCCTCGAGCAGGTTGCTACGGCCGGCTACCGCTGCGGCGACTCGATCCTCTCGTTCGAACGGGATACGACCGTCACCGCCGATCCCCGGTTTACCGCGCGGGGTTATCGGTATTTCACGATTCAGGTCCGTGACGTCGACGCCGAGCACGGCGCCGTCCTCGAGCGTGGCGGCCGAGAGGGCCGCCCGCCCGTGACGCTCGGCACGGTTGCTCGCGTCTCGTTCGTCCGCGATCCTGACGGCAACTGGATCGAGCTTTCGCAGCGCGCCTCTCTGACCGGTCCGCTACCGCCCGGAACGAGCGACTTCTCCTCCGCGTTGCCCGCGTAAAAGTCTCCCCGTTGTCGCCGGTTCGACCCCGGTCGCCCGCTCTCGAAAAACCACCCGAGATGATCGGGGGTTTTCTTTTGTGCGGTGTCGGCATCGTGTTCATCGTTGGGGAGGGTTCTCGCGAGGTTCCCGGTTTGGCAGTGGTCGCATCGGCGATCAGCTCGTCGAGTTCGTCGGCGACGACCGTGGTTTTCGCGTAGTGCTCTTCGATCATCTCGCGGCTCGTCCCGGTTTGGCGAGCGATGAAGAGCGGATCGACGCCGACGGCGTCAGCGAGAGTGCTGAAGATGCGGTGACCCTCCCCGCCGATCGACATCCCTCGGCGCCGATTCCTCGAGGTCATCGTTCGTTCCCGCATCCGGGTCGGCTTGCGGCAAAAGGTTGAGTGTCGGCCGGCTCTGATTTGGCGGGATCTGCAGCGACGGCTTCTCGAGCATCAAAGACGGTGGCGGGACTTGCACCTCGGGACGACGTAGCTTCGGTTCGGAAGGGGTGGGGACGACGAGTGGACGTGGCTCGGAGTCCATGTCTCCGGCCACCACGCCACGGGCCGAGAGCAACGACAGCCATCCGATGGTCAGACCCCTCAATAGTCGCACGCAGATCGCGTACCACATTCCCCGGCATCCGTAACTTTACTCACAAGTATTTCGTTACCGCCTTCATCTACTACCCCGGGACCGCGTGTTCAGGGCTATTCCTTAATCAAGGGATTCCGGACCACTGCAAGATCGTCTCTCTCACCGCCGAAGCAGCATCTCGCCCCTCTCGATAGCGCGGTTCCAATCAGCCGTCGCGACCGCGCTGGCAAGCCCAATCGGGGGCGTGGGCGAATTCGGTAGCTCTCTCAAGCGAAGCCGCCACCAGCCAACATCTCGCCAGCCCCCGAGCTTGTATCCAACCGAAGGGAAGCTGCCCGCCGGCCGGAAGCCGAGGCTCTCATGAAGACCGATGCTCGCCGGGTTCGGAAGCGCGATGATGCCGATCGCGGTGCAAAATCCCTGAACGCGAAGGCAATCGAGAAGCGAAGTGTAGAGGGCGAGGCCGACTCCGCGCCCGTGCTGCCCCCGATCCACGTAGACGGTCGTCTCGACGGTCCACTGATAGGCCGCGCGAGGATTGAATCGACCGGCGTAAGCGTAGCCGTTGATCTCGCCGTCGCGTTCGGAGACGAGCCACGCCGCGCGTCCGCGAGTGTCGCGGACTCGTTGCTTCACTTCTTCGACCGAAGGTGGTTCCAGCTCGAACGTGATCCAGGTCTCGATCACGTAGGGCCGATAGATTCGGAGAATCTGTTCGGCGTCGGACTCATCAGCCAGTCGAATCGCCATGCCCACGGGGGGCTCCCGTCGCGAGCGGGCCCTTTCTTTGAGCCGCTCATGCGGAAGCAGGGAGCAATCGCCGGACCAAAACGAGGAAGCGGCAGGACTCACAAAATTTGCTCGTCGACCCGTCCGCAGCGGAGGCTGCTGGTCAACGAGTAGGCAGTGTCGTAATCCTGCGCAGCAGCTCGTCGAGGGACGCGACGAGCGTGGATGCGCCCTACCGAAGCGATGCCCAGAGGAACACAGCGGTCGCCGCGAGGCCGAGCGCGGAACGCACGGCGTGCAAGTTACCCCACCGCTTGATAAGCGCCCGGCTCTCAGGTCCGGCCCCCAACGGATCGAGGTCCATCAGCCGATTGTTGGTAGGCATGATGCCGAGCAGCGTGTACGGCCAGTTCGCAACGATGATCAGCGCGCCCAGGAGCCAGCGCCAATCGCCGGTCTGCCACCAGGCCGCCACGCCCAGAAGAAACCCGACGATGGCCAGCGGGGCCTGCATCGCGAAGCCGCGCTTGTAGGAGGGCTTCCATTCGATGAGCAGCGACCGATCGTCGAGCTTCAAGCGAGCAGGCTGCTCCGCGACGTTGACGTAGATCGCCGCGCCGGCGAAGACGGCGGCGATGACGAGCGCGAGTTGTCCGGCGATCGTGTGCATCGCTCAGGGTACTCCGTAGCGAGCCTCGTATATGCCCTCGCTCAGCTCGACGACCTCGCGAAAGAGACGCTCCAAGTCCTCAACGGCCGATGACAACTCGGCCCGACCAGAGGCAATCTTGGATGACGGCCCGCCGTAGCGCCTCAGGGTAGAGGTCGACCCGTGCTTTCAGGCGAGACAGGTGACCGTCGGGATCGAAGAGGGGCTCGCAGATCGAAATCTCTCCGAGGTACGTGGGGCCGAAGAAGCCGAACGGCGGTTGTTGCCCGTAGTCGATCTCGTAACGGCCGGCTTCTGCATCCGCGATCACTCGGTCCATGGGCTCAAGGCACCGATAGAGGAGATCCACTCGCTGACCGGAGATCGTCAGCCACGCTCCTCCGTTCACCCAGCGGCCCCACTCGTAAAAATCCGTGACCACCGGCGGCTGAAAGGCTCGAGTCCACGGCTCCTGCTTTTGGTTCGCTCGTTCTTTCGGCGCTGCCGGCCTCGAAAGTCCGACGTAGGCGTGCGCACGGGACGAAGCGGAACCCGCGCTCGCGGACGCCCACTTTGCCGTCTCATTCGTCGATTTCTTTCCGGAAGAGGAGTGAAATTCGAAGCTCGTCAGTCTCGCGCGATCCGCACGGGCACGCTGGTCATTCCGTAGAGACCGTTGATCGACCCGTAGATCATGTCGCCGTCGGCTTCGGGCTTCGGCATCCGCCGCGGTAGGAAGGCGAGCGTTTCCTGGAGCTCCGCGCGTGCGAGGCTCGCGCCGAGGCAGTAGTGGCGGCCCAGAGCGAACGTCAGGTGTTCCTCCTTCCGCTCCGCCACGACGTCGAAGCGGTCGGGGTCTGCGAAGACGGCGGGATCTCGGTTCGCGCTCGCGATCGACACGAAGACTAGCGCACCGGCAGGAAAGGTGACGTCGCGAAGCTCGCGGTCGCGATCCATCTGACGGAGATTGAACGGCGCGGCCGGCTCGAATCGGAGAATTTCCTCCGTGGCGCTCGCCGCGAGCTCGGGGCGGCGCGCGAGGAGCTCCCACTGGTCGGGGTGTTCGAGGAAGAGCCGCATCGCGTGTCCGAGCTGCGCGGCGGTCGTGTGCGTGCCGCCCTGGATCATCTCGACGATCAGCGTCGCGCATTCCTCGTTCGACAGCCGGTCGCCCTCGGCGGAGACCTGCGCGAGGACGGAGATCACGTCGCTTCCCGGGCTCCGCCGCCGCTCCTCGACGACGTCGGCGACGAACTCGTGCGTCTCGTTGGTCGCGCGAACGACGGCGTCGGCTGCGCTCGGATCGGCGATGTCGTACATCCGGGTCATCTGCCACGACCAGCGCTCGAGTCGTTCGTGCTCGTCGGGAAGGCCGAGGAGATCGGCGATCGCCATCGCCGGGAGCTTGGTCGCGTAGTCGGTGACGAAGTCGAAGCGCCGCTTCGCGGCGAGTGTTTCCCAGAGCAACTCGATTCGCCTCCGCATCGCCGGCCGGAGCGTGTCGATCCGCTTCGGCGTGAAGCCCGGGTTCACGACGCGGCGGAGCCGCGCGTGCGTGTCCCCTGTCGTCGATTCGAGCGCCTCGTTCACGCGCCGGTCGAGCCAGCGTTCGTCGCGGATGCCGATCAGCTCGAACAACGTGCGGAGCGGCGCGGCGAGCGCGGCGTCACGGAGAAGCTCGATGGTGACCTCGCGGTCGAGAACGAGCCAGCCGACCGGACCGCGCGCGACCCAGTGCCTCGCGCGGAGCTCCTTCAGCACCTCGTGAAGGCGGCTCCCCTTGAGCGTCGGATCGAAGTAATCGAACTCGGGGAGATCGAGATCGGTGACGAGCATGGGACACTGCTCTATCATGAACGAGAAGCCGGCGTGGCTCCGCGAGCTGTTCCTGTTGGAGCGGGCATGGAGTTCCTCAGACACTTACTGGAATGCCGGTGGTCGTATCGTCTGGGATGGCAGCGAGCAGCACCGCAGCCTCCTCGTGCGGGATTTCGTCACCGCCCAGCCCACCGCCGAGCTGATCGGGCCTGGTGGGTCTTTCCAGATCGGTCGGCTCGCCGGTATCCCCCGGGTGCGAAGGCGCCGTCGTTCGCAGCGCTCCTTCAACTGCTGGGTGACGGGACTGACCGGACTTACAGTAGTCCCCGAGTAGCAATTTACCGAGGCGTCGCGCCGCCTCCGGGCTCATCTCCGGCCGAAGCACGCCCGCTGCCGCATACGTTTGCCGTGCGGCGCTCGGTCATCGGACGCGGAGCCTATGCGACGAGCGCGCTCGCTGGCAATGAGTCAGAGGCCTCGCGAGTTGGCCGACGAGAGGAAGCGCGCCAAGTCGAGCTCCTCGCGAAGCCCTCCGGTCATCGCCGCCGTCGGTTCGTCGAGCGGGATACCGGTCGCATCGGCGATCCGGTCGACGACGCTGAACGCGCCGATCACCGCACAGGCATCGACGAACTCATCCGACGTCAGGACAGCGCGAAGTGCCTCGCGGGCCTTGGACAGAGCAGCATTGTCGCTACCAGCCACCGCCGCCTCCGCAAAGGCCACCAGCTCGGCGGCATGCGCGATCCCACCGTTGCCGCTCACCTCGCCGTTCACGGCCGCTATGTCCACCACCGTTCCCGTTGCTTGGCTGCTCGCACGGAGCAGCATCGCGTGGGTGGTGGTTCAATAGAAGCACTCGTTCATGGCCGAGACGCGGGCGGCTAGCAGTTCTATCTGTGGACGGTCAAGGCTGCGGCGGATCATCGGGTCCGGAATGTTCGGCATCGCGACGTAGTGCGAGGCGCTCTCGAGCTGCAGCACGCGCACGTGGTCGGGCACGAGGGAGAGCGCGCGGGCAATGTTGGGAACGAACCCCGCTCCCCCGTAGAGGTCGGCCTCGGGCCCGATGGCGTCCTCGGGCGCGAGGATCGACACCCACGCAGTGCCGCTGCGCGCGTTCTGCGGGCGGTAGTGCGACGGCTCGCCGGGCAGGGGCGTCGGCAGGGTAAAGGGCACGATGCCGAGCGAGCGGCAGAAGAAGTCGATGCCGGCCGTGAAGGCTGCGATGCCGATCAACTCGACGTAAGGACCTTCATCGAGTCCCGCCGCCGTCACTCGCTCAAACCACTCTTGAGAAAGGCGCTGGGAATCCAGGCGAAGCCGGTGGACGATCTCGACCAGGGACTCCGGTAGGTCGCTCACGCGCGCGTGCTCGCCGCTCGGATGCTCGGGGGATAGCGATGCCTTGCGCTCGAGGCACAGCGGACAAGCAAGAGCTTTGCGACTCTCCGCTGCGATGGCCAGGCGCTCCGCCCCAGTGAACCAGCACCCGGGCTGCCGGAAGTACTCGAGCATCGCCAGGTGGGTGCGGCGTAGGTCGTCGCGTACGGGAACCCCGGCGGCGGAATAGTCGACGCATGCTTCCATCATATCTTGCTTCCTCGTGAACCGAGGTCGCGCTCGGCCGACTTTTGGCACGCGTGCAGAATACGACTCAAGAGTTTCTGGTCGGCGACGCCGGGCGAGAGTGCGATGCTCCCGACACACAGCGTGACGAGGGCGCGGCTTTTGGTGTAACGGCCGCGAACGCCGTGTAGAGCCCTTGCGCCAGCAACGGCACGAGATGGGCTGGGTTCGCGACTCGGGCCGAAGCATACCGTTGGGCGTTCTGGCGTTCCCGATTTACGATCGTGGATGGAAGTGGGCAGCGGATGGTCTGGTCGAACAGAAAACCGGCGTCGCGAAACGCTTCGAGCGTAGGCTCCGCGATGAGTCCGACGTCGTGGAGACCATCGAGCAACTCCCGCCGCATACGCACGCGATCGTTCGTCGGATCGGCGGGCGGCTCGCAGACGTATTGCGAAGTGACGTCGCCGGGGTTCTCGCCGACGATCAGGGTCACCCCAATTCTCCACTCCCATCCGCTCCAGCTCCGCCTTGGCCTCCTGGATGTCGGCCACCGCGAGGGCCACGTGGGGCCGCGACGGGTTCGTTGTCCGGCCCCTGGGCGAACTTGGACTGCCCATCAACTCCCATGGCAGATCGGTGTTCGCGAGCAGGTTCACCTGCACGAGATTGCCCTTGGTCTGGCCGACGGCCGCGAGGTAGTTGTTGCGCTCGAGCGCCGCGTGCACGTCGCCGGGAGAGACTGCGGGGAGGTCTTTTGGTGCGTCTCGCCAATCGGAAGATTGACGAGCGTCACGCCGACGAGGATGGGACCGAAGCCGCCGAGCCGCGACAGCGTAGGTCGGGCCGCTCGCCGAGCATCAGTCGCGGTGACAGAGGCCGACGACCGGCACGGCGGCGTGCGGCGTCATCAACATTGGAATCGGCAACGATGCCGTTGTTACGCCGCTCCTGATTCAAGCGATGACCCGTTGCGCACGAGGACGATCTTGCCTGTCACGCCTCCCTTCCCGAGCAACTCGTGCGCGTGTCTTGCCTCGACAAGCGGAAATCGCTGCGCGATTAGCGGCTTGATCTTCTGCTGTTTAAGGAGGTCAAGCAGGGCGATCAAATCCTGTCGAAACAATGCCGGTCTCAGCCGTTTAAACCACTGGATGCTGTAGGGGACCACCCGTTTCCGGCCCGGGAGAAGCCAGCCGCCAGCAATGTACAACCCGAAGATGGCGATTCCACGATAGCGATGACGACGACCTGGAGCCAATCGTCCCCCGCGTAGCGAGGAAGTAAGGCCATAGGCCACTACCCTCCCGCCAGGACGGAGAGCCTTGCGGGAACGCCACATATGGGTGCCACCGATGCCGTCAAAGACAACGTCTACGCCCTCGCTCGTCAGGCGGCGAATTTCTTTCACGAAGTCGAGATGCTGGTAATCAATCGGGATAGCGCCCTGGCCGGAAACGACCGACGCCCCTCGCGATGAACAAGTACCGTACATCTCCAGCCCGGCGAGGCGCCCAAGCTGCAATAGCGCCGAGCCGACCCCGCCTGCCGCACCGTGAATCAACGCGCGCTGGTCTGGTCTGACCTTAGCGGAGCGATGCAGCATCTGGTACGCCGTGACGTAGTTCAGCACGAGGCTGACGGCCTCGGCGGCGTCCAACCCAGATGGCACCGGAACCAGTTCACGTTGCGGCAGGCAGACGAACTCCGCGTACGCACCGCTGACCGGCAGCGCGGCAACTATCTGACCTGGTTCGATTCCAGAGGTACCGGCGCCGAGCCGATCCACCACGCCAATCAGATCCCACCCCGGCGTGAACGGCACCGGGCGCGTTTCGGGATGAACGCCCTCGCGCATCAGTAGGTCGGGGAGGGAGACGCCTGCGGCCAGCACTCGCACCCGCACTTCACCATTCTCTGGCTCGGGGCACTCTTCTTCGACCACTCGAAGTGCGTCGGGCCCGCCGTAGTGAGTGACGATGACGCGCGTGTGTCTCATGGACCTCTTCTTCCCCTGCCGGGCACTCGAGCTTGTGCGGCGTAACGCCAACTGGTTGGTTTTGCGAGGATCATGTTGGCTAGCTGGACTCGGCCGTAGCGTGGTAGCGGGGGAGCGATCAAATATACGTTGGGCGCGGACATTCGAGATGATCGAGCGAGCCAAGCTCTTCTTCCTGTGCGGCAAGATGGCGGCGGGTAAGTCCACGCTTGCCAGAGAATTAGCGGAGAAAAACGACGCGGTTCTGCTGGTGCAGGACGAGTTCTTGGACAGGCTGTTCCCCGGAGAGATCGTAGACATTCCTGGCTTCGTCAAGTACTCGTCCAGGTTGAGGAACGCTCTTGCGGGGCACATATGCTCGCTGCTCTCGAGAGGTGTATCCGTCGTGCTCGACTTTCCCGGCAACACCAAGGCTCAGCGGGCTTGGTTTCGAGAGCTGTTTGAGCGTGCAAACGTTGACCATGAGTTGCACTTCGTCGATGTCACCGATGAACAGTGCAAACACCAGCTGAAGGCACGAAGCAAGGAGCTTCCTGAGGCCTCGGCTTGGACAACGGATGCTGAGTTCGATGCAATCACCAAGTACTTTCAAGCGCCATCAGACGATGAGGGCTTCAATGTCGTCAGGCATGTGAAAAGCCTCCTGGTGCGCTCGTCAAACCGTCCGAGCTGTAGCGGGCCGAAGTAGATCGCCTAGATCCCATCGTCTTCTGGCTTCACCACTGCAACATCGACAGGCTCTGGGCGGTGTGGCAGCGCATGCATCCCGGCGCGTCTCCCTACCAGCCAGCCGCCGGAGCGGCGCACAGAAGCTCGCGATCAAGCTGGTCGGCAAGGAGGCCCAGCAATTCCTCGGTAAAGCGCGCAAGATGAGGTGAGAAGGAGTCGCGAACCAGTCGTTTCGACTCCCGTCTGGGCCAGGCCGCTTCCGCCGGGTGACCCGCCAGCGCGGTGAGGTCACGACTAGGACTTTGATGGCATCGGCGCGAAACGGTGAACTCGTGTCGATCTGGGTATCGGCGGCGGTCTGACGTCTCGCCTCACCGGCGACACCGTCATGTTCGTCGCGTGGCAGCTCAGGCGACCCCTAGATCACGCCGCAGTCTCTTAGTATGATTGCGAAACAGATCTTCGAGGTGCGCTATGGCGTTTTCGCTCTACGCTGCCACAGTCCCGAGTTATCAACAGATCCTGGAGGCCGTTTCGAGTCTGCTGGTCAAAGCAGAGAGCTTCTGCACCGAGAAAGGGATCGCACCGCAGGAGCTCGTCCAGGCGCGCCTCGCTGCGGACATGCTCCCCTTCGCCTATCAGGTGAAGTCCACGGCAGTGCATTCGCTCGGCGCCATCGAGGGCGTGCGCAAGGGTGTTTTCTCGCCCGATATGTCACCGCCTCCTGAGACTTTCGCAGCACTCAAGACACGGATCGCCGAAACACTCGCCGCGCTGCAGGCGATCGACGTCGCCGAGGTCGACGGTTTCCTCGGCCGAGACATGCGCTTTTCCTTCGGCGACCGTCACATGGACTTCACCGCAGAGAACTTCCTGCTCTCGTTCTCGCAGCCCAACTTCTACTTCCACGCGACCACGGCCTACGACATCCTCCGCTGGAAGGGCCTGCCCATAGGCAAGCGCGACTTCATGGGTAAGCCCCGCGTGAAAAATTAGTTCATTTGGCACTTCGGCGGGAATCGCCCCCGCCGCTGTGACAGCGGCCGGAGGCGTGAAGCTAGGGCGCCTCCCCGTCGTCGATCTCGACCTCGATCTTCCATGCGTCTGCGAGCCAAGCGACTAGCTCCGACTCGCGGCCCCGAAGCGCCTCGGGGGCGGCCTCCTCGAGGAAGAAGCCGTAGATCAGCTCGCGCGCCTCGGGCCGCTCGATTGTGTCGAGGAAGGTCTTCAGGTCGTCCTGGCTCTGGAAGCGCCGTGACACCTCGTCCACGAGTTCTCGGTACTCGCGCTCGCCGAAAGCCTCGACGACCTCACCAATCTCGTCAACTTCTTCGTCCGAGACGCTGCCGTCGGCGACGACCGCGACCTTCAGCAGAGCGACCAGCGCAAGCCGCTCGTCCCCACGGAGATCCGAAAGCTCCACGGAGCGCTTATACCCATCCGATGGCGGGCGTCCAAACGGCGGCCGGGGAGGTCGCATTCGACGAATCCGGCGCGGCTGGTCTTGGAGTTGACGCCGCGCGAGTGGAAACGCCTGCGGTCCCAGCGGGCCTTATCTGCGCCACGGCAAGTCGATCACCATGCCGTCCGGCAGCTTCACCGTACCGCCGATCGGCATGGCGCTGACGAACTCGCTTTCGGTTTCGGCGAAGATCTGGTGCACTCGGGCCGGCGGCAGGATCAGCGTGTCACCGGGCTGGTAACGTACTTCACGATCGGCCACCGTCGCCCGGCCGCTTCCCTTCAGGAACAAGACTACTTCCTCCGTGTCGTGGCTGTGCGGCGGAGTCGCCGAATTGGCGTCCGTGCGGCCGTGCCACATCTCGACCTGTTGCGCGCCGCTCGTGGATGTGGCCACGCCGGCGATGTGGCTACGGTAGACTTGCGGAGCGCGCCTGCGCAGACCGAGGCGGATCGCCTCGAAGACAGCTTTTGACGCAGGTCGTACTCCAGCGATACGCTCTCGCAAAGGTGATCAACGCGGAAAACTTCGGGCCGCTGCCGATTCATTCAACCCCACGAGGAGCATACCCATGTTGGTTCCCCAGCTAGACGAGTACGCGAAGAAGTATCAGCACATCAAATTCGACCGTCAGGATGGCATCCTACAGATCACCCTCCATACGGAGCACAAAGACTTGGTCTGGGGCTTCCTGCCGCATCAGGAACTCGGCTATTGCTTCGGCGATATCGGCAGCGATCCCGAGAACAAGGTCATCATCTTTACGGGCTCGGGCGAAACCTTCATCCACAAGGAAGATCTCGGTGGCGGTAAGATAAATGCCAAAATCTGGGCTGAGCACGTCTTGCCCGACGCCAAACGTCTGCTGATGAGCCTCCTCGAAATTCAGGCGCCCATGATTGCGGCCGTCAACGGACCGGCGACGATCCACGCTGAGCTCGCGGTACTCTGCGATATCGTGCTCGCGGCCGATCATGCGATCTTCCAGGATGCGCCCCATTTCCCGAGTGGCCTCGTGCCAGGCGATGGCGTGCATGTGGTGTGGCCGATGCTGCTCGGGCTCAATCGCGGGCGCTATTTCTTGATGACTGGTCAGCAGCTTTCTGCGCAGGAAGCGCTCGATCTCGGCGTCGTCAACGAGGTGATGCCGCAGGCCGATTTATTGAAGCGCGCATGGGAACTCGCGCGGAGCATCCGTCAACGTCCTGGACTCACTGTGAGGCTCGCGCGCGAGGCAATGCTGATCCAGGTCAAACGGGCAATGCTCGACCAATTGCCCTATGGACTCGCGCTGGAAGGGCTTGCGGCCTGCGACTATTGGCCGACGCAATTTAGCGCAGAGAATATATCTAAGCGCTGACGAGGTGCTTGTGACGGACGAATTCGAATTCTCGACCGTAAAGGGCCCGGGACCTGAGCGGAGCCCCGTCCGGGGATGTTCCTTCGGCCTCCATCTTCTCGCGACATAAGACGCAATGGGCACCGAAACCGCCGAGGGGGGCTCGGCGCGTTGCGTTTACCGCCGGTCGCCGGCTGCCGGGGTAGCGCGACAAAGAGCGACAATTTCTGTCTGTCGCACCGTGTCGCTTTTCCCGAGTCTCCTTCGCGCCTACGGTCGGGCGAACGTAGAGGGGCGCGGAGCTAGCTAGTAATCGCGAAAAAAGTGTCTGACTACGCGTCAGGAACCTATGAAATGAACTTATCCCCAATGGTGTCGCAGTGAATCCGGTTCAAATGCCGGCGGTTCATTTCACACGCCAAGAGGCGGCATTGCGGTGATCGCAGTTGAGGGACCTAGCTACTTCGCCGACATGACTTTCACGCAGGAGATACGTAGCGAGATCGATTCGCCGCTCGCCAACGCGGCTCATTTCCCTTCCAGAGCTGATCCCCTACACCCTACACGCATGCGCCGCTTCATGGCGATCGCCGATGGCGCCAGCGTAACCCTCGCTGCTGCTCTGGCCGCCCTGCTCCTCGTCCGCCTAGCCCTCTGTCTCCCAGGCCTCCATCCATTTGCGCCCGCGCTCGGCCTCACCCTCGGCTTCTTCGCCGCCGACGTCGCTTCCGGTCTCGTCCACTGGCTCTGCGACACGTACTTCGACCCGCGCACTCCCGTGCTCGGGCCGATGTTCATTGCACCTTTCCGCCAGCATCATGTGGATCCAGGCGCTCTCGCCCGCCACGGCTTCCTGGAGTGCAATGGCAACAACTGCTTGGCGAGCGTCCCTCTGCTGTTGACGGCGATCTCGCTTCTCGAACCGGGCTCCGTCACTCACGCGGGCCAAGACGTCGCCGCGGGCTTCTTCGTCGCCGCCTCGCTCACGCTCTGTTTGACGAACCAGATTCACGCCTGGGCCCACGGCGCCCCCACTCCGACACCGATCCGCTCGCTGCAACGCGCCGGGCTCCTGATCACGCCCGAGCGTCACGCCCGCCACCACCGCGGCGATCGCGCTTACGCCGTCGTGTCCGGCTGGTCGAACGTCCTGCTCGATCGCGCGCTGGCGCGAATGGAGATTGTACTGGCGGTTTTCGGCGCGAAACCGAGCGGCTCCGGAGGGGAAGGGTGAGACAGAGCGAACCGCGCACGTTAGGCTCCGGCTGGATCAGTGGCGTCGCCTCCATCGTGCTCGGCGCGATGGCCTTCGGCGCCGTGCTCTGCCTGCTGTTCCCGGCGGAGCTCACCACACCCGAGCTTCGCGCGATCTACCCGATGGGCCTGGTCCGTGGGCTGATCCAGGCAGTGATCGTCGCGGGCTTCGTGCTCGGCCTCCTCAGCGTTGTGCTCAGGAGGAGCAAGCGGCTCGGACTGGCGGGAATTTCGATCGCGATCGTCTCGGTCCTGCTCGGGGGCTCGGAGGTCCCGGTCGCTGTTCCTGTCGCAAGGTCGAACCACCTGAGCCTCGACTGGTTCCTCCTCGACCTTCTGCTCATGGCGATCCTCTTCGTGCCCCTCGAGCGCCTCTTCCCGCGCGTGGACCAACCAATCGTGAGGGATGAGTTCTCGACCGACCTCGTCTACTTCGGCGTCGGCCACGTGCTGATCCAGGTCTTCGTGTTCCTCACCATCGCGCCTGCCACGCTGTTCTTCGCATGGGCCCGCAATCCCGCTTTCCAGGCGGCGGTGGCTTCACAGCCCCGGCATCGTCCAGTTCGTGGAGATCGTCTTCGTCTCCGATCTGTTCTTCTATTGGACACACCGACTCTTCCACCGCGTGCCCTTCCTGTGGCGAGTGCACGCCATCCATCACTCGCCGCGGCAGATGGACTGGCTGGCGGGCTCTCGTCTCCACGTGCTCGAGATTGTGATCGTGCGCGCGGTGATGTTCCTTCCCCTATTCGTACTCGGCTTCTCGGAGTCAGCCGTGCAGGTTTACTTGGTGTTCGTCGCGATCCATGCGGTGCTGTTGCACGCCAACGTCCGCTTCCGCTTCGGATGGCTCGAGTACCTGATCGCGACGCCGCGCTACCATCAGTTCCACCACGCCTGCGACGGCGACGCCCTCGACACGAACTTCGCGGTGCACTTGCCTCTGCTCGACCGCGTGTTCGGAACTCAGTACCTGCCGAGGGACGCGTGGCCCGGGCGCATGGGCGTGGCCGGCCCCCAGCCTCCACACGGCTACTGGGCTCAGCTCTTGTATCCGTTCCGGGGAAACGCCTGAGGCGCGAGCGCGCCGCGAAGCCGACGCCGAGCCCGCTTCCTGCGCATTGTAAGGCCTCTCTACACTGAAAGGCCCAGGCGCGCCCGCGCCCAGGAGCTGCACGATTACGCGACCACGCGCTGACGACGCCTTCCCGGGATTCCCGGGTCCCTACCGTCCTTTTCGCAGACCTCAAGCGCTCGATCGATCTCTCGGAGTCGATCGGCCCCAAAAAGACTGGCACGAGATCATGCAGTACTTCTGACCGCTCCATGCTGTGGCCCGTCGCTCTCCCGCGCGGCAAGTTGCCTGGCCGGTGACGCTGGCGCGCGACGCGAGTAGACTTGCTTCTTCGACCGGCGCGGGTCGCATCCATGCCAGCAAACCTGTCCCCAGAGTACAAAGCCGCCGAAGCCAACTTTCGCAAGGCGCGCGATCCCAAAGAGCGCCTGGACTTGCTGCGCGAGATGCTGCGCGTGATCCCCAAGCACAAGGGCACCGATCATCTGCAGGGAGACATCAGGCGCAGGATCAGGGAGCTTTCCGAGGAGCTCGAGGGGCACAAGAAGGGAGGCGCGCGCGGCGGTCCGACCATCGTGACGCGTCCCGAAGGCGCGGCGCAGATTGCGCTGCTCGGTCCGCCCAACTCCGGCAAGTCTTCACTACACGTGCGCCTGACCGCCTCGAATGCGCACGTAGGTCCCTATCCCTTCACGACGCAGCACCCCGAGCCGGGGATGATGCCCTACGAAGACATCCACTTTCAGCTCGTCGATCTGCCGGCGATCGCGCCTGAGCATCCGGTGCCATGGATCGCCGATGCGCTGCAGAGCGCTGATGGCTGTCTCCTCGTAGTGGATCTGAGCGACCCGGCCTGCGTCGAACAGGTTCAGGGGTTGCACGAAGTCTTGCGGGAGCGGCGCGTGGAGCTGAGTGAACGCTGGGAGCCGGTCGGTGAGTTGTTCGAGTCGGACGATGACGTTTTCGCGGTGCGATTGCCCACGCTGCTGCTGGACAACAAGTCGGACCAGCTCGGCGATCCGGAAGACGATCTCGAAGTGTTCCGCGAGCTGACAGGGCTGCATTACCCGGCGCTGGCGGTGTCGGCCGCGACCGGCCATGGGCTCGGGGAGCTGGGGTCCTTCCTGTTCCGCAATTTGCGCATCGTGCGCGTTTACACCAAGACGCCCGGTCATTCCCCAGACCGCCAGCACCCCTTCACCCTGCGCCGAGGGCAGACCGTGGAGGACGTTGCGCGGCTGGTCCACAAAGACGTCGCGCGCACCCTTCGGTACGCGCGCGTGTGGGGCAAGTCCGGCTTCGAGGGCCAGCAGGTCGGACGTGAGCACCCGGTGGAGGACGGCGACATCGTCGAGGTTCACACGTGATGAAGACTCAGGGCATCGCTGCAGACATCGCATCATGGCAAAAAGCTGCCCACGGCGAACGTCAACGATCGTGACGACGACCTGCCGGTGCACCTCGAGCTCTTGGTCGATCGCTTCGGCTACGTGTGCGCGCGCTGGCGTCCGGATTCCGACTCGTCGGGGGTGGAACAAGCCCGGGCTTCTCGAGTCGCAGATCCAGGCGCTCGCCGCGGAGCCGAGCATTCTGCCCCCGCCCGACGAGCACGTGTACTAGCGACCGCCTGTAGACGGCGAGGACATCTCGGCGCTAAGCCACGGCCATGAGCGACATGCTGAAGCGGGCGCTGAACGCCCGTGTCTCCGACGTGCTGCCGTCGCCGACGGCGCTCGATCCGGCGCCGAACCTCTCCGCTCGTCTGCACGCTTCGGTGCTCCTGAAGCGCGAAGATCTGACGCCGATCTTTTCCTTCAAGATTCGCGGCGCCTACAACAAGATCGCGCTGCTATCCGAAGCGCAGCACGCGGCGGGTGTGATCGCCGCCTCCGCGGGAAATCACGCTCAAGGCGTCGCCTTCGCGGCGGCGCGCCTGGGCCTCCGGGCGCGGATCGTGATGCCGCAGACGACTCCGTCGATCAAGGTGAGCGCCGTGCGCGCTCTCGGCGCAGTCGTCGAGCTCGCCGGCGACGACTACTCGGCCGCCGCCGAGCATTGCCGGCAGGTCGCCGCCGAGACCGGCATGACGCCGATCCCGCCCTACGACGATCTCGACGTGATCGCCGGCCAGGCGACGGTCGGTCTCGAGCTTCTCCACCAGGCCCCGCGCACGCTCGGCGCCGTCTTCGTGCCGGTCGGCGGCGGCGGGCTCGCGGCGGGGATTGCCTCGGTCGTGAAGGAGCTCCGCCCCGAGATCCGCGTGATCGGCGTCCAGGCGGAGGACTCCGATGCGATGGCCCGCTCGATCGCGGCCAAGCGGCGCGTTACGCTCGATCACGTCGGCATCTTCGCCGACGGCGTCGCGGTGAAGGAGGTCGGCGCCCACACCTTCGACATCTGCCGCTGGGCGCTCGACGACGTCGTCACCGTGTCGACAGACGAGATCTGCGCGGCGATCCAGGATGCCTTCGAGGACACCCGCTCGGTGCTCGAGCCCGCCGGCGCGCTGTCGATCGCGGGCTTGAAGCGCTTCGTCGCCACCGGATCGCTCGCCGGCGGCTCCGCCGTGGCGATCGCCTCGGGCGCCAACATGAATTTCCTCCGTCTCGGCTACGTGACCGAGCGCGCCGAGGTCGGCGAGCATCGCGAGGCGATCCTGGCGGTGACGATCCCCGAGCGGCCGGGATCATTCCTCGAATTCTGCCGCATCGTCGGCCAGAGGAGCGTAACCGAGTTCAACTATCGGCTGGCGACGCGCGCCGAGGCCCACATCTTCGTCGGCCTCGAGGTCTCGGGGCGCGAGGAAGCGGCGGCCATCGCCCGGCGCCTCGAGACCGGCGGCTACCCGACCGTCGACCTCACGGAAAGCGACCTCGCCAAGACCCACGTGCGTTACATGGTCGGCGGGCGTGCGCCCGAGGTTGCGAACGAGATCGTCTTCGCCTTCGAGTTTCCCGAGCGACCGGGCGCGCTCCTGCAATTCCTCTCGACGCTCGGCTCGCGCTGGAACATCTCGCTCTTCCACTACCGTAACCACGGGTCGGCCTTCGGGCGGGTGCTCTGCGGGTTCGAGGCCGCACCCGGCGAGCGCGACGAGCTGCTTGCGCTGCTACGCACACTCGGGTTCGATCACTCGGAGGAGAGCGGGGATCCAGCGGTCGAGCTGTTCTTGAAGTGACTATCTCGCAACGACGGTCGGAGCTGGTTCGCGACGGTAGCGATCGGACGCACCTTCCTGGCTCTCAAGCCGAAGGAAGCCGCGGGTAGGCTGCGCGCTGTAGACGATCCTCCAGCGTGACCTCACGTCGGTGATCGGACACTCGCGGCAAGCGGATACGTTCTGCTCTGTGCCGCGGCGGTGTTCGGGATCGAAATTCCCGACGTGCAAGCGGATCAGCGGAGACTTGCGGAGATCCCGGGCTTCAACGACTTGATGAGAGAACGGAGCTGCTCAATTTCTGTGAGGACGTCGTCGCGCCGCGTCCCGGGCGGCAGATCGTGCGCAACGGCTTCAAGCACTACCTCGCGCTCCCGAAGCCTGGCCAACCGCTCGTGCCCGAGCCGCTTGAGCATACGACGTATCTGGACGAGCTCATGTTCAATCTCGCCACGCCGCCGGTACGATCCTCCCGGCAACTGCCGCGCTTCCTCGGTTAGAAGTTTGTCGCGGTCAAGAAGCCTTTCCGGGGACGGAAAGGACAACAATGTGCTCCTAGAGACCATTTGTTCCGCTCCTCGACTTCTCCACGGTGCGAGTTGCCTTGACGGTTTGTCGCGGCCGGATCGCGCCCCTCCTCGATCCCGCGGACTACCGTCGGCTCAGACAGGAGATAGCCGCTCTCGCAAACCACGCACCGCACCCGACTCTCTTCCTCCCCCCCAAGCCGACCTTCCTCGCCGCCTCGTTCTCCCGTACTGTGTTCATGCGAAGTTTGGGTAGGAAGAAAACGCGGAAGCTCGCTATCGCCGGCGGAAAGTCGTGTCAAGCAAAATTCTTCGCAAGCGCGGGGCGCGGCTGTGGAAAACGTGTTGAGAAGTTGTGAAAAGTGCCTCCTTAGTCTTGCTAGGACCTCGACTTTTAGATTGTCCACAAAAATTTTCGTATCGGTGTGCTCTGCAACGCACTGATGCGGTGCAACCACGGGCAAGGTGTGGGGATGTTACAGCGCTTTGCAACACACAGGGTCGTACGCGGCCGCAAATTCGCGCACAGTCAGCTCGCCTGGGACCGTCCTCGCGAGCCACGAAAGCGTAGCCTCAGGTTTGGTGATCGAAGGCTACGTAACTTTTCGGCTGCTACTGCCGACTATCCCCGTGCTCCTCAACGTCCGCTTCTTCTTCCGCGACGGCGGAACACGCGTCTCCTCGGAATGCTGCCCGGGGGTTGGATTCTCGCCAGCGGGGGCATACGAGCCGGATCCGGAATCGGCCGCGGACCCTTCGATCGACGGCCACCCGATGATGGCCAAGCCGATCAAGACCGAGAAGAGACGGTCCGACGTATTCGTGCTCATGCTCGTTGAACAGCCAGCTCGCATCGCGGTTGTGGAGAATCTCCGCGCGGGCGGGCGCTGTCCCGTGAGGAACTCCTCGATGACAAACTACCCGCGCGGCTACTTCCAGCGCGCCTCGCCCGCGTTCTGCCAGATCTGAATCATGTTCCCCTCTTTGTCGTAGAACAGGAACGAGCGGCCAATATCGGCGCACTGCCAGACGTATTCGGTCTGCGTCTCGTAGCCGGCGGCGCGGACCTTCTCGAAGAACGCGTCGATGTCGTCGACGAGAAGGCCGAGCTCGTGAAAGCCCGTATGTCCGTAGCGGAGGTTCTTGGGCGGCGTCTTCTGGATCTTCGGCACTTCGCACTGCTGGAGCTCGATCAGCGAGCCTTCCTTCGACGCGAGGAGTGCCATCTTCGAGCGTGCACCCTTCACCTTGAAGATGTCGTCGAGAAGTTTAGGGTACATGTACGTCTTGGGGCCGGGGAACGGTCCGTCCGGTATCTCCTTCTCGACGACGACGTCGAAGCCCATGACGTCGCGCCAAAGATGAATCGCCTCCTGCAGATCGGACACGAACACCGCCATGTGATGAAAGCGCATATGAGAACCTCCTTCGTCCGCTGATACGGCGTACCCGCGGCTCGCGAAGAGGTCAATCGATGGAGCGGACTAGGCGGGCGGACCAGATGGGCAGAACGTTTTGTTGCGGTAAGAACGAGATATTGGAACGATGACTCGGGCCCTGAGACGATGACGCCAATGATGAAAACACAAGCTTCCCGCCAAGCGCTCCACGCGCAGCTCTTTCCGCAAGGCATCCCGCGACTTTGGTGCCCTACGCTCACGCACTTTGGCGCCGCGCGTGAGCCGGATGCCGTGCGCATCCGAGCTCATCTCTCCGTCCTGGCGCGGCACGTGCGCGGCATTCTCGTGCCCGGCTCGACGGGCGAAGGCTGGGAGATGAACGACGCGGACATCCGCGTGCTGCTCGGCATCGTGCTCGACGCGGCGGCGGAGTGGGGCGTCCGCGTACTCATCGGCGTGCTCAAGACGAGCGTGGAGGAAATGCTCGCGTGCCTCGATGCGATGGAGGAATTTCGAGCGTACCCCGCCGTCGCGGGTTTCACCATTTGCCCGCCGACGGGCGCGGCGCTTACCCAATCTGAAATCACTGACAGTCTGCGCCGCATGCTCGCACGCGGATGGCCGACGGCGCTCTATCAACTCCCGCAAGTCACGCAAAACGAGATGAGCGCGGAAACGGTCGCGGCGCTCGCAGCCGCGTTCCCGAACTTCATCCTTTTCAAGGACACGAGCGGCGCGGACCGCGTTGCGCAGAGCGGCTTGGAATTCGGCGGCGTCTTCATGGTGCGCGGCGCGGAGGCGGGCGGCTACGCGCAGTGGCCGCGCGCGGCAGGCGGACCTTACGAAGGTTTTCTCCTGGGCACGGCGAACGTGTTCGCAGGGGAACTCGCGGAAATGCTCCGTCTGCTCGATGCGGGCGATGGGGAAGCAGCGCGCGCGCTTTCCGCAAAGCTCGCCGAAGTCGTCAGCGCGGCCTTCGCGATCGTCACAGGATTTCCACACGGCAATGCCTTCGCCAACGCCAACAAAGTGCTCGATCACTGCATGGCGCACGGCGAAGACGCGACGCGCATCGAGCCTCCCTTGCTCTACGGCGGCGCGCGGCTGCCTGCGGATTTCATCGAACGAGCGGTCGAACTCCTGCGTGCGCACGCGCTCTTGCCAGCCCGCGGTTACCTCGCGTGAACGCGCGGCTTCATGTGCACCACGGCCGTCCGAGGCACGTCACGCTCCGAGCAGGCCGAGCACTTCATCTAGCGTGACAAGCAGGAGATCGGCGTTGGCGCGCGAGAACGGCAGCGGCGGGCGCATCTTGAGCACATTGTCGAACTGGCCGATGCGGCCCATGAGCACGCCGCGCTCTTTCATGAGATTGATGGCGCGGTGACTCTCTTCGGTCGCGGGTTCCTTGGTCACGGGATCGCGCACCAGTTCGACGCCGATCCACAGGCCATGCCCGCGGATGTCACCAATCATCGTATGGCGCTGTTGGAGTCGGGCGAGGCCTGCGCGGACATAGGCGCCGACCTCACGCGCGTTGTCGACCAGGCGTTCACGGTCAAGCACGTCAAGCACGGCGTTGCCGACCGCGCATGACACCGGGTTGCCACCAAAGGTGTTGAAGTACATGACCCGGTCACGAAACTCGTTGATCAGATCGGCGCGCGCGACAACCGCTGCCAGCGGGTGCCCGTTGCCCATCGGTTTTCCCATCGTCACGATATCGGGTACGACGCCGGCCAGTTCGTAACCCCACATGCGCCCCGTGCGGCCGAATCCGGCCTGAACTTCGTCCGCGATGAACAAACCACCGGCGGCGCGTACGCGCGCGACGGCCTTGTGCATGAAGCCCGGTGGCACGTGCGGCAATCCTTCGTTGGCGAATACCGGACACAGCAGCATGCCGGCAAAACCAACGCCCGCTTCTGCGAAGCTGGCGATGGCGCGGTCGATTTCGGCGACGTAGGCGTCGGCCAGCGCTTCGCCTGCGAGCCCACCGAGCGGCCGATAGCTGTCCGGGAACGGGATCGCCCGCACGCGCGGGCTCGACCCCACCCGGCCGTGGAATAGCGGTGAGACTTCATCGACCGCGGTGGTGTTGCCGTGATAAGTCAGATTCGTACAGATCACACCTTCGCCACCGCTGTGCAGACGCGCGATGCGCAGCGCCTGATCGTTGGCCTCGCTGCCAGTGCACACGAACATGACCATCGACAGCGATGGGTCGAGCCGGGCGACGAGGCGTTCACCGTAATCGAGTATGGTTTCGTGGAGATACCGGGTATGTACGTTCAGCGTCGCTGCCTGGCGGGCCAGCGCGGCGACCACGTCAGGCTGACAATGCCCGACCACCGCCACGTTGTTGTAGACGTCGAGGTACGCGCGGCCGACAGCGTCGTACAGCCACACGCCCTCGCCGCGCACGATGTGCAGCGGTTCGTCGTAAAAGAGCGGGGTCCTGGCGCCGAGCAGGCGTGCTCGACGCGCCATTAGATCCGACGGTGTGCTCATGATGCCGACGCGCGCGCTGCTCGATGCTCGCCTTGATGCCGATGAATCAGACCCGTGCTTCCTCGTCGATCCGTGCGCACATCTCGGCGGTCGGCGGTTGATGCCCCAAGACCGAACGGGTGCCGCCACGCTTCAGGCATCGATCGCTTCGAGTGTTTCGGGCAGGATCTGACCGCCATCGACAATGATGGTCTGGCCCGTGATGTATCCGGCTTCCTTCGACGCGAGAAATAGGGCCGCGTTGCCGACGTCCTCGACGGTGCCGAGCTTTTTCATGGGGATCGATGCCGCCATGGTTTTCAGATAATCCTCGCCGAGGCCGGCCAGACCCTCGGTGAGGATATTGCCGGGCAACACAGCGTTGACGGTGATGCCGTAGCGCGCAAGTTCGATGCAAGCGGTGCGCATGAAGCCGAGCTGACCAGCCTTGCTCGCGCCGTAGTGACTCCAGCCCGGGAAGCCAGTGACAGGTCCCGTGATCGAAGAGGTGAGCACGACGCGGCCCTGGTCGGATTGCTTGAGCCAGGGCAGGCAGGCTTTGACCGAGAGAAAGCTGCCCTTGAGGTTGGTCGCCATGACCGCGTCCCACTCCGCCGGGTCCATGCTTTCGATTTTGGTCTGTGGAAACGTGCCGGCATTGGCGCACAAGATGTCGATGCCGCCGAAGGCAGCAGCCGCGGCAGTCGCCATCGCCTGGCAGGCCTCCCAGTCGCTGATGTCGGCCGCGAAGCCACGCGCGCCGTTGCCCAATTCGCGGGCGCAGGCATCGGCTTCTTCGATTCTGCGCGAAACGACCATGACCCTGGCCCGCTGCTGCGCGAATACGCGCGCGATGCCCTTGCCGATGCCTTTACTCGCGCCCGTAACGACGACCGCGCGACCACTGATGGGTGTCAGCATGACTCGTACTCCCCCTGAGAATGCTGGCCGCCGCGGTGCGCCGACCGGCACCCGTGCCTGGCCGGGCGGCAGCATACCCGATGCAAACGCCCGGGCGGAATGGTTTAATTGATCGGGGTATCGTCCGTGGGCCATCTCGACCCGGGTTCTCAATTTGATGCACTGAGCAAAGACGAGCGTATCCGGCATCTTGGCAACGTCGCGTCGCGCGCGGTGCTCTACTGGGACGTATCGCCGGAGGCACGCCTGACACTACTGAACATCTCGGAAAACGCGACCTATCGCGTCGACGATCCGAGAGCCGCGGAGCCGCTCATCCTGCGTGTCCACCGCACTGGCTATCATACGCGCGACGCGGTGCGCACCGAACTCGCCTGGATGAAGGCGCTCAAAGAGGAGGCCGGCGTCGAGACGCCGCAGGCGATACCGGCCCGCGATGGCGAACTCGTCAGGAGTATAGCGACACCGCAGCTTGACGAAGAGCGGTTCGTCGTCATGTTTGCGTTCATCAAGGGCCGGGAACCGGACGCTGACAACCTGATCGAGCCTTTCAAGCGCCTGGGTGCGATTGCCGCGCGGATGCACCGCCATGCGCGTGGCTGGCAGCGGCCGTCCTATTTCGAACGCTTGGTCTGGGATTTCGATGGCAGCGTGGGCCGCAACGGCAACTGGGGCGACTGGCGCGAGGGGCTCGGGCTCGATGCCGAAAGCACCGCCGTGCTCGAGGAGATGTCCGCGCTCATCGAGCAGCGGCTCGCCCGTTTCGGTCAGGGCCCCGATCGCTTCGGCCTCATTCATGCGGACCTGCGTCTGGCCAACCTGCTAGTGACGGACGACGACACCCGCGTGATCGATTTCGACGATGCTGGACTTGGCTGGTTTCTTTACGACGTCGCGACCGCGGTCAGCTTCATGGAGGAGCGCCCGGACCTGGATGATCTCCTGCGAGCCTGGGTCCAGGGCTACCGCACGAACGCGCCGCTATCGGCCGAAGAGGAGGCGGAGATCCCGACTTTTCTCATGCTCCGGCGACTCGCCATCGTGGCCTGGATCGGCTCCCACTCGGAAACCGATCTCGCCCGCGAACTCGGCGAACCTTTCACCGAGGGCAGTGTCCGCCTCGCGCGCAAATACATCGGCCGCTTCAAACCCTGAACGGCCAACCGACGGCTGTATGCGAGGAAGCCGAATGAACATGACCAAGGCTGCTTCTCGCTCTGTGCCTGTCGCCGTCGCTCGCGTGTAGCCGGCCCGGGTCTACGGTCCCTTCTAGGACCCGCCGTCACATCGTGAGCGTGTTGGGTTCGCAACCGCCGTTCGTTTCTGTCACTGTCCTTCCGCGGCTGATGCCGACACCAAGGAGAACTTCCATGGCAAAGCGCAGAAGAATTGCTCAGGCGGCGCGACAGACCAGCCACGGATTCGCCGCGGCAGAGTTCGAAGCTCCCTCCGTGCCCGACTACGTCGTCGTCGAGCTGCGTTATGAGAGTCCCGTCGCCTACACTGCATCGAGGTTTGCGGCTCCTGCCGAGGCCGCGCCGGAAGCCGATGCGCTCAACGATGTCCTGGCGAAGTACGACATCGTGAACGTGCGATCGCATTTCGGCATGAAGCCCGCCGAGGTCCGACCGCGCGTCGAGATTGCCGCAACCCTGCCAGCGGAGCCTGACCCGAAGAAGTTCGCCAGAAGGGGTATGGACACGACGTTCATACAGAGTGGCTTCGTGCAGGTCATTCCCAAGAAGAGCGGCGACGCGAGGAAGATCGCCACCGAGCTGAATCGAAAGAAGGCGGTGTGGAAAGCACACGTCGCTCCGCGTCCCGTGCCCGCCATGCCCGCGGGGTCCACTGCGGGCAGCCGCCTGTTCGAACCTGCTCAGGGCTATTTGTACACCCCGCCTGACGGCATCGGCGCGGAGGAAGTCTGGCCTCTCGCCGGCGCCAAAGGAAGAGGCGTCACGATCTGCGACATCGAAGGCAACTGGAACCGCAACCACGAGGATTTGCCTGCGGGCATCTCCCTGATCGGCGGCACCGTCATCAACTCCCCCGACTGGAGGAACCACGGCACGGCGGTTCTTGGCGAGATGATCTCCAAGCCGAACAGCAAAGGCACGGTCGGCATCAGCCATCAGGCCAAGGCCGTTGTCCACTCCGCCGTGATCGGCGGCGTCTTCAACGCCGCCGGGGCGATCAACAACGCCGCTGGCGTCCTGACGGCGGGCGATGTCATTCTCATCGAGTTGCAAGCGACCGGCCCGAACGGGAAATATGTCGCGATGCAATTCTGGGGAGACATCTTTTCTGCGATCGTCGCGGCGGTGGACAAAGGCATTACGGTCGTCGAGGCGGCCGGAAACGGAGACGAGAACTTCAATCTGCCGATTTTCAACGGCACGGGTCTCCAGAAAGACAGCGGCGCCATCGTCGTCGGCGCAGGTGTGCCGCCGGCCAACCACGTCGATTTCGACGGCTTCGGGCCATCGCTGCCTGGCTACACGTCGCTTGGCGTTCCGCGATCGCGCATCTGGTTTTCCAACTACGGTAAGATCGTCAACGTCCAGGGCTGGGGTTGGCACGTCACCACGCTCGGATATGGTGACGCCCAGGGCGGCGCATCGGAGAACATCTGGTACACCTTGAGATTCTCCGGCACGTCAAGCGCGTCGCCGATTGTTACTGGAGCGGTGGCGTGTCTTCAGGGGCGAGCCAAAGCAAAGAATGGCGCGCCGATGACGCCGAACAAGGTCCGAAAGATCTTGATGGACACCGGCACGCCACAACGACCGGGGCCCGGCGTTCCGCTGACGCAGCACATCGGCCCCCTCCCCAATCTTCCTCGAGCCATGACGAAGGTTTGAACCGCGTGACCCCGGGATGATTCCAGCAGTGCCGCTGCCGGCGGGCAGCAAGGTTCGGACGCCCATAGACCTGCGGTTGAAGGCGAGGTGGCGCTTCGACGCGAGCCGGCGCGTATTCGTTTCGGACTCCGGGAATCGATTTGCGCCGCGCGGCCAGTTGCCGAAGCGCAGCAGGATTGTCTACAAGGTTCCGCGCCTGGCCGAGGCCGACGAGGCTGGGCTCTCGAAACATGAGCGGGACCTGCGCCAGTACATGCAGGTCATCTTGCCCCCAGGCAAGTCGCCAGCGAAGTACGTCGACGTCGTCCGCGCCTGGCCCTCGGTCGCCGAGGCGCACGTCGCCCCCCAAGTCAGCCTTCCTTAGGTCGAACGGTTCGGGGTAGCAGAGGAGGCGGTGTTTCCTCGCGTTGCAAGGCACGCGGCGCCGGAGCACGGGCGCGCCGGGTGACCGCCGCACGACCGGAGAAGCACCAAGGAGGGATGGGGAAACACACGGGCAGCACCCACCGCCACGACAGTTCGCGCCTCTTCACCGCGCCTTCTCGCGCGTTTGGCTTTGGTGTACAGCTCGCGCTCGCCAGAGGGGCCGTTGTCGGGCTGTGGACCTCCGGGGGGAGTTGATGAATGCATGCCAACATCAAGACCTCGTTGCTTCGCCTGCTGTCGTCAGTCTTCCTGCTGACCTCGCTCGGCGAGGTCTTCGCCGAGGACCTAGCTCCATCTCCTTACCTCTACTGGGGCAGGGAACTCTTCCGGAGCTATTGCGCCTCGTGTCATGGGATCGACGGTACCGGCGACGGCCCGGCCGCCGGGTCGCTCAAGGCCGCTCCAGCCGACCTCACGCAGATCAGCAAGGAGGGAAAATTCCCGCGCAAGAAGGTCATCGCCTTCATCGATGGCGAGACGTCCGTCCCCGCGCACGGTTCCCGCGAAATGCCGGTCTGGGGGCGGGTCCTCCGGGAACAGGGCGGCGGCCCATATACCTCCGCCGCAGCTCGCGCCGAGATCTACGCCCTCACCGACTACCTCGAATCGATCCAGAAGAAGACGGCTCAGGAGCTTGGGACGGGAAAGCATCTATGAAAGGTCTCGTGGCCCTTCGCGCCCGACATCTCGACGGCTTCGGCGAGCGTGGCCTCGATCTCTCTCGCAGCCGGCACGCCCCGGATCTCCCGGAAAGCGCGCGTCCGGTTGCCTCCAGACCGGGGGTGGCGTTGAGCGAGACCCCTCAGGAGTAGAGCACGACCGGCTTGATCACCTCGCCGCACTCCATAGCGGCAATCGCCTGCGCGATGTCGGCATGGGCGTACGTCCGGCCGAGCAGTCGGTCAAAAGGGAATTCCCCCTTGCGCCAGAGGTCGATCAGCAGCGGGGAGAGCACATAGCCGAGCGCAAAGAACGTCGTCGCGGCGATGGGATCGAGTGCGCGGTCTACGGCCGGATAGGCTAGGATGGCCTTGGGCTCGGAGCCGAAGACCAGCTCGCTGACCAGGTCGGCGTAGAAGAGCGGCTTCTCGCCGCTGCGGTCCCGGGCCGGCAGCAGGCGCCGCGTGCGGTTGTCCCAGATTGCCAGCCCGAACATGTTGGCGGGGACGACCAAGCTGATTCCCTTCGCGATGGCACGAGGATTCTGGACGTCGGAAGATCACGCCGCGACCGAGGATCGCGATGAATCCTTCTGTTCACCTCCTTGCGGCGGGGCATTTGATCCACAAAGCTCTCGGCGCTGGAAGCTTGTGTTCGCCATCCTAGCCGTCGGCGCGCTCCTTCTCATGGCGACACTTTCGTTCGATTACGGGATCACCTGGGACGAACCTGTCCAGGACCGATACGGGCAGCTCCTCTACGCGTACTACCTGTCTGGATTCACGGATCGGTCGGCGGCGCACTTCGGAATCGACTCCCTGTATGGCGGACTCTTCCTGCTTCTATGCGCGGTCGCAGAGAAACTCTCGCCCTTGACCAATTTCGACACCCGCCACCTGCTGAACAGTGTCGTTGGCTGGATAGGGATGATCTACGCGGCGCGAATCGGCGGCTTGCTCATGGGACCTAGGGCTTCCTGCGCAACGCTTCTCTTGCTGCTTCTCTCGCCCCATTACTTTGGTCACTGCATGAACAATCCGAAGGACATCCCCTTCGCTACCGGGTACGTCGCAGGCGTCTACTACGTGCTCCGCATGGGGGACACCTATCCGTTCATCAGCTGGTCGCTCCTCGCCAAAATGATTCTCGCCTTCGCCGCGGCGATCGGCATACGCTTCGGCGGTCTGCTCTTGGTCCCTTATTTGTGGCTTATGCTCGGTGCGCGTTCGATCCTCTCGCGCCGATGGCGCTTGAAAGATTCGGCACCGGTGATCGCCCGGGCGACCATCGCCTCGGTGCTCGCTCTGTTGGTGGGAGACCTGTTCTGCCCCTGGGCCCTCGAGAAGCCGTTTGTCCGTCCATTCGAGGCTCTCGCGATTTTTTCTCGCTTTCCAGCGAAGCGCTTCAGAGTCCTTTTCGACGGCCAATACCTTTCCGCCACTAACTTGCCGCTATCCTACGTGCCGACCATGCTCGCGATAACGACGCCCGTTACGATTCTAGTGGTGGGCGTCGCCTCGTCGCTCTTGCTCGGAGTCCTTCGAGGCCACCATCTGCTAAGGTTTGCCATGCTCTGGTTCGCGTTCTTGTTTCCACCGCTTCTCGTAATGGTGACTCATGCCCCGATCTACAATGGAATTCGTCACCTCCTCTTCATCTATCCCCTCTTGGCGGTTCTCGCCGCGGTCGGCTGCGAGACCATCTGGCGTCGGGTTTCTGCTTGGCGAGGGTTTCGGTGGGGAGTCCTTGCGGTACTTGGCCTCGGACTCGCCGATCCTTTCCGCTTCCAGCTCACCAACCATCCCAACCAGATCGTGTACTTCAACGCGCTGGTCGGCGGACTTCCGGGCGCCTTTCGTCGCTACGACATCGACTACACGGGAAACTGCGCCAAGCAGGCGCTCGAATGGATACTCGAGCACGAGGACGGTCCGCGGGACCGAGCGATCCGCGTCTCGGGTCCCAAGCGCAACGCGTTCACCCGCGCCATGCCGCACTACCTAGGGGAGTACGATCGGCTGATCTTCGCCGGATGGAACAATCCGCCGCAGGCAGACTTTGACGTCGAAGTTGTTGAGAGTAACCCTGCGACCCGAGCACGAGCACTGCAGAGCGAAAAGACCCTCAAGGTGATTGCCGCGGACGGGGTACCCCTTTGCGTGGTACGAGCGGGTCGTGCGTGGAAGCCCCGGGGCCCTGGTTAGCCCGTTTGTTCCGAAATAAGTACCTCCCCTTCGCCTCGGCCTCCGCCACCACCACGTCGATCGATTCCTTGTGGACATCGAGTCCCACCGTCGTGCTACGCTTTGCCATGGACTTGCCTCCTTGCATTGTGGCTCTGTGCTCGACGTGGTTTGTTCCACGCGTGCGGAGCGAACGATGACCCAGCAACCTGTGGAGATGATCCTCGCGCGGCAGTTGACCGGTTATCTGTCCGTCCCGGTCATCCTCGTGGACCCGGCAGGGACGGTGGTCTTCTACAACGAGCCGGCCGAACGGATGCTCGGAGTCCGGTTCGAGGAGACGGGACGCATCGAGCGGGAGGAAGTCGATCGCCTCGTCGAGATGAGCGACGATCCCGCGGTGAAGCCAGAGAATGCCGTACACCCGCTGGAGATCGCGCTGGCGGAGCGGCGGCCCGCGCACGCAAATCGGTTGATGCTCCGCCGCAGCGACCGTGTCCGGCTGCAGATCGAGATCACGGCGTTTCCGCTCATCGGCCAGGAGGGAAAGCTGCTGGGCGCCGTAGCGATGTTCTGGGAGCGACCCGGGCCTTGAACGTCACGCTTTACGGCGTGCGCGGCTCGCTCGCGACGCCCGGCCCCGCGACGGCGCGATACGGCGGCAACACGTCGTGCGTGCGCTTGACGGGACCGGACGGATGGGTCGTCGTCCTCGACGCGGGGACCGGCATTCGGCCGCTTGCGCAGGAGCTGCCGCGGGAACTCGCCCGGGTCGACGTGCTGCTCACGCACCTCCACATGGACCACATCCTCGGCCTGGGGTTCTTCGGTCCTCTTTACGACCCCCGGATGGAGGTGCACATCTGGGGGCCGGCCAGCGCCACTCTCAGCCTGGAGGCTCGACTCCGGCGCTACCTCTCCCCGCCGCTGTTCCCCGTGATGTTACGTGATGTGCCCTGCCAGCTGGAACTGCACCACGTGGTTCGGGGACCGATCCCCATCGGGCCTTTCCTGGTTACGGCCGGGCGGGTGTGCCACCCTGGGCCCACGGTCGGCTACCGGGTCGAAACCGGCACCGCCTCGTTGGCGTATCTGCCCGACCACGAGCCGGCGCTCGGGGCTCGGCGATTCCCCGTCGAGCCGGAATGGACCTCGGGCCTCGACCTGGCCCGCGGCGTCGATTTGCTGCTCCACGACGCGCAGTACACGCGCGAGGAGTATCCGCGCCACGTCGGCTGGGGGCACAGTACGGTCCACGATGCGCTGGCCTTTGCCCGGCTCGCCGGGGTGAAGCACCTAGTGCCGTTCCATCACGACCCGGGGCGGGAGGACGCGGCCTTGGAAGCTGTAGTAGAGGCGGCGGTCAGGGACATGCGTCCGGAGTTCCCGGTGACGCCGGCGGCCGAGGGCGCCCGGTTCGACCTGGGTTGAGTGTGAGGACTCCCCGATGGAGCGGTCCGCGGTTCGGCAGTGTGCGTCCGGGCAACGTTCGCGAAGCCGATAGCACCCCGAGCTTCATTGCTTACGGGGCACGACGGCTTTCGAGATGGCTTCAGCCACGTTCGAAGCGACGGCATCGAGCGCGCTACCCATGGCTCGCGCCATCGTCGCCGGATCGTCGTCGACGATCGGAGTCGCGGCGCTAAGAACGGCCCGTCGAACAGCAGCTGCCCACTCCGGTCCTGCAGAGACACCCCCACTCCGGTCGGCCGTACCGGAGCGCGCGTCGTCCGCGTGCATCGCTGGAAACGGCCGGTGTGCATCCTCGGCGACCGCCATGTCGCGCGTGCCGTCAGGAACGCGACCACGCGACCGCACGAATCGCGGGCCAGCGACTCGGTTGCCCGGCGCGTCCTCGAGGCTCCCGCCCTTCACCCGGTGATCCGCCGCATGGCTTCGGGCGCTAGCGGCCGGACTTCGACCGCGCCGGCGGAGGCCGCGGGGCAGCGCGCGGCCCATTCGACCGCAGCGTCGAGCGACGGGAGTTCCAGGATCGCGAATCCCGCGAGCTGCTCCTTGGTGTCGGCGTAGGGGCCGTCCTCGATCTGGCGGCGGCCGTCCTTCAGGCGGACCGTGGTCCCCATCTCGGGCAGGCGGAGCGGGCTCCCGTCGACGTAGACGCCTGCCTCGACGAGAGACTTGTAGTAGTCGCGCCAGGCGCCGAGGTAGGGATCGTCGTCATCGTTTTCCCGTCTCGCGAGCGCTTCCGGCGTCTCGTAGATGAGCATCGCGTAGTGCATCGCTGCCTCCCACTTATAGTCGCTCAGTCGTCGCGCCGGCGCTCATTCCGCCCGATCCTCCTCCGGAGCGCAACACGGGGTTGAAGCGTACGTGAAATAGGTGCGGAAGACGTCGCCTCCCGGCGTCCTTGATGAAGGCGCTGTTGCCGGAGAGCTCCTCGATCGGGACGGGGGCGCGGAGTCGGCGTATCACTGCAAGCAGAACACGCGCTGGCCGCCTTGTGCGATACTGCCGAGATGGGAATCCTGCCGACTCTGATCCTGATGCTCGGCGTCATCGCGATGATGTCCTTCCTGGCACAGAAGATCGCGATCCCGGCGCCGGTGCTGCTCGCCTTCGCCGGTGTGGTCTGGTCGTTGATTCCGTCGCTCCCCTCGCCCGAGATCGCGCCGGGGGTGATCCTCTCGGTCTTCCTGCCCCCGCTGCTCTACGCCGACGCTTGGGATGCCTCGTGGATCGACTTCCGGCGGTGGCTGCGGCCGATCCTGCAGCTCGCGATCGGGCTCGTGGCATTCACGATCTTGGCGGTCGGGCTGGTCGCCCACTCGGCGTTACCTAGCCTGCCGTGGGCCGCGTGCTTCCTGCTTGGCGCAATCGTCTCCCCGACCGACACCGTCGCCGTCCACGCCGTGCTCGAGCGCTTGCGGGTGCCGCGACGCGCCACCGCGATCCTCGGGGGCGAGAGCCTGGTCAACGACGCGACCGGGCTGCTCGGCGCCGGGCTGGCGACCGTGGTGGTGCTGACCGGGGTGTTCGAGGCGGGGCGGATCGGGTTGAGCTTCGCGCGGATCGCCGGGTTCGGCATCGTGATCGGGGCCGCGGTCGGCTTTTTGGCCGCCACGATCAACTACCTCGTGCGCGGCACCCATGTGCTGTTCGCCTTCTCGCTGATGGCCCCGTACGCCGCGTTCTTCCTCGCCGATCATGCCGGGGCCTCCGGCGTGCTGGCGGTGGTGATCGCCGGGTTCGTCGCCTCGTGGCGACTGCATTACATCGCGCCGGAGAGCCGCGTAGAGCTGTACTCCTCCTGGGAGCAGCTCACGTTCCTGCTGAACGCGCTGATGTTTCTCTACGTCGGGCTGGAGGCGCCGGATCGCCTGAAGCGGGCGATCGAGACGGTGCCGGGAATTGCCGGGATCGCCCTCCTGATCAGCGCGGCGGTGATCCTGACTCGCGTCGTCTGGATCTTTCCCGGCGCCTACCTGCCGCTCTGGTTCTCGCCGCGGCTGCGCCGGCGGGAGGGCGGGTATCCGAGCCCAGGCGCCGTGATCCTCGCGTCATGGTGCGGCGTGCGCGGGGCGGTCTCGCTGGCGGCAGCGCTGTCGGTGCCGGCGATGTTGCCGGACGGCAGCCCTTTTCCTGGCCGCGCCGAGATCGTCGCCTGCACCCTGGTCGTGATCCTGGTGACCTTGATCGGCCAGGGAGTGACGCTCTTTCCGCTCGTACGCCGGCTCGGTCTGTCGGATGCCGACCCGACCGATGCCGAGGTTTGCCGCGCGCGCGAGGCGATGCTTTCGGCCGGGATCGCACGGCTCGACGCCTTTTGTTCCGAGGAAAGCTGCCCGATCGCTGTCTATCGCTTGCGCGAGGCGATGGCGGATCAGCTCGCGTCACTGCATGCAGAGGACGCGATGGCGCGGGCCCAGGCGCTGCAGCGGCAAGCCGTTAGCCGGCGACGTGCGCCGCGCTGTCTATCGAGCGCAAGCCGACGCGCTCCTGGCGATGCGCGACCAGGGGCTCGTCAACGACAGAGTCCACCAGGAGCTGCAGATCGACCTCGATCGCGCCAACGCCGACCTGCGGCCAGAGTAGCCCCATGGTTGATATGCTGGCCCGATGTCAACTAGGCGCAGCGGTGTGTCCGCGACTGCCGTCGGGCGCCCTGCGGTTTGCTGCGGACGCCGGCGATCGCTACTTCTTGGCGCGCTTCGGCTTCAGGTACACGGCCGCGCCGCGCTCCAGCACGCGGAAGGCGAACGACTCGGTCAGGTAGAGGTAGACCTTGTCCTGGTCGTGACCCGCGTATCCGATGGACAGATCCTGTCCGACGCTGAGCTGAAAGTCGCCGCCGCGATGCGAGAGCAGCACTGCGCCGTCGACCTTTGGTGCCAACACCATCGGCCCGTCGAGGAAGTGCTCGACGCGCTCGCGGATCGGGTAGCCGTCCTGCGCGGCCTGCGCCAAACCCGCGTAGCAGTTCGGTCCAAGCGCCAGCGCATAGGGCCCATTGATACCCGCGCGCCGCAGCGTCTCGACGGCGTCCACCACGACGGACGGATAGTCCGCGTAGTCGTCCGGGATGGTGATCGCCGGATGCGGGCGGTGGGGATGATGCCCTCGATGCCTCCGGCTTTGAAGCCGTTGAAGATCGCGTTGTCTTCGGCGTGCGCCGTCTTCTCCGCGGCACTGACCACCGCCGGAAGATCCAGCACCGCGCCGCGCGATGCGTTGTCGAGCTCCATGATCGGCAGCTCGAACGGCACGCGCACCTCGATCAACGGCACGACCTCGCGCACGCCCCACGGCACGCCGAGGCCGCCGTCGGTCCTGAGGGTCAGGTGACCCGTGTTGACCGCGGCGTACTGCCACCCGTGCGGGCCGTCGAAATCAACCAGCTTGCGTCCCGCCAGGTTGAGCTGGAGCACCCGCTTGGCTTCGTCGTCGATTTGCTTCCAGGCTTCGGGGGTAATCGGTGCATGATTGCGCTTCAACAGATCCATGGCTCACTTCCCTTTCATGCTGCCGATGCCGAGCGTCTCGGTGGCCGCAGGAGCCGGGCCGTCCGTTCCTGCGCCCTTCTCGATGCCGGTGATCGGCTGCTCGGTGAACAGGTACTTCCGCATCATCTCGTTGAAGTGGTCATTGTGACGGCGGATCCACTCCATGACCATCGTCGCGTGCTCGATCTCTTCGTTCTTGTTGTGCAGCAGCACGTCCTTCAACTGCGGATCGGAACACGCGTCGGCGCGTTGCTGGTACCAGTCGATTGCCTCCAGCTCCTCCATCAGGCTGACGATCGCACGGTGCATGTTGCGCGTGTCCGCTGTCAGGAGATCGAGCGATTCGTGATACGTGTCACTCGCCATATGGCTCTCCTCTGTGTCCGTCTAGAACGCTTGCATACTGGTGCATCGAACCTACGAATTCGAACCGTTTAGACCGCCTACAGCGCGAGGTCCAGTCTGCGCATCCCCTGAAAGGTTTCCAGCAATCAGCGACGACCGGGGCGCGCGAGGCCGCTCTTCTCTCGTCAACGCCACACGACGGCGGTCATGTTCGAAGAGCCTGAGCCCCATCTCCTCCTCCAAGTCGCGGATCTGACGGCTCAGCGTCGGCTGCGCGACGTGTGCGCGAGCGGCGGCGCGGCCGAAGTGGAGCTCCTCGGCGACGGCCGCGAAGTAGCGGAGGTGACGCAATTCCATGATGCTGATTAGCACCATGCTGGTTGGACTCTCGTTTAGCAGGATGCGGAAAAAGACCTGCTGATAAGATTTGTCGCTAGCCAGGAGAGCGTTGGTCTGGGGCAACGCTTTGAGAGTTTCCTCCGCTTGCGGCGGCGGATGCTGAAAATGTCAAACGATTGCTCTCATCAGCTGCTCCCCCCGCCTCTCCTTAAGCCCGTCGCGCCGATCTCGAAAATAGCGCTCGTACGCTTCTTCGGGCGTTAGATGAATTACCCGAGAAAAGCCCATCGATCGAAGCTTCACTTCAAGGTCGTGGGCGCGCGGCCTGGTCAACCATGGCTCGCCAACCTCTGCTGCCTTTTGCGCGGCGATCGCCATCGCTTCGGCCTCTATTCCCGACAGCGCTTCCTGCGGAAGGATGAAGCTGAAGATGATCTCGCTCGAGCGCGGCAGTGAGAGCACAAATCGCAGCGTAGCATCGACCGCGCCCTGAGTCAGATATTGCGCAACTCCCATCCATGAACAGACCGTTACGGCACGACGTGCGAAGCCGCTGGCCTCCAGAGCGTCCGGCAACGGGGTCTTCTCAAAATCGATTGGCACAAACGTGAGATTTGAGGGAATCGCGATACCCGCAGCCCTCAACCGGTCGCGCTTCCAGTCTTGCGTGATCGGATGATCGACCTCGTAGATGTGAAGCGAACCGACCCACTGAGGCTGCCGGTAGGCGAACGTATCGAGTCCAGCTCCAAGGATCACATATTGTTGCACACCACGTTCGACTCCGTCTGCTAGGCAGTCCTCGGCGTACCGGCTGCGCATCGCAAATCCCGCGCGCCACTGCTTCGCGAAGGGATGGTTGATGAACGGTGCAAGCCATCGTTGATCGTCACCCGTGGGATCGATCAAGCGAGGCGCAATAGGGTCAGCCAAAATCTTTGGTTCGTCATCCGTAGTCTGATGAATCGCCCGCATGATCGCAGGGATGTCACCGGTCTTGCTTCGTCGAGCTTGGTGCACTGGCGGCCTCCGGAAAAGATCGCACGTGGCGCTGTGAAGGTATAGAGGAGCAGCTGGGCGCTCCTAGAGCGGAGGAGGATATGTGATGAGAGGCGGCGACGGGCGACAGGCGGGAATGTTCAGCTACATCTCGCCGGAGAAGCGGGTTCCGCAGAATTATCCGCTGCGGCCGATCCTGTCGATGGTAGACGAGGCGTTGCGCGAGATGTCGGCGCGGTTCAGCGATCTGTACTCGTGGACCGGCCGGCCGTCGATTCCGCCGGAGAAGCTGCTTCGGGCGCTGCTCTTGCAGATTCTCTACACCGTACGCAGCGAGCGGCTGCTGATGGAGCAGCTCGAATACAACCTGCTCTTCCGTTGGTTTGTCGGCTTGAGCATGGACGAGGAGGTCTGGGACCCGACGGTGTTCACGAAGAACCGCGAACGGTTGCTCGAGGGAGACATCGCCGAGGAGTTTTTCGAGCGAGTCCTGTCTCAGGCGCGGGCAAGGAAACTTCTGTCCGACGAGCATTTCTCGGTCGACGGAACGCTGATCGAAGCCTGGGCGAGCCAGAAGAGCTTTCGACCGAAGGACGGCGATGGAGCCGCGAGCGGAGGAGCGGAAAGTGGACGCAACGCCGAAGCGGATTTCCACGGGCGCAAGCGAAAGAACGACACGCACGAGTCCACGAGAGCGGATGGAGACACCATCAGTTGAACTGTTCGTCGAACAACTGCTGCTCCGCGAATACGACCCGCGGGTCGAGCGGTGGCAAGTCGGCGGCGGTCTCGAATCTCCCGTCGTAATCCCAGTTCCGAGTCGGAGGATTGTAGATGTTACACCGCCCGTTGTTGTTTCCGCTCGTTCCGCCGGTGCAAGTCCCGGTAGTGATGTCGCAGCTCCCGCCGGTGCCGCACCACGGCCCCGAGGCGAATCTCGGGGTTCCGAGGCTGACGAACGAGCCGCGGTACGTGAGGGTGGAGTTACTCCAATCCTCGTGGAAGCGGGGGTAGTTTTCAAGGCCACCGTTGTAGTTTCCTGCCACCGTATTGTCGACGCTGGCGATGAAGGCCACATTGATTTCGGTGTCCGCCGCGGGACGATTGTTCAGGGAAGGCAGAGCTCTTTCCGTCGTTAGAGCCGTTGGCTCTCCCAGTTCTGCGACAGTCACGTTGAGGGTATCACCGATGATCGCCGCGGGGTTCCAGGACGGGTTTCCCGGCGGCACCGTTCACGTTGTAGCTTCCCTCGACGTACCCGGCCTGGTCGGTTACCACGGTCACGCCTGTCGGGTCGGGGGAGTTGGTGAACCCGGCCGGGAACGGCAGGATCGCCGAGTCGAAGATGCGCACACCGTAGTTCGAGGGCTGCGGAGGGGTACCTCCGTTGACGGCGCTGTTCATGACGCTGCCGAAGATGACGATGCCACCCTCGGTTCGGTCCGCCGGGTCGAACAACCGCGCGCCTGCGGCCTGGTTCATGTTCCACTGCATGCAGGGCCTGGACGTCGATGTTGAGCAGATACATGAACGTGCCTTGCCCGCCGCGCTTTTCCCGGTTGTTGAAGAAAGCGCCCCGCCGGTAGTCCAGTCGGTTGTCTCCTCGAGCGTTGTTGCTGCTCCAGTCGGCACTGAGTCGGGCGTCGTCCGCCTCGCGATAGACCATGGCATCGTTTTGCTTAGCGGATGGATTGTTCTTCGTGTAGTCGCGGAACGGCGGATTGTAGTTCGCTGCGCCAGTAGCGCAAGCGGAATAGCAAGTGGAGAGGTTGGCGACGCTCGGCACGTCGGTGTAGAAGATCTTGCCGGGATTGGTGAGCATGAAGTTCCAGAGCGAGTGGTCGCGGCCACATTGCGCGTACCGTCGACGTTCTGGACCTCGATCACGGTCGAGGAACGGGCCCTGGAAGGCCAAGCCGAGCAGCCTGCCCGAGCGCATCCGCCGGGCCGGGTTCAGGTCGAGGACGATCCTGAGATCGGCCTTCGGCCAGTAGTCCAGGGATCCGGTCGACCCGCGAACCGTCGCCGAGGGCGGCGGGACGGTCAGCGTGGGGACGTCCAACGCCAACGCTCCCAGCCATGGTGCCGTATCGGCTCGAGGTGAGGGCCACGCCGCCGTTACAGTCGAGATTGCGAGGCGCAGATCACCCGTTGCCGGGTCGGTGGCGAGCGTGTCGATCGTCACGATGCCGCCGCATGCTTTACTGTCCTTGCGCCCGCGGTAGACGTTCGCTGCTGCGGTGACCTCGACCGTCGTGATGAGCCGTGGATTCGCGTTCGGGGGCTGGTCGATGATGTTCAGCTGGTTGTCGGAGTTCAGATAGAGGTTGGTATTCGTGTGGACTCGGCCGTGCAGCGTCATCGTCGGCCCCGGCAGGATCTCCAGATCGTTCGCGTAGAAGGCGAGGAACTGGAACAAGGGACGTTGTGGATCATCGAGCGGGCGCCGAGTTGGGCTTTCGTCGTGCCGTCCGGGCCGAGTGTCCGTGACACGTTCGTGTACAGATAGTCGATGGTGTTCAATCCCGCGTACCTGCTTGCCCTGCCGGGATTCGCACGAACTGTGGGTAACCGGGAACGGCCGTCAGCTGGTAGCGTACCGCCGTGCCGCTCAGTGCAAAGGTCCTGGGATTGAAATCGCTCCCCGTCGGAACATTGAATCCCTTGAAGATATTCTTGAACTCCGCGACGCCGCTGTTGACGCCGGCTTCCGCGAAGTAAAAGCTCTGTGTGGTGTCGGAATGAGCGACCTCGATGATGGTGGAGGAGCGCGTGAGGATCGCCACCGACGTCGCCAATAAGAAGAGCAGAGCGGTGATCGTGAGGGCGAAGAGCAAGGCGGTCCCGCTTTCGGAGAGGATCGGGCGCCGGATTTTCGTAGTCATGAAAATGACCTCATCAGGCGCGGTCAGGGCTGAAGGTTTCGCGGCTTCACCGTGAGGCTCGCGGTCTCCCGATGGAATCCCCCGCCGGGGAGGGGGGCCAGGGATCGCGCCGTGACCGAGAGCAGGACTTCCTTGACGAGACGCCATTCCGCATCGTTCGCCGGCAAGTCGACCAGCGAGTCGTCGATCTTCCGATACCGCACGTTCAACTCGGTGACGCCGTCGGCAAAGATTTCCTCGGCGCCACGATCACGTTGCGAAGTGAGTACCGGGCCACGAGAGTCGATCGTGGCGTTGACTCTGTAGATATGCTCCTGCATCGCATAGACGGAGCTAGACGCCGCGCGATAAAGGCGCGCCCATTTCGCGTCCGTGTTGACCAGTGTGCCTGCAATGGAGGTTATCGTGAAGAAGTCCCCGTTGCTGCCGTCGGTGACGTATCCGGCCCCCCCCACGGCGAAGCCCTGCGCCGACGCTAAGTTCAAGGTGCCACCGCCCGCGGGAGCATCGGCGCCCGCTGCGAGGGAGGTCTCCACGCAACTCTGATTCGTGGTATTGCCGAGTCGGATCGTAATCTGGTCCCGCGTTCCGCTGTCGACGCCCCCCAGTGACACGAACTGACCGTTGGACGGGAAGCAGATGCCCGCTAGCCGAATGTCCCGGGCCAGGGAGTCCATGGTGGCGGCAACTGCGTGATGAGTTTCGAGCCGAACATCCGCAATCGTCCGGATCCGCGACCCGGTCGTGAAGAAGGAGACGAGGCCTTGGCTGACTAGCCCCAACAGTAGAATGGCCACGAGCACCTCTATGAGCGTGAAGCCGCGCTTCCGAGCACTGCCCGTCGCTGATTTACGCCCGAGTATCGGCATAGATGCTTCGCAGACTGTAACGGTAGTTCTGACCTCGTTGCGCCCAGGTGACGGCCACGTTGATCGTACTCATGTTTTGCGCAGGCGAGTTCGGGATCACGGTGCTCTGGATCGTGAAGCTCGTCCCGTTCCACACGTCGGGACTATTGGGCGCCGTTCGGCTGTTCAAAGTGCTGTAGTCCAGTGAGCGGAGGTCCTCCATCTCCTGGATAGCCAGATCCGTCGCATGGGTCATTGCGCTGTTCACGTCGGAGCGAATCAGCCCGCCAGCCAGCAGGCTCGACACTCCTACGCTTGCTACGGCGAGAATGACGGCCGCGACCAGTACTTCGACGAGCGTAAGGCCCGCTTGTCCCCTTGCTCCCAGCATCATGCAGCCGTTCTTCAGTAGAGCGTGCCGTCCCTCGGGAGGCAGGATTTGACCCGACAACCGAACCTGAACCGCGCGCGCGGTGCCTACGGCTGAGTCCTGTAGGTTGAAAGTCGCGGCAGAGGCAGGCTGAACCATCAAGCCGCGCGCATCGAATTCCACTGCGGAGTTGGTCGGCGGCGTTCCCGGAGAAGACCACGGGCGGCGGCAGGCCCACGGTCCGAACGTCGACGCCTGGGTTGATCCAGCTGTTGGACGCGGGGTCGAATGCGAGCCTTTGAATTTGGTACGTGGAAGCCGCCGTGACGAGCCGGTAGTGCGCATCGTGGCTGATCGCCAGCGTGCGTGCGACCCGCAAATTTCCCACCAGTTCCCTGGCCGACCGATCGACCTGCGTCGGACGACCGTATGCCACGAGCATCCGAGACACGGCGAAGGTCCCGGTGATGGCGACCATGACGACGACTACGATCACCTCGACCAATGAAGAGCCGTTCGAGCTCCGAAACGACATTGGCGAGTACCTCGCATGTCAGATCAAAAGCAATTGTCGATCCACGGGATCACCTGCGCACAACGTCGAGGAATCACGATCAGGTCGACCGATCCTATGTCTACGGCAAAGGCTTGATCGCTTTGATGCATTTCCAGACAGGAATTGAGGAACTAGGTTCGGACGGGACGCCGGCGGGCTATGCGAAACTTTGTAGCTCTTGACGTTTTTTGCTTGTTAGATTGCCGGATTTTACGCTGAGTTTCGAGCAAAGTCCCTGAAGAGATTTGTGGCAGATTTCTTGCGTCGACCGCTGCCTGGTGGAACCGCTAAGAGCGCTCCAGCAGCCCCGCCTTCGATGTACAAACTGTGGAACCATCCAAAATCGCCCGCTGGGAAATTCCTCTTGCGCCATACGCCATACCCAGCTGCCCCTTGAGATGTCGATCGGTGCGGATAACGCGGGCTCTTCAGGGCTGCGTACGACGGTCGCGCAGACCTCGACCGAGGGTCACCACATTCGACGATCGCACCAAGAGCTCGCCTCCATTCTTGGCGACGCGGCGCGACGACTATCCCGATGGGGCGGCTAACCAAGGGAACGCAACGCAGAGTGTCAGAACGAGGTTCCCGATGAGCGTCGCCGTTTGCCTGCTCCTCGTCGTCGTGAATGTCGTCACTTTTTGGGTCGCAACGCGCCGCGCCAATCAAAGCTGCACTTCATCAAATGGTCGAGCGTGACGCGCATCGACTCGCAGCACGCATCGAGAGATACCGAAATGAGACGGGGCTCTACCCTGACGATGCGACTTGGCAGCAGTGGGTCACTGGGAGCGACGCCGTCGAGTTGCTCGACCCTTGGCGCCGGCCGTATCTCTACGCCGTCAACGCGCGAGCTTTCTCGATCACAACGTACGGCGCCGATGGACAGCCCGGCGGGACGGAGGAAGACGGGGATCTGACCATCGTTTTCCCATACGCAACGCCGCGCATGTCGCTACCTCACGGCGAAGCCAAAATTGCCGCAGGCTGACGAGGGCGAATCGATCCCGTAGGTGCGGCTTCCCTCTGTCGTTGCCTTTCCTTTTCAGCGCGTAAACCGAACCTCATTGGGTGAACACGGGCGACGCTTCGCCCAGGGCGCTCGCAGGCACCTCCGTGGTTGCGCCCGCGCGAACCTCGACCTGAACCTTCCGGTACGTCGTGCCGTACATGGATGCGACCACGTACCGGCCGGGGGCCAACGGCACCGAGACAGGCTCCTCGCCGTATCGCCCGCCCTGGTTGTTAATGTCGGCCTGGATCAACGCACCGTCGGACGCATAGAGGTCGAACGACCGTCGAACATTGTTGTAGCTGAGACTTCCGTTAACAAGCTCGTTGGTGTCGGTGTAAACGCGTAGGTAGCCTTTGCTCTCGTCGGTCTCAAAGCCTAGCAAGCCGAGGCGGCCTAGGATGCCCTTGGTCCCCTTTGCTTCCTCGCCGGGTGGGCCAATCACGGGCAAGCGTTCGCTCCAAGCGATCGCGCTCGGCTGCACGCTGTTCGAACAGGCGACAACGAGCGACGCGAACAGCACAGCGCCAACGGGAAACGGTCTCGGTTGTTTCATGTCTGATATCTTTCCCCGGGAGTGGGCGAACATCCAGCCTGCTGCTACGCGCGGAAGGTCGACGTCAGAATTCGTCGCCGTCTATTGGGGTTCCTCTTCTCGCTCGTAACTGAAGCGCCCGTCGTTGAAACTTCGATAGTTCGAGCTTGGGTGTCTCGGAGCTCTCCTGCAATCCCTTCCGCTTGCTCTGGCTCGAGGACTAAGACGGTATGCAAAATGAATTCAAGCGCATGAGGGGTGTCGAGATCCATTGGGCTCGCCGGTAGCTGGGGGAGTCAAGAGCACGGTCGACCCACACAACGGACGGCGTCGCCTGCGCGACTATGCGCGCTTGCGAAGCTTGGCGAGGCGGCGAGGTTCGGCGACCGCGACGAGGCGCTGCGGGCCGGGAACGCCCTTGAGGCGGTGGAGTCCGCGGTCGGCCAGACGCAAGCCGGAGCCCGCGACCAGGTCGCGCACCGTCGTCGAGGCGAGAACTTCGCCGGGTCGGGCCGCGGCCGCGATGCGCGCGGCGACGTGGACGGAGATCCCCGCGAAGCTGTCGCCGATGATCTCGCATTCCCCCGTATGCACACCCGCTCGCGTGGTGATGCCGAGAGGAGCCACGGCGTCGCGGACCGCACAGGCCGCGCGCAGCGCCGCGGCCGGTGCCTCGAACCTCGCGAGCACACCGTCGCCGGCGGTCTGCACGACGTCTCCCGTGAAATCCGCGATCCGTGCCCGCGCCGCCGCGTGGAATCGGTCGAGCAAGGCGCGCCAGCGGGCGTCGCCGAGCGCCACGGCCCGTTCGGTCGAGCGAACCATGTCGACGAACAATAGAGTGGCGAGCATGCGCTCAGGGCAGAATCGGTAACCGACGCCGCTCACCGTCTCGATCGTAGACGCTCGCGAACCGAGCTTCTTCCGCAACGACCGGATAATCACGTCGACGACGTTGCTGGCGCCGTCGCCGCGGTGGCCCCAGACCTCTCTGCGCAAGGTGTCGCGCGAAACCGCATTCCCTTGGCGACGCATGAGAAAGTGAAGCACTTGGGCCTCGAGCCGGGTCAGCGCCGCGTAGCGGCCGTCGGCCTTCAGGCGGCGACCGTCCGCATCGACGAGATCGCTTTCTTCGACGCCGAGCTCGTCGGCCGCGAGCGTGGACAGCCAGCCGTCGACCGAGTCCGGCCCGAAGTCGAGCAGCGCGGAATGGTAGCGAGCCGTGCCGAGCGCGACGCCGAATTCCGGCAGCACACGAAAGGCGAGCTTCTCGAGCCGAGATTGCCAGGAGCTCTCGTCGCAGAACGTCGTGTATACGCGGCGAAGCTGCGGCCGCAGCTCCATGTAGGTGCGCTTGATGTCGAGGAAGCAGGCGGCTTGGACCGCCGAGGGGCGCTCGCCCTCTTGGTCGGCGAGCCAGCGTCGAAGGAAGAGCGTCCGCTGGCTCGAGTCCGCGGGCGTCGACCGTTCGTGCGCCAGCCACTGGCGGACGAGCGGGTCGTCTTCAGACGGGCTCCAGCGGTCGAGCGCGGCGCGCTCGAACATGCAGTAGAAGCCGCATGGCGCGCCGCTGCCGTCGCGCACGACGTGGAAGGCCGTCGGCAGCGCTCTCCACCAGCTTTTCAGCGCGGCCGCGCCCTCCCCGCTCTCGTGGCGATCGATGATCGCTTCGATCCACGGGCCATCCTCGCGGCGAGCCGGCTCGACGATCAGACGGTCCGCTTCGCTCGGGAAGAACGCGTCGCGCACGATCGGGTTCTCGATCAGGTACAGGAGATCGGCGGTATAGCGCCACAGCTCCGCGAGCCCGGCCGTGCGGACTTCCGCGCGAAGCTGCCGCCACGCCGCGCGGCGACGCGCACGGTAGATGGCCGGATCGCTGGAGCGCAGCGCGGCTGCGACTGCGGAGCGTACCGCCTCGTGGATGAACAAACCGTCTCGGTCGTGCTCGACGAAAGGCAACGACGCCAATCGCTCGAAGCCTTCGTCGCCGGCACTGGCAGGCAACATCGCCCGCAGCAAGGAGCGCGTCGTCCGGCGTACGACCGCGGCGGCGTTCAGCGCCTCGAGCGTTTGCGGATCGTCGATGTCGGCGAGGTAGCGACGCACGAGCTGCTCGACGACGCCATGCGCGGCGACTCCTTCGACGTCCGCTGCCGCCGCGCTCTCGAAGGTCTGAGCGGCGAGCTTCAAGGCCAGCGGATGGCCTCGCGCGAATCGGTTGATGCGTCCGGCGTCCGATGCCGAGACGCCGATGCGACGCAACAGCTCGCCGGCTTCCGACTCGTTCAACGGTCGCAGCGCGATGCTGCAAAAGAGCCCCGCCCATTCGGGCGCGGTGCTCCAAGCCGAAACCGCCGGTTGACGCCCCGCGAGGACCAGCCGGGCATTGTCGGGCAACGCGGGTACGAACGATCGTCGAATCCATGTGTCCGCCAATCGGAAGACCTCGTAGTTGTCGAGCGCCAGCACTACCCGCTTGCCGAGGTGGCGCATCCGCCCCGTCAGCCCGCCGAGCGTCTTCACCCGCGCGCCCAGGATCGATGCGACCGCGTGTACCAAGCCGCGCTCGGTGGGCTCGACGCCGCGGCAGTCGAGGCGCAGCAATGCGGTAGAGCGCAGGCGCCGGGCGCGTCGCGTGAATGCATCGAGAAGCGCCGTCTTGCCGACGCCGCCGATGCCATGGATGTGCACGACCAGCGGGCCCGCTTCGGCGAAGACGGTGTCGAGCAGCGAAAGCTCGGCGCTGCGGCCGACGAAGGTGTCGGCGGCACGAGATTCGAGGAGCTGATTCAGGCGAGTCGCCATCTGCGACGAGACCTTATCATGGGGAGAGCCGAGCGGCATCGCAGCGCAACGCCGCTCGGCATGGTCGCATGTCTTCCGCGCTACGCGGCACGACCCGCGGCGAGCGCCTTGACGTCGCGCGCAGCAAGCGGCTTGCCGCCGATCGCCCAGTCGCCGCCCCGGACCTCTTCGATTACCACCCACGTCACAGGCCGCAGGTTCTCTCCTTCCACGGCCACCATCGCTTCGGTGAGCTTCTCCACCATCGTTCGCTTTTGGTTCTCGTCGAACACTCCCTCGATCACCTTCACGTTGACTAGAGGCATTGCAGTCTCCCTTGCGGCGCGTCTGCGCCGCGGCTCTGCTCGGCGACATGCCGAGCGTGATGGCCGGACGCTAGCGCGTGGCGAGGCCGTGATCCTCGGTTGGAGATGAGATTTCTATGAGAACCGTAGCGCGACTGCGGATGGTCTTTCGCGCGCGGGCGCGAAAGCCAAGGCAAGAGGCCGGGTGCGGCACTCGCGATTTCGGCCGAAGGTATGGCACAGAATGGTCGTGGGCAGGCGCATGCGGGGGAATCATCGGTAGCCAACGATCGTCAGTCTCCGGGATTTCCTCGACCCTCGCGTACGCCGCGATGATCGGAGGCGCGATCGCCGTGGTCGCGGTGGTTCGGTCAGTCGGTGAAGGACTTACCGCGCCCGCACCGGTTGCATCGGACATCGCCGCGAGCGCGGCCCCTGCCGCCTCCCCGGGACCCGATGCCTTGCTGCACGTGTTACTGACCCTGACCGCCGTGCTCGTGGCTGGGCGTCTGCTTGGGAAGCTTCTCGGCCTCCTTCGCCAGCCTCCCGTGATCGGCGAGGTCCTCGCGGGCATCATGCTCGGACCATCGTTGCTCGGTCGTGTCGCGCCGGGGCTCTCGAACGCTATCCTCCCCGCCTCGGTCGCGCCGCTGCTGGGAGTGATCGCGGAAATCAGCGTGATTCTCTACATGTTTCTCGTCGGCCTCGGCCTGCACGTCGACCTTCTGCGAGGACGTGCCCGAGGCGTCATCGTGACATCCCACGCGAGCATCGTCACGCCCTTCGCGCTTGGAACGATCCTGGCGCTCTATCTGTATCCGCGGTTGTCGATCAACGACGTGCCGTTCACCAGCTTCGCGCTGTTCATGGGCGTCGCAATGTCGATCACGGCGTTTCCCGTCTTGGCGCGGATCGTGACCGACAGGGGTTTGAACGACACGACCCTCGGGAGTGTCGCCCTCGCCTGCGCCGCCGCCGGCGATGTCACAGCCTGGTGTCTCCTCGCGCTCGTGGTCGGAGCCGCGCGTGGCAGCATGGAGACGGCCATGGTCGTCGTCGTCCTGACGCTGCTGTTTGCGGCTGTCATGATTGGCCTCGTCCGACCGCTGGCCGCGAGGCTTACGGCGAAGATCGGGAACAATCCCCCATCGCGCGACGCGATCACCATCGCGCTCGCGGGGCTCCTCGTGTCCGCTTCCGTCGCGCACCACATCGGCACCCACGCAATTTTCGGGGCTTTCCTCTTTGGCGCGATCATGCCTGGAAGCAGTACGCTCGCGCGTGCGCTCGAGGAGAGACTCCACGACCTGGTGACGATCCTCTTGTTGCCTGCGTTCTTCGCGAATGCGCACGCAGATCGGCCTGGTGGCGACTTCCTCCGACTGGCTCATCTGCGGGCTGATCGTCCTGGTGGCGACGGCCGGGAAGTTCGGCGGAACCTTCGCCGGCGCCAGGCTTACGGGATCCGATTCGCGCACCGCCGCCAGCCTCGGGGTGCTGATGAATACCCGGGGCTTGATGGAGCTGATCGTGCTCAACGTGGGTCGCGACTTGAACGTCATCTCGCCGACCCTGTTCACGATGATGGTGCTGATGGCGCTCGTCACGACGATGGCCACAACGCCGATTCTGGATTCACTGGCGGGAGGCGTCGCGCGGCACGAACGGGCCCCCGAACCAAAGGCTGGCCGCTACGAGCGACCCCCGTGAGCCATGTCGCTACGGGAGGAGTTGGGACGAGTTGGGACATACCCTCCTCCGGCGGGTGGTACGTTCCCCGGAGGAGGGTGCCTAGGCCCGCAACTACGGGCCAGTCGGCCCGGAGGGACCTGTCTCTCCAGTCGGGCCAGAGGGGCCAGAGGGGCCGGATGGGCCAGCCAGTCCGGATGGACCAGTTTCGCCCCTCTGGATAGTTTCCCTTCGCACGCCGCGTGAGTGCGTCGGAAAGATCAACTCCTCACGCGGTTTCGGCTTGGCCTGCAGCGGCGATTGATATGAGGGACTCCCGTGTTGGTTGGTTCGGCGCGAATTTCACGAGCACTTCGCGGTCGAGGATGAAGCGCAAAGCGCCGAAGCGGTCCGGAGCCCTGCGAAGCGTCGATTGCGTCTGATGGAGACCGAGGTTAAGGGAGTGAGAGTCTCGGATCTGTCGAAACGCTCGCTCTACTTCGAAGGCGAGACTACACCGTATGGCGCGAGGGGAAGATAAACCGGTCGACGTTCTCGTCATCGGCGCGGGCATCGCGGGCGCATCGCTCTCCTACTTTTTGAGCGAGCGCGGCGTTACCGACGTGCTCGTGATCGAGCGCGAAAGCCAGCCGGGCTATCACGCCACCGGACGAAGCGCTGCGACGCTCGTCGAGCTCGATCCGATCCCGACGCTGCAAGGGCTCAAGATGCTGGGAGCCCGGTTTCTGCGCGAGCCGCCCGCGGGCTTCGCGGACAACCCGCTGCTCGAGTGCACCGGGGTGCTCAGCCTGCTTCGCGAGCCGCAATGGAGGGCGATGCGGGAGGTGACGGAGGCATGCCGGCCGGACGGGTTGCGTTCCGATCTGCTGACGCCCCGAGAGGCGAACGAACGCCTCGAAGGGGTGTTGCAGGAGGGAGAGCTCACCGGCGCGGTTCTCTTGCCCGACGACGGCTTCATCGACATCCACGAGCTGCTCACCAGCTACATGCGACAGGCGAAGCGTCGCGGCGTCGAGTTTCGCTTTGGCGTCGCAGTGAGCGGCATCGTTTGCGAAGGAGGTAGGTGCCGGGGAGTGTCGACCACTGCTGGCGTCATCCGCGCGCGACGCGTCGTGAACGCTGCAGGAGCGTGGGTCGGCGAGATTGCCCGGGCAGCGGGCGCGACCCCGATCGAGTTCCGGCCGTTGCGCCGCAGTATCGCGATCCTCCCGGCCCCGGCAGGCATCGACGTGCGTCGTTGGCCGATGGTATTGAGCGAGTCGCACAACATCTACTTTCGCCCCGAGTCCGGTGGCCTCCTCTTCTGCCCGATGGACGAGGTGGCGATGGCGCCGTGCGATGCCAGCCCCGACGAGGAGATCATCGCCGAGGGGCTCGAGCGTCTGCGCGCGCTCGCGCCCGCGCTGGTGCCCCGCGTGCTCGGCCGGCGGTGGGGCGGCCTGCGGACATTTGCTCCTGACCGCGTGCCCGTGGTTGGCGACGACCCGGCTTTACCGGGATTCTTCTGGCTCGCCGGTCAGGGGGGCTGCGGCATCGAGACCAGCCCCGCTCTCGGCCAGATTGCCGCCGACCTCCTCGTGAGTGGCAAGACGAACGTGTTCGACGCTGCCGCCCTGTCACCCCTGCGGTTCTGCGCCTCACCGGGGTGACCTGCCGAAATCCCGATCGTCGATCCCTTGCCTCTCGTCTATGCGCGATGTTCTTTGTCCGCGAAGTAGGGAAGTAGGAAGGATCGCGCAGCTCATGGAGGCGGCGGAACTCGACTTCTGGTAGCGCACCGACCTTCATCCGTAGAGCTGTCGGTAGAGCCTTGCCGATCAGGCCGTCCTCGCGCTACGCTTCGGTCCCCGGAAGCGGAGGCCAGAGTGAAGGCGCTCAATGCAATCGCTGCCGTGTTGTCCATCGCTGCCTCGCTCGCATGCGCAGAGGAGCCGCGGGCCCCAGACCCCTTTCCCATCGGCGGCGGCTGGCTGACGTGTCCCATCGGCTTCCTGATTCACGAGGGACGTTGCTTGCCTTGGGCAAAGGGGCCCGTCGTCGAGTACGGCTGCATCGAGTACGTCTGTAAAGGTAGTGGGGAGTGCGATTCACGAACTGTAGCCGAATGCGGATCGGTCATGGCACGGGTCGGAAACATAGGCGACTTCGGTGCGCCAGTCGTGAGTCTCGTTGCGCCGGGTCCGGCGTTCGTCGGCCCGGTGATCGGCGTCTCAGTCGTCGCCCCTCGTGGCGGACGGCGGTAGTGACAGAGCCCGAGCGCTGATCAGGCGTCCGAGATTCTGCTCCTTCTTACGAGACGCCCGTCAGGAGAGTATCCATGCCGATCACTGAACACACGACAAAGACGCCCCGCCATACGACCTTCTATCTAGCTGCGGGACCCGAGGACGGGCCGCTCGTTCTCTTCATCCACGGCTGGCCGGAGCTCTCGATGAGCTGGCGGCATCAGCTTCCCGTGCTTGCTTCGCTCGGCTTCCGCGCAGTCGCGCCCGACATGCGTGGCTACGGGCGCTCGAGCGTGTACTCGAGGCACGAGGACTACGCGCAGGAACACATCGTCCGCGACATGATCGAGCTCCTCGAGTCGCTGGGAAGAGAAAGGGCGGTTTGGGTGGGACATGACTGGGGGAGCCCCGTCGCATGGAACATCGCGAGCCACCATCCTGAGCGCACGGAAGCGGTCGCAAGCCTGTGCGTACCCTACTACACGATGGATCGGGGACTCGAGCACACCCTGACGTTCGTTGATCGCAAGCTCTACCCTGCCGATGAGTTCCCATACGGACAGTGGGACTACATGCGTTACTACGAAGAGAGCTTCGCTGAGGCGATCGCGCCGATGGACGCCAACGTCGAAAGGTTCATCAAGATCGCCTTTCGCAAGGGGAACCCGCAAGGCGAAGGGCAACGCGCCGTGACGGCGACGGCGCGCCGCAGTCATGGGATGCTTGGGGCGGAGCTACCCGATCTGGCGCGCGACGGCGATGTGATCACGGAGGAAGAGTTGAGCATCTATGTATCGGCGCTTCAACGCAACGGCTTCTTTGGCCCGTCGTCTTGGTACATGAACCACATCCCAAATGCCGCCTATGGCAGGGCCGCAAAGAATGATGGGTATCTCGATATGCCGGCGTTGTTTCTCAATGCGCGATACGACTACGTGTGCGAGTGCACGCACTCGCGACTCGCGGAGCCGATGCGCACATTCTGCCGAAACCTGACCGAGGTCACGATTCGAAGCGGACACTGGATGGCGCAGGAAAAGCCTCGTGAGGTCAATGCCGAGCTCGTGAAGTGGCTCGCCACGAAGGTCCCGAGCGCGTGGCCGCGACCCAGGTGACCTTGCAGAAGCTCGCCACGATCGTCGGCGAGCCGTGACGAATCGTAAAAGGAGATCGTATGTCGTGAAGGCGCGGCTTGATTGCCTCCGGCGTTCCAGCTGTTAGAGTCTGCCGATGGTACGAATGGGTCGAAGCGCCGAAGCCGAAGCTTCGCGGGCGAAGGCTTGGCCGCCGTTGACCTTCCAGGATTGGAAGGACACCTACGCGACGCTGCACATGTGGACGCAGATCGTGGGCAAGATCCGCATGGCTCTGACGCCCAGCGTGAATCACTGGTGGCATACCCCGCTCTACGTCGCTTCTCGTGGGCTGACGACCTCCCCGATGCCGTACCGGGATCGTCAGATCGAGATCTTGTTCGACTTCCTGGATCACGAGCTACGGATCACCACGACGGACGGAGCCGTCAAGGCGATTCCGCTCGTGCCTCGATCCGTGGCCGCCTTCTACCGTGAAGTCTGGGATGCACTCGGTGAGCTGAAAATCGAAGTAAGAATCTCCACCATGCCGGTCGAAGTGCCGAGGCCGATCCGTTTCTCCGACGACCAGCAGCATTCGTCGTACGATCCGGCAGCGGTGGAGCGCCTCTTTCAAATCCTCGTTCAGACCGATGCCGTATTCAAGGAGTTTCGCGGCCGCTTCCTCGGCAAGTCGAGCCCGGTGCATTTCTTTTGGGGCGCCTTCGATCTCGCCGTGACCCGCTTCTCGGGCCGCCGTGCACCGCAGCGTGAAAAGCCCGACCGCGTCATGGACGAAGCCTATTCGCACGAAGTGATCAGCCATGGCTTCTGGCCCGGCGGCGAATGGCCCGGAGCGGGCACTGTCGAATCGCCGGTCTTCTACGCGTACGCGGTCCCAGAGCCCGCGGGCTTTGCGGAGGCGGCGATCCGCCCATCGGAGGCGTTTCGCAGCCGGGAACTGTCGGAATTCCTGCTCCCGTACGACGCCGTGCGCGCGGCCGCTTCTCCGCGGGACATGCTGCTCGAATTCATGGAGAGCACGTATGCAGCCGCTGCGGATCTCGGGCACTGGGACCGAGCGGCTCTGGAGCGCACGTAAGGAAAGCGCATGGCGGGATCGCGGAAGATGTGTACGCGCTCCCGTTGGTCGCGTAGTGTGTGTTTCCTGTAGACCCTACCCAGCTAGCCTTGTTCTTCCCGTATCGCTGCGTTAACGTCCTGCGTTACCCACAATTTACCGGGGGTCGACGATGCGCATCCGGTTCTGGGGCACCCGCGGGTCCCTCGCCAAGCCGGGCCCGACCACGCTCCGCTACGGCGGCAACACGTCGTGCGTCGAGGTTCGAACACGCGACGGGACGCTCATCGTCTTGGATTGCGGGACCGGAGCGCACGGCCTCGGGCTTGCGCTCTCAGCCTCGGGCGAGCGACCGCTGCGCGGCCATCTCATGATGAGCCACACGCATTGGGACCACATCCAGGGCTTCCCGTTCTTCGCACCGCTGTTCGTCGCCGGCAACGAGTGGGACATCTACGCCCCTGGCGGCCTCGGGCAGCACCTGGAGACGACGCTCGCGGGACAGATGGAGTACACGTATTTCCCGGTCACGCTGGCGCAGCTCGCCGCGACGATCCGCTACCACGACCTCGTCGAGGGCAACTTCGCGATCGGCGACGTGGCTGTGGTCACCCAGTACCTGAACCATCCCGCCCTCGCCCTAGGCTATCGCGTGGCGGTCGGGGGGGTGGCAATGGTTTACTCCGTCGACCACGAGCCGCACGCTCCCTTTCCTTGCGGAGGGGCGAGCTCCACGGGGCCGACCGCGGGAGCGCAACCCGTACACGCGGAAGACCGCCGTCACGTAGACTTTCTGGGTGGAGCGGACCTGGTCATCCACGATGCGCAGTACACCATCGAGGAATATCCGCAGAAGGTGGGCTGGGGTCACTGTACGGCGGAGTGGGCCGTCGACTACGCCGTCACCGCCGGCGCCAAGCGGCTCGCGCTCTTTCACCACGATCCGCTGAGAACCGACGAGGGAGTGGAACGGTTGGTCGACGTATGTCGGGGACGCGCGGCGGCCTCCGGCAGCGACCTCGAGGTGTTCGCCGCGGCAGAAGGCCAAGTGGTGGAGCTCGTGGAACGGGAACCCGCCGCGCTGGCTCCGGCTGACGCCGCCTCCCCCGAATCACCGACCAGCCGGCCGCGGACCGTGCTCGTGGTCGACGATGACCCGACGATTCTCCGGCTGCTGATCTCGACGCTCGAGGCGGACGGCTTCCGCGTGCTCACGGCGAACGACGGCGAGAGCGCCCTACGCATCGCTCGCGCGGAGCGCCCCGCGCTCATTCTTCTCGATTGGGAAATGCCCGGTGCGAGCGGGGTCGAGGTGACTCGTCTCCTCCGCAGTGACGCGGATCCCGAGCTTCGGGACGTGCCGGTGGTACTGATCACGGCGCAGACCGGTACCGCGAACACCGCGATCGGGTTTGCAGCCGGGGTCACGGACTATCTCACCAAGCCGTTCCGGCCCGCTCACGTCCGCTCGCGGGTGCAGGCCTGGCTCCTGCGTGGCGGCGCCGACGCTCGAGGCGGCGGGGCGTGACCGAACCCGTGAATCCGACGACCGCTGCGCCGCCCCCGACGGGGCGCGAATCGCGGCGAGCGGCTTCACTGCGCATCCTCTCCTCTCTCACCGGCATCTTCGTTGCGTCGATCGGCGCCATGGTTCTCGTCGGTTGGGAGCTCGATCTCCCTTCGCTCAAGAACTTCTTGCCGGGGCGTGTTCCGATGAACCCGACGACGGCGCTCGGCTTCATCGTTGCCGCCGCCTCGCTGTGGATGCACCAGGCTGCTCTCCCCGGGGGACCTCGAGAAAGCACCCGACGACGAACGGCGCGGGCGAGCGCCGCCGTCGTTGCGATGATCGGTCTCCTGACGGTGATCGGCTACGCGACCGGCGGCAACCTCGGGCTCGATCAGATTCTGTTCCGCGAGCGGCTCGGCGCCAATCGGATCGCGCCGAACACGGGTTTCAATTTCCTCTTGGTCGGCGCCGCTCTGCTGTTGCTCGACTGGGAACGCCCATCCGGAGCGAGGCCCGCTCAGTTGATCGCCCTGGTTCCGAGCGGGATCGCGCTGACGTCGCTGTTCGGATACGCGTACGGGGTCGGCGAGCTCTACGGTTTCAGCCGTGGCATCCCGATGGCGCTGCCGACGGCGGTCGCATTCCTCGCGCTCGGCATCGGCATCTTGTGTGCACGACCCGACCGTGGGCTCGTCTCACTCGTCATCAGCGACGACGCGGGTGGCGTACTGGCGCGCCGGCTCTTGCCTGCGGCAGTCGTCATTCCAGCGGGGCTCGGCTGGCTCAGACACATCGGCAATCGCGCAGGCCTCTTCCACGTCGAGCTCGGCCTGGCGATGGTCGTGGTGACGAACGTCTTCGTGTTCGCGACGTTGGTCACCATCACGTCCCGCGCGCTCAATCGGTCCGATCGAAGACGAAAGACCGGCGAGCGGCGCCTGGCGACCCAATACGCGACCACTCGGATCTTGCTGGAGTCGCGGAGCCTCGCAGATGCGATGCCCCGCATACTTCGAACGGTCTGCGAGAGCCTGGACTGGGTCGTCGGCGCCCACTGGACGATCGATCCCGAACGGAACGCGCTGCGCTGCGCCGAGACGTGGGTCGCTCCCCCATCGCAGTTGCCGGAATTCGTGGAGGTCAACGGACGCATGTCGTTTCCGTGCGGCGTCGGCTTGCCTGGACGGGTTTGGAGCCTAGGCAAGGCCGCCTGGATCGCAGACGTGGTCGGAGACCCCAACTTTCCGCGCGCGCCGTTCGCGGCGAAGGAAGGGCTTCACGGAGCATTCGCTTTCCCGATCGTCGGCGCGGAAGGCTTCCTCGGCGTTATGGAGTTCTTCTGCCATGAGATTCGGCAACCCGACGAGGGCTTGCTCGCAGCGTTCGACGCCATCGGCGCTCAGGTCGGGCAGTTCATCGAGCGCAAACGGACGGAGGTCGACCTCGAACGCGCCAAGCTCGCTGCCGAGGCGGCGACTCAAGCCAAGTCGGAGTTTCTCGCCAACATGAGCCACGAAATCCGCACGCCGATGAACGCCATCATCGGCATGTCGACGCTACTGGAGGACGCGGGCCTCGACGAGCAGCGGCGGGAGCTCGTGGAGACGATCCGAACGAGCGGTGACCATCTCTTGAACATCATCAACGACATCCTGGATTTCTCGAAGATCGAATCCGGCAAGCTCGAGCTCGAACAGGTGGCGTTCGATCTGCTGGATTGCGTGGAGGGATCGCTTCAACTCGTTGCGCCCAAGGTTCTGGAGCGGAGCCTGGAGCTGACCTCGGTCGTGGAAGACACCACCCCGGCGACGCTCGTCGGGGACGCCGGGCGCGTCAGACAAATCCTGGTGAACCTCTTGAGCAACGCGGTCAAGTTCACACCCGCGGGAGAGATCGGGGTCACCGTCTCCGCCCGCCTGCTCGAGGGGACGCGCCACGAGATCCACTTCACGGTCCGCGACACCGGGGTGGGGATCCCAAAGGACCGGCTCGACCGGTTGTTCAAATCGTTCAGCCAGGTCGACGCCTCGACGACACGTCGTTACGGCGGTACCGGTCTCGGCCTCGCGATCTGCAAACGGCTGTGCGAACTGATGGGGGGACGGATTTGGGTGGAAAGCGAGGTCGGCAAGGGTTCGGCATTTCACTTCACGATCTTGGCAGACGCCGTCGACCTGCCGAAGGATGTCCGCCGCGCACGCGACTCACCCGAGCTCACCGGCAGGCGTGTGCTGATCGTCGACGACAATCGTACCAACCGGCGCATCCTGCGGCTGCAAACCGAGAAATGGGGCATGCTGCCGCGCGAGACCGAATCGGCAGTCGAAGCTCTCGAATGGATCCGACGCGGCGATCCCTTCGACGTGGCGCTGCTCGACTACCAGATGCCTGACCTGGATGGCATCGCTCTGACAAACGAGATCCGCAGACTGAAGAGCGCCGACTCTCCGCCGATCATTCTGCTGACGTCCATAGGTCGGCCACTCTCGTTCGAGGACCGCGCCGCCGGCTTTGCGGCCGTGCTATCGAAGCCGTTGCGGCTCTCTCAGCTCCACGACCGTCTCCTCGAGATCGTCGGAGGACCGCTTGAACGCCCGCCGAGCGCCGCCTCGTCTGCGCCGATCACGCCGACGCCGATGACTCCGCGGCTGCGGATCCTCCTCGCCGAGGACAACCCCGTCAATCAGCGGGTCGCTCTGCGCCTCCTCGAGCGGCTCGGTTACGAGGCAGACGTGGTCGGCGACGGCCGCGAGGTCTTGGAGCGGCTCGAGAGCGCTGCCTACGACGTCGTCCTCATGGACGTGCAGATGCCGGAGATGAACGGCCTCGAGGCGAGCCGCGCGATCTGCGCACGCTGGCCGGCGGAGCGACGCCCGCGCATCATCGCGATGACCGCCGAAGCCATGCAGGGAGACCGCGAGACCTGCCTCGGCGCGGGCATGGACGACTATCTCGTGAAGCCGGTGAGGCTCGAGGAGCTCGCGCGTGCCCTCGGCAAGCACCATGTTTCCGAGGGCCACCGTCCATTGGGGGCCGAGGCGCCGAAACCGATCGACACGGCAATCGATCACGTAGTTCTCGATCAGATCCGCGAAGACCTCGGTAGCGGCGCGGTGCGAGAAGTGATCGAGGAGTTCCTGAAGAGCAGTCCTTCGCTGATCGCGACGCTCCGCGAGGCCGCCGCGCGCGGGGACGCAACCGCCATCCGCGCGGTCGCTCACAACATGAAGGGCACGAGCGCAACGCTTGGTGCCGTTGCTCTTTCGCGCCGCTGCGCGGAGCTCGAGAGTTCGAGCGGGTCGGGCAACATCGCGGACGCGGCGGCACAAGTCGCTACCATCGAAACGACGTATGCCTTGGCGAGAAAGGCGCTCGAGGCCGAAGTCGGTTGACGCTCGCCGAAGGCTCGAACAGGCCCCCCGCCACCTCGATCGCTTACAGCCGCGCGGCATTTGAGCCAAGGATCTTCGCGCGCGCTTCGTCGGACCGACGTCCGAGGACGCAGGATCTTCGGTCAATCTACGGAGCGAGAAACCCTAAGACCATCGGAGTCACGACGTCTGGGCGCTCGAGCTGCAGCTCGTGGCCGGCGCCAGCGACGATTTCGACCCGCGCACCACTTATGCGCCGGCCGAACTCGCCCGCGTAGGCCACGGGGGCGAGGCGGTCTTCGCGACCCCAGAGCACGAGGGTCGGTGCCGTGATCCGATGCAGACGCTTGTGGAGGCCTCGGTCCGGAATCGGCCACACGAACTTCCCCGTGCAACCGAGCGCCCACAGGAAACGCGCCTGCGCCCGGACCCGCTCCTCCGGGTTTTCCGGAAGGGCGAAGAACTCCCGCGCAGCGCCGCAGTCGGGGTCCGCGAAGAGAACCTTGGCGAGGTCGGAAGACGGCGTGACCATCATCCAGTTTGTCACCGGAGCGTCGTCCCGCCAGAGGCCGATGGGGCACAGGAGGACGAGCCGCGAGACGCGCTCGCGCCGGGTCGCCGCAAGCTCAGCGGCGACCATCCCTCCGAACGAGTGCCCGACGACCGGTGCCGCCGGCAAGCCGAGTGCGGCGAGGACGTCGTCGTGGAAGAGCACTAGGTCCCAGAGGTCATCGACCTCATGGATCGCGTCCGGGTTCCCTTCCGCCGTCCCGGGGTGCTCGATCACGTGAACCGTGTAGCGATTGGCGAGCGCGTCGAGAAAGCCGTCCCATGCGAGCCCGGCTGCGGCGTGGAAGAAGACGAGCGGCGGCCCGGTGCCGGCGACCGCGACGGTCGCCTCGACGCCATTCTCACCCACCCGGACCGTGCGGCGACGAACTTCAGCCACGGCGCGCATCTCCCACTGTCGTCGCCGGCCACCAGCGGTTCTCCCATTCATCGTCCCAGAGACTACGCACGTGTGGGGCGACTTCCCGGAAGAAGAGGTCGATGTTCTTGAGCGTGAGATCGTGCGGCATTGAGCCGATTTGCAGAAGGACCATCAGGTTCCCGATCCGCAGGCTGCGCGCGGCCTCGAGAAGCTGGTCCCGCACCGTCGCGGGGCTGCCGGCGATCACGAACTGATCCTCGACGAAGTCACGGTAGCGCCGCTGTTTCAAGCTCTCGTAGAGCTCGACGAACTCCGTCTGCCTGAGCGAGTTCTCGAGGCTCCGGTAGTCCTGCTGCCCCGGCATCGCGAGCCACCACTCGAAGGGGATGTGCAGGCCCTTGTGGTAGAAGTACTCGATGTGCCGCGCGTAGTCCGCCTCGGCGCGGGAATCGGTCTCGGCCACGGTGACCAGCTGCAGAAAGCCGAGCCGGTAGGGGTTGCGGTCCCTCCCCTTGCGCTCGAGGGTCTCCCAGTAGCGGTCGACGACCTTCCTCGCGCCGATCTTGTTCCCGAAGTAGGAGAGAAAGCAGTAGCAGTAGTCGTTCTCGGCGACGAACTCCCATGTGCTCGAGCTCCCGCCGCCCGGGATCCAGATCGGCGGGTGCGGCTGCTGGATCGGGCGGGGCCACAGGTTCACCATCGGCAACTGCCAATACCTGCCGTTCCACGCGAAGGGTCCTTCGGCGGTCCACGCCCGCTTGATCAGGTCGTGCGCCTCGCGGTAGCGGCCGCGCTGCTCGATCGGCGGGATCCCATAGGCGATGTTCGCGTCCATCGCGAGGCCGAGCGGCATACCCGCGACCAGCCGTCCACGGCTGATGCAGTCGAGCATCGCGTACTCTTCGGCGATCCGGATCGGCGGGTTGGTGGTCGGCAGGGTCGAGCCGATCTGCACGATGCCGACCTCCGTGCCGCTCGTCGCCCGGGCGAGGATTGCGCCGATCAGGCTCGGGTTCGGCTGGCAGCCGTAGGCGTTCTGGTGGTGCTCGTTCGAGCAGAGTCCGTCGGCCCCTGCCCGCGCCGCGGCGAGATGCTCGTCGAGGGTCCAGTTGTAGTAGTCGCCGAAGCGCCGAGCGTCGCCGAGCTCCCCCCAGGGCACGTCGGCCCACACGGAGTGGTAGCGTCGCTCGAAGTCATCGGGGAGGTCCCGGTGCGGGTTTAGTGCGAAGTAGCAGAGCTTCACTCGGATTCAGCGACGGCGCGACCGGTCAGCTCTTCGGGGCGGCGAAGTTCTTTTCCTTCCGCAGGTTGGCGGTACCGGACGACACGGCGAACTCCACGAAGGCCTTGGTCTGGGGATTCGGCGCGTCCTTGGTGACGAAGCTCACGTCGTAGACGATGGGAACCGTTCCGTTCTCGACGTTCGCAACCGTCGCCTCCACGCCATGCAGCCCGATCAGCTTGAGCGGGCTGCCACCCGCAACCGCGGTGAGCGCAGAAGCGATCGACAGGTAGGTCATCGCTTCCGGTTTGCTGGAGACCGTCTGGATGGCTTCTCGGTCGCTGCTGATCACGACGTCCGTGTACTTCATGTCGGAAACCTGCAGACCGAGGTATTTCACGAACATCACGAGCGAGGTGCGGACCTCGGCGTGGTTCAGCCGGATGAGCGCCGTATCCTTGCCGCCGACCTCCTTCCAGTTCGCGACCTTGCCCTGGAAGATGGCTCGGAGCTGATCGTCGGAGAGCGCCGTCACCGGATTGGTGTTGTGGACGATTATGCAAAGACCGTCGCGCGCGACCTTGTGTGCAACCAGGTTCTTGTCGTCGTCTCCGAGAGCCTTTGTCGACAGCGCGATGTCGGTCATTCCGGGGCGGAGCGCGCCGAGGCCCCAGTTCGAATTGCTTTCTTCGATCTCGAAGTCCGTACCTGGATGGCTCTTCGCGAAGACGTCGGCCATCGACTTGGCGAGCGGCGTGACGGTGCTCGAGCCGAGCGCCTTGATCCTGCCGGACACGGCCTTGCCGCCGTCTGACCCCGTGCCCGAGTCCTGTCCGTGGCACCCGAAGGTCGTCACGAGCACCGCCGCTATGAGTAGATTGAGTGGTTTCATCGGTGCACGGAAAAATATTCCCAGTGACGGGTCGCCGTCAAACGATCGGCGTCGTGCCCAAGCCGCTATCGCGCCGTCAGGCATCGGCCGCCGCGGCGAGGTCCCGTGGGAGGTCATCCTCGGACAGCGACCTTGCCGCGGACTCCAGCAGCGCCCGCCGATGAGTCTCGTGTGCTGCGTGGCCTCCTCGGCGCGCCCGGCGCGTCGCGCCAGCTCGATGAATCACACATCGTGGCGCGAGTCGCCGATGGGGGGCCTGTTGACCGTGCCTGCGCGAATGCTCGATAAGACGGCGTCGCAAGCGAGGATCCGGAGAAGTCACACCGCGGCAAACCCGAAAATGTCGATCGATTCGCGTTTTTGCCGCCGCAGAACCCGATAGAGTGCCGTCTCCCGCAGTCGGGAGCTCGAAGCGAGCGCAGACTGCGCTCACCGAAGTCAGGAGAGGAGAAGGAACATGATGAAACGGATGCGAGTGCAGGTGAGCATCCTGCTGCTCGCGGCAATCGTCGCGTCGATGAGTGCGTCGCACGCGCTCGCGGCGAGCCGAGGCGAGCTCGACGCGCGACGCCCGCAACGCCTTGAAGAGCCTCTACGCGAAGAACACCGCGGCACGGCTGCTCGGCAAGCAGGCCAAGGCCATTCTCGTCTTCCCGAACATCGTCAAGGCCGGCTTCATGTTCGGCGGGCAGATGGGTGACGGGGTTCTCATGAAGCAAGGGCAAGACGGTCGGCTATTACAACTCACTCGCGGCGTCCTACGGCCTACAGGCCGGCGTTCAGGTGTTCGGCTACGCGCTCTTCTTCATGAACGACGCGGCGCTCGCCTATCTCGACAAGAGCGACGGCTGGGAGATCGGCGTCGGTCCGAGCATCGTCGTCGTGGACGCGGGCATGGGCAAGTCGCTGACCAGCACGACGATCACGCAGGACGTCTATGCCTTCATCTTCGATCAGAAGGGCCTGATGGCCGGCCTCGGCATTCAGGGCTCGAAGATCACGAAGCTTTCCGACTAGAAAGCGGCGCCGCTCGAACGATGCCGACGCAAGAAAGGAGCCAACACCATGTCGAAGATACGCCTCTTGCTCGCGGCCGCTGTGATTGCTCGGCCTTTCCGCCGCCGCCGTGCGCGCTGCGCAGCCTCTCAGCGGCGAGGCAGGGCAGGCCAACCTCGATGTCCTGCTCGACGCGCATTCGCGCCAATCGCAAGGCCCTGGTCGCGGTGAACCTCAAGCCTGACCGACGACGAGGCCGCCAAGTTCTGGCCGGTCTACGATCGCTATCAGAAGGAGATCAACGCGATCGGCGATCGCCTGGTCGGCGTGATCCAGGACTACACGCGCGAACTTTCAGCGACCTCTCGCAACGACAAGGCCATGAAGCTCGTCGACGACTATCTGGCCGTCGAGGCGGATCGCGTCAAGGTGCGGCGCTCCTACGTCGAGGAGTTCGCCAAGGTCCTGCCCGGGGCGCAAGGTGGCGCGCTTCTATCAGATCGAGAACAAGATGGACGCCGTGATCCGCTACGATCTCGCGGCCACGATCCCGGTGGTCGAGGAGCCGAGCACCGCTCCGGCGAAGTAGTCGCCGGGGTTTCGTCGGCCAGAGTTCGCGCGGGGCGGCTCGAGGGCTCTGGTCCTCCACCGCTCGGCGGCGGAGGAGCGTCATGTCGAAGCATCTGACGATCGTCGACCAGATCCGTCGGCGGCGTCATTGCGAGAGCCTGTTCCGGAGATGCGGGTGGCGAGCGTGACGGCGCCCACGAGCGATCTGCTCGACGATTCCATCGGCCGCGCCGTGGGCGGCGTGCCGGTCTTTTGAGCGACCGGGGAAGGGAGCGCGTGATGCAAGACGGTATCGTTCTGGGAGCGGTGGCTTACGATCCCAAGGTCGTGACCATCTGGGACGGCTTCCAGCGGTGGTTCGCGAAACGCGGGTTCGAGCTCGACTACGTGCTGTACTCGAACTACGAGCGCCAGGTGGAAGGGCTCTTTGCCGGCCACTTTCACGTCGCATGGAATTCGCCGCTCGCGTGGCTCGAGGCCGAGCGGGCCGCGCGTGCCGTCGGACGAAAAGCGGAGGCGATCGCGATGCGCGACAGCGACTGCGATCTCACCTCCGTGATCGTCGTACGCGCGGATTCGCCAATCGGGGAGCTCGCCGACCTCCGCGGCAAGACCGTGGCCGTCGGCGCCGGCGACTCGCCGCAGGCGACGTTGATCCCGCTCCAGCACCTCGCCGAGCAAGGCCTCACTCCCGACCGCGACTTCCGTGTCCGCCGATTCGACGTTTTGGTCGGCAAGCACGGCGACCACATCGGCGGCGAGCGGGACGCCGCACATAGCCTCGTCGCCGGCGAGTCCGACGCCGCCTGTATGATCGACGCCAACCATCTGGTGTTCAGCCGCGAGGGCACGCTGCCCGCCGGCAGCACACGCATCCTCGCACGGACCGCCAGCTACGATCACTGCAACTTCACCGTCCTCGACGACGCCCCGCGTGCCGCCGTCGCGCGCTTCCGCGAGCTGCTGCTCGCCATGTCGTACGACGATCCCGAGGTGCGGCCGTTGCTCGATCTCGAAGGGCTCAAGCAGTGGAAGCCCGGTCGTGTCGAAAAATACGCGCTCCTCGAGCGGGCGATCGACCGCTTCGGCACCATCGACGGCTTCCTCGCCTCGATGGGGAATCGCTGCACCTAGGTCGCCATGAGCGACAGTCCCACGATTCTCGACCTCCAGATCGAGTCGTGGCCCTGAGCGCGAGATGGACGAGGGCAGGCAGCGCCGGCTGGGGAAGCTCGGCTTTCCCGCGGGCGACGCAAAAACGCTCTCGTCTCTGCATACGCGAAACTTCATGTAGTCGCTCCGGTCGCCGAGCCGGCGGAAACTAACCTCTCGACGACCCTGCATCCTCTGAGCTAGTGCGATTCCAGAGGCGGGCTCTAGACCGCGAGTCCGGCGATCTCGGCGTAGCGATCGGAGAAGCCCACATGCGCTTCGGCTACATCTCGATGAACTCGGCGACGGGGATCCGGCCTGACGTGATTGCTCGCGGTCTCGAAGAACGAGGCTTCGACTCGCTCTGGGTGCCCGAGCACAGCCACATCCCGACGTCGCGTGAATCGCCCTACCCCGCCGGCGGCGAGCTGCCCGAGGGCTACCGCCACATGATGGCCCCGTTCGTGTCGCTGACCGCCGCGGCGATGGTCACGGGAAGCCTCACGCTCGCTACCGGGGTTTGCCTCCTTCTCGAGCACGATCTTCTGGATCTCGCCTGCACGGCGGCCACCCTCGACGTGTTGAGCGGCGGGAGGCTGTTGATGGGTGTCGGCGTGGGCTGGAATCGCGAAGAGCTCGCCAATCACCGCCCCGACGTGCCGTTCGACAAGCGGTATGCCGCGATGCGGGAGCGGGTGGCGGCACTGCGCACGGTCTGGAGCAAGGACGAGCCGGCATATTCCGGCAGATGGGAGCGTTTCACCCCGTCGTGGGTCTACCCCAAGCCGGTGCGTGGCACCGTACCAATCGCGCTCGGCAACTCTGGCCGCCTCGGCGTCCGGCACGCCGCCGAGTACGCCGACCATTGGTGCCCGATCGACACCATGCTCGCCGGCCACGATGGACGATCCGACGTGGTCGCAAGCATTGCCCGCTTCCGGGACCTCGTCGCCGAGAAGGGTCGTGACCCCAAGACGGTGCCGATTTCGCTCTTCATGTTCAGGAAGCCCACTCCTGCCCGGCTCGAGCGTTACGCGCCACTCGGGCTCGAACGGATCGTGCTCGCGGCGCCGACCGCCGAGATGCAAGACGCGTCGACGACGCTACGCCACCTCGACGAGCTCGCGCCCATCGTCGAAGAGTGGCGAGGGCGATGAAGGCGAGCCGCGGTGCACGAAAACAGTGGTCTTCCCGCTGCGCGCTGGGGGACGCGGAGTCGCTCGTTACACTTCGCTTTGGGGGTTCCCGGCGACGGGAATTCCACGATATTTGTTTTCCCGGTTCAAGGAAGCTCGCCGTCCGAATGCGGTCCGCACGCTCGGGTTTGCGCGCGTACCCCATTCGCACCGGATGGCACGCTCCTTGGAGGACTTCGGTCAGGAGACGATTGCTGCATGCTCGATATGTGTTGAGTTCGGCGATCGCAAAGTGTTGTGACTGCGGGTGAACGTCGCAGGGAGCTGACGTACATGGGTCTCCAGAGATCACCTCCGACCGTTCCAGTTTCGCTGCCTACGTTGAAAAACGAAGCCCGCTGCGCGCGCGGTTCGTAAGCAAGTGTCCGCCGGAAACGCAGCGGGGGAAAGTGTTACTCAGCTTGTGAGGAGGACGGGTCATGACTTGGCACGGCAGATTCTTCCTCATCGTAGTATGGAGCGCGGCGATGCTGGGTTTGACGCCACCCGCGCGCTCCTCCGAGTTCTTCGACAATCAGCGCGGGGAGGTCACTGCCCGCGTAGCAACACAGAACACGTTCCAGCACAACGATGCCCAGAGCATCAACTGGGTGCAGTGGAGAAACGAGGTGCGCTTCGATCTGAGGTACGACCTGATCCAGCAACAAACTGGAGGTGTTGGGCCGCTCGCCCTGCTAAAGTTCAGCATTCTCTGGCGCGGCCGCTACGACGCGGTGTACGACCTCCGCCAATCGTACAGGAACCGTGACTATAACCGCGGCAACTTCGAATTCCCGGAAGGCGAGACGCCTCGCGAGCTGTTCTTCGACGTGGGATTCAACGGAGCGTTGAAGGACCTCTCGCTCCGCATCGGCAAGCAGCAGGTGGTCTGGGGTGAGGCGGATCTCTTCCGCTCGCTCGACGTCGTGAACCCGCTCGACCTCCGCCAGAACGGCGCCGTCGGCGAGGACTTCTCCGACTTCCGCCAGCCGCTTTGGATCTTCAAGGCCCTCTACGACATGGGCAGCTTGGCGAGCTTCTGGAACGAGGCGGGCATCGAGGCCTTCTGGTCGCCGAACAGCCGGCCGCAGACGAATCAGAGCAACGTACAGGTCGGTGAGACGTGGAAGCTCAGTGTGAACCAGAGCGTCGTCCAAATCCCCGGGACCCAGTCGCAGGGCTTCAACTTCAATCGCAACATGTCGCTACCCTTCGCGCAGGTCCGCCCACCGTGGGAGTTCCTACGCGTCGGCGCGCGCGAGCGCGACTCGCCGGCGGTGGTTCAGCTCGGTGGACTGGAATCTACCGGGGGCGGCAGTCTCGCGGACTTCATGTACAGGATCAAGAACGACGTTCCCCCGACCGAGCTCTCTTGGGACGCGATGATGGCCGGTGTGCGGCTGCTCGGCACGACCTACGGCAACGCGTACTTCACGCTGAATTATCTCTTCAAGCGCTCCGATAGCGCGAACTCGGAGGTGCCTTACACGCAACTTCTGGATCCGGCGCTTCCAGGAACGGGCGCGCTACAATCGGGCCCCACACTTCGCGCGCTCAACGCGGCGCTCACGCCCGACTTGAACGGCAACGGCATTCCCGACGGCCAGGACCAGCAGATCACCAACTGTCTCCGGAGCGTTTCTCCCACCACCACCGGCTTTCCGAACATCCCGGGCGGCACCGCCTTTGGGAATGCGCCCATGAATCCGAAAAACGCCGGCGAGGTGATGCTCGACCCTCGGACCGCCCAGGTTCTCACTGGTCAACCCGTAACGTTCACTGGGCCTTGGCACGGCTCGGTCTACTCCGATCCGAAGCACCCAAATCTCGCGACCGGCGTGCAATCCGGAACGTTCGGCGTTCCGGCCGGCGCAAACCAGTTGAAGACCGCGCACGTCCCTTACAAGCCGGTGCTGCCGCTGTCAGGTTTTTCGGCGCTCGACGGCCTGACCCACGCCTCGTTTTGCCAGGACATCCCGGTATTCCACCCGTGGACGCACATCATCGGCATGAGCATGACCTACAACGACTACAACTACACGGGTCTCGTCTTCAGGTTGGAGCAGAGCTTCAGCACCAAGGAGCCGCGGCAGTTTTCAACCAACAGCCCGGAGCGCCTGCAGATGCAGAAGCAGCACTGCCCCCTGAATGCGCCGGCTTTCCCGGAGTGCACGGGGGCGGCGGGTAACATTTTCAACGCGGCCGCGAACACCAGCGATTTTGCGACCCGTGCAAAGCGCTACACTCAGGTCTGGCGGAGCATGATCGGCGCCGACTGGACGAGCTCGATCGCCTCGAGTTACGCGCACAACTGCTCGAACGAGCTCATTCGCTCGCTGCTGAGCGATCAGTGGATCGTGAGCTTCCAGTTCCTGAACGAGTACAATTCGAAATTCAATCAGGTCGACCACTCCGGCTCATTCACGGATCGCTACCAGAAGTTCAACCCCTTCTTCACGTTGTCCGGGAGCGGCTTCTTCGTGCACCAGACGTTCCGGCCGACCTGGGCGTTTGCGCTCGACGCGAACCAGATGTATCCGCTCGTCTTCCTCCAGGGGGCGTACTTCCTTACGCCGAAGCTCGAGATGCGGCTCGGCGAGGTCCTGTACCTCGGAAGCGTCCGGTCGCAGGACAACGGCGGTCTCAGCTACTACTCCGACCGCGATACGTTCTTCGTGCGCCTCACGTACTACCTGGCGTAGTGGTCTCGTTCTACGCGGGGCGAGGGTTCGAGCGACCCTCGCCCCGCAGGCCGCCGGCAGGGTTAGGGGCGTATCGGCGCCCGCGCGCTGAGCATTTGCCCACGCCGGCACCGCCGGCACAGCGGTCGCTTGACGTCCGGGGTAGAGCCCGATCTAGTCTCGACGTCGGAGAGGCGCGGTAGCCCCCGCTCCGCGGAACGAAGATTCCATCAGAGCTGGCGATCATCCTCGGCCTGATCCTGCTGAACGGGCTCTTCGCCGGGGCGGAGATCGCGCTCCTGACGCTGCGAAAGACGAGGCTGCAGCAGCTTCTCGATCGGGGATCGTCGGCGGCTCGGGCGGTGGAAGCCCTGCGCAACGAGCCCGAGCGGTTTCTGGCAACCGTGCAGATCGGGATCACGGTGGTCGGGGCCACCGCCGCGACGTTCGGCGGCGCCTCGCTCGGTCGCGATCTCGGTGAGCAGCTCTCTGCCCTGCCCCTGATCGGTCCGTTCGCCCACGACGTCGCGCTCGCCTGCGTGATCGCTCTGGTCTCCTATTTTTCACTCGTGCTCGGCGAGCTCGTTCCGAAGTCGCTCGCCTTACGCTATCAAGAGCGTTACGCGCTGATCGCCGGCCGTCCGCTTCTGTGGCTATCGTTCGTCGCAAGGCCGCTGGTGTGGTTCCTGACGGGGAGCTCGAACCTCGTCCTACGACCCTTTGGTGATCAAACGACGTTCAGTGAGTCGCGACTTTCGCGAGAGGAGCTCCGGCAGCTCGTCGAGGAGGCCGCGAAGGCGGGAGCTCTCGACCCGCGGAGCGGCGAGATCGCGTCGCGCGCGCTGGAGTTCGGCCAGCTCACGGCCCGCGACATCATGGTCCCGAGAAGCCGGATCAATGCAGTCCCGCGCCACGCGTCGCCGGAAGAGGTGAAGACGCGGCTCCTCGAGAGCGGCCACTCGAGGATGCCGGTCTACGAGGGAACGCTCGACAGCATCGTCGGCTACATCAGCGCGAAGGACTTCCTTGCCCTTGCCTGGGAAAGACAGCTCATCGTGCTGGAGGATCTGATCCGCCCCACCCATTTCGTTCCCGACAGCGTCTCTGCCCCCCAGCTGCTGAAGGAGCTGCAGAATCGCCATGCCTCGCTCGCCATCGTCGTCAACGAGCACGGGGGGATCGTCGGGCTGGTGACGCTCGAGGATCTGGTCGAAGAGCTCGTTGGCGAGATCTTCACCGAGCACGAGGTTCCGGAGGAGCTCGTGCGGCGCGAGCCTGACGGCAGCGCCCTCATCCGCGGCAACGCCCCGATCCGCGCGGTGAACCGCGAGCTTTCACTCGACCTTCCGGAGGGCGGCAGCTCGACGATCGCGGGCCTCTGCATGGAGATCGCGCGTCAGATCCCGCAGCGTGGCACCCGCCTCGAGATCGCCGAAGGGTGCGAGATCGAGGTCGTCGACGCGTCGCCGCGCCTCGTTCGGCTCGTGCGCCTCCTCCCGGTTCGTGACCGCGCGGCGTCTTAGACGTCCTGCCTTGACGGGGGAAGCTCGAGCGCGCGATTAGGGCGACCGATGGAAGTCGAGCCGGGCGAGTCGGTCACCAGTGGCAGCGCGCAACCGCCCCCTCGGGGGTCGCGCGCGCGTGGTCGTCTGTACGCCGCCGCCGGCGTGATCTGCGCTTACCTACTCGTGGCCTACGTCATGGCTCCGCTCCTCTGGCGGCTTGCGATCGACGAGGACCCCAGGCTCCGCGGCGGGCCGCGCGTCACGCATACCGCGAGTGGCATTCCCGGCGACCCGGTGAACATCGCCCTGGTGGGTTCGGAACCGGACGTCATCCACGCGATGACGAAGGCGGGCTGGTTCCCCGCGAGCCCGATCACTTTCGACAGCAGCGTCCGAATCGGGATAGACTCGGTGTTCGGGCGGCCCGACGACGAGGCTCCCGTCAGCAATCTCTACCTCTTCGGGCGCAGGGAGGATCTGGCCTTCGAGCAGCCGGTTGGCGACAGCCCGCGTCAGCGACACCACGTGCGGTTCTGGCGCTCCGACAAGCTGGAGGACGATAGACCGGTCTGGTTCGGCGCGGCGACGTTCGATGAGCGCGTCGGCTTGAGCTACACGACGGGGCAGGTGACTCACCACATCGGTCCGGACGTGGATGCCGAGCGCGACCGCATCGTCGCGGAGCTCCGAAAGGCTGGCGAGGTGCAAGAGGTGATCTGGAAGGATCACTTCGACAACGAGCGGGAGGGCCGCAACGGCGGCGGCGACCGATGGTACACGGACGGCCGCCTCGCCGGCGTGGTCCTCGTGCCGTATCCTGTCGCCAGTACCGGATCACCAGCGCGCTGATCGAGCTCCCCGCCGCGAATCGTTGCGCACCTATCCGCGGTGGCGAACGCTCGCCACCGCGGCGAGGAGCTCGGCGGGCTCGACCGGCTTCGGCACGTGCATCTGGAATCCTGCCGACAGCACCCGCACCCGGTCCTCGACGCTCGCATGCGCCGTGAGCGCGATCGCGGGAATGCGCTTGCCGCCGTCTTCGAGCGCGCGGACCTTGGCGATGAGGGCATAGCCATCCTCGCCAGGCATGCCGATGTCGCTGACGAGCAGGTGGGGCGTCCACTCCCCGAGGATCTCGAGCGCTTGGGCGACGGATGTCGCCGGGCGGACTTCCGCGCCGCACGATGAGAGCAGCGCGCGCACCGCCTCGTTGGAATCCGCCTCGTCGTCGACCACCAAGACCCGCAGTCCGTCGAGCGCCGGCTGCTGCTCCGGAAGGGTCGTCGCTGCGGTGGGGTGCCGACGCTGCCCTTCCGCCGTGCGTGAGATGAGCACGAGCGGAAGCTTGACGGTGAAGACGGACCCCTTTCCCGGACCCGGGCTCTCGGCGTCCACGCTTCCGCCGTGCGCCTCCACGATGTGACGCACGATCGCGAGCCCGAGCCCGAGGCCGGTGGATCCGCGCGGTGCTCGTCGCTTCGCCTTGCCGAAATCGTTCGAAGAGGTTCGGAAAAAAATCCGCTCCAATTCCTTGCCCGTTGTCGCTGACGGCGATCTCGGCGTGGGAGTCGACCCGCTCCAGCACCACGGTCACACGACCACCTCGCGGAGTGAACTTGACGGCGTTGGCGAGCAAATTCCAGATCACTTGCTGAAGACGATCGGCGTCACCGGAAACAGGCGCCGTCCTCGTATCGAGAACCGATTGCAGACGAATGTCCTTGGCGTCGGCCGCCGGCTGTACGACGTCGATGGCAGACCGGATGACGCCCGCGAGATCGACGGGACGCACCTCGAGCCGCATCTTGCCCGCTGCGATACGGGATACGTCGAGCAGATCGTCTATCAGCTGAGCCTGAGCCTTGGCCGACCTCTGGATCGCCTCCACGGCGAGGCGGACCTGCTGGTCGTCCAGGTTGCCCCTCCTCAGGACTTCCGCCCACGTCACGATCGGCGACAGGGGGGTCCTCAGCTCGTGCGACACCGTCGCGAGGAAGGCGTCCTTCGCCCGGTCGGCTTCTTCGAGCTTTTCACGCGCTTCCTTCGCCGCGCGGTGTGCGGCCTGCTCCTGTGACAGTAAGGCTTCTCGATCCTGCTTTGCCTTGTCGAGAGCCCGAAGGTGGTGGCGGACGGCCAAAAGGAGCACGCCGACCAACGCCGTCGCGAGGAAGGCGGTCATGGCGAAGCTTTCCGCCGCCGATCGGGCGGCGGCGTCGACGGCCTCGGCGCGCTGCTGCAGCAAGCGATTCTCGGCCTCGCGCATGTCCCGGATGACGGCGCGCAGCGAATCGAGCCTACCGACGCCGCGAGCTGCCCGCTGGCCTGCAGGAACCCCTTCCCGGCGCCGGTTGTCGATCATCTCGCGCGACGACGCGAACCACGCATCGACTTGCGGCTCGAGGCCATTCAGTCGCCACTCCTGCTCGGCGTTGTCGGCGAGGAGCGAGCGGAGACGGCGCAGTTGCTCGGGGACGTCGTGCTGCGCCGCATCGTATCGCGCGAGGTACGTTTCGTCGCCGCTGATGATGAAGCCGCGCGCGGACGTCTCCGCTGCCTCGAGGGTCGACAGCAGCTCTGACAGGGCTTCGCGCACCTCGTGGGTGTGGGTCACCCATTCGCTCTCGTCGAGCAGCGTCCTCCAGGTCCGATAGGAGACGACCGAGGCGGCGAGAATGATCGCGAGCGCACCAGCGAAAGCGGCACGGAGTATGACCGGAAGCTTCATCGTCGATGATCGTCTCGGTTCGCGCTCTGAACGTCGTCGAACGACGTCGTTCGAACCAGTAGGCGCCCTGTGAAACTATTCCTCATACACAAGCCGGCCCTGCGTGAACTGCCTCGGCCAGTTCACCACCAGAGGCCAGGGAACGATTCTGACAGGGGCTACGGAATCAGCAACAGCTTGCCGGTCGAGCGCCGCGACGCGAGGAAGCGCAGCGCGTCGGCGGCTTCCGCGAGCGGGAACTTTCTGCCGATCGGGATTGTGAGCTTGCCCTCGCGCGCGAGACTGAAGACGGCTTCGAGGCCGCGGCGGTGGATCTCGCGCATGCCGTAGACCATCGGCACGACAAACCCGCTCACCTTCAGCGATTTGCCGAAGAGGCGCATCGGATCGATCGGGTCAGCCGCGCCGCCTGCGCCGCCGTAAACGACGAGGTGCCCGAACGGCGCGAGGCAGCCGAGGCCCCTCTCGACCGTCGGCTTGCCGACGGCATCGAGGATGAGGTCGACCCCACGGCCATCGGTCAGCCGCAATGCTTCCTCGGCGAAGTCGCGGGACCCGTACTCGATCACGTGATCCGCTCCGAAGTGCCGCACCACGTCCACCTTGTCGCTCGCCGAGACCGTGCCGATCACCCGCGCCCCGGCCGCCTTGGCGATCTGGACGGCGGCGAGACCGACCCCGCCCGCCGCGGAGTGCACGATCACCCACTGCCCCGGCGCGATGCGATGGCACGTGTGCAGCAGGTGCCACGCCGTGAGCACGGCGATCGGGAACGCCGCACCCTGTTCGAAGCTCATGTCGTCCGGGAGCGGGATCACGCGCGAGCGGCGGATTCGCGCGTACTGCGCGAACGCGCCCATGCCGATGTACGCGACCCGCATCCCGGGCTTCAGATCCACGACGTCCGGAGCGACCACGTCGATCACGCCCGCGGCCTCCATCCCCGGAACATCGGGGAACACCGGCTTCACGAGATAGTCGCCACGGATGAAGAAGAGGTCGCCGAAGTTGACCGCGATCACTTCGTTGCGGACGATCGCCGTGCCCGGCTCGAGGTCGGGTCGGGGAACGTCGCGCAGCTCGAGGACCTCCGGACCGCCGATGCCTGTCGAACTGAATGGCTCTCACATGCCTACGGACCGAAGAAGCGGATCGGCTCCTTGCCTTCGATGTGCCGAGGGGTCAGCACGTACGTGCCGTCCACCGTGGTTTTCCAGATCGACGACGAGCATAGCAGAACGAGCGTGCGAAACAGCCCGGAAATCCGTGGTCTGTACTACCGATTCTCCTGCTGGCGCGCCCGCGCGAGAGCCGCCTGGAGGTCTCCGAGCCCGCTCGATCCGAGATCCGGCCGCACGACTTCGATCGGATCACGTAGATCGTCGACGTAGCCGAGCGCGTAGGCGCCGCGGGCATAGCCCATGAGGCGCAACAGATCCACCGGCAGTAGACGCGCCGTCTCGAGCGGTACGGCGAGATATTGATTCTCCTCCTGACGAAGCCAGGAGACGCTGTAGGTGATGTTGACGCCGCGTCGGGTGCGATCGGAGCGATTCGCGCCGGCGCCGTGGTAGAGGCTCCCGGTGTAAAGCAGCACCGAGCCCTTCTTCATCTCCGCGGGGATCGTGTCGGCGGCGTCGAGCTCGAGGCGGTCGTCGAAGCGGTGGCTGCCCGGAATCACGCGGGTCGCGCCATTCGCTTCGGTGAAGTCCGTCATCGCCCACAACGTGTTGCACGAGACCTCGTATCCCTTTGGGAACGGGAAGAAGGCAAACGCCCACTGATCGCGATGGATCTTCTGCGCAGGCTCTCCCGGATCGATCGAGATGACCTGAGTGAGATGAAGCTGAAAGCTCGACGAATGCGTGAGCACCTTGTCCACCGCGCCGAGCACGAGCGGATGGAGGATCAGGTCCCGACAGGTCTCCGAGCGCGCGATCAAGCCTCCGGTACGCTTGGTGCGGCGCCCGGCGAAGTCGTCGGGTCCGAACGCTGTCGCGGCGAGAAACGGATCGAGCTCGCGCTTCACTCGGTCGAGCATCGCCGGCTCGACGAGGCAATCGATGATCGCGGCCCCGTCGTCGCCGAGCGCCGCGGCGACTTCCTCGGCAGTAGCGGTTGCGGGCAGATGGCGTATCTCCATGGCGTCTCCTCGAGGGGCGTTCCGTCGAAAGCAAGGACGTTGCCGCATTATCCGAGCTGTTTCCAGCCCGCGCACGATCAACTTGCGGGACGAATCCGATTGGTGAGGCACCGTCTCCACTTGCCGTGGGGCGCTTGACCGCGTGCGCCGCGTCCGGTTTGAGGAGGTCCCGTCGCGGCTTCACGCTCGGGGATTTTATGATAGGCGCAGCAGCAGACGATTTGGGGGGTCACATGGAGAGAGACATCCTGGTTCGACTTCAGCGCCTCGAGCGCGACAACCGCATCCTCAAGTACGCGTGCGTCACCTTGGTCGGTCTCGCCTTCGTCACGTGCGCGGTCGCCGCGACGTACACGCCGCCGATCCCCGAAGAGATCCTAGCGCGCTCCTTCAAGGTCATCGGGAAGAACGGCCAGAACAGCGCGATTCTGGCGGCGACCGACGACGGCTACGTGGGAATCTTCTTCCGCGACCCCAAGCACGAGATGCGGTTCATGACGTTGATGACGCCGGCTGGCGATACGACCATGTCGTTTGCCGACGGAGCGTTGAAGAACCGTCTGGAGGTCGGCGCGATCGCCCAGGGCTCCGCCAAGGACTACTCGATGCGGCTGCTTCACAGCGACGGCTCGGAAGCCTGGAAGCCGCCGGTGCGAAACGAAGTGGCGTCGGCCGCGTCTCGTTGAATCGCCCGCCTGGCCGGGCAATCACGGCGTTCGACGACGCCATACCCTGGCAGCGGCGCTCGCTTCCCGCAAGCGAGCCGCGATGAGCGCCGAACGACGACACGGTCAGGATGACAATATCTCGACCTGATCGGCCTGGATCTCTCCGTTGTCGTCCATGCCCTGAACGTTCGCGCGCGTGCCTTCGGTCAGGTCGACGCAGCGCGCCGGCTTCCCACTCGAGGCGTGGACGATCGTGGTGTCGTCCGTCACGATGACGACTACGACGAGACCGTTCTGCTGCTCGAGCGGAAAGCTGCCAACGCCGCCCGAGCACCGCGCATCGTCCGTAATCGTCCCGGAGCTGAAGCGGATGGACACGGACGTGTCCGAGCCGCAAGCGACGAGCATCAGCAAGAACGCCGAGACGAGCCACTCCACGAGACCTCGATATGCGCCGCTCACCACAGACGCCTTCATGTCCCTGCGTCCCGCATTCGTCGACGGCACCTACGCGTGTCGCGATAGACGACGCGGTCGGCGGAGGTCAAGCGAGACCTCGCCCCGAGGGGTGCGCCTCGACGACCGTCGAAGAAGCACACCGCGAAGTGTCCACTGAGCCGACCGCGGTTGAATACGGCTACGATATTTCGGAGGCATCGCGCGGAGGGACAAGCTGGAGAGCTCGGCGCAACACATCCGAAGCCGGCAAAAGATGGCGATTTCTGCACCGCCGGTGGAGAGAGATCGTGGCCCGCAACATGCTATACGGTGTGGCGTGTCGCCTCCCGAGGAAGTGGTCGTCGGCACCAGCGATCTAGCAGCGAGCATTTTCGCGAACTCGAGCCGTTCGAGTAGTTGATGTTCAACCAAGCCCTGTCCGACGCCTCGCTCGTCGCGTGTCCGCATTGTGACTTGTTGCAGAGGCTACCGAACCTCGAGACGGGCGCCTCGGCCCGCTGCCCGCGCTGCGACCAGGAGCTCTGGCGCCGCCGCGAGGACTCGCTCAACCGCACGCTCGCGCTGACGGTCGCCGCCGCTGCTCTCTACGCGATCGCGAACTCCGTTCCCATGCTCGGGCTCACGGCGGTCGGTCGCCAGGCGTTCACCACGGTCTTCGGGGGCGCCTTGGAGCTCTGGAACGACGGTCGGGAAACCGTTGCGGCGCTGGTGCTTTTCACCGTGGTCATCTCGCCGGCGCTGCAGATCGGCTTGATGCTGGCGATCGTGCTCGGGGCCCAGCGTGAGCGCGTGCCACGGTGGGTGGGCACGCTTCTCCGCCATCATCCGACCACCTGCACGTGGAGCATGCTCGAGGTGATGATGATCGGCGTGCTGGTGGCGCTGATCAAGATCGCGGACTACGCGAAGGTGATCCCGGGCGTGGCGCTGTTCGCGCTCGCGGCGCTCGTCTTCATCCTCGCGGCGATTCAGGCGAACTTCGATCCGCGAGAGGTCTGGGACAGAGTAAAATGGGCGGACGAGGCAGCCCCGCGCAATGAGCCCATGGCCGAGCGGACCTCGTGACGACGCTCGCCGTGAGCGCCATGGAGCGGGGCCTGCAGCGCTGCGAAGGCTGCGGGCTCGTCTCGCGCCCGTCACCGGGCGAGGCTGAAGGCCGCTGTCCGCGCTGCGACGAGGAGCTTTCCTTCCGTAAGCCCCAGAGCGTGCAGCGCACCTGGGCTTACGTGATCGCCGCCGCGGTCTGCTACATCCCCGCAAACCTCCTGCCCGTGCTGACGACGACCACCGCGGCGGGCGCCGAGTCCGACACCATTCTGCAGGGCGTGGTGCTCCTCTGGTCGCCGACCGGCTGGCCGTTGTCGTTGATCGTGCTCTTCGCGAGCATCATGATTCCGAGCGCGAAGATCCTGGCGCTCGTCTACCTGCTCGTCACGGTGCAGCGCGGGTCGATCGAGAACAACGGCCAGCGCGTGAGGCTCTACCGGACGGTCGAGTTCGTCGGTCGCTGGTCGATGGTCGACGTCTACGTAGACACCTTCACTGCCGCGCTCGTCCAACTCCAGCCGCTGATGTCGGTCGAGCCGGCGCCCGGTCTATTCTTCTTCGCCGCGGTCGTGGTGTTGACGATGCTCGCCGCCGAGTCCTTCGACCCTCGTCTGATCTGGGATCCATCAAGCTCTAGAGAGGTTCGACATGCCTGATCCGAACACGCCACCGCCTGGAGTCCCCGAGTCGAGGACGGTCACCAAGAAGAAGACGCGGCTCTCGCTCGTCTGGTTCATCCCGATCGTGGCGGCGCTCGTCGGCGTCTGGGTCGCGGTCACGCGGATCCTGAGCGAGGGACCGAAGATCACGATCGTCCTCAAAACCGCCGAAGGGCTCGAGGCTGGCAAGACGAAGATCCACTACAACGGAGTCGACATCGGCACCATTACGGCTATCCGGCTGTCGGACGACCACCAGCGCGTGATTACCACCGCGGAGATGGCTCCCAAGACCGAGTCCTTCCTGGTCGAGGATACGAACTTCTGGATCGTGAGCCCGCGCATCTCCGGCGCCACGGTGTCGGGCTTAGGTACCCTTCTTTCCGGGGCCTACATCGGCATGGAGATCGGCAGCTCGCACAAGAAGCAGACTGACTTCGTAGCGCTCGACACGCCGCCGATCGTGACCAGCGAGGTTCCCGGCCGCTTCTTCATGCTGAAGACGCCGGACCTCGGCTCGCTCGACACCGGCACGCCGATCTTTTTCAGGCGGCTTCAAGTCGGGCAGGTCGTGTCGTACGAGCTCGACAAGGACGGTCAGACCCTGAGTGTCAAGGTGTTCGTGAACGCCCCCTACGACCAGTACGTCAACCCGGATACGCGCTTCTGGCATGCGAGCGGCGTCGACGTGTCGCTCAACGCGAGCGGCCTCAACGTGCAGACGCAATCGGTGCTCTCGCTGCTGATCGGCGGCGTCGCCTTCGAGACGCCTCCGAGCGGCGCGACGCTGCGGCCTGCCGACGCGAACACGGTCTTCACCTTGTTTCGCGACCGCACTCTCGCTTTCGAGCCGCCCCCTCGCCACCCCCAGACGTTCGTGTTGGTTTTCAAGCAATCGGTCCGCGGGCTTGCACCGGGCGCGCCTGTGGATTTTCACGGTATACAGGTCGGCGAGGTCGTGGAGATCGAAGCCCAGGTCGATGAGAAGACCGCGCAGTTCTCCGTGCCGGTAACGGTCCGCGTGGATGCGCAAAAGCTCGGAGTGAAACTCCTCGACGTGCCTTCTTCGCCGGACGAGTTTGAAGCCGCGCGGAGAAAGATGATCGACACCTTCATATCGCGCGGCTTCCGAGCACAGCTGCGCACGGGGAACCTACTGACCGGCGCGCTATACGTGGCGTTCGATGTCTTCCCGGGTGTGCCGCCGGCGACGGTGGACTGGGCACAAACTCCCCCGCGGCTGCCAACCACTCCGGGGGAGCTTCAGGCAATCGAGGCGAGCATCGTCAACATCGTCAAGAAGCTAGAAAAGGTGCCGATCGAGGCGATCGGTACCGACGCGGCGAAGGCGCTGGTCGATCTGCGAGGGACGCTCGCATCCGCGACGCACACGCTCGACACGGCCGACAAGGCCATCGCGCCGAACTCGGTGCTCACCGACGAGCTGAGCGGGACGCTCGGGGAGGTGAGCCGCGCGGCCCGAGCGATTCGCGTGCTCGCGGATTATCTCGAGCGCCACCCCGAGTCGCTGCTTCGCGGGAAGCCCGGGGAGGCCAAGTGAGAAGACGGTCGAACCTCGGACCCGCGGTCGTCGAGGCGCAAGCGAGCGACGAGCGATCTTTCGGAGGATCGCCGTCGGCTCGAGACAGCTCCTTGGCGCGCGCTCCTCGTAGCATCGGGCCCGGACGTGCCATTCAGGCGCGAAGGAGAAGCCAATGCGGATTCGGAAGACCAGCATCGCACTCGTGGCCGGATCGCTCTTGTTTGCTCTCGCCGCTTCGGCGCAACTCGCCGACCTCAAGAACACGACTCCCGAGCAGAGAGCCAAGGCGCTCACGGAGGTGATGACGACGAAGCTCGGCCTGAGCCCCGAGCAAACTAGCAAGGTGGCCAACCTCAATCTCACGTACGCCAACAAGATGGAGCCGCTCATAAAGGGCTCGGAGGGCCCGTTCGTGAAGATGCGCGAGATGAGGCAGATCAACGAGGCGAAAGAAGCAGAACTGAAGCAGATTCTGACGCCGCAGCAGTTCGAGAAATATCTCGCCTCGAAAGAGCAGATGCGCGAGAAGGTCCTAGAGAAGGTGGAACAAAAAGCTAACGGCGCTGGGCAGTAGCGTCAGGCGAGGACGAGCACCGAGTCGGCGCATTTTCGGCGGCACGGCTTCCATCAACTCTTGGAATCATCGAAGTCGACATCTACGAAACGGCAGGCGGCCGAGAAACCACCGTCGACCGCGATGTCCTGACCGCTGACGAACGACGCCTCGTCGCTCGCGAGAAAGAGAACGAGGCTGGCGACTTCCTCCGGGCGTCCGAAGCGTCCGAGCGGAGCCATCTTCCGCCAGCGGCCCGCGAAGCGGGGCTCGGGCTCGCCCGGCGATCGCCACCGCGGTGTCTCGATGATCCCCGGGCAAACACAGTTGACGCGAATGCCGCGGGGCCCCAGACGCTGTGCGAGCTTCCGCGTGAGACCGACGACTCCACCCTTCGCGGCGCTGTACGCCTCGCTCGCGAACTCGATTGCGATCTTCGCGCCCGCAATCGATGCGTTCGAGACGATCGCACCGACGCCCGAGCGCTCGAGCAGCGGCGCGGCCTCGATGGAGGCTGCCCAGTAGGCGGCGAGGCCGCTCTCGAGCATCATGTTCCAGCGCTGGTCGTCGCCGTAGTCGTCGCGCGGGTCGGCCATCGCGTTGTTGAAGAGAACGGCAACGCCGCCGAGGAGCCGCTCGGCGTCGCCCACCATTCGCCGGACGTCGCTCCGGTCGGTGACGTCCGTGTGGCGGAAGTGAGCTCGCCCTCGCATCGCTCGAATCTCGCGGACGAGCTCCTCACCCGCGCCGTCCCGGATGTCGGCGATGAGCACGTTCGCGCCTTCGGCGGCGAAGCGCCGCGCGGTCGCCGCTCCGATGCCCGAAGCGCCGCCGGTCACGATCGCCGGCCTTCCGTCGAGCCGTCCGCCTTCCGCCACCGTTCCCCCTACTTGAAGTCCGGATAGTAGCGATCTCGCATCCGATCGCAGTACGCGACGAGGTTCGGCAGCGAGTTACCGTAGTCTTTGATCGGGCCGGGAAACGGCACGCGCATGGCGTGGATCAGCCAAGCGTAGACCGTGGCGTCGATCGATCGCGGCCTGCGGCCCATGAAGTAGGACTTGTCGGCGAGGAATGCCGAGAGCGCGTCGTACTCTTGGCGGGCGAGCTCTTCCACCTCTTCGGTCGAATGGCGGCCTTTTCCGCACCAGTAGAACTCGTGGAGGATCCGCTCGCGGAACTCCTTGACCGGCCCCGTACGCTCTTGCGGCGGGACGAAGTCGAGGAACTCGACCCAGATCGGATCGTAGACCTTGAAGCTCTCGTCCTTCCGGTAGCGCATCTGCACCAGGTACCAGTAGAAGCTCTCCTCGAGCATGCGGCCGAAGGCGACGGCGATCGCCCGCTCGCTGGCGCTCATGTCCGCATCGAGCTTGTCTCCGTACTTCTTCTTCAAGTGTTCGACGATGAAGACGCTGTCGCTGACGATCTCGCCGTCGTCTTCGATGACGGGGAGCTTGCCCTTCGGCGTCTTCGTCAAGTCGCCGCGCTCGAGCTTCACGAGCTCGTAAGGCAGGCCGACCATCCTCAGATAGCAGTCGATCTTGGTCACGAACGGGCTCACGTCCGGGACCCCCCACGCCGGTATGTAGCCGTGCATCTTGATCATCGTTGGTTCCTCTGGATCCGCCCTCGCCGCGAACCCGCTACCAGGGAAGCGATTCGCCGTTGGCGTGGCGGAAGGTTCCCGTCGTCTCGAGCGTCAGCTCGTCGATGCGGGCGAGGAGGCCTTTCGCCGCTTGTGGAGGATCGACGAAGGCTCCTGCGACTCCGTCCGGCGAGTCCTCGTGTCATCTCGGTTCGGACGCTTCCGGGGTGGA
>CAVQIG010000014.1:0-82236 GCA_963712515.1 uncultured delta proteobacterium
CGGGAACGAGCTGCGAGAGAATTTCCGCAAGCGCCTTGCCGTACCCGCTCACCAGCGCAGCCGGTGATGCCTGCGGAAGATCGACGCGGCTGGCGATCGTGCGCTCGCACACCACCTTCGGACTCGCTCCGCCTTCGTCGATCAGCACGAACTGCACGGTCATCACCGCCGCGGGCGGTCGTCCCTCGCGGAAATCGCCATAGAGCTCGGTGACCGTCGCCTCGAGCACGTATTGCCCGGGCGTAGCGCTACCAGGCTGGGTGACGGTCTTGAACGGACCCTCGCGATCAAGCCAAGCGGCCATCCGATTACCCAGCATCGCGCCGGGCTCGGCGATGAACGCGTGATACGGGTCGGACGTGTACTGCACCTCATCCAGGCGGTAGACGAGCGCGTTGCCGGCGTACCCTGCGACCCGCACGTTCCCCATGCGCAGCGTTTCCGGACGCCGTGCTGCCGGCGACCCGGCCGCGGCCATCGGCGGATCCACGACGTACGTCGTCGCCTGGGGTATCGGTTTGCCGATCGAGCAGGCGGTGAGCGCCACCGCAGCCCACGCCAGGGCGAGGCGTTTGGCGCTCATCGAGAATTCCCGGGAAGTTGAACCTTCTCGGGCGGGCCGCCGACGAGCGCGCCAGCGGGGTACCGCTTGACGGTTTCCGACAACACGCGAAGGTTGCCCGCGGTCACGCGCAGATCCTGCACGATCACACGGACGTCGTATTGATTGTCACCAATCAGGGCGCCGAGCCGTTCCGCCGTGGCGTCGATGCGCCTGACCATGCGGTCCACGTCGCCGCCGTCGGCAAGCTGGCGCAGGCGCCCGCTGGCTGCCGCGACGTTGTCGACCGTCTGTTTGAGCCCCGGATCGGCGAGGAGCCCGTCGAGCCAGGTGGCAGCGGAGTCAATCTTGCGCAACGTATGGTCGATGGGCGCCGTAGCGAGGATCCGGTCGAGGCGCTCGATCGTCGCGTTGGCGTTCTTGAAAAGCTCCGCGACCGGCGCCTCGCTTACTTTCTTGTTCAGATTAACGACGAGCGCGTTCAGGTTCTGGCCGAGCGTCTTGACGTCCGCTTCGTTGAGGCTCGCCAGGAACGCTTGGGCGTTGGCGATGATCTCGCCGGTCAGACTCGGCGCGGACGGCACGTACGTGTACTTCGGGGTCCACGGGAACTCGAGCGGAGGGTATTTCGCCGGGTCGAGGAAGTCGATCGCGAGATACTGCTGACCGGTGATGCCCGCGAGTTGGGTCTGGGCACGCAACCCCTTCTTCACCATCTGCACCGCATCCCGTTCCATCTGCTCGGCTTCCTCCGCGGAGAAGTTAACCTTGGCCCGGACCACGATGTATTCCCTGCGCTTGTCCATCGGCACGTCTTTTTCGTAAGTGGCCGTCGACGTCAGGATCTCCGAGACCTGACCCAGTGGCACACCGCGGAAGCGCACCGGCGCACCGAGCTCGAGGCCCGCGACGGATTCGTTGAAGTAGGTCTCGAAGGTGAACGTCGGCTGGAACAGCTTTCGGCCGCCGAGCACGAAGAGCACCGCGGCCAGGATCGTGATGGTCACGACCACGAACAAACCGAGCCGAAAGTAGCGTTTGCCTTCTTCCATGATCTAGCTACTTGCTTTCTGCCTGCCCGTGTCGGGCTGGCGGTTGAAGAACTGACGCACCCGCGAGTCGGTGCTGTGATCGCGCAAGTCGGCCGGCTTTCCTTCGGCGATGATGCTGCGCGAGACCGGGTCCAGCATGATCGCCCGATCGGCGATGGCGAAAGATGCTCTGCAACTCGTGCGTCACCACCACGAAAGTGAAGCCCAGATTCTGGCGCAGCGAGAGGATGGTCCGGTCCAGGTTGGCGGCGGTGATGGGGTCTAGGCCGGCCGAGGGCTCGTCGAGGAGCAGGATGTCGCAACCGAGCGCCATCGCGCGCGCGATGCCGGCGCGCTTCAACATTCCGCCGGACAGCTCCCCCGGCATCAGGGACTCGGCATAGCCCATCTCGACCTGGTGCAGGAGCATGCGCGCAGTCAGGTTCTTGTCCGCGAGCGCGAGGTCGGTGAACTGATCGAGCGGAAAGCGCACGTTCTCGAGCACGTTCAGCGAGCCGAAGAGGGCGCCGCTTTGGTACATCACCCCGAGCTTGCGCTGGAGCTGCGCCTTCTCGTCCGCGCGCGCCGTTACAAGGCTGCGCCCGGCGATTAGGATGTCGCCCGCCATCGGTTTGTGCAGGCCGATGATGTTCTTCATCAAGCTCGACTTGCCGCTGCCCGATCCGCCCAGGAGCACCAGGATCTCGCTGCGCCACACGTCAAACGAGGCGTGGTCGAGAAGGACGCGCGCGCCATACCCCATGCGCAGGTTGCGCACGCTGATGGCCGGCGATGTGGTGCCGGTAGCCGCCACGACGTTCTCGGAGTGCGTCTGGGTCTGCTTCGTCTTGTCCGTTCAGCTCGTGAAGACGGCGAAGAGGCCGTCGATCACGACAATCAGCACGATGCTGGTGACTACCGCGCTGGTCGCCGAAAGGCCGACCGAGGTCGCACCGGCGCCGGTGGTCAGCCCGCGCTGGCAACCGATCGCCGCGATGGTCAGGCCAAAGACGGCGGCCTTAACGATGCCGAGGACAAAGTCTCCCACCGTCACCGCCCCGACTAACTGGTTGTAGAATTGCAGGAAGCCGATGTCGAAGGTTGCCATCACCACCGCCCCACCGAAGATTCCCACGATATCGGCCAGGACCGCGAGGAGCGGCATCACCAGCATTGCCGCGAACAGCCGCGGCACGACCAGGAAGTGGATCGGGTCGAGCCCGAAGGTGGAGATCGCGTTCACTTCCTCGTTGACTTTCTGGGTGCCGATTTGGGCGGCGAACGCGGCCCCGGTGCGCCCCGCGAACACGATGGCCGTCATCAGCGCGCCGAGTTCGCGCAGCATGGCGACCCCCACGCCGTTGACGACGAAGATCGCCGCACCGAACTGCCGGGCCACGAGTCCGATCTCGAAGGCGATGATCACGCCCATGAGGAAGCCGATCAGCAGGACGATTGGAACCGCGTTGGCGCCGGCTTCGGTGGCGACGTCGAGCACATCGCCCCAGTTGACCACGCCTCGCCGCACGAGCGCCTGCCGGAGCGCACTCGCGCACGCGCCAAGGAATCCGGCTAGCTCCTTCGCGTAGGCGATCTGCTGCACAGTCGCCCGGCCAACGTGCTCGAGGATGCCCATTGGCCGCCGCCCGCGGGCCGGCGCGGCGAAGTCCTTGGGGTCGTAGCCGCGAAGCAGGGCGGCGAGGTTCGGGGCGAGTTCCCGGATTTCGACTTTCGCGTCCGGCGCGCGATCGCGTCGGATGAGATCGAAAAGGAGCGCGATGCCGACGTCGTCGACATACTCGATTCGCGAGGCATCGACGACGACCGGACGGTTGGGGTTGCGGGCGAGCGTGTCGATCGCTGATCGCCAGATCGGCGCAGCCGTGTAGGCCGTGATCCGGCCCTCCAGCACGACGCTCACGGCGTCTCCGGTGCCCAACCCGCTCGCTGTGGCAGTCGACATCGTGCCGCCCCTTTCCAACTTCGCTACCCCCTACACCCATAGCGTGGGATCGCGCGACCCACGCTTCATCCTTCGGGGACGGTTGCGACCGATGGAAAACTATTGACGCCGGGTTCACGCCCGAGCCGCCAAGCTCCGCGTCACTTTGTACTGGGCGCTTGAAGGGGGTGGAGTGTTCGCTCGACTAACGCCATCACACTGGTCGACTCGTTTTCACGGCAGAGGGCGATGATTTGGTCGGCCTTATCTGCAAACACCCGCACGTTCACTTTCGGATCGTTCTTGAGGCCCGCGTAGAACCCTCCGATCCAGCCAACCGCGATAAGAGCTACCGGCAAGGGCATCCGCAGGAGTTCGGCGCAGCTGAGGGACGACATATCAACGACTCGATTCCCCTCGGGGTTCTCGGCGCTGACAAGGTTCACGATGCCGAGCCAGGCATAGAGAAGGGTGAAGAAAGCGATCGACGCACGCACAGACCAGGGCCGTCGCGTTGAGGAAGTCATTGCTTTAAAAACCTTGGCTAAGAGCTGTTCCTTTGAGGAAAGCTCGTTGAGCATGCGGTTATCGCGGTTTCCGTTGCAAGAGATGCGGACACCCCGAGAAGTCCGCTCTGGTGATAGAGCAGCAGCTCCTCGATGGAGTCGGCATCTATGCCGCGCTCGCGCAGGAGATACGGGATGATCCCGGGGTCGAGCGCACCACAGCGCGTGCCCATGGCGAGTCCATCGAGCGCGGTGAAGCTCATGGCAGTATCAACCGGCATCCACCAGATGACCGGCTTCTGACGGGAGAATGCTCTGGCCGATGGCATTTTGCAAGAGCAAGCCCTCGCCTCGCCAGGAGCGGCAACATGCTCCATGGAGAGGTATGTCTTGATGAAGGCAATTTCGGCGCTTCCCCGCACACAGGGCGTCAATGTTACCGGCCATTGGGTCTTGCTGGAACTCATGACGACCAGACGCGTGTCACGCCGGCGCCGCATCAGGCGGCGGCTCCAGTTCAGCAATCAGCCGCAGAATCTCGGCGAACAGACATTCTTGGCACGGCGACCTCGGTCTGGAAAGCAAAATAGCGGCCGTGGTTGACGACCTTCGCACCGATTTGATCAGCTTTCCTTGAGGCGTTCTTGAAGAGGACTCCGAGGCGATCGAGGTCATGCGGCAGGTCGACGCGTTGGTCGTGGACAAGACCAGAACGCTCACCGTGGGGAAGCCGAAGCTGACGAGTCTGGTTCCCGCGCCGGGGTGGGATGAGGCACGACTGCTACGCCTGGCAGCGTGCCTCGAGCGGTGTTAGAGACAGCCCCCATGGAAGACGAGTCCGCGCAGCCGTCGCAGCGCGTACGCGTCGGCCCTGGCGACGACACCCCGCGACGCGAGCTGGTCGACCTCCAGCAACTGCTCCTCGACGTCTCGCGGCTTGCGGCCTCACGACGCGACCTCGACGGCCTCCTCGCCGAGCTCGTCGGGGTGCTGCAGAAGGCGTTCCAGTTCGACGGGCTCGCCGTCGTCCTCCACGACCGCGTGCGGAACGAGATGCTCCTCCATTCCGCCGGCGGCGTCGGGCTCCCGCCGAAGGAGATCGTGATTCCCCCGGAGGCCGATCCCTCCGGAGTCGCATGGCTCACGCAGCAACCGATCTTCGTCCCGGACGTCGAGCGGGAAACGCGGTTCCCGGAAATCATCGAGCTCGCACGCTCGGACGGCACGCGGTCGTTTTGCGTCTTTCCGCTGACGTCGCCGGTGCGCCGGCTCGGCGCTCTCGGCTTCAAGAGCCGCGAGACCGATGCGTTCCACGACGTCGATCCCGAATTCCTGCAGCGGCTCACCGATGAGGTCGCGCTCGCGGTCGACAACGCGCTCCATCAGGAGAGCGCGGAGGAAGCCGAACGGCGTCTCCGGCAGGAGCGCGACCGGCTCGGGATGCTGCTCGAGATCAACAACGCGCTCGTGTCGAACCTCGACCCCACCGCGCTCTTCGACGACATCGCGGCGTGTCTGCGACGCGTCGTGGCGCACGACCTCACGGGCCTCTTGATCTACGACTCCGAGCGGAACGGCTTCCGGGTCGCCGCTGTCGTGTTCGAGAACAAGGAGGTCGTTCGGGAAGGCGAGTTCTTCCCGATGGACGACGACCGAAATCCGGCGGGCGCGGCGTTCCGGACGGGAACGCCACTCCGCGTCGGCCGTGACGTCATCGCGACTCTCGGCGCCCGCAACCGGCCGGTCTCGCCGAGCTCGGGATCGAGTCGGCGTGCCTCATGCCGATGAGCGCGCGTGGGCGCCGCGTCGGCACGATCGTCGTCGGCCGCCTGCGGGACGAGCCGTTCAGCGACGACGACGTGGCGATTCTCGCAGCGGCGGCCGGTCAGATCGCGTTCGCGGTCGCGAACGCGCTCGCGTTCCAGGAGATCGCGGCGCTCCGCGACAAGCTCGCACTCGAGAAGGTCTACCTCGAGGACGAGCTACGGAGCCAGTACGACTTCGAAGAGATCGTCGGCGAGTCGCCGGCGCTGAAGGCCGTCCTCGCGCAGGTCGAGACCGTCGGCCCCGACTTCGTCGACCGTGCTGATTCGCGGCGAGACCGGAACGGGCAAGGAGCTCATCGCCCGGGCGATCCACCAGCTGTCGCCCCGCAAGGCGCGGACGCTCGTCAAGATGAACTGCGCCGCGATTCCCACGGGCCTTCTGGAGAGCGAGCTCTTCGGCCACGAGCGCGGCGCGTTCACCGGCGCGATCGCGCAGAAGATCGGCCGGTTCGAGCTCGCCGACGGCGGAACGCTCTTTCTCGACGAGGTCGGCGACATTCCGCTCGAGCTCCAGCCGAAGCTGCTGCGCGTCCTGCAGGAGCAGGAGTTCGAGCGCCTCGGCAGCACGCGGACGAAGCGTGCGGACGTGCGGATCGTGGCAGCGACGCATCGGAGCCTCGAAGAGATGGTCGCCGCGGGGACGTTCCGGCAGCGACCTCTACTACCGCTTGAACGTCTTCCCGATCGTGCTGCCGCCGCTTCGCGAGCGGCGCGAAGACATCCCTCGCCTCGTCCGATACTTCGTGCAGAAGTTCGCGCGCGGGATGAACAAGATGATCGAGACGATCCCGAGCGAGGCAATGAGCGCGCTCGCCGCCTACGACTGGCCCGGCAACGTGCGCGAGCTCGAAAACGCGATCGAGCGCGCCGTGATCCTCACGAGCGGATCCGTACTGCAGGTACCTCTGGCGGAGTTCCGCGGGCGCAGCAGCGCTCCGCCGTCTACGGACGGGACGCTCGAAGCGACCGAGCGCGAGGCGATTCTCAAAGCGCTCCGCGAGAGTCAGTGGGTCATCGGAGGCCCCGCGGGAGCCGCGCGCCGCTTGGGGATCAAGCGGACGACGCTCCACTCGCGAATGGAGAAGCTCGGCATCGTGCGACCGAAGGCCTGAATCGCGCCCGTTCGAGCTCTACATCGCGGCGCGCTTATCGCGATGGCCCTCGTCCATACGGCATCGCGATCGTTCTCGGTGTCGGTCACCGCGTGAACGCTGGCATCACGTCGCTGGCGAACCGCTCGGAGGCTGCAACCGATGGGAGCGGACACCGATGGGAGCGGAGCCGCGATCGCCGACCGACCCAAAGGGCGGCCGACGCGGGATCGCCATCGTGCAGCGCTCCGACGCGAGCTGCTCGCGCCACAGGACGCGGCCCGTTGTGGTTTCGCAACGAGGAACGCGAGATTCCGTACGGGAGCGGACCTAAAACCCGCGTCTCGCCCGGCTTCCAGCGCCAGCCGAGGGCCGAGTGGCACGATAGTTGCGGTGGACCGAGAAGAGGAAGATGAGCGGCGGAGAGCATCCTGCTTGTCGTCGGCTTCGCGCCCGGCACGTTTTCGCGCTTCCGCGCGGCGTCAGCGCACGCCCCGGGATCCCTGTGGGGGCGGGGATCGATCTCAGTGGCCCCATCGTCGTTGGCACGCGGACGAACGCTGGTGAATGGACGTGAGCCCTCGTAGTCGACACACAGCCCCGGCTTCGCGGCCGAGCGCCTCGAGTCCGCGGCTCATGATCACCCAAGACCCGGGCGCGCCGGGGAGAGCACGCGTCATAGGGTCGCTGACTGGTGACGCGGTCAAGGTGCTCCTCGGTGCCGTGGACAGCGGCATGGCCATTCTCGATCTCGCGGAAGTCGTCCAGGTCGACGATTCCGCGGTGCGCGTCCTGGCCAGATTGGCGGCGGAGCGCTGCACGCTCGTAGCCTGCCCCCGGTGGCTCGAGCTGTGGCTGGCACGCGTGCGCGGCAAAGGGACGCCTAGTCTTAGTCTAGGCGGTGTGGACGCGGGCGGACGTTGATCCTCCGGATTCGTAAGGTTGCCGGTTCGAATCCGGAGCGTCGCGCCGACCGGCCTAAGCCCACAATCAAGACATCCGTTTCGATCATGGTGTTGCCTCATTGCTCGGGGACGATCGTCGCTTCGATGGCGCCGATCTTGTCGATCTCGATGCGCGTGACGTCGCCGGCCTTCATGAATTGCGGCGGCTTCATCGCGACGCCGACGCCGCCGGGCGTGCCGGTGAAGATGATGTCGCCGGGCTCGAGCGTCATCGCTTGCGAGAGAAGGGCGATTTGGTCGTAGACGTTGAAGACGAGATGTTTTGTGTTCGAGTCCTGGCGCTTCTCGCCGTTGACGAAGGCGCGGATGCCGAGCGCGTGCGGGTCGCCGATCTCGTCGGCGGTCACGATCCACGGACCGAAGGGCGCGTGGGTGTCGAAGCTCTTGCCCAGCATCCATTGCGGCGTTTTGAACTGCCAGTCGCGCACGGTGACGTCGTTGCCGGCGCAGTAGCCGAAGACGACGTCGTGCGCCTTTTCCTTCGGCACGTGCTTGCAGCGCTTGCCGATGACGGCGACGAGCTCGGCTTCGTAGTCGAGCATCATCGACACGTTCGGCAGCTCGATCGGATCGAACGGCGCGTTGACCGAGGTCACGTGCTTGCAGAACCAGATCTGCTGCTCCGGTGTCTTCTGGCCGCTCTCGGCGATGTGGTCGGCGTAGTTAAGCCGATCGCAAGGATCTTTCCCGGGACGCGGGCACGGGCGCTTCGAGTTTCACGGCGCTTGAGCGGCGCATCGGCCTTGCGCGTCGCGGCGCGTTCGACGGCGCCGGCGGAGCTGAGGCCACTCGCTCATGCAGGCCGATCATGTCGCGCGGCAAGTCGGCGTCGGCCTTCTTCAGGTCGACGATGCCGTCGTCCTGTAGCGATGCCGATGCGTGTGCCTGTTGTCGGTAAAGGTGACGAGTTTCATGATGTTTCTCCTAGCCCATGTTCGGGGGCATCGGCATGCCCCATTGCACGCCCGATCAAGTCTTGCATCGTCGCTTCGCGCGAGCCCCAGCTTGCGGTCATGCAGGTCGCCGTCGGTCCAGTGCTCGAGCGTGTGGCCCCATGGGTCGCGCCAGTAGTCGAAGATCTGGCTGCCCAGGATGTGGCGGCCGACGCCCCATTCGTGCGCGTAGGACTTCGCTTTCAGATAGGTCGTGGCCGATCATCAGGTCGTCGAGGTCGAGCGACTTCGAAGGCGGCGTGATTGAACTTCGCGCGTGCCGGTGCCGGCGAGGAAGAGCGTGTGGTGGTCGGCCGGCTGCTCGCCGCGGTCGCAGCGCATGAAGGCGCCGAACGCGAATTCGGGCGAGAGCTTGATCTCGTCGGAGGTGATGAAGCCGAAGCGCTCCTTGTACCAGGCTTCGCTGGCGCGGAAGTTCGAGACGTTGAGCACGCAGTGGCCGAGGCGCTTCACGTGCGCGGCGCCGCCGCCGACGCGCTTGGTCGCATTGTGGCGCTGCTTGCCGCGCGCGTCGTTGGTGGGCGTGCGAACGGGAGGGACAGCACCGCGGCAACGGCGTGCGACCAGCGACCACTTCGACGGCGAAGCCGTCGGGATCGTCAAGGCGCACGCGATGACCGCCGCCGGGCCCGTCGAGCGCTTCGACCTTCGCGTCGTTCTTCGCGCGCGAGCTTCTGGAGATCGTCGACGGTGCGGCGCCTCGAAGGCGACGCCGGCGAAACCCGGCGCGCCCTTGTGCGTCACGTGCAGGAACGGGTCGCCGTCGGCGCCGCGCATGTAGAGCGTCGTTCGCGTCGCGATGGGCGCGGGTCGAGGCCGAAGTCGACGAGGAACGCTTCCATCGCGTCGAGATCGGGCGCGGTGAATCGCACGAAGGCGATGTCGTCGACTTTGATCATGGCTTTAGTTCTCCTTCCGGCGCGTTGTCCATTGCGGTCTTTGCGAAGCGCGCGGCTTCGGTTTGCTTGAGTCCGAGCGCGACCAACGCGGTCGTCAGCGACTTCGGCTCGCGAAGGCGTAGGATCGGCGACGCGATGCGCGGTGTCGGACAGCCGCATTGCGGTCGGACGATCGCCATGCCGAGCAAGGTGACCACGGCTGCGTTCAGCGAGGCGGCCCAAAAGCGCTTGGTCTTCAGGCCGAGCATCACGTCGCCGCGAATGCCGGCGTTGATCGGCATGTCCGGGTCGACGACGCCGGGGATCAGTCGGATCATCGCGCGCGCTCGTACGGGCTGAGCGATGGCGAAGGCGAAGAACGTCGACAGGCCGTTGGCCATGCGAACCGCGGCGTCGTCGATGCCCTCGTTCGGCGCGCGTGATCTTCTCCTCCAGCTCGATGCGAATGCGTTCGCGATCGCGGCGGCGAGGTCGCTCTTGTCGGCGAAGTGCGTGTAGAACGTGCCTTTGGCGACGTCGGCCGCCTCGGTGATGTCGTCGATCGAGATCGCGTCGAGGCCGCGTTCGGCGACGAGTTGCTCGGCGGCGGCGACGAGCTCGCCGCGGGTGCGCTCGCGCTTGCGGACGGCGCGCGGCATGATTCCGTTGTTAATAGGCGCAGACACTAGGCGCGACCCAGAATGCTCGACAACGTTGAACGGAGCACGGCGGTCGGACTCGGGGCGGCGTCAATGCTGCGCCAGGCCACGACGCGATCAGGCCGGACGAGGACGGCGCCTTTTGCGGAAATCTCGCGTTGGCGCAGCCAAGAACACCGCGGGTCGCGGTAATCGCCCTCGACGTGACCAATGCGAAGGGCGTCGAGCGGCGCTTTGAGATCCCTCGCTACGCCCTTGGCGGCGTCGCACCACGCCTGCCCCTCTTCGCCGGCGATCAGCAGGAAGTGTCCGGGCGCCACCAGATCCATCAGCGGACGGCTCCGGCCGTCGGCGTCTTCCACATCGGCGTGCGGCAGCGGCGCGCCTGGGCGCGTGCTCGGCGTGTAGACGCGCACCGGCTCGATCGGCGCGGGCGCAGCGCCATCCGGCGCGACGGCTTTCGAGGTGTAAGTGTAGCCGTACTCGACGTTGTGCTCGTTGAACTCCATTGATTGCGTCGCGATCGCGCGTAGGACGTTTCGGCGATGCGCGACATCTTCGGGGCGGTCGCTCCACAGGCGATCGAGCTGCTTCCAGTTCGCCTCCACGCCCGCCTCCGGGTTCAGCCCCAGGGTGGCGCGGAGGCCGAACTGGTTCATTGCGTTCTCCACCGACCGCCTCACGTTGTTTTGGGTGGCGGCGCGACGCTCCGGCTCATAACTGTCGAGCAGCGCGTCGCCTGCATAACCGTGCAGGACAGCCGCCACCTTCCAGGCCAGATTGTGAACGTCTTGGATGGCGCTGTTGAGGCCGAGCCCGCCCGTCGGCGGATGGCGATGCGCAGCGTCGCCTGCCAGGAAGATGCGTCCGACGCGAAAGCGCGATGCGACGACGCCTTCGAGCGCCCAGCGCGAAATGCAGTGGATCTTCACGGGGTGATCGCCGATGCCGAGCGCCGTGCGCATGTCGGCCTCGACGCGCGCATCGTCCAGCGCGCGCGGGTCGTCGAACTGATAGTTCAGGTGGTAGACCCACTCCTCTGACTGCGGGCCCCAGTGCTTGGGGCCCATCGGCACGAGAACGCCGAGCGAGGCGGTCTCCGGATGCCAGATCCAGCGGATGAGCACATCCGGATCGTCCGACCAACGGGAAAGGTCGGCGGTCATATGGATCGAGACTTCGCGCGCAAGGTTGCGTTGGCCTTCGAGCGCGACGCCAAGCTTCGGCCCCACGGTTCGACCGCCGTCGCCAGCGATCATGTAACGCGCGCGCACTCTGTACTGCGCGCCGTTCGCCTTGTCGTGGATCACGGCGCTGACGCCCTCGGCGTCCTGGTCGAAGTCGATGAGCTCGTGCGCAAATCGCACGCGGCTCGGGGCCAGTTCCTCAGCGCGGCGCTTCATGATCGGCTCGAGGCGGATCTGCGGCAGGTTGGCCGAGGGACAGGCGCTCGCGATGGCCCAGTGCGGATCTTGGCCGCCTGCGCCCCAGGACTGCATGCGCGCGATGCGCCGGCCGGCGTTGCGGTGGGGACCGCCGAATCCTGCGTACCAGGCGGTCGCGCGCATCTGCTCGAACGGCGTGCCTTCGCGGTAAATCTCATCGGCGATGCCGATCTCGCGCAGGATCTCCATGGCGCGCTGATTGAGCACGTGCGCTTTGGGTAGGATCGATGTCGTCGGCTGCGCGCTCACAAGCAGAGAGTCGACGCCGAGCCTCGACAGCAGGGCCGATGCGGTGAGCCCGGCGCCGCCGCCGCCAACGATGAGAATAGGGATGCTGATGTCATTCACGGTTCGTCCTCCGGTGTCGTCTTGGCGAAGTGACTATATAGTCAATAATGACCATTAAGTCAATCAGAATCTTCGCGCCGTGCAGTCAAGGCTTTCTCATGCGGAGTGCGCTACCGGCGTCGCATCGCCGAAGGGCGGCGCCCGTCTGGCGAAGAGCGATTCGCCAAGGGAGGTGACGAGTGAGCTGCCGGACTGCAAATTGGACGAGGAGTAGAGACCTCCGATCTAGATCTCGAACCTCATTCCTTTGGCCTCGAGAGCAGCCGACGCTCTGATCACAAATTCTCCGGTTCTCGTGCGCGACGCTCGCAATCGCCGCCAGTAGGTTACAAGCAAGGAAGAAGGCCAGCGGCCCACCGGTTGTAGCCAACTCCAATACTTCGGGCTCCGCGCCCAGCGTGATTAGCAGCGTGACAGACAGCTATCGGAAACGCTGCAGCAGATAGGACTGGACGACGTCCGCGAGGCTGCGCGGGGTCACGCGGCCATCCAGCGTACGACGGAGCCTCCTGCCTGTATCCCTCACGCGATACGGATTCCCAGGCGTTCGCGATCGAATCACCGCGAAGCGCGCCACCGTGTTCTCGCGGCCGTCGTCGCGGCTGATGCTGCACAGGTCCAAGAGGCCTCCGTACCGCGCGTTGCCTCCGACCAGCGCGCGCAGATGGCCGCCCGACGCGACCTGGTAGCCGTCGTAGTGTGTCCACTGTTCCCGATTCCCCCACCCACGCTCGCGTCCGACGCGAGCGAAGACGTCGGGCGGCACGCAGACGAGTCGGAAATAGAATTCGGAGCGGAGCGACGCTGACCTGTGGTTAATCGCCTCGGCTTGGTTTCTCCTTTCTTCGAGACGGTCCCTTTAGCACGACGCGGCGGGCGGGTGGAGCACGCGGGTCGCAGAAGATCCCGATCGTTCTTCTGCTCACCAACCACACGTTACGCAGCGGAGCATGTCTGACTACTTTCGGACTCCTCAATAAGAGAGTTCGCCGCGTCCCTGCTAGTTCAGCAGGGTTGATCTAACTCCACGCATAGGCGCCGAGTCCGAGGAGATGTTCAGCCTCACGGATTCCGTACTGAATTATCCCGCGGTCTTCAGAGAAGTCGTGCCCGTTCCTGAGACTGGTTCCACGATGGTGCCGCTCGCAGTATTCGCGCGCGAGGACCCGCTGAGAGACCCGAGAGTCCGCCGTGTCAGCGCTCGTGCTTTTCGCGTGTCTACTGAGGACGAGAGACCTGAGCCTTCACCTGGTTTGCGGAGGCCGGGCTCGGGAAGGCAAAGGTGAAGTTCTTGAATGCAAACGCCCCCACCATCTTGACCGACTTCAGTTTATTCAGCGGGTCGCCGGCGGGAGCCCTGACGTCGATGGATACGGGATCGGCGTCACAGATCTCGGCAATATAAGGCATCTGCAAAACGACGATCTCACGGGTCGTTTCCAGCTGCCCGGGAAAGTTTATGGCGCCAGCAACAGAGTTGTACGTGGTTGGTTTCGGCCTCACCACGATCCGCACAACCTCGTGCCCCGCAAGGGTGCCGATCCCAATGGTGCTCGCCTCTTTGACCTCCTGCCGCGATTGCCCAGCTCTGACCGGCAAACCGAAGTACTTGCGGAGTGCAGCTGGCACTCTTCCTTCGGGACCGTAGACCCCTTGAAGCATCCACCGCGCTTTCGTGCCATCAGACGAATCGAAGCCCTTGACGTGAACGTAGAAGTAAAACGCCGAGAAGGGAGCGAGACCGTACCCTTGGCCAGCGGTATAGAGGTTGATGCCGCCGCTCACCTCGTCTACCGGTTCGATCCCCGGCGGCAACAAGCTTTGCACCACTGCCTCATCATAGGCCAGAAGCAAGCCGAACCCGTCGCACTTGGTTTGGTAGGGCGGTGGCGGGGTTTCACCGCTGGCCAGACTAGACATGACTTCTCTCCTTCTCCTGAAGCGACCTCATCACTCGGTCGGAAAGAGCCGCGCCGATCGCCGTCACGGCCGATCGCGGAGGCCGAGACGCTGAAGATATTCGTCAGGGATGTTCTCGGGCCGCTTGTAGATGCTCACCGTGCACGATCCGTCGCTCCGCGAAGGATCGTGGTACACCCATTGCGGGTGTCCGAACCACGCTGCGGACGCTACTGAGTTCCACATCGGGCAGTGGGAACAGTACACCGGCAGCCTTGGCTTGCCGAACGTCAGCGGGCCGCGCTCTTCCACGTGCGGAAGCGCATCCGGCCCCTCGTACGCGCCGGCGAGCCGCAGACGGCCGCCGCTGCCGCACGGCGAGAGCACGAAGCGGAACTTCTCGTCGTCCTCCAGGATCGTGGTGTCCCCCATGTGCTGGCGTATGAGAAATGCCGTGGCTCGGGCGAACCCCTCTGCGGGGAGGCGCTCCCAGGCCTCGAACCCTCGGCGCTGGGCTTCGGCGGCCCCGAGGTGAAAGCGGCGGAGCTCCTCGGCACCGAGATGCTCGAGCACCCAGGCCCAGACCTCGGCCATAAAGCGGACCAGCCGATCGTGGAGCGGTACGAACTCGGAGAGTTCCTTGCGGTCGACTAACTCGCGCGCCGCTGCTCCGTCGCGCCGATCGCAGGGCTTCGAGGATCAGCCGTGCAAGATTCCCGTGCTCACGATCGAAGTGCACCTCTGCCTCGGCGAGCCGTCGCCGCGCGCGCGAGAACCAGCCGCTCAGGTCGATGGGTTCTGGATCCTCGTCGCAGCGTGCGAGCTTCTCGATGTCCCCGCAGAACCGCCGGAGCGTTTCGGAGAGGGCCTGGCGACCCTCGTCGGTGGCTCGCCGTGCAGCGTCGTCGAGCAGATCGAGTAGCGCCCGGATCGAGATGCCGAGGCCTTTGGCCATGAGCGAGTATTCCTTCTCCAGGTTTTTCGCCATGCCGTCGCCTTCGGCGACGAGCCGGCGCGCTACCGCGATGTCGCCCGCCGACAGGGCCGCGCGAACGCGATCCGAGAGCCGTACGCCCCATTCCGACCGATCGATTGCCATGGCCCGACGAATCCGTCCGGCCCGTACGGTTGTCAAGGGATGGATGGCGCAAGCCAGACCGCCTGCTAAAGACAGGTTCGAGTCGGCGCTTGGGCGGAGTCACGCCGGGCGGGCCGATTGCCGTGCCCGCACGAGGGACAGGAGATTCCCGGCTGCGCTTCCACGATTCGTTCGCGCCGGATGGCGCTGCCTGAGCTTGTCGTCCGCTGGCGGGCGGTCTGTCAACGACGTGGGAGGCCGCCCAGGCAACCATCACGACTCGCCAGGGACGGACATCCCCACCGCCCGAGCCGCCTACCGTCCGCCGCCGCGAACCTCCGGCAGGACAGCGTCTCTCAGCTCCTCGACAGTGCGCCTTGAACTCGGTGCGCGGCTCCGCGAGTAGCTTCTCGCGAAGCGCTTCAGTCGCACCAGCGCGGGTCTAGAGCTGGGCACTTGTTGCGCTTCTGGTCGCGAGCAGCAGCAAGAGCAGCAGCGCCTTCTGCCGCGCCTCGATCTCGTCTACGCGGCGGTCGTTCCTGCTGCCGTACTCCGCGTCGAGGTATGGGAACCCAGGCCCGGCCGGCCGAACGCCCTGCCGCTCCCGCCGCGCCATCTCGCGACGCGCCCGCTCGTCAGGTGTCCGAAGCGGTTCAAGGGTCATCTTGCTCTGGTCCGGTGCCCGGGGAGCCTTCTGGGTGGTTGCCGTAGCGCCTTCGCGCAGCTGCAGGTACGTGCGGGTGTTTGGATCGTAAAGGATGCCAAACCCCAGTGCCGTTGTTGCGCACGCGAGCGCACTCACGGCAAAGATCCGCGCCAACCGCGCCTCCATTCCCTCCTCCCCTCTAGCTTTCGGCTCGGGAGCAGCCGTACCGCTCCAATTACCCTAGCCCCCGGCCGCGTGCTGGAGCAAACGGCCGGACCCTTCGCGACTCAGCGAATCGGAGCGTAGCTCAACTCGGCGGCAACCCCAGCGGGCTCGCTCAATCGGCACGCCCGATCAGCCGCACCCGCGGGCCGTCGTACTCCGGCCCCTGGCCGCCATCCGAGGCGCGAACTAAGCTGCGTGCGGCCCGCCAGTAAAGGCCAAGCCGGCCCGAGCAGCCATGCGCCATTGGTTTGGGGGGAAGAACTCTCTAGTCTCGCGTTTCTCGGAGTCAGTCAAAACGTCTCGTTCGCGACCGGGCGGGTGCTTGAGGCGGAGAATGCCGAAGCCGGCAAACGGTTAGCAGGCCGTCTGGCTTGACGAGACCCGGACGCCGCGCCCACAGGGTCTCACCACCCTCGATTCTTTCGACTTCGACTACCCCAAGACCATCGACCGCGATCTCGTGATGCGTGCCACCACGCTCGACTTCATCCGCGACAAGGCCAATTGCGTCTTCGTCGGCCCGTCGGGAGTGGGCAAAACTCATCTTGCCAACGCCATCGGCCAGCTCGCGTGTCTTCGCGGCTACCGCGTCCGCTTCACCACCGCCGCCGATCTCGTCAATGATCTCGTCGCCGCCCAGGCGCGTAACGGCCTCCACCGCCGCCTCGCATTCTGGTCAGCTCCCGATCTGCTGCTGGTGGACGAGCTCGGTTACCTGAGCTTCGACGCCCGCGGCGCGGATCTCCTCTACCAAATCTTCAACCGCCGCGATCAGCGCGCCTGCACCATCGTCACCACTTGATTGACAGCCCATCTTCATGGGCGCCCGAGGTTGTAAGGTTGGATCTCGGACACCGGCATCTGCCACTCTGCCGCTCTACGCCCGCTTTGACGGAGCCTCCCCTGAAGCCTTCGCGCGCCATGATTGTTGTCACGGTTCGTGCGGGCGGTACAACCTGGTACAACCGCCTTCGCGCGACCCATGCGCCGCCCGAGCCCGCTTGACGACTCGCCGTGGCGCCATGTACGCCGAGGTAGATGAGCGCAGGCAATGGCCGCCGCCGTGGGCCCTCTTGGACGCAGCGTACGCGCCGCGTCGGCGATCTGGATCTGATCGTCCTCGAGATGGGCCGCGGGAAACCGCTCCTCGTTCTGCACGAAGAGCTCGGATGCCCGGGTCCACTCGCCTGGCAAGCTTCGCTCGCGAAGTCGCGGAAACTAGTCATTCCACTCCATCCCGGCTTCGGGCGCACGCCCCGGCTCGAATGGATTTCGAGCATCCGTGACCTCGCCTGCTTCTACGCGCGGTTCGTCCGGGAGCAGTCCCTCGCGCCGATCGACGTCGTCGGTTTTTCCTTCGGGGGATGGATCGCCGCGGAGATGGCGGCGAACGACCCCGCGCTGTTCTCGAAGATGGTGCTCGTCGGAGCGGCCGGCATCCGGCCCCCCGAGGGCGAGATCTTGGACCAGTTCCTCCTGACCGGACAGACCTACTTGAGAGCGAGCGTGCTCGCTCCCGAGAGCACGCCCGAGTTCACGGACCTCTATGGAGCCGAGCAGACGCCGGAGCAATTCGAGGCCTGGGAGGAGTGCCGCGCGCAGACCGCGCGCGTGGCTTGGCAACCCTACATGTACGACCCGAGCCTACCGCATCTCCTCGAGGGGGTGCGCGGCGTGCGGACTCTCATCCTGTGGGGAGAGCAGGATCGCATCGTGCCGCGAAGCGCCGCCGAGGTCTACCGGCGTGCGATTCGAGGCGCGAAGCTCGTGGTATTCCCCGAGAGTGGCCATCGCCCCGAGATCGAGAAGCGGGAAGAATTCACCCGGGAGCTCGAGCGCTTCCTCGGGTGACGGCGAATCGACGGAGGATCGAGCCATGCAGATCATGTGGTTCACCGAGCGCGCTTACCACGAGGCCGACGACGAGAAGAACCTCGCACTCGAGTACGAGGTCATTCGCAAGCGCAGCTTCTATGGGACGCCGAACACCTACTTCAATCCCAAGCGCGGCGCCGAGCTGCTCAACATGTACCTCGACGAGAAAGTCTACAGCGAGGAGCTCGGTGCGTTCGACGCGCTGATGCTGAACGAGCATCACGGCACGCCCTTCTGCCTCGGCGCCGTGATGGACGTGGAGGCGTCGATCCTCGCGCGCATCACCAAGAAGGTGCGGATCGTTCTCCTCGGCAACCCGATCCCGACTGTCGGCAACCCGCTGCGCCTCGCGGAAGAGCTCGCGATGATCGATCTCATCTCCGGCGGGCGACTCGTGCCCGGCTGGGTGCGCGGCGCCGGCAGCGAGCAGCTCGCCAACAACGCGAACCCGGCTTTCAACCGCGAGTACTTCGAAGAGGGCCACGATCTGATCGTCAAGGCGTGGACGGAGCCCGGGCCGTTCCGCTTCGAGGGCAAGCACTTCCACTTCCGCCACGTGAACCCATGGGTGAAGCCGCTCCAGCAGCCGCATCCGCCGATCTGGATCCCGGGCCTGATCAGCCCGGACACCGTGCGGTGGTGCGCCAGGAAGCGCTATCCGTATGTCGCCCTCGCCACCTACCCCGAGCCGACCGCCGAGCTTTGGCGGATCTACGCGCAAGAGGCCGCACGCGAAGGCTACCAGGCGGGCTCGGAGAACTTCGGCTACCTGCAGCCCGTCTTCGTTTCCGACGACCAGCAGCGCGCCGAGGAGCTCGGACGGCGCTATCTCTTCGGCGGGCACTTCGCACACTTCGCGCGTCCGGAGTGGATGTTCCCGCCGGGCTACAACTCGAAGGAGGCCACGGCGCGCATGGCGCGGCAGTTCGCCAACCCGAACTTGCCCGGGCACACGATGGTCGCCGAGTGGCAGGAAGGCGAAGACGTCGTCGAGGTGCGGAAGAAGATCTACGACCGCTTCGGCATTGCGCAGCAAGACCTTCAGATGATCGCCGGGACTCCCGACTACGTCATTCCGAGGCTGAAGAGGGTGATGGACGTCCTGCGGCCGGGGATCCTTTCGTTCTGGATCGACGGACCGCTGCCGCGCGCGGATCGGTTGAAGTGTTTGAAGCTCCTAGCCACGGACGTGATTCCGGTGTTGCGCGCGCACGCTCGCGAGCTCGGCATCTACGATCCGTTCGAGCGCAAGCCGGGCTCCGTGCCACTCGCCGCGTCGGGACGCGTCGAGCAGGTGGCGTGGCCGGAGCTTTACGCGTCGGCGTGAGCTCGGAAGCGAGCCCGAATCCGTCCAGATGGAATCCCACTGGCCGCTGGTGCGACGGCGTGATCGCCTGGCAGAGGCGCCGGTGGTGACTCGGCGTGTCTCAGAGGTGCGCCGCAACTGCCGCAGAATTTCTGATCCGCTTCAGCGGGCGTCCCACACGCCGCGCAGGCGCGACCGAGCGGCTGTCCGCACTCCGTACAGAAGCGACGGTCGGGACGATTGCCGTGCCCGCACGACGGACAGGAGATTCCCGCCTGCGCTTCCACGAGTTGTTCGCGCCGGTGGCGCTGCTTGAGCTTGTCGTCCGCTGGTGGGTGATCTGTCAACGGCGGCGGAGGCGAGCTCACGCACGGTTAGACCTCGCAGCGGGTTTCGCCAGACCCCATGTAGAAGTGACTTGGTGCCGCAGGTTCGTCTTTCGGTTGGTGGGCGTTCTTGATTGCGGCCGCATCCTTCTGGGATCGCGGCGCGACGCACCGATTCCACGCGAGCGTGCCCGCGGAACCCGGGCGCTGCGTGTCTTGCGGCGACCGGAACACCATCGGCTGACGCGCCTCTTGTGCGCGCCGCAAAAACGGGCGTAGCGTGGAAAAATCGGAGGTGTGGTTAGCGCCCGAGATCGATGGTTCTGGCGACTCGGCCACTTGTCCTCCCGGCCGCCGTGAGCAAACTCTCCTTCGACTCTGGTGCGTCGGCGTGGAACCGCTTTTCGCTGCGGGCGACAGCCCTGTACATACCGGCGCTTCTCGCGGCCGCGGAGATCAAGGCCGGTCAGCGGGTGCTCGACGTGGCCACCGGCGGCGGGCCCTCGGCCGTCGAGGCGGCCGCCCTCGTCGGCCCGTCAGGGCTCGTGCTCGGAACCGACATCTCGCCGCCGATGCTGGAGGGGGCAAAGCGTAAAATTGCCGGGCTGCCGGTCGAGCTCGCGGTGATGGACGGTCAAGCCCTTGCCTGCCGCGACGCCAGCTTCGACGCCGTAATTTGCCTTCTGGGCCTGATGTTCTTCGCCGACCCGGCTCGCGGGCTGGCGGAGTTCCGGCGCGTGCTCCGGCCCGCCGGGCGGGCGGCCGTCTGTGTGAGCACCACGCCGGATCGGACGGTGTACGGAAGAGTCCTCGACAGTGCTCAGCGACGCCTTCCGCCGACTCGGGACACGATGCCGTGGAACTTCGCGCTCAGTCACGAGCATCAACTCGAAGCGCTGTTGCGCGGTGCCACATTCTGCGACGTCCGCGTCATCCGTGAGAGCCGACAGATTTCCTTCGACTCACTCGAGGACTACTGGGCGGCCATGGAGGCGGGTGGCGGGCTGTCTGGCGCCACCTACCTCGCGCTGTCCCCCGATGACCGGCGGGTCGTACGCGAAGAGGTGAATCGCGGCCTGTCGCCGTCTGGATCCGATGGCCCGTTCACCGTCGAATTCGAGGTGATGTTCGGCAGCGGTCGGCGGTAGGGGCTACCGTAACCGACCGCATTTCACGCCGGGCTCCTCGCGGGGTCATACCAGGCGAGGAGCACACGCATGATCGAGATGCCACTGTAGGTCATCAGCGTGCTCGTGGTCAGCATTGCGTGGTTATTGTCCTCGCCGTGTACAGGCTCGGGCGATGGATTGGTCGCCTGCGGGCGGCGCCGCAGGCTAGGATGATGCCGACACGAGTGGTACCGCATGCTCCCCCGAGTGATGAACGCGGCCTACGCCGAACGCCTGGCGGGCTCGGCAAGTCGCAGCCGTCAGAGTCCCATAGCTGTGACGGCGGGCGTTTGACAGGACCGCCCTTTCCGTTCTGTCATGCTTGCGACAAAAAGGGAGGCGGCGATGGCAACAGCGACCAAGGCACTCACACGGGACGAGCTGGTCGCACTGGCGAAGGCGCTCGGACCTTCGTTGCGCGAACGAACGCTGGAGGCGGAGAAGCTGCGCCGCCTGCCCGACGCAACCGTCGCAGATCTACGGCACGCCGGTCTGCTGAAGGTGTGGCAGCCAAAGCGTTTCGGCGGGCACGAGCTCGGCATCCACGGCCATCTCGATGTAATCTCCGAGCTCGCTGAACACTGCGGATCGACCGGTTGGGTGACTGGCGTCGTTCATGCGCACACTTAAATCTCGGCTCATCTGAGTGAGAAGGCGCAGGACGAGCTCTATGGGTCCGATCCCGATTTCATCACCTGCGCCGTGATAGCGCCGACGCGGTCCACGGCCAAGCGCGTTGCCGGCGGCTACCAGCTTACCGGGTTTTGGCCGTTCGGCTCCGGCTGCGAGCACTCGCAATGGATGTTCCTCGGCGGCCAGGTGAAGAACGATGCCGGCGCGATCGTCGATGAAGGCGAGTTCCTGGTCCCGACGCGCGAGATCACCATCAACGACGATTGGTACGTCGCCGGGCTCAAGGGCACGGGGAGCTGCTCCGTCACCGTGAAGGAGTTGTTCGTGCCCGAGCATCGCTTCCTGTCGATGGGTCATTTGTTGACCGGCACGGGGCACGGACTGAAGCGCAACGACTCTTGGCTCTATCGCTGCGCGGCGGTGCCGGTGCTCGCCATCGTGCTGTGCGGTCCGGCGCTGGGCATCGCGCGATCGGCGCTCGAAACCTTCCTGACGCATGTGAAGGGTGGGCGCGTGCTCGCCTATACAGGCCACGTGCAAAGCGAGTGGCCGGTCAGCCACGTCGATTTGGCGGATGCGGCGAATCGCATCGACATGGCAGAGTTGCTGTTGCGCCGCTGCGCCGACGATATGGAGCGCCACGCGCGCGCAGGACAACAGATGTCGCTTGAGAACCGCGCCCGGGCGCGCATGGACTACGCGCAGGCGGTGCGATCCTGCCTCGAAGCGGTGGAAATTCTCTTCCTGGCCGCCGGTGGCGGCACGCTCGCCGACAAGAATCCGCTGCAGCGCGCGAGCCGCGACATCCATGCGGTGAACATGCACGGGTTCCTGGCGCTCCGAACCAACCAGGAGGTTTACGGCCGCGCGCTCCTTGGCCTGCCGCCAAACACGCCGCTGATCTAGCCCCAGACCTTGCGGGCCACGATGCGGGTTGGCTTCGCCTCGACCTGACCGAGAGTGAAATGGCCGGTGCCCACGTTCGATGAAGATCCGCACTGCGGGCAGAGGCAGAGACCGATCAGTCCTTTCTCGGTTTGCTACGATTCTCGTGATCGCAGGAGGCACAGTTCACGACCCGAGCTCCTTCGCGACCTCCGCCGCGCGGATCGGCGCGCCGATCTCGAGTGAACAGGCGATGCGCCTCACGGAGCTCGAGCTCGCGCGCGGCTTCGTCGCCGGTAAGCCGAGCCAGCTCAGCGCGCTCGACGTGTAGGAAAGGCTCGTAGCTCTTCGCGCCCGACATCTCGAGCCAGGCGGCGGCTTCGGCCATCGCAGCCTCGATTTCTCTCGTCGCCTGGACGCCCTGGGTTTCGCGGAGAGCGCGGATCCGGGTGAGTAGAGCCGAGAACTCCCAGAGTCGGCTGCCAAGTCGCCGGCATACGGCGATCGCTTCTTCCGCGAGCGTCAAGGCCCTTGCACGATCGCCGAGCCCGAGGTGCGCCGCCGCCATCGCTGCGAGCACGCCGGTGTCGAACACCGGCAGCTGTCGTTCCTTTACGATCGTCAACGCTGTTTCCAGAACCTCGAGCGCGTTGTGCCATGCGCCGTTCAAGACGTTCGCGATCCCGATGTTGAGGTAGCTGAAGACTCGCCCCGACTGGTTCCCGGTCCGCTCGGCGTACTCCACCGCCTCGCGGCCGTGCGCAAGCGCAAGCGCTGCCTCGCCCGTGACCTCACACCGAAGGACGTCGAGGGTGTGCGAGAGGTAGAGCGGGAGCAGCTGCTGAGACATGCGGGCGGGCTCGATCACCCGGTCGAGCTCGGCTTCGCCCTCGCGAGGATGCCCCGTCAAGCTCAGCGCAACGCCGCGCCAACACGAGAGGCCGAGGCTCGGGCTCAACCCGAGTCGGTCGGCGCCGAGGTCGAGATCTCCCTGAGCGAGCCCGAGACCCTCCTCCGCAACGGCAAGGCACTCGCGGAGCCGGCCAGCAACAAAATAGGCAGCAGACAGACCGTACCGAACGGCCACTCGCAAGCCGATGTCCTCCGTCTCGTCGGCCCGCCGCCTCGACTCGAGGAGCGGGTCGAGGGCGTCTGCGACGGCCCCGGCAAAGACCCGGAGGTGACCGAAACTGTTCAGTACCTGGCTAAGGACATGAGGGTCGCCGCTCCGTGTCGCGAGCTCCTTTCCTTCCCGGAAAAGGGAAGTCGCCTGGTCCTCCATATCGCCCATACGAGCGAGGTGAGTCATGATCCGAGCGCGCACGGCTGCTCTCTCGGCGAGGCTCTCCGGCCTCTCCGGGAGCGTGTCCAGGAGTTGCCGTACGCTCCCCCAGTGCCGCAGCGCCTCGGCAGGATTGTTGAGCCCCACCCATTCCGCTGCACGGCGATGCCACTTCGCCGCTTCCCGAGCCTCGCCCGCATGCTCCCAATGGTAGGCGAGAAGCGCGGCACGCTCGCCGAGCTTCCCCGAATCGACTTCCTCGATCGCGCGGGCGACCGCTGCATGGACGCGGGCTCTTCGCTGCGTGAGCTGCGAGCCGTAGGCGACCTCTTGGGTCAGCGGGTGCTTGAAGCCGTATTCGGCCTCTGGATAGAGCGCCTCTTCGTAGAGGAACTCGGCTTCAATCAGCGCCCGCAGAGCGTCGGCCAGCTCCGTCTCGGGAAGCCCCCCGACGCGCTTTAGGACCGGCTCCGACAACGTCTTCCCGATCACGGATGCGGTTTGGAGGACTCGCTTCTCCTTTTCCGGAAGCCGATCGATCCGGGCGGCGAGCACGGCCTGGACGGTCGGCGGAATCGAGACCGCGTGGATCGGCTTCGTCAGTCTGTAGGCGCCCTTCGACCCTTCCAGACTTCCGGCTTCGGCGAGCGACAGGACCACCTCCTCGATGAAAAACGGGTTTCCGCCCGTTCGCTCACGAATCAGGCCTCCGAGAGCCGCGAGCGACGGATCGTTGCCGAGAAGATCGGTCAGCAGCTCCGCGATCGCTTCCGGATTGAGCGGCAGGAGCGGAAGCTGCTGGTAGTAGGACTTCTGCATCCAGCGGGCGTGATACTCGGGGCGGAAGTTCACCACACGAAGAACCTGGGTGCCCGGGAGAGCCTCTACGAGTTGCTCCACCAGCGCATCGCTCCCACCGTCGAACCAGTGAAGATCCTCGAACAGCGTCACCGCCGGCACCCGCCGACCGCGAATCTGGGTGATCCGCTTCACCATCGTGTAAAGCTGCCGCTGGCGAGCCTCCGGATCCATCGGGGCGGTCAGCTGCTCGGGATCGGAGACGCCGAGAAAATCGAACATCAGAGGAAGTGCTTCGCGGAAACTCTCGTCAAGAAGCAGTAGGCCTCCCGCGATCTTCTGCCGGGCCGCTTGAGGATTGTCCTGGTCGGCGATGCCGAAAAAACTCCGCAGGAACTCGAGCATCGGTAGGAACGGCGTTGCCTTTCCGTACGGTACTCCATGGGTTTCAAAAGTTTGTAGGCCCCGTGCACGGCAGCGCTCCACAAATTCGTAACAGAGCCGACTCTTGCCGACTCCCGGCTCGGCGACCACGCCGACGACCTGCGCGTTCCCCGAGAGCGCTTGCTCGAGCGCTGCCTCCAGAGCCGCCATCTCGCTCTGGCGGCCGACGAACTTTGTGAAGCCGCGCGCGTGGGAGAGGTCGAGGCGGGTGCGCATCCTCCCCACACTCTCGAGCTCGAAGACGTGGAGTAGCTCAGTCAGCCCCCTTATCCGGGTTTCACCCAGGTCTCGGAGCTGGAGGTAGCCGGAAACGAGCTTGGCCGTCTGTCCGGTAATGAGCGCCTTTCCGGGATCGGCCATCTGCTCCATCCGCGCCGCGAGCCCCACGGTGTGACCCTGCGCGGTGTAATCCATCCGCAGATCGTCGCCGATCTTCCCGACCACGACCTCGCCCGAGTTGAGGCCCATTCGGACCGAGAAACCCAGGCCGTGCTCCAGACGCACCTCGTCCGCATAGCGCCGCATCTCTTGCTGAAGATGGAGCGCTGCGTAGCACGCCCGCTGCGCGTGATCTTCGTGAGCGATCGGCGCGCCGAACAGCGTCATGATGCCGTCGCCGGTGTACTGGTTGACTGTCCCCTCGAAGCGGTGCACGCCGTCGGTGAGGATCTGGAAGAAACGGCCGAGGATCTTGTGCCACTCCTCGGGATCGAGCTGCTCGGCGAGGTCCATCGACCCCTTCACGTCGGCGAAGAGGACGGTGACCTGCTTGCGCTCGCCTTCGAGAGCGCTGCGGGTGGTGAGGATCTTCTCGGCGAGGTGTTTGGGGGTGTAGGCGCGTGGGTCGGGCGGGGCCGGGAGGTTCACGGCCTCGGCAATCCGATGCCCGCACGAGTCGCAGAACTTCCGCCCCTTCGGATTCGCCGTCCCGCACTTCGGGCAAGCGAGCGCCTCGGCAAGGGGTGCGGCACATTCGCCGCAAAATTTCGCGCCCTCGCGGTTCTCGCAGCCGCAACTGGCGCACTTCACTCTGACTGACTCTTCACGACAGCTCCTCCAGCAGCGCCTTCGCGTCCTTCAGGTCGCGCGTGTCGAAGCCTTCGGTGAACCAGGCGTAGAGCGGGGCGAGGAGGGCGCGGGCGGCGTCGCGCTTGCCCTGGCGCTGCCAGAGCCGCGCCAGGCTGGTGGCGGCGCGCAGCTCGAACGTCTTGGCCTCTTGCCGCCGGGCGATCTCCAGGGACTGGCCGAAGAGCGCCTCCGCCTCCTCGACCGCATTGCCGTCCATGTCGAGGAGAATCTCGGCCCGCAGCCGGTGGAGCTCGGCATCGTAGTAGTGCTGTCCCTGTTGCTCGGCTTGCGCGACGCCGAGTCCGAGCGCGCCCAGGGCGTCGTCGTGGCGCCCGACCTTCCGGAGGCCCTCGGCGAGCATCGAAGAGGATCTGAGGCGCTCCGATCCCGCTCCCGATCCCGAGCCAGCTCGACCATCGCCTGCTGCATCTCCGCGATGCCCGCCTCGCCCTCCCCCGATTCGACCCGCGCCACAGCCTCGCAAAAACCTTCCCAGTCCCAGGTACAACGGAAACCCGAGCTGCTCGGCGAGACCCACGAGCTTCTTCGGCGCGTTCCCGCATCCGGTCGAGCTCGCCGCGCTCGAAATGGACAACTCCAGCATAGAAGAGAGCGTTCGCCAGACTGAGCGGATGTTCCACGCGCTTCGCCAGCGCCACCGCCTCCTCGCTCACAGCCAGCGCCCGGTCGGGATGGCCAAGGTACACGTGACACCAGGCCGCATACGCGTGGGCGCCGACGCCACGATCGAGTCCCACCGTGTACGCCAGAGACCCATGCTCGCTGGGATTGTATAGTTTGATGCTCTGCTCGAAATGCTGCAGCGCCCGCGAGAAGTTGCCCTGGAAGAGCAACGGGATGGCCGACTACGTAGTGAGCCGAGAGGAGGTCGAACGCGTCTCCCGTGCGCTCGGCGGCTGCCAGGGCCTCCTGCGCGACCTCGGCCGCGGTCGCGAGGTCACCCTTCACGAAATAGGCCGCCGCCATTCCCGCGAGCACTCGCGGCAGCTCGGGCGACTCGCCGATCTGGGACGCCAGCTCGCGCGCGCGCGCGTAGGTCTGCTCGTACTCCGGATGCGACCATCCCCTGGCCGCGGCGAGCGGCGCCCCGATCGCCATCTGCAGCCCGAGCTCCATCTGATGGCGCTCGCGCGTCTCCGGCAGCGTCGCGACGAGATCGAGGGCGCGCCGCAGATGGCCGATGGCCTCCTCGTTCGCCGACCGCTGCGTGGCGCGCTCGCCGGCCCGCTGGTAGTGCGCGATCGCTTGCGCGACCAGCCCCGCCTGGTCGTAGTGCCGCGCGATCACCTCGGGCTCGGCCGCGACGCGCTCGGGGAAGCGTTCTTCCAGCACCTGGGCGACGCGCGCGTGCAGCTGCTGGCGCGTGCGCTTGAGCAGCGACTGGTACGCCGTCTCCTGGATCAGCGCGTGCTTGAAGGTGTACGTGGCCGCGGGCGGCTCGCCGCGCGCGAAGAGGATCTCCGCGTCGACCAGGCGCGCCGAGCCCCTGGCGCAGGGCGGCCTCGTCCATGCCCACCATCGCCGCCAGCAGCGGATACCCGAACTCCCGTCCCAGCACCGCCGCCCGCTGCGCCACCTCCTTCGCCGCCGAGAGCCGATCGAGCCGCGCCATCAGCGAGTCGGCGAGGCTGGCCGGAATGGCCTCCACGCCGCGCGCCGCCCCGGGCTCCGTCACCGCCTTGGTCAGCTCCTCGACGTAGAGCGGCACGCCGTCGGCGCGGGCGACGAGCGCGTCGAGGGTGGCGGCGGGCAGCTCCGTCCCCGCGAGCGTCGCGATCATGTCGCGCGCCTGGCGCTTGGTGAGCCGGGCGAGCTGCACGGTGGTCAGGTTGGAGCGCGCCGGCCACGGCGGCGTGAACTCCGGGCGCGCCGTGGCGAGCAGCAGCACCCGCGCCGTCGGGCTCTGCGCGATCAGGTGCCCCAGCAGCTCCAGCGTCGAGACGTCGCACCAGTGCAGGTCCTCGACGAACACGACCAGCGGCTGCGCCGCGCTGAGCGACAGGGTCCACTGCACCAGCAGGTCGATCGTCTTGCGCCGCTGCAGCTCGGGGCTCAGCTGCAGCCGCGTGGGTGGCGGCAGACCGAGAAAGTCGGCGAGCAGGGCCACGGTCTCCGCTGAGGCGAGCGCGCGGAGTCCGATCTCCAGCTTGCCGAGCTGCTCGGCCGCGGTGTCCTCGGGGGCGAACGCCAGCCCCTGCGCCACCAGCGCGATGATCGGATGGAAGGGCGTCCCTTCCGTGTACGGCGTGGCGCCGCATTCGAGCCACGTGTGCGGCACCGCCGCCAGGTGCTCGTGCAGCTGGTAGACGAGCCGCGACTTCCCGACTCCCGCCTCGCCGAGGACGACGACGTTCTGCCCCTCGCCGTCCTGCGCCCGCTCCCAGCGATCGACGAGCGTCGCCAGCTCGATCTCGCGACCGACGAAGCGCGTGAGCCGTCCCGCCGCGACATCGAGCCGGCTGCGCACCCCGCTCGGCTGCACGACGCGGTAGAGCGTCACCGGCTCGCGCACGCCCTTCAGCGTCTGCGGCCCGCGGTCCTCGACCACGAACAGCCCGGCCACCAGGCGCTGCGTCGCGGCGGTGATCACCACCGTGTCGGGCTCGGCCGCGCCCTGCACGCGCGCCGCGACGTTCGCCGTCTCGCCGAAGACCTCGCCGCCGTCGGCGATCACCACCGGCCCGGTGTGCATGCCGATGCGCACGGCGAGGCGCGTCCCGTCGCCCGCGGCGAGGGTGGCGTTGAGCGGCGCCATCGCGTCCACGATCGCCAGGCCAGCGCGGACCGCGCGTTCCGGGTCGTCCTCGCGCGCGGTGGGCCAGCCGAAGTAGATGAGCAGCCCATCGCCGAGGTTCTTGGCGACGTGGCCGCCGAAGCGCGCGACGGCGCCGGCGGCGGCCTGCTGGTACTGCGCGATGACGTCGCGCCACTCCTCGGCGTCGAGCTGCTGCGAGAGCGGCGTCGAGCCGACCAGGTCGCAGAAGAGCACCGTCAGCTGGCGGCGCTCGCCGGCCGGCAACGCGGCTTCGGGCTCGGGGGCCGGCGGCGAAGCGGCGGTCGCTGGCGCCGCGGTCGGGAGCCGCTCACCGCAGCCGCCGCAGAACTTCTCGCCGGGCTCGTTCGCCGCGCCACACGACGCGCAGACCGCTGCGAGCGCGGCCCCGCATTCCGCGCAGAAGCGGCGCTCGGCGCGGTTGTCGTGGTCACAGGACGGGCAGCGCATCGCGGAGTGTCTCGCGTCCGGTGACTACCACGCCGGGCGCAAACCTCGGAACGGTGCGCCCGGGGAGCCGTCAGCCGGCCGGAATCAAGGGACTCGGCCACGGTGCCCGTCTTCGGGACCCGCCCACGGCGCGATACGTCAGGTCCCGGTCCCGCCGCTCACCCCGAACCGACTACCGGAGCCCGATCCACAACTATTGCCAATACCTCGAAGTTCGGAAAGCACCTGTCTACTGACGAGCAACGACGGTATGCCCGCTATCTCGCAGGGCACCTCGACCATATCGTTGTCAGTGCCAAGAAGATTAAGACATGGCTCACCGAGATCGCGACGATCCTTGGCCGAGAGGACCGCAGCATGTTCTGGACCGTGCCAAGCGGATTCGTAGTGGTCCATGATTACCGTGCGTTCAAGCGCTGCGGGCGGCCGAGCTGCCGCTGCGCCAAGGGAGAGAAGCACGGTCCGGTCCACTACCTGACGCGGAACGACGGGGGTCGGACCCGCAACATCTATGTTCCGGAAGAGCTCTAGGGCTTCAACGCTCGCTTCGCTCACACACCGCTGAGCCCACACGACGCCCACCGCCCGCTGCCCGACGATGAAGATCTCGATGTCATCTAGATTCAGTCACCCCGGGCGACCTGATAGACGACTTTGGCCGCGTTCATGTCGCTTAACCATCCATGACGGGGACACCTTATGACCACACTGCACGATCCCGATCCCGAGTTCGAAAGACGAGTCGCCGCCCTCCTTCTCGATGTCCTCATTCGCGCCGGCCTCGTGCTGGCCCTGGCCATCCTCTGCTTGCAGGTGTTCTCTCCGTTCCTGAGCCTGATGACCTGGGCTCTGATTCTGGCAGTCACTCTCTATCCCCTGCACCAGTCGGTGGCCGCGAAGATCGGCGGCCGCCAGGGACTGGCCGCGACGCTGCTCGTTTTGCTCGGAGTTGTAGTGGTCGTCGTGCCGACCGCGGCGCTGATGAACTCGCTCGGCGACTCGGTGCACCGACTGATCAACGACGTGCAGAACAACACGCTCCAGGTGCCACCGCCAAGAGAAGGCGTCGCCGAGTGGCCGCTGATCGGCGACAAGGTGCACGCGTTCTGGACGAAGGCGTACACTGATCTGCCCGCCTTGGTGCAGAGCATGCAGCCGAAGATCGGCAATCTGGCCAAGGCGGCGCTCGGTTTCGTCGCCGGCATCGGTGGTGGGCTGTTGCAGTTCCTCGCGTCTCTCGCTGTTGCCGGCATTATGATGGCCTTCGGCGAGGGCGGCGCGCGCGCGATCCGCTCGATCTTCGAGAGAGTCGCCGACGGGAACCACGGAGGGGAGTTCGTCGACCTGTCCACGGCGACCATCCGCGCCGTCGCCAAGGGCGTGCTCGGTGTCGCGTTCCTGCAGGCCATCATCGTCGGCATCTGCCTGCTCATCGCCGGCATACCGTGGGCAGGCGTGCTGGCAGTCATGGTCCTCGTGCTCGGTATCGCGCAGGTGCCTGCGCTGATCGTCACGCTGCCGGCCATCGGCTACCTCTGGTCGAGCGACAGCTACGGCACCGGCGCTGCGATCCTCTACACGGTCCTCCTTGTCGTCTCCGGCATGGCCGATAACGTGCTGAAGCCGTTGATGCTCGGCCGCGGCGTGGATGCGCCGATGCCGGTCATCCTTCTCGGCGCTCTCGGCGGCATGGCCACGGCAGGCATCCTCGGCCTGTTCGTCGGCGCTACGCTTCTCGCGCTCGGCTACCAGATCTTCATGGGATGGGTCGCGACGAATTCCGATGCGCCCGTCAAAGCGGGCTGAAGAGCCGGCAGTCTGATATCGTAGCCTAAGTAGAGTCGAGGAGACGGCGCGGTGGCTGTAGGGGTGAGCTACGCAGCGCCTGAATCGTACCCCACGTGGTAGAGATCGCTCGGCCCGGCCGCGCCGTGGAACGGGAGGGTGAGATCGACCTGACCGCCCCCGTGGACCTAGAACGGAGACGCACATCTGCCGTGACTTCGATTCCCGTTACGAGATACCCCGTTCGGGGCATTCCAATCCGGAATTGGCGGCCGCCGCGGATCGGAAAAGTCTTTGTCGCTCGCGGCGCACTCGCGTTCCAGCATGACTTCGCGTCGATCCGAATCAGCGTCGCCGAGCTGTTCGATCGAGGAGCCGCCATTGCGCACGACCTCGCCGCAGGCGTCGACCTGCCCATCTACAATGCCCAGTACGGCCGAGCGGAGTATCCCGAGCACGCCGGCTGGGGACACAGCAGCCTCGACGACGCGATGCGCTTCGCGGCACTGGCGGAGGCGAAGCACATCGTGCCGTTTCACCATGATCCCGCGCACACAGACGATGATCTCGACCGCATCATGGCGCAGGCCGCGGACGCTCCGCGGCGCTCGCGGTCACGCCGGGAGTGGAGGGCGCGAGGTTCCATCCTGGCGCGCCGCCTTCCGCGGTCGGAGCGCGCACGGAATTGGGGAATCGCGGAGCGTCAAGACGCCGGAGCCACGCGGAACACGGCGCCTCCCGCGGTCACCACGTAGATCTCTCCGTCGGCATCCTGTCCGAAGCTGGTGATCGAGTCCCCCGGGGCGAGCTCCGGCCACTCGCGATCGCCGCTCGCCGTGCCGCCGTCGACGTGCAGGCTGCGTACGAACCCGGCGCAGAAGTCGCCGTAGAAGTATTGGCCTTGCAGCGCCGGGATCGCCGCGCCCCGGTACACGTAGCCGCCGGTCACCGAGCAGCCGGCGTCGTGGCCGTACTCGGCGATCGGGAACGTGAGGCCGTTGCGGTCGCAATTCGCAGATCCGAAGCACGGCGTGCCTTCGGTGCGGTTCCAGCCGTAGTTCTGGCCGCCGCGCGAATGCGGCCCGAAGTCGATCTCCTCGCGCGCGTCCTGGCCGACGTCGCCGATGTACAGGTCTCCGCCGCCGCGGTCGAAGCTGAAGCGAAACGGATTTCGCAACCCGAAGCTCCAGATCTCGCCGCGTGCTCCGGGAGTCCCGGCGAAGGGATTTCCCGCGGGGATCGCGTACGGACTCCCGCGATCGACGTCGATGCGCAGGATCTTGCCAAGCAGCGTTGACAGGCTCTGGCCGCTGCCGAGCGGATCGCCCTCGCCGCCGCCGTCGCCGAGCCCGATGTATAGGAAGCCGTCCGGACCGAAGGCGAGCCCGCCGCCGTTGTGGTTCGCGAACGGCTGGTCGACGACGAGAACGTCGGCGCCGCTGCCTGCGTCGGCGACGTCGGGGTCCGCCGAGACGCGAAAGCTCGCGACGTGCGTATCGCCGGCCCGGTCGGTGTAGTCAACGAAGACCCGGCGATCGCTCGGATAGCCGGGATGGAAGGCGATACCGAGAAGCCCCTGCTCGCTTCCGCCCGATACCCTTCCCGAGAGATCTAGAAACGGCGCGTCGATCAGGATGCCGTCGCGGAGCACGCGGACGCGCCCCCCCTTCTCGGCGATGAACTGACGCGACCGGTCTCCCGGCGGCGCGGCGAAGTCGAGTGGAAACGCCAGCCCGTCGACGACGCGCTCCAGCTTGACGGCGGCGCTCTCCAGCCTGACCGCGGCCGTCTTCGCGTCCGATCCCCCTCCGCCGCCGCAGGCCGCCCCGAGCGTTGCGACGAGCGCGACCAGACCTCTTGGAACGATGGGCGTGCGCGAAGTCATCAGCGTCGGAAGGTGCGGCTGATCCGCATTACCAGGCTGGTAAGCGGGATGAAACCGACGCCCACCACGGGCTTGCCACTGTTGAGGATCGCCCTCTTCAAAAATCCTTATCCCGTGCTATATCGTGACACTTTTCACATCGAAAAAGTCGCTGACGACAGCCATTTTCGGCTGCCGGCAAAAGGTGGGATTGTTCCAGTCGGCTCCCCCCACCGAGTTCCAGAAAGGAGCCCGATCATGCTCGAGACAGTTCCTCGGATAGGCTGGGCGAAGATCATCACGCGCGGCGCCACGATTGGCCTGATCGCAATTCTCGGACCCGGCGTGGCGTTGGCGGCATTTCCAGGAGAGAACGGCCGAATCGCCTTTCAATCAACCGCAGGGGGTCCCTCGCATCTTGCCGTGGTCGACCCGGACGGCGCCGGGGTCCGGCCCCTCCCATTCGCAACCGCCCAAGCGGCCGAGCCCGCTTGGTCCCCCGATGGAACTCGTATCGCTTTCGCCGCCGGGAATGCGGGTGGATTGCGCCTCTGGATCATGGATTTCTTCACCGGCAATTCGACCCCACTGACCCAGAACAACACAGTCTCCGACAACGAGCCAGCTTGGTCACCCGATGGGTCGAAGGTTGCGTTCACCCGGTGTGGCGGGAGCCCCATCCACTGTAACGTGTGGGTCGTCAACGCCGATGGCACCTCCCCCACGAACCTGACTCAAACACCTGATAGCGACGATGCCCAGCCCGCCTGGTCCCCGGATGGCGCCCACATTGCCTTCAGCACCAATCGTGACGGGAACCTGGAAATCTACGTCATGAACTCCGATGGTTCCGGCCCGCTGCGATTGACCGACACGCCGGACCAGGACACCTCTCCCGATTGGTCTCCCGACGGCACGCTGATCACCTTCGCCCGCCTGGACGCCCAGCAGGCTTCGGCGGTTTGGGTGATGAATGCCGACGGAACCGGACCCATGAACCTGGGTCCCGGAAGCCAACCGGCTTACTCCCCGGATGGGGCCAAGATCGCCTTCGTTCAGACGACGGGATCCAATCGTGACCTCTGGACGATGAATGCCGACGGTACCGGAGGCCAGGCGCTGGTGGCCACGACAGCCGGAGAATTTTCCCCCTCCTGGCAACCGATCAACCCCGGAACCAACGTTCCACCGACCGCCGAGGCCGGTGCCGATGCGACGTTTACCTGCGAGTCCCAGGAGACGGTGCCCCGTCTCGATGGATCAGGCTCCACCGATCCCGACTCGACCCCGGGCACCAATGACGACATCCGGCTTTATGAATGGTGGTTGGATTTCGGATTGGCCAGCGAAGAATTTCTGGGAACCGGTGCGGTCAGGGATCCGCTGCCGCTGGCCTCAGGGACTTACAACGTGACCCTTCAGGTTACCGACAGCAAGGGACAGACCGATACCGATGAGGTGGTGATCACAATCGACGATCAGACTCCACCCCAGATTAGCGCGACTCTCCGACCCTCGGTGATCTGGCCTCCCAACCATCGCATGGTCAGTGTCCACGCCGACGTCGACGCCTTCGACTTCTGTGGCCCGGTCACCATTGCTCTCGTTTCGGTCACGAGCAACGAGCCGGAGAACTCCCAGGGGGATGGCAACACGGCTCCCGACATCAAAGGCGCCAACGTGGGATCGGAGGATCTCACGTTCCAGGTTCGAGCCGAGCGCTCGGGAACCGGGACCGGTCGGATTTATACGGCCACCTACGAGGCCACCGACCCGTCCGGAAACGTGTCGCATGCCTCCGCAGAGATCAAGGTCCCCCACGACCAGGGCCACGGAAACGGAAACGGCGGCTCGGGCCAGTCGGGCGATCACGGCAAGGGGAAGAATAAGGGCAAAGGCAAGGGAAACGGGCACGGGAACGGCAAGGGAAACGGCAACGGGAACGGAAAACACTAAGGGAAACTGACTCGCTAATCCCCCGAGTCCGGGCGCGTCGTCTCGGGCTCCGGGGCCGCTTCGTCGCTTGTCATACTGCCCAGCCGCCCGTGGAGGGTCAGACCCGCAGGATCGGGTGCGGGGATGCTATATTCCGCGCCGGTCTTCCTCCTCGTGTTCGAAGCCGGTGATGGCGGGACGACACTTCGAGGACCTTCAAGTCGGCCAGCGGATCCGGCACCGGCTTTCCCGGACCATCACCGAAACCGACAACGTCCTCTTCTGCGTCAGAATTCTCGCGAGCGGAGCGAAAACGCCAGCTACTGGTGGTGGCCGTTTCGCAGATAGAGAGCTGCGCAGTCGCTGCGGGAGACATGCCGCTCGGCATAGACCTCGGCGCCTCGCAGGAGTTTCATGCCCGGCTCTCCCCAGCCCGTTGCGCGGCGTGAGCGAACGGGACTACGCTCGCCGGTCTGGAGGAGCCCTGATGAACGACACCGAATTCAAAAAAAAGGCCGCATTGATCGGAGAGAAGCGGGCCGCGCGCGACTCGGAAGAAGCGGTGGAAAAGCAGAAAGAACAGGACTTGACCAGCCGACGTGCGGACGAGTCCCGTCGTCTCAGAGAAAAAGTGATCGGCCCCGCACTTGTAGACGCTGCTCGAATGCTCAACGAGAGCGGCGTGCGGGCTCAGGCCCACCCATATGACCCGAACTGCGATTCCGCGTTTATCACCCTTGGTGAGATCATGGGCACGCCGGAACTCCATTTCGAGCGAACAACCAGAGGTGACCTCATCAGCGTTTATGAGAGAAGAAGTTCTCAGGGCGTCGGTGGCCGTATTGACGTGCCGTTTGAAAAGATCACGCGCGAATTCGTCCTGGAACGAGTCCTCAAATTTGCCGAAGGATGGGGCGGTTAGTCCTTTCGCTTCGATAACTCACCGCCGGTTTTCCCGCTCGTAACTTTGCGAGCCGATCGTTGATCACAGCGAGCCGGGTCTCGCTCCTGAGGATCTCTGTCGAGCTTCGCCTTCCCGTTGATGAGGTGGCAACTTGGTCGCGCCCGTCCGTCACCGCGGCGCCGCGACCAATTGCGCGAGCAGGACCGCTCTCCGGCGGAGGTGTTGAAAGGGCAAGCGGCCCAGGGCGGGATCCGGCCCCAAAGTTAGAGCCTTCGCTTGGTAATGTTGCCCGTCAACCAGCGAGGGCCCTGGGGCGTGCAACTTCGCGCGCCAGCGTGTCGGGAGTGCCTTCGGCTTCACCGCCCCGGGGCGACACAAGCCTTCCGCTCTCACCGGCTACCGGCGATTTGGTCGGCGGTCTCTTCCACGCGTCGGTACCCTTCGAGAGAGCGACGATCATGGTCCCGATCAAGATCAGTGGCCAGGCCACGACGAGCGTGACTCCAACCAAGATGACGATCAGCAGACAGAGAAACAGCCGACTCGCGAGCGTGAAGGCCGACGTAAGGGTGTACCAGAAGACTCTATCGCGGAGCTGCGTCGCCTGGATCGCGGAAAACTTCGTGGGCCAGGCCGCTTGCATAGGTACTTGAGTAAGCCTCTGAACGGGAATCTATGCCATGAGGGGAAGCCCTTATATGACGAGGGGTCGTATCGGGGGACTATGTCCACGATGAACAAGTGCTATATGTTGACACACGAGGGCAACGGGTCGCTCGCAGGTTTGTATTTCGCGACGCTTGAAGAGGCCAAACGTGCCGCTGAGTTGGAGCGTGGCAGTTCAGCGTTGAAATGGGCAGAACGCCTTGAATTGCCCGGAGCACCTCGAGCGTTCGCTACGCCGGGCTTCGTCATCGTGGAATGCGACGCCCCTTTTGGCTACTAGGTTGGAACGATCGATGGCATTGGCGGCATTCTGTCTGCCGGCTTTACTCCTGCTCTTACCAGTAGTGGCGGCAGTGCCGGCCGAGGACCCACATGCCGCCACGACCCGCACGGATCGGCCGCCTTCGCAATCACACCCCATCATGCGCTCGCGGCCTATGCCACAGTCCGAGTTCTCGACGCGCTCTATGTCGATAACGTCGGCCCGTGGTTCTTACCTGCCCAACGGGATCTACCGCGTGACCGCGAAAGCGCCTATGGTCGCGCAATCGAGCAAAACCGCCGAGGTCGGCAACGGAAGCAGACTGAGCTCTCCTTCTACCGGTAGAGGCAAAAACCATGGGGGACAAGTCACCCAAATCGAAGCAGCGCAGCCAGCAGCAGAAGAACGCCGCCAAGGTTCAAGGCGCGGCCGAGGCGAAGTCCAAGCAAGACAGCCACAGCCATGCGCCGCTGATTCCGACGCGGGGCAAGAGGTTTGGTTAATTGGGCAGACTCCGAGGCTCGCGACGCATTCATCGAGGCGTCTTACAGCAATCGGTGATGTAGTCTTTAAACACTCGGCGACACCCTTCGTGGCCCGTCCGCGAAGAAACGAACGAGCCGCTTGACTCAACGAACGGTGGCCCCCCCGGGTCGGCGCTGGGATTCTTCACCATGATCGTCTCCATCTGAAGCCGGTACTTGCGCATGTCACGTAGGGCGTTGCGTAGGTCGTCCTTGTACCACTGCAGCGCCATGCGATACCGGCCGGTCGGCCCGATCTCGGCGATCTTGACGCGATCGTTGTCGATCCGGTCGACGAGCTGCGAGTACACGGGATCTCCATAGCCCCTGTGGGCCCGGTAGTAGGGCTGATCGTTCCGGTCGTAGTCCATGGAGTCGTCCCACCCGCCCAACCAGGGAAACGGATCTGCAGCCACTTGAGGAACGAACGTTAGACTCAATCCGATGGCTAGAACTCCCGAAAAAAGCACTGCCCGCCAGTTCATGATCTTGAACCTCCAGCTGAACTCCTTGGAGAAGAAATCTAAGAGGTGTGGGCGGAGGCTGAAATGAGGTAAGTCCCCTACCCGCGAATCTTTGCGCAGGGCGAAACGACGTTAACTCGACACCAGCGCCGGGAGCGTTGGCGACGGCACTTGCGTCCGATCCTCGCCGCCCGACCGCGCGGAGGAGCCTGCGGAGCCCCGGCCGGCAGAGAGGGTGGTATGATCGACGTTGTCGTCGAGGCTCTGCCAGCTTGCCCCCTACGCTCCGCTCTGACGACAGCACAGGAGGCCCAGCTCGTTGTGTTCGCAAGCGCGTTGATCACTATCGGTTTGGCGGATCTTTGGGCAGGTCGCCTTCCTGGCCGTAACCGGGCGCGCGAGAGCGAGGTGGTCGTGGGTAGTGCCTGCTACTTCCTGAACTAACGATGCCGAATCGCCAAACCTCGCCGAACCAGGCGAACTCCGACAACTTCCCTTAAGAGCCGTTCTCTGATTTCTTCTGGGGAAGATCGTCGGAGGTTTGCGGAGTTTCGTCCTGGTAGTGACTTCGGATCTGAGGGTTGGGGGTTCGAATCCCTCCGGGCGCGCTACTCCGTAATGTGATTGCCGAGCATCCCGTTCCGGGTCACCTTACACTTCGAGTTACGAAAGCTCGCCGCTACGTCGAATAGTCATTCCCGCTTGCCGCAAGAAAGCGAAGCCCGTCGCTTTTTCGTGGTGCCGATCGATCGCCGAGATCCGCCACGGGATTTATGGTAGGGAAGCCTGTCCCTGTTCCTTCGCTTGAGGCAGCGTTGGCCGTAAGAGATACCGGCGGTCGCATCATTCCGGACCACTTCCCGCGCTTGCCGCGCGATGCGGAGAGCCTCGACGTATGGGGATTCCGGGATTCCGGATTTCGCGTCCTGCCGAATGGAAGCGTCATCCTGACCGGCTCCCGCTACGCGCTGAGCGGTCTGGAACTGCCCGACCTCCTGCCGTGGATGCGCAAGGTATTTGGCGTCGACCTTCCGATTGACGATACCCACGATTCCGAGTATCCGCCCGATATTCCTCTTCCCCGCGAGAGCCCGGGGTTTCTCCATGAGGTGCGAGGTTTGCTTCCCGAGCACGCCGTCTCGACTGACCCGGAAGTTCGCCTTCGTCACGGACACGGCCACACACTCGAAGAGATGTACGCCATCAAGTACGACCGGCTCGAGCGGGTGCCGGATCTCGTGGTGCTTCCGGAGACGGAAGACCAGGTGGAGGCCATGGTCGCCGCGGCGGCGCGCCACGACGTGTGTCTGGTTCCCTATGGTGGTGGGACCAACGTCACCGACGCGCTGCGCTGCCCCCCTGATGAAGACCGCCCCATCGTCTCGGTGGACTTGAGCCGGCTCGATCGGATTCTCTGGATCGATCCCGTGAACCTGATGGCGTGCATCCAAGCTGGCGCGGTCGGCCGCCGCATCCAGGTTCAGCTGGCCGAGCACGGCTTCACGATGGGACACGAGCCCGACAGCGTCGAGTTTTCGACCCTCGGAGGGTGGATCGCGACCTTTGCCAGCGGGATGAAGAAGAACCGTTACGGTAACATCGAGGACGTGGTGCTCGACCTGCACGCCGTGACGCCGCGCGGCGTCATCGCGCGCGACGCGGTGCCCCCGCGTGAATCGGTGGGCGTCGACCCCCGGCGCTGGCTGTTCGGCTCCGAGGGCACGCTCGGGATCATCACCCGGGCGGTGGTCAAGATCTTCCGGTTGCCCGAAGTGCAGCGCTACGATGCCCTACTCTTCCCGACATTTGAGGAAGGAGTCGGCTTTCTCTTTGATCTCACCCGCGAGGCCGTCCCGCCCGCTAGCGTGCGCCTGGTGGACAATGTCCAGTTCCAGCTGAGCCAGACGCTCAAGCCCAAGCCCAGCCCTCTCGAGGCCCTCAAGCGGCGCGTGGAGAGGCTGGTGGTCACCGGACTGAAGGGTTTCGATCCGACGCGAATGGTCGCGTGCACGCTGGTGTACGAGGGCTCCCGCCGCGAAGTGCGCGCCCAAGAGGAATCGGTCCGACAGCTCTCCCGCCGTCATGGCGGAATGCGGGCCGGCGCCGAGAACGGGAAGCGCGGCTACCAGCTCACCTTCGGGATCGCATACATCCGCGACTTCGCGATGCGCCACTACGTCCTGGGCGAATCATTCGAGACGTCAGTGCCGTGGAGCGGGGTACTGACACTATGCGACAACGTGAAGCGACGGCTGACCGACGAGTGCGCCCGGCGCGGCGTGCCAGGCAAGCCGTTCGTCACTGCGCGGGTGACCCAAGTATACCAGACTGGGGTCTGCGTCTATTTCTACTTTGCATTCTATCACAAAGGGATGCCTAACCCGGCGCAAACCTTCGCGGAGCTCGAGCGCTGCGCCCGCGACGAAATCCTGCTCTCCGGGGGATCGCTCTCTCACCACCACGGCGTCGGGAAGCTCCGGCGTGGCTTCCTTCCGCGGATTCTGACCCCCGTCGCGCTCGAGTGGGCGGCTCAGGTGAAGCGAGCGGTCGATCCGGCCAACGTGTTCGGAATCGCCAACCAGATCGTCGACGCCGAGCCCGCCGGGCGGCTGCCGGACTGAGCCCACGAGATGAGCACGCGGGAGTTCCTGCTCACGGGGGTCACCGGGTTCCTCGGGAAGGTCGTGCTCGAGGAGGTGGTTCGCCTTCGCGAAGAGCTCGGCGTTCAACGGGTGCACGTGGTGATCCGCAGGCGGGGCGGAATCCGCGCCGAAGAGCGGTTTCGCACCGAGGTCGCGTCATCCCCTTGCTTCGCACGATTGCCCCGAGATTGGGTCCGGTCGGTGAGCGTGATCGAGGGCTCCCTCGAGACGCCCGGCCTCGGCCTCGACTCGACGGCGCTCGACAACCTTGCCGCGTGCGTCACCCACGTGCTGCACGCCGCGGCATCGGTGAGCTTCGATCTGCCGGTTGCCGAGGCAGCCCGCTCCAATGTCGCCACCAGTCTCAACGTGCTCGAGCTGGCGCGCACCTGCGCCAGGCTGGAGCGCCTGGTCTGCGTATCGACCGCCTACGTGACCCCGCACCCTGGAGACGGCGTGGCGATCGAGGAAACGCTGGCGCCGTTGCCAGGAGCGGCGGACGAGATGTACCTCGCGATCTCGGAAGGCCGCGTGGTCGAAGCGGAGCTGCTCGCCCGCTCCGGTCTCCCGAATACGTACACGCTCACCAAGTCGCTGGCCGAACATCTGCTGGCGGCTAGACGGGGGGCTGTCCCGCTCTCGATCATCCGGCCCAGTGTCATCTCCGCCAGCTGGCGGCACCCTTTCCCGGGCTGGATCGATAGCACTGCCGGTTTTGGGGGCTTCGTCGTGCTCATGGGACTCGGCCACATGCGCGCAGTGGTGGGAAGGGGCGACGCCCGTCTCGACGTCATTCCCGTGGACGAAGTCGCCGCCCGTATGCTCGAGGAGAGCCGGACCGGCCGCCGCGGAGCCGCGTTTGCCATCCGACACGCGGTCGCCGGCCTCGAGCGCAGCGCGACGGTTCGCCAGTGTTGTGATCGCATCACCGAGTTCTACACGGTCCATTCGGTGGACCGGATGCCCGCTATTCGTTATCTCGGGCCCAGGGGCTTCCGGTTCGAGCTGGCCGACGGTCTGCTCCACCGCTTGCCTATCGCGGCTGCCCAACTGCGCTCGCCCGCCTTGCGCCGATCCGGCCGGCAGCTCCGCGCCCGCCTCTCTTACCTGAACCGGGTCTTCCCGTATTTCACCTCCAATTCGTTCGCATTCCGGTCTTCGCGCCCGCTCGACCCGGCCTTCGAACCAGAGGCCTACGTCCGAATCGCGTGTCGCGGCGTCTACCGCCACATCCTAGGTCGTGACGAGCGGCAGTGGACGCTGGCTGGACGCAAGCACCGGCGCCACGGCGGCGATCTCCGCTGGGTGATGGGACAGCCATACGGAAACTTTTGGATTCGCTTCGCGGCGTTGATCGTCGGCAAGCTGCTGCGTCGAGCGGTCGAGCACGTCAGCGTGGACATCCCTTCCTTCGAGGCGGCTCGCCGCGCGGCGATTGACGGTTCACCGCTCGTGCTGGTGCCCAATCATCGTAGCTATCTCGACTTCGTGCTCTGCTCGTATCTCTGCTTCGCGCGGCCCGACCTCGACATCCCGATCCCCTGGGTTGCTGCGGCCATCGAATTCGGCCGCATTCCGCTCCTCGGACGGGTTTTGTCGGCCCTGCACGCGTTCTACCTGCGCCGCGGCGAGGGGCGCGAGGATCCAGAGCTCACCCGCCGGGTGCACCAACTGATCGAAGAAGGCAACGCGCTGGAGTTCTTCATCGAAGGCCAGCGAAGTCGCTCCCGGGAGTTTTTGCCGCCGAAGCGGGGGCTGCTCCGCTGCATCCAGGCCACCGGCCGCACCTGCACGCTGCTGCCCGTCGCGTTCAACTACGACCGCGTCCCCGAAGAAGCGGCCTTTGCGCGCGAGCTGGCGGGCCAGCAGAAGCCCCCGATGAGACTCGGACCACTTCTCAAGTGGGCCTATCGCGCCTGGCAAGGAAAGATCGACCTAGGCAGTGTGCATGTGGCGTGCGGAGTACCGGTGTTCCTGCACCCCGGCAGCGACGTACGGGAGGTGAGCCAGGAGATCATTCGCAGGCTGGAAGAGGCGACGGTCTCGACGACCTACCACCTCCGGGCGTTTCTGTCCCGGCACCAGTTCGGCGGGTTGGACGCCGGCGCGTTGCGGCGCGCTATCGAAGAACGCGGCGGTCGGGTGCTGGAGAGCTCCTTGGCCCCTTCGCCCGATCTCGATCCGCTCATCGCGGCGACCCTCCGCCACCAGTTCGCCCATTGGTTCGAGACCGACCGCGACACGCCGGTCCTGGCGCCGGTCCGCACCGATCGGCCGGAACGCGAGCGCGTCGCGTGAACCGAGGGCTGGTTCGCTGATCCGCCGTTCCGCCTCGAGCGACTGCTCTCGCACCGAGCCGGGTCCTCTGACGATCCGGACGCCCCTCACTAAGCTGTCTCACCAGATTCTAATCGCCGGCGATCGGTCGGACACCAGGTGGGTAGGCGCTGAGCGACGCGCGTCGTCACCCGGAAATCTGTCTCGAGTCCGACAAGAGGCGCTACTCGATGAGTTATCGGAGGGCCAGTAGTGAATTTTTTTGAGGTGCTTGACCAGGTCGTGGCCCTGCTGCGTACGCGCGAGCGGGTCACTTATCGCGCGCTCAAGCTCGAGTTTCACCTCGACGACGAGCAGCTGGAGACGCTCAAGGAGGAGCTCATCGAAGCACAAGAACTAGCGGTCGACAAAGAAGGCAAAATGCTGGTGTGGACAGGCGGGAAGGCGAAAGAGGAGGCGGAAAAACGGAAGAGCGGAGAAGCTGGGAAAGCGAATGCAGAGGTTGGCAGTTCACAGTCACCAGTATCCAGTCCCGAATTACCAGTTCCTAGTTCGGGGGAGCGGCGGCAACTCACCGTGCTGTTCTGCGACCTGGTGGGTTCGACCGCACTCTCCGCGCAGCTCGACCCGGAAGACTTACGCGAGGTGGTGCGGGCCTATCAGGCCACGGCAGCCGAGGTCATCACCCGCTTTGAGGGCCATATCGCCCAGTATCTAGGCGATGGGCTGTTAGTCTACTTCGGCTATCCCCGAGCGCACGAGGACGATGCGCGGCGCGCCGTGCAGGCGGGGCTGGAGATTATCGAGGCACTGAGGTCCTTAAATGCCCGCCTAGAGCTCGACAAGAGGGTCCGCTTGGCCGTACGGCTCGGGATTCACACCGGCCTGGTCGTGGTGGGCGAGATCGGGGACAGCAGCCGGCATGAACAACTCGCGCTCGGTGAGACCCCCAACGTGGCCGCACGCCTGCAAGGATTGGCCGCGCCGGATACGGTGGTGATCAGTGCGGTGACGGCCCGACTGGTCCAGAGCGTCTTTGCTCTGGAAGAGCTCGGCATCCAGCAGCTCAAAGGGGTGATTGAGCCCCTTGCCGTAGCGCGCGTGCTCGGTCTCCTCGAGACCAAGAGTGCCGAGGAGGATACCACGCCCCCGGGTGCGCCCTTTCTGGTCGGCCGCGACGAGGAAGTGGGGCTACTGCGGCGGCGGTGGGAGCAGAGCAAGGAGGGGCTGGGACAGGTGATGTTGATGACCGGCGAGGCGGGCATCGGCAAAACGGCCTTGGTGGACACGCTCCGCGCTGAGGTGCGCCGCGAGAGGGCGACCCGTATCACCTTTCATTGTTCGCCCTATCACCGGAACAGTGTCCTCTACCCGGTGATCGAGCATTTGCAGCGCGTGTTCAAGGTTGAGCGCGACGAACCGCCGGCCGCGAGACTGGAAAAGCTCGAGCGGGTTCTGGCGACGTACCATTCTCCGCTGGCAGAGGTTGTGCCGCTCTTCGCGGCGCTGCTGTCCGTGCCCGTGCCTGAGGGCCGGTATCCGTCCTTGGGCTTGACCCCCCAACAGCAGAAGCAGCAGACGCACGACGCGCTGATGGGCTGGTTGGTGGAAGAGAGCGAGCGGCAGGCGGTGCTGGCGGTCTGGGAAGACGTGCAGTGGGCCGACCCCTCGACCCTGGAGGTGCTGGGGCTCGTCGTCGACCAAACGCCCACGGTGCGGATGCTGACCGTGCTGACGTTCCGCCCGGATTTTCTGCCCCCCTGGCCGACCCGCTCGCATATGACGCCGCTGACGCTGAACCGCTTGGAGCGGCCGCAGGTGGAGGCGCTGGTCAGCCATCTGGCCGGGGGCAAGGCGCTGCCGGCCGAGGTCCTGCAGCAGATCGTGGGCAAGACCGATGGTGTGCCGCTGTTCGTGGAAGAACTGACCAAGATGGTGTTGGAATCGAACATGCTCCGACCGGACAATGGGCACTATGAATTGACCGGGCCACTGCAATCCTTGGCCATTCCGGTCACGCTGCAGGACTCGCTGATGGCGCGGTTGGACCGGCTCTCCGAGGTCGCGGGAGGTGGTGCAACTGGCGGCTGTGCTAGGGCGAGAGTTTGCCTACGAGATCCTCAGGATGCTGACGACGAGCGACGACGCCACCTTGCAGGCGCGGTTGTCGCAGTTGGTAGCGGCCGAGTTGCTCTACCAGCGGGGGCGGCCACCGCGCGCACGTTACTTCTTCAAGCATGCGTTGATCCAGGATGCGGCGTATGCGTCGATGCTGAAGAGTACGCGCCAGCGCGCGCACCAGCAGATAGGGCAGTTATTTGCGGAGCACTTTCCGGAGATAGCGGAGACCGAACCCGAAGTCGTGGCTCATCACTACACCGAGGCCGGACTCATCTCACAGGCCATTCCCTACTGGCAGAAGGCAGGACAGAGAGCCATCCAGCGCTCGGCCGACATCGAAGCGATCGGCCATCTCACGAAGGGGCTGGCGTCACTCAAGCTGCTACCCGACACGCTCGAGCGGGCGCAGCAGGAGCTCGGCTTACAGACTCTGCTTGGCCCGGTCTTGGTCGCCACGAAGGGCAACGCCGCGCCGGAAGTGGAACAAGTCTACGCCCGGGCGCGCGAGCTGTGTCAGCAACTCGGTGAGACTCCCGAGCTCTTCCCGGTGTTGTTCGGGCTGCGGTCGGTGCATTTGGTGCGGGGAGAGGTCCGGACCGCTCACGAGTTGGGTGAGCAGCTCCTCGGCTTGGCCGAAAGAGTTCAGGACTCAGGCTTCCTGCTCGAAGCTCGGGTCGCGCTGGGCAACACGTCATTCATCAGCGGGAACTTGGCTCTTGCTCAGATGCACTTCGAGCACGCCTTGGGACTCTATGACCCCCAGCCCCATCGTTCCCACGCATTCGTGTACGGGCTCGACCCCGGTGTGTTTAGTCTCTTCCGGGTGGGCCAGATTTCGTGGCTCCGTGGCTATCCAGACCAGGCGCTCCAGAAAACCCACGATGGTCTCACCCGCGCGCGAGAGATCTCCCACTCTTACAGCCTAGCCATCGCCGAACTGGCTGAAGCGTTGGTTCATGCCTTCGAGCGCGAACCACACGGCACTCAGCAGCACGCGGAAGCGACCATCACGCTTTGCGCGGAGCACAAATTCGCGAACTTCTTGGCGCAGGCGACGATAGTGCGGGGGTGGGCTCTTGCCGAGCAAGGTTTACACAACGAAGGTATCGCGCAGATCCGCAATGGATTGGCCGCCTGCCGAGCGACAGGGGCCGTGTTGTTCCGACCCATGTATCTCGCTTTCTTGATCGATTCTTGTTGCAAGGCCGAGCAGACCGAAGATGGGTTGCGTGCCGTCGCGGAGGCGTTCGCTGCAGCAGAAAAAACTGGAGAGCGTTTCTTCGAGGCGGAGCTCTATCGGCTGAAGGGAATGCTGGTACTTCAGCCCGACTCTCACACAAGTCCGCGACAAGTCCTCCCTCACGAGCGCCTCGATCCTGACCTCCAAGCGCAAGCCGAAGCGTGCTTTCGGAGGGCCATCGAGGTTGCCCGCCAGCAAAGCGCGAAGTCGTTCGAGCTCCGAGCCGTGACGAGTCTCAGTCGCCTCCTTCGTAAACTCGGGAAGAACCACGAAGCGCGACAGATGCTCGCCGAGATCTACGGCTGGTTCACCGAGGGCTTCGACACGGCAGATTTGAAGGACGCCGAGGCCCTTCTGGAGGAGCTGTCGTGACAGCTGACGCGAGCCTTTGACGGCGCGTCATGGCCGGGACGCCGTCGGCGTACGCACCGTTTCCCTCGCCGGGCTGGAACCGGCCTCGGCGCGCCGAGCGACCAACACGAGCGCGAGCGCGCTCGGCGCCAGGCAAATCGCCGTGAACGCCGGGACGCGGACGAGGAGATCGACTGCATCGGGGCCGGCGCACGGTCCTCCCGGCGACGTCGCGTGGCAGAGGACGTCGGTGATCACGCGGGATGCGACGCCGTTCCAGAGGACGTGCTGCGATACGGCCGCAGCGAGTCCGGCGACCGCGAATCCGACGATACGCCTCGTGCTCGCGGTCGCGTCTCGCGCCCAGCCGATCGCGGCGCCGGCCGTCGCCGTGAACAGCGCGTGCTTCGCCCCGGCGACGATGCCTCGGAGCCAGATTGCGCGCCACACGCCCGCCGATCCGTCCTGAAGCGCCGCGATCGTGAGGTAGCCGACGTTCTCGGTCAGGCTGAACCCGAGTCCCGAGAGCCCGCCCAAGATGACGCCGGTACGGACGCCACCATTCGGGACGAGGAACAGCAACGCGATCGCCGCCCCTTTCGCGACCTCCTCGACGAGCGGCGCGAGCAGCACGGGCGTCAGGTCAGGCACGCGGGCGAGCAAGGCGTCGTTGACGTGCATCGACAGCGCCGGCGCTGCGACCATGCCCCACGTGAAGGCCGCCAGCCGCAGCGTGGATCGCTCGGGTCCTCGGCACGTGCACCACAGGAGCGCGACGTACCCCAGGACCGGGAGCGACGCGCCGAGCCATATCAGCGGTGGCGCCGCCAGCAAGTCCGACAACACCGCGCGCTCACCCGGAAGGCGCGAGCTGCAACGCCAGGTCTTTGGCGTTCTGCGCCGCCTCGCGATGACAGTTGTTCATGAGGAGAAGGACCTTACACGCCTCGGCGAAATACTACATAAAGGCTCGTTCGCAGACCCTCACCACCTCAATCCCGCTTCTCCACGGAACGCCCGCCTTCGGCAAAGTAGCGGCGATGACCTGGAGCGTGAAGATCCTCGAGCACCGCTTCGTCGCCGGCCAGGTGCTCGGCCTCGCCCGCTGAGCCTCGGCTGGCCGCGCCGCTTGCAGTCGGAGCGCCGATGGAACAAGGGAGGAATGAGCGGCGAGAGCAGCGCCGCGACCTCGTCGCGGTCCGTCATGAGCCAGATGATCGTCAACTGCGTGTCTTATGCCGACGGCAAGCGCATGGGCTCCGTCGATCTCGAGGATATCAGCGAGATCCTGCGCTTCGAGGGCCAATTCATCTGGATCGGCCTCCACGAGCCGGACGAGGATCTGCTGCGGAAGATCCAGGAGGAGTTCGGCCTCCACGACCTCGCCGTCGAGGACGCTCACCGCGCCCACCAGCGGCCGAAGATCGAGGAATACGGCGATTCGCTGTTCGTGGTGTTGCGCACCGCGCAGACTTTGCCGGGGAGCTGCGAAGTGGCCTTCGGCGAGACCCACGCTTTCCTCGGCCCGCGCTACGTCGTGACGGTTCGACACGGTGCTTCGCTCTCCTACGCCGAGGTGCGTCACCGTTGTGAAGCGGCGCCGCATCTCTTGCGGCAAGGTCCCGGATTCGTCCTCTACGCGATCATGGACTTCGTCGTCGATCAGTACTTCCCGATCATCCACGAGCTCGAGGAGGAGCTGGAGAAGCTGGAAGAGCAGATCTTCGACCACGCGACGCGAGGCCGGGAGAATACGCGAGGGTGTCTATCGACTCAAGCGAGAGATCCTCGCGGTCAAGCGGGCGATCGTGCCGCTGATCGACGTCTGCAACCGGCTCGTGCGCTTCGATCGTATGCTGATCCGCCCGGATACGCGGCTCTACTTCCGGGACGTCTACGATCACGTGGTGCGCATCAACGAGAGCGTCGACATCCTACGCGAGCTCTTGACCGGGGCGCTCGAGAGCAACCTGGCGCTGATCGGAATCCGTCAGAACGAGACCATGCAAAGGCTCGCCTCTTACGCCGCTCTCATCGCCATACCGACGCTCATCGCCGGCATCTACGGCATGAACTTCCAAACCATGCCGGAGCTCGGCTGGAAGTTGGGGTATCCGATGTCGCTCGGGTTGATGGTCGGGATCTGCGGCTACCTCCTCTATCGCTTTCGGAAGGCGGGGTGGTTGTAGGCGGGGCGTTCCCTACGATGTGGCTGGCCGGGAACCGGCCCGCTCGCGTCAGATGGGCGATGGGTTAGGATGTCGGAGGAGGATCAGTGTATGAGCGTGCAGCTCAACCACACGATCGTCTGGTGCCGAGATAAGCGAAGGTCCGCGACCTTCCTCGCCGGGATTCTCGGCCGGCCTGACCCCACTCGTTTCGGACCCTTCCTCGTCGTCGAGGTCGACAACGGAGCCTCGCTCGATTTTCATGAGGTCGACGGCAAGGTCGCCTCCCAGCATTACGCCTTCCTGGTCGGCGAGGACGATTTCGACGACATCTTCGGGCGCATCCGAGAGCGGGGGCTGAAACACTGGGCCGACCCGGGCCAGACGAACGCAGGCCAGATCAACCACAACGACGGTGGTCGCGGCGTTTACTTCGAGGATCCCGACGGCCACCTCCTCGAGATCATCACCCGTCCATACGGGAGCGGTGGCCAGCGGCCTTGAGATCAGGCCGCCGTGGAACGCGCGCCAGCTCTGCGCTAGCTCCGGTTAGGACAGGACCTCGATTCCCACGTAAATGGAGAACCTCGATGAGCACGAGACCAAAATTCGGACTGACGCTTCCTAACCGCGGGGTGATCATCGGCGCGACTACCGTTCCGGAGATGCTCGAGATGGCGGAATGGGCGGACGGCGCGGGCTGGGATTCGGTGTGGGTCGGCGACTCGATCTTCGCCAAGCCGCGGCTCGATGCGATCGCCCTACTCGGCGCGCTCGCGGCTCGCACCAAGCGGGTGCGACTCGGACCGGCTTGCTTCGCGAGCACGCCGCTGCGCGATGCGCTGATTCTCGCATACCAGTGGTGCTGTCTGGATTTGATGTCGAACGGGCGCACCGTCTTCGTCGCCTGCAAGGGTCAACCGGAGGCCGGGGGTGGGCTGTTCGACAAGGAGTTCACCGCGCTACGAATCAAGCCCAATAGCCGCATGCGCCGCATGGAAGAGGCGATCGAGATTCTCCGGCTCACCTCGTCGCGCGAGAGCGTCGACTACCACGGCAAGTACAACAGCTTTCGCGACGTTACGGTTCTTCCGCGGCCGATTCAGCAACCGATTCCGATCTGGGTGACCGCGAATCCCAATACGACCGCGGTCACCGATGTCGAGTCAAGCTACCGGCGCGTCGCGCGGCTGGGCGATGGTTGGATGACGACCGGCAAGACGCCGGAGGATCTCCGTCGTTCGCTCGAGATGATCCACGGATATGCGCGCGAGCTAGGCCGCCCGCTGCCGCCGAGTTTCGAAGTAGCCCTTTATTACAACATCAACGTCAACGAAGATCGAAGGGCGGCGTTTGTGGAATCGAAAAGGTTCCTCGATACCTACTACACCGTCGATTACAACACCGACTTCGTCAACATGTGGGTCGCCATGGGATCACCGGCAGAGTGTATCGAGAGCATCCGCCGGTACGTCGATGCTGGCGCGACGACCATCACGTTGCGTCTCACGGGATACGACCAGAAGCGTCAGTTCCGGCGCGTGACCGAGGAAGTCCTGTCGGCGTTTCAGTGAACTCGTTCACCGACCGATCGCGGCGGTCCGCGAATCACGACCTCGGCTGGCTCCGTGTTTCTGGCCGCGCGGCTCGGATCGCCGTACCCAAGCGTTCCGTCGATACGTAGGCCGCTTCGGGCAAGAGCATCCCCGAGGGTTGCCTTGGTTTCGCAGCCAGCGCATCTTGTCGATCATGATCGACGTCTACTACTGGCCAACCCCGAACGGATGGAAAGTGACGATCATGCTGGAGGAGTGCGGCCTCCCGTACTCGATCGTCCCTATCGACATCGGCGCTGGGGATCAGTTCAAGCCCGAATTCCTGCGCCTCAGTCCGAACAACCGCATGCCCGCAATCGTCGACCACGTGCCGCTCGGCGGCGGCGATCCGATCACGATCTTCGAATCGGGCGCGATCCTCGAGTACCTGGCCGACAAGAGCGGAAAGTTCCTGCCGAGAGAGCCGCGCGGCCGCTACGGCGTGCTGCAGTGGGTCTACTGGCAGATGGCGAACCTCGGGCCGATGATGGGCAACGCCAACCACTTCAGAAACTACGCCAAGCGTCTGACCGATGACCCGAAGCAGCTCGAGTACGGCACCAAGCGCTTCGTCGGAGAGGTCGAGCGGCTGTGCGGCGTCATGGACGCGCAGCTCTCGGCGCACCGCTACTTGGCGGGCGCCGACTACAGCATCGCGGACATCATCACGTGGCCCTGGGCGATGCTGCTCGGACGCCTGATCGACGAGTCCTTGTGGGAGACGTTCCCCAACGTGAAGCGCTGGGTCGAGGAGCTGCGGGAACGCCCCGCTGTCGAGCGGGGTTTCAACGTCGGCAAGGAGTGGCGCGACCGCCAACGGACGCCTGAGGAAGAGGAAAAAGCCCGCGCGATCCTCTTCAACCAGACCAACGACTCGGTTCGCGCGGCACGCACGGCGGCGGCCAAGGCGTCTGCCTGATGTGATCCCTTCCTGCGGGTCTCTCGAGGCCGTCTCCTGACGACGATCGCTCTAGTCGCACCGCAGAGAAGGTAATCTCCGGCGTCTGGGATGCCGGCTACCGAGGCTTCGGCCGCGCCGCCGCGCCGATGATCTCGTCGAGTGTCATCGAGCTTCCCTCCCTAACCTATCAAATGACCCGTCGTCTTCAGTATCTGTTCCATGTGCCGGACATCGATCTCTATCCAACAGCCTTCCACACCGCTTGCAGAAGCTCCGCTCTTGATGCCCGCACAGACACTCGCAGGGCATCAAGGGACCACCCGCCTTGTGCGCCCGCAAACCGTAACACGCGCTGTGCCTGTACGTCCGGCAGTAACTTGAAAGCCCTGCCCCATTCAATGTCGCGGGCGATCCGAGCACCCGGCCTACACACTCGGCCAGGATCGTCTGCTCGGAGTCTTCCAACTCCAACCCCATGTCCCGCAAGGACCTGATCACCTCCGTCGCCAACCTCTCACTTTTTCCCATGGTACTTCCCCCAGCACACACAACGCTTTGTCCGCCGCGAATCAGATCGGGCGGGTTCGGGCGATCGATGGTGCACGCCCTTTCAGCGACCGCCGAACACACCGCGCCGAACGCTGCATCAGTTGCGATCCTCAGACCTCCGCTCATTACTCTCCCCGGTGTAGTTACCGCTCTACTGAGCACGGTCTGCGTTGCTTGCGGCGTGATCCGGCTGAAGCTGCTGTCGCTCGCGTGGCAATCATCAATAGCCTCGCAAGGGCGACGCCGTGCGATACAGCGCTTCAGCCCGGCTAGCTATCTTGTTGGACCCGTCGCAGCGCGGCGACTCGCGAGCTTCGAGTCCACGGGATGTCGCCCTTTTCGTCCTTATCGATACAACGCTGACAACAGGCCTCCTGCCATGGCGCTACCAGTCATACGGATGACTCGTGGGAGGCTACGCCTCACCGGCTCTCTACCGCACCACGCCGCGCCGTAGCGGCTTTGCTTCACCCATGCCTTGTCCGGCCTCGCGCCCACGGTGCGAACGCTCGGCCGTGGTCTTACTCCGGGCTACGAAGTACGATGACTCGAACTTACAAGCCTCGGGGCCGATCGATGCGCCGCCACCGCGTGCGTATGCTGACAAGAGTGCGAGCTTGAAGACCTCGAGCGACTCTCATCGTGCTGACCTCCACCATGCCCCTGCGCATCCGGGCGGAGTCGGTAACACTCTCGAAATCGAGTGTCAACATGCCAGGCAAATTTTTTTTGTGACAAACGTCGAAGACGACGCACCCCGATCGTCCGCGAAGTTCCCGGTGCTCAGCATTTGGATCCGACCGGCGTATGATCGCCATTGAACGGTGTCTCTGTAGTTGGGCACCCGGCCGCCTCTGAAGGTTCGGTTCGCTTCACGCGCGACAGCGAGACGCCGTTGACCGCGGCGTTTCGCGCAACCGATCCCCGCACTTGTTCGACGCTTGGCTCAACGCGACAGAGGCGCTACCCTTCGCGGTCGCTGGCGAACGCGAGAAACACCCGAGCCGCGGAGGAACCAATGGCGACGTCATGTGAGCATCTGGAAGGACTGACCGCTGCGGACTTTCCGGCGCGTCGAACGTTAGGTGCGTGCGAGGAATGCACCGCGAACGGGACGGTCTGGGTAGCGCTCCGGGAGTGCCGGACGTGCGGCCACGTCGGTTGCTGCGACGATTCACCGCATCGCCACGCCGCCGCACATTTCCGAGCGACGCAGCATCCGGTCATGCGGACCGTGCCGGGGGCGTTCACCTGGTGCTACGTCCACGAAGTCACGGGGATACTCTCTCCGCCCAAGGAGAGCTCACCGACGTGAGTACCCGGCCGCTGAATCGCTCGTTCATCGAAGCCCGCCGGGAACAGATGTTTCCGATTCTCGAGCCGGCCGAGATCGACCGGGTCCGTCGGTTCGGAGAGCGACGGTCGTACCCCGCCGGCGAGCCGCTGGTGAAGGTCGGCGAGATGGGTCACGGATTGATTGTCGTCCTCGCGGGCGAAGTGGCCGTGAGTCGGCACGACGAGCTCGGTCGGCGGGACGCGATCGTCACGCACGGCCGGGGCGGCTTCTTCGGCGAGTTGTCACAGTTGTCCGGACGCCCAGCCCTGGTGGACGCGTACGCCGAGAGGACGGTCGACGCCTTGCTCATTCCACCGGAGAAGCTGCGCGGGCTGCTCGTCGCGGAGGCAGATCTCGGCGAGCGGATCATGCGCGCCTTGATCCTGCGCCGCGTCGGGCTGATCGACGCGCGTGTGGGGCCGATCATCGTCGGCGACGCCGATCACGGCGACGTGCTGCGGCTCGAGAACTTCTTGCGCAGAAACGGACAGCCGCACGAGCGGCTCGATCCCGAAACTGACGAGGACGCGCGTGCGCTTCTTCAACGCTTCCACGTCGAGCGCGACGAGCTGCCGATCGTCCTCTGTCCCGGCGGGCAGCTCCTGCGCAACCCTGGCGAACCGCAGCTCGCGCGCTGCCTCGGTCTCATCGGACCACTCGATCCCGCGAAGGTCTACGACGTCGCGATCGTCGGCGCGGGACCGGCGGGGCTCGCCACCGCCGTCTATGCGGCGTCGGAAGGACTCTCGGTTTTGGTTCTCGACTGCCGTTCCTTCGGCGGCCAAGCGGGTGCGTCGGCGCGGATCGAGAACTACCTGGGATTTCCAACGGGCATCAGCGGTATGGCACTCATGGCACGCGCCTACAACCAGGCGCAGAAGTTCGGCGTGGAAATGGCGATTCCCGCCGAAGCGGCAACGCTGCAAAGCGACGAAGCGGGGGCCGCCGACCAGCGACTCCTCCTCCGTCTCACGAACGACGAATCCGTCCGCGCCCGGGCCGTCGTGATCGCGAGTGGGGCCCGTTACCGGCGCCTCGACGTGAGGAACCTGGAGGAATTCGAAGGCACGAGCGTTCACTATTGGGCGTCGCCGCTCGAGCAGCGACTGTGCAGCGGGCAGGAAGTGGTCCTCGTCGGCGCCGGGAACTCGGCGGGTCAGGCGGTCGTGTACCTGGCGAGCTATGTGAGGAAGATCTGGCTTCTCGTGCGGGGATCGAGCCTGGCTGCCAGCATGTCGCGCTACCTCGTCGATCGCATCATGGGCCTGCCGAACGTCGAGGTCGTGACGCTCGCACAAGTGACCCGCCTCGAAGGACACGACGGCGCGCTCGAAGTCGTCCATTGGCGCCGCGCGGGGGAGGAGGTGCGGCAGTCAATTCGCCACCTCTTCCTCTTCATCGGCGCCGACCCGAACACCGATTGGCTGTCTGGCTCCGGTGTCGCGCTCGACGACAAGCGGTTCGTTCGGACCGGCGCGGATGTCGGCGTCGGCGTCCGGCCGCTCGAGACCAGCCGGCGCGGCGTGTTCACCATCGGCGACGTCCGATCCGGCTCGGTGAAGCGAGTCGCGGCGGCGGTGGGGGAAGGCGCGCAGGTCGTAGCAACGCTGCACGCCTCGCTCGCTGGGTTGGGCGGCACAGTCGTCGCGAAAGCCTAGAAAATGACGTCCGCATCGCGCCACGCGTCTGCGTCGAATAGAAATAGAAAGAGAGACCGATGTCCGACAATCGCTGCGCTGAGCTGGAAGCCGTTACGACCGTCACGCGCGCCAAACGGCGCGAATGCGATGAATGCGTGAAGATTGGTGCTCGGTGGGTGCACCTGCGAACGTGTCAGGGATGCGGCACGACGCTCTGTTGCGACAGCTCACCGAATCGCCACGCGAGCAAGCACGCGCGCGCCAGCGAGCATCCGGTCGTCGCCTCCGCTGAGCCTGGGGAGCGTTGGTTGTATTGCTACCCCCACGACGCCGTCGCCGAATACTGAACTTCAGTCGTATGAACGGCAGATCGTCCCGTACGAGCGATACGTCGTGGGTCGGTTCGTGATCGGGGAGGATTCTATTGCCCTCGATCGTCGACGTTGACGTGCTCACCCTCCGATACCGGAGTCATGTCGATTCGGACGCTCGTTGTTGCTCCGCCCCGTTACGCTCCCATGCGCGAACCGAGGGACGCCACGCCGGCACCGACTCGCCGCATGCCGCGCTCGACGCGCAGCGCGACCACGCCGGCTGACGCGAGCTTCACGCCGACGAGCACACCGAGCGCGCGCAGCCCCGAAAGCGGCCAACCCACCCACATCGACAAGCCGAGGGCGAACGAGAGCAGGGCGTCGCCCCATACCCAGCTACGCCCTTCTTCCTCGCGGAGCCGCGACGAGAAGAGCAGCGCGGATGCGCCGTCGACGATCATGTAGGCGGCCACGAGCGACGACACCGCGCCGAGCGTCGACACGGGGTTGAAGACGAGGGCCAGACCGCACGCGATGGCGAGGCCGCCGATGAGAAGGCCGAGCGGGCCCTTTCCGGCAGACCACGCACGCCAGCCGAACACGGTACGGGCGACGCCCGCGAGTAACACCAGCAGTCCCACGAGGATGATCGCCGGCGCCCCAGTGAGGGCGGGCGCAAGCACCGAGAGGACGCCGAGGCCTATCAATGCCGCGCCGAGGACGTGCGACCCCCGCGCGATCGCTGCGATGATCCCAGACGGCTCGTTCATCGATCCTCCTTGGGCCGATCGTACGGCACGTTTGCTACCACCGAAGCCCGTCGGGTGGCCAACGGACGGCACGGGCGAGCGATCGAGGCCACAAGACCTGGCCCATCTTTGGGAAGGGTAAAGCGTGGAGGCGCTTTGGTTCGGGCTGTTCCGATCGCTCGCCGCACGTGGCAGGATGGCCTGATGATCTTCTGGATCGCGGCGGCTGCGGTTCTCGCCACGCACGCTAGCCCGGTAGGATGTTGCGTCCCCATTGATCGCGCCCAACGGGCGCGATTCGTGACGGACGCTCCTGGCCCGCCGGCGGCGCGAATTGCTGAGTCGTCCGAAGTGATCCGCTCGGCGCGGAGTGGCTGCCACGAGATCGCGCTCACCTTCGACCTCTGTCCGGTTCGCCGCGGAAGCGGGTTCGACGCCTCGCTCGTGGATGAGCTCGTCTCGCTGAAGATCCCCGCCACGTTCTTCCTGTCCGGTCGCTGGATCACGTCGCATGCCGAGGACGTGCGGAGGCTCCTCGCCGTGCCCTTCTTCGAGGTCGAGACGCACGGCCAGCGCCATGCCCATCTCGCCGGTCTCGATGCCGCCGCGCAGCGCCGGGAGATCGAAGGCCCGGTCGACCTACTGCGGTCGCGCTACGCGCATGCGTCCGTCTTCTTCCGGCCGCCCTACGGGGAGTACGACGAGACGACACTCGGAGTGGCGCGCGAGCTCGGCCTGCGGGTGGTGCTGTGGAGCGCGGCGTCGGGAGACCCGGATCCGCATCTATCCGAGACGGACATCCTGGCCGCTCTCTCGGCTCGCGTGCACGATGGTGGCGTAGTCATCTTTCATGCCAACGGCAGGGGGTGGCACACACGCGACGTGGTACGCGACCTCTACGAGAGCTTCGCCGATTCCAAGCTTCGTCCGGTCACGCTGGCGGAGATGATGCATGGCTGCAGCGCCGAGCGATAGGCCGACGGTGCGCGCGTACGAAGCGGAAGATCGGGATTCGGTCGTCTCCATGTTGGCCGACCGGGATCCCTGGCGAAGACTCGGCTACAAGGAAAGCGATTGGCAGGCGCTCCTCGCGCCACCGCTGCGTGGGCGCGAGGGGTGGGTCCTCGAGCGCGCCGGCGAGGCGGCGGGAGTCGCGCTCGTCCGGCTTCAGTTTCTCCGCGGCGACTACCTCGAGCTCTTCGCCATCGCCCCCGGCTGCGAACGTCAGGGATTCGGACGCCTGCTTCTCGCCGAGGTCGAGCACAAGGTCTTCTCGCGCACGCGTAACCTCTTCGTCTGTGTTTCCGACTTCAACCACGTTGCGCGGCGCTTCTATGCCCGAAGCGGCTATCAGCAAATCGGCGCAATCGGCGACCTGCTGACTGCGGGATCGGCCGAGCTCCTTCTCCGCAAGACGATCGGCCCCAGCCGCGTCCCCTGAGGGGACGCGCTCGGCGAAGACGACGCCCAAGCGACGGCTCCAGCCCCTCAATTCGCCGCGCAGGCGCTCGCGCCAAAGAAAGCGGTCGTCGCCGCTGCGCTGCATTCGCAACCATTCAGATTCCGCCATGAGATAGGAGCCGGCGGGGGCGTCCCTCACGCACGCGGCATCATCGCGCGCGACCTCGATGCGATCCGAGTCACGAAAGTAGAAGAGTATGGGGAGGGTCGTATCCGGAGCGATCCCGCAGAGCGTCAGGTGGCCGCCCTCCGGCAGGGCCCCCTCGATGCGAGCGACGAGCGGCTTTGCCGAGCGTCGCCTGCCGACCACCGCGATGCCGGTCGAAGCGATCGTGGCATAGAGAAAACCGAGCCCCGTCCAGACGGCGACGAGCGCACGGCCGTGATCACCCGTTCGGAGCGCCCGCGCGAAAGCCATTCCTGCGAGCACGATCGCCGCCGAGCCGCCCAGCACGACGGCGGTATCGAGCGGGGTGAGCGCGCCGTCGCCAACCCAACGCTCTGGGAGATACGGAGCGATGAGAGCCCCGACGGCCGCGACCGTCACACAAAGAAGCGCGGGGCGCGCCAACCGTCGGAGGAGCGACGGCAAGTCGATCGGCGTATACGGAACGCCTCGCAATAGCACGGCGTCGATGAACCATCCGGCGAGCAGCGCTTCGGCGGGAAGCGCCGGCAACAGATAGGCTCGCCGCTTGTAGGCGGCGATTTGAAAAAAGGCGAGCAACGATATCCACCAGAGCACGCAGAACCTCGGCCCCGGGTCTCGACGCCTCCACGCTTCGAAGGCCGCCGCCACGGCGAAAAGGTTCCAAGGGAAGGAATCGAGCAGCCAAGGCAGCACATAGGAGAGCTCGTTCATGCGGCCGTTGAGACCGGCGAACTGCTCGAAATTCTCGGCGACGATCTGCGAGCGAAAGACGGCGCCGCCGCGCGCGGCGCTGGCGACGACGTACCAGGGAAGTGCCACGACGACGAGCGTCACCAGAGCCGTCTTCCAGCGCACCTCCGCGGAGAGCCCCCCCGCTCCCTTTCGCCAGCGGCGCGCGACGACGACGCTCCCGCACGCCAGCGCCGGTAGCACCGCTCCGAGCGGTCCCTTGGTCAGCACCGCGAGACCAGCGGCCCCTCCCGCGAGGGGAATCCAGCGAGCCTGACGGGGATCGAGCAGCGCGCGGCCGGCGAGCAGGATCGCCAGCGACGCGAAGCATGCGAACGTCATGTCGACTCGGCCGAAGCGCGCCTGGTAGTCGAACTGCGCGCTGGTGAGCAGCACGGCCGCCGCACAAAGCGCTCCCCGCTCCCCGACCAACGCCGCCCCCAGCACGGCAACCGAGATCACCAGGATCGCGGCGAACAACGCCGACGGAAAGCGGAGCGTCCACTCGTCGAACTGCTGCGACAGCTCCGGCCCTGGTGCAGTCGGCCCCCCGGACAGCAGCGAGCGAAGCACGGTGATCGCCGCGGCCACCCAGTGGAACAGTGGGGGCTTGTCCGGAATCATCTCGGCGTTCTCGACGTGGTTCCGGACGAGCGGCGCAACGAAATCTCCGGAGCGCAGCATCGCCCGCACGTAGACTCCTTCTCGCGCTTCGTTGGTGATCAGCACGTGAGGCTCGCCGAGACGGAAGAAGAAGGCCGCCAGCGCCCACGCGGCGACCGCGGCGATCGCGGTCCGGCGCGCGCCTCGGTTCATCCGTCCCGCCGTCTCAGCGCAACTCGAGGCCGATCCGCCGCAGGCGATGTTGGATGTCGGCAAAGGTTTCGGCGAGAAACTCGTTCACCGCGCCGAACGGTGACGCGGTCGCGTGATGAAAGAGCCGCCAGAGGTCACCGACGAAGCGTTCGATCCGCGCGCGCTCGGCGGCCGACGCGGCACGGAAGCGGTCCGCCAGGTAGATGACACCGAACCCCGCATGCCGCGATTCGTCGCGCAACACGAGCGTGATCAACTCGCGCATCAGCGGATCGGGGCTCTCGTGCTGGAATCTCTGGAAGATCCCCACCGCGATCCCCTCGAGGAAGATCTGCATGCCGACGATCTTCTCGCCGTAGTGATCGGACTCGAGGAGCCTGTGAATGAGCTCTTCGAGCGGCGGATTGAACGGCGCGTCGACGCCGAGCTTGTCGAGGTAGCGCCCGAAGACTTCGACGTGGCGAGCCTCGTCGATGATCTGACCGGCGAGGCAAAACTTCGTCTCGGTCTCTGGGACCATGTTGAGGAGCTGCGCGCAGAGCGCGAGGGCGGCCTGCTCGCCGAGGAAGAGCTGCGTGAACGTGAAGGCGCGCCGCTCCGCGCACAAGCGATCGAACGCTTCACGTGAGAGCTGCGCCGCCACCGGCGCATACGCCTCCTCCGAGAAATTGCGAATCGGCCGCGTCCAGTCGATCTCGGTAGAGGCGTTCCACTGATACGCCTTGAGCTTCTCGTAGAGCTCGACTTCGGCGGGGATCTCGAACGCGAGCTTACGGTGAAACGTGGGACGGCTGTCGTCCATCTCTCTCTCGTACATCACGGGGTCTCGGCTAAATCAACGTTCGGCTATACTCTCGGGCGATGGGCTTTCAAGCGCCCGAGCGAGCGCGGATCGCCTACCCACGCGCCGGCTGGTACGTGGCGTGCGCGTCGGGCACGCTGCGCAAGCGTCCGATCGCGCGCACCATCCTCGGCACCTCGCTTGCGCTCTTCCGCGGCCACGACTCGCGGCCGGCGGCGCTCCTCGACCGCTGCGCGCACCGCAATCTGCCGCTCTCGGAAGGGCACGTCCTCGGCGGAAACGTGCAGTGCTCGTACCACGGCTGGCAGTACGACGCGCGAGGCCTCTGCCGCCGTGTCCCCGCGCTCGGAGAGGCTCCCGACCAAAAGGGCCGCTCGGTCCCCGCCTTTACCGCGGTCGAGCGGCAAGGATACGTCTGGGTCTTCATGGAGCCCGACCGGGCGCGCCGGAGCTCGAGAAGCGCGTCGAGCTCCACGTCTGAGCGGTGAGACGCGCCGCCCTGCTTGCCGTCGTCGCTCCGATCGGGCTCGCGCTCGCGCTAGTGGCGATCGGCGAGAACGCGGAGCGCTTCGCCAATCGCGTCTCCGGTCCACGGCTTCCGGACGTGTCGCCGACCGCTGCAGGCGTTCACCGCTCGAGCTTCGTGGTCGACCTCCACGCAGACTCCCTCCTCTGGGGCCGCGACCTGTCACGCCGCTCGACCGTCGGCCACGTCGACTTGCCGCGGCTGCGCGAGGGCAACGTGGGCCTCGAGATCTTCACGATCGTCACGAGCTTCCCGGCGGGAGCTTCGATCGAGCGAACGCAGGCCGGCGGGCTCGATCTGATCACGCTTCTCGCGCTGACCAATGGGTGGCCCTGGCGCACGGTCGGCAGCCTCACCGACCGCGCGCTCGATCAGGCGCGGCGCCTCGCGGACGTCGCGACGAGAGACCCGTTTCTGCTCATCGTGCGGTCGCGAAGCGACCTCGACCAGCTGCTCGCCGAGCGCGCGAAGGACCCGCGGTGGGTGGGCGCAATCCTCGGCATCGAAGGGGCCCACGCGCTGGACCGGCCCGGAGCGCTCGACGAAGTGTTCGAGAGCGGCGTGCGGCTGATCGGCCTCGCACACTTCTTCGACAACGACTATGCCGGGTCGGCACACGGTCTCGCCAAGGGCGGCTTGACGGCGAGGGGCCGAGAGCTGGTCGGCGAGATGGAGCGCCGCGGGATCGTCATCGATCTCGCCCACTCCTCGGAGGCGACGATTGGGGAGGTGCTGGCCGTCACCCGCAGACCGCCGATCGTCTCGCACACCGGTCTCAAGGGAACATGCAACAACGCCCGCAACCTTTCCGACGACCAGCTCCGCTCCATCGCTCACGCTGGCGGCGTGGTCGGCATCGGCGATTGGCAGACGGCCGTTTGTGGCGACACACCGGCCGCCGTCGCGCGCGCGATTCGCTACGCCGTCGGCGTCATCGGCGACGAACACGTGGCGTTGGGCTCGGACTTCGACGGCGCGGTGACGACTCCGTTCGACGCGAGTCGCATCGACGCGCTCACGGAGGCGATGCTCGATGCCGGCTTGCCCGAGACCTCGGTCCGGCGCGTTCTCGGCGAGAACGCCGTCGGCCTACTGCGGAAGCTCCTTCCCTGACAGCGGCGGGTGACCCGTGCTCGGGCTGGCCGAGCACGGGTCAGGGGGTGGGGACTGATTCGCCGAGGATTGCGCTTTTCAAGCCATCCGGGGCGTAGGGACTCCTAGCGCTTGAGGGCCAAGAAGACCGTCGAGTCGCCGCGTCGGACGAGGAACAGCAGGCTCTCGTCCTTCTTGGCGCCGCTCACGGCGCTCTTGAAGGCTTCCACCGATTTCACGGCCTTTCGGTTGACTTCGAGGATGACGTCACCTGGCTGCAGCCCCGCGTCCTCGGCCGTGCTTCCGGACTTCACGGCGCGGACCAGGACTCCGGAGCCCGGCTCGATTCCGAGCTGGCGTGCGACTTCCGGCGTAACCGGCGCGACCGACAGACCGAGCTTCTCGCCCGGCTGCTCCTCGGACTCTCCACCCCCGCCCTCGCCCTCGCCCTTGGGCATTTCGGCGATCTTCATCTGCAAGGTCTTCTCGGTGCCTTCGCGCAGAACCTTCACGTCCACGCTCTTACCGATCGGCGTAGCCGCGACCATCGAGGGAAGCTCGTGCGAGGACTTCACCGGCTTACCATCGAACCCGACGATGATGTCGCCTCGCTCGAGGCCGGCCTTGGCGGCAGGGCCATCCTCCTTCACGCTCGAAACCAACGCTCCGTGCGGCTCCGAGAGCTTGAACGAGTTGGCGAGATCCTCGGTCACGTCCTGGATCATCACCCCGAGCCAGCCGCGCGTGACCTTGCCCTGCGTCCGCAGCTGCTCGATGACCGCCTTGGCGAGGTTCGAGGGGATCGCAAAACCGATTCCCATGTTGCCGCCCGACTCGCTGAAAATCGCGCTGTTGATACCGACTACCTCGCCGTCGACGTTCAGCAGCGGGCCGCCCGAATTGCCGGGATTGATCGAAGCATCCGTCTGAATGAAGTCATCGTAGGGACCCTGGCCGATCACCCGCCCCTTGGCGCTGACGATGCCCGCGGTCACCGTCTGCTCGAGGCCGAAGGGATTGCCGATCGCCATCACCCAATCTCCGACGCGCAGGTTACTCGAATCGCCGAGCTTCAGCGCGGCAATCTTTCCCTGCGGCTCGATCTTCACCAGCGCGAGATCGGTCTTCGGATCGGTGCCGAGAACCTTGGCCTTGTATTGATGCTCTCCTGACGAGAGCTTCACCTGGATCTCGTCGGCGTGCTCGACGACGTGGTTGTTGGTGACGATCAAGCCGTCGGAGCTGATGGCGAATCCGGAACCGAGGCTGCGCTGTTTGAAGCTCTTCGGCACCTGCGGCATGAAGCGTCGGAAGAACTGCTCGAAGGGGTCGTTCTCCCCGAAGGGGCTCGGGCCGCCGCCCCGCCCTTCCGGATTCCCTCGGGCCGGGGAACGGCCCGAAGCCTCGAAAGCCTTCGTTCTTGACGGTCTGCGAGGTCGAGATGTTGACGACAGCGGGCTCGGCCCCGGCCGCGATGTCCGCGAAGGACGAAACCACCGCTTGACGGCCCGCGGCCGCGTGCGGAGGGACCGGCGTGGGCGACGCCGGGACGGGCGTCGGAGCCGGCTCGCTTTTCGAGCGTCCCCAAGGAAACCAGTCCGCCGCAAACGTTCCGAGACCGCCCCCTACGAACAAGGCAAGAACGATGATCAGGGTCAACGATCTCGTCTTCGGATTCATGTCCTCTCTTCTCAGCTCTGTCGTCGTTGCCGGGAAAACGAGAAAGGCGCAATCCGGCGCCCTGTCTCTCTACGCCCTTTGAGACGTCCCTCGTCCCAAGGATATTCGACGTCACACCTTTCTGCAGTTTCCTTCCCGCTTTAAAGCGAGTAACCATTCGCGGGGCTGAAGGAAACCATCGATTTCAAGGAGGAGACCCAGATGGCAGCAGAAGGAAAGCTCATGCGGGACGTCTTGGGCGACATGCCGAAGAATTGGGGCCGATGGGGGAAAGACGACGAGCTCGGCTCGATCAACTTCTTGACGCCGCTGGAAGTGGTGCGCGGCGCGCGCGCCGTGAGATCCGGCAAGACCTTCGCGCTCGGCGTCCCGGTGGGGCGCAAGGAAGGCGATCCCATCTATCCGGGGCGCGGTCAGCCGGTGAAGACCATGAACATGGATAAGGGCTTCTACTACAACGATGCGGCGCCGCAGTTTCCCGGCGGCCTCGAATACGCCGACGATGTGATCTTCATGTACGTGCAGGGCACCACGCAGTACGACGCGCTCGGTCACGTCTGGTACGACGACAAGCTCTACAACGGTTACGACGCCAAGACGACGATCGGCGGCCTGAAGAAGTGCTCGATCAAGCCGATCGCCGAGCACGGCGTGGTCGGGCGCGGTGTGCTGCTCGACGTGGCGCGCTACAAGGGCGTGAAGCACCTCGGTCCGAATCAGCAGATCACGCTCGACGACCTCAAGAAGACCGCCGAGAAGCAGAAGGTGAAGCTCGAGAAGCATGACATCCTGGTGATACGCACCGGATGGATGGAGATCTTCTACGAGGAGGGCGCCGAAGCATTCTTCCCCAACAAGGGAATGGCGGAGCCAGGCATCACCGACGAGCCCGCGCTCATCAAGTGGTTCCACGAGATGGAGATCCCGTCGTTCTCCACCGATACCATCGCCAACGAGCAGACGACGTCGTCCGTGAGCAGCATCTTCCTGCCGCTGCATGGTGCGTTGCTGCGCAACCTGGGGATCCCGTTCAACGAGATCTGCTATCTGAAGGATCTCGCCGACGATTGCGCGAAGGACGGCCAGTACGACTTCCTGTTCGTCGGCGCGCCGTTGAAGATCGTGGGCGGGACGGGATCGCCGGTGAATCCGCTGGCCATCAAGTGAGGACGTCGCCGCGGCGGCGCCCGTGAGTGGGCTCGAGCACCGATGCGGTGGCTCGTCGGCGCCCTCGCCGTCGTCGCGGCCGTGTGGGCGTGGCAGCATCTGTCCGGCTCCGGCTTCGGTTGCGAGACCACCGCTTATCCGGTGCGATGCCGGGGGTGCGGTGATCGGCAACCGCTGCCACGGAGCGCTCGTCGAGGCGCTCCCGCCGCGCAGGTTCCTGGTCGACCCGGGCGCGCAGCGGGTGACCGAGGCCGGCGGAGAATCGCGTGCCCGCTGCCACGTTGAAGACTGCCACCAATGGGAGTGCATGGACGAGGTTTTCGTTCGCTCCGCCAGCGGCGGCGAGTTTCGGCAGCAATTGCGCCCAGGGCTCGCTCCGGTCGATCCGCGCTGGACGCCCGGGGAGGTCTACGTGCCTGCGTGGCTCTGGTGGAAGGTCCGGGCGCAGTCGCTCGCCGGGCGGACGCTCGCCGCAATCGCAGCATGGCGGAGAACCTAGCCACCGCGAACACGGCACCGCCGATCGTGCCAAACCATAGACCAGGAGGCCCTCATGCCGAAGCTGACATCGCAAGAGATCGAAGCGTTCCTCGGTGAGCGCGAGCATCTGGCGCGCATCGCCACCGTTCGCCCGGACGGCTCGCCGAGCGTCGTGCCGGTGTGGTTTCTCTACGAGCGGGGCAGGATCCACATCACGCCGCGCAAGCACTCCGAGTTCGGGCAGAACCTGCGGCGCGACCCGCGCACGGCGATCACCATCGACGAGGAGGCCGGCTCCTATCGCAAGATCCTCGTCGAAGGCCGTGTCGAGTTCCTCTACGAGAACGGCGAGGACGACCGCTGGCGAGACCTTTACGGTCGCATCGCGCGGCGGTACGTCGACGACGCGTCCGCCGACTACTACATCACCGAGACGATCGACCAGCCGCGCGCGCTGATCGCGATCGAGCTCGCGAAGGCGAAGGTCACCACCTGGCGGATGCCGCGCGAGGGTGAACCGTACACGGGCATCTGGGCCAAGCGCTACTACGTCGACGGCTCGAAGATGCGCCGGCTCGCCGAGTCAGGCGGCGGCGCCGCCGGCGACAAGCTGCGCATCGGATGACGCCGGCGCGGCGGTCTCGCCGCAGAGCTTCCCTAGGTGCAGAAGACGTCGTTCGTGTGCATTGTGTCCATGTATTCGCGCACCGCCTCGATCTTGCCGTCGCGGACCTCGAACAGGAAGTGATACTGATTCTGGTAGATCTTCCCGTTCGAGTGGCGAGCAAACGACTCGGCCTCGACGGCAACACGGTCGCCCTCTGCGGTGAAGGCCTTCGGCGTCAGGCGTACTCCTTCGGGGAGCACGCCGCCGAGCTGCTCGAGTAGCGCCGCGAACTCGGCCTTCGACTTCGTTCCCGACAGCGGAAAGCTGCCGGCGATCCACCAGGTCGCGCTGTCGGCCATCAGGCCGAGCGCCGTCTTCATGTCGCCCGCGGAGAAGTGCTTCATGAACTCGCGGACGATCTCCTTGTTCTTCTCGCTCATCGCGGCGTCCTCTACGGCCGCCGCGCCGCCGCCCGCTTCTTCTCCTCCGCCTCGCGCAGGTCGCGCCGGCGGACCTTGCCGGTCACCGTCATCGGGAACTCCTCGATGAACTCGATCTCGCGCGGGTATTCGTGAGCGGCGAGCTTCTTCTTCACGTGCTCCTGGATCTCGCGGATCAGCCCGTCGGATTTCTCGGTGCCGGGAAGAACCTTGATGAAGGCCTTGATCGCCTGTCCGCGCTGCGGGTCGGAGACGCCGATCACCGCGCACGACGCCACACCTTTCACCTCGATGATCTTCGCTTCGATCTCGGCAGGACCGACGCGATACCCTGAGGTCTTGATGACGTCGTCTCCGCGGCCCTGAAAGTAGAAGTAGCCCTGGTCGTCGCTGTAGCCCATGTCGCCGGTCACGCACCACTCGCCCTTGAATTTCTCCTTCATCGCCTCCGGGTTCTTCCAGTACTCGCGCATCACCACCGGGCTCTCCTTGCCGATGGCGATCTCGCCGACTTCTCCGTGCTTGATCGGCTTGCCTTCCGTATCGACGACTTTCACGCGGTGCCCGGGAAACGCCTTGCCGAGCGGCTCGAGCGCGTACGGCTCGAGTGCGCCGCAGGTACCGATGAAGTAGTTGGCCTCGGTCTGGCCGAATCCTTGGTTGAACTCGACCTTCAGCTCTTCAGTCGACCCAACGGGCGAGCTCCGGGCGATACCGGCTCAGCGCCGCTGACGATGCAGCGAAGCTTCAAGCTCTTGTACTTCTCGCGCGGCTTCTTGATCTCGCGCAGCGTCTTCAGCGCGGTCGGCGGATAGAGCCCGACGCTCGCGCCGTACTTCTCGAGCAGGCGCAGCGTCACGTCGGGATCGAAGCGCGCCTTGCTGCGATAGGCGAGCACCGGAGTGCCGTAGGGCCAGATGGCGAGGAGCCCGTCGAGCAGTCCCCCCGCCCACGCCCAGTCGGCGGGACTATAGTAGAGATCGCCGTCGCGCAGGAAATTGTAGGAATAGTCGATGCCGTTGTGGCCGAGCACGTAGCGATGCGCGTGCAGGACGCCCTTGGGATTGCCTGTGGTGCCCGACGTATACATGAGGAGAAGCGGATCCTCGGCCTGTGACGCTCGATCCGGCGTGAACTGATCGGCGCCCTGGGCGAGAAGTTCGTCGAAATCGAGGCCGTCCACCTTCCCGCCGCCGAGGCCCGCCGCCTTGCCGCCGCAGACGATCACGTGCTTCAGGCTTTCGACCTGACCGCGGATGCCGTCGAGCTTGCCGACCGTCTCGGGCTCCATGAGGATCGCGCTTGCGGAGCTGTTCTCGAGGCGGTACTGGATCGCATCGGGACCGAAGAGCTTGGAGATGGGTAGCCCGATCGCGCCGAGGCGATAGAGCGCCATATGGAGGATCGCGGTCTCCGGACGCTGCGGCGTGTGTACGGCGACGACGTCGCCGCGTTCGATGCCAAGGCCCCGCAGCGCGTTCGCCATGCGGCAGCTCGCCCTGCGCATCTGCCCGAAGGTGTAGGTTGCAGTGTGGCCCTCGTCGTCCTCGTAGTAGAGCGCGACGGCGTCCTTCTTGTGAAACGGCTGGTCGAGGCAGTCGACCGCGACGTTGTAGTCCGCGGGAATTTGCCAGCGGTGACGTGCGTGGGCGTCGGCGAGGCTCTTCGCTCCGCGGACGGTCAATTCCTTCAGTCCGGTCATGGCTCGTAGACCTCCATCGCGAAATCGACTCGGCCTATAACTCCGCGTCGGACGACCCGCCACGATCAGAACCATATCTTTCGAACCATGCGACTCTTACTCGTGGAGGATGACGATTCGCTCGCCAAAGCGCTGCGGCGGGGACTGGTCGCGAAGGGCTTCGCCGTCGACCATGCCGACAGCGTCGAGTTCGCCGCCGTGCTCGTCGGCGAAAATCCCTACGACCTCGTTCTCCTCGACCTCGCGCTTCCCGGTGCCGATGGTCTTTCGCTTCTCGATACCCTACGGGCCCGGCAGAGCGCCGTCCCCGTGCTGATCCTCACGGCCCGCGGCTCCGTGGAAGACCGCGTGAAGGGCCTAGATCGGGGCGCGGACGACTATCTCCGGAAGCCTTTCGCCTTCAGCGAGCTCGTGGCGCGCATCCGCGCCCTACTCCGACGCGGCGACTCGCTCGCGCCCGCGGTTCTGCGCGTCGGCGACGTCGAGCTCGACACCCGTCGCTTCGAGGTGCGCCGCGCGGGCTCGCCGGTCACGGTGACCGCCAAGGAATTCGCCATCCTCGAGTACCTTCTTCGCCATGCCGGCGAGCTGGTTACGCGCTCGATGCTGCTCGAGCATTGCTGGGATGAGAGCTACGAAGGACTTTCCAACCTGGTCGATGTGCACGTGAGCCGCCTCCGTCGCAAGCTCGAGTCGACGGGGGCGAGCGCGCCGCTGCGCAGCATCCGCGGCGCCGGCTACGTCTTCGGCGAGACTCAGCGGTGAGGATCCCTTCGAGCTTGAGCGGTCGGCTGACCGCGGTCTTCGCGGCAGCCGCCGCGCTTCTCGTCACGGCCGCGGGCCTCGGCATGGGGGCGTTGATCGAGCGAGCGTTCTGGGCCGCGCTCGACGGACAGCTCTTCGAAGAGGCGGAGACGCTCGCCTCCTTCGTCGAGGTCGGGCGCGGCGCAGACCTTTCCGGCCTCGTCGCCCGCATCGGAGCGGAGCAAGCGCCGGGGCCGGGAAAGTTCGTCCTGGTTCGGAGCGCGGATGGCCGAGTGCTGGCGAGCGCGGGCCCGACGCCGCCGCGCGACGTCGCGACGTCCGCGACGGAGCTCAGAGCGCCGGCGCAAACCTTCTGGAACGACCGGGATCCCTACCGCGTCGCCTCCGCGCGGTCCGCGAGTGGCGTGGTCTGTACGATCGGCGTCCCGGTGCGTCGCGAGATCGGCTGGCTGCGGAAAGCCCGCGTGACGATCGGTGCCGTCGCGGTTCTGTTGGTGGCGAGCTTCTCGGCGCTCGCTTGGGCCGTGACCACGCGGGCGACCGCCGAGCTCGATCGTCTGGCTGCGGAGCTCGAGAAAGTCGAAGCAGGCTCGCTCCACAGGCGGCTGTCGCCGCGCGACACGAGCGAGGTCGGTCGCCTCGTCGTGGTGCTGAACCGGTTGCTCGAGCGCCTCGATGCGGCGATGGAGTCGCTCCGGCGCTTCACCGCCGACGCATCCCACGAGCTCCGCACGCCGCTCGCCGCGCTACGCGCGCATCTCGAGGTGCTCCTCGGTCAAGCGGGCCCTACCCCTCCGCCGAGCCTCGTCGACGCCGTCGAGCAGAGCGAACGCCTCGGCGGCCTCGCCGAGGACCTGCTGACCCTCTCTTCGGTCGAGTCTGCGAGCCTCGAGGTGGAGGAGGAAACCGTTTCTCTCGACGAGCTCGTTCGAGAGACGGCCGCCGAGCTCGAGCCGATCGTCAGCGACCAAGGCCGCCGCCTCGTCGAGGCGCTCGAGCCGGGAATCCGCGTGCGCGGCGTGCCGAGCCTGCTCCGGCGACTTCTTTTGAATCTCGTCGACAACGCGCTCCGCCACACCCGCTCCTCCGCCGTGTGGATTGCGCTGCGCGCCGAGGACGGCCACGCGCTGCTCGAAGTGCGCGACGACGGGCGCGGCCTCGCTCCCGATGAGGCAGAGCTGGTCTTTGAGCGCTTTCGCCGCGGTAAGGGAAGTCGCAGCGGCTCGGGCCTCGGCCTGGCGATTTGTCGCGAGATCGCCCGACGTCACCGCGGCGACATCCACCTCGAAAGCGTCCCCGGCCGGGGCACCACTGCCTGCGTCGAGCTCCCGCTAGCTCGGTAGGATGCCCGAACGGAGACGGGATCGCGACCAATCTGGAGCGATCTGTGACGCAGGCTCCTCGCTCGGTAGGCGGCTCGGTCAAAGCCAGCCTCGCGAGGAACGGAGCGAGGAGGGAGCACGATTCCCCCGTAACCTGGTTGCTCGATCCCGCGCCCGCCTCGGGAACCATGGGCGAGGCGACCTCCCCGCTTCACGTTAACTTCATCGTCCTCCGTGTAGGTTTGCCTCGTGTCATCTCGCCGAGATCCGCGTCCGCTCTTCGCGGCACTCGCGCTGCTCGCGGTCCGTGCCGGCGCGCGGGCCGAAACGGTGACGATCGAGGAATGCGGCCGGCAAGCGCTCGCACGCTCGGCCGCGATTCGCGCCGCAGGGTTCGAGGCCGCCGCGGCCGCGGCACACGTGCGCGAAGCGCGAGCCGCGTACGCGCCGCGCCTCGAGGTGCACTCCGAGTACGGCCGCGCCGAAGGCTTCGACGAAGCCGTGACGAACGGAGGCAGCACGGCGGCGATCGTGCGCCTGGAGGCGACTCTCCTCGACGGCGGCGTGAGGAACGCTACGGTCGCCGGCGCGGAAGCGCAAGCGCGCGCGGCATCCGCCGTCGAGCGGCAGCGCCGCGCCGACCTGCTGTTCGCGGTGCGCTCGGCGTACTTTCAGGCGCTCGCGGCTACGCGCGAACGCGATGTGCACGAGGCGGCCGTCACGACGCTCGATGACTACCTCCGCGTGCTCGGCAGACAGGCGAAGCTCGGCATCGCGGGCGAGAACGACGTGATGCGCGCCAAGCTGGCGATCCATGCCGAGCGAACGGCGTTGCGGGCAGCCGAACGCGACCACGCCGATGCCCGTGCCGCGCTCGCCTCGCTGGCCGGCGTCGACGCCGCGGCGGTTCTGATCGAACCCGTCTCGAAAGCCGCGAAGGACGCAAGCGATGACCTCGACGCCTCCCCGCTGCTCGGTGAAGCGAGGGCTCAGCTGGCTGTCGCCGAACGCGGCGCCGACGCGCTCCGCGCCGAGCGCGCAGGGCAAGTGACGGCCTCTGCAGAAGGGGGCGCGCTTGGTGTCCGCCCCTCGCAGACGTTCGAGCACGACGCGGGCGGCCAGTTTCTCGTCGGCTACACGCTGCCGCTTTTCGACGGCGGCGTCCGCGCTTCCAAGCTGGCCGCGGCCCGCGCCGCGATCGAAGGCGCGCGCGCCAAGGTCGACGACGTGCTCCGCACGCTGCGTCTGTCGTGGGCCCGGGCGGATGCCGAAGCGCGCCGCGCCGAGGCCGACGCCGCAGCGGCGCGCGAGGCGGCCACGACTGCCGAAGAGAACTTTCAGCTGATGCGCGCACGCCACGCCGGCGGCGGCAACGTGCGGCTCCTCGAGGTGCTCGACGCGCTCAGCCAGGCGACGGAGGCTCGGCTCGGCGAGTCGAAGGCGATGCTCGACTACCGCATCGCCCTGGCGACGCAGGCGGAGCTCCGCGGGGAGGTGGATCCATGAAGGATCGGACGTTACTCGCCGTGCTCGCGCTCCTCGTCTTCGGCTGCCGTCCAGGGGGCGAGAGCGAGGAACCCGAATTGGAGGCTCCGCAACCGGCCGCCGTCGCAATCGCCGCCGTGCGCGAGGGGGACGTCCAGGAGGTGCTGCGGGTAGCAGGCGAGACGACGGCTCTCTCGGTCGTGCGTCTCGCCTCCCCGATCGCGGGCCGCGTGACGTTTCTCGGCGTGCAGCCTGGCGATCGGCTGGCGGCCGGGGAACCGGCAGTCCGGCTTCTACCTCTCGAGAGCGAGGCGGCCGTCAACGGATTCGGCGTGCTCGAACGCGCACGAGCGCTCGCGCCAAGCGACCAGGCCACGGCCCGCAAGCTCGCGCGGGAGCTCGCCGCGCGAGAGGTCAGCCTCTCGGCACCCTTCGCGGCCATCGTCGGCGAGCGGCTCAAGAACCCGGGCGAGCAACTCAGCCCCGGAGACGTGATCGTCGAGCTCTACGATCCTCGCTCGCTCGTGGTCGTCGCGCAGGCACCCATCGATTCCGTCCCGCGGCTCCGCAAGGGCATGGCGGCGGCGGTTCATACGGCAGGGGGGACCGTGGGCGCAGAGGTCGACGCCGTGCTGCCGTCGCTCGCCCCGGGAACGCTCACCGTGCCGGTGCGGATCAAGCTGTCGGCGCCCCTCGATCCGCCGCTTCGCAACGCGGCGGTCGAGTGCGAGATCGTGGTCGCAACGCATCGCGCCGCCCGGCTCATCCCGCGTTCGGCTCTCGTTTCCGTGGACTCACCTACGGAAGCCCGAGTGCTGGTGGCTGCCGGCGATCACGCGGAAACGCGGAAGATCGTGATCGGCATCCGCTCGGGGGACGACGTCGAGGTGTTGAATGGTCTCAGCCGTGGCGAACCGGTCCTCGTCCGCGGCCAATTCGGGCTAGCGGACGGGGCGCCGATTCACGTCCCCACGCCGAAATCCGCTGCTCCGCCATCGGACGCGGGATGACCGTCGGCGACATCGTCCGGCGCAATCGAGCGGCCATACTCGGCATGACGTTCCTCGTCGCCACCGCCGGGGCTTGGGCGACGGCGACGATGCCGGTGTCGATTTTTCCAGAGATCGCGTTTCACCGGATCGGCGTCATCGCCCGAGCCGGCAACCTCCCCGTCGAGCAAACGCTCACGACCTTGACGCAGCCGCTCGAGTCCGCCTTCGCCGGGGTGCTCGGCGTTCAAACCATTCGATCGGAAACGTCCCGCGGCGGCGTCGAGATCGATCTTCGCTTCGGCTGGGGCGACGACATGCTCCCGGCGATGCAACGCGTGCAGACGGTCACCGACGAGGTGCGCGCCGATCTTCCACCGGGAACCGAGATCGAGGCGCGGCTGATGGATACCTCGGCCTTCCCGATCGTCGGCATCGCCGTGACATCCAAGAAACGCACTCTCGCCGAGATTTCGGACATGGTCCTCTACGAGGCGGCGCCGCGCCTGCGCACGGTGCCGGGCGTTTACCGGGTGGAGCTGAACGGCGCGAAGATCCGCGAGTACTCGCTCACCCTCGAGCCGGGAGCGCTCGTTCGCCATCGCCTCGATCTCGCATCGGTCGAAGCGGCGATTCGCGCAAGCAACGCGATCGCAGCCGTCGGGCAGGTGCGCGACGAGCATGAGCTCGTACTGACCGTCAGCCACGGGCAAGGAACGACCCCGGAGTCGCTCGCGAGCGTCGTTCTCAAGCGACAAGGTGGAGCGCCGGTCACGCTCGGCGACGTGGCGGAGATCCAGACCGTCGTCCGCGAGGACTTCACTAGGGCGGCGGCCAACGGCGAGACGGCGGTCCTCGTCGGCGTCTCGAGGCAGCCCTCGGGAAACGCGGTGACGATCTCCGAAGGAGTGGCGCGCGAGCTCGCTGCGCTCCGCCGGCTGCATCCCGACTACCAGTTCTCGATCTTCTACGACCAAGCCGATCTGGTGAAGGACGCGATCGCCAGCGTCCGGGAAGCGATCGCTATCGGGCTCGTCCTCGCCGTCGCCACGATCTTCTTCTTCATTGCGGATCTGCGGGCGACGGTCGTCGCGGCGGCGGTGATCCCGGCGACGATCCTCGCGACCGCGGCCTTGCTGCGCAGCGCTGGGGCGACGTTCAATCTCATGACTCTCGGAGGCATTGCCGCGGCGATCGGTCTCGTTCTCGACGATGCAATCGTCGTCGTAGAGAACTTCCATCGTCATCGGCTGCGCGGCGAGGATCCGGACGTCGCGCTCGGCGCATCGACATCCGAGATCGCCCCGGCGCTCGTCGGCTCGACGCTCACGCCGATCGCAGTCCTGATTCCGCTCGCACTGCTCGGAGAGCTGCCCGGCGCTTTCTTCCGGCCGCTCGCGCTGACGATGTCGGTCGCGCTCGCGGCCTCGCTCGCTCTCGCGCTGAGCTTCACGCCGGCGCTCACGGCCGCGCTCGAGCCGTCCGACGCTCGGTCGGTCAGGCCGGGGCCGGGCGATCGGCTTTCGATCTGGCTCTCGGTCCGGTACGGGAGGGCGCTCGGCGCGACGCTTCGCCATCCGTACATCGCTCTCGTTCCCGCGGCCGCCTTCGTCGCGCTCGCGTGGGTCTCCTACCGGAACCTCGCGACCGGATTCGTGCCTCAGATGGACGAGGGCGCGTTCATCCTCGACTACTGGGCGCCCGCAGGATCGTCGCCCGACGAGACGGTGGCGCTTCTCGCAGAGGTCGACGACGTGCTGCGGAACACGCCGGACGTGGCCTCCTTTTCCCGCCGCACCGGCGCGGAGCTGGGCTTCTTCCTCACCGAGACCAATCGCGGAGACTATTCCGTGCGGTTGCGCCGCGGGAACCGGCGGCGGATCGACGAAATCATCGCCGACGTCCGCACGCGGGTCCGGGAGCGCGCTCCGAACCTGCGGGCCGAATTCGTCCAGATCATCCAAGACATGATCGGTGATCTGAGCGGTCAGCCCGACCCCGTCGAGATCAAGCTCTTCGGCTCGGACCCGACGGCTCTCGACCAAGCGGCGGTTTCCGCCGAATCTCTGCTCCGGCGCGTTCCAGGCGTCGTCGACAGCTTCGACGGCATTACCCGACTCGGTCCGGTCCGGCGTTTGGCGATCGACGAACGTAGGGCGAGCACCGTCGGGTTGGACCCCGCGTCGATCGAGCACTGGCTCGAGACTGCGGTCACCGGCTCGATCGTCGGCCAGGTGCTCGAACGCGACCGTGCGATTCCCCTCCGCCTCCGCTATCCGAACCGATTCCACGAACGCGCCGAAGCCCTCGACGACGTGACACTCGTCGGCGCCGACGGGCGCTTGGCGCCGCTTCGCTCCTTCGCCCGCTTCGAGCCGACCGAGACCGCCGTCAAGCGAGCTCGTGAAAACCTCCGCTCGCTCGTGCGCGTGACCGCGCGGATCGAGGAGCGCGACCTCGGTTCGGTGATGGCGGACGTGAAGCGCGCCATCGCGGCCGGCCTCGTGCTGCCCGCCGGGGTGAGCGTCGAATACGGCGGGCTCCACGCGAGTCAGCAGCGTGCATTCGGCGAGCTCGCCCTCGCTTTCGCCGCCGCGCTCGCGGCCGTCGCCGCCGTGCTGCTCGTCGAGTTCGGTTCGCTCGCCGCGGTGGCGGCCATCGTTCTCGGCAGCGCGACTGCGGTGTCGGGAAGCCTCGTCGTTCTCTGGGCCACCGGCACGGCGCTCAACGTCTCTTCAGTGGTCGGCCTCATCATGGTGCTCGGGATCGTGGCCAAGAACGGCATCTTGCTGCTCGATTTCGCCGTTCGCGAGTTTGCCGCCTGCGGCGACCTCGCTGCTGCGCTGCTCGAGGCGGGACGGATCCGTCTACGACCGATCTTGATGACGTCCTCGGCCGCGATCGCCGGACTGGCGCCACTTGCGATCGGCCTCGGCGCCGGCAGCGAAATACAGCAACCGCTGGCAATCGCGATCGTCGGCGGCCTCTCGCTGTCGATGGTCTTCTCGCTCCTCGGGGTGCCGCTCGCTTACTCGCTTCTCGTCCGCAAGAGCGGTGTCAGCGCACGTCAAACCCCACTATGACCTCTACCGCCTCTGCCCGTGGTTCTGGCGGAGCGCCTTCGCGTAGACTTCCAACGGGAGCGGTAGGCGACGATCGCCGACGGGGCTTGGCCTGGCGGCCCTGAAGAACTATGTGGAGAGTCGAGCGACCTGATGAGCGCCGAAGAGCCAACCCGTCCGTGTATTCTCGTCGTCGAGGATGACGTCGAAACCCAGCGCTTCATGGGCGTGCTCCTCGGCAGGCGGTACGACGTGTTGCTGGCGAGCTCCGGGAACGAGCTGCGGCAGCAGCTCGAATCCGACGGCGGCCGAGTGCGTTTGGTGTTGATGGACCTTTCGCTCAAGGGTGGGGAGGACGGTCTCGAGCTCACTCGATTGCTCCGCCAGCATGAACGGTGGAAGAGCCTCCCGATCATAGCCGTCACCGCTCACGCGTTCCCATCGGATCGGGCCAAAGCACTGGACGCGGGCTGCGACGCCTATGTCGAAAAGCCGATCGACAACGTGCGTCTCCTCACCTTGGTCGAGCGCATCGTGAACCCGCGCTGAGCCGAGCTCTGCCTTTCGTCTGGTAGAAACCCCGCGTTGCCGAAGCGCAGAACGCGGCAAGAGACTCGGGAGGCGGAGGGCGATGGTCAACGTCCAAGCGGTCGATGAGATGGCCTCCAAAGGCCTCTCGGGACGCGCAATCGCGAAGACGGTCGGAGTGTCGGAGGCGACGTACGGCGTATCCTGCGAGGAAGCCGCGTGAACGCGACCAAGGATGGTCCTGATGCTGTCGCTGTCGAGGAAGGCCCACGACCGGCAGGCCGACGGCGCGTTCCCTCCCGTGGTGCCAGAGGTCTACCAGGCTACCTCCGCGGCGGTGAGTTTTTTAACTACTTTAGGTGCTGCCGTAAGGTAGGTAAAAAAGTATTCGCCGGATTTTTGCCTATGTTGGAATTTCATGATCGAGATTCGTAGCAAAAAAAACCGAGCCGGGCGCCCCTCGCTGGCCGAGATCCTCTCCGGAGTCGACGAGGAAGTCCGACTCCTTCACACCGCCTTTGGCGGCCTTCCCCGCGCCGTAGAAGCAGACCAGATTCTACGCCAAATTTGGATCGACGACGTCCACAACTCGACCGCCATCGAAGGAAACACGATGACACGTGCTCAGGTCGAGGCGCTTGTGGAGCATCGCCGAGCGTCGGGAACGCTCGTCGAAAGCATGGAGGTAGAGGGGTACGCTCGAGCCGCCGACTGGGTATACAAGACGGCTACGGAGCACCGGGGCGTTCCGATCGCCGTCGTGAGCGAAATCCATCGGCAGACGGTTGAACTCGCTTGGACCATTGACCCTCCCCCGACGGGCGAAGCGCCCGGCGCCTGGCGTAAAGGCGGTGTCCGCGTTCGTTCCGTTTCGGTCTCCCTGCCGACGGCGGTTCATGCAGACTTGAGTACCTGGAGTGAATCGAGTGCCGCGCGACAGGAGGTCCACCCGATCATCCATGCCGCGGACCACCACGCATGGTTTGAAAGAATCCACCCTTTCGTGGACGGAAACGGAAGAGTAGGCCGCCTCATCTTGAACTGGATGCTCATCCAGGAGGGTTACCCACCGGCGGTAATTCAGGCGAGTCAACGTCCCCGGTATGTCCGCGCGCTTGAAGCCGCTGATGGAGGCAATCCGCATACCCTAGCCGAGGTGATAGCTCGCGCCGTGAGCGGTGCGCTGACCCGATTTCTTATTCCCGCACTCGCCGGAGACGCGAAGCTCGTTCCGCTCAAAGCTCTCGCTGCGCGTTCACCCTACTCCTCGGTTTACCTTCGGCAGCTTGTCCTCGCGCGCCGCCTGAGGGCTGTTCGCGAAGGAAACCTATGGCTCAGCTCGAAGGCGTGGCTGAAAGAGTACATGAAGAGCAGAGACCCACGCGGAAAAACGGGTAAGCTCTCGTCCGATCGGCTCCGAGGCTGATTAGCTGAGACGCGCCATGATCTCGTCCACCCGGAGCGTCTGCTCCGCGAAAGGGATTCGGAACCCTCGCTCCATGTTTGCTAATGCGGTTCTCTCCCTTACTGGGAATTCGCCAGGTGCGTTGCTCGCTCGCTGGGACGTTCGCCGGACCTCGATGGACTCACGGCGGTGCCCCTGAATTTCCTGCGTTTCCTCAAGCGGCTTTCGCCATCGGTCCACGTCGGACCAGCTGAGATTGATTCGTAATCAGCAGGTCGCCAGTTCGATTCCGGCGGGTGGCTTAGGTTTTTTCGTTCGCGTGTGCCAAACGTGTGCCACGGGGCTGTACGATCCGCTCGTGGACACCGCGTTCATCCATCGATCCCAATCGGCTCGGTACGCAGCACGGATGCCCGTTGGGTACAATCGTTTTGCGAAATTCATCGCTGAACGAGACCTTCAGCCCGAGGGTCGGCCGGAGGCCTCGTCGGACGTCACGGGTCACCTACGAGACGGTGCTTCAAGTGCAAGCGGCGCCAGATAACATGGGTCGGGGCTCAGAGGGTCGCAGCTCAAGTAATAGTTGGGCGGACGAGGATGAAGGGGCGGCCGCACACACTGCGTCCCGGCCGCGCACATTTCGGGAGAGCTGCCATGAAGGATTCGTGGGAGGAAGCGCGAGCCAGGTGCGAGGCCGCGCTAGCTGAACTGGTCGAGGGAAGGGCCGAGGCTTTCAAGGCCCTATGGTCGCGTTCGAGTGACAGCGTCATCATGGGAGCGTTCGGGGGCTACGAACGTGGCTGGGAACACGTGGCGCAGCGACTGGACTGGGCCAGCAAGGGGATCCGAGCGACGGGTCGCCGGGCCGAGAACCTGCTCACCGTCGTCGGCCAAGACCTCGCGTGCACTGTTGATCTCGAGCACATGGAGCGCACCGTCGATGGCCGCACCTACCACCGCACCCTTCGCTGTACCCAGGTATACCGGCTTGAGGAGGGCCAGTGGAAGGTGATCGTCCGGCATGCTGACGAGCTCGCGGACAAGGACCCCGAGTGGACGTAGGCCTGTGCGTCGCACGATGACCAGATCGTGGCTCGGGTAGGCGAGGAGCATGCAGCCGTTCTTCCCACCGGGGCTTACGCCCGGGCCTCGTCTCCGCACTGCGATGGACGCCGCACTCCCCCGACGCCTGCTACCCCGCGTCGGAGGCGCCGCCCAACCCGCCGTTGCGGCGGACGGGCTTCGCCCCGCCGCTGAACGGCAGTATCGTTGCCGGCAACGCGAATGAACGCGCTTCTGACCGATCCTTTTCTCGAGCTTTCGTTGGCATTCAGCCTGATGCTGATTCTTCATCTCTGGCTCCGCCGTGCTGGTACGTTTACGCAAAACTTCTCTGGTCTGTCATTCTGGTGGTGCCGATTCTCGGCGCGCTCTTCTACCTCGCGCGTTACACACTACTGCGTGTCCAGCCGGAGCACCTGCGGGCGTGAGAATCCGGACCTTTGGGCGGCCCCGCACCACAGCACCTTCGACCACCACGACTCCGCCGGCCACCATGACTAACGGGTATTCTGCAGGGCAGCCGGCTAGCCCACGGTTGGGCCGGACCGGCGCACACCCAACTTGTCACGGCCGGGCGGTGGTGGGCGCCGGCCGCTGAACCATCGCTCGTTTAACTGGCGTAAGGAAAAAAATGGGGTCTCCTAAATCCGAAGCAGCCGCCCACAGTGTGGACGGATTGTGGCTGGCGTCGAGCGACGAGTTTACGGCCGGAGGCGCCGGCTCTTCGCCGTCCACAATGTGGACGGCAGCTTCTGGCGAAGGTCGAGGGCCGTCGTACGCGCATCCAGGGGAACGGTTTATCAACCAGGAAGAGGGAGAAGATCCGCTGGCGCGGCGACGAGGAGGGAGACACACGGAGATCTGAGCCGGCGGTGCCAGCGATTGGACAGGGATAGAGAAACGCACGGAACCCGTGCTCTTCTGTCGGCGACCAAGCTGACAAACGAGCAGGGAGGGTTCCGTGCGCGTCGCCAAGGTACTCGAAACGCTTCTGGGAATCACGGGGATTGTCGTGGACTCGGCCGAGGTGGGCAGCGCGGGGGTGGTGTTCGACGTCCGGCCACGGAGAAGGAAGCCGCGCTGCGGGCGGTGCGGGAAGCGAGCGCCGGGCTACGATCAGCGCGAGGCGCGGGTGTGGCGACACCTCAATCTCGGCGCGACCCGGATCTGGCTGCGCTACGCTCCGCGCCGTGTGGAGTGCGCTCGGTGCGGAGTGGTCAACGAACAGGTCCCCTGGGGTTCGGCCGGCGGCTGGTTCAGCGCGGCGTTCGAGGAGACCACGGCGTACCTGGCTCGAGTAGCCGACAAGACCTCGGTGACCAAGATCATGGGAATCGCCTGGGTGAGCGTCGGCAAGATCGTCGAGCGGATCGTCGGCGCGCGACTCGATTCCTCGAGGCTCGAAGGCCTGCACTTCATCGGGATCGATGAGTTCTCGTACCGGAAACGGCACCGCTACATCACCGTGATCGTCGACCACGTCGCAGGCCGAGTCGTCTGGGCGGCTAAGGGGAGAAGCAGCGAGACGCTGGCGGCATTCTAACCGCGTTCGCCCAGCGGATCACCCGACTCTCGTGAGGCGGGAGCCCAGCTCGAGCGGGCCCGGCTCCGCTACCAGTCCGAGATCAGCGGCGTGAACACGACCGTGGCCAGCGTGCAGGCCGAACTCGATCAGGCGCGATACTATCTCGAGAACACCACCCTGGTGGCGCCCGAGGACGGCTACATCATCAACCTCCAGGTCCGTCCTGGCATGGTGGCGGGCATCGTCCGCCTCGGCGCGATCGCCTCCTTCATCTGCGACGCCGACCGCTACGTGCTCGCGAGCTACGACCAGGAGGTCCTCAAGTACGTCGAGCGCGGACAGCCCGTCGAGGTCGCGCTCGATCGCTACCCGGGCCAGATCTTCCCCGGCACGGTCGAGAGCATCTGGCCGAGCGGGGCGGGGCAGCTCCTGCCGAGCGGCAGCGCTCCCGAAGTTCAACGCGCCGCCGCCCGACATGCCGCAGGGTCGGTTCGCCGTGACGATTCTCTGGACGATCCCGACCCGTCGAAGTTCTCGATCGGGGCGCAAGGCGCCTCGGCGATTTACACCGGCGGCGGCGGATTCGCCGCCCTGCGCCGGATCGGCATCCGCTCGTACTCGTGGTTAACTTCCTCTATCCGATCCCCTTCTGATGCGCCGGGCGTGGTGCGCCGCCGCCGCGCTGCTCGTCGGCTGCCTTTCGACGTCGCCGCAGCCGGCGGCGGTCCTGCGGCAGGCGCTGCCCGAGGGTACCACGGTTCCCCCGGCCTGGAGCTCGCCCGCGAGTGCCGACGAGGTGAGCAACGACTGGCTCGCGTCCTTCGACGACCCCGGGCTCGACGCGGTCGTCGCCGAGGCGATCGCCAACAACCTCGATCTGCGGCAGGCCGCCGCGAAGGTGGAGATCGCGCGGCAGAGCGGTGGTGGTCGTGGGCTCGCGGCTGAAGCCGCAGATCGGCGCCAGGATCGGCGCCGCCCGCACGCGCGACCTGGGCAGGGCGAGCGCTTCGACAGCAACCTGGAGTACGTGGGGATCGCCTGGGAGATCGACCTGTGGGGCCGGCTGCGGGCGCAGCGCGCCGTCGCCGAGGAGACCGCCGAGGCGACCGCGCTCGACTACGCCTTCGCGCGGCAGTCGCTCGCCGCGACGACGGCGAAGAGCTGGTACCTCACCATCGAGACGCGCCAGCTCCTGACGATCGCCGAGCAGAGCGTCCAGGTCTACACGGACCTGCTCGAGCTGGTGCGCGTGCGGCGCGCCGCCGGCAAGGTGGCGGACTTCGACGTGGCTCAGGCGAGCGCGGCCTCGCCTCGGCCCAGAGCCAGCTGCGCGCCGCGCAGGAGGCATACAGCGAGGCGCGCCGCGCGCTCGAGCTACTGGTCGGCCGCTATCCCGCGGCCGAGGTCGAGGTGGCCGCGGACCTTCGCGCGGTGCCGCCGCCGGTGGCGGCGGGGCTGCCGTCGTCGCTGCTCGCGCGGCGGCCGGATCTGTCGCGGCCGAGCACCAGGTGCTGGCGGCGTTTCGCCGGCACGAGGCGGCGAAGCTCGCGCTGCTGCCGTCGTTCGCGCTCACCCTGGAGGGGGGGCGATTGAGCGACAAACTGCTCTCGCTACTCAGCTCAATCCCACGCTGCTCCACGCGGTGATCGGCATGGAGGTGCCCATCTACCAGGGTGGGGCACTCCTCGCGCGGGTCAGGATCGCGACGGCCGACCAGAAGCAGGCAGTCGCCCGCTACGGCGCGGTCGCCCTGCAAGCGTTCGGGGAGGTGGAGGTCGCGGTGACGAACCAGCAGCTGCTGGCGGAGCGGCTGCGGTACGAAACGCAGGGACTCGACGACCGCACCGAGGGCGTCCGGATCGCGAAAAAGAGATACAAGGCCGGCGCCAGCGACATGCTGACGGTGCTCATCCTCCAGACCACCCAGCTCGCCACTCAGGCGGACGTCATCAAGCTGCGCAATGCCGAGCTCGCCAACCGCATCGATCTCCATCTCGCGCTCGGCGGGAGCTTCGACGCCGCCCCGTCGGTCGAGTCCGAGCGTGGCACGAGGCGCGACACCGTCGCGCTCGCTGGTTCAACCATTGCGAATGGCGGAGGTACATCTGTCGTCGGATCTGTGAACGTTCCGCTGCGATCCCCGGGCGCGGTTCTCGGCCAGCGCCGGAAGGACGCCCACCGCGATCCCGGTCAGTCAGGTCATGGGGTACCTTCGCGGGCCGTCAAACGGGCGTAGAGCGGCGTGTCTGCGTTCCGATATCAACCGTAGGGGGGTATCCACTTTACGCAAGTGACCCCAAGATATAGGTGTTTCGGCCCGTGGCAGACGGACCGACAGCTTCGGCGGGGCGGGACTACCCAAGGAATTTCAACCTGTTCGAGAGGTTTTTCGCCGACGAGGCGGCGTGCCGTGAGTACCTCTCTCGACTCCGCTGGCCCGATGGGTTCGTTTGCCCGCGTTGCAGCTCCACGGCAGGAGCTTGGGTGACGGCTCGCGAGTACCTGCACTGCCGCGCTTGCGAGGGAGAGACTTCGATCACGGCTGGTACGGTGTTCGAAGGGACGCGGAAGCCACTTCGGACGTGGGTTCTCGCGATGTGGTTTGTCACCAGCCAGAAGCACGGTGCCAGCGCTCTGGGCCTCCAGCCCGCGCCCTGGGCCTGGGGAGCTATCAGACCGCTTGGACGTGGCTGCACAAACTGCGGCGAGCGATGGTGCGGCCCGGGCGGAGCGCCTCAGTGGGTATGTTGAAGTCGACGAGACATACGTCGGCGGCGAGGAAGAAGGGACCAGCGGAAGAGAGAGGTACAAGAAGGCGATCGTCGCCATCGCGGTGGAGATCCAACATCCCAAGGGCTTCGGGCGGATCCGCGTCAAACGAGTTCGCGACGTGTCGTCCGCGAGCCTCACGCCGTTCGTATGTCAGGCAATCGAACCGGGATCGACCGTCCACACCGACGGCTGGAAGGGCTACAATGATCTTCCCAAGCGCGGCTACAAGCGCGAGGTGACCATCCTTGCGGCCAGTGACGACCCAGCCCACGTCGTCATGCCGGGGGTGCATCGCAT